>NZ_CALPCD010000001.1 GCF_943192915.1 Anaerotardibacter muris
CGATGACGCCACGCGTCTCGTGAGTCGCGCAAGGCAGTATTATCCTCGCCCACGATAGCGGCGTCAAGGATTATTTTTTACCATTCACATTTCGTCCACAAGCGGTCAGGTTCGTACAAGATTCGCTATGCAGGAATCCGACCAGTGAACGCTGCCGAAGGGCAGCCCTCGCGAAAAGACGCGACGTTCATTCTGCCACGAGAGGCCACGCGAGTCGAGCAAAGATCCGCCCAACGGACCGAACGAGCTCCTTCTGTCGGCGGTCGGTATGAATAGGTGAAAACGAATCAGTATCGCGTGCATTACCTATGAGTTTGAAGACGTTTGCGTGTCCAAGTACCTCTATAATTAGTTGCATGATCAGTTGAGAATATCGACCGACGGACCAGCAGACCCCACAAGACCTATTAAGGAGCTTCCATGAGAACAGAACTTTGCGATGTACTAGGCATCGAATACCCCGTCATCCAAGGTGCGATGGCGCATATTTCAGATGGCAAATTCGCCGCGACCGTGAGCGAGGCTGGCGGACTGGGCGTTATCGCCTCGACCCTGCACGATGGCCAGTGGGTGAAAGAACAGGTCGAGATCGCACGTTCGATCACCGACAAGCCCTTTGCGGTGAATCTGATCATGGAAAGCGACATCGTCGAGGAATGCGCACGCATGTGCGTAGAGCTTAAGGTACCGATCTGCACGATCAGTGCAGGCAACCCTGAAAAGATCGTTCCGATCCTGGTCGAGGGTGGCATCAAGGTGATCTGCTTGATCCCGCATGCGCGAGCTGCGAAGAAGATGCAAGATCTGGGTGCTACCGCAGTGGTAGCTGAAGGCATGGAAGGCGGCGGTCACATTGGCAAGATGTGCACCTTCCCCATGGTTCGCCAGGTTGCTGAAGCAGTTGACATCCCTGTGATCGCAGCGGGTGGCATTGCTGATGGCAAAGGTTTCATGGCAGCGCTGATGTTGGGCGCGGTGGGCGTTCAGATGGGCACCGCATTCCTTGTTGCGGAAGAATGCCCGATCAGCGACGTTTACAAGCAGATGGTCATCGATGCTGCTGATGCGGACACCGTATTGACTGGCGAATATGGCAAGAAGCAGGTTCGCTGCATCAAGAGCCCGTTCACGCAGGAATATTGGGAGAAGTTCGATGCAGGCGCTTCGAGCGAGGAGCTGGATCAGTTCTGCCGCGGTACCGTTGCGGCAGCACGTGACGGCATCATCGAACGTGGTGCATTCTCTGCGGGTATGATCTCGGGGCTTATCAAGAAGATGAAGCCGACCAAAAAGATCATCACCGACCTGATGGCTGAAGCTGACCAGGCCTATGCTGATTTCAAGAAGATCTATGGGTAGGGCTTGTTCGACACGAACCGATAGTTGCGAAAAGGCTGGCGCGTGCTAGCCTTTTCTTATAGGAACATCATGCTGCACGTTCCCCACCACGCACATGCGCAGGAAAAGAAGGAGGCTTCCATGAATACGATCGATGAGGTGTTGGCTTATAACGACGAATTCGTCGAGGAGAAACGCTACGAACAATTCCAGACCGACAAGTATCCCGAGAAGAAGCTTGCGGTGCTGAGCTGCATGGACACGCGCTTGACGGAGCTCTTGCCTGCTGCGCTGGGCCTGAAGAATGGCGATGCGAAGATCATCAAGAATGCTGGTGGCGTTATCTCGCACCCCTTTGGCAGCGTGATCCGTTCATTGCTGGTAGCCATCTTCGAGCTGGGCGTGGAGAACGTGATGGTGGTAGGACACAGCAATTGCGGTGCGCAGCACATGAACGCACCTGAGATGATCAAGCATATGCTAGCAGCAGGCGTTCCTCAGGACCACATCGAGCTGATGCATTATTGCGGCATCGATTTCGAAAGCTGGCTGGCGGGATTCGGAGATGGTGAAGAGAGCGTGCGCGAGACCGTGAGTCTGATCCGCCATCATCCGCTGATCCCTGAGTCGATCGTTGTACGTGGGTTCATCATCGATTCCGTTACGGGCAAGCTGACTGAAGTTGATTGCGATACGGAGTAACACTCGGCGTTCTCTGCGGCTGCAAGGTAATGTCACCGAAGTTACCCGTTCCGCTAGCAGCGAAGTTGCAGGGTGGGATCTCGGATTCACCCGTTGCGCTGTTCGCCCTTCGGACTCATGCGCTGCACTGCCTCATGCATTTTACGGAACCCAGCATAGCTGGGTTCTTTTATTAGATGGCGTTCAGAGTGAGTTCGGTGCCCTCACCTTACATCCGCAGAGAACGACAACTTTTGGGGGGGCGCGGTGCCGTTTGCGGCTTAAGGGGGTCTGTGTACGAGTTGCGTGCACTCAATTGGGGTAAAGTACTACTGATATATCCTTGAACAATCGCGCATATGAGCCTTATGGATATTACTGTGCGCTCGGACAGAGGGAACCTTCCTCATGATGACAACTGCTCAGATCATTTCAGTCGTTATCTTCGTTGTGGTAATGACGTTGATCGTATCGGAGAAGATCCACCGTACGACCGCTGCACTGTGCGGTGCAGTAGCGCTGATCCTTTTCGGTATCCTCGATTTCGATACGGGCGTTGAGCATATCGACTTCAACACGCTGGGTGTTCTAGTGGGTATGATGCTCTTCGTTGGCGTGGTGAAAGGCTCGGGTATCTTCGAATACCTAGCTATCAAGTCGGCGAAGTTGGTGCGTGGCAATCCGTGGCTCATCATGCTGTCCTTCACGCTCATCACAGCAGTGCTCTCGGCGCTGCTCGATAATGTGACCACGATCCTGCTGATCGGCCCGGTCACCTATACGGTGTGCAAGCTGTTGCTGGACATCAACCCTATCCCCTTCTTCGTCACCGAGATCCTGGCTTCCAACATCGGTGGCACAGCAACGCTCATCGGCGACCCACCCAACATCATGATCGGTTCGGCAGCAGATCTTTCGTTCTTCGACTTCATCATCTACGATGCGCCTGCGGTGGTCATCATCATGGCTGCAGTGTGCGTGCTGTTCTATTTCATGTACGGACGCAAGCTGGGCGTGAGCGATGACAAGCGTGAAGCTGTCATGCATCTGGTCGAAGCTGATGCGATCCATGACAAGAGCCTGTTCCGCAAGAGCGTGGTCATGATCATCATCGTGGCCGCTGCGTTCGTAACACACGGATTCTTCCACATCGAGCCGAGCGTTATCGCACTGGCTGCAGCGGGCATCATGCTGGTTATCAGCGGTGCCGACATGGAGAAGACCATCCGTGAGGTCGAATGGACCACCATCGGGTTCTTCGCGGGCTTGTTCGTTGTTGTAGGCGGCATGGCTGAAACGGGCGTCATCCAGATGATGGCCGAAGGCATGATGGACCTGACGGGCGGCGACCTGCTACTTTCGCTCATCATCCTGGTGTGGGCCAGCGCGATCATCTCGTCCATCCTGGACAACATCCCGCTGGTAGCAACGCTCATTCCCATCATCACCACCATGGGCGCTTCGGGCGTTGATATCGCTCCTTTGTGGTGGGCGATCTCGCTGGGCGCATGCCTGGGTGGTTGCGGTACGCTCATCGGTGCTTCGGCCAACGTTGTCATGGCCTCGATCTCTGAACGACATGGCTTCCCGCTTTCCTTCATGGAGTATACGAAGGTGGGCTTCCCTATCATGATCTTCTGTACCGCGATCGCGTGCGTATACCTGGTCGTGCGCTTCGTGGTCCTGGCTTAGCGCATTTGCATTACGCGACCAAAGCGAGGTTGTCTTATGAGGATCGGGTTCATCGGCGCTGGTAAGGTTGGTTGCTCGCTGGGCAAGTATCTTTCTGATCACAACGAAATCGTTGGGTATGTGAGCCGCTCGATGGCTTCGGCTGAAGCAGCGGCAAGATTCACTGGTTCTCGAGCGTTCGATTCAATGGGTGAATTGATAGACGCCTGTGAAACCATCTTCCTTACCGTTCCTGACGGGCAAATTGCCGCAACGTGGCAAGAGGTGCTCTTCTGCGGAGCAGACCTTTCGGGCAAGAACGTGGCTCATTGTAGCGGTGCGCTCTCTTCTGAGGTGTTCGCTGGTCGTGAAGCAGTAGGTGCGCTTGGCTATTCTGTTCATCCGCTCTTTGCAGTAGCTTCGAAGTTCGATACCTATCAAGAGCTTGCCAAAGCGTTCTTCGCGATCGAAGGCGATGATGCTCATTTGACCGAGATGGTCGCGCTCATTCGCGATGAAGGCAATCTGGTCCAGGTGATCGACCCTGCTGAGAAGGTGCGCTACCACGCTGCTGCCGTGCTGGCTTCGAACCAGGTGGTGGCACTCTATCAGTTGGCTTGCAATGAATTGGAGCGCTGTGGTTTTTCATCAGAGAATGCTGAACAAGCGCTCGCTCCCCTTTTTCTTGGCAACGCCGAACATATCGCGCACGATGGTGTGATCGCTTCTCTTACGGGTCCTGCAGAGCGTGGTGATATGCAGACCATCGAGAAGCACCTTTCTTGCCTTGACGGGCAAACACGTGAAGTTTACGAGCTGCTGAACGAAACCCTTCTTGACATAGCTGGTCGCAAACACGGTCGTAAATAAGTGGGCACTACACTTTGTCTTTGCGCAAAGTACGCGTGCTGCGGATGCAGGGCAAGGGCGCAGAATTTACTTCGCATAGCCATCTTAAAAAGAAAGAACCCGCTAAAAGCGGGTTCGCGTAACAATACTGGAGAGCGACCGCATGAGCCCAAAGGGCGAACAGCGCAAGCGGGTAAGTTATGCATCCTTACCTTGCAGCCACAGCACCCCAACGGATCCCCAATCTGAACCTGTCCCCTTTTTGTCCGGGACAGAAATGAACCCGTCCCCAATCAAAAAGAGCTCGCGAGGCGAGCTCTTTTTGATGCTGTGAGTTGATCACAGGAAACGGTGTACCGTGAATTTACTTCAAGGTAACAGCTGCACCAGCCTCTTCGAGGGATGCCTTCATTTCCTCAGCCTTGTCCTTAGCAACACCTTCCTGGATGGTTGCAGGTGCGCCCTCGACGAGCTCCTTAGCTTCCTTCAGGCCCTGACCGGTGATCTCACGGACAGCCTTGATAACAGCGATCTTGTTGTCGCCGAAGCCTTCGAGAACAACGTCGAACTCGGACTTCTCTTCGCCGCCAGCTTCGCCGCCAGCAGCAGCGCCTGCAGCGCCAGCAACCATAACAGGTGCAGCAGCAGAAACGCCGAAGACCTCTTCGAGTTCCTTAACGAGTTCGGAAAGCTCCAGAGCAGGCATTTCCTTCAGTGCTTCTACGATTTCTTCGCGAGATACAGCCATTGTATGACTCCTTCTTAACTTTTGCGCCTTATCGGCAGTTCTAACAATTTCCAAGAGCAACTTGCGCTGCCCGATTCAGCCCGTAGGCTAGGCAGCAACTAGGCTGCATTCTTCTGATCGGCGATGGCACCGAGCGTGCGTGCAAACGACTCCATAGGGCCATTGAGCACACGGACGATCTGAGACATCGGATTCTGAAGCGAACCAAGAAGCTTCGCGATGAGCTCTTCGCGCGAGGGAAGAGAAGCGATCTTCTGGACTGCTGCAGCGTCCACGAACGAACCGTCCATGATACCGCCCTTGATAACGAGCTTTTCGTTATCCTTGGCGAAGTCGCGGATGGTCTTCGCAGAAGCCACGGGGTCACCATCAGCAAAGATGAATGCGGAAGGACCTGAGAGGATCTCACCCATTTCGGGCATGTCCATTTCCTTGAGCGCGATCTCCATGAGGGTGTTCTTGTAGACCTTCATGATCGCACCAGATTCACGGATGCTGCGACGCAGACCCTGAGACTCCTTAACAGTAAGGCCGCGATAGTCGACGACCCAGACTGCTTGAACATCAGTGAGATCGTTCTTGATCTCCTGCAGAGCTTCAGTGTTCTTTACGCTTGGCATTCAGTTGCACCTCCTTCTTTTCAAAACTCGGGTTCCGCTCCTCTTCAAAGTGGATCGAATTCTGAAAAGAAACGACCCCTGTGTCCATGACAGCAGGGGTCGACAAAGCCATAAAGAACTTTCATCATAACCACCTCGGCGGGCTGCTTACGCAATTAAACATACGTACCTGCTGTCTTGGGTAGCGGAACAGTTATTCCTATGCTTAAGAAAGCTTATCTATTATTTCAGTACGCACCATACCCGTCAAGGGAAGTTGTGAATGCGGAACGCGAACGGTATGGAAGCCTTCTGGGGTGCTGTGACTGCAAGGTGATCGTGCATAACTTATCCGCTCCGTTGTTCGTGTAGACAAAAAGGGCTACGCCCCCAATTTGTCTACACTCATGCGCTGCACTGCCTCAAAAGTACCCCGGACAAAACGGGACCTGTCCCCAAAGCGTCCCGGACAGATTTGAACCCGTCCCCGTTATTCGCCGATGGCATCTACCACTACGACGTTTCCTTCTAGGGCGCCGTGATGAAGGACTATTACGTCGCCTACTTTGTAGCGGACTACGTCAACCACACTGGCTACTGGGCAGTCGAAGATGGCTTGCTGACCATCAAGGATGAGGTAATAGTGCGAATTGCCATCGATGACCACTGGCGATATCGAGGCGATGGTGCCGCTGGTCGTACCCTCCCCTGGGTTCGCCGTGGCAGGAGTGCCACCCGTATTGATTCCTTGGTTCACCAGCAGTAACTCATATGATTTCTCGGTCGCTGCAAGCGTATCGCCTACTGCGACGTTCTGATACCGCTGGATGTCGACCATGGCATACATCTTCACCAGGCCAGCATCGTCCTTCAATGCCATGAAGTAGGTGGGTTGACCATCCACATTGAGCAACAACGGGAAGGTGGCATCATATTTCAGGTGCTGCACCTGACCTTCAGCCGAGTGCATCGCCGACTCTTCGGTAGCACCCGCCACTGCATAGAACTTCGATTCAGCCGTGCGCTGATTGATCATGACGCAGCCGATGATGGAGTTATCGGCCGTAGCCGAGGTAACGCCGCTATAGACCCACACGTCGTCATCCTGCGCGATGTAATTGAATCCATTCTTGCCATCAGTACCAGGTGTGGTCTGCTTCACGCCATTTTGACCGAGCCACGAATTGATCCAGCCACCAGAAAGAGCGCCTGACCAGTTGTATTGCTGGATGAGCAGCTCAGCAGGATAGACGCGATCGACCCACTGGGGCACTTCGTCAACTGCCAGATCCTGGCATTCGCCAGTAGAAGCATTGCAGAGCACCACACGCTGGATGGTAGTGCCGCCGAATAGACCGATGGTGCGCTTCTGCACGGGATAGACCCAATACGGCTCGCCATCTTCGTTGATCTCGAAGGACTTCTCGTCGAACATGTAGAACGGATAGCTAAGCTGCACGTAGCGATCTACGTTGTAGAAGAATGGGTCGGAATCGGAGTAACGAATAGGATTTTCCAGACGCACGATCTCGGTATCCTGCGTGGTCATATTCACGATCACATAGGCAGGAATACCACCGTCGCGATTGGCCCACCATTTGAAGAAGTCAGCATAGTTCAGCGGACTTACGCGCACAGGCTGGCCCTTGTAATTGATCTGCGAATAGAGCGGCGAGATCTCGAACTGAGAAACGTAGTCGGCCATGGTGCCCATGGTGCGGTTACCCAACAGTTCTGCTGATGCCTTGTCGATGAAGGGGATCTCGTTGTAATTCACTTCAGGAACATCCGTAGCGAAATCGCCATCAGTGGTTTCAAGGATGGTAGAGAATTTCTCGGCATTACCAGGGAAGAAAGACTGGGAAGCAACCCAACCACCTGCACCGATGATAACGATAGCGATAGGGATGATCATCAGGCGCGTGAAGAGCTTCTCCTTCTTAGGGCTGGCTTCTCGTTTACCCATGCCAGTCTTGTAGATCTGCCTAAAGACATACAAGACGAAGGTGATCACCACCAGCACCAGGATAAGGAAGCCCCACAGATCGATACTGTGGATGTTGATAGGAGGATGGAACCACCAATAAGCAAGTGCGATGATAGCGAGCAAGACCACGACACCGATGATGATCGTGCGCTTCTTCATATGCGAGAATCGAGCTTTCACGCGCTCGAAATCGGCGCTCGCGCCCGAGCCCTTCGCTTGTTTGATGAAATCGGACCAGTTGATCGGTCCTTGCTGCTGAGAATCCACGCAGGCTCCTTACTGTTGTTCTTCCCATGCATAACGTGCCGCACCCAAAGCGCCGCACAGATCAGGTGATTCGGTGATGAAGAGCGAATCACCCAAACGCGATTCAAGTTCCTGGACAACGCCCACATTGCGCGCGACGCCACCCGTCATCATGAAGGGAGCTTCGCCGCGAGCACGCTTGACCATCGAGGCGGTCTTCGACGCGATGGATTTGTTCAAGCCGTGCACGATATCATTATCGGAGTGATTGTCCGCGATGAGCGAAATTACCTCTGATTCTGCAAAAACAGAACACATGCTGGAAATGGTAAGATCCTTCTTCCAGTCAAGGCCACGGGTGGACATCTGATCCATATCCAGCTCGAGCGAACGCGCCATCATCTCCAAAAAGCGACCTGTACCAGCGGCACACTTATCGTTCATGATGAAATTCGACACTTCCCCATCAGCATCAAGGCAGATGACCTTACTGTCCTGACCACCAATATCCACGATGGTGCGGATGGCAGGATTTAGGTGATGGGCACCGTGAGCATGGCAGCTGATCTCGGTCTTGGTGTCGGTAGCGAACGGGATGTTGTCGCGGCCATAGCCCGTTGCCATGATGGCCACGAAGTCGTCCGGGGTGGCACCGAGCTGCTGGCATACCGCTTCGAGCGCTTCACGCGCTCCACGTTCAGCCTTAGGACCAGTGCGCACGATGGCACTGGCGACCACTTCTCCCGACCCATCGAGCACGACCATGTTCGTGGTGGTCGAGCCACTGTCGATCCCTGCGAAATACTTTCCTTGCATGTTGTGCACTTTCTCGCTTCGTTGCTTCGCGGGCAGGCCCAAGCTTTCCGAGAACGCTTCCAAACGGGTGGAGAGCTGGCCGGATGCCATGGGCATGTAATCAGATTCTATCTTGAGCATCGGCAAGGCGGTCATGTCTTTGAGTGCCGCATAGTCGAAGCTGTAGAAATCACAGAACTTCACGGTATTGTAGATGATGCCCTTCAGGCGTGGGTCCTCGAGCAGCACACGACGGCCAGTCACGTCGGTCATGCGCATACAAGGGACCATGCGAAGCAGCGCATAGGCATACCAAGCCATGAGCGAATCGAGGTCCATATCGGCGGCATCTTCAGGCAATGGCTCAAGCCCGCGGCTACCACAACACGTAAGATTCACCACCGCCAAGCTCATCTCGTTTTCGATGGAGCGCTGCAGTTCGGGGCTCACGCGGCCGCCAAGCAACGCGATGAAATCTTCTTGGGGGAATTCCCAAGACGCTTGCGCACAAGCTTCGAAGAATCGCTGCTTGTCGAAGGGCTTACCCGTTTGGGATTCCAGTTCACGCGCAAGCTTCACGAGCGAACCTGCGAACAATTCACGTGAACAGCCATTGTTCTCGTGGGGCAAGTCCAAGAAATAGAGGTGTTCCTGCCTTCCTTCGAAATCGAGCACATCATGGACGCGGCGAAGGGAATCGCAACAATCCATGATGATCACATCGCTCTTGTCCAAGCTTTGCTGGATGAGCGATTTGGCATGGCAACACAGATTCGCATGGGTCAGGCTCTCAGCGCGTTCGAAGTTCTCTTCTTCTTGATCGAGCAAACAGGCATCGATACCAAAAGCAGCGAAGAGCTCGATAGGAGCGTATTTGCAACTGTAGTGGATCATGCGCGTACCGCTTTCAGCTGTTCGATGAAGGCATTCATGCGGGTGACCATCTGCCCATCAGCCACATTGCGCGAATCGCATCCGTCGCCATCGAGCACGAGCGTAGGCAAACCTGCTTGCTCGAAGAAATGCTTGGCCATCTGGGAGATTCCCAGCGTTTGCTTGCATCCCCAGTGGCAGAACACCACTACCCCATCAGCATTGGCGTCTTTAGCCTGTTCAAGAGCGAGCTCAAGACGATGCTTCGCGGGACCATTCATGGAGCCATAGACCAGGCGACGAGCCATGGTCTCGAAAGGATGATCGGGGTCGGGCAGTGCGATGGATTCGGAGGCGATATCGGTACCTACCAGTTCGCACTGTGGCGCAGCGTCAAGGATAGCGCGCATGGAATCCTGCCAGTTCGGCAGCGTATGGATCCAGAAAAGGCGCACTTTATCTTCTTTGCCACGTGGCAGAGCCGCTTCTGATGCCTTGAGCAGGTCTTCCATGAAGCGCAAAGCTTCAGGACGGCCGAGCATGATATGGGTCGAGATCATGGCGCACAGTTCGCTTGTCATGGTGGTATCGAGGCTCACCTTGCCACGCAGAGCCAACGCGCGTTGGTACGTCTCGATGGTCTTGCGCGAGCGTACCATCACTTCACGAAGCGACTCAGGATCGAGACGACGCCCACTCAAGTCTTCGAGCATGGCTGCAAGCTCATAGAATTGATCAGCAACGTACCTGACCGAATCTTCGCTCTGTTCGCTTGGTACATCGATAACGTAATGAGGAACATCGTAATAGTTCGCTAGGCGTGGGAATGAAAGCTGATTCGCATCGCAGATGAGCGTGGTGTTGGCTATCATGAGCGGCCGCGGCATCACGCCCGTTTCTGCAACGCCCATCATGAGCTTGTGATACGAACAAAAGGTCTCAGCGATATCGTTGGCTTCGGATGCTTCGACGAACACTTCTTCGCACGCCGTATTAGCGATGTAGGCCGAAAGCCCCTCAGGGAACATCGGCACCAGACCCATAGCATGGATGAGCTCGCAGGGCATGAAGATGTTCACCATCACCGCATTCTGCGGACGGCGAAACGAATCGACGATAGTGCCAGCAATGCCACCGTTCACACGCTCGGTAGCCGCGCGCACATCACCTCTCATCTGGAACTTTCCCGCAAGATTCACCCAGGAATAGGCCGCCATCAAGAGCGCACGAGCCCTATCGGGCGATGTGACCGTTTGCCTTTGGATGACCTGCCCCAGTCTTTTGATGAAAGGAGATGGCATGACCCTTCTTTCTTGATAGGTCCAGAATGGCAACAAGGGCTTCTCTACCCACGTCTCACTGCAGGCTTGGGTGAGAAAGCCCCCGTAACCAAGGTTTCAGTGCTGATCTAAGCGAGCGAACGCAATACGTATTGCAGGATGCCGCCGTTGTAGTAATAATCGCCTTCGGTTGGCGTATCGATGCGCACAACAGCGTTGAAGTCGATGGTCTCGCCCGATGGCTTGACCGCCTTGACTCCTACCACAGCTGGATTCGACAGCCCTTGCGAGAAATCGATCGGCGCGATAGTGATGGTCTCCGAACCATCAAGGCCGAGCGTTTCAACGCTCTGACCTTCTTCGAATTGCAGCGGCAGGATGCCCATACCGATAAGGTTAGAACGATGAATGCGCTCGAAGCTTTCCGCGAATGCTGCACGTACGCCTTGGAGCATCGGTCCCTTAGCTGCCCAGTCACGCGATGAGCCGCTACCATACATCTTGCCTGCAAGCACCACGAGCGGGATATCGTTTTCCATGTAATCTTCCGCAGCGTCCCAAACAGCCTTGATCTGGTCGTCGAGGAAATCTTTGGTCCAACCGCCCTTCTTGCCTTCAGCGAGCTTGTTCATCAGCTTCACGTTGGCGAAGGTACCGCGCATCATGACCTCATGGTTACCGCGACGAGCGCCATAGGTGTTGAAGTCTTGAGGAAGCACGTCGTGGTCTTCAAGATAACGCGCCGCAGGTGAATCGAGCGCGATGGCACCAGCTGGCGAGATGTGGTCGGTGGTGATGAAATCGCCCACATTCAGCAACGCGCGCGCATCCTTGATCTGTTCGGGTGCCACAGGGGTCTTGGACATGCCGTTGAAATACGGTGCACGGCGCACATAGGTGGATTCAGGATCCCAGGCGAAAGTATCGCTGGCTTCCTTGCTGAGCGCCTGCCACTTCTCATCGCCAGTGAACAGGTCTGCCGCGGAAGCATCGAAGGTCTCTTTGGTGCAGCACTGCGCTAAGAGCTTGGCAACTTCTTCATCGTTTGGCCAGATATCACGCAAGAACACTTCCTTGCCTTCTGCATTGGTACCGATGGGCATGGTTTCGAAATCGAAGTCCATGGTGCCAACGAGCGAATAGGCGATGACCAGCGCAGGAGCACAAAGATAATTCTGGGACACATCAGGCGAGATGCGTCCATCGAAGTTGCGATTGCCTGAAAGGATGCTGGCAAGTTCGATGGTGTCGGCGATGCCGTGCATCTGCGGATAGACAGGGCCCGAGTTACCAATGCAACTCATGCAACCGAAACCGCAGGTGTAGAAACCAAGATCTTGCAGGCCAGGGATGAGCCCTGCCTTGTTCAAGATATCTTCGGTAGCACGGCTGCCAGGCGCAAGGATGCACTTGACCCAAGGTTTGGGCTTCAGACCATTAGCAGCTGCATTGCGTGCAAGGAGTCCTGCCGCCAGCATCATCGATGCGTCAGTTGCGGTGGTGCAGCTGGTAACAGCGGCAATGGCCAGAGCGCCATGGGTGAGGTCATATTTCTTACCAAGGAAGTCGACCTCGACCTTATCATTCAGATCCAAGCCGCGATCAGAGCAGATGGACTGGAAGTTGCTGTAAGCCTTGTCCAGATCGAAGCGGTCATGCGGACGCGAAGGACCAGCAAGGCTGCGCTTCACCGTAGAAAGATCGAGGGTGAGCACCTTCGCATACGTGCGCGGAGCCGCATCGGCATATCCCCAGAAACCTTGAGCCTTCGCATAAGCTTCCACGAGCGCTATCTGTTCGGGGCTGCGGCCCGTAAGAGCCAGATAGTCGAGCGTTTGCTGATCGACCGGGAACAAGGTGCACGTAGAGCCGTATTCGGGGGTCATGTTCGAAACGCACGCGCGCTGAGTAGCAGACAAGCTCTGAACACCTTCACCGAAGACTTCGACGAAGCAGCCGACCACACCTTCAGCACGGAGCATCTGCGCGAAGGTGAGCGAAAGGTCCATAGCGCTGACATGTTCAGGCAGCGAACCTACCAGGTTCACACCGATAACACGCGGGACGAGCGTGGTGATGGGTTGGCCGAGCGCAGCAGCCTCTGCCTCGATGCCGCCCACTCCCCAACCAAGCACGCCGATGCCGTTAGCAGTTGGCGTGTGGGAGTCGGTGCCAACGAGCGTATCGAAATAAGCGATGGTCTCTTGTGCTTCTTCGCGGGTCATGACCACGCTAGCGAAGCGTTCGATGTTCAACTGGTGGCAAATACCCGATCCAGGAGGCACGATACGCACGTTCTGGAAAGACTCCTGCGACCACTTCAGGAAGTCGTAGCGTTCTTTGTTGCGTTCGAATTCCAGCTCCATATTGGTCTCGAGCGCACTGGGGCATCCCGATTCATCAGCGATGACCGAGTGATCGATCACCAGGTCACACGGAACCTGCGGGTTGATGTTCTTCGGATCACCACCCAGTTCCTTGCATGCCTCACGCATGACCGCGAAGTCCACGAAGACGGGTACGCCCGTGAAATCCTGGAAGAGCACGCGGGCGGGGCTGAATTCGATCTCTTCACCTGTTACGCCCTTGGTGCCCGCTTCGACCAAGCGCTGCGAGAGCATCTTGGCCTCTTCGTCGCTGCGAGCGTTGCGCAAGATATTCTCGAGCAGGACCGTGAGCGAATAGGGCAAGGCTGCATGGCCTTCGACCTGGGAAACAGGATAATAGGTGTAGCTCTTATCGCCCACCTTGAGAACATCAGCTCGGTTGTTCATGCATGCTCCTTTTGAATAGATCGGATGATGGTCATTGCGAAAGACGATCGATCACAGCGCCTGGATGACAGCGTCCGTGAATTCGGTACAGCTTGCTGGCGCGGTGTTCGAACCCGTTGCCTTGCGAATATCAGCAGTGAGCACACTGCCATCGGCATAGACCTTGCGCACAGCAGCGCGGATCTTCGCGGCGATGTCCTGCTCACCCAGATGGTCGAGCATCATCGCAGCAGAGAGGATCTCTGCGGTGGGGTTGCAAACATCCTTGCCCGCAATGTCAGGGGCAGACCCATGGACCGCCTCGAAGATGGCGTACTCAGGACCGATGTTCGCACCTGGCGCAATACCAAGGCCACCCACCAGACCAGCGCACAGATCGCTGGCGATGTCGCCATAGAGGTTCGGGAATACGATGACGTCGAACTGCGAAGGATCCATGACGATATTCATGCAAAACGCATCGATGATGTTGTCATTGAACTCGATGGAGGGATGCTCTTCAGCCACTTCTCGCGCCGTGCGCAGGAACAGACCGTCAGAGTGCTTCATGATGTTCGCCTTGTGAGCAGCAGTGACCTTCTTATAACCCTGCCTCTCGGCATAGTCGAAAGCATATTCGACGATGTTGCGCGACGCGGTCTTGGAGATGGGCTTGATGGAGATGCCCGAATCCTTACGGATGGTACCCGCGCCCTTTTCTTCGATGAAGTCGATCAGATCGAGTGCGTCAGGGGTACCTTCTTCGAATTCGATCCCTGCATAGAGGTCTTCGGAATTCTCGCGAACGATGACTAGGTCAACGTCTTCATAGCGACCACCTGCACCAGGGATGGAGAGCACGGGACGCAAGCATACGTTCAGGTCGAGCGCTTGGCGAAGCGCCACGTTCACGCTTCGAAAGCCCGTGCCGACGGGCGTGGTAACAGGGCCCTTGATGGCCACCTTGTTCTTGCGGACCGCATCGATGGTGGCTGGTGGCAGTGGTGTGCCGAATTCCTCCATCAGATGAGCGCCTGCTTCGGCAACCTCCCACTCGATGTCTGCGCCTGCAGCCTCGACCACGCGCTGCATCGCTGCGGTAGTCTCAGGGCCGATGCCATCGCCAGGGATGAGCGTAACGGTATGCTTTGCCATATTCCTGTCTCCTTGGAAGTAGAAATGAACGGTTCAATACGCAACATGCTCACCATGAAGCGAGCATGCGCGAGCGCGAATGCGCTTAGCCAAGATTGTCGATGATCTGCTGACTACGACGCTTGAGCGCGCCCTTGGACTTTTCAGCGTCGAAGGCCATGCGATCCTTAAGACCTGCTTTCACGTCCTTCGAGATCTTGCCTTCAGAGAATCCGATGAGCGCGATGAGCATGTCCTGATATTCGTAGTCGCCGTGGTAGCACTGAATAGCCTCATCGAGCAGCGGCCATACCTTTTCGGAGCGCAGTTCCGTGGTGGAACCGAGCTTGCACAAGAAGCGCACAGCAGCCAAGCGTACGAAGCCGCTCTCTTCATCGAAGAGCGCTGTTTCCGCATCGGGCAAAGCCTTTTCGCAGCTCTTGGAAACAGAAGGTACGAGCGTGGTGAGCACTTCAAGACTTTCCCAGCGGGTCTGAGCTTCAGGACGCTTCAGGGCATCGATGAAATCATCGTGATAAGGGACGAGCACCTCTGGATCGATCTTCGCGATCTGAGCGAACACCGCAGCAGCATTCTGACGTGCTCTGCGCGAAGAGCCAGAGAGGTCTTCGATGAGCGCATCCATGGTCTCTTTGGATTCGATAGCCTTTTGGGCGGTCTCTTTGATGGTCTCTGATTTTTCGCTCACGCACATCTCCTACTCGATCGGTCCATTACACAGCTATCCCAAGGATAGCAAGATTGCTGAACTTCAATTATACCCCTGCTTGTCCCCATAATGAAAAAGCCTCCAGGCAATGGAGGCTTTTCAAAGTCATTGTGGTAATGATGCTTATTCAGCAGCAGGTGTGGTGTAAGCGCGATTCACAGAACCATCGACAGGAACACCCGGGCCCATGGAGGAAGTGACCGTAACGGACTTCACATACTTGCCCTTTGCTGCAGCAGGCTTCATGCGCAGGATCTCGTCGAAGACCACGCCGTAGTTCTCTGCAAGCTGTTCGGGGGTGAAGCTCTTCTTACCGATGATGACGTGGCAGATGCCATAGCGGTCTGCACGATATTCCACGCGGCCGCCCTTGAGTTCCTTGACAGCCTTGGCGACATCAGGAGTAACGGTGCCGAGCTTAGGATTCGGCATCAGGCCGCGCGTACCGAGGATACGACCAAGACGACCGACCTTGGCCATCATCTCGGGAGTTGCAACGGTAGCGTCGAAGTCGATCTTGCCCGCCTGGATATCAGCGATCAGATCGTCAGAGCCAACGATGTCCGCACCTGCTTCTTCTGCAGCACGAGCAGCATCGCCCTCTGCGAAGACTGCCACGCGAACTGTCTTGCCAGAGCCATTCGGCAGGCTTACGGTGCCGCGGAGCTGCTGGTCCGCCTGACGCGTATCGATGCCCAAACGAACGTGCATCTCAACGGTCTCGTCGAAGTCGGCGAAGGCGATATCCTTCACCAGTGCGAGTGCCTCGAGCGGAGCATAGAGCTCTTCAGTGACCTTCGCTTGAGCTTCATCAAATTTCTTACCCATGGATCAAATTCCTTTCGTGGTCATGACGAGAAGATTCTCTGCCACATATTCACGCACCTTAGCCTTAACCAGTGCGCTTGATCAACGATTATTCTGCGGCGCCAGCACCTTCGCCATCGAGGATAGCCTTGAGGCGACGAGTGATGACGTATTCCTTCTTAGGCTCACGGCCTTCGATGTTAACGCCCATAGAGCGAGCGGTACCAGCGATGATCTCCATTGCAGCCTCGATGGTGTTCGCATTGAGGTCGGGCATCTTGATCTCTGCGATCTCGCGGAGCTGATCAAGAGAAAGTTCGCCTACCTTGCGGATCTGAGGAATGCCAGAGCCGCTCTTCAGGCCAAGCTTCTCCTTGATGAGGAAGGCTGCGGGAGGGGTCTTCAGGACGAAGTCGAAGGTCTTGTCTTCATAGACCGTGATCTCGACCGGGATGATAGTGCCCGCCTTGTCCTGCGTAGCAGCGTTGAACGCCTGGCAGAACTGCATGATGTTAACACCCTGGGCACCCAATGCAGGACCTACAGGAGGAGCAGGATTTGCGCCACCGGCAGGAATCTGGAGCTTAACAAAGCCCGTTACATTCTTTTCAGCCACTTCAGTGTTCCTTTCAACTGAATAGTTTCATTACCTTATGACAAAGCGTTTCTACGAGAAGCCCTGTCCACACACAGGCATATCAACGCGTTGTTTACGAGATTACATTGTAGAGACTAGATTCGCGCCACCTGATCGAAGGACAGCTCAACGGGGGTTTCGCGTCCGAAGATGGTAACGAGAACTTTGATCTTGCCCGATTCGGGCGATACCTCTGCAACGACTCCATCGAATTCCGCAAGTGCGCCAGAGACGACCTTGACCGCTTGGCCCACTTCATAGGTGGTGGAGGTTTTCTTCGGTGCTTCACGGCTGGTGCGCTTCATGATCTTGTTGTATTCCTCGCGTGTGAGCGGTTCAGGGTTGCCTTGGCTTCCCACGAAACCAGTGACGCCAGGAGTATTGCGCACAGCTGCCCAGCTGCGATCATCCAAGTCCATGCGGACCAGAACGTATCCAGGGAGCACCTTCTTCTCAGTTTCGACCCTACGGCCACCTTCTTTGATCTCGGTGACGGATTCCGTAGGGATCTCGATCGCAAAGACGCGATCTTCAAGACCCATGGTCTCGATACGGGTCTCGAGGCTTTTCTTCACCTTGTTCTCATAGCCGGAATAGGTGTGTAAGACATACCATTTTTTGCTCATAGGACCTAGACTCCCAAACTAGAGATGGCGAACAGAAGCGGAGTGACGATCCAGTCGTCCAAAATGAGGGTGAACACACCGAAGAAGAGCAATGCAACGATGACAACGCCCGTCCACTGCATGACATCCTGACGGCTTGGCCAGGTAACGCGACGCATCTCAGCACGAACATCAGAGAAGAACTGGAAGCGGCGCTTCTTCGGCTTCGCTTCTTCAGCCTTGATCTGATAGTCTTGCAGGTTCTCCTGCTTCTGCTTCTCTTCTTTACGGGTCTCCTTCTTGCTGAAGACACCCTTCTTCTTAGGCTCTTCGACAGCGACAACCTCTTGGTTGTCGAGCTCCTGTGAGGCCGCCTTCTTAGCTGCCTTCTTTGCAGAAGCTTTAGCCTTTTGAGTTTTCGACTTCTTTGCCATACAACTTCCTGATCTGGAAATCCAACAGTCTATAACGCCAAACAAGCAGCTTATTAAGCTGCTTATTAGAACAAGCTGGCAGGCCAGGAGGGACTCGAACCCCCAACATGCGGTTTTGGAGACCGCCGCTCTACCAATTGGAGCTACTGGCCTATTTTGCGCCTACTTCAAAATACCCAATCTAGCGAGTTTCCTTATGCATCGTGTGATGACCACACCACTTGCAATACTTCTTGAACTCGATACGATCAGGATTATTCTGCTTGTTTTTCTTGGTCGTATAGTTACGGCGTTTGCATTCAGTGCACGCCAAAGTGACCAAAGTACGCATGAATTCTCCTTTAATTACTATTCGTGCGCTTGTTTACACATGAACTAACGGATAGCTAGACCCGCCGAAGCGGGTCTAGCCAAGCATTCCAAATGGTCGATGTTATTTGATGATCTTGGTAACACGACCGGAACCGACGGTGCGGCCACCTTCGCGGATAGCGAAGCGGAGGCCTTCCTCCATAGCGATCGGGTGGATGAGTTCGCCGCGGAGCTCAACGTTATCGCCAGGCATGACCATTTCGGTGCCCTCGGGGAGGTGTGCAACACCAGTAACGTCGGTGGTGCGGAAGTAGAACTGAGGACGATAGCCATCGAAGAATGGGGTGTGACGGCCGCCTTCTTCCTTGGTAAGGATGTAAACCTGACCCTCGAACTCGGTGTGAGGAGTAACAGAGCCGGGCTTGCAGAGGACCTGGCCACGAACGATGTCTTCGCGCTTAACGCCACGGAGCAGACAACCGATGTTGTCGCCAGCCTGAGCCTCGTCGAGGAGCTTGCGGAACATCTCGATACCAGTGCAGACGGTCTTCTCGGTGTCCTTGATACCAACGATCTCGAGTTCGTCGTTGACATGGAGAACGCCACGCTCAACACGACCAGTAGCAACGGTGCCACGACCAGTGATGGTCATGGTGTCTTCGACAGCCATCAAGAAGGGCTTGTCAACGTCACGCTCGGGGGTGGGGATGTAAGAGTCGACAGCTTCCATGAGCTCCCAGATCTTGTCCTGGTATGCTGCGTCGCCCTCAAGAGCCTTAAGAGCAGAACCGCGGATGATCGGGGTGTCGTCTCCAGGGAACTCGTAGGAGGAGAGAAGTTCGCGAACTTCCATCTCAACGAGCTCGAGGAGCTCTTCGTCGTCAACCATGTCGCACTTGTTCAGGAATACGACGATGTAAGGAACGCCAACCTGACGAGCGAGCAGGATGTGCTCACGAGTCTGAGCCATAGGACCGTCGGTAGCAGCGATAACGAGGATCGCGCCGTCCATCTGAGCTGCACCGGTGATCATGTTCTTGACGTAGTCAGCATGGCCAGGGCAGTCGACGTGTGCATAGTGACGGGTGTCGGTTTCGTACTCGATGTGAGCGATGGAGATGGTAATACCACGTTCACGCTCTTCAGGAGCCTTATCGATGTCCTCGAATGCGGTGAAGTCTGCGGTTGCAGAACCATGAGAACCGTCGTTCGAAGAAAGGGTCTTAGAAATTGCTGCAGTCAGCGTGGTCTTGCCGTGGTCAACGTGACCGATGGTACCGATGTTGACATGTGGCTTAGTACGCTCGAACTTTTCTTTAGCCATTCCGTCCTCCTTAATAGGTGTTAAAAGGAATTTACAAAAAGCTTACGTATGTAAGCGAATGAATTTGGTAGCGGTGACTGGATTCGAACCAGTGACGCCACGGGTATGAACCGTGTGCTCTGACCACCTGAGCTACACCGCCAAAACTGGTGCCCACAAGCAGACTCGAACTGCTGACCTCTTCGTTACCAACGAAGTGCTCTACCGGCTGAGCTATGTGGGCAAAATGGTGGAAGTGCAAGGATTCGAACCTTGGAAGGCTGAGCCAACGGGTTTACAGCCCGTCCCATTTGACCGCTTTGGTACACTTCCGTGATTTCGCTTGTCTCATGTGTAATTTTCAAGCTGCCTGCCCAAATGGACCTGGTCGGTTCATTCGAGCAAATGAATAATATGTTAGTCAGTTGGTTCTGTCAACACTCCACACGCCCCCGTGCGTGTCTATGGTTCTCTGTGCGCGAGCGCTTGCCTTTTAGCAGAGTTTTCGCAGGTCATTGAAGATAAGCCGGCCCGAACTGGAAGACACGGACTTTTTACAAGGGCGCCCTACTTCCCCATTTTGCACGCAATTCCCTCAAAAATAATGCACGATTTTTCGACAGACGGTTTCACCAGTAGAAATACGGCGAAATGACAACAAAAAGGCCCGCGGAAGAAGCGGGCCTGGAAGGATCGGACGTACGTCGGACGGACGGAGTCCGACCCCAAATGTCTGCAAGACCAAGACTGTTAGCAGTCGGCCTTCATATAGTTGTCGAATTCGTTCTCGATCTCTTGAGAAGGCTTCTTCGTCAAGAGCGAGACCACCACGATCACGATAAGGCTGATGAAGAAGCACGGGAGCAATTCATAGACACCGAAGATGCCGCCAAGGGGCTTGATGAGCTCGTGCCAGACCACAACGCCAATTGCACCTGAGAGCATGCCTGCCACTGCGCCAGGTAGGTTCGTGCGCTTCCAATAGAGCGAGAGCAGCATGAGCGGACCGAACGCCGCACCGAAACCAGCCCACGCGTAGGAAACGACCTGGAAGATGATGGAGTTCTCATCGATAGCGATGACGATACCGAACAGCAGGATGACCACCAGCGTGATGCGCGCCACGATCATGACCTGCGCATCGGTGGCATCCTTCTTGATAAGACCGCGGAAGATGTTCTCGGCAACCGCTGAACCTGAGATGAGCAAGTAGGACGAAGAGGACGACATCGCCGCTGCGAAGATGCCCGAGACAACTAAACCGCACATGAAGGAAGGCAGCAACATCTGCGAGAGCACGATGAAGATGTTCTCAGCAGCGGAATTCGTGAGGAACTCTGTAGGGATGACCGCGCGACCGATAAGGCCGATGGACACCGCACAGAACAGCGAGATGACGACCCACACCACCGCGATGACACGGGACTTCTTGATCTCATCGGAGTTCTTCACGGACATGAAGCGCACGAGCACCTGCGGCATACCGAAGTAACCCAGGCCCCAAGCCAAGCAGGAGATGATAGCGATGATGCCGTATTCACTCGGTGCGCCGAAAGCGGGCAGACCATCGACGATGAGCTGGTTGCCATTGGTGTCGACGATGGGCACAGTAAGCTGGGTACCATCCAAGAAGCCCGGCAGTGCTTGCAGGAATGCCACGGTATTCTCGATACCGCCCGCCTGAGCGACCGAGCCCACGAACACGATGACCAAGGCAGAGATCATGATGGTGCCCTGGATGAGGTCGGTGGTGGAGACTGCCAGATAGCCACCCACGAAGGTGTAGAGGAACACGACCAGCGCGCCCAAGACCATCATGGTGGCGTAGTCAAGCCCGAACAGCGTTGCGAAGAGCTTGCCGCAGGTAACGAAGCACGAGCCAACATAGATGCTGAAGAACAGCAGGATGATGACCGCCGCGATGGTCATGAGGATGTTCTTCTTGTCATGGAAGCGATTAGAGAAGAAATCAGGGATGGTGATAGCATTGCCTGCTACTTCGGAATACTTGCGCAGGCGCTTGGCCACGAACTTCCAATTCAGGTAGGTGCCGATAGCCAGACCGACAGCGGTCCACATTGCCTCAGAAGCGCCATAGAAATAGGCAAGGCCTGGAAGACCCATGAGCAGATAGCCTGACATGTCAGAAGCTTCAGCCGAAAGTGCCGTGAGCCAGGGGCCCAAGCTGCGGCCACCCAGGAAGTATTCTTCGGTCGAGCTGTTCGATTTCTTCGCGTAGACGAAACCGATGATCACAACCACCATGAAGTAGATGAGCATCGCGAGCAATACCCAAAAGTCACCACTAATCATGAAACTCCCTTTTCAATTCCTTGTTGTTCTTTAGAAAATTACCGCAGCGGATTATACTCTAAGCATCGTTTACAAAACGCGTTCGTGCGGCGAAATCCGTTCAGGGGCGCAATACGAAAGGAAAAGGTATGTCCACCTACGAAGAAATGACGCGAGACGAGCTCTTGACCTTGAAAGAGGCCCTGCAGAAAGAATACGACGAATACTGCGCACTGGACCTTTCATTGAACATGGCACGCGGCAAGCCCGGCGCCGATCAGCTCGACCTGAGCATGCCCATGCTCGATGTCATCTCTTCTGATTCCGTGGTGGAAGACGCTGATGGCACCGACCTGCGCAATTATGGCATCTTGGATGGCATCGAGAGTGCGAAGGTGCTGATGGCATCCATGCTCGACGATGAGCCCGAGAACGTTATCGTGTTCGGCAATTCCAGCCTGAACATCATGTACGACACCGTGATGCGCTGCTGGGTGTTCGGTCCTAATGGTGCTACCCCTTGGAGCCAGCTTGATGAAGTGAAGTTCCTCTGCCCGGTGCCAGGTTACGACCGTCACTTCGGCGTGACCGAGGCCTTCGGCATCAAGATGATCCCCGTTCCCATGACCGAAGATGGCCCAGACATGGATGTGGTGAAAGAACTGGTAGCCAACGATGCTTCCATCAAGGGCATCTGGTGCGTGCCGAAGTATTCCAATCCTGGTGGCGTTACCTATTCTGATGAAGTGGTGCGCGAACTGGCTTCGATGCCCACTGCAGCGGATGACTTCCGCATCTTCTGGGACAACGCCTATGCGGTCCACCATCTCTATGACGACGCGGCCGAGCAAGACCAGCTGCTCGACATTGCCAAGGCATGCGCTGAAGCGGGCAACCCCGATCGCTATTACAAGTTTGGTTCCACTTCGAAGGTGACCTTGCCTGGCTCCGGTGTTGCCGCCATGGCTGCCAGCCCCGCTAATGTGGCTGACGTGAAGAAGCACATGGGCGTGCAGACCATCGGTCATGACAAGATCAATCAACTGCGTCACGTGGAATTCCTGAAGGATGCCGATGGTATCGCGAAGCACATGTCAAAGCATGCAGCCATCATCCGTCCGAAGTTCGAACTGGTGCTCGAAACGCTGAACAATGGCCTTGAAAGCACAGGGTGTGGTGAATGGAGCACGCCGCGTGGTGGCTACTTCATCTCCTTCGATGCTCCTGAAGGCACGGCCAAACGCGTGGTGGAGCTGGCAAAGAATGCTGGTGTTACCATGACCGGCGCTGGTGCGACCTATCCCTATAAGGACGATCCGGCGGACTCCAACATCCGCATCGCCCCTACCCTTCCCCCGCTGGATGAGCTCGATCAAGCCATGAAGGTGTTCGTCACCTGCGTGAAGCTGGCTGCGGTCGAGAAGCTGCTGGAGGATTAATCTCGAACCTCACTAGCACTGAGGCCTTCTCCACTTTGCTGGGTGATTATGCGAAAGGACTCCTTATGAATCTGCATGGCGTGAAACTTGATCCAACCTGCTACCTAGCTCCAAACTGCACGCTATTGGGGGATGTGACGATCGGGGCGAAGTCGTCGGTGTTTCCAGGCGTAGTGATCCGTGCCGATCGTGCGCCAGTGACCATTGGCGTGAATAGCAACATCCAAGACAATGCCACTATCCATGTAGATTACGATGCGCCGTGCATCATCGGAGACAACGTGAGCATCGGACATAATGCTGTTATTCATGCGGCCACTATCGGAGACAACTGCATCATCGGCATGAATTCCGCGATCCTTGATGGCACAGTGGTAGGCCGTGAATGCACCGTTGGTGCAGGTGCGGTAGTGCCAAAGGGCATGATCATTCCTGATGGGTCTTTGGTGTTGGGCGTACCCGCAAAGATCAAAGGTCCTGCAAGCGAAGCTCAGCGTGCTCACGGGCAAGTTTCTGCTGATGGATATACGGAACATGCCCAGGACCTGGCGAAGCAGGGGTTCTTCTACACTGGTGCCACCGTGCCCGAAGACAGCCCGACCATCTTCATCGAGCCTCGCTACAACTATCAGTGCGTCCGCTAGAAAACGAGCGTCCGCAGCGTTCGCTACAGAATGTGGGACGCTTCTGCCTCCGTCCCTAAAGCGCCCCAAGGGGTTGCGCTAGAGACGGGTCTTGGAGACGATCTCCATGATCTTCTTGGTCGCAGGAGGCTGAAGACGGCGGCGGACCTTCTTCAGCTCGTCGGGGATCTGAATATGCTGAGGACATTTCTTCATGCACGCACCGCATTCGATGCAATCGCTCGCGTAATGAGGATCGGTCCCAAGCGACCCAACGGACATGAAGTAGTTCATCACACCGGTGAACCAGTTGACCGAATATGAGGTGTTGTATGCGCTGAATAGCGAAGGGATATTGATGCCAACAGGACACGGCAGGCAGTAGTTGCAACCCGTGCACGGCACGCGAAAGCTTTCGTTGAACAATCTGAGTACTTCATCAAGCGTCTTCTGCTCTTGCACAGTGAAACAGCCTGGTTTGGCGCTATCCGCTATCTGGATATTGTCCTTGAGCTGCTGTTCGGTACTCATACCTGAGAGGACCACGGTAACTTCGGGCTGATCCCAAAGCCAGCGAAGCGCAAGCTCGACCGCCGCTTGGGTCTCGCTGGTTCCTGCGGGCGCACTTTCCGCAATGACCTTCTTCGCCTTTTCGGGCAAGCGGTCCACCAGGCGGCCGCCCAGCAACGGCTCCATGATGATGATGGGCAAACCCTTGCTTGCTGCATAGTCCAAGCCCGCGCGCCCTGCCTGGTAGTGCTCGTTGGCGTAGTTGTACTGGATCTGGCAGAAATCCCACTGGTAAGCATCGATCAGCTTCACGAATTCGGGATTCGAGCCATGGAATGAGAAGCCGATCTGCTTGATAGCGCCCGACCGCTTCTTTTCAGCGATCCAGTCTTCGATACCGAATTCGAGCAAACGCTTCCACTGCTCGTGCGTGGCCACGTTATGGATAAGGAAATAGTCGATGTAGTCGGTCTTCAGGCGTTCGCACGACTTCTGGAAGCAGCGCTCCACGTCTTCGATCGAGCGACAGTTCGTATGCGGCAGCTTCGTGGCGATGAAGACATGCTCGCGCAAGCTGTTCTTCTGTAAGATAGTACCGAGCGCTTCTTCACTACCAGCGTATAGGTATGCGGTGTCGAAATAATTGATGCCCGAAGCAATGGCTTCAAGGATGAGCAATTCCGTGCGCAACATGTCGATCTTGCCCGGCCGCGAAGTGGGGAAACGCATGCAGCCAAAGCCCAGGATCGAAAGCTCATTGCCAGATTTAGGATCGATGCGATATTCCATTTCCTTCACTTCCTTTATCGGTCTTGATCCAAGCGGACCAACTCATTGACAAGCAGGGGTATATCGGACGGCGCCGCAGCAAGACGAGTAGCAACTTCGAGCTCGGCCGGTTCGCCATAGCCATAACTGCAGCCGATCGAAGGGATACCCGCTTGGGTCGCCACTTCCATGTCGTGGAAGCGATCCCCTACCATGATGTGTGGCTGCGGATGCTTGTCAGCCACCTGCTGATAGATCTGCCATTTCGGGATGAAATCGAATTCGGCCGCGCAATAGGTCGCGTGAAAAAGATGATCGATGCCGAATGCGGCAAGGTATTCGTCGCAGTATGGTCGTCCGCAATTCGAAAGGAACACGATGCTGAACCCTTCGGCTTTAAGCTGCGCCAGCACGTCTGGGATGCCTTCGAACAACGCGCCCTTCCCTGCTCGCAATAGATCGTTCATTTCGTCTGCAACGATCTTCGATGCCACGCGCCACATATCCTCTTGGATCCCTGGAACGAACGTGGTCCACATATCTTCGACCGCCCAGCCAAGCCAGCCGCAGATCTCTTCGTCAGCGAATTCACGTGGCTCGACCACGCCCTGCTCCACTAACCAGGCATAAGCCGAGCGCAGCGCAGGGGCATAGAGCTTCATGCTGTTGTGAAGCGTGCCGTCGAAGTCGAAGAATATCGTTCCCTTGCTCATAGACCTATTATAGGCTGAGGGCTGCTAAATAGCCTTCAGCAGATTCACCATTTCAATAGCGCCCGTTGCGCAGTCGAAGCCCTTGTTGCCCGCTTTGGTGCCAGCGCGCTCGATAGCTTGCTCGATGGTGTCGGTGGTAACGATGCCGAACATCACTGGCACACCCGTTTCCAGCGACACGTGCGCGATACCCTTAGCAGCTTCGTTGCAGACCAGGTCATAATGCGAGGTTGCACCGCGAATGACCGCACCCAGGCAGATGACGGCATCGTATTTGCCGCTGGTTGCCATCTTCTTGGCCACAAGTGGGATCTCGAATGCGCCTGGTACCCAGGCGACATCAACATCTTCTTCCTTCACGTTGTGGCGCACGAGCGCATCCATGGCACCCGAGATGAGCTTTGACGTGATGAATTCGTTGAAGCGAGCTCCAACGATGCCGATCTTCAAATCCTGTGAGATAAGGTTTCCTTCAAGCGTGTTCATGTTGTTTCCTTTCTTTGAGGTTTATCGTTCGTTCAAAAATCCGGTGGGACGGTTCGGGACGGGGTTGAAGTGTCTCAGATGGCCGTCTTACACGTTTAACAGGTGTCCCATCTTCTCCTGCTTGGTTTGCAGATAGAAGCGGTCATGATCGGTGGCTTCGATCTGAATGGGTACGCGGTCGATTATCTCAAGGCCGAAGTCTTTGAGCTGATAGACCTTGTCGGGATTATTCGTGAGCAAGCGCATGGTCTTCACACCCAGGTTGCGCAAGATCTGCGCGCCGATGTAGTATTCGCGCATGTCGCCTTCGAAGCCCAAGGCAAGGTTCGCTTCGAGCGTATCCATACCTTCGTCCTGAAGCTCGTAGGCACGCAGTTTGTTCACCAGACCGACGCCGCGCCCTTCTTGGCGCATGTACAGCACGATGCCACGGCCTTCGGCTTCCACCTGGCGCATGGCCTGGGCCAGCTGCTCGCCGCAGTCGCAACGCATTGAGCCGAACGCATCGCCAGTAAGGCATTCGGAATGCACGCGCACCAGCACGTCTTCCCCATCGCCGATATCGCCCTTCACCAGCGCCACGTGATGTTCGCCATTCAGCGTGTTCACGAACACGCGCGCACGGAAATCGCCATAGCGCGTGGGCATCTTGGTGTTGGCTATCTCTGTCACGTGATTCTCGTTCTTCTTGCGATATTCCTGCAGTGCTTTGATACTGATGAACTTCAGGCCATGCTCGCGCGCTAACTCGATAAGCTCGGGCGTGCGCATCATGGTGCCGTCATCGCGCATGATCTCGCAGCACAGGCCGCATTCCTTCAAGCCTGCCAGGCGCATGAGGTCGACCGTGGCTTCGGTGTGACCGTTGCGCTCCAGTACACCATTCGGCTTTGCCATGAGCGGGAACATGTGTCCTGGCCTGCGGAAATCAGTGGGCTTCGCATCATCGGCCACCACCATGCGCGCGGTGAAGCCGCGTTCAGCCGCCGAAATGCCCGTGGTGGTGTCCACGTGGTCGATAGAGACCGTGAAGGCGGTTTCGTGGTTGTCGGTGTTCTCGATGACCATCTGCGGGAACTGGAGCTTCTTACATAGATCGATGCTCATAGGCATGCAGATAAGGCCCTTGCCATGGACCGCCATGAAATTCACGTTTTCTGTGGTAGCGAATTCGGCGGCGCAGATGAAGTCGCCTTCGTTTTCGCGGTCGGGGTCGTCGGTCACCAGGATTATCTTTCCTTGGCGCAGGTCTTCGAGCGCTTCATCGATGGTATTGAATTCGAACATGTACTCTCCTTTTCTTGGTTCGAAGCGCAGCCTTGGTTTCGGGGCTGCTTGCTGGGGTTGCCTGTTTATCAAAAGCCGTTCATCAACAGGAATTCTTTGGTGATCTCGCCGCTTGGTTGCGGTGGTGAGGACCGATCTGCGCCTTCGAACGAAAGCAAGCGCTCCACGTATTTACCGATCACGTCAGTCTCAAGGTTCACTTCGTCCCCCACGTGTTTGGTTACCAGGTTCGTTTCGGCTCGCGTATGAGGAATGACCGAAACGCTGAAGGTGGAATCGGTCAGGCGCGCTACCGTAAGGCTGATGCCGTCGATGGCGATGGAGCCTTTCAAGATGATCTGGCGCAGGATGTGTTGCGGCGCGGCGATGGTGAACCACACCGCGTTGTCGTCAGTTTCGATGCGCGCGATCTTGCCCACGCCATCGATGTGTCCCGAAACGATATGGCCGCCGAATCGTCCGTTGACTGCCATGGCGCGCTCCACGTTCACTTTGCTTCCTGCGCGCAAGCTGCCCAGATCGGATCGGTCAAGCGTTTCATGCATGATGTCGGCATCGAAAGTCTTGTTCGTGAAAGAAGTGACCGTTAGGCACACGCCATTCACGGCGATACTGTCGCCCATGTGGGCATCGCCCAGGATCTGCGGTGCCTCGATGGTGATGATGGCGCTGTTCGCGCCGCGCTTGAGCATCTTCACCGTGCCAACCGCCTCGACTATTCCAGTGAACATGGCTTCACCTCGCATTCGATCAAGATATCTTCTCCTAGTTGGGTTACGTGCGGTGTTGAGCACTGGAAGGCATCGCTCGGTAGCGCTACCCCACTGCCCTGCACAGGGCTGGGTGCAGCTGAACCGCCGAAGATCTTGGGCGCGATATAAGCCTGGATGCGATTGGCAAGCCCCTGGGAAAGCACCGACCAAAGCAAGGTGGCACCGCCTTCCACCAGCACCGAGTCGATGTTTCGCTCGGCACCTAAATAGGTAAGGACCGCCTGAAGATCCACCGTGCTTCCTTGGGTAACGAAGACCTCGCAGCCAGCAGCTTCAAGAGAGGCGACCTTTTGGTCAGGGGCATCCTGGGTCACTGCGATAACAGTGGGCACATCCTTCGCGCTTGCCACGATCCTGGAATCGAGCGGGATGCGGGCTTTTGAGTCGATCACCGCGCGCAAGGGGTTCTTGGTCTTACGACCAGGAATGCGACAGGTAAGTTCGGGATCGTCAGCCAACACCGTGCCGATGCCTACCATGATGGCCGCAAAACGATGGCGGTCTTCATGCACCTTGGCGCGGGCTGCATCTGAAGTGATCCACCGCGACGCACCTGTTTTCGTGGCGATCTTACCATCAAGGGTCATAGCATATTTCACCACCATGAAGGGAAGCTTGGTGCGTATATAGTGGAAGAACACTTCATTGAGCGCGTAGCATTCATCAAGCAGCACGCCTTCAGTAACTTCGATACCCGCCTGGCGCAACAACTCGAAGCCTTGGCCCGCGACCAAAGGATTCGGGTCGGGCGCACCCACTACTACACGCGCGAGCTTCGCTTCGATGATCGCTTCCGTGCAAGGCGGGGTCTTGCCCCAGTGACAGCACGGCTCGAGCGTTACATAGATCGTGGCTCCAGTGGGGTCTTCCGTGCAAGCCGCCAGAGCCTCGCGTTCAGCATGGAGCCTGCCGAAAGCCGTATGCCAGCCTTCGCCGATGATGCGACCATCCTTCACCACCACGGCACCCACCATGGGGTTCGGATTCGTCCAACCCGCTCCGCGCTTGGCCAGCTCGAGCGCGCGAGCCATGAATCGCTCGTCAGTAAGCTGCGTATCTGTTATTGGTTCGCCTATCAAAAACACCTCCCTGTTCTACGATGACTCCCTAGAGCTTGGCTGTGCGCCATTCGCACCAGCCAAACACTCTTCAGAGCTCGCGAAACAAGAAGGTGTTGCCTTCTACGCAATATCAAAGCAAACAAAAAACCCTGAAACATAACGTTCCAGGGCATCGCTGCACAGTATTGCAGTACTGATCTTCTTCCATCCAGACTTTACTGTCGGTTTCGGAATTGCACCGAATCTGCGATGTGGGCTTCAAGCCGAACAACGCTCGCGGACTTTACCGCCGGTCGGGAATTTCACCCTGCCCTGAAGATTGTATTGAATTGTTATAGGTCAACTATAGCGCAACTCGCACGTGCGTCAATGCGCTCATCCATGACCGTATCGAACGCGGCTGCGTTCGTGGATGGGCTAATACAATACAGGCCTTGTATCTGATATATGCTACTATTCAAGTATCAATTAACTTCGATGATAGGAGAATCAATGGAACCCAAAGAGCAGCTTGCTGAAGTTATGAAGAACACCTCGCTCATTGCGCTGGCAACTTCGGTCGAAGACACCCCGAACGTGCGTATCATGGACATCTTCTTCGACGAGAAGCGCAACGTGGTGGTCTTCCCCACCTCTTCCCTTTCACGCAAGATCAAGGAATTCGAAGCCAACGACACTGTTGCCTTCACCACCATTCCGCAAGGCCCTGGCCCCGTTGTGCGTGTTGCGAATGCCACCGTTGCTAAGAGCGACTGGTCCATCGACGAGATCAAGGATACGCTCCTTGCTCATCGCCCGGGCTTTGAGATGATGCTCAAGGGCTTCGGCGAAAATGTTGCGGTTTATGAGATCGCCTTCAACATGGCAGTTATTGCCGAAAAAGGTCAGAAGACCATCGTCGAGCTCTAAGGGCCCTCTATCTGCGCTATCCCGATGAAAGCTAGCATGTCATTCAACTTCAAGCCCTGGCATTATTGCTGGGGCTTCTTTACGGGCACAAACATGAAGCTCGTCCTAGAGGCTCGAACTAACGCATAAAGCTGACCTGCCCCCAATCTGTCTCGGCACTTTGGGACCTGTCCCCAATCTGTCCCGGACAGAATTGAACCCGTCCCCAATAAAAAGACCCGCTGGGAAGGCGGGTCTTTTTATTGGTTGTTGTCGAGTGGAATTTACTCGATGGGGCTGGTGAGGTCCTTGGAACCTTCGACGCGGCCTTCGAGATACTTCCAGTAGTTGTCGACGTCTGCCTGGATCTCTTCCAGAATGTGCTCGTTGCCGGGCTTGAAGAGATGCTTGAAGCGACCCTGGGGCTTGAGGAATTCCGTGACCGGAATCTGGTTCTTCTCACGAACCGGGGTAAGCTTCCACACGCCATTCTCAACCTCGAACAGCGGCCAGAACTTGGAGTTCACGGCCAGGCGGCAGATCTCGGCGGTGTCGCCAGAATCGATACGCCAGCCACGCGGGCACGGAGCAAGGATGTTCAGGAATGCCGGACCGTCAACAGCGATAGCCTTTTCAGCCTTGTTGACCAGGTCGCGCCAGTTACCAACGGTAGCCTGCGCAACGTAAGGCACGCCATGAGCAGCGATGATGGAGGTGAGGTCCTTACGAACCTGGGCCTTGCCTTGTTCGACCTTACCAACTTCAGAGGTGGTTGCCCATGCACCCTTCGGGGTTGCAGAAGAACGCTGGATACCGGTGTTCATGTATGCGCCGTTGTCGTAGCAGACATAGACGATGTCGTGACCGCGCTCCATCGCGCCAGAGAGCGACTGAAGACCGATGTCATAGGTGCCACCGTCGCCGCCGAATGCGACGAACTTGATCTTGCGATCGGCAGGGATCTTGCCTGCGCGCTGAAGACCACGATATGCTGCTTCGACACCAGAGATGGTGGCGCCAGCATTAGCGAACGCATTGTGGATGAACGGAACATTCCATGCATTGTCAGGATAGATGGTGGTGGAAACTTCCAAGCAACCGGTAGCGCTTGCGCATACTACGTCGTAGTCGTTGGAGCCCATGAGCACCTGGCGAACTGCCATGGATGCACCGCAGCCGCCGCACAGACGATGGCCAGGAGCCAGTTCATCAGGGCGAGCAGAAAGTTCTTTAATATTAGCCATTTCGTGCCCCCTTTAACCTTCGATACCCATGTAGGTGATCTGGTCGGTGCCGCCATTTTCAAGGTCGGTGAAGACCTGCTTGATCTGCTCGAGCGTGATGTCTGCACCACCGAGACCAGCAACGTAGTCAGAAACCGGAGCGGTAACGCCATTACGCACGAGTGCGCTGCGCACTTCGAGTGCAAGCGGTGCGGAAGGCGAACCGAAGGAATCGCTGCGATCGATGACTGCAACAGCCTTGGCATTCTTGCATGCTTCGGCAACCTGCTTAGCCGGGAACGGACGGAAGACGCGCGGACGAACAACGCCCACCTTCTTGCCTTCTTCACGAAGCTTGCGAGCCTCGAAGCGAACGTTACCTGCGTTGGAACCCAGGCATACAACGATATAGTCAGCATCTTCGCAGCCCCAGGTATCGACGATGTCGAACGGACGACCCGTGATCTTCTCCCATTCCTTACCATGCTTCTCGATCGCTTCCATAGCGTTGTCGAGAGCACGACGCTCGATGAGCTTCTGCTTCATGTAGTCAGGACCGAGCGTTGCGAACATGCCCTGACCGACCGGATTGTCCGTGTCGAGCAGCGGATAGAGCGGCTTGTAGTCGCCCACGAACTTCTCGACCGTTTCGTCCTCTTCGAGCACGCACACGTCCATAGCGTGAGTGGTAACGAAGCCATCAAGGGTGGTGAGGACGGGCAGCAGCACGTTGGGATCTTCAGCAACGCGGAACGAAACAACAGTGTTGTCGTAAGCTTCCTGAGCGGTCTCTGCGAAGAACATGACCCAACCGCAGTCGCGAGCAGCCATGATGTCGGAATGATCGCCGTGGATGTTGATCGGAGAAGACAGAGCGCGGTTCGCGTTAGCCATGACGATGGGGCAACGCATGCCAGCTGCGATGTGGAGTTCTTCCCACATGTAGGCCAGACCCTGGGAGCTGGTTGCGGTTGCGACGCGAGCGCCTGCAGCAGAAGCACCGATGCACGCAGAAAGTGCGGAGTGCTCGGATTCTACGGGAACATATTCAGTGTGAACGCGGCCGTCAGCTACGAACTTGTCGTAGGTTTCGACGATCGTGGTCTGAGGAGTGATAGGATAGGCAGCCATGACGTCGGGCTTAGCCTGACGGATAGCCTCTGCAACCATCTGGTTGCCAGTAGCGGAAAACTTCTCTGCCATGGTTTACTCCCCTTCCTTTTCTTCGGCCAAAGCTTCAGCTTCGGAGATGAGCTTCAATGCATCGAACTTGCATTCTTGCACGCACACACCGCAGCCCTTGCAGTGGTACAGGTCGATACCGGTCATTTCGCCATCCTTGACTTCGATGGATGAGTCGGGGCAATAGACCCAGCAGAGCATGCAGTTGGTGCATGCTTCAGCGTCCCAGATGGGGCGCATGGAGCGCCAGCCGCCAGTGAAGCACTTCACGGACGTGCCGGGCTTGGGGCAAACGTAACCGGTAGGGAAATCGGAAAGATCCCAGTTATCGTAGCCATCATAGTCGAATCCAGCGGTGCCGCTGTAAGAGATCTGTTCTGCCATTACTCGTGCACCTCCTGATAAGCGCGATCGGCGGACTCGAGGTTCGCATCGATCATTTCCTGGCTGAACTTCTTGCCGAACGTGAGGATGAGGCGTTCCTTGACCAGGTCGATCGGGAACAGGCCTGCAACCTTAGCAAGCGCGCCAACGATAGGAGTGTTTGGCATATCTTTCTTGATGGTAGCCAAAGCGATGCCGGTAGCATCGACGGTCGCGACCTTCATGGAAGCAGGTGCGTTCACTGCTGCACGTGCCTCTTCGGGGGTCATGGTGGTGTTAAAGATGATGATGCCGTCTTCAGGCATACCTTCAGTAACATCAGTAGAATCGAGCAACGTGTCGTCCAAGACGATTACGATGTCGGGATTCAGAATGTTGTTGTGAACTTCGATGGGGTCGCTGGAAATACGGGTGTACGCTTTCAGGGGCGCACCAGTACGCTCGGGACCATATTCGGGCATAGCCTGAATGTAGTTACCCTGGAGCATTGCCGTATCTGCAACGAGCTTCGCTGCCGTAACCGCGCCCTGACCAGCGCGTGCATGCCAGCGAATTTCGGTCAGCTGTGACATACCTCTCCTCTCAACTTAGGCCGCGTTAGAATACGCCTGTCCATTGTACCAACCATCCCTGTGCAAACCGAGGTGGTTCTGGGCTTTAATGCACTAATTCGGTAAAAGGGGCGGGCGTTTCTTGGAGCCGCGGAGGGGATCGGAGACGTGCGAAAGAGAGCTTAGGGCGATGTGAATGGATACAGCGCTCTTCCATTGAAAATGAATGGAGAATGCCGAAAGAGGATTGCCGCTATTTCCAGAAGACGACCATCTCGACAAGATTCTGATAAGCCCAAGGATACGCTTCAGAGAGCCAACCTGTTTCGGGGACGAAGCAGATGAGCAGCGAATATAACAGGCTTATGGCGACCAAAGCCATCAGGCCATGCTGACAAACCTTGTACATGCGGGAGGGATGATCGATGGCTTCGTTAGCGATGAAGCACAAGAGCACCACTGCTGCCAAGAACAGGAAGCTGAAGTCTGCATAGTAGCGCTGAAGGATGCCGGCCATCTGCGCATCTAAGAGCGCTACCACGAAGCCAGCGATGATCATGATGAGGATCACTCCCGCGACCGTACGCGTAGAGCGCTGCTGGACACGGAAGCTGAGCAGGCGCTTGGCGAAGAAGAGCACCCACAGCACGGGCAGGCACAGGAAGATGCCGCCAAAGGTCACTTCTTTCACGGTCTGACCAATATAAGTGGTAGCGAATGGCGCAGGTAGCAGCCACGGGAATACGCCGTCAGTAGAGGGCGTTTGCAAGAAGTAAGCGAAGAGCGCTGGGAAGAAGCGGCCGAATACCGTACCGCGCTGGGTCATGTCGTTGAGCGTGAGGTTATAGTTCGCTCCGAAGTTCGTGAATGAACCGAATCGTGCGTAGTTGTAGAGCATGATGCCTGCAGCCACCACGATGTAAGGCACGATAAGGCAGGCGAATTCGCGAATGCCCTTGGGGGTGGTGATGTAGCGTGTAGTGATGAACTTGCGCCAGAACAGCGGGAAAGCCAAGAGCGAGAACACTAGGAACTGCGGACGGCAGGCTACCACCAACGCCATGCACAGCGAGCCTGCCAGGTACCACTTCCCCGCCCGTTCGCTGGTGCGACCGCGCATCCAGAAGTAGAGGCCCCAAACCACCAGCGCCAGCGCCATGATGATAGGCAACGAATAGAACGTAGGGAACTTCGCCAGATAGAGCATGCCCGAGCAGAAGACGAGCGGTATCTGGAGCAACAGGAATAAGCCAAGGCTGACCCGTTTGAAATGGTAGCGCGCGAACCGATGGAGCAATGCCGTACAGCCCATGATGAAGAGGATGCAACAGATGAGCACGCCGATAGCCGTGGGGAAGTTCGCCCCTGTGAGCAGATAGAACGGCAGATAGAACACTAACACGGGCAACACGCCGAAATAAACGTAATAGTGACCGTCGTAATAGGCAACATCGAAGAGCACCTCTTCGCCCGTTGCTTTCTGGAATTCATCTCGGGCAGATTTGTCGTAGGGGTTATCCATCTGCACGAGCCATTCAGGTGGCTCCTCTTCAAGATAGAGCTCGCCGCGGGTCATGGCTTTGGCAAGTTCAGCATATTGCTGAGCATTATCGCCACCAACCTCGAAGACCGTGACAGGCGACTTGCCATCCCATGAACCTGAGTTGTAGCTCGATGTGGCAACACCCACCAGATTGGAACCCATCAGCAAGAAGCTCGAGACCAGCATGATCTCGACCACCATGGCACCGATGATCCCCGCCTTGGCCTTGCGTTGGTCGTTCACGATGAAGATGCGATAGATGGCAGAGCGAGGCCTGAAGCAATACACCAGCAATAGCAGCCCTAGCACGATGGCGAAGCGGATCGGATTGAAGAAGAATGGTTCAGGCGCATTGATGGTGAGTGACTTCAATACCAGCGGATAGGTCGTTTCGTTGTCGCCAAAGTCGATCCGCAGATCATCGACATAGCCAGTGGTCTCCAGGTAGATATATTGGCTTTGCCAATTGTTGGTCGCCACATCCACAAGGGGGATACCGGCAGTGAATTCAGTGTCGTAGAAATAGGATTGATGGGCCGAGTCGGTGAAGTTGATCTGGATGGGCACCGTTTGCGCTGGTTGCGACTGGTCGAACTCAATATGGATGTTGCGCACTTCCTTATTCAGGTCATGCACTTCGAACACATGATTCGCCGCAGTGATGCGATAGGATTCGCCTTTGGTCTCAGTGAATTCCAGCTGATCATCGAGTGAGAAGGTCTCGTATCCGCTCGAACGGAAATGATTGATGTTGAACAGGAAGGTTTCCAGACAGAACGCAACGAGCACGATGATGAGGATGTTTCGCAAGAGCTTCAAACCCTTATCGAACGCATCGCGGTGCTTGTTTATGTGATAGTTCAGATCCATGTGACCCTATTTTAGAAGAACTCCCATACAAACAAAAGCAATGATGAGGATGTAGGAACTCTGCGGCTGCAAGGTAATCGTGCATAACTTACCCGTTTCGCTGTTCGCCTTCGGCTCATGCGCTCCACTGCCTCATGCACTGGTACGCGAATTCAGCTTTGCTGAATTCTAATTTGCAGTGCAGTGATCAGAGTAAGTTCTGCGCGCTCACCTTACACCCGCAGCGCCGCGCATCTTTTAAGAGTCGAAGATGCGAACCAAACCAGCAAAAAGCCCTCAGCGCTTCATGCTGAGGGCTTTCGGGATTCAAGTTCGACAGCCTTACCTTGTGTCCGCAGCACGCTAACCGCTTAAAGATTCAGTGCCTTCTGTACGTCTGCGAAGACCACTTCAGGATCTTGGTCGCCGTTGATCTCGACGAGCAGATCGCAACCACGATAATAGTCGATCAGCGGAGCAGTGGAGCTTTCATACACATCAAGGCGATTGCGCACCGTAGCTTCATTGTCGTCGTCACGCTGATACATCTCGCCACCGCACTTGGGGCATACTTTGTCCGCTTCAGTGCCGATGTAACCACAGTCGCGGCAAACACGACGAGAGGTAAGACGACCGATGATGACTTCCTTGTCCACATCAACGAGCAACGCTGCATCGAGCGGGCGATTCAGCTCAGTAAGCTCAGAGCTGAGCGCTACAGCCTGAGTGGAAGTACGGGGGAATCCGTCAAGGATGAAGCCCTCCTTGGTGTCGTCGTCCTGAAGACGCTCCTTCACCAGACCGATGACCAGTTCGTCAGGAACAAGGTCGCCAGCATCCATGTACTTCTTGGCTTCAATGCCCAATGGCGTCTGGTTCTTGACCGCCGCGCGAAGAATGTCGCCAGTGGAGATGTGAGCGAAACCATACTTGTCGACCAGCTTCGCGGCCTGAGTGCCTTTGCCTGCGCCAGGAGCACCCAACAATACGATATTCATTACGTAGTCCTTTCGATCGCTAATTCATATTCTAGCGAAAACCTTATACGAACAACCCTTCTCCACACATTCGTAAGGAAGTATGAAGAAGGGCTTGAAGTTCGATGGTCCCCTGCTTTGGGGATGAGCTGCTCTTACTTGAAGAAGCCGTCGTAGTTGTACATCTTCAGCTGAGATTCGATCTTGCTCATGGTGTCGAGCGCAACACCGATCATGATGAGGATCGACGTACCGCCGAATGCCTGGATCAGGGTGTTGTTCGTGAAATAGAAGAAGATCGAAGGAACGACCGCGATGATAGCGATGAAGATCGCACCTGGCAGCGTGACGCGACGGAGCACGTTCTTGATGTACTGCACGGTATTCGCACCAGGACGAATGCCAGGGATGAAGCCGCCTTGCTTCTGCAAGTTCTCTGCGGTGTCGTTCGGATTGAACACGATAGACGTGTAGAAATATGCGAAGAACACGATGAGCAGCGCGGTCATGATCCAGTTGACCGGGCCAGCAGAGATGGCATTCGCAACGGTGTTCAGCCAATCGATGTTGAACAGCGCAGCGATCTGAGCCGGGAAGTAGATCAAGCAGCTTGCGAAGATGATAGGGATAACACCAGCAGCGTTGATCTTCAGCGGCAGATAAGAGCTCTGGCCACCCATGATCTTGCGGCCCTGAACACGCTTAGCATAGCTGACCGGGATACGGCGCTGAGCACGTTCCACGAAGATGATCGCCGGGATACATGCCAGAACAATAAGGAGGATGATCGCGGTGGTTGCGATACCCATGCCCAGATCAGACTGGAGGTTGACCGACGAGAAGATCGCGGAAGGAACCGATACGACGATGGAGGTGAAGATGATCAGCGACATGCCGTTGCCCACACCGCGCTGGGTGATGAGCTCGCCCATCCACATGATGATGGCCGTGCCGACCACCAACGTGAAGACCACGAGGAAGTCGCTCAAGAAGCCAGGGACTTCAGGATTGAACACGATGCCATAGGAGGAGGACTTGAACAGCAGCAAGTAACCAATAGCATTGATAAGACCCAGGCCGAGCGTGAGATAACGCGTGACCTGCGTGATGCGCCTTTTGCCTGTTTCGCCTTCTCGTGCCCAACGACCAACAGCCGGGATGACACCCTGCATCAACTGCATGATGATCGATGCGGTGATGTAGGGCATGATGCCGAGTGCGAACACTGAGAAGTTCGACAGAGCACCACCCGTGAAGAGGTCGAGCATCGCCATACCAACGCCTTGTTCGGAGAACGCGTCAGCGAACGCATGGAACGGAATACCCGGAACAGGGATATATGCGCCTAATCGATAGAGCGCCAGGATGCCGAGCGTAAAGAAGATCTTGTTCCTAAGCTCGGGAACCTTGAACGCTTGAACCAGCGAGTTTAGCAAGCCGTCTCTACCTTTCCTCCAACTGCTTCGATCTTAGCGCGTGCAGAAGCAGAAACCTTATCGACACGGACGGTGAGCGCCTTGGTGATCTCGCCATCGCCGAGCACCTTGATAGGAGCATCGGGATCCTTGACGATGCCAGCTGCATAGAGCGTATCGCCATCGACCAGGTCGCCCGCCTTGAACTTCGCATCGAGACGAGAAACATTCACCGGAACATACTCAACACGGTTGAAGTTGCGGAAACCAGGGAGCTTCGGCAAACGACGTGCGAGCGGGGTCTGACCACCCTCGAAGCCTGCACCCTTGCCGCCACCAGCACGAGATTTCTGACCATTCATACCGCGACCAGCGGTCTTACCATTACCAGAGGCAGGGCCACGGCCAACACGCTTGCGGCTACGCTTGGAGCCTTCAGCAGGTTTGAGATCTTTGAGTTCCATTCTTTCTCCTTTTCGCTATCTCTGCCCCTTAGTGAAGCAGAGGCCGACAGCTCGCAGTCGGCAGACTAATAATAGAGGTTCGGCCCGCGGGATTGCGGGCCGGGATATGAGCTATTCAGCTTTTGCGTCAGCCTTGGGCTTCGCTGCCTTTGGCTTGGCAGCTGCCTTAGGCTTTGCGGGAGCCTTCTCCTTAGCTTCAGCCTTGGGCTTTGCTTCGGCTTTAGGCTTCGCTGCTGCTTTAGCCTTAGGCTTTGCAGCGGCCTTCTTCTCGCCCTTGATCTCTTCGACCTCGACGAGATGCTTGATCTTGAAGATCATGCCACGGACGCAGGGGTTGTCGACCTGGTCCACGCTGCGGCCAATCTTGCCCAGACCCAGAGCCTTCAGGGTGCGACCCTGATCGTACTTCTTGCCGATCGCGCTCTTGACCTGAGTGATACGGAGAGTCTTCTTAGCTTCTGCCATTAGTTCTTCTCCTTCCAGCCGTAGATGTCGGACACGGACATGCCACGACGCTTCGCAACTTCCTCGGGATCCTGCATTTCCTGAAGACCTGCAGCGACCGCCTTGACGATATTCATCGCATTATCGGTACCCAAGGACTTGGTGAGAACGTCGGAAACACCAGCGAGCTCGAGGACCGCACGAACGGGGCCACCAGCGATAACGCCAGTACCAGGAGCAGCGGGCTTAAGAAGGACCTTACCAGCACCATAGATGCCCAGGACCTCATGGGGAAGGGTCTTTTCCGGCGTCAGAGGAACAGTAAACATGTTCTTCTTAGCGTCTTCGATACCCTTGCGGATCGCGATGGGCACTTCCTGGGACTTGCCCATACCGATGCCAACACGACCGTTGCCGTCACCGACAACGACCAAAGCGGTAAGAGCGAAACGACGACCGCCCTTGACTACCTTGGAAACACGATTGATGTAGACAACACGTTCTTCGAGTTCAGGAACGTTTGCCTGGTTTTCTTGCTTACGAGCCATTTACGTTACCCTCTCTTAGAACTTCAGGCCTGCTTCACGGGCACCGTCGGCAACTGCCTGGATGCGGCCGTGATAGAGGTTACCGCCACGGTCGAAAACAACTTCCGTGACTCCCTTTTTCTGTGCCATCTTACCGATCAACTTACCAAGCTCAGAAGCGCCCTCAACGGTAGCGCCACCCTTGCCGGTCTTCTTGAAATCGGGACCCAGGGTCGAGATAGCACAGATGGTCTTACCTGCGACATCGTCGATGACCTGAGCGTACATGTTCGAATTCGAACGAGTAATGCAAAGACGTGGACGTTCAGCCGTGCCAGAGATCTTGCCGCGAACACGCGTGTGGCGGCGACGCAAGCCGGCTTGTTTCTTTTGAAGTTTCTTCATGCGTAATTCCTTCTATCCTAGCTTATGCGTCTACTCAGACTTAGCAGCCTTACCAAGCTTGCGGCGTACGTATTCGCCTTCATAGCGGATACCCTTGCCCTTATAAGGTTCGGGCTTGCGCCACTTGCGAATGTCAGCTGCAACCTGGCCAACCTGCTCTTTGCTGATGCCGTTGACGATGATCTCGGTCTGGCTGGGAACCTCGAAGGAGATGTTCTCAGGTGCGGCAACGATGACCGGGTGGGAGAAGCCAAGCTGGATCTCCAGGTCCTTGCCCTTGAGCGCAGCACGATAGCCAACGCCGACCAGTTCGAGTTTCTTGGAATAGCCTTCGGAAACACCCTGCACCATGTTAGCGATGAGGGTACGGGTAAGACCATGGAAGCTCTTCGCTTCACGGGTGTCGTCAGGACGCTCGACGATGACCTCGTTATCAACGACCTTGATGTCCATCATGTCGTTGAAGGTACGGGTGAGCTCGCCCTTGGGGCCCTTGACGGTGACGGTGTGACCATCGACCTTGACCTCGACACCGGAAGGAATAGCGATGGGCATTTTACCAATACGTGACATTGTATTCCTCCCTTCTTACCAGATATAAGCAATGACTTCGCCGCCAACGCCATTCTTGCGAGCGTCGCGGTCTGCCATTACGCCTTTACTTGTGGAAATGATCGCAGTGCCCAAGCCACCGAGAACACGAGGAAGCTCGTCCTTGCCTGCATAGATACGCAGACCAGGCTTGGAGATGCGCTTGATGCCACGGATGGTGCGCGCCTTCTTCTCGCCGTACTTGAGGGTGATCTCAAGGATGTCGCGAGGAGCAGCTTCGACCACGTCGTAGCCAGTGATGTAGCCCTCTTCTTGCATGATACGGGCAATTTCGACAAGCTTTTTGCTCGACGGCATGGAGACCGTCAGCTTGCCTGCAGAATTCGCATTACGCACACGCGTAAGCATATCTGCAATAGGATCATTCATGCTCATTGTTTTGTTTCTCCTTTGTTCGTGATGAGACGAAAAGCCGGTTCGTGGACACCCTTAGTGCTCACGCCTTGACTCTCGACACTCAGCACGTGACGTCGTCTTAACTGATTTCTTACCAGGAAGCCTTGGTCACGCCGGGAAGTTCGCCCCTGTTAGCGAGCTGACGAAGACAGATTCGGCACAGACCGAACTTGCGGTAGTAGCCGTGAGGACGGCCACAGCGGCTGCAGCGGTTGTGGTGCCTGGTCGAAAACTTCGGCTCACGCTTTGACTTGGCGATCATCGATTTTTTAGCCATTCAAACCCTTCTTTCTTATTTACCAACTCTTGTGAGTTTAGGCATTCTTCTTGAACGGGAAGCCCAGGGCATCGAGAAGTGCCTTGGCGCCTTCGTTATTGTCTGCGGTGGTAACGAACGTGATGTCCATACCGCGGGTGTGATCCACCTTATCGTACTCGATTTCGGGGAAGATCAGCTGCTCGTTGAGACCCATGGTGTAATTTCCACGGCCATCGAAGCTGTTGGGGTTCAGACCACGGAAGTCGCGCACGCGCGGCAGCGCGGTGGACATGAGTCGATCGAAGAACTCCCACATGCGGTCGCCACGAAGGGTGACCTTGCAACCGATCGCCTGACCTTCGCGCAGATGGAAGCCTGCGATAGACTTCTTAGCGCGCGTGATCATGGGTTCCTGACCCGTGATGACACGCATGTCTGCCAGCGCGCCGTCGAGCAACTTGGAGTCGCCAGCAGCACGACCGACGCCCATGTTCACGACGATCTTATCGAGACGAGGGATCTGGTTGACATTGGAGAGTTCGAGCTGCTTATAGAGCTGGTCACGAACCTCTTTGTTGTACTTTTCCTTCAAACGAGGAGTAGCCATTGTATGCTTACCTTTCTTCGATGAATTAAACGCAGGATTTCCGACCCTGCGTCCCTCGGGATCTTCCCAAGGGTCATAGCCCTTCCCTTCTCGGCAGGTCCAGGAAGAGCGTCGTTGTTGATAGGCTCAACAACGAAAACCACAAGATTTAAGAGTAAAAGTTCTGAGGTGCTTCTTATAGGCGCGTCATTGAACCGAGTTGGCTAAGGCCAACGAAGTGTTCGATGAAAGCGCCTAGAAGAAGTGCATCCAGCGCTTTTAGTCCAGATCTTTGCCGCATTTATTGCAGACTCGAACCTTCTTGCCATCCTCACGACGCACGTTGATGCGCGTAGGAGCCTTGCAAGAGGGGCAGATGACCGAGACATTGGAAACGTGAATGGGTGCTTCCATCTCGGAGATGCCACCTGAAGGGTTGGCCTGAGTTGGGCGAAGGTGCTTCTTGACGACGTTGACCTTCTCGACGGTGACGCGCTGCTTCTGAGGATAGGCTGCGAGAACCACACCTTCAGCGCCCTTGTCCTTACCAGCGAGAACCTTTACGCGGTCGCCCTTCTTGACGTTCATCTTAGTCATGTCTTTAACCCCCTTACAGCGTTTCCGGTGCCAAAGACACGATCTTCATGTACTTCTTATCGCGAAGCTCGCGGGCCACAGGGCCAAAGATACGAGTGCCGCGAGGAGCGCCATTAGCGTCGATGACCACAGCAGCGTTCTGATCGAACTTGATGTAGCTACCGTCTGCGCGACGAACTTCCTTCTTCACGCGAACAACAACGCAGCGTACGACCTCGCCCTTTTTGATGTTGCCGTTCGGCATTGCCTCTTTGACGCTGCAAACGATGACATCACCAAGACCAGCATAGCGGCGCTTCGAGCCACCAAGGACCTTGATGCACTGCACTTTGCGAGCGCCGGAGTTATCGGCAACGGCAAGCATGCTCTGCATTTGAATCATTGCTTATCCCTTTCGATGATCTAAGCGGTTTCCGCAGTACGGAACTACTTAGCCTTCTCTACGATCTCGAGGAGACGCCAGCGCTTCATCTTGGACAGAGGACGGGTCTCCATGACGGTTACGATGTCGCCCACGCCCGCTTCGTTGTTCTCGTCGTGTGCGTGGAGCTTCTTGCTGCTGTTCACCATCTTGCCGTAGACCGGATGAGGCTTACGCTCGGTGATCTCTACAACGCAAGTTTTGTCGCCAGATGCGCTTACAACGGTGCCCTGGCGAACTTTGCGAGAATTGCGTTCTTCAGCCATTATTCTCTACCTTTCTTACAGTTCGCGCAGGTCTATGCGCTCATCTCACGGGCGCGCATCTCGGTTTGGATGCGAGCAATGTCTTTCTTGACTTCCTTGACACGAGCCGTGTTGTCGAGCTGGCCCGTTGCCATCTGGAAACGCAGATTGAAAAGCTCTGCGCGTGCTTCTTGGAGCTTCGACTGCAGATCGTCAGCCGAGAGCGCGCGGATTTCTGCTGCTTTCATTATTCCTGCCCTTCTTCACGCTGGACGATCTTGCACTTGATGGGCAATTTGTTGATAGCGAGGCGCAGTGCTTCACGTGCGGTCTCTTCATCAACGCCGTCGATCTCGAACATGATACGGCCAGGCTTCACCACAGCTACCCAGCCTTCTGGGTTACCTTTACCCTTACCCATGCGGGTCTCAGCGGGTTTCTTGGTGATGGGCTTGTCGGGGAAGATGGTGATCCAAACATTACCAGTACGGTTCATGCGACGGGTCATAGCGATACGAGCAGCCTCGATCTGACGGTTGGTGATCCAATGACGATCGAGCGCCTGGATGCCCCACTTGCCAAAGTTCAGCTGGGTGCCGCCCTTGGCGTTACCCTTCATGGAACCGCGCTGTACCTTACGATGCTTGACGCGCTTTGGTACTAACATTATTTATCACCCCTGTCGTTGTTGCGACGACGGCCGCGATTAGGACGAGATGAACCTTCCAGTGCAGGCTGAGGAGCCTTCTGACCAGGAAGGACATCACCGTGGTAGACCCATACCTGGATGCCGATCGAACCCATGGTGGTTGCTGCGGTAGCGAAACCATAGTCGATCTTGGCACGCAGGGTGTGCAGCGGCACGCGACCTTCGCGGTACCACTCACGACGGCTCATCTCAGCGCCACCGAGACGACCGGAGCACTGGATACGGATACCCTTTGCGCCGCTCTTCATGGCGGACTGGACTGCCTTGCGCATAGCGCGACGGAATGCAACACGATTCTCGAGCTGCTCTGCGACGGACTGAGCGATGAGCACAGCGTCGAGTTCCGGACGCTTCACCTCGACGACCTCAACGGAAACGGTGCCATTAGCGATGGTGTTGAGCTTCTTGCGCAGTGCGTCGACCTCTGCACCCTTCTTACCGATGACAACGCCCGGACGGGACGTGGTGATGATGATCTTGATCTTGTCGCCAGCGCGCTCGATCTCTACACGAGACACGCCTGCGTGGGCGAGCTGCTTGTCCAGGAACTTGCGGATAGCCAAGTCGTTCTCAAGGTTCTTCGCATAGTCCTTGTCTGAATACCAGCGGCTGCGCCAATCTTCCGTGATACCGAGGCGGAAGCCGGTAGGGCTAACTTTCTGACCCATACTATGCCTCCTCTCCGTTAGATACGATGATGGTGATGTGGCTGGTGCGCTTGCGGATGCGGGATGCGGAGCCCTTTGCGCGCGGACGAATGCGCTTCATGGTGGGGCCTTCGTCTGCATAGCATGCGCTCACGACGAGCCTATCGGGATTGGTGAGACCCTTCTGAGCTGCATTAGCAACAGCAGAATTGAGGGTCTTCTCGATGATCTCTGCTACAGCACGATTGGTGAAGCGCAGGGTCTCCTGAGCCTTCACCACGTTCTTGCCGCGAATCTGATCGAGCACGATACGTGCCTTACGAGGTGAAACGCGTACGTAGCGAGTTACTGCTTTAGCTTCCATGTTTCACCCTTTCTTATTTGTCGTGTCCGCGGAAGGTGCGGGAAGGAGCGAATTCGCCCAACTTGTGACCAACCATAGACTCGGTTACATAAACTGGTACGTGCTTGCGACCATCATGAACAGCGATGGTGTGACCAACCATTTCAGGGAAGATGGTGGACGAACGAGACCAGGTCTTGATGACGTGCTTTTCGCCCGCTTCGTTCATCGCCACAATGCGATCAAGCAGACGCGGCTCAACATAAGGGCCCTTTTTCAAACTTCTACTCAATGTTTCTCCTAAAACCTAAGCGCTACTTCTTGCGACGACGGATGATGAGACGGCTCGAAGCCTTCTTGGGGTTACGCGTACGGTGACCCTTGGTAGGAACGCCCCAAGGAGTAACAGGATGACGACCTGAGGACTTGTTCTTACCTTCACCACCACCGTGGGGATGGTCGACCGGGTTCATAACAGTACCGCGAACGCTCGGGCGGATGCCCTTCCAGCGATTACGGCCAGCTTTACCGATCTTGATGTTGCCATGTTCAGCGTTGCCAACTTCGCCGATAGTAGCGCGGCAGGTAACGAGAACGCGACGCATCTCAGAAGAGGGCATGCGCAGGATGGCATAGTCGCCTTCCTTACCCATGAGCTGGATGCTGGTGCCAGCGGAACGAGCGAGCGCTGCACCGCGGCCAGGCTGAAGCTCGACTGCATGGACGAGCGTACCAACAGGGATAGCAGACAGCGGCAGAGCGTTGCCGGGCTTGATGTCTGCTTCAGTGCCGGAGATGATAGTGTCTCCGACCTTCAAGCCACGAGGATGAAGGATGTAGCGCTTCTCGCCGTCTGCATAGTGGAGCAGAGCGATGCGAGCAGAGCGATTCGGATCGTATTCGATCGTGGCGACCTTAGCAGGAATGTTGTCCTTGTTGCGCTTGAAGTCGATCACGCGATAACGGCGCTTGACGCCGCCACCCTGATGACGAGTGGTGATGCGGCCGTTGTTGTTGCGGCCAGCCTTCTTGGGCAGAGGACGCAGCAAAGACTTTTCCGGAGTGGTGCTGGTGATATCAGCAAAATCCGAAACAGTCTGGAAGCGCCTGCCGGGGCTCGTGGGCTTGTACTGTTTAACTCCCATTTTTTTCCTTTCTGCGGGGTAAGCCGAATTGCTCAACCCTTTTCCTGTGTGTGGACTCCATCACCGCCTGGGATCTTTTGGGAGAAAGAACCGACGATTCCGAGTTTCCACGCGTCCGGGTGTATCCATACAGAGTCAGACGCAAATGAAAAGTATAAAAGTGTTGCGGGTCGGTTTCAAGAATTAATTTCGCCTGTGCACCGTACGCGGTGAGCGGCATCATCCTGGGCTGCGGCTGCAGGGTAAGGGTGCATGATTTACCCGCTACCCTGCTCATGATTGGGGACGGGTTTATCGCCAGGGGTCTTCTTCGAAGATGGGGCGAGTGTCGGGGACATCAGCATAGGGATGATAGCCGTCATCATCCTCCGTGATGTCGCGAAAAGTGGAAGGTGTTTCGCTCTTCTTGGAATCGAGCGGCTTGGTGACTGGTTTTAGTTTGTAGGGTTTTTCTTCGGTCATGGGCTACTCGGGTTTGATAGCTTTCATGCGGAGGCGGACGTAGTCGGCGTGCCAGGTTCCGTCTACGTAGAGTTCGGATCGGATGGCTTCTACGGCTTCTTGGATGAGGGTGCCTTTTTCTTGCTCGTTCATTTCTTCGAACGAGTTGGACTGGAAGAGGGTGATCCAGTCGGCGAGGCCGTTCTCCCCTGCCAAGGGCGTGAAGCGGTCGAAGAGCGTTGCGAAGACCACCTTGAAACCGGCATCTTCGAGCATGGCAGCGTAATCACCGATGCTCGGGAAATATTTGTCAACGGTGTATGCCCTGTTGCGCTCTTTGAAGGCTTCTTCGAGAGCACTATGGATGAGCTGCGCGTTTCCGACACCGCCGCATTCGAAGACGAATTCGCCACCAGGCTTGAGCGCACGGAAGACCGAAGCAAGCAGGGCTGGCTGGTTCTTCTTATCGATCCAGTGGAGCACGGCGTTGGAGAAGATGGCATCGACAGGCGTATCGAGCGTGAAGTCGATGGCATTCGCGTGGATGAGATCAAGACCTGGATGTGCCTTACGTGCTGCAGCGAGCATCTCGGCAGAATCGTCAAGGCCGATAGCCTGATATCCCGCCTCTGCGAGCGCCTGGGTGAGCGCACCGTTGCCGCAGCCCAGATCGAGCACCGTTGAACCCTGAGGTACATCAAGGAGCCCTAGAACATCCTGACCGTACTGGTGCACGAAGGAGAAGTTCTTCTCGTATTCGTTCTCATCCCATGTGATATTCATCGCGATCCCTTCTTCACTATCTTTAGTATACGTGGACACTTCAGGGTCTCGCCTTCGAAGGAAGAATTTTTTGGTAGGCTTGTACTATCCTATCGAACGCTGGGAGCTCAAGATCGCCACGCTGCACGACATAGCTCGCCGTATCAACTCCGTCGATTCGACGCGGAAGATCACGGCCACCATGGAGATGGTCGCGAAGACGAAGATCTATCGGAGCGCGCGCAGGGTCGCTCGTGCGAAACCTTATGCGCGATTCATGCGCGAGATGCTCACCAATATGGCTGACCGTTACGACGAACCAGTGCCGCTCGCAACGCCTCATGACGAAACTAAGCGAGCGATGATCATCGTGATAACTTCCGACCGTGGACTATGCGGCCACTTCAACAATGACGCGATCCGTCTTGCTGAGATGCGTATTCGCCATTGCCAAGAAGCGAGCATCGAATGCGATCTGATCCTGTGCGGAAAAGTGGCGGTCAACTATTTCAAATATCGTGGGTTCGAGCCCATCCAATCATTCACGGACCTTTCGGCATCCCCTACTGTCGAACAGGCTGACGGCATTGCAGATTACCTGGTTAGAAGCTATCTTGCCAACACGATCGATGAAGTGTATGCGATCTACAATCATCATCGCGGAGCGCTTGTTCAGATCCCTGTGGAATGGAAGCTGATGCCCATCGATATGGCGGCGTTCGACCCACATCATGTCGATTTCGGCCTGGGCGGCATCAGTGACCGCGACCCGCGCCTTAAGCACATGATGGGTCGCATCAACTATGAACCGAGCAGAGAATATGTGCTCGAGCGATTGTTGCCTGAATACCTTGCGGGCTATATCTATTACATGCTCATCAATTCTGCAGCCGGCGAACAGGTCGCGCGCCAAGTAGCTATGCGTAGCGCCACCGACAACGCTGATGATATCCTTCGTGAACTGCGATTGGTCTACAACCATGTAAGACAGGATTCGATCACCACCGAACTGAATGAGATCGTAGGCGGTGAAGAGGCCCTGGCTGAAACGCTGTTGCAGAAAAAGGGCAAACAGAGGTAGGAGCGTTGCGCCCTTGGCCTGCCTGAACGTCTACTGGGACAAAGGAATATCGGTCTCGCGTCCTTCGCGCAAGACTCCCATCATCTCACATAGACAAATTGGGGGCGTAGCCCTTTTTGTCCACTCGCCTATTCGCATACTGGGTTATGGGGAAATCGGTTTCGCGGTGGTCGCGCAAGACTCCCATCATCTCGCGGGTGAGCGAATGGTCGTTGTCAGTGAGCAGCATGTCACGATCGATCCATTCAGCCATGGAGAGCTCGTGTTCATCAAGGATGATCTCGGGGGAGCCATCGAGTTCGCAGAAGAATCCGAAGAGCAGCGAATTCGAATCGGGCCAAGGCTGGCTCTTGTAGTAGCGCAGGTTCTTCACACGCAAGCCAACCTCTTCCATCACTTCGCGATGCACAGTCTGTTCGACCGTCTCGCCCATCTCGCAAAAGCCTGCTACCAGGGCATAATTCGCATAAGGTCGACCAGCGTAGCGGGTGGCCAGCACCTTGCCATCGGAGCGTGTGATGCCCACAATAACCGCTGGATAGAGCTTCGGGAAGGTCATGTTGTTGCATACAGGGCAACGCATCATGCGCTCGGTATGGTCGTGTTCGTTCTTGGTACCGCAGCGCCCGCAATACTGCGCCGTGCTGTACCAGACCCAGTACTCGAATCCCACCGTGAGCGCGAACCGCACCGGCTTCGGCTGATAGTCAACAAGCTTAGGAAGTACGATGAATTCCCAGCCTTCTTGGTCTGCAAGCTGGTCGATCACGGCTTCGGAAAGGCGCGCAAAGAAGTAGGCATCATCACCTACCGAGAACGCATAGAGATAGCGCGTCTTCTCTTCAGCGGCCGAATCCTTCGCGGTAGGTTCTTCAGTCGCAGGATCATCGAGCGTTGCGCCTTCGGTCGCTGGATCGATACCAAGATCAGCGAAGGTGGGTGCGAAGATGGCGTCGCCCTCGATGCGGGCAAGTACTTTGCGCTCTCGATACACCAAGACCTTGTCTTGCGCAGTAGCCTTACGGATGGTGAAATCGTTATTGTAAGTTGCCGGTGAAATATCGTGCAGCACGTGCTCTCCTACCTTCAAGTTCCTTCATCTTCATTATAGAACCCTTGTCGAGAGCTAAGATGCGGCCTGGCACGCTTGCCCAACTCTGGCACTTTTCTGTCTGACACCAGGTGTGGACAAAAAGGGGGCTGCCCCCTTTTTGTCCCGAAGTGTCCGGGACACTTCGGGACCTGTCCCCTCTCTATATTTGAAAACCCCCTGGAGGAAGCCTCGCAGGGGGTTTGGTTCAAGCTTTGAAACGCTGTTATTACTGAGCGAAGATCTCGATGGTGTCGCCTTCAGCAAGCGTGACCATTGCCTTCTTCCAGGTACGCGTATTGCCAACCTGATAGCGAACGCGCTTGGGCTTGGACTTGACGTTCAGGGTGTTCACCTTGAGCACCTTCACGTCGAAGATCGCTTCGATAGCCTGGCCGATCTCGACCTTGTTAGCGTCCTTAGCAACCTCGAACGTATAGACGTTCTCGTCCATCATGTCGTAGGAGTGTTCCGTAATGATAGGACGGATGATTACCTCGCGGGGATCCTTCATTATGCAAGCACCTCCTCGATGTGGTTAAGAACAGCGCTCGTCACAACGAGAGCCTTGTTGTCGATGAAGTCGTAGGTGTTCAGCTCGGAAGAAGCGAGCACGCGAACTCCAGGGATGTTACGGAAAGAAAGATAACCGTTCACGTTGTCATCTTCCAGGATGAGCGTGATGCGCTTGCCATCGAGACCAAGCTTCTTGAGCATCGCTGCTGCTTCCTTGGTGGATGGCTTGTCGAACTTCACCTGGTCGAGCACGACGAATTCGCCGTCAGCGAGCTTAGCGGAGAGCGCAGAGCGCATAGCCAGCTTGATGACCTTCGCCGGCACCTTGAACGCATAGGAACGAGGATGCGGACCGAAGACCGTACCGCCGCCTGCCCATTGAGGAGCGCGGATGGTACCCTGACGAGCACGACCAGTGCCCTTCTGGCGCCAAGGCTTCTTGCCGCCGCCGCGGACCTGACCGCGGGTAAGGGTGTTGTGGGTGCCAGCACGACGTGCAGCACGCTGGGAACGAACCACTTCATGCATCGCGTGCATGTTCGGCTCGATCTCAAAAACCGTAGCGACGAGTTCGGCGTCTCCCGCCTTCTTGCCGCTCGTGTTTTTAACTTCAATAGTAGCCATAATGTATAAACTCCTTCGCAGTGTATTTAAGCCATACGAATGCGAACTACACCATTCTTGCCACCAGGGACAGCACCCTTGAGCAAGATGAGGTTCATATCTTCGTCAACACGAACAACTTCAAGATTCTTAGTGGTGATGGTGTCGCAACCCATGTGACCAGGAAGGCGAACGCCTTTGAACACGCGAGAGGGGCTTGCGCACTGACCGATCGAACCGGGAGCGCGGTGGAAATGAGCACCGTGTCCACCCGGGCCGCCACCAAAGTTGTAACGACGCATGACGCCTGCGAAGCCTTTACCCTTCGAAGTGCCTGTGACGTCGACCTTCTTTACTTCTGCGAAGTTGGCAACGGTGACCTTTTCGCCCAGTTCATGCTCGGAAGCAGAATCGACGCGAACCTCGCGCAGATGGCGAGTAGGCTCAACGCCATGCTTAGCGAAGTGACCGCCCATGGGCTTGTTCACGTGCTTTTCCGAGACCTCGCCGAAACCGAGCTGAACTGCTTCGTAGCCATCGGTGTCGGTGGTCTTGATCTGGCAGATCGTGTTAGGAGCTGCCTCGATGACGGTGACCGGAATGACCGTGCCGTCTTCGTCGAAGAGCTGGGTCATGCCGACCTTGGTTCCGTAGATAGCATTAATCATCAAATATCACTCCCTACAGCTTGATCTCGATATCGACGCCAGCAGGAAGATCGAGACGCATCAGGGAATCGACCGTGGAAGGGGTCGGATCGAGGATGTCGATCAGACGCTTGTGCGTGCGCATTTCGAACTGCTCACGAGAGTCCTTGTTCACGTGCGGGCCTTTGATGACGCAATAGAGATTGCGCTCGGTCGGCAGCGGGATAGGACCGGAAACCTTGGCACCCGTCTTCTGTGCGGTATCGACGATGAGGCGCGTGGACTGGTCCACGATCTCATGGTCGTAACCCTTCAAGCGGATGCGAATATTTTCTTTAGCCACTTAACTTACCTCCATCAAGGGGGACGCAGCGCAAGCCCGAAGGCTTACGCATTGCCACCTGCTTTACTAATGATCTCGTCTGCAACGTTCTTGGGAACGGGCTCGTAAGAGTCGAACTGCATGGTGTACATTGCACGACCCTGAGTGCCACTGCGCAGGTCGGTCGCATAACCGAACATCTCGGAGAGCGGAACCTTAGCGGTAACGACCAGTGCGTTGCCGCGCTTTTCCTGGCCCTGGATCAGGCCACGGCGAGACGGGATGTCACCCATGACGAAGCCGGTGTACTCTTCAGGAGTTTCGACTTCAACGCTCATGACCGGCTCGAGGATGACCGGGTTGGACTTCTTGAGCGCGTCCTTGATAGCCATAGAACCAGCAACCTTGAACGCAGCTTCCGAAGAGTCAACTTCGTGGTAAGAACCATCGATGAGCTCGACGCGAACGTCTTCGACCGGATAGCCAGCCAGAACACCGGAGTTCAGTGCCTCCTGGATGCCCTTGTCAACAGAGGGGATGTATTCCTTCGGAACAACACCGCCAACGATCTTGTTCTCGAATTCGTAGCCCTTGCCCGGCTCCTGCGGATACATGTTGATGACGGCATGGCCATACTGACCACGACCACCAGACTGGCGGACGAACTTGCCTTCAGCGTCCATGACTTCCTTGCCCGGGCGTTCACGATACGCAACCTGGGGCTTACCAACGTTCGCTTCGACCTTGAATTCGCGAAGCAGACGATCGACGATGATCTCGAGGTGAAGCTCACCCATGCCAGCGATGATGGTCTGGCCGGTCTCGTGATTGGTAGAGACGCGGAAGGTGGGGTCTTCTTCAGCGAGCTTCTGCAGTGCCATGGACATCTTGTCCTGCTCTGCCTTGGTCTTCGGCTCGACCGCGATGTCGATGACCGGATCTGCGAATTCCATGGACTCGAGGATGATAGGAGCATCTTCAGCGCAGAGGGTGTCGCCCGTGGAGGTGTCCTTCAAGCCAACGACTGCCACGATGTCGCCTGCGGAGCAGGAATCGACGTCGGTACGCTGGTTGGAGTGCATCTGCAGCAGACGGCCAACGCGTTCCTTCTTGTCCTTGACCGCGTTGAGCGCATAAGAACCAGAATCGAGCGAGCCAGAATAGACGCGCAGATACGTGAGCTTACCGACGTAGGGGTCGGTCATGATCTTGAATGCCAGCGAAGCGAAGGGAGCCTTCGGATCTGCGGGGCGCTCTTCTTCCTCATCGGTTTCGGGGTTGATGCCCTTGATGGGAGGAATGTCGATCGGGCTAGGCAGGTAGTCGACAACCGCGTCGAGCAGTTCCTGAACACCCTTGTTCTTGTAAGCGGAGCCTACGAAGACGGGGTTGACCTGGCAAGCGATAACGCCCTTGCGCAGAGCAGCCTTCAATTCCTCGACGGAAACTTCTTCCTCCATGAGGACCTTTTCCATCAGGTCGTCGTCGCAGTCAGCTGCAGCCTCGAGGAGGATCTGGCGATACTCTTCAGCCTGAGCAGCGAATTCATCGGGGATGGCATCCATCTTCTCGGGATAGGTCATGCCCTTGTCGTCTGCCTTGAAGTCCCATGCGGTCATGGTGACCAGGTCGATGACACCCCAGAAGTTCTCTTCAGCGCCCATGGGCAGCTGTGCAGCAACAGCGTTAGCACCCAGACGATCCTTCATGGTCTCGATAGCGTGAAGGAAGTCCGCACCAACGCGGTCGTACTTATTGATGAAAGCGATACGGGGAACACCGTAGCGCTCTGCCTGACGCCAAACGGTCTCAGACTGAGGCTGAACGCCAGCAACTGCGTCGAAGACAGCAACGGTGCCGTCAAGAACGCGCAGGGAGCGCTCGACCTCTGCGGTGAAGTCGACGTGGCCCGGGGTGTCGATGATCTGGAAGCGATAAGGAGTACCGCCTTCTTTACCTTCTGGATAATTCCAGAAGCAGGTGGTAGCAGCAGAGGTGATGGTCACGCCACGTTCCTGTTCCTGCTCCATCCAGTCCATCGTAGCTGCGCCATCATGAACTTCGCCGATCTTATGGCTCTTGCCCGTGTAATACAGGATGCGCTCGGTAGTAGTGGTCTTACCAGCGTCGATATGAGCCATGATGCCAAAATTACGGGTATGTACGAGATCAGTTTTTGCCATTGTTCAAACCCCCTCTTACCAACGGTAGTGTGCGAATGCACGGTTTGCTTCGGCCATCTTGTAGGTGTCTTCGCGCTTCTTCACCGCTGCACCAGTGTTCTCAGATGCATCGATGATCTCTGCTGCGAGACGCTCTGCCATGGTGTTCTCCTTGCGCTTGCGAGCGAAGTCGACCAGCCAACGGATGGCGAGCGTGGTGGAACGACGAGAGTTAACCTCCATCGGAACCTGATAGTTTGCACCACCAACACGCTTGGACTTGGTCTCGAGCGTGGGGCGGATGTTGTCCATTGCCTTCTTGAAGACGGTCAGCGGATCCTGATCGGTCTTAGCGGCAACGATGTCGAAAGCACCATAGACGATGCCTTCTGCGACGGACTTCTTGCCGTCGAGTAGAACCTTATTGATCAACTGAGTGACCAAACGGTTGTTATATTTTGCATCCGGCTGCACTTCGCGGCGGACTGCTGCTGCACGACGCGGCATATAACTTCCTTTCAGTGAGCAACCATGCTTCCAGATGGTTGCGGTTTACGTACGGTTAAGAGCGAAGCCTACTTCTTGGGCTTCTTTGCGCCATAGCGGCTACGTGCCTGAGCGCGGTTATCGACAGCTGCACAGTCGAGCGCAGCGCGAATGACCTTATAACGAACACCAGGGAGGTCCTTAACACGACCACCACGGATGAGCACCATAGAGTGCTCCTGGAGGTTGTGACCGATGCCTGGGATGTAGGCGGTTACTTCCATGCCGTTGACCAAGCGAACACGGCAGACCTTACGAAGTGCTGAATTCGGCTTCTTAGGGGTAGTGGTGTAAACACGGGTGCAAACGCCACGCTTCTGCGGGTTACCTTTGAGTGCCGGGGTCTTCTTCTTCTCCACCGACTTCTGGCGGCCCTTGCGGACCAACTGATTAATAGTAGGCAAGACTCAACTCCTTTTCGTCTCTTCTCATGCCAACAGTGTTGTTTTGTGTGCGTTCTGCAGTTACGCACGCAAAAACTGCGCCTCTTTAGAGACGCGAAGGAGAACTTTATCACCGCCCTGTATGGTTGTCAAACGCCACGCTGCCGGGTGTATCCATACCCCAGCGGTCGGTTTACGGGCGTGGACGGCAACAGGGTTTTCAAAGCTCAGAAGCAGTCTAGGAGCAGGTCGCCCGCAGTGTGGTGTAGAGGTGAACGGAGATGAGGGTTCAGTGATGTTCCTCTTTCCGAGTTTTTCTTCACGAAATTGTAGATATTCCTGGAAAATACTTGCGCGCTCTAGGCTGTTGCCTGTTACAATGAGCGCAAAGCCCAACGGGCAAATAAATAGGCTGTGAATGCACGTAGTATCCCTTTCGAATATGCGTGCATTTTTTTATAGGGCGCACATCGTGCGAAAGAGAAGGGAAAAGGTAGGGATGAAGAACACGGTCGCGACCTTCCAGGAGATGAAGGCCAAGGGCGAGAAGATCTCGATGTTGACCTGTTACGACTATTCCACAGCCAAGCTGATGGACGAAGCGGGCGTTAATTCGCTGTTGATCGGCGATTCGCTGGGCAACGTGGTACTGGGCTACGAGGACACGCTTTCCGTGACCATGGAGGACATGATCCATCACACGCGTCCTGTTGCGCGCGGCGCGAAGAATGCGCTCGTGATCGCGGACATGCCGTTCATGTCGTATCAGGCTTCTGTTTACGATGCCGTGATGAATGCTGGCCGCTTGCTGAAGGAAGGACGCGCTCATGCAGTGAAGCTCGAAGGCGGTGCTGCAGTATGCGAGCAGATTCGCGCTATCGTTGATGCTGGCATTCCCGTGTGTGCGCACTTGGGGTTGACGCCGCAGTCCATCAACGCGTTCGGTGGCCACAAGGTACAGGGCAAATCGGCTGAGGCAGCGCAGACCATCCTGGAAGATGCCAAGCGCATCGAAGAGGCTGGTGCGTTCGCTGTGGTGATCGAGTGCATCCCTGCAGACCTAGCACGCAAGATCTCCGAGACCATCTCCATTCCCACGATCGGTATCGGTGCTGGTCCTGGCTGCGATGGGCAGGTGCTGGTGTACCAAGACATGCTGGGGCTGTTCTCTGACTTCAAGCCGAAGTTCGTCAAAGGCTTCGCGAACCTGGGCGAACAGATGACCCAGGCATTCAAGGATTACGATGCCGAAGTGAAGGCTGGCTCCTTCCCCGCCGCTGAACATTGCTTCAAGGATGTGGGCGAGGAAGTGCTCGACAAGCTCTACTAATTGGCATTCGAATGACGTTCGAAGTGCTATTCGAAATGACGTTCGAAACGTTCTTTCTTACTAAGTTCTTACTCAGATTATTTGGAAGGTAGCAAACCATGGAGATCATCACCACTGTTGCCGAAATGAAGGATCGCGTGCGCGCGTGGAAGGAAGAGGGCTTGACCATCGGTCTGACGCCGACCATGGGTGCGCTCCATGAAGGTCATATGTCCTTGATGGAAGCCGCTCGCAAGGAATGCGACAAGGTCGTAGCGAGCGTGTTCGTGAATCCGCTGCAATTCGGCCCTGATGAAGATTACGACAATTATCCGCGCGATCTAGAGCGCGATGCGGCCATCGCTGAGTCGAAGGGCGTTGACGTGGTATTTCACCCCAGCGTCGAAGAGATGTACCCCGAGAACTACAACACCTACGTGGTGATGGAGACGCTCACCGACACCCTGTGTGGTGCGAGCCGCCCAGGCCATTTCCGCGGCGTGTGCACCGTGGTGAACAAGCTCTTCAATATCGTGCAGCCCAACAAAGCATTCTTCGGCCAGAAGGACGCTCAGCAGCTGGCCATCATCATGCGCATGGTCTCCGATCTGAACATGAACCTTGAAGTGATCGGCTGCCCTATCGTGCGTGAAGATGACGGCCTGGCCAAGAGCAGCCGCAACACCTACCTTTCCGATGAGGAGCGTACGGCGGCTTTGTGCTTGTCACGCGCCATCTTCAAAGCGCAGGAAATGATCGAGGGTGGCGAACGCGATTCCGCTACCATCGCCAAGGCGGTCACGAACACTATCGAAGAAGAACCGCTTGCCAAAATCGATTACGTAGAGGTCGTGAACCTTGGTAATATGCAGCCCGTTGAGACATTGCCCGAAAGTGGCTTGGTTGCCATCGCGGTCTATATTGGCTCGACCCGATTAATCGATAACTATTTGTACAATTTCGAATAGGGATCAAACGAAAGGTATCGCAAGAAATGCTGCTCAATGTTTTGAAAGGCAAGATCCATCGCGCGACGGTGACCCAGGCTGAGCTTGATTATGTGGGCTCGATCACCATCGATTCTGAGCTGATGGAAGCCGCTGGCATCATGGAGTATGAGCTGGTCACCATTTCTGACTGCAATAATGGCAATCGTCTGGAAACCTATGTTATCGCGGGCGAACCTGGTAGTGGCGTGATCTGCTTGAATGGCGCCGCCGCGCACCTTGTTAACGTTGGCGACAAGGTGATCATCATGAACTATTGCCAGATGACCCCTGAAGAATTCAAGGACCCCGCGAATGCTCCGCACGTTGTGTTCGTAGACGACAACAACAAGATCAGCCGTCTGACGCGCTACGAGAAGCACGGTCGACTTGAGGATATGAAGTAGACCAAATCACCTACGCTCTTGATAAGGCCGGCACTCGCTGGCCTTTCTTTTTTTTGCTGAACAAGAAACGACTAAAATTACCATGTGCGGCCGCAAAGTGATCGTGCATAACTTACCCGTTTCGCTGTTCGCCTTCGGCTCATGCACTGCACTGCCTCATGCATTCATACACGAAGGAGCCTTTTAGGCTCCTTCTGTCTTATCAATATGGTGTTCAGAGTAAGTTCTGCGCGCTCACCTTACACCCGCACTATAAAGCTCATAATCGGAAAAACCACCTGGGACACTCTTGCCTCCGCCCCTGATCATTCGTGCGGTCGCTCGATGTTCTATTTATTTCATATTTCTGCATCGAGAGAATCTGATACCTCGCTGGCGTCTAGTTCTTCTTGTTGTGGAGACAAACGTAACTACTGCGGGTGTAAGGTAGGGGCGCAGAATTTACTTCGCAAAGCACGCTAAAAAACAGAACCCAGCCTAGGCTGGGTTCGTGTGAACAAAACTGGAGAGCGACCGCATGAGCCCGAAGGGCGAACAGGGTAGCGGGTAAATTATGCGCCCTTACCTTGCAGTCGCAGCCTGGATATTCTCTAAGACTCAAGCAGCGGGGCGGCTACCTGCTTCTTGCGAGAAAGGATGCCCGGGACCCAGGTGCTCTTGGAGGAATCGATACCGAAGACGCGATCGACCTGGCCATGGAGACCTTCGACGATGAACATACTACCCTCTTCGAAGATGTCGGTGACCAGCAGCAGCACGTAGGCATAATCGTGCTTTTCGCGCAGCTCTTTCAGGAATGCACGGATCTCTTCTTCGCGCTGCATGACCACGTCGAGCGTGACGGTCTCGTGCTGAGCGATGAGGATCGTGTCGTCTCCGACGACGAATTCCTTGGAGTCTGCCGTGACCAGCTTCTCGATGGGCAGATCAGCGTCTCCTCCGCGATACGAGAGCACCTTCATGCCGAAATCTTTCACTGGCTCGCCTACGATAGCTGCGAGCATCTCGGCGACTTCTTCATCGATAGGCGTTGCCGTGGGCGACTTCAGGATGACCGTATCGGTCATGATGGCGGAAAGCAGAACCGCCGCAATACCCTTAGGGATCTCAACGTCATGTTCCATGAACTGGAGCGCAACGATGGTGGCCGAGGAACCCACGGGGAGGTTCAAGAAGTGAATAGGGTTCGAGGTGGACACATCGCCAATGCGGTGATGGTCGATGATCTCGACCACTTCTGCTTCGTCGATACCATTAGCAGCCTGGCTGCGCTCATTATGGTCGACCAAGATCACCTTGCGCTTGGGATGCTTAGCCACATCAGTACGCGTAACGATACCAATGCAATGACCATCTTCATCGAGCACTACGCCTTCGCGCAATTCGCTCATGAGGATAGGCTCAGCAGCGTCCTTGAGCAGATCACCCTTGTTCAAGAAGACCACTTCATCTTCGAGCAGCTCTGAAACGGACTGAGAAAGTGAGCTTGCCAGGTCGTTCGCAGCATTCTCAAGATCTTGCGCGCTGTCGCTTTCGCAATGATCCATGGCCGAGATATAACGATTCGCAATGGTGCGCAGCGAGACAAGACCAGCGTACTTATCGTCCTTGTCCTTCACCACCACGGCACGCTTATTATGCTTGCGCAGCAGACGGCCCGCATCGACCAATGTCGAGTCTTCAGAGAGCCAGATGGGGTCAGGCGTCATGACATCCTGGATGCGAGCATGCACATGATTGATGGCTTCAGGAGCTTCGACCGAATACTCGTTGAGGATCGCCTCGCTTTCCTGGGGCAACGGACCCAAGCGAGCGGGGATATAGGTGAATTTCTCAGCACTCGGATCGTTCTCGAGCGTCTGTTTCATGAGCTCATTCTTCAAATATGCATAGCCGACGGCAGCTGCGATGGAGTCGTTGTCAGGGTTCTTGTGACCCACGATAAGTACGGGAGTTGGCATATCGCTCCTTCGTTCTTGACTAGATACAACGCGCCAAAATCATGCGCCAGATTATTGTACCGCGTAACCCTTCAAGCCATGCAGAAAAATGAGCACATCTTACCGTGAAACGTCTAGGATGCTGCGGCTGCAAGGTAATCGTGCATAACTTACCCGTTTCGCTGTTCGCCTTTGGCTCATGCGCTGCACTGCCTCATGCATTCATGCACGAAGGAGCCTTTTAGGCTCCTTCTGTCTTATCAAATTAGTGTTCAGAGTAAGTTCTGCGCGCTCACCTTACACCCGCAGCATCATCCATGATCGTCAAAGAACGCCTTACGAGATCTTCACGATGGGAGCGTAATCCTTGAGGAGCTTCTTGGTCTGACCGTTGCGCTTGAACTTCACGTGGAGCGTGTCGCCATCCACCTTCACCACGGTACCGCGACCAAAGACCTTGTGATCGACCACATCGTTCTTAGCGAAGGACATGGCAGCTGCAGGCTTCTTGCCCACGTTCTTCTGATTGCGCGGACGCGATTGCGAGCTGCTGGACGTGCCGAATACGCGCCCCTCCCCCGCTTCAGTACCTGAACCAGCAATGCCACGACGGCTGCCGCGCTTTTCCCAACCCGACCCTGAGAAGCCAGATGAACCAAGTCCGATAGCTTTGCGCAGTTCATTGGGGATCTCGCCCACGAAGCGCGAAGTGGGATTCGCATTGGATTGACCGAAGATCTGACGCGTGAGCGCACTGGTAAGATACAGACGCTTGCGCGCACGCGTAATGGCTACATAAGCCAGGCGGCGTTCCTCTTCGAGCCCTTGCGGGTCGAATGCAGAATTGCTATGCGGGAAGAGCGTCTCTTCCATGCCAGCCACGAAGACGCAATCGAATTCAAGGCCCTTGGCAGAATGGATGGTCATGAGCGTGACCGCTGCACCGTCGTCGGTCATGGTGTCCATGTCAGTACGCAGCGTTACCCATTCGGTAAAATCGGGCAGCGAATTTGCTTGGAACACCTTCACGGGTGGAGTGGTCTGGTCGGAAGGATCTTCGCCAGGCTGAGGCGCTTCGAAGAGCGCGTCCGCATCTTCATGGGTTTGCGTATACTCATCGACAACGCCGAAGAATTCCTGGATGTTCTCGATGCGGCTTTGCGAATCTTCACCAGGATTGTTGCGATACGCCTCGATAAGACCAGCCTTATCGACGATCATCTCCACCACTTTACGCAGGTCGCCCGAATATTGCTGGGCTTCATGGATGATGCCAACGAATTCCGCGATAGCCTTTCGCGTGTTCGGGCGGATGGTCTCATCGATCATGCACAGTTCTGCCGCCTGCAGGAAGGTGCAGCCGTTCACTTCTGATACCTGACGAATGAAATCGACGGTGGTGTTGCCGATGCCACGCTTGGGCACGTTGATGATGCGCTGTGCAGCAACATCGTTTGCAGGATTCACCACCAGATTCAAATACGCCATCACGTCGCGGATCTCGGCGCGATCGAAGAAGCGTGTACCTCCGACCAGGCGGTAAGGCACACCAGCGCGCAGGAGCATATCTTCGAGCATGCGGCTTTGCGCATTCGTGCGATAGAAGACCGCCATCTGGTTGTAGGAGGTGCCATTGCCGTGCTGATGTTCGATCTCAGCTGCGATCCAGCGACCTTCATCGCGTTCGTCACTGGCGGTGAACACCATGATCAGCTCGCCTTCCCCCTGGGAAGTGAACAAGGTCTTGCGCTTGCGCGTAAGGTTGTTCTCGATCACGGCATTAGCTGCAGCAAGGATGTTGCCCGTGGAGCGATAGTTCTCTTCGAGCTTCACCACGTGAGCTTCAGGGTAGTCCTTCTCGAAATCGAGGATGTTGGTAAGGTCGGCACCGCGCCAAGAATAAATGGACTGGTCGTCGTCGCCCACCACCATGATGTTGCGGCTCTTCGCCGCGAGCAGCTGCGTGAGCACATATTGAGCATGGTTCGTATCCTGATACTCGTCTACCAGCAGGTAGCGGAAGCGATCCTGATAGGCATTCAGCACTTCGGGATAGTTCTTCAACAGCAACCATGTATAGAGCAGCAGATCATCGAAGTCGAAAGCGTTGAGCGCGCGAAGGCGTTCTTGCAGGCGCTTGTATACTTTAGCGACCACCTTTGCCACGGGGTCCTGGTAGCGTTCCTCGAACACTTCGGGCACCACCAATTCATTCTTCGCCTTGGAGATGCGGTTGCGGATCATGTTCTCTTGAAAGCGCTTGGGGTCGATGTTGAGCTCAGCCATGATCTGCTTGACCAAGCTCTTCGAATCGCGATCATCGTAGATGGTGAAGCCCTTAGCGAATCCGATACGCTCGCAGTCGGCGCGGAGGATGCGTACGCACATGCTGTGGAACGTGGATACCCACATGCCACGCACGTAACCGCCGATGAGGGTGCCGAGACGTTCGCGCATCTCAGCCGCAGCCTTGTTCGTGAAGGTGATGGCCATGATCTGCCACGGAGCAACGCCTAGGTCTTCCACCAAATGAGCGATACGATGCGTGAGCACGCGCGTCTTGCCACTGCCGGCACCCGCCAACACCAAAAGCGGACCTTCGGTGCATTCGACCGCCTCGCGCTGGGCAGGATTCAAAGTATCAAGATCGATGGGCATAGGATCCTTAAACGATCTTCTTGCCAAAGACCGCAGCGATCTCGCGAAGCTGTTCGACCAGTTCAGCGAACTGGGCAGGGGTAAGCTGCTGCGGACCGTCGGAGAGTGCTTCGGAAGGATTCGGGTGAACCTCGATCATGATGGAGTCGGCACCTGCCGCGATGGCTGCGTATGAAAGCGAAGGTACGAGGTCGCGTACGCCTGCCGGGTGCGAAACGTCGATGCAGATCGGGAACAGCGACTGCTTATGGATAACGGGGACCGCAGAGATATCGAGCGTGAAGCGTGTGGTGGTCTCGAAGGTGCGCAGACCGCGTTCGCACAGCACCACGTTGTCGTTGCCATTCATGGTGATGTATTCAGTAGCGGAAAGCCATTCAGAGATGGTACCCGCAAGGCCACGCTTCAGCAGTACCAGCTTGTGAGAATCGGCCGTAACTTCGCCGATCTTCTTCAAAAGCGAGAAGTTCTGCATGTTGCGCGCGCCTACCTGGAGACCATCGACATACTTATGCACAAGTTCGACATGCGCAGAGTCCATAGCTTCAGTAAGGGTCTTCAGGCCATACTTTTCGCTCGCAGCCTTCATGATCTTGAGGCCTTCTTCGCCAAGACCCTGGAACGAATGCGGATTGGTGCGCGGCTTGAAAGCGCCACCGCGGATCCAGCTGAGCCCCAGATCAGAGATGCATTCAGCAACCTCGAAGAACTGCTCTTCAGATTCGACCGAACACGGGCCAGCGTAAAGGGTTATCTCGTCAGTTTTAGTGCCGTAATCTGGCAGACTGGTCAATGGTTTAATCACGAGCGGGAACCTCTTTCATTACCTTCAGGATGCTGACATAGATCTCTTTGAGGTTCTCGTTATAGAGCGGACCCTCGTTGTATGAGCAGACTTTCGCGAAGATCTCCTCTTCGCGCTTCGGATCGAACAGGCCCATGTTCGCGCCTGGTTTGAGCGCGCGAATGGCAAGGGATTGCTCGGCACGCTCGTTCAAGAGCTTGACGAGCTGCTTGTCGATGGCATCGATCTTTTCGCGATGTTCGTCGATCTGTGCACGTTCTTCGTTCTGAGACATCGTTTATCCTTCCTGTGCGGAACGCTGGCAGTCGCGCCTTGGATGCGGCGGTGCTTTGCACGACGCAAGGCATGACAACCAGTTCATAACTTGATTGCCTAATGATAGCAAACGCACGTGCTTTTTACTGGAGAGAACGCGGGCGAAACCGCTTCACGGGCGCTATTTTTTCGAGGCGGAATTCGTGGGGTTGTTGAGCGCGGCAATGGCGAGCAGCGCGATGGATATCATGATGCCAAGCTGAGTGAAGAAGGGGTCGGCCTTACCGATGACGAATGCGGCGAAATCGATGAGGATTATGATGAGCGCAGCAAAGCTGCACCAATGCGCGATGCGCGCGTTCGTGCGGCGGCGCACTTGGCTCTTCTTCTCTTCAGAAAGCTTGTTCGAATCGTTCGTGTTCATAGTTGTATTATACCCAGAATGCTCAGACATCTTCAGCGCGCCCAGAACAGGTTCAGTTTCGCGTTAGACCGTTAGAGGCGGGCCACTTACGAACCGTGCGCTGCCTGACTTCACGCAGGAAACGAACCTATCATCTTATGGACTATTTCATCGAGCCGTCAGCGTTGAAGGAATAGTACGTGCCGTTGATGAAGAGCGTCTCGCTCCTGGCCATGGTGCCGTTCTTGTTCTTGTTCAGGTAATACCACTTGCCGCCCGACTTCACCCAGCCATAGGTCTTGGTGCCTGACTTGCTCAGATAGTACCACTCCTGGTCTGGCTTCACCCAGCCCGTAGCCATAGCGCCCGAAGCATTCAGATAGTAGTCGTACTTGCCATCGTTGATCCACGTGCTCTTAGCCATGGGGCCGCTGTTGGGCTGCAGGTAATACCACTTGCCGCCCGACTTCTGCCAACCGATCTTCAGCGCACCAGACTTAGTGGCGTAGTACCAATCCTTGTCGTAGGTGATCCACTTGCTGGAATACATAGCGCCGCTGGAATTCGTGATATACCAGGAATTATTCACGGAGAACATGCCCGACTTCATCGCGCCGTCCTTCGCGGGGTCAAGATAATACCACTTGCCGCCACGCTTCTGCCAACCCGTGGCCTTCTTGCCTGAAGCGCTGAAGAGATACCAGTTATCAAGTTCCTTGACCCAGCCGGTTGCCATCGCGCCAGAGACGGTCAATCGATAGCCATCGTCTGTCCAGGTGTCGGTTGCCATAAGGCCATACTTCGGCTCAAGGTAATACCACTTTCCGCTGGACTTGAACCAACCAGTCTTCAGTGCGCCAGACTTGGTAGCGTAGAACCATTCGTCCATGGAGGTGCCCATGACGTTACCTTTGAAATGCACCCAGCGATTCGTGTAGAGCGCACCGCTTCCGTTAGCGATGTACTTCGCATTACCGACCGTGTAGTAGCCCGTCTTCAGCGCGCCATTGGCCGCAGGATCGAGGTAGTACCACTTGCCACCAGTCTTGAGCCAACCTGTCTTAGGATTTGCGTTCACGCTGGTGAAGTAATACCAGGTGCCGTCGGCGTCCTTCATCCAACCTGCTTTGGTAGGTTTATTGACTGGCTTCGTTGCACGCGCTTGTGCAGTTGCAGCGTCCTGGTTGGCGGACGTTTCGGCGTAGGCGGTAGTAGCCAAGCCGCAGAATGCGAGTGCAGCTGCAAGGACGAAAGCTATCAGGCTGATCTTCGTGATCTTGATGGTACGTGTGGTCATGGATCGATCTCCTTGAATGAGAGGAAGTCGGTTTGATGCGCGAACTATGGTACCTGCTTCACAAGCGGGATGCTAGAGCCTCGCCAAAACAACATATCGAATACCCAGTGGGGACAGGTCCCGAACTGTCCCCTTCGCCTATTGGATGACGAATCCTGCGCCTTGGACGGTGAAGAAAGCCAGCACCACGATGCCGACGATGATGCGGTAGACACCGAAAGCGGTGAAGTCGTTCTTCTTGATGTAGCCCATCAAGAAGCGGATGGCTACGACCGACATGATGAATGCGCTGATGATGCCCACCACCAGCACCATGATCTCGGTCTGGGTCATGACCAGGCCTTCCATCAGGAACTTCGCAGCCTTCACCACACCCCAACCGAACATGATAGGAATAGCCAAGAAGAATGTGTATTCCGCAGCAGCCGTACGCGAGCAACCGCACAGCATGCCGCCGATGATGGTAGCGCCCGAGCGGCTGGTACCAGGGATGATGGCCAGCACCTGAAAGCAGCCGATCTTCAGCGCCGTCTTCCAGTTGATGTCGTCCACGTCGCGGATCTTGAAGAGCGCTTCTTCTGCCTCGACTTCAGTATGCTCACGCTCCACACGCGCATGTCGGCCATGAACTGGTGCTTCCAGCGCCAGGCGCTCCTCGAGGTTCTCTCCCGCCTCCATCAAACGCAACGCGCGCTTGCGGTTGCGACATTCCATCACAATGAAGATGACACCGTAGAGCACCAACATGATGGCCACGGTGTAGGCGTTGTAGAAATGCTCGTTCACCCAGTCGTCGAGCAGCAAGCCCACGATGGCCGCTGGGATGCAGCCGATAGCCACCATTCCCCACAAACGCCAGGTGCCGCGCTTTTCAGCTGCGGTCTTCTTCGGCGAAAAGGGGTTGAGCTTATGGAAATAGAGTAGGATCACCGCCATGATGGCACCCAGCTGGATGACCACCAAGAACAGCGCCAGGAATTGATCGCTCACATCGAGCTTCACGAATTCATCGACCAAGATCATGTGGCCGGTCGATGAGATGGGGAGCCATTCGGTCACGCCTTCGACGATGCCGATGAACAGAGCTTTGAGTGCTTCGAGGATCATGCTGCTTTCCTTGTGCGTTGATGGGTCGGTCTCAGCGCATCCAATTGTAGAAGAAGGTGCCGCTCGTGCCGCAGAAATGCCGAACGGTTTTCGGAGAAGGAACAGAATTGCAGCATGAAATTGCAGTACTATTGATACCCTACGATCAATACCTCAAGGATCGAACGTGCGAAAGGAGGGTTCATGGACGGCGCACTCGGCGGCTTGATGCAGATGACCGAGCTGATCATCATCGCTGCGGTAGGCTTCGTGGCTGCGAAGCTCAATTATCTGGACAAATACACTAACCAGAAGATGACGAAGCTGCTGCTGAACATCACGCTTCCCTGCATGATCGTGGCTTCGGTCCATGGGCTTTCTGCAGAAGATGCGGGCGCTATCGTGGTGCCTGCATTCCTGATGGCAGGCGCGCAATTCTTCTTGCTGCTGCTCACTGGTGCGCTGATCGCTATCGTGCTGCGCGTGCCGAAGAAGGACCGTGCTATCTGGCAGTTCATGACCGTGGGCACTAACACGGGTTTCATCGGACTGCCGGTGATCGCTGCGATCCTGGGGCAGGAATCGATCATCATCTCGAGCATCTACATCATGATCATCGCGTTGTTCTTGTATAGCGTGGGCTTCGCGATCTTGGAGAACAATCGCGAACGCGCCAAGCGCCAGGCGCGCATCGAAGAAGGCAAGGCGCTCCCCGTCGATACCGAGAGCGCTCAGATGCGCAAACGTAAGGTTTCCGTGCCGTGGCGTTCCATGGTGAATCCGTCGATGGTTGCCTGCGTTATCGCGCTGGTGCTGTTCTTCACCGGCTTGCAGGTGCCCGACTTGCTGCAGGACACCATGTCGCTGCTCGGCGGCATCACCGCACCGATCGCGATGCTGGTTATCGGCGTGATAATGGCTGGGACGAACATCCGCGCTGTCCTCACCGAAGTTCGCCTCTACCCTTACATCGTAGTGCGCCAGCTCGTGTTGCCTGCGCTATTCTTCTGGGGTTTCACCGCGGCAGGCATCTCGCCGCTCTTGGCGGGCGTATTCGCGCTGATGTTCGCCATGCCAGTTGGCTCGATGACGCCCACCTTCGTGGAAGAATTCGATGGCAATGCCACGCTGGCGGCTGAAGCCACCGTCCTTACCACGCTCGGTGCGTTCGCGGCTATTCCGCTGCTGGTCATCTTCATGGGCATGGTGGCCTAGGTCAAGACGGACACTTCGGGGACAGGTCAATTTTTGTCCGGGACACTTTGGGGACAGGTCGAAGATCCCATTTGGTAATTCTGGCCTGTCCCCAATCTGTCCGGGACAGTTTGGGACCTGTCCCCTTTTTGTTCGGGCATATCAGGTAAGATGAAATCTGATCGATGTCGATCCTTCGACCTTGCAAGCGGCCTTACAGAACGGAGCAACCATGGCGAATCCTTTTCCCCTCTCAACGGTACTGGTCCTCGATTTCGGCGCACAATATGGCCAGCTCATCGCTCGCCGTGTACGCGACCTGAACGTATATTCCGAGATCGTTCCTTGCGACATTTCCGCTGATGAGGTCCGTGAGAAGAACCCTGGCGCTATCATCTTGAGCGGCGGTCCGGCAAGCGTGTACGCCGAAGACGCGCCATCCATGGATCCTGCCATCTTCGAGCTCGGTATTCCCGTGCTTGGTTTTTGTTACGGCCAGCAGATCATGGCTGCTACGCTGGGCGGCACGGTGAGCCACACGGATAAAGGCGAATATGGCCCAGCTCCGCTTACACGCGTTGACGGCGTTGATTGCGCGGGATGCGGTGGTACGTCGAAACTCTATGGCGACACGCCGCATGAGCAGACTGTTTGGATGAGCCATCGCGATGCAGTGACCGAGGTGCCCGAAGGCTTCGAGATCACCGCCGTGACCGATGTGTGCCCCGTGGCTTCTATGGAAGATGCCGAACGCAAGCTTTACGCAACGCAGTTTCACCCTGAGGTGCGCCACACGCCCTACGGCCAGGAGATGCTGGCGAACTTCCTGTTCAACATCGCTGGCCTTGAGCCTAATTGGACCATGGATTCGATCATCGACGATTCAGTTGCAGCCATCCAGGAGCAAGTTGGCAACGACCGTGTGATCCTGGGTCTTTCGGGCGGCGTGGACTCGAGCGTGGTTGCGGCGCTGTGCGCGAAGGCCATTGGCAAGCAGCTGGTGTGCGTGTTTGTGAATCATGGCCTGCTGCGCAAGAACGAGCCCGAAGAGGTCGAAGAGGTATTCACCAACCAGTTCGACGTGGATTTCATCCATGTGCACGCGGAAGATCGCTACGCTGAGCTACTGGCAGGTGTGACCGACCCAGAGCAGAAGCGCCGTATCATCGGCGAGCAGTTCTGGAAGGAATTCTTTGCCGTTGCTGAAGAGGTGGCCGACGATGGCGAACCTGTGAAGTTCCTGGCGCAGGGCACGATCTATCCCGACATCATCGAAAGTGGTGCACGCAAGACGGGCGGCAAAGCGTCGACCATCAAGAGTCATCACAATCTGATCCCCTTCCCTGATGGGGTGCACTTCGACCTGATCGAGCCGCTCGACCACTTCTTCAAGGACGAAGTTCGAGCGCTGGGTTCGGCGCTGGGCCTTCCTGATCATATCGTGCACCGTCAGCCCTTCCCCGGCCCAGGTCTTGCGATCCGCATCATCGGTGAGGTAACGCCCGAGAAGCTTGACATCTTGAAGAATGCCGATGCCATCGTGCGCGAAGAACTGGATGCCTACAACGAGTTGCTGTTCGAAAAGAGCGGCGAACGCAATGGCGAAGTAGCGCGCGCGGAAGCGGGTGGTCCTGAAGTAGAGCGCAGCGTGTGGCAATATTTCGCCGTGCTGCCCGATGTGAAGAGCGTTGGTGTTATGGGCGACGAAAGGACCTACCAGCGTCCGATCATCCTGCGAGCAGTTGAGTCCAGCGATGCTATGACCGCCGACTGGGCGAAACTGCCTTATGACGTGCTGGCCAAGATCTCCAGCCGTATCGTTGCTGAGGTGCCTGGCATCAACCGCGTGGCATATGACATCACGAGCAAGCCACCCGCAACGATCGAGTGGGAATAGCGGAAAGCGGCAAGCCACTCCCAAAACCCTGAGATCAGAGACCTGAAGCACCAACCGAAGCCTTTGAATAGCAACTTCAAGGGCGATTTCAAGGCGTCATCACCATGCCCTGAAATCCATAGCTGCTCGAACCAGCTTCCAGTGGCATTGATATGTCGATCAGGATCTATCGAATAAGCATCGCTCCTTCCCTTCGCGATTAAGGCAAGGCAATGGTATTGAAGGCCTGACATTCCGCATCCGAAAATGTCGAGCTAAGTCCCTGTAAGTCCCTCTAAATCCCACCTCCAAATCTTCTGCATATTCCTGATGTCTGTCACGGCAATCGAAACAGCTTATAACCATTGGTTCAAATCAGGTCACCAATCGAGACTTCCGCTCATGTGAGCATCCGACTAGATTGTTATTAGCTACTAGAAGATTGGAGACCAAACCATGGAAACAATAAAGCTGAACAACGGAATCGAGATGCCCGCCGAGGGCCTCGGTACCTTCCTCATGGAGCCTGACGACGCGCAGGCGGCGGTCGAGAGCGCCCTTGAGCAGGGCTACCGTCACATCGACACCGCCAACTACTACATGAACGAGAAAGCGGTCGGACGTGGGATGCGCGCTTCGGGCGTGCCCCGCGAGGAGATCTTCCTCTCGACCAAGCTTTGGCCCACCGAATACGACGACGCCGACGCCGCCATTGACGCCACGCTCGCGCGCCTTGGCACTGACTACGTGGACATGCTCATCCTGCACCAGCCCATCTGCGACTACATCGCCGCCTGGAAGTCCATGGAGCGCGCGTATCAGGCAGGCAAGGTTCGTTCGCTCGGCCTGTCGAACTTCCCGCAGGAGAAGATCCAGGAGGTGATCGACGCCGCCGAGATAAAGCCGCAGCTCGTTACTGTGGAGTGTCACCCGTACTTCCAGGAGCGCGAGCTTCGCGAGTACCTCGCACCCTACGGCATCGTCATTGAGGCATGGTACCCGCTGGGACACGGCGACAAGGGTCTTCTGGAAGAGTCGGTGTTCCAGGAGCTTGCCAAGAAGTACGGCAAGACGCCTGCCCAGGTCATCCTGCGCTGGCACGTGCAGATGGGCAACAGCATCATACCTGGCTCCACCAACCCCGCTCATATCGCCGACAACGCGGACATCTTCGACTTCGAGCTCACCGACGAGGAGATGGGCCGCATCGCAGAACTCGACGGCACGAAGCGCTATTACCAACCGTCCCAGGAGAAGCTCGAGGCCTATGCGGCCATGACGGCCGACTACGACGCCCAGAAGTAGGTGAACCAGGAGGAGAAAGATTGATCATGAGAGCAAGGATAAAAAGCACGACCATATGGATAGCAGCGATCGCCATGGCAGCAGCGCTGATGCTGTGCCTGACCGCCTGCGCATCCTCGTCTAACAGCACTGCGGCAGCGGAGCCCGATCCTCAGGAAGATGCCACGCAGCCGAACGGGGAATTCGGCAACGCCGTGGTGGTGTACTTCACTGGTACCGGCAACACCGAGAAGGTAGCTGCATACATCGCTGAGGACACGGGGGCCTCGACGTTTCAGATTACCCCGGAAGACCCCTACACCATGGAGGATCTTGATTGGACGACGGACGGCAGCCGGGTCAACCGGGAGCATGATGATGAGAGCTTGCGCAATGTGCCCCTGACCACCACGGAAGTACCGGGCTGGGATAGCTACGACACCGTGTTCATCGGATATCCCATTTGGTGGAGCATCGCCGCATGGCCTGTCGACAGTTTCGTGAGTGCCAACGACTTCACTGGCAAGACAGTGATCCCCTTCTGTACTTCTACCTCTTCTTCCATCGGCGAGAGCGGTGAGCTGCTTGCTGAACTTACAGGCACCGGCGATTGGCTGGAGGGCCATCGCTTTTCCCAGATCGCCACTGCCGAAGACGTGAGTCAGTGGCTTGAGAGCCTCTGAAGACGGTCCGGCGTGTACACGGTCGACACTGCGATATCGGAGGTTAAGAACGATCCCGCCTTCAAGGGGAAGGGCCGATTGCTCTTCCCCGTCGACCAAGGCTATATGGGCGGCAACACCTTGGGCAACATTAGTCTTGCCTGGTACAGCTACATCGATCCCAACGAGACCGTGGCGGTGATGAATACCCTGCGCGACGAGGCGCAGGAGGGCGTTCCCGTCATCTTGGACATTTACACGGAAGAGGCGATAGCTCGCGATCCGAGCAAGGCGGATACGGGGCTCATCTTCTTCCGCGGAAAAGAAGGCGCAAGGACGGCCATCTGCAACGCCGGAGGAGGCTTCGCCTATGTGGGCGCCATCCATGACAGCTTCCCGGTTTCCTATGAACTCTCGAAGATGGGATATAACGCGTTCGCCCTCATCTACCGCCCTGGTGCGCAGACCGCCTGCGAGGACCTGTCCCGAGCAATTGCCTACCTTTTCGAGCACGCCGACGGGCTGCAGATCGACATGAACGGCTACTCGCTCTGGGGCGGCTCTGCCGGGGCGCGCATGGCGGCATGGGTGGGTACCTACGGCACTCAAGCGTTCGGTGAGCGCGGCTATCCCAAGCCCGCCGCCGTCATCATGGAGTACACGGGATTCTCAGGGGTCGCAGGCGTGGAGCCTCCCACCTACAACGTGGTGGGCACCTCCGACAGCATCGCTGATTGGCGCGTCATGAGCAACCGCATCAAGCGCATCAAGGCCAACGGCACAGACGCTGAGATCGAGGTGTTCGAGGGGCTGCCGCACGGTTTCGGGCTGGGCACGGGCACCGTCGCCGAGGGATGGCTCGATCGCGCTGTCAGGTTCTGGCAGCGCCATTATAAGGAGTAATTTTGAAGGACTTCACTTTCTACAATCCCGTCACCGCCGTCTTCGGCGATGAGGCCCTCGCGACCTTGCGATGCGCGATAGAGGAAGCTAAGGCGATGATCGTCTACGGCTCCGCTTCTGCACAGAGGAACGGATCCCTGGGGAAGGTGCGCGAGATCGTCACTGAGGCAGGAGCTACCCTAGTCGAGTACGGCGGAGTCTCGCAATGTACCTACGACGCCATCGCTGAGGGCACTGCGCTTGCCCGCAAGGAGCAGGTGCAGGTCGTCATCGGGCTCGGCGGCGCGTCTGCCATGGACACCGCTAAGGCCATCGCCTTCTGCGCGGTGCACGACGACTTCGACAGATACCTGACAGGCGAGCTTGCCCAGCGAAACGACGAGAAGCTGCGCTTGATCCTCGTTCCCACCTATCCCTCCACCGGGTCAGAGGCCAACGGGGTGAGTGACATAATGGGCTATGCGGGAGGCATACACGGGGTGTTCGCCGACTACGCGCTGCTCTACCCGCCTTTCACCTACTCGCTCGACAAGCGCAACACCGCCTACGGGGCAATGGTGATGCTCGCACAGACAGGATACCGCTATTTCACGGACGCGAATCCCATTTCGAGAGGCTGCACCGGCGCTTCGCTTCGCGCCATGCTCGGGGCGTTCGACATCCTTGTCGACAGCCCCGAGGACTACGATGCCCGCGGCACGATGCTCTGGGCGAGCTTCATGGAGACGAGCGGCATGCTCGGCCTTGGCATGGAAGGTAACTGGACTTACAGCATCTTCTCGGCAGCGGGGCTTCTGCGCTTCACGCGGGGCACCGTGTACCGGGAGAACCTCGCCATGGTCTACCCGCGCTGGCTCGTGTTCGCTGCGCGCCACCACCCTGAAGATGTCAGACGTTTCTGCATCGACGTGCTCGGGGCCTCCCCCGACTCAGGCGTTCGCGAGGCGGTCGAGCACGGATACGATCGTTCCATGGGCATCCTCCGGCGAGGCTGCCTTCCGACCACCCTTTCGGACATCCCGACCTTCGACGAGGTCGCTGATGCGACCCATAAGGTGAGCAGCCGGGAGTTCACGGTGGAGGAATACTACGAGATGGTCAGAGCCTGCGGAACGGAAGCGTTTCCCGGGCTAGTCGACGACTAGGCAAAGAAAGCGAGTACGGCAATCGGGATTCTTGGCAAAAGCGGCGTCGGACATATAACTGGGCTCTTCGCAAAGAAGGCCTAACTCAGTCGCCTTGTGCTGTTAGAACAGAGACAGCATCGAGCAGTGTCTGCACCTTGGCCGACGGCTCGGGCGCATGCATGATCCCGAAGGGTACCTCGTAGCCCCACGCGACCGGCTTGCAGGAAAGAAGCGGATGCACATCCTTCCACGGGTCGATGGCGACCAGCAGCGCACCCTCCTCTTCGCAGCGGTTGAACATGTCCACATTGATGAACTCGTACTCCTCCACCTCGACGGGGATCCCGCTCGCGCGCAGGTCGTCTGCAACGGCGTCGGTCACATGGTTCCAGCCGCGCTGGTTCACCAGGACCTTCTGGTCCGCGAGATCCTTGAGCTCCAGAACTTCTTTCGAGGCAAGCGGATGACTCGAGGAGAGCATGAGGCGCAAGGGCTGGCGAGAGAGTTCCAGAGCCGCGCACCTGCGGCTGGCGAGGAAGTCGTCATCGAAGACACCAGCCACTATGTCGATATCTTCGCCGAGGTTCGCCAGGATGCGCCGAGCGTTTTCTGGAGTGTTCTCGAAGATGACGAGCTTGAGGGTGGAGTTCGGAAGCTCCCGCGAGATCATAGGCCACATGTCACTGAAGAACCCGCTCGGCGTCATGGGGGAAGAGCCTATGCGGATCACGTTGCGCTCGGCATCGTTTGCCTTGCGGGCGCGCTCTGCAGCTTCATCGCACGCTCGGATGATGTGGCGGGCATCGGAGAGCAGCGACTTGCCCGCGGAGGTGAGCGTGAGACCCTGGTGAGTCCGGTTGAAGAGCGTGGCCCCCAGGTTCGACTCCAGGATGTTCATCTGCTTGATGACGGCGGTCGGCGATATGTAGAGGGCGCTCGCGGCCTTCGAGAAGCTGCCGAGCTCCGCTACCTGTATGAACGTGTCGAGCTGATGGTTGTACATGCGTGACCTTGCGAGTGGGATTTCCTGACAGCACAATTATACCGCTATAACCCTTGGGTTCTAAGACCATCACATCTTTAGACTTCCGATGAAGCAGTACTCGGTGCATCATTGGGGTTGTGAAGGAATCTATCCAGAAAGGCATGACATGGAATACGTGGAACTCAATAACGGGGTCAAGATGCCCCAGCTCGGCTTCGGGGTGTTCCAGATCCCCGACGCAGCGGAGTGCGAGCAGGCGGTACGCGACGCGGTGGAGGTCGGCTACCGATCGTTCGACACGGCTGCCTCCTACGGCAACGAGGAGGCGCTCGGTCGCGCCCTTCTCACCTGCGGAGTGCCAAGAGATGAGCTCTTCGTTACCACGAAGCTCTGGATCAGCGACGCGAGCTACGAGGGCGCAAAGGCGGGATTCGCCCGTTCCCTCGAAAGGCTCGGTATGGATTACATCGACCTGCACCTCATCCACCAGCCGCTCTCAGACTACTACGGGGCATGGCGGGCCATGGAGGAGCTCTATGAGGAGGGCGTAGTGCGCGCCATCGGCGTGGCGAACTTCTACCCGGACCGCTTAGCGGACCTCATCGCCTTCAACAAGATCGAACCCGCGGTGAACCAGGTGGAGTGCAACGTTTTCTTCCAGCAGTGGCAAGCCCAGGACTATATGACCTCCAAGGGCGTGCAGATGGAGGGATGGGCTCCCTTCGCCGAGGGGCACAACGACCTGTTCCACAACGAGACCCTGAGCGCCATCGGCGAGGAGCACGGCAAGAGCGTTGCTCAGGTGGTGCTCCGTTGGCAGCTACAGCGTGGCATAGTATGCATACCCAAGTCGGTTTCCAAGGAACGCATGGCCCAGAACTTCGACGTGTTCGACTTCGAGTTGACCGATGAGGACATGGCTAAGATACGCTCGCTCGACGAGGGAGAGAGCTCCTTCTTCGATCATCGCGACCCCCATGTGGTGGAGAATCTCGCCGGTCTGGTGAGGAACGTCTAGCTGGCTTCAACCCTAGGGTTGGGTCAAGAGAACCCATCGAGACTTCCGCCAAGGCGTTTTTCCGCGCACCATATACCTGTACCAACAGAATCGAAAGGACGAACCATGTCAGATACACCATACGAAGAGCGCGAGTTCGTTTCCGTGGAGGGTAACCCCTTCGGGCTCGTCTACAAAGGAGCCATCACCGAGAACGTCGATGGCGCAGTGAACATCCACGCCATCAAGTATCCCTACCGAGACTTCTACGCCGTGGCCAACGTCTACACCCCTGCAGGCTACGATCCCGCCGGAAGCTACCCGGCAGTGGTCGTGGCGCACCCCAACGGCGGCATGAAGGACCAGGTTGCGGGCAACTACGCCCAGAAGCTCGCCGAGAACGGCTACATAGCGCTCGCCTTCGACGCGGCCTACCAGGGCGAGAGCGGCGGCGAGCCTCGCTGCCTCGATCGACCCGCTAACCGCGTGGAGGACATCCACCGCGCATGCGACATCATCATGCAGTACCCTGGCGTTGATCGCAATCGTGTGGCGGCGCTCGGCATCTGCGGAGGCGGCGGTTACACCTTCAAGGCGGCCCAGACTGACAAGCGCTTCAAGGCAGTGGCGACGCTGTCGCTGTTCAACTCCGGCGAGGTGCGCCGCGAGGGATTCCGCGGAAGCCAGGTTGACTCCATCCAGGATCGCCTCGCCGCCGCGTGCCGGGCACGTCAGGACGCGGCCGAGGGGCAGGCTCCTGCGCTCACGCCCAACATGTGCGAGACCGCTACGCCCGAGCAGGCCGACGCCATGCCCTACGACCTCTATCGCGAGGGCTACTATTATTATGGCCGCGACGCCGCGAAGGCCGGCAGTACCTTCAGCTACACGGTGTCGAGCCTCATGGAGCTTGCGGCTTGGGACGCCCGCCAGGGAGCCGAGCTTATCAACGTGCCGCTGCTCATGATGATGGGAAGCCACGCCGACACCGGCTACATGACCATTGACTGCTATGAGGCAGCCGTGAACGCCCCCGTGCGAGAGATCTTCGAGATCCCTGGCGCGACCCACATCCAGACCTACTGGAAGCCGGAGTACGTCAAACAGGCTACTGACAAGCTTGTCGAGTTCTTCGGCAACAACTTGTAAGGAGACATCAATGAGCATCCTATTCATATGCGGCGGCGAGAAGGACGGCAATACCTCCGCGCTCGGTCGCGAACTTTTGGCGGGTCACGATTTCGATCAGATCGACTTGGTGGACTACAAGGTCTACGACTACGGTCAGCACTTCGACGACGATCAGTTCGACGAGGTGCTAGCGCGCTTCAAGCAGGCCGACACCATCGTGCTGGGGTCTCCCGTGTACTGGCACGACCTCTCGGGCATGGTGCGCAACCTGCTCGACCGCTTCTATGGACCTGTTCCCGAGGGGAGCATGGCGGGCAAGCGCCTATTCTTCGTCTTCCAGGGAGCAGCCCCCACACCTGCGATGCTGGAGCGCGCTGAGTATACTGTGAACCGCTTTGCCGGGCTCTACGGCATGGAGTACATGGGCATGGCCACGAACGCGCGCGAGGCGTCGGAGTTGGCGAAGGAGCTATAGGCCCTTTATCGCTTTTTTCACAGAGAACCCTAGTTCAGACCTACTGCGCCAATTTGGCGCAGTAGGGTTTCGCATCCTTCGCTCATGGTTAATTCGCGGTAGCCCAGGCTGCTATTTTGATAAGCGCTCGCCGCAGCTACAACAGTCTGCTGAACGCAGCGTCCCTTCTGTGGATTGCCGAGGCCGTAGGTATAGATGAGCTCACAGTGCGTCGCGCCTACGAGGCAGCCGTTGCCGCCGGTGACTCGTACCACACCTTGAAGAGCTTGCAACCGAGCCATGCGAACAGAATGGAGGACACCCCTGCGAACGCCCCCAAGATCAAGCAGGCGGCAGGTCCTCCGACAGCGCTTGCGGCATAGCCTGCTCCTAGTAGCGCATGGGCGATCGCGCCTGAGACGAGGGCGACTGCGAGCGCGCCGCCGCTCATGAACTTGACCCTGACCGTTGCGTAAATAACGAGCGCAACCAGAGGCAAGAACAAGAACGTGCCAGTCCAGAAGCCCGGATTCAGACTCAAGGGCATCATGCCGCTCAGCGTGCCCAGGCAATGCATGAGGCCGTTCACCAAGATGAACCCGTAGGGCGCAAGGCCGATAACGGGATTGCGACGGCATATCCACGCCGAGAGAGGCACCCCAATCCACACCAGCGCGATGTTCACGAGCGGAAAGTAGGCCAAGGGCAGGTTCGATAGGTCCATGACGCTCCCCGCGTTCGCGAACACCTGGTCGATGATGAGGAAGGACCCATCGACCATGTTGAGGGCGTACTCCTCGAACTGGTGGACCAGGTACGCGGGCATCGCGCACCAGGCGAGCCAAACTGGGTCGAGCCAGCGCTTGCCACTGTTGCTGCGAAGCAGGTCGGTGCCGAAGAGGAGCACGAGCATGATCGCCGCCATGCCGAGTCCCATCCATGGCCAAGCGTAGAAGAACTGCCCTGCGAGATCCATAGTCGTCCTTTCAGATTTTTGCTATAGCTAAAGTATAATGTCGTTACTGTTATGGAAAAATCGAAGGATGGGGCGATTCGTTACCGTTATGGGCAGGCCGCGGAAAGATAGCACGGAGCCGAGCGCTCGCGAAAGGATCATCTCGGCATTCTGGGAGCTGCTTGACGAGATGCCCTACCCTGAGATAAAGGTGTCTGCGCTGCTGCGCCGATCGGGAGTGTCGCCCAACACCCTCTACCGCCATTTCGACGGCTACGATGCGCTCGTGGAGACCGCGCTGAACGAGGCTCTGGATGCGCGCCTCGCGAGCGCCATGGTCTCTGGGGAGGCCTGGGCCAGCGCTCTCGCGCCGGATGCTGCCGCGCGCTTCAGGCGCGTCGCGCTCTTCGCCTCCGATAGGTCGGGTATCCTGCCGAGCATCCTAAAGCGCTCGCTCAAGGAATTGTGGATGAAGGAGATGGGCTTGCGCCAGGAATCGCTGGATGCCCTGACGGCCCTGGAGCTCGACTTCATGTTCGCTGGGGTGGTTGAGATGCTGGGGCGTATCGGGCGCGGCGACCTCCATGCCGATCAAAGCGTAGCACAGCGTTTCTTCGAGCGCCCCTTGGGTACCGGCATCTTAGAGACGATGAGGTCGATCTCTTCCTCAAGTGAATAGCTCGCGGCTTGTATTTCAGCAAACCCAGTTCAGATCCACTGCGCCCCGTCGCTTAGTTTCATGAGTGTCTCAATGCAGATATCTCTTGGCGATGGTATATGGTCGTATGCGCCAACCTCTACCATCGAGACCATCATCTCGTCGCTCAGCTCCGTCAGCTGAAAAAGGGTGTTGGCAGTACGTTTATTCATATTACTGACATTCAGTCAACTATAATGATCGCATGAAACTCCGCTGGATCGACATCCGCTACAACGAAAGGAACCGCCATGAAGGTTTATCTGATCAACGCGCATCTGCCCTACCCGAACTGGTCAGAGGGAGAGCTGAACGCATCCTGCCAGAGCGTTGCTAAGGAATTCTTCCTCTCTCGCGGAGACGAAGTGGTGGAGATCCATATCGCAGACGGCTACGACCCCGAGGTAGAGGCGCAGAAGTGGCTCGATGCCGACGCCGTAGTACTCCAGACCCCCATCAACTGGTTCTCCGCTCCCTGGATCTGGAAGAAGTACGAAGACGAGGTCTTCAACGTGGGGCTTCACCGCGAGACGTTCCTAACTGGCGATGGCCGCACGCGCCATGACCCCTCCAAGCAGTATGGCTCGGGCGGCCTGATGGCCCCGCGCAAGGTCATGGTCTGCACTACGATGAACGCTCCCCGTGAGGCTTTCGACAATCCTACGAACCCCACATTCCAGGGCCGTTCCTGCGAGGACATGCTCTCCGACATCACCGACACCTTCCGCTTCTGCGGCATGGAGGTACTACCCAGCTTCGCCATCTACGACATCTTCAAGAACCCCGAGATAGAAAAGGGGCTTGATGACTACCGCAAGCACCTTGAGAAGCATTTCGCTTAGGGAGTGCGTGCGTCGAGAGCATCCGCCTCGAGGCAACTTCCCTCAGACTCGGTGCGGCTTAGCTCCTAAAAGAGCGGCTGCTACTGGCTAACTTTCCTTTGAAAAGAGGCCCGCAAGGATGTTCGCGAATTCCTCTACCAGAGGGCTTGTCCTATTCTTCAGCCAGAACGCGTAATAGCTTTGGGATGTTTGGCATCCCTTGGCATCAACGAGCGGGATGCGCTTGACGATGGTACCAGATGCCCCAGTTTTCTGGCGAGCTTCTATGGGCATGAAGCCATGGTTGCCCGCTACCAGCATCCGTCCTTCCTCGCGAGATCCGACGAACCGAAACTCGCAATCGAAGTTAAGATGGTCGCGGTAATAAGCGCGCTCCACTTCCGCCATTTCGGGCGCGGCTATGAGGATGGCACACTTACCCTTGAGATCCTTGACCGAAACGGCATCGAGCTTCGAGAGCGGGTCGACCTCTGATATCTCCACGTACCCGTATCCCGTCATGAGGTGCAGGTTCACGAAGTCCTCGGAAAGCTCGCGGCGTTGGTCGTTGAACACGAGGTCCGCTTCTCCGCTCATAACCATGTTGTAGAGCTCGTCATGGCTGCCGCCGCAAACGTTGATCTCTATGTGGGGATGGCGCGCAGCGAAAGCCGCCACAGCTGCCTGCACCTCCCAGCCGTCGTAGCGGTTGAGATATCCGACGGTGAGGCTCGTGGCATAGCCGTTAGCGATGCTCTCGACCTCGAAGCGCAGATCGTCGAGCTGCGACAGGATATCCGAGCCTTTGCGATACAAGGTCTGACCCGCAGGTGTGATGGTGAAACTGCGGCCTTTGCGCTCCAGCAGCTCGACTCCCAGTTCCGCTTCCAACGCCTTGACTTGCTGAGAGATAGCGGACTGGGACACGAACTGTTCTTCGGCGGCTTGCGTGAAGCTGCCATGGTGGCATACCGCACAAAAGTATTCGAGCTGCCTTATGATCATGAAGGCCTTCCTGTTCATAAGCTACGCTAATGATTATCAGTAGCAATTGGAATTGTTCATTAGCATCACCAATTCTACTATAGACCCATAAAACAACGACAGGTCTTCTTTTGAGAGGAGTCAGAATGGAAAACGCCAACACTTGGCTCATCACTGGCGTGAGCTCCGGATTCGGCAACGAAATGACTCGCCAACTGCTCGAGGCGGGCAAGACGGTCATCGGCACCGTGCGCAGTAAGGACAAGGTGGAAGAGCTCATCGAAAAATACCCCGACACCTTCGACTGCGTAATCTTAGACGTGACCGACGTTCCTGCCGTCCACTCCGTCATCAATGAGGCCTTCGAGCGTCACGGGCGCATCGACGTCATCGTGAGCAACGCAGGCTACGGCCTCTTCGGGGCCGCCGAGGAGCTTTCCGATGCCGACATCGACAAGATCATCGCCACCGACCTCACGGGCTCTATCCAGGTGATCCGCACGGCGCTCCCCCATTTGCGCGCGCAAGGCGGCGGACGCATCATCCAGGTGTCCAGCTATGGCGGGCAGGTGGCATTCGCATCCAACAGCCTCTACCACGCCTGCAAGTTCGGCATCGAGGGCTTCTGCGAGTCAGTGGCCCAAGAAGTCGCCAAGTTCAACATCGGCGTTACCATCGTGGAGCCAGGCGGCGCTCGCACCGAGTTCCGCTACGGCAGTGCTCATGTGGCGAACCTCATGCCCGAGTACGACCACGTGCACGGCTTTTTGAACATGCTCGACCCGTCCAAGGGCTTGGCTGCAGGCGATCCTGCGAAGATGGCTGCACGCATGATCGAGTCAGTGACCATCGAACCTGCCCCGCTTCGCCAGGTGTACGGAAGCCAAGCTTTGCGCGATACTATCAATCGCCTGGAAGAGCGCGTCGCTGATTACAAGACGCAAACCAAATTAGCCGCTTCCACCGATTTCCCTGAAGGAGAGTAACCATGACCTATCAAGCTCGCATCACGCCCGAGGCGCAAGATTTTCACGAGAAGATGTTCCCGGGTTATAAGAGCGATTTTCTTCGCACTGACCCCGAGTTCATCGAACGCTTCGACAACTTCGCCTTCGATGAAGTTGTAGCCCAGGTGGAGCTTGATGACGAGACGCGCTACCTTGGGTGGCTCTCGACTCTTTTAGGCTGTCAGGGCATCGACGAATACCGCGCCATCCTGCCCGCAGCCCTGCGCAACGGTATCTCCCCCGTGCAGGCCAAGGAGATCGTCTACCAGGCAGTGGCATACCTTGGCATCGGGCGCGTGCTCCCATTCCTGAAGGCAACCAACGAGATCCTGGAGGCCGAAGGAGTGGAGCTTCCGCTTCCCGAACAGGCGCACTCCGAGCCCACGCGAGATAGCCGCATGGCCGCAGGTGAGCAAGCACAGATCGACATATTCGGTGAAGGCATGCGCGGCTATAAGGACAAGGGCGATCCCGACTATCCGTGGATCAACGAGTGGCTTGTAGACAACTGCTTTGGCGATTGGTACACCCGCGGCGGCCTTGACCTGAAGCAGCGCGAGATCGTTACCTTCTGCTACATCGCCGCCCAAGGCGGTTGCGATGCTCAAGCGAAGGCTCATGCGGCAGCGAACATCTCGGTGGGCAACACCAAGGAACTGCTCATCCGCGTGGTGTCGAGCAACCTGCCCTTCATCGGCTACCCGCGCACGCTGAATGCGCTCGCGGCCATCGAGGAAGCCACGAAGGCGTAAAGGTTTCGACAGACTTGATCATCAAGAAAGGAACAACTATGACTAAGAAAGTGACCATAATCGGTGCGACCGGCTCGATCGGGCGCACGGTGACCGAATACCTGCTTGAGAACTCCAACGATGAGATGGTACTGTTTGCGCGCTCCGCGAATCACATCAAGATCGAAGACCCGTCGCGTGAGACAGCTATGGCGGGAGACGTCCGCAATGTCGCCGAGCTCGACGCGGCGATCGCTGGAAGCGATGCGGTCTTCGCTGCACTCTCGGGCGATCTTGCCAGCATGGCGCGCGACATCGTGGCATCCATGGACCGCACGGGCGTGAAACGCCTCATCTTCATCTCGTCTATGGGTATCTACAACGAGATCCCCGCATGGGGCGCGGACGGAAACCTGGAGTACAACCCAATGCTCTCCACCTACCGCGAGGCTGCTGACATGATCGAAGCATCTGACCTCGACTACACCGTCATCCGACCCGGCTGGTTCACGAGCGGCCCCGTTGACTACGAGGTCACGCGCAAGGGCGAACCCTTCGGCGGTCACGACGTATCCCGTAAGAGCATCGCCGACCTGGTCATGAAGTTGATCGCCGACCCAGCCCTCTACGCACACGACAGCGTTGGCATCAATACCCCGAATTCATAGGACGGCGGATGATGTCCCAAGATGCGCTCGCCCGCTATAAGAAGGGAACAGACGAATACGAGTGCGCGCGGCTCTACGACGAGCTATGCGCATACTCCATGGATAAGGATGGAGAGGGTATCCGACGCCTCTGCGCCGGGGACTACGCTCTCATCCACATGACCGGGATGGTGCAGACGAGGGACGAGTACATCGCGGCCGTGCTGGACGGCACGCTGAACTACTACTCAACGGAGCATGATTCCATCGACGTGGAAGTCGCGCCCGATGCCGCAACGGCGAGGATTCGCGGACGCTCACGCATCAATGCAGCGGTCTTCGGGGGCGGCCGCAACACCTGGCGACTCCAGCAGGACCTGCGCGCCGAGAAGCGGGACGGTCGCTGGGTGCTGGTCGAATCCCGCGCCTCGACCTATTGAGATGCAAACGGAAGGAGACATGATATGAAGAAGCAAGAGCTCGGACAGGGGTTGGCGGTCTCCGCGGTCGGAATGGGGTGCATGGGGCTCTCCCACGCCTACGGCAAGCCGACCGATGAGAAGGAGGCAATCGACCTCATAAGGCTCGCCGTGGAGGAGGGCTGTACGTTCTTCGACACGGCGGAGTGCTACGGAACACCCGAAGACCCGCACCATAACGAGCGCATCGTCGGAGAGGCGCTCGCGCCGTACCGCGACCAGGTGATCATCGGCACGAAGTTCGGACTCGGTTTCGACCTGAACGACGGGCGTGTGAACCATGCGCTCGTGCCCGACGCGCGCCCCGAAGTGATACGCTCCTCCGTCGAGGGCTCGCTCAAGCGCCTCAAGACGGACCACATCGACCTGTACTACCAGCACCGCCAGGATCCGAACGTGCCTGTGGAGGAGGTTGCCCAGGTGATGAGCGACCTCATTCGAGAAGGCAAGGTGCTTCATTGGGGGCTTTCCGAGGTCGATGAGGACGTTATCCGACGTGCGCATACGGTGTGTCCGCTTGCGGCGGTGCAGAACCGCTACTCCATGATGGCGCGCCACTACGAGACCATCTTCCCGATCCTTGAAGAGCTCGGCATCGGCCTTGTTGCGTTCAGCCCCATGGCAAACGGGCTGCTCACGGGAGCCTATGGCAAGGGAAGCAGCTTCGAGAAGGACGGCACTGACTATCGTGCGGTCATGCCGCAGTTCACTGATGAGGCCATGGAGCAGAACGCGGGCCTGTTCGCGCTCCTAAATGATCTCGCGAGCGAGCACGATGCGACACCGGCACAGATATCCCTCGCATGGATGATCTGCAAGAAGCCATGGATCGTGCCCATCCCTGGAACCAGAAAGCCCGAGAGGCTCCGAGAGAACCTAGGGGCTGCGAGCATAGACCTGAGCCCGGACGAAGTGGCCGCCATCGACGAGGCGCTCGATTCGATGGAGATGTCCGAGGTCTTCGGCGGTTCCCCGACGAACTAACCTTGAACAAGGATCTCGCTTGAGAACGCTTTCCCTTGTTGGAGAAGCTGAAAGCGCATTCCGGCACGAACATCCTCATCGAAGCCACCTCTCTCGGATCGCAGCATCTTGTACTCACATACCGCGAAAATGCCTTCCGTATGCCACGCGCAACATCGGGGCCACCCAAAACCAGGCGCAAAGCCGATTCTCGGGCGGCCCTTACAGATTTCAGCCTAACGTAGGGCTGTTGCCATGGGACAAGGTGTATTCTTTGTACGTACTTGCATAGAGTGCGCCTTGCTGATATCGGTCGGCGCCCATCAGGAACGGAGTGCCCGTGATTTCTTTCTACAAGTCTCGCAACGGAGTGGTTGAGCAGGTTGAAGGCCTGGAGAAGGGTTGCTGGGTGAATGTGCTGGAGCCCACCTCCGAAGATCGCCAGTGGCTTTTGGATACTTTGGGTATTGTGCCCGAATTCATCAAGGATGCCCTCGACGACGAAGAGACATCCCATGTGGACGTGGATGAAGACACAGGCCAGACCCTCGTCATCGTCGACTGCCCCTTCCCTGAGGACGAAAACGAGGCAGTGGACTCATCCGTGAAGCAGTACGACACCCATCCCCTTGCGTTCATCTTCCTGCAGGAGAAGGATTGCTTGGTGACGCTGTCCCTGCGCCCGAACGACATCCTGGACGATTTTGCGGAAGGGAAACACCGAGACGTACACACGGGCCGCTACACGCAGTTCCTGCTGAAGGTTCTCCTGCGCATCGTGCAGCGCTACGTGTCATGCCTGCGCTCCATCAACCGTCAGATCCGTGAATACGAAAGCACACTACGCCGCACCATGCAGAACTCCGAGCTCATGAAGATGCTCGGTTTGGAGAAATCACTCGTTTATTTCTCCACGTCGCTGCAGGGCCTGGAGGACACGGGTGCCCGAGTGCGCCACGGTCGCGCCATCCCGCTATACGACGACGACCGCGACCTCATCGATGACGTGCGCATCGAGATAGCACAAGCAAGCGAAATGTGCTCCATCTACACGTCCATCTTGGAGGGGGTCATGGACACCTTCTCCAGCGTCATCAGCAACAATCTGAACCACACCATGAAGACGCTCACCATTATCACACTGATCCTGTCCATCCCCACCATCATCTTCAGCTTCTACGGCATGAACGTGGAAGGGCTGCCGCTCGTCCAATGGGCATGGGTCCCCGTGGCAGTGGCCGCCGTCCTCTGCGCCGTGGCCACGCTGATCCTGCACTTCGGGAAGTTCTTGAAGTAAGCTACCATGGTCTCGTAAGATCGATCGCGAACAAGGGTTAGTGTAAGCTCGTAAAGGCAACAGGTCGTGGCAACTACTGCGAACATATCCACAAAGATCCGTCTGAAACCAGCAGTTTCTGCACACGAGATGCACGGGCACGCGCCCAAGTCCGCACCCGACACCTGGATCTTCAACGCAGAAGCTGTTTCCACGCTCCTGATCGCCGCATGGTATATCTTCGGCGTATTCATCGCTTTAGGAATTGTTCCGGCAAATTCGTTCCATGCCTGGGGCAGCACCTGGATCATCCCGCTGCTTCTCGGCGTGTTCTATTTCGGCGCTGGACTGCTCTTTCAGCGCTACCAAAAGGTGACGGATATTTGCAGCTGGGCGAACTACATGAAGCGCGAAGTGATCGTGCTGCTCGTGCCGTTCTTCGCGTTCACTATCCTTACGCTGGCCACAGGAAGCCTGATGGCATTGCAGCCTGAACTGATGCGCTCAGGGCTCATCGAGGCGGCTCCAGGGCTCACTGCAGAGAACTTCATCCATGCAGCGTTCATACAGCCAGTCGGACCAGTGGGATATTTCATCGTGCTGCTGGGATTCTTCGTGGTCACACGCACACCGCAGACTACGCGCGGCATGGGCGTACTGATCGCCTTGGGGCTTATGGTGAAAACCGTGGCGGTCGTGCTGGCCGACACGAACGAAAGCCTCTTCATCCCCTACTACATCATGCAGATGATGGACAACTGGATCTGGTTCATCTTAGGTATAGCACTGCAATTCTTCAAGCTGGACCAAAAGCTTACGAAAGGGGTGGCAGCATGCGCAGTAGTGGCTTTCTTCGCAGTTGGTGCAGCACTTTTCGTATTCAATATCACCGAAGCCGCCTGCCTGAGCGTTCTAACGGCGCTTGGTCTTTTGAGCTTTTACGCGCTCTCGGCTACGCGATTCGAAAACGGAGCTCAGAACAAGTTCTTCGGCTTCGTCACGCAATACACCATGGCAATCTGGCTGATGCATGAAATATTGGCGGAGCTCGTATTCTTCGCCCTGTTCGCCTGCGGATTCTCACCCATTGGGGCGTTTGCTTGCGATGGCGGGTGGGGCATCGTCTGCGCCGCCGCCTGCATACTGGCTTGCTACCCTCTTGCGGTGTTGGTCATGGCCGCCCTCTCCCGTATTTGGAAGCTGGGCTTCATCGTCTACCCCGCACGATACCTTCCCGCGAAATAGCCTCACCCTACCGCGCTATGCAACGCTGACCTGGCGAAAGACCTCGGCGCTACTGATCAAGATAGGCTAACTTGATGCGGAGGATTCGTCTTAAAGCCGTGTGCACCTGATCCCAGGTCACTGTTCCATCTTCAAGCGCCGCCTCAAGAGCCGCCAGCGCAGCTGAAAGACTATCGGGCATAAGGAGCAGATCGCAACCTGCTTGCAGTGCCATCACGCAGGCTTCATCCGTGGAATAGAAGTCAGCGATGGCATCCATCTGGAGCGAGTCAGAAATAGCAATACCTTTGAAGTTAAGCTGGTTACGCAGAAGGTCGGTGACTATCGCGCTCGAAAGGCACGCAGGCGTTTCATCCCCCACCACTTCAGGCAGCGAAAGATGACCCACCATCACTAACGGAACGCCCGCCTCGATCGCGGCCTTGAACGGCACCAGCTCGGTCTCTTCCAGCTGCTCAAGGGTACCGTTGTAGAAGATGCGTTCATCATGACTATCCCCCACTGCAGCACCGATGCCCGGGAAATGCTTCGCACTGCACAGCACGCCCGTATCGGTAAAGCCCATCACCTGTGCAGCCACCATCTTGGCAACCTGTTCTGGATCGCTACCGAACGAACGCTTGCGCATCGTATTGCTTTCGGGATTGTTAGCAACATCGCACACAGGGGCGAAATCGGTATTGAAGCCAAGATCCCTCAAATAACCACCAATATATTCAGCAGCCTCTTGCGCTTGAGCCGGATCGCCCGTAGCGCCGATGTCTGCCATGTTGCCCACATTCTCTGCAGAGAATCCGCTCTTGCCCGCGATGCGCACCACCGTGCCGCCTTCTTCATCAACGCACAAGAAAGGCGGGATCCCACTAGCGGCGATGCTGGAGTCGAACGTGCCGTTCAGCATGGCAGATGCTTGCGCTTCGTTGGCAAGATTCTTCGCGAAATAGACCACCCCGCCAACAGGAAAGGTCTCTAGTGCTTGTTGGGTAGCCTCGCCTGCTTGAGTGACCGCGCCCTTCACGTCCATGAGCGTTTCAGGAGTGACCACGAACAGCTGACAGAGCTTCTCGCGGTCAGACAAGCTCTCGATCAATTCATCGACCTGACGGTCCAGATCGCTCAAGCTTCGATCCTTCGTTGCAAGGCCCAGATAGTCTTCTTCAGCGGCTGCCTCATCACGTGATGAACAACCGAACAACGAAAGGCCTACAACACCCAATGCCGCGCCACCCGCAAGTCCCAAAAAACTACGGCGAGACACCGCACTAGACGAAGCCGTCAGATTCAAATCTACGTTACATTCGCTCGAACGCCAGGCACCTGTCTTGTTTCCCGAAAACCCCACGACACCTACCTTGCCCGCTGCTTGCAGTTAGGGCAGTCTTTGCCGCACGTTGCAGGATCGTGTTCGATAGGATATTCAGCCAGTTCGCGCTCCCAATCGAAATCGGGCGGTGGACCCATGGGTAATCCTTCGTCTGAAAGCTCCTGTTCAGGAATGCCATTCCAGAGGAATTCGTCCATCACAACGCGGCCTTCATCGTCGAAGGCAACGCCCTCGTCTTCGAGCAACTTGCGTTGGACCTCTTCCCCGCCAAAAGCAAAACCAGTTGCCATGCGGCCGTCTTTGAACACCACACGATGACAAGGAATGGAATGGGGATCAGTGCCAGGTTCAGGATTCGCACGAAGAGCATAGCCCACATAGCGGGCTGAACGCGGCGCACCGATCAGGCGCGCGACCTGACCATAGGTTGAGACCTTCCCGCGTGGGATATGCTTCACCACGCCGAAGACCCTGTTCGCAAAATCTCCCATTGGAACGTGAAACGCAGGCTTATAGCAGAGCGCCCGAGGAATTGAAGCGATACGTAGTTCCGTCAACGGTATAGGTGCCCGTAGCCATCGCGCCGGAATCCTTCAGGTAATACCACTTGCCGCCAGACTTCAGCCAGCCTGTGGTCATAGCGCCTGAGCTCTGCAGGTGATACCAGGTACCACCGATCTTCTGCCAGCCCGTCTTCATGGCACCTGAACCATTCAGGTAGTACCAGGTATCGTCCACCTGGACCCAGCCAGTCTTCATGGCCCCCGACTCTTCAAGCCAGTACCACTTGCCACCGACCTTCTGCCAGCCGGTCTTCATAGCACCCGAGCCATTTAGGTAATACCAAGTTCCCTTGACCTTCTGCCAGCCAGTCTTCATGGCTCCCGAGCTGTTCAGGTAATACCAAGTGTCGTCAACTTCAGCCCAGCCAGTGGCCATCTTGCCCGTATCGCGCAGGTAATACCATTTGCCTGCGTCCTTGAGCCATTGGGTCTTGAGTGCACCAGAAGGAGTGACGTAGCCCCAGATGCCTTCGAGCTTCTTCCAGCCCTTGCCCGAGACCATCGCGCCGCTCGGCTGCGAATAATACGGCACACCATCGACCACGTACCAGCCAGTCTTCATGTCGCCATTGACCTCATCCAGGTAATACCATGTGGAGCCAAGCTTCTTCCAGCCCGTTGCCATGCTGCCGTCGTCTTCAAGGTAATACCACTTGTTCTTGACCTTCTGCCAGCCATGGAGCATGTTGCCCTCAGCATCGAACAGGTACCACTTCGAATCGATCTTGCCCCATTCGGAGGTCATGCGACCGTTACTGCTCACATACACGCGCTTGCCGTTATAGGTTGCCCAACAGTCCGTAAGCGCAACGCTCGAGCCAGCACTACCTGCTTCGCCGAAGTAGTAGAGCTCACCGTCACTGCCCTCGTGCCAACCCGTGCCCGCATAGGGCAGGCCGTCACGATAGAGGCACGCGTAAGGTGCATGGTTGGTAACTTGAGTGATGATGGTCTGGTCGCCATCAGCATTGGTGCGCACACCATTGGTGGCCAGGTCGACCACGAACGCATCCTGCCCACGCGTGAGCGCAGATGCTGCCTGGAAGTGCTTCACGCCCAGTTCGTTGAGCGCTTTGATGGTCTCTTCGGGCATATTAGCGAAGACACCCGTTTGGACCACCACTGCACGGTCGCTGCCCTGCGACGCCTTCAAGATGGCGCGCAGATAGGCAGGGGTGTTCGAACCCGAATGACCATGATGGCCCATCTTCAGGAAATCGATCTTACCCAGCACCTGAGCCAAGCGATCTTCGTCGCCTACACCGTTGCTATCGCCGTCGGTGTAGTTATTGATATCGCCCGCAAGGAACGCGGTACGACCATTGGGCGCCGTAACCTTGACGCCATAGCAGAAGTAGTTCGCGTCGCGCACCTTGGTGGTCTGATAGGTTTCGTCATAGTTGAAGATCTCGATGGTTGCGCTGCCCAATTTGAATACGGGCGAACCAGTATTCGGATCGGCTGGATCGACCGGGTCAGGGTCAACGGGATCTGGGTCGGGTTCAGGATCGGGATCGATGGGGTCGACTGGGTCTACAGGGTCCACAGGATCAACGGGGTCGGTAGGATCGGTAGGATCGACTGGGTCGGTGCTACCATCACCGTCTTCACCGCCGTTGCCCTCAGTAGTTGCGTTGCCATCACCGTCATCTTTGCCCGTGGAATCGCCTGAGTCTTCGCCGTTACCCTTCTTGTCGTCTCCATCGTCGCCGTCATCGCCGCCAGAAGGTTTGTTGGCATCTTCTCCCTCGTCAGGATCGGTCGGCTTTGCAGGCTTCGTGACCTCACCAGGTTCGATGTAGTTAGGATCAAGGTGCTGGATGAAACGCGCACCATAGGCTTCCTGCGCCCAAGTAGCAGCCGCTACCAGACGGTCGTACACGAACTGGTTATCCCACAGATTCGATGCGCTGGTGATGAAGCTATCGTCGTAAACCGGGGTGTAGATGGTCTTCGGATGGAATTCATGAATGATCTGAGTAGCAGTGCCGATGTGATCGCTATGAGGGTGGGTGCCGATATAGAAATCAAGATTATCCTGGGTCACGCCGATCTTCTTCATGTAAGCGATGACCTGGTCTTCGCGGCCCCAACCTTCAGTGGTGCCAGGACGATGCGGATAGCGGAAATCGGAACCATCAGGGGAAAGCGAGTCTTCGGCGGAGTCCACCATGCCGAAGCGGCCATCGCATTCGATGATGATCGCATCCGTGCTGTCGAGAGGAAGCACGTGAATGCGCACCTGGCCCTTTTCCAGCGTAGGAAGATCTGCCGCTTGCGCCGACTGCGCACCCACTGGGAAGCAGAATGCCAGCGCGAAAGCCATGATGAAAGCGACTGCCGCGATGCAGCCGCGCTTGAAAGTTCGTTGAAGCGTTACCAGGTAACCCAAAACACGTCCTATCATGCCGTCGAGACTTGTAAGAGCGCCTACAAGATCGGCCCACCACCACTTCTGCGCAATGGATCAAACGGGTGAAAAGACAAAACAACCCAAGCGGTCGATCTTCGAGCGTTCATTTCGTTGTTATTCAGCTTTAGTGGTGCGTTTGAATGATGAATTAAACAGCTGGTCTTACCTAGTTTACTCACGGAAAATATCATTTCAAGCGCCACACTGATTTTGCAAAATTGGCGGTCGAATTTCTGGAGAAAAGGCACGTGAAAGTACCGCTTTGAAACTACACCGAAGCAGTTGCTGGCGCGCCTGGAGCACTACCCTCTTCCCCCGACGCATCGCCGCTATTCTTGCGCTTGTGACGAACCGCGCGATAGATCAACACCACCACTCCATAGAGCAGCGTGATGACGATGCCCGCCTTCAGATAACCACAAACCCAACAGCCGCGATTCGCGTTCGAAAGACCATAGGAGAGCGCCACTGGGTCATCCGTGATCGAATCTTCAGCGGCATAGATGCCGTCGCGCAAGGTCTTCACCGCAGAATCGATTCCTGCTGCAAAGGGAATATCGGCAGGGATCGCACCCACGGTAGCCTGGTTCTTCACCAGCGTCTTGCCGTGCTCAGTATCGCCCGACATGGCATTTGAGGTGGCAGATCCGGCAGCAGCAGGCGTGGTGCTGGGCGTGGTTGCACTGCCCGCTGGCGCAGTACCTACAGAACTGCCGCCCGCTGACCCACTCGCATCGCTCGAGGCAGCGTTGCTCGAACCCGCATTGTTCGAACCCGCGCTGTTCGATGAGCCATTTGCACTAGAGCCACCTGGGGTCGTGTTCGTGGGGTCGTTAGGTTTAGCGGGGCTAGAGTTTGCGTTATCCGAGCTAGCATCTCCCGCACTGGCAGAATCATCGGGGCTGCCCGAACCAGTTGAGTCCCCTGAGCCATTTACGCCTTCGTTGTTGGAGCCTTCATCGTTAGAGCTATCACCAGAACTATCGCCATCTGAGCCATCACCGTTGGAGCCAGCTCCCTCAGAATCGCCGCCATCAACGGATCCGTTGCCCTCATCATCGCTCGGTTCATCGGGTGCGGGCGCTTCGACCGCTTCCTCTTTCCACTGTGCAACGATCGGCAGCGAAGCTCCTTCGCTGGTGGAATGATCATAAAGGTAGCGCCAATGATCTTCGATGTTCACCTGAGACCCGGCAGGCAACAGATCAGCCTGCTCGCCTACCATCCACCCTGCGAAAACATAGCCTTCACGCTGCGGCTCTTCAGTTGGTAGCGCGATAAGATATTGGTCAGCATGCCCCTCGACCTGCGATCCATAATAGATGTTGGCGTCATCGTACGTAGCGCTTCCGTCCAGCGTGCCGCCGTCAAGATTGAACTGGGCGGTGACCCCAAAAGGCTTGACCGTGATCTGGAATTCGCGATAGATGTAATAGCGCCAAGGGGCGCCCTCAACGAAGGAATAGTGGAACTCCTTTGTGCAGCCCATCTCGAGCGCTTCCTTCACCGCGTCGTCGAAACCAGGAAGCTCGTTCGTGCCAACAGGAGAATAGATCCCGTTCGAATTCGGAGCCACGAAGCCATACTCGTTACCGCTATGCTTGAAGGTCGAATCGACCAGGTAACCAGCCTTCGGACGAACAAAGAACTCAACGGGGATCTGGTGAGATTCCTCAAGAACCTCCCCAGGCTGAAGCTGAACGAGCGGAGCTCCCGCGACACTGTAGAACAGGTCGATGCCGTCGGAATCGGACGAGAGCTTGTAGAACCACGGGTCGTTATGGTCGGAGGTGGTACGGGTCGCTGAGGATGGTTCGTCAGCAGAAGCAAAGCTCGTAACCGAGAACGTACTGAATGCGAGCGTAGGTACCAAGATCGCCACGATAACAGCCGTACCCACCGAGCCTTTTTCCGCCCTTGCAGAGCGCTTGCTCGTGGTTGATCCTTCAGCTTGCGCTCGGCCATTTTCGTCCTGTTTGTCGAAGTGCCGTTTCTGAAGATGGATGGCAACGCCAACCGCGATTATCGCGATCCACCAAATTACTGCGAGCACCATGCCATCAGGCCAGTCGATGGTGTTGAAACCCAGCAAGAAATAGAGCGCGATGAATGCGATCGAACATACGGTAAGTATTGCGAGCACTACCCAATTCAGTAGCTTCATGGCACGCCTTTCGTTTATCTAGCAAGCTGCTTGAGATGTAGGAATTTGTTTGTTGAGAGCTCCTGGCATCGCGTCAAACAGCAACACGATCATTAGAGTTCACTGTACAGAGGTCATATATAAGACGCAACGAAAAACGAGCTTCTCCATCAAATCTAGGGGTCAGGGTCACAAACAGGACAGCGGCCAGACCCCTATTGCTTTAATCTGGTAAGCGTCTTCTAACAGAGGGAGTTTTATGGCCTTGCCGATTAATATTGCTCGCGGAACGTATGGCGGAGAAGAAGCAGTTTTCCTTTCGTTTTCGCTTTACGGAGCCAAAGGAATTATGAGCACGACGAAAGAATACAACTTGGTTTATATCCCTAAGTCAAACACTTGGGCTGGCGACGTAATTTCCTGTGGGGAATGGATCGATCTTGGCGAAGAAGAGATTGAGGCGCTACGACAAGAATTCACGCTCGATGAATTGATATCAATCTTATCCCACACCAGTTCTTAGGATCTCTGGAAAGACTCAAAGTTACTGCGTGTTTCTACGCATATTCAAATCAAAAGGATGTCCCTATTTCGGTCACAACTCAAACACAAATATACTTATAATAGAAAGCCAGAGTACGCAGCTAGTCTTGTCTCAAGCTAATTCATAAAAGCTGTTATTGTTTCAGAACTCTTCGCGACACCCTTCGAATGTTCAGACCCGAAAGGAACCAACAAACTCATGGGCAAAAGCAAGTATAAAGCAATTGACCTTTTTGCTGGTATTGGCGGAATTAGAATGGGTTTTGATCAGGCATTTGGAAAGGATATTGAAACCATATTCGTCAGCGAAATCGACACTCCTGCTCGCAAGACATATCAGGCAAACTATGCCGATACATTCGAAATAGCTGGTGATATCACCTCAATAACAGCTTCGGAAGTTCCTGATTTTGATATTTGCCTTGCAGGATTTCCGTGCCAGGCTTTTAGCCTCGCTGGTAATCGAAAAGGCTTTGAAGACAGCTACAAAGGCCGCGCTCGAGGCACGTTGTTTTTCGACACGCTTCGAATTTGTACCGAACGGGAAAACAAACCTAAAGTAATCTTTTGCGAAAACGTTAAAGGTTTACCGATTCACGATAAAGGACGGACTCTATCTATCATCCTGAACTCCCTTCGTGAAGATGGATATGTACCTTTTTATAAGATCTTAAACTCTAAGAATTTTGGTGTGCCACAGAATAGAGAGCGCATATATATTGTCGCTTTTCGTGAAGACATCGCACCCAGTAGCTTCAATTTCCCAACGCATGCTGGGGAAAAAAAGACGATCGCCGACATTCTCGATCCAGCACCTATTAGTGCTAAATATTATCTTTCCGATGTTTACGTAGAAACCTTGCGTAGGCATCGAGCAAGACATGAATCTCTGGGTAATGGGTTTGGCTACGAGATTCGTCCCTTAGACAGCATTGCTGGGGCGATTGTCTGCGGGGGCATGGGGCGCGAACGAAATCTGATAATTGACCATCGCGAGCATTCCATGACTCCTGTCACAAACATCAAAGGTGAAATCAATAAAGAAGATATCAGGAAAATGACACCGCGAGAATGGGCAAGGTTGCAAGGCTTTCCAGAAAGTTTCGTGCTCCCTTTAAGCGACACTCAACACTATAAGCAATTTGGAAACTCGGTAACTATCCCCGTAATAAAAGCAATTGCGGAACAAATTAAGGCGGTACTTGATAATGCCCAATAAGATGAGCGGCAACAAAGGTGAATGGTCGGAACTTTATGCACTGTTTAAAATTCTCGCAGATGGGCGAATTTATGCAGCAAACGATAAAGCTGAGCGCATTGCAGAGGTCTACTATCCCGTTGTAAAGGCGACCAGGGATGAGAGACAAGGTTCAACGGTCGAATATTATATTAATCGTGACGAAGGTACCATAGACCTAGTTGTAAACGGAATTAAAGAAGGGGTTATCCCTAAAACAACGCTCGAGGAAAAGGCAGAAGAGCTTCTGTTTGAAATCAATATGAACTCAAACAGTTTTGAAATTACTCAGATCGAAGACTTCGCAAACAGTATCCTTATCCATAAAATCAAAGCTCCGTCTACCGACAAAACAGATATTAGTCTGAGGATTGAGGATCTCTACACAAATTCACAGCAGGATGTCGGCTTTTCTATCAAATCGGAGCTGGGACATTCTCCAACTCTTCTTAATGCAAGCAAAGCCACAAATTTTATTTTTACTGTTAGAGGATTATCTGAAGAAGACATTTCGCGAATTAATGCAATCGATTCTCGCTCAAAAATCAAAGACCGCATTGGCGAAATCTACTCTTCAAGGGGTTCTTTTTCGTATGCTGGCATGGTAAGTGAAGTCTTTGAAGAAAACCTGATTTTAATCGACAGCCTTCTTCCTGACATCGTTGCTAATATGCTCTTAATTGCCTATAGCCGTGACATATCTTCTGTTAAAGATTTGGTTGAAATATTAGCCTGCGAAAACCCCTGCGGATTCAAGCGAGCTGATGTCTACGCATACAAAATTAGAAAGATGCTCTGCGCATGCGCACTAGGAATGAAACCTTCTACCCTATGGGACGGCAGCGAAGAAGCAAACGGCGGATATATTCTTGTCAAAAAAGACGGAGAAGTGCTTGCTTACCATATTTATAATCGAGAAGCATTTGAACTATACCTGCTTGAACATACATGCCTTGAACGTCCTTCGACATCTAGACACGATTATATGAGCCTCTACGAAAACAACGGCGAGGTTCAAATTAAACTCAACCTACAAATTCGATTTAAATAGTTGAAAACTTCGAGTAGCTAATTGCTCGAGATTACCCACTGTGTTCCGTTAGAGTTGCGAGCCTTAAAACTCCAGTATTTTGGCTTGCTTCCAAATGCAAAAGTCCTGGCTTCACTGCCAGCATGGTTATGGTTGCATCAGCTTTGATGCAGGTTGTGGCTGTGGATCCCGTTTGCGCGATGAGGCCGCTGGGGCAGTCTACGGCTAGGATCTTAGTGCTGTTTGCTTCGCGGGCTTGATTCGCGAGGGCGATCCAATTGTTGTAGGGTTCGCGGACGGTGTCGTGAGTGAACCCTGTTCCTAAGATAGCGTCGATCATCAAGGTGGATGAATCGAGCAATGCGGCCAGGTCCTGGGTGTTGGGATCGATCATAATATCGAAGCCGCCAGCCTCACAGGCAAGCAACGCGTTCGTGCGGGCCGGTTCAGCTTTCAAGTCCTTCGCCACATCGCGAGAGGCCAACATAACAGGATAGCCCTGAGCAGCAAGTAATTCGGCAGCTACCCAGCCGTCTCCCCCGTTATTGCCTGAGCCGCATAGAATCACAATGCGCTGTTCGCCTATCGGGGTTTCATGTTCGCTGAGCATTTCTACCGCAACTTCAGCAACTGCGGCACCTGCATGACGCATCAGCTCGGCTAACGGAGTGCCAGACGCGGCGATCTCTTGTTCCCAAGCCACCACATCAGCAACGTCCATCACACGCTTCTCCAGCTCCTGGCGATCGGTTATTAGCCTGCTCATTTCGCTCCCTCTGCCAAATCCAACAGGTATTCGCGGTACTCATTCTTCAAACTCTTCGGCGCGTGAATGCGCACGGTGCCGCCAAGACCCGCGACCCACCCGAAGAACGGCTCGGACTTGCGGATCTTCACCACTGCCTTCGCGGTGGTGCTGTCGTGTTTGAACCATTCAGCAGCTTCGCCAAAGCGGTCCATGATGATCTCGACTTTACTTCCGTCGACCAAAAGCTCTGCCGTAACTGGCTCGCCACTGAAGCGGCCGAAGCTTTCGTATTCATCGCCGCCAAAAGAATAGCCTGCGATGATGTCATTTCGTATCGCGCGCTGATCGGAAACGCGAAGCTTATCCATGCGGTCGATGCGGAATTCCGAAAGGCCATCGCGCTCTTCATTCCACGCGGTCAAATAGTAGAAACCTTCTGCGTAGGTGATGCCCACGGGCGTGACCACGTGAGGTTTGCCTTCGTGCGTGGCCTCACGCATGCCGCTCATAGCATAGCGATAGTACATGAATTCCACCTGTTTGTTCTGCCTCATGGCATCATGCAGGATGTCGATGTATTCGAACACGCTTTCGCTCTTGGAGGTGATACGGCCTGCCACGTGAATGCGGCGGTCGAGCTGCTCGCGCTCATGGTCGCTGGCCAGCAGCTTCAGATTCGTGATGAGCGTGCGCGACTGACGGTTCGTAAGGAATTTGCACGACTCAACCGCATCGACTAAAAGCATGAGCTGGGATAGCGTGAAGTCGCGGCGCACGATTGCGTACTCGACCGGGTTGCGCTGATACGTTTGGATGTCCAAGCCGAACTCGCGCAAAGTTTGCAGATCGCGATAGATTCCTTTGCGCTCCGCAGGGATGTCGTAGCTATCCAGCCGATCGATGATCTGCGCCATGGTCAGGCCGTGTTCAGCATCGGTCTCTTCTTCAAGTATCTGCTTCAGGTAGAGCAGCTTCAATTTCGATTTGCTGTTGTTCGGCATATTCACCTCGTTTTGTATCGGGCTTTGCTCCCAGGAATCCCATGCATTGTTCTAGTTGATGATACTTCATATTACGCATGAATGCACTAAAAGGTGTCCCTGGATTGGGACAGGGGGAAATTTGCGCTTGTCCCGAAAGTGGGACAGATTCATAGTTCCCAAGAGCCGATACTGAAGCCATGCGAAGCGGGTGAAGCCAACAGGCAGCCTCGGCCCGCTTCGCATCGATCGTTGGAAGGAGGAGCAAAAAATGAACACTGAAACGAACCACCGATTCGAATGCTGGAACTGCCACACGAGCATTGCCGCAAAACACGCCAGATCGACTTGCCCTCAATGTGGGGCCAGCTTGGTCTTGGAAGACTTCGATGTTGTTGCCAGCGAATGCGCCGAGCGTTATCGCCGCGCCGTTGCACAATCGAGGGTCTTGAAGGATCGGCTCGATAAACTCGAGCGCCCGCAGAAACGTTTCAGCCTCTTCGGAGCGCTCCTCTTTCTTACGGCTCATCCCTGGATCAAGAAACTACACAAGGAGCTGCGTGGGTGCGAACGCGAATTGCATGCAGCCAAGAGCGAGCTCTATGAACTGTCGAAGGGGCGTTGGTTCACAGACCCACGTTATGCGGCTTCGGGTCAAGCGCCTGGACGTGGGTGTGAGGTGCGCAGGGCGCGCTACAACCCTTCAGGATGCTTCATCGTAACGCCTGGGGAAAGCGATTGGCGCAATGCACGCACCCTGCAGGAAGACGAAGACACCCAGCCCTTCCCCTGCACGCAACATCACGCGGCCTAGCTGGGGGACGGGTTCATTTTTGTCTGGGACAGTTTGGGGACAGGTTAAAGTGCGTTTGATTTGAAGTTTGAGCCTGTCCCTAAACCGTCCCGGACAGGATTGAACCCGTCCCCAATTGGTAGAATAGGGAGTCCATCGAGATAGTGCGCGGGACACTTTTGCCTCCGTCCCAAAGTGTCCGGCGTGGTATGGTTTTGAACGAAGGAGGGCGCGATGGAAGAGATTCGTGAATCGAGATCAGGACGGACGCGACGGAACCTTGCAGGTGAGGCGTCGTTCGTTTCGTTCGCGCCTACCGCGCTGCAAGATATCTCGATCGAATGGTCAGACGATCTGGTGCGCAATGTTGCTGAAGCTGAGTTTGCGCTCGGGCAGTTAACGGGTTCGTTTAGTGCGCTTTCAGCTGAACAGCAGGCAGAGATGGTCGAGGTTGCGATCGCAAGCGAGGCGGAATCTTCTTGGAAGCTTGCCGAAGGACGCGAGATCGGCATGCCTGCAGGACTGGTGCTCGACTCGCCTTCGATCACCGCACCCGCGATCGAATCGCCGTTCACGTTCTTCGGCGGGTCACCCTTTGGCGCGCCAGCACCACTTGACGATATCGATCTGCGCGAGATAGACGATCTGGCTGCAGCGTTTCGCTATGCGCTCAAGCCCTTCGACGATCTTCCGCTGAGCAGGCGCTTACTTGAGAACACCCATTACCTGATGACTCAAAGTCCGCGCTACGAAAAGCGCTACCCGGGCGAATTTCGCCGCTCCCCCAACTGGATATCAGGCCCAGACAGCACGCTCGCAACGGCACGCTTCGTCCCTCCCGTAGAAGAAGACATGATCGAGGCATTCAGCCAACTCGAACATTTCATTCATAAAGACTCGGATCTGCCCGTGCTGGCGCGCATTGCGCTGACGCACTACCAGTTCGAGGTCGTCCACCCCTTCATCGATGGCAACGGCCGCATCGGACGCATCCTCACCGTGTTAATGCTGCTCGAGGCAAGGCAGATCCCTGCGCCCATCCTGCCCCTTTCGGATGTACTGCGAGAACGCGCTATGGGTTATTACGGCGCTATCGAAGCCGTAGAGCTTGATGGCGACTTTGAAGGCTGGATCCGCTTCTTCGTCAACGTGATTCGCGAAGCCGCTACGCGCGCCCAGGCGAAGATAGAGAGCGAGACGGGCGAGGTCTAACCCCTCAGCGCTCCATGGGGACACTTTTGCCTCCATCCTTTTTTGTCCTGCTAAGAGCCTGAGCCTGTGTGCGCCGCTATTTCACGAGCATGCGAGCACACTGTCGGCAGGTAAGAGCGTAATAAGCCAACATCAGCACGAAGGTGACGCCAATGGTTCCACCAACGATCAGCGGGAATTGACCAGAACCGAGCGAGAAGGCTAGGAACGCGATCAACGCCAGGCCGAAGATGCAGTGCACCAAAGCGCCAACAAAGGGAGCTGCGAAATATATGGCAGCCTGTTTGCGCACCGCTCCCTTCAGCATCTTCTCTGAAGTCCCTAATTTCGCGAGCGTCTTGTAGCGCTCGATGGACTCGACCCCTTCCGAAAGCTGCTGCAGCGCCAGCACAGCAGAAGCCGTGACCAAGAACGTAAGTCCATAGAAGATACCGATGTAGCCAATGGGCGAAAGCGCATCGATCAGTATTTCGTTTGAGCCCAGACGCATCCCGACACTGAACGCCATGCCTGACACCATCATGCAGATGGACACCGCTACAAGCACACAAGTGCAGGCCATCGCGGTCGACGACGCGCCCACCTTCCACTCGATCTGACGTGTAACGAAGCTGTTCAACCCACGCCAATACCAATCAGGATGACGGCGCGCGCGGCGCTCTGGAATACGCCCAGCAAAATAACGGAAGATCAAGCCCGTGCCGAAAGTGGCAGCCACACCAAGCGGCACGATGAAACCAAGGAACAGCGGCAAATTGAACAGGCACGCATACCAAACCACCAGATTCAGCGCGAATCCAACAATGGGTTGCAGGGCGCGCGGAATGCGCGAGGTCTTCACGCTCTCTTGAGGCGTACGGTCTTCGCTCAGAAGCTCGAGCAGGCTCTTTTTCCGCATGGACCGCATGCCCAACAACGTTGCGAACAGCATCAGAGCACAAAAGCAGCCGCTCGTCCACATGATCGCTTGAGGGAACACTTCGAGCACCAGGCTCCAGGGCGCGTTGAAGACGAAAGCTGCTACCACACCGAACAGCGGTGAAGCGAGGATGCCCAGCACTATCCCGCAGACGAGAGCGATCACGCCCACGATCGCACCTTCGAGCAGAAGGATCATCGAGACGCGCGCACCACCCATACCTAAGATGCCGTAGAGCGCGAACTCGCGGGAACGGCGGCGCAGGATGAAGCGGTTAGCATAGAGCACCAGGAATGCGAACACGATGACCATGAAGATCGAGAATGCTTCTGTTATGTTCGCCGATGAAGCGCATAGATCGCGCTGTTGGTCGGTCAGGTCGAGTGCGAGCAGATAGTCCATCGATGAAGTGAACGCGTAGAGCAAACACGCAGCTAGCATGAGCGTAAGGAAGTAGACGGAATAATCCGAAAGAGCACGGCGAATATTGCCGAATGCGATCTTAAGATACATGGAGCTCCTATCGTGTGAGCGTGTTGATCATGCAGCAGCTTGCAGGGTCATTGCCAAACGGCGACTGTTGAACGATGCCGCTTGCATGTCGATGAAGCCGAGCGGGAGGCACGCCTATGGCTGACGCGCCTCTGTCGACACAAGCCCTGTGGGCCGTGCTTCTAACCTACGCTGTCCCGTTGCCCGAAGCCATCGATTTGTCTTACACCTCCCTTTCAATTCCGTAAGAGTGATCGTGGGGGTATCTTGGGGGGACGGAGGCGAAACCGTCCCGGACAAAATGGGGGCAGGTCCCAAAGTGTCCCCGACAGATTTAGACCCGTCCCCAAAGTGTCCGGCGTGTCCTAGAATAGGAAGGCGTATCGAGGCGTTCGCAAGGAAGGAGGCGGCATGCCAAGGCGTCGGATGTTTTGCTATAGCTTGTTCGTGCTGCTGGGCTTTTCGCTCGGTTGTTCCGAGTTCGTGGTCATCGGCATCGAGCCCGAACTTGCCGAGAACTACGGCCGTAGTGTCGCGCAGATCGGCGACCTTATCAGCCTGTTCGCGCTTTCTTACGCTATCGCCACGCCGCTGCTCTCCGTGTTGACCGGCTCGATCAGGCGGTCGACCATTCTTACGGTCTACCTGGTAATATTCGTGGCGAGCAACATCGCTTCAGCCTTCGCTCCCACCTTCGAGGTGCTGCTCGTATCCCGTATCGTCATGGGCGCGGTCTCGGGTGCACTCCTGGCTGTTGCCACCACGTACGTGCCCGACTTGCTGGGCGCCGAACATTCATCCATGGGCATTTCGGTCATCTATGCGGCATTCTCTATCGCGTTGGTGCTGGCCACCAGTGCCGGGCGCTTCATCGTCGAATACCTGAACTGGCATATCGCCCTTGATGGCGCTTTCGTATTCGCTCTGATCGCAGCTGTTCTACTCGTGCTGTTCACGCCGCGCGAACCTGCACCAAGACCTGGCGGCCAGAACAGCGCACCCTCTCATTCTCTTCGTGAACAGATCGGGCTGCTGAAGGAGCCGACCATCGTCTTCGGCGTGCTCATCTTCACCTTCGGCGTTGGCGCAGTCTACACTTTTTACGGCTACGTGGCGCCTTATCTGGAGACCTATCTTGGGTTCGCGCCCACGCAATCGGGCATCATCCTGTTGGTGTTCGGTGTGATCTGCATCGTATCCGACCTGATCTCGGGCGTGGTCGACCTGCGTTTCGGGATGAAGCCGATCCCGGGAATGCTGTTTGCTCTTGGGTTGGCGCTCGTTGCGCTATGGGCCTGCGGGGCCGATGGCATGCTGGCGCTGGCACCCATCTTCCTTATCGCGCTGCTCATGTATAGCTTTTCGATCTCATGCATTACCATGTTCATGGACGTGGCCCGCACAAGGCATCCGCGCGCGCTGGTGCTGGCGGCTTCGATCGAGCCGACTTCGTTCAACATCGGCATCGCTTTTGGCACCATGATCGGCGGCCTTGTGGTAACGAACCTCGGTCTTGGAAACGTTGGTCTTGTCGGCGGTATCTTGGCCGTGCTCTCTTGCGGCTGCGCCGCCCTCGCTCGCCATTTTTGGACGCGCACCAAGTAGACAAATTGGGGGCAGCCCCCTTTTTGTCCACTTTCTTGAGGGACGGAGGCAAAACTGTCCGGGACAGTTTTGCCTCCGTCCCTTTTTTGTCATTGCGTCCATTCTGAACCTGTCCCCCTTTTGTCCCGGACAGAAATGAACCCGTCCCCAGAGCGGACGCGGGATGAAGCCGAAGCTGGCGGGGCGGTTGATATAATGGAGGAGGTAATTCTTGGCTGCGCAGATGCGGCAGCCAACGCACGAAAAGGAGACGCTCATGCGTGTACTTGTGGTGAACGCAGGAAGTTCCTCGCTCAAAAGCCAGCTCATCGAAACTGACGGCAAGGTTGCGCTCATGAAGTGCCTCGCGGAAAAGGTCGGCACGCCAGACGCGTACATGAACGTGTCCTTCGCGCCCGACTTCCAAAAGACCACCTACAACGTGGCCGACCTGAGTGTTTCCGAATGCCTGGCCAAGCTGCTCGATGTGCTGGTGGATGACCCCGAATCGCCTATCAGCGCGCTGAGCCAGATCGATGCCATTGGCAACCGCATCGTAGCGGGTGGCGAATACTTCACGAAGTCGGTCATCGTTGACGATGATGTGCGCGAAAAGCTTGCCATCTGCGAAGAGCTTGCGCCCCTGCACAACCCACCAGCTGATGCCTGCATCGACCTGATGCGCGAACTGATGCCCAACACCCCACAGGTGGCCGTTTTCGACACGGCCTTCCATGCCACTATGCCTCCGAAAGCCTACATGTATCCGCTGCCGAGCGAATACTACGAGAAGTACCGCATCCGTCGCTATGGCGCACACGGCACCAGTCACCGCTATGCCGCACAGCAGGCCGCGAACCTGCTCGGTCGACCGCTGCGTGACCTAGGTCTGATCACGTGCCACCTGGGCAACGGCGGCTCGATCACGGCGGTGAATCATGGCAAATCGATCGACACCTCTATGGGCTTCACTCCGCTCGAGGGCTTGATGATGGGTACGCGTTCAGGTTCCATCGACCCCGCTATCGTCACGTATCTGATGCGTCGCGAGCACAAATCCTTCGACGAAATGGACGAGATCCTGAATAAGAAGAGCGGCATCTTGGGCGTTTCAGGCGTTTCAGCTGATATGCGCGATGTGCTGGCCGCGGCTGATGCGGGCGATCAGATGGCTGACCTGGCCATCGAGATGTATGTCTATCGTATCCAAAAAGCTATCGGCGGCTATTACGCTGCCATGACGCGCACCGATGCGGTGGTCATGACCGCGGGTATCGGCGAAAATTCTGCCGAGTTGCGCGAGCGCATCTTCAAGGGCCTGGCCCATATGGGAATGATCCTTGACCACGAACGCAACGATGTTACGGGTCAGATCGGCGTGAATCGCATCATCTCCATCGACGACAGCCCCATCAAGATCTGCGTGGTGACTACCGATGAAGAGATGCGAATCGCCCGCGAGACCGACAGCCTGGTAAGCCAAGCGTAAAAGTTAACCGAGCTGAACCTGTCCCCATTTTGTCCGGGACAGATTTGAACCCGTCCCCCTAAGAGGTGGGGACAGGTTCAAGGCAGGCGCCTTGAAGTTAAATTAGGCTTCGAAGAGGAGCGCACCGTAGGTAAGACCGGCGCCGAAGGCCACCGCGATGATCTTATCGCCCTTCTTGATCTTGCCGCTCGCATAGGCTTCAGCAAGCGCGATGGGCACGCTGGCCGCACTGGTGTTGCCCGTATGCGCAAGGCTCACCAGGAAGCGATCCATATCCAGATCCAGGCGTTTGGCCGCGTAACGGATGATGCGCTCGTTGGCCTGATGAGGCACGATCAACGCAATATCGTCAATGGTAAGCCCAGACTGCTCGAGCACTGCCTCGATACCGCTGCACAGCGCACGCGAAGCGAATCGGAACACTGACTGGCCCGCCATATGCACCGTAGACTTCATCAGCTCGGGTTCGACCTCGAGAGATTCGCACAAGGTAGCATAGGAGGGATCTTCCGCATCACCGAGCAGTTTGCCCTGTTCGTCAAAGGGCGTATTGGACGCGAAGATCGAAGCGCACGTGAGCGTATTCTTCGTGTCATCGATGGTCTTCAAGCATGTTGCGATGATACCAGGAGCTTCCGCATCCCATTCCACCACTGCTGCACCCGCGCCATCGCCGAAGAGCACGCACGTGCTGCGATCCTGCCAATCAAGGATGCGCGAAAGGCGATCGACGCCCACCACTAACGCACGGCGCATAGTCTGCTTGGCAGCACCTTCGGGCAGCGCGCAACTTGCCGCCAGCATGGAATCGGCTACCGAAAGTCCGTAGATGAAACCAGAGCATGCAGCGTTCAGATCGAATGCGACAGCATTTTCCAGTCCCAGAACACGCTTTATACTGGCCGCCGCAGAGGGAATGAGCGTATCAGCCGAAAGCGTGGCGCAGATTACCAGGTCGATGCTGGCTGGATCGATAGGTTCTTCGCACCAAGCGCTTTCCCCATCGCTTGCCGAGGCGGCCGATCCAAGGGCGAGAGCGGCAGCATCGCAAGCCAGCTCGAGCGTAGATTCGCTCACGGCCACATGGCGCGAACGAATGCCAGTGCGTTGGAAGATCCATTCATCGTTCGTGTCGACGAGCGCCTGAAGCGCATCGTTTTCAATTTCGAGTTTTGGCAACGCCTTGCCCAGGCCCACGAGCCTCGTTCCCATGCTTCCTCCTGCCAGCGCCGAGCGCTGCGAATCGAATTGTTCTGAATAGTGGTGAAAACGCTTTTCCTACGTTTGTTTTTCGAAACCATAATAGCAAGAATCGGGCGCGCATTTTATGGCAAGATGGAATCAGGCACTTTGCGCCCGATGATGCGTCAAAGGGCCTGCCGCCTGGCACGACCGAACGCAGGCTGGGCGCGACCGAACGGATGAGCCGAATGAACGTGTCAAACGAATGGGTCAAACGAATAGGCCAAAAGAGCGAGCCGAACGAATGGACTAAATGAACGGAGAATGCATGCAGATCGATATCGACACCAGATTCATCATGCTGGTCGGCACGCCGCTGGGTCAGTCGTTCGCTGCGCGCATGCAAAACGCTGCCTACGATGCGGCTGGCATGAACCTGCGTTATTTCTACAACGAAGCTGGCAGCGAGAACCTGCAGCAGATCATCGAAGGGCTGCGTCACAGCCCGGCATTCATCGGCGCGGCCATCACTCACCCGAACAAGGTTAAGGTGCTGGAATACCTGGACGAAGTCGATCCGCTGTGCGCGAAGATGGGGTCGTGCAACACCATCGTGAAGCGCGCCGACGGAGGGCTGGTAGGCTACAACACGGACAGCACGGGATTCTATACCGCTTTTCTCGAAGACGGCGGCCTCCCTGCAGAAGGGCGTTCGTTCTTCTGCATCGGCGCAGGTGGAGCGGGTCGCGCTATCTGCTCGGCGCTTGCGCATAACGGAGCTGCGGCCATCTACATAAGCGATGTGAACAGCAAGAGCGCCACGCGCATGACTGAAGATCTGAATCGAAATTTCGCACCCGTCGCCACTGCGGTGCCTGCGGGCGATCTTTCGCGCGTGAGCGAATGCGATTGCGTGATCAACGCCACTGGTATTGGCATGGGCGATTCGGTGGACATGAGCCCGTTGCCTGAAGAACACATCGTACCTGGTCAGATTCACTTCGATGCCTGCTACAATCCAGCGAAGACCCAGTTCTTGATGAATGCCGAAGCCGCGGGCTGCACGGTGATCAACGGCTTGAGCATGTCGCTGCATCAGGGAGCTGCCCAGATCCGCCTCTGGACTGGCCAAGAACCCCCGCTTGATGCCATGCGCGCTGAACTGGAAACCATCTTGAAAGAGAAAGCAGACAACCGATGAACCGCGTCGCGCTCGCCGCTGTAAAAGCCATCACGAAGCTGCGCCCTAACATCAAAGATGGGTACAAGCGCCAGCGTGCCGTTGAGGACGCGAGCGGAGCGCTCACCATCGCAAGCCCACGCTGCCGGATCGACGACACCACCGTGAAGGCTCCCGACGGGCACAAGATCCCTATCCGTATCTTCACCCCGCTCGATGTTGATTTCTCGCTGCGCACTGGTCTTCATGTGAGCGAAGAGAGCAAGGGCACCATCCTGCTGTTCCATGGCGGCGGCTGGGCCAATGGCGATGTGAGCTTCTATTCCGATGTGTGCATGAAGATGGCCATCAAGCTGCAGCGTCGCGTGATCGGCGTGGATTATCGGCGCTCGCCCGAACACCGCTTCCCTTCCGCGCCCAACGACTGCTACGAAGTGGCGCGTCAGCTCTTCGCCAAAGAGATCGTGCCTGATGTTGACCCCGATAACATCGTATTGTTCGGAGACTCCGCAGGTGGCAATCTGGCAGCCGTGGTCTCCTTGATGGCGCGCGATCGAGGCGAATTCATGCCCCGCACGCAGATCCTGCTCTATCCGCTGGTCTACGACGACCATAGCGAGACCACTATCTTCGATTCCGTGCGCGACAACGGCGAAGACTACCTGCTCACGCGCGAGGATATCGTCAGCTATATTGGCATGTACCTGAACGAACCCGAAGATTACGAAGACCCCTACTTCGCGCCTTTGCTCGAGACCGATCTGTCGAACCAGCCACGCACGCTGGTGATAACCGCCGAATACTGCCCGCTACGCGATGAGGGCGAAACCTATGCCGCACGTCTGGAGGCTGAAGGTAACGAGGTGGAATGCGTGCGCATCCTTGATGCGGTGCATGGCTACTTCCTCTATCCATCCGTGTTCGGTTTCGTACGTGACACCTACCGGATCATCGAAAGCTTCCTTGACCACGAACCCCTTCCCCACGATGAGGACGCCAAATGGCTCGCGCTGATTGGTACAGACTAGATAACGTCGGCAAGTTCTATGCGTCGCAGGCTGGGCGTGGCGGACAGACCGTCTTTCGCTTTTCGGCCACGATGAACGATGCCATCGACCCCAAGGCACTCCAGGCAGCGCTCATCCGTTTGGTGGAGCGCTTTCCTGGCTTCAACGTGAAGCTGCGCAACGGCATATTCTGGCATTACCTTGAACCATCAGGGGAGATTCCTGCGGTGCAGCCAGAAGCCGTGCCCGTGTGCACAGGGCTGCATACTGGGCTCGATAGCGTGTTGTTCCGCGTGAACTATTTTCGCGATCGTATCAACCTGGAAGTCTCGCACATGATCTCGGACGGTCGTGGCACCCTGGAATTCTTCCGCGCACTGCTGGCTGCTTATGTCGAGCGACGCTACGGCGTGCCAGCTAACTTACCCGAAGACCCCGTGCCACTGAGCCGCCGCACCGAAGACAGCTACACGGCGAACTTCGAGCGCGAGAAGGCTGGCTCGAGCGAAACGCCGAAGGTCTACCATCTGAGCGGCTGGAAGAATACTGCCGAACCCACCTTCATGGAATACCACCTGCCCGCTGGCGAAGTGCACCAGAGGGCGAAAGCGATGGGCGTGAGCGTGACCATGCTGATGATCGCAGCGGTCATCGTAGCGATCCGCAACACCATGCCGCCTTCCAAGCGCGACCGCGCCATCCGCATGGATGTGCCCGTTGACCTGCGCGATATGTTCGAATCGGAAACGCTTCGCAACTTCTTCGGGCTGGCATTCGTCAGCTACACGCCTGGCAAGGTGGACGAATCGCTCGAGACCATCGCGCACAAGGTGCAAGAACAGCTCACTGGCGGTACCGACCCTGAGGCGCTGAAGCGTCGCATGAACAGCATGCTGAAGATCGAGAAGAATCCGCTCATTCGCGCCGCGCCGCTGTTCTTGAAGGACGGCGGCCTGATGATCGGCAATTGGATGGCGGCACAGGAAGTGACCACCACCGTTTCGAGCATCGGGCGCATTCGGCTAGACGACACCACAGAGCCATTCGTGCGCGAGATCAACATCTCCACCTCGACGCGCGGACTGAATTTCTTGTTCTGCACGTTCAAAGACGTGCTGAGCATGTCCATATCCAGCGCCTACATCACTCACGATGTGGTGCGAGCCTTCGTTGGCGTGTTCACTGAATTGGGGGTTCATGGGACCATGAGCGTGAACAAGAGCGCAGAGCAGGTGGATGAGGACTTGCGCCAAGCGCGTTTCGAGCATGCCTCGAAGCAGATCGCGGCCGCCAGGAGAAAGGGGTCGAGCCGATGATGCATTGCGATCGATGCCAGCTTGACTTCACTGGGCAGCTCGACCACTGTCCGTTGTGCGGCAGCGCGCTCAAGGGCACGCCCGTGCCAGCGGTATTTCCTGAAAACGAATGGGCTCGGCCCAAGAAGCTCGCGCGCCGTTCGCTCATCGCGCTGACGCTCGTTGGTCTGGCGCTGGTGATCTTCGCGGGTGTGCTGGGAGGCGCTTCGATCGTGACCATCGTGGCAGGATGTGCTGCTGTGCTGATCAGCTATGTGTTCGTGCGCAATGTAGTGGTACACTCCCCCAGTTTCTTGCGCATGGTGCAGCGTTATTTCTTGGTGCTGATCGCACTTGCGTTGCTGTTCTTGCTGGCCACGGGCGACCGAAGCGTGGCAACGTATGTAGTGCCTGCGATCAGCGCGATCGCGCTCTTGGTGAACGGGGTGCTGGTGGTGCTGTTCCGCAACACCTTCGTGCAAGGATACGCGAAGTATCTGCTCTATGAATTGGTGTTGGGCCTGGTGCCACTCGCGTTGGTTGCTGCCGGGATGACCACCTGGGCCGTGCCGTCGATTATCACCGCCATCGGTGCGCTGCTGTTGCTGGTGTTGATGCTCACCCTCACCCGACGCCAACTAGCCGACGAGCTCCGCAAGCTCTTCCACGCCTAAATGGGGACGGGTTCATTTTTGTGGACAAATTGGGGGCGTAGCCCTTTTTGTCCACAATGGTGGGAGCTTCAGGTTTACCTGCTAAGACCCTCATTTGTGGACAAAAAGGGCTACGCCCCCAATTTGTCCACGTCCCCCGATCAGATGCCGGGGGAATCTAGGGTGTCGACCAACCATTTGCCTTCATCGCTCAGGTCATCAGAGGTGAAGCCAGAGGTCTTGTCGCACGTATCCAGGAACATCGCGGATGCTTCGTCCTTGTTCGACAGATTCCAGCAGATGTAGCTCACATCCAGTTCGTCCATCAGCTTGATCCAAGCAGCAGCAGAATCGTAGTCGATCTTGCCATCACCACTGGCTTCGGTGATGCCGAATTCCGTCACGAACACGGGCACGCCAGCCTTCACGGTAGCCTCAAGGCGTTCGCGCAGATCCTGCTTGTGTTCAGCCGCATAGAAATGCAGCGTGTACATGATGTTCTCGAAAGGCAGCGGATCGAGCGCCGCTTCGTCGATGCGCTGAGACCACGTAGGCGTGCCCACGATGATCACCGCATCAGGGTCATTCGCTCGAATGATCGGAATGATGGTCTCGGCATAAGCAGTGATCTGGCCCCAGGTGGTCGCGCCGTTGGGTTCGTTGCAGATCTCGTAGATCACATTATCCTTGTCGGCGAATTCGGCAGATATCTTCTCGAAGAACTGCTTTGCTTCGGTGATGTGGATGTTGGGATCGGCATCGCTCAAGATATGCCAGTCGACCACAGCGTACAGATCAGCGTTCTGAGCATAATTCACACCATCGATGACCAGCTGCTCGAGCGCTGCCTTGTCGCCGCCTGTGCAATAGCCGCCATATTCAGCGGTATACATTGCCAGGCGCACCACATTCACACCCCAATCCTCGCGCAGCTCGGTGAAGAATTCCTGGTTCACATACTGCGGGAACCAGGACAACCCGTGCGTGCTCACACCGCGCAGCTGAACTGGATCGCCCGCCTGTGAAGAAAGTTGCGCGCCGATGACCTGCAGCTTACCTGTGGTTGAAGGCGCAACCACACCAGTTGCGTCTTCGGTTGCCTGCGGCGAATCCTGCGCTGGCTGGCTCTGCTCCTCCTTGGCCGCACACCCTGCCAGCACCAACGCAAAAGCGCAGATCAGCGCCACCAATACCAGTCGAAGTCTTTTCGTAGCCTTCACCATGCTCATCTTCACCAGCCTAACTATCCGCACCGCCTCGCTCGACCTTGTTGATCGGGCAGCCGTGCAAACTATCCAAGAAATTTCATTCTGCTTTCAGAATGATAACGAAAACGGGCAGCGCGCTGCAATCAGCGAATTCGGGAGTAGTCTATGAGCTGTGAAAGCAATCCCTTGTTGAAGGAGCTAGAAATGAGTCTCGATATCCCTGAAACCTCACGTGAAGAAGCAGCACGTCGTGAGCATGAAAAAGAGCAAGCCAAGCATGAATATGATGTGATCGAGAAAGAGACGCATCATGTGAGCGAGCAGGCTCATAAGGATGCGAACGAGGACGGTTATCATCCCGATCCTCACCGTGTGAGCTTCGCAGAGAAAGCGGCTCGTGACGAGAACAACATCAAAGACCACGAGATCGCTGAAACCGTGAATACTACGTTGCGCGACGAATAAGCGCGCATGCCGCCGCCTTCGGGTGGCTGGCAAACCTCTCTCACGATACGCGCCCGTGCTGGTTAGAGCATACTCCTTACCACGCAATTCGAGGAACCTCCTGATCGCCGGTGCGAGCGCGCCTCGTTGAACCTGATGCAGAGGCGGCCGAACCCCCGGCCGCCTCACCTTTTATGGGGACGGGTTCATTTTTGTCCCGGACAGTTTGGGGACAGGTTCAGCATGCCGAATGACGGTTGCTAAACCTGTCCCCTTTTTTGTCCCGGACAGAATTGAACCCGTCCCTTTTTTACGCGTGAACCGCGGTGGCTAGGTCCGAAACGAACGCGGAAACAGGGGCGGCGGCTTGGGTGCCATGTTCGGCAACCAGCTTCACAATAGCCGAACCCACGATCGCACCATCGGCTTTCTGCGCCATCGCGACAGCCTGCTGCGCATTCGATATGCCAAACCCGATAGCGATAGGAGCATCGCTCACTTCGCGAATACGCTCCACGATCGAATCCAGATCGGTGGTGAATTCACTGCGCGTACCCGTCACGCCCATAGAGCTGACCAGGTAGATGAAGCCTTCGGCCTCTCGCGCGATCATCTGGATGCGGTCGTCAGAAGTGGGTGCGATCAGAGATATGAACGCCAGGTCAGCCGCCTGGCAAGCACGCGCGAACTCTTCCTTTTCTTCGAAAGGCGTGTCCGGCAAGATGAGCCCATCCATCCCCACCTCGGCCGCGCGTTCGCAAAAACGCTCGGTACCATAATGGAATACCACGTTGGCATAGGTCATGAACACCAGCGGCACGCTCACGGGTTCACCACCGTCCGAACCACTTCGCAGCTCAGAGACCATCTCGAAGATCTTGTCGGTGTCAGTACCACCCGCCAGCGAGCGAACGTTCGCTTCCTGGATCACGGGACCTTCCGCAGTGGGGTCTGAGAACGGTATGCCCAGCTCGATGATATCCGCACCCGCCTGAGCCATACCGCGCACGATGGCCTTCGTGGTGGCAAGATCAGGGTCTCCGCAGGTGACGAATGGAATGAATGCCTTGGTGCCAGCGAATGCGGCACGGATCGATGCGTTACTCATGGATGTCCTCCCCACGATAGCGAGCGATGGCCGCGCAGTCTTTGTCGCCGCGGCCCGAAATGGTTACCACTATGATCTGATCCTTGTCCATCTGTGGCGCGATCTTCATCGCATGCGCCAGTGCATGCGAGCTCTCGATCGCCGCGATGATGCCTTCGGTGCGCGCGATATATTCGAACGCCTCCACCGCTTCATCGTCGGTGATGGGCACGTATTCCGCACGCCCGATATCATGCAGATGCGCGTGTTCAGGGCCGACGCCCGGGTAATCAAGACCAGCGCTGATGGAATAGACCGGCGCGATCTGGCCATATTCGTCCTGGCAGAAATAGCTCTTCATGCCGTGGAAGATGCCTAGGCTTCCCGTTGCGAACGTGGCCGCTGTTTCGAAGGTGTCCACGCCCCTACCTGCAGCTTCGCAGCCGATCAGGCGCACTTCAGGGTGGTCGATGAAGTGGTAGAACGACCCGATCGCGTTCGAACCGCCGCCCACACAAGCCAGCACCGCATCAGGCAGGCGACCTTCCTTTTCCATGCACTGATCCATGATCTCGCGCGAGATGACCGCCTGGAAATCGCGAACGATCTCGGGGAATGGGTGCGGTCCCATGACCGAACCCAGACAATAGTGCGTATCAGCCACGCGGTTGGTCCATTCGCGCATGGTCTCAGAAACCGCATCCTTCAGCGTTCCCGTGCCCGAATCGACGGGATGGACCTGCGCGCCCAGCAAACGCATCTTGTAGACGTTGAGTGCCTGACGTTCGGTGTCTTCACGACCCATGAACACCTCGCACTCCATACCGAGCAGCGCCGCTGCGGTGGCTGTAGCCACGCCGTGCTGCCCCGCGCCTGTTTCGGCGATAAGACGCGTCTTGCCCATCTTCTTGGCCAAGAGCGCCTGACCGAGCACGTTGTTGATCTTGTGCGAACCCGTATGGTTCAGGTCCTCGCGCTTCAGATAGATCTTCGCGCCGCCCAAGTCTTCGGTCATGCGTTCGGCGAAATACAGGCGCGAAGGGCGACCCGCATATTCGTTGAACAGCTCGGTCAGTTCCGCCTGAAATTCTGGATCATTCTTGTAGTGCTCGTAAGCTTCTTCAAGTTCGTTGACCGCATTCATCAGCGTCTCAGGCACATATTGCCCGCCGTGGATGCCGTACCTTCCCTTTGACATGGTATTCCTTTCCAAATTCGCCTTGAACTGTTGCATCTTTAACGGGTCCTTCGAAGGGCGACCCGCGCTGTCTGTTGTAGTGCCCTCGATCCCCGTGGAAACGTCCACGATGTGTGGAAGAATGCCCGCTGGTAGCGCCGCCAGTGCTGTTGCCACGGTTTCTGCCGCGAGCCCACCCGCCAGCGCGAAGGGACGTTTCAGAGCTTTCAGCAACGACCAGTCGAAGGTGTTGCCCTCACCCTTGCCTGCATCGAGTAGTACCAGGTCGGCACTCGATTCGTTAGCCGCCTGAACATGAGCTGGCCCGCGCACCTCGAAGGCGTTCCAGATCTGAAGGCCGGGCGCAAGTTCGCGAAGCTGCTGGATAAAAGCGTCGTCTTCGCTGCCGTGAAGCTGCGCGACCGAGATGATGCTGCGCTTGGCCAGGTCCGCGATGGCTTGGGCGGTCTCGTCCACGAACACGCCCACCGTTTGGATGTCTTCATGGAGCGCCGCACGCAGGGCTTCGGCTTCTGCAGCGTCCACCGCGCGCTTGCTCTGCGGCCAGAACACAAATCCCACGTAGTCGGGACGCGCAGCATTGACCGCTTCTACATCAGCCAACTGCGACACCCCGCAAAACTTCACCTTGGGGACGGGTCCATTTTTGTCCCGGACACTTTGGGGACAGGTCCCGATCTGTTCCGGACACCTTGGGGACGGGTCCATTTTTGTCCCGGACAGATTTGGACCTGCCCCCGTTTTGTCCCGGACAGATTTGGACCTGTCCCCCATTTGGCTGGCGCGCTGGAAGGCGGCGAGGGTAGCGGGGATGTTCTCCGAGCGCATCAGAGCCTCACCCACCAAGACAGCATCGGCACCCGATGCAGCGATCTGCGCTACATCTTCGGCAGTGCTCACACCTGATTCGGCCACATAGAGCACGCCTTCAGGAATGAGCGCGCGCAAACTGGTAGCGTTCGTGAAGTCCACCGAGAAATCCTTCAGATTGCGGTTGTTCACCCCCACAATGCGCGCGCCAGCCGCCAGGGCACGCTGCACTTCTTCTCCGTCATGCGCTTCAACCAACACCGAAAGGCCCAGCTCATCTGCGATATGGTGAAAGCGCGCAAGCTCTTCGTCGTCCAAGATCGCGCAGATGAGCAGCACTGCTGACGCACCCAGGACCTTCGCCTGATAGATCATGTACTCATCCACCGTGAAGTCCTTGCGCAGCACGGGGATATCCACCACTGCGCACACCTCTTCCAAGTAACGATCAGAGCCTAAGAACCAATATGGCTCGGTCAGACATGAGATGGCCGCCGCGCCTGCTTCTTCATAAGCCTGCGCGATCGCAACAGGATCGAACTCTTCAGCGATGACGCCCTTGGAGGGGGAAGCCTTCTTCGCCTCGCAGATGAAGGAAAGCCCCTTGCTGGCAAGCGCCGCCTGAAAGGGGAACGTGAACATCCCTTCCCCAGCCGCATCGACCAAGCCAGCAGCTGCATTGCGCTGACGCTCCGCGCGCGCCAGGTCGAGCGCACGCTGCCGCATAACATCGAGCGGAACCGCCTGCTTGTCTTCTTCCACTCGCTGACGCGTGCGCGCTGCGATGGTATCGAGGATAGTCTCGGCCATTGCCTACGCCTCCATTGTTTCGGTTTCGGCCTCGGCTGCGGCCAGCGCCTGCGACTGCGACTGCGCGATATAGGCTTCCATGGTTGCCAGCGCCGCACCAGAATCGACCAGTTCAGCAGCCATCTTCACGCCGCCCTCGAGCGTTGCCGCCGCGCCGCCCACATAAAGGCCTGCGCCTGCATTCATCAACACCGTGTCGCGCTTCGCGCCCGTGATGGCACCCTCTAGGATGCCGCGCGTGATAGCCGCATTCTCTTCCGCCGTGCCGCCAGCCAGGTCTTCTTTGGTCGAACGTGCGAAACCGAACTGCTCAGGCGTGACCACGTAGCTCTTCAGCTCATCGCCGTTCACCTCGCACACGCGCGTATCGCACGCAGTAGAAAGCTCATCGAGCACCGCTTCGCCGAATACCACCAGCGCGCGCTTCACGCCCAGCGACTGCAGCACCTGCGCCAACGGCTCGACCAGCGATCCGTCGTAAACGCCCAGCACCATGGCTTCAGGCTTTGCGGGATTCGTCAGCGGACCCAAGATGTTGAACACCGTGCGAATACCCAATTCCTTGCGAATGGGACCAACGTAGCGCATGGCGCTGTGATAGTCCTGCGCGAAGAAGAAGGTCATGCCCACTTCGTCGAGCATGCGAACCGCCACTGCAGGCGGCTGATGGATGTTCGCACCCAGCGCTTCCTGCACGTCCGCCGTACCCGATTTGCTCGAAGCCGCGCGATTGCCGTGCTTGGCAACCTTCACGCCACCTGCGGCGATGACGAACGCTGCTGTGGTAGAGATGTTGAACGACCCTGCCTTGTCGCCACCTGTTCCCACGATCTCGAGCACCGTGCCGTCGTAATCCACCAGCGTAGCGAGCGCACCCATGGCCGCCGCACAACCTGCGATCTCATCGATGGTCTCGGCCTTCGTCGACTTCGTAGAGAGCGCCGCCAAGAACGCCGCGGTCTGCACCTCAGAAGTGCGACCCTGCATGATCTCGGTGATCACTTCATATGCTTCGTCGTAGGTAAGGTCTTGCTTGTCTACTAATTTATGGATGGCTGATTCGATCATCGATCGCTCCTTTCACGGGAAGTCTCATTGTGGGCGTTGAAGGCTCTTGCGGCCGCCAAGAAGTTCGCTACCATGGCGCCGCCTTCAGGTGTCATGATGGATTCAGGGTGGAATTGCATGCCGAAGACGGGGTGCTGCGTGTGCTCCACGGCCATCACTTCCCCGTCAGCTGTGCGCGCTGTGACGCGCAGCGTGGACGGAAGCGTGTCGGGTTCGGCTGCCAGTGAATGGTAGCGCCCAACAACGACTTCCTGACCGAGACCAGCGAACAGCACGCTTTCGGGATCGACCCGGCAGGGCGATACCTTCCCGTGCATCAGCTCGCGCGCATAGCCCACCACGCCGCCGTATGCTTGCACGATGGCCTGATGCCCTAAGCATACGCCCAAGATGGGGATGGTTGCGCCCAATTCGCGCACCACCGCCTCGCAGATGCCTGCGTCTTCTGGACGGCCAGGCCCAGGAGAGAGCACGATGGCCGCGGGCGAGAGCGCGGCCACTTCTTCAACGGTCAGTTCATCGTTGCGCACCACGCGAATGTCGGGATCGATCGCGCCGATCAGCTGGAAGAGGTTGTAGGAAAAGCTGTCGTAATTGTCGATCAACAAGATCATCGCAGGCCTCCTTCCGCAGCTTCAAGGGCTTCGGTCACCGCACGCGCTTTGTTCACGCATTCGGTGAATTCTCGCTCCGGGATGGAATCGGCAACGATGCCCGCGCCCGACTGGACGCAGATCACGTCGTTCTTCTTGTAGGCCAAGCGAATGGCGATGCACATATCCATGTTGCCTGAAAAATCCAGGTAGCCGATAGCGCCGCCATAGATGCCGCGGCGCGCACCTTCCAGGTCCTGGATTATCTCGCACGCACGCAACTTCGGCGCACCAGAGAGCGTGCCAGCGGGCAACACCGCGCTCACTGCATCGATAGCATCACGGCCTTCAGCGATCTGGCCCGTGACCGTCGAACCGATATGCATGACGCGCGAGAACTTCAGCACCTGCATATAGGAATCGACCGACACCGAACCAATGCGCGAGATCCGCCCCAGATCGTTGCGTCCCAGGTCTACCAGCATGTTATGTTCGGCGCGTTCCTTTTCATCGGCCAGGACCTCCGCTTCAAGAGCTGCATCTTCAGCAGGCGTGGCGCCACGCGGACGTGTTCCGGCCAGCGGATAGGTGTTCAGCACGCCATCGCGCAGGCGCACCAGCGTTTCGGGGCTGGCGCCCGCGATCTCGACATCGTCAGAGGTGAAATAGAACATGTAAGGCGAAGGGTTGGCGCAACGCAGATTGCGATAGGCGTCGAAGAGCGATCCTGTTGCGGGCGCGGTCTGCGGATTCGAGAGCACCACCTGGAAGATGTCGCCTTCAACGATATGATGCTTCGCCTGCTTCACCATCTCGCAGTATTGCGCGAGCGAAAAACGCGGCGTGAGGGGGCGCTCCAGATGCAATGGAGCGAACGGATAGGTGACGTTGCTGATCAAGATGCGCTCCATCTGGTCGAGTCGCGCCTGGGCTGCTGCATAGCGTTCTTCGAGCGTTGACAAATCGGGGGCAGCCCCCTTTTTGTCCACAGTCTTATCGGGCTCGCGATAGACGCCGGTCATCAGAATGATCTTCTGCTTCACCGCATCGAAGCAGATCAAGGAATCGAACAGCATCAGGTCAAGGTCGAGGAAATCACCTTCACCCTGTTCGAGCGCTTCGCGCAGCGTAGGTTCAGCATACTTGATAAAATCGTAGGAGAAGTAGCCCACCAGGCCGCCCGTGAAGGGCGGGAACCCTTCGAGCTGAGCGCTCGTGCGGCCAGCCAAGATGCTGCGAAGTTCGTTGCTCGGGTTATCGACCAGGCGCTCTTCGATCTCTTCGGTACCATCTTCGACGTTTCGGCGGATCTTCAGCGCGCCATCGGCACAGGTAACTTCCATCGACGGATTGAAGCCGATGAACGTGTAACGGCCCCAGCTCTTGTCCGCCTCCGCGCTTTCGAGCAAGAAACAATGGTTCGATGCAGCGCGCACGCGACGCATCGCTTCGATGGGTGTGAGGATATCGGCGTAAAGTTCGCGCTTCACGGGAACGCGCGCGAAATCGGTGGTGGCGAACACGTTGCGCACTTCTTCGAGCGTGGGTGCCGCGGCCGCCGTTGTTGCTGGCGCCGTTGTTGTGGGCGCTGTTGCCGTTTCGCCTGATCCTGCGTTCATGAGCCTCTCCTTTCCGGTCTTAAGGGAAGGCCCGCGCATTCACCATGTTGCAGCGTTCGCGCATGAAAAGAGCCCATCCCTGACGTGCTTTTCGTCAAGGACGGGCTCTGAAAGCTCGCGGTGCCACCTTGATTCGCAGCTGATGCTGCGCACTTTGCGAAGCGCGAATACGCTCCCGGCAACTAACGTATGCCCTCACGTCGCATCCTACTGAGCCTTAGCCTTTGAATTGCCAATCGGTACCCTAGCCGTTCGGTGCGCCCTCAGCGGTCCATTTGGCGAATTGCATACGATCCGGTTCCCAGCAACCCAGACTCTCTGTGCGCGCTCATTCGCTTTGACTTCCGCGTCAACGGTTTCGTTCACTTTAGTTGAACAAAGTAAGTTTTGCGCCAATCGGAGGAATTGTCAAGCGCGTGCAAGAATTCCTCACGCAAGCGGCATCGCAATGTTAAGAGACAGTTAAGGGGACGGGTTCAAATCTGTCCCGGACAAAAATGAACCCGTCCCCTTAACAAAAGTGTCGGGATGATGACACGAAAGCTTCAGAAAGGTTGCCTTGTCATCAAGATCCTTACGAAGCTGTTGCACGTATTCAACCGATGCCGTCTGCGCTCCATACGCCACACAAACTAGCGGACAATTCAATGCATAAGGTTCGCAAACCGTTCACACGCGTGACCAAAAGCCCAAAGCAGCTGGGCACGCGATCGAACACCGAGCTGAATGCCACGAAAGATTCCCGAGCAACGAGACCTTCGTCAGCACTCTCCCCGGATAGCCGGACCAAAGAGAGAGGAAAGGAACTGACGATGAAGACCGCAACCAACATAGAGAAGACAACAGGAAAGGTCGGCCGAACTATCTTGGCCGTGCTCCTTATCTCGCTGACCTGCGTAAGCCCTATGACTTACAACGCGTTCGCAGAAGAGAATGAGGATCCGGCCACCACACAGGTTGACGAGACCACCTCGAGCACTCCTATCGCGCAAGCGAGCACCCCTGAAGACACTTCGGCAAGCGATGCAGCAGCAACTGCCGCAGCAGCAGAAGCTGAAGCCAACACTGAAGCAACGGCTGAAGATGCTGAAGCAGACGAGGATGCCACGGCCGAAGCTGAAGCTGAAGCCGAAGCACCTGCTGATGAGGCAACCACTAACATCATGGCTGCAGCCGCCGAAGACACCACTGATGCCGCCGCCACCGAGAGCGGTAACGTGATCAACGTTTCCACCCCGATGGAATTCATGGATGCCTTCAAGTACGACATCAACAGCCAGTCCAACCAGACCTTCGTCATCAACCTTGACGCAGACATCTCGCTGGCAAAGCCACAGGCGGATTCCCATACGCTTGACACCCACGGCAAGCGCTTCTTCATCGGCACTGATCGCTTGTGCGTGAAGAACGGCAACACTGTTACCATCTTAGGCCATGGCCATTCGCTCACCTATGACGATACTTCCACCACGAACCTTACGCTGGGCACGCGCAACGCGAACCTGATCTTAGGCGCACAGGATGGCAGCGACACGCTGAACATCACGTTCGTGGGCAGCGATCATGATATCCAATCTCTGGTCGACGTAGCTGGCGGCACCTTGACCATCCATGATGGCGTGACGCTTTCCAATAACGTGAACGCGACCGGCTATCCCGGCGGCGCTATCTCGGCAACTGGCGGCGCTATCGTGAACATGGATGGCGGCCTGATCCAGAACAACACGAACCGCTACATCACCTGGGGTGGCGGCGTGAGCGTCGATGGCGCTGAATTCCACATGACCGGCGGCAAGATCACTGGTAACTCCGAACATGGTTATGGCGACTACCTAGGCTATGGCGGCGGCGTTTCGCTGGGCGCTCATGGCGGCCAGAGCTTGTTCACCATGAGCGGCGATGCAGTGATCGAAGGTAACAGCGCCCCCAATGGTGGCGGTGTTTATGTTGGCCCGAACTCCACCTTCGAGATGAGCGGCCACGCTGCGATCTTGAATAACACTGCTGAAACGTACGGCGGCGGCGTATATGTGGCCCAGGGCGGCACCTTCACCATGGGTGAAGATAACGTGATCGCGGGCAACAGCGCAGGCCACGGCGGTGGCGTGATCAACTTCGGCACCGCAACCGTGACCAACGTCTACGACAACGATGCCACAACAGCAGGCGCTGACATCTACAACAACGGCACCATCACCATGGAAGACGTGAAGGCCGATTGGTCGCTGTCTCGCGAGCAAGCAACATCCGACCCCAACGGAACGGGTAGTGCTAGCGGCACCCCGACCGATAATCAGCCTGACCTGCCCTCCATCAGTTTCATGAGCCTGGCAGCGATCCCCGCTTCCACACAGGCAGTGGCGCTGAATCCGTCGAACAAGACCATTGATGCTTGGTACTACGATGGCCATCGCGAAACAGGCACCACCGATGAAGACGGCAATGCCGTGGTCGAGCACAATCGTTGGAACGCGAACGCCGACACCGATGAAGTGCCTCAGTACTTGATGAACTACGCGGTCACTGGTCAGCCGACCACCGAGGTGATGGGTCTTAAGGCAGCTCATGGGGCCGCGAACGCCACCGTTCCTGACGATGATGGCATTACGGTGACCTGGGAGAATGAAGACGGCACCGTGCTGTTCACCATGGACGATGTCGACCCCGCCGATGTTCCTGCCGCTGAAGAATACAACGAACTTTCTGGCAACGCGGATCCCACCGAGCCTGACGAGAACGGTTACAGCTACGACTTCGAAGGCTGGACCAAGACCACTGATGGCGACAACGTGATCTACATCGCAGACTACAAGGCCGTGCCGGATACGGAAGATCCTAACACCCCCGCGGTGCCGACCGATCCGACCAACCCCACTGATCCTACCGATCCTACCGATCCGATCGATCCTGACCAGCCCTCCTACCCCGCTGATCAGCCCGCTACTCACAACGATGGTGACGATGGTGATGAGGTAGCAGGTCCTGCAACCCCGACCAAGGCTGCAGACGATAGCAGCGACACCACCAGCGAAGATGCTGACGGTACGCACGCTCCCAGCATGGGCGATGATCCTGCCGGCCTGCTGCTGGTGATGGGTGGTGCGCTCGGCGCTGCTGGTCTGGCCCTTCGCCAGGCTCGCCGCGCACGTGAGCTCTAAGCCAAGGAACACGATCTAGGAACACGGCTGAAGAACCAAGCCAAGGATGGATGAAAGAATGAACATGCACATGGATCAGATCAAGACCATCGATTCCAAAGAGGGGATCACCGAGATGGAATTCAACTTCCCTTCATGGGATGGCGAGAGCAACATTCGCGCGCTGCTGTGGGTTCCCGAGCGCGAACCGCGCGGCATCGTACAGCTGATCCATGGCATGTCCGAACATATCGAACGCTACGACCCCTTCGCTCGCTATCTTGCCGAGCGGGGGTTCGTGGTGTGTGGCCATGATCACATCGGCCATGGCAAGAGCGCGGGCAGCCGAAGCAATCTGGGGCATATGCCCGTGAACACGGGTGCTGATGTGTTGGTGGAAGACGTTGATTCGTTGCGTTCTATCATGACCAGCGCCTTTTCGGACCACCTGCCCTACTTCATCTTCGGTCATTCCATGGGAAGCTTCACCTTGCGCGTGTACCTTACGCGTCATGGCGAAGGCTTAGCGGGTGCCATCCTTTGCGGTACAGGGCAGAAGCCTCGTCTTGTTTCGCTGGCGGGCAATGCGGTGGCGAAGCTTGCGGCGAAGCTGCGCGGCGAACGCGCAAAGAGCGACTTCCTCCATTCGATGGCGGATGGCGCCTTCTCGAAACAGGTCGAAGACCCGCGTACGGAATTCGACTGGATATCAGCCGATCCTGGCAACGTGGACGCCTATATCAACGACGATCTGACAGGCTTTTCCTTCACACTGGGCGGCTATGCATCGCTCACGCGTCTCACGCTTCTGGCGGCCGACCTGGAATTGGCCAAGAAGATCCCGAATTCGCTGCCGCTGCTGTTCATCGCGGGAGCGAACGACCCCGTGGGCGAGAACGGCAAAGGCGTACAGGCAGCCGCTGACCTTATGCGCAAGGCTGGCGCCGAAAACGTTGAGGTGGTCCTCTATGACGGCATGCGCCACGAGATCCTGAACGAAGCTGATGCTGCCAAGGTATTCTCTGATGTAGCTACCTGGCTCAACGGCATTACACGCGATCTAACCTGATCCACGGACGGACCAAGGCTTTGCTTTGCTGTCCGCAAAAAAATAACCATCACGAAAGAAAGAACGAACAAGGAGGAATCTCATGAAAGACAAGGCACTACTCGAGAAGATCATCGCAAAACAGAACAAGATCTTCACCATGATGGACGGTGACACGGTAGATGTTCCGTCAAAGCTCTATCACGCAGAGGAAGCGGCAAAGCAGTGGGCCGCGATCATCGAGAAAGAAGAAGGCCGCGACAAGGAAGCGCGCCCGAAGCCTGTGAAGGAGCTGGCGAAAGAGCTGCACGAGCACATCGATATCTTCGACCGCAGCACGCGCGAAGATGTGCGTGAATATTGCGACCTGGTGGGTCGCCTCCCCTACGATGCCGACGAAACGCTTGGCGTGTAGCATCCACTAATACGAACGACTACAGAAAATGGACGCCTCTGAACTTGATTCCGAAGCGTCCATTTTTTCGTGCCTGCGGCATACGACATGCAGCACCGATGCAGGATGCCAAGTTCGTGCCGAAAGCAAGATCGACCCGCAAGCAGCAGCGGCTCGGCGGGGAACGGCGTCGGCTCGATGAGAGCAGAATCAGATGCTATCGGTCGCATAGTAGTCGATACCACGTTGCTCTTTCATGAGCGCAAGCCATTCATCGGGCTGCAGCGCGGGAACTGCAGACCGCTCGAATCCATCCAGGTCGCGCGTGATCAAATAATCCGCTTTCGCCTTTTCAGCGCACGTGGCTATCAAGCAGCCCTCAAGATCGGGCCATTCTAGACGGAGCGCCCTGAGCATATCCTCTTCGCCCACTGATACGAACGACACCACTTCATTCAACTTCTCGAACGATCGCTGCAAAGGCGCAGAACCAACGAAGCGCTCCAACACGTAAAAGGCATCCTTGAGAGACAGCGTAGAGGTCCATAGCTTAACGTCACCAAAGAACCCTGCCGCCATCACTCGCTCAGCCGACTCGAAGAATGGCTCCCGGCGACCGAGATAGTCGATGATCACGTTCGTATCAAGCAAGAGATTCATAGTCGCGGATCTTTCCGTTCCTTATATAGTCTTTGTAGTCGTGCGGGATGTCCGCTGATCGCCAGTCGACCGCAAACGATGTCTGAGCAAGAAAATCAGTGAACCCCTGCTTTTGGCCGCGGTCGCTCTCACCCTCTTCCGTTGACGGAAGCTTCCCGAATTTCAGCAGATAGTCATAGGCGCTATTGATCAGCTCCGATGGGGTCGATCCGATAGCTTCGAGCACATTGTTAGCTGCTTCCTTCTTCGCCAAAGGAACGCGCGCATTCACTACTGAGCTTTTCATATTTCCCCCTGTCTTACGTCTTACATTATAGCATGATCGATCAGCTCGATCGCGATGAACACAACACGAACAAAGCGCTCTCGGGCGCGCATCAACTCGCTGGCCTGTCCCCAATCTATCCTGGACACTTTGGGGACGGGTCCGATTTTGTCCCGGACACTTTGGGGGCAGGCTCAGATGTTCGAATAGGAAGTTGAACCTGTCCCTATTTTGTCCCAGACAAAAATGAACCCATCCCCAAGGGGCAAGAGGGAACATTTGTTCGTATTGTGCTATAGTGGGAGGATGGACACTTGGGAGCGAACATATTGCTGCATCGACTTGAAGAGCTTCTACGCAAGCGTGGAATGCGCGGATGCGGGTTGGGACCCATTCGAGAAGCTCTTGGTGGTAGCCGATGAGTCGCGCGGCGAAAAGACCATTTGCCTGGCGGTCTCCCCCGCCCTGAAGGCACTTGGCGTGCCTGGTCGATGCCGCGTGTTCGAACTACCCAAGGGGCTGAAGATCCACAAGGCACGCCCGCGCATGCGTCGCTACATGGAAGTCTCTGGCCAGATTCTGGCGGTCTATCTGCGCTACGTAAGCGCCGCGGATCTGCATGTGTATTCGATCGACGAATGTTTCATCGACCTTACCCCCTATCTTTCGCTCTACAAGATGGATGCCAAGGCGTTCGTGAACATGCTGCGCGATGAAGTGATGGAAGCCACCGGCGTTACCGCCACCGCCGGCATCGGGCCGAACCTCTTCTTGGCGAAAGTGGCGCTCGATGTTACCGCCAAGCATGCCCAAGACGGAATCGGGGTGCTCGACCGCGAAGCATTTCGCCAGATCATCTGGCCGCATCGCCCTATCACCGACATTTGGCAGATCGGCCCTGGCATTGCCGCGCGCCTCCAGAAATATGGCATCCGAGACCTCGGCGGCGTGGCGCATGCGGACATCGATCTGCTCTATAAGGAATTCGGAGTGAACGCGGAATACCTGATCGATCATGCGTGGGGGCTCGAACCCTGCACCATCGCGCAAATCAAAGCTTACGAACCCGAGAGCACTTCGTTCGGTAATGGACAGGTGCTTCCTTTCGACTATTCATTCGAAGAAGGTCGCATGATCTTGCGTGAGATGGTGGATGAAGCCGTGCTCGACCTGGTGGATAAGCGCGTGGTCACTGATCGCGTGCATCTGCACGTGGGTTATCGAAAGGACACGGGTGCACCAGGTACACGAAGCAGCATCAGCGTGAGCCATCAGCTTTCTGGGTTCACCAATTCCTTCGAGAAGCTCCTCGCAGAATTCGACCAGCTCTATTGCGAACGCGTTGATCAAGCCAGGCCCGTGCGGCGGCTGAATATCTCGTTCGGGCACCTCGAGCCAGAAGAATTTGCCACGTACGACCTGTTCACGGACGTAGAAGCGCAGGAAGAAGAGCGCGCGCGGCAAGATGCGCTGATCGAGATAAAGAAGAAGTTCGGGAAGAGCGCGGTGATGCGCGGAACCTCCTACAAAGAGAAGGCACGCGGACTAGAGCGCGCCGAACAGGTCGGGGGTCATCATGAATGATGCGTGGGCACCAGAGCTGGGAATAGACGCGGAAGCCGAACGCGTGCTGGGGGCACAGCGCGCTGGATCAGCGCATCCTGAACGCTACATGCTCGGGAAAGATCACCCCGACCGCGCAAAGCAGTTCAAGCCCTTCGCCGCCTTGCGCGGCTACGAAGAAGTAGTGGCTCGCGTGATGGCTGAAGCCGAGGAGCCGCACGACTTCACCCCACCCGAAGACAGCTGCTAGCCTGCAGATGAATGAAAGACGTGGCTGTTCTAGCTCAAAAGGGTGGTGAAACCTCCTCTTTTCTTGGAATTGCTCGAAACCTGTCCCCAAACTGTCCGGGACAAAAATGAACCCGTCCCCAAAGTGTCCGGGACAATTTGGGACCCGTCCCCATTAAAGGTGTCCCCGTTACAGGTAGGTGCCGGTGATGCTGGCAGGGGTGGCCGCAATAGCGTCAGCGGTACCGACCGCAACGATGGTGCCGCCAGCTTCGCCGCCGCCAGGCCCCAGGTCGATCACGTAGTCGGAATTCGAGATCACGTCGGTATCGTGCTCGATCACCACCACCGTGGCACCCTTGTCGATGAGCTGTTGCAACACACGCAGGAGCTGTGCAACATCATCGGGATGCAGGCCGATGGTAGGCTCGTCGAAGACGAAGAGCGAACCCGCCTGCTTCTTATGCATCTCGCCCGCCAACTTCAGGCGCTGCGCCTCACCACCAGAGAGCGCTGGCGTTGCTTCACCCAGCGTCAAGTAGCCAAGCCCCAGGTCAGACAACGTAGCCAAACGCGTCTGTATGCGCGAAAGCCCCTTGAGTGCATGCTCCCCTTCAGCCAATTCCGCGCACAGCTCGAGCATCTGATCGATAGTGAGCGCCAAAAGCTCCGGCAACGCAATGCCCGAACCTGCGCCATCCGTATAGGGTCCGTCGTAAGGCATGCGCACGCGATAAGCCTTTTCTCCATAGCGCGAACCCTGGCAATCAGGGCATGCGATATCAACATCGGGAAGGAACTGCACATCGAGCGATATCTGCCCCGTGCCATCACAGGTAGGACAACGCAAGCTGCCCGTGTTGTAAGAGAAATCGCCCGCCTTCAGGCCCTGATCCTTAGCTGCAGGAAGCGCGGCGAACAATTTGCGCAGGTCGTCCAACACGCCTGAATACGTGCCCACGGTCGAGCGCACATTCGCGCCGATGGGCGTAGCATCAATAAGATGCGCGCGCTCGATCGAACCAGGGTCCACTGCCTTCACATGATCAGGCAGCTTCTCGCCCTCGAACTGAGCACGCAGCGCTGGGATAAGGCTCTCCAGCACCAGCGTGGTCTTGCCCGATCCCGAAACGCCCGTGATGGCCACCAAACGCCCGAGTGGCATATCCACCGAAAGCGGCTTCACCGTGTGGATCGCATCGGTCTGCAACGTCAAATGCCCCTGGTCGAACAGCTCTTCTTCAGCAGCAGTCGTACGGACGCGCACATGCTGGCGCCCTGCAAGATATGGCCCGATGCGCGACTCATCCTGCGCTTCCACGCTGGCCACGCTTCCTTGCGCCACCACCTGGCCACCATTCGAACCAGACCCAGGCCCGATCTCGATGAGCCAGTCAACTTCCTTGAGCACCTGAATGTCATGGTCGACCACCACGACCGAATTCCCATCAGCGAGCAGGTCGCTCATCACGCCAAGGAGACCTTCGACATTGGAAGGATGAAGGCCGATGGACGGCTCGTCCAGCACGTAGAGCACACCAGTCGTGCGACTACGCACCGCGCGCGCAAGCTGCACGCGTTGACGTTCGCCATTGGAGAGCGTCGAAGAAGCGCGGTCGAGGCTCAGATACCCCAACCCCAGCTGCTGCAAACGCTCGATCGGTTCAGCCATCTCGCCGATGATAGCGTTAGCCATCGGGCGCATTTCCTCAGGCAACGTGCCAGGAATGGTCTCGATCCAAACTGCCAGTTCGTCAAGGGTGAGCATGGTGGCCTCAGCCAGATTCTTCCCATCGAGCAACACCGATCGCGCCCGCTTGGATAAACGCGAGCCATGGCAATCAGGGCACTCCCCTTCCTTCAGGAAGCGCGCCACACGCGCCAAGCCCTTGTCATCCTTCACCTTTTCCAGCGCGTTCTTCACGGAATTCACGGCACTGTAGTAAGTGAAGTCGAGCTCAGCCGCATGCGACTTATTCTTGGGCGTATAGAGGATATGCTTCTTCTCCATGGGTCCATGCAGAACGATATCCTTTTCCTTTGGCGTAAGATCCTTGTACGGAACATCGGTGCGCACGCCCATTTCAGCCGCCACCTGGGTCATCAGCGACCACATCAGGCTGCGCCACGGAGCAACTGCGCCTTCGTCGATGGTAAGGTTCTCATCCACGATCAATGTTGATTCGTCCACTTCACGCACAACGCCCGTGCCGCCGCACGTCGTGCACGCGCCCGCACTGTTGAAGGCTAGGTCTTCCGCGCCCTGACCGTAGAACTGCACACCACATTCAGGGCAGGTCAACGGAAGTTCAGCGGCCACATTCAAGCTTGGCGGAACGTGATGACCATTCGGGCATTCATGGCTACCCAAACGCGAGAACATCAGGCGCAGATAGTTCAGCAGCTCGGTAGAAGTGCCGAAGGTGGAATGCACACCAGGAACACCTGGACGCTGACGCAACGCGATGGCCGCAGGCACATGCAGCACCTCATCAACGCTCGCGCGCGCGGTCTGTCCGATGCGACGACGCGTGTAGGTGGAAAGCGCCTCCAGATAGCGGCGGCTGCCTTCAGCATACAGAACGCCCAGCGCAAGGGAGCTCTTTCCCGAACCAGAAACACCCGCGATGCCCACCAAGCAATGCAGCGGCACATCCACATTCACATCCTTCAGATTGTGAACGCGCGCACCGCGCACCTCGATGGCTTCAGGTTCTTGGTAGTTGATATCGTCCACCATCAGCGCATCCATTTCTGCAGCATCGACACCAGCATCTCGATCTCGAGCGGCTTGGACATGTGGTCATTCATCCCCGCACTCAGCGCACGATGGATGTCTTCCGCGAACGCATCGGCCGTGAGCGCAACGATGGGGATCTGGCCCATATCGGGGCGCTGGTCCGCATGTCCACGGATAGTGCTGGCCGCTTCGTAGCCATTCATCACGGGCATCTGGATATCCATCAGCACGATGTCATAGTAGTCAGGCTCGTGCGCGAGCAGCATGTCGACCGCCAGCTGACCATTCTCTGCATGTTCGACCGAAGCACCCGTCATGCCGATCAGCTCCTTGGCTATCTCGGACGCCATCAGGTTATCCTCGGTCAGCAGCACGCGCTTGTCGGAATAGGTCAGGTTCTCCAGCATCTCCTTTTCGTCGATGATGGTCTTCTTCTCGCCCGTGATCAGCTCTTTCATCACCTGGATAAGGCGCGAACGGAACAACGGCTTCGAGATGAACGCATCCACGCCCACCTGGCGCGCCTCTTGTTCGATCATCGACCAATCGTATGCCGAAAGGATGATGATCGGAACATCGCCGTGGGTCACTTCGCGGATCTGCTTCGCCGCTTCCAGGCCGCTCATCTCGGGCATGCGCCAGTCAAGGATGACCACGCGATATGGGTCGCCCGCCTGAAGCGCGGCAGCCACCTCTTCGATGCCAGCCTGACCCGAGCGCGCATAGTTCGGTCGCATGCCGATATCGCCCAGCAGCATGCAGGCGCCTTCGCACGCAACAGCATCGTCATCCACCACCAACGCACGCACATCGCGCAGGTCGCTGATGTCTTCGTCCACGCCATCGCGAAGCTTCAGATGCACGATCACCGTGAAAGTGGTGCCCTCGCCCTCGATCGAATCGACGTCGATGGTGCCGCTCATCAGTGTGACCACGCTCTTCACGATAGCCATGCCAAGACCAGTGCCCTCGATCTTGCTCGTGCGCGAGTCGTTGACGCGCGTGAAGGGATCGAACACGGTCTTCATGAATTCTTTGCTCATGCCCACGCCGGTGTCGGTGAACACAAATTCGTAGCAGCCGCTGTCCTCTATCTTGCTGGGAAGTTCAGTGATGCGCAGCCCGATCTTGCCGCCTTCAGGCGTGAACTTGATGGCGTTGCCCATGATATTCACGAAGACCTGCTGCAAGCGCGTGGGATCGCCGATAACATGCTCATGCTTGATGTCCACCAGTTCGACCTTCAGCTCCTGGTGCTTCGCGTTGATCTGCGGACTAAGGATGGTGATAAGGCTTTCGATGGATTCAGGCAGATCGAATTCCTCTTCGGTCAGCCCGATGGTGCCCGATTCGATCTTGGCCATATCCAGCACTTCGTTGATCAGGCCCAGCAAATGGCGACTGGCCGAAGTGATGTTCGCCAGACATTCACGCACGCGTTCAGGTTCGTTCACGTGCATGCCTGCGATGGCAGTAAGGCCCATGATGGAGTTCATGGGTGTACGGATATCGTGGCTCATGGAGTTGAGGAAGTCGCTCTTCGCCTGCGACGCATGCTCGGCGGCGCGGAACGCCTCTTCGAGCGCCTGACGAGAGGCCAGCTCGGCAGCCTTCGCGTCGGTCACATCCTGGATGGCGACCAAGATGCTGGTAGGATCTTCTGACTGGTCGCGCTCCAAGCACAGAAGCGACGCCTGGTACCAACGCTGATCGTTGCGATCGGATGTGCACCATTCTTCCTGAACGAAAGGAACATCAGGACGCAAGATCGACTTGAGCGTTGCTTGGCTTTCGGAGACCGAAGGGCGCCCGTCAGTTATGGTAGTGGAACGGTCCACCACCTGGTCGAAATATCGCTGCAGGTCGGCGGTGGTTCCGCGCGGTGGCAACATGCTGCGCTGGCGGTCGTTGTTCTTCAGGAATTCATACGTGCCGCGCGTCAGATCGACCGTGAAGAGACTGTTGAAGAGGTTCGTTGATGTGTCGATGATGCGCGTGGCTTCCTGGCGTTCGAGCAGTAGCTCTTCGCTTTCCTTGCGCGATTGGATCATCAGCAGCAAGATGACGATGACCGCAGCCACCAAGGCACCTGCAACCAGCAAATATCCTGCAAGATTCGCACGGGAGACCATCTCGTTGGTGATCGATGCAGGGAACGAGCGAACTATCACCCAGTCGAAATCGGGCAGCTTCATGATGAAGGAATTGCCCGTACCATCGGTGGTGCGATACGTGAAGCTTGCCGTGTCGCCAGAGGCGATGTCGGCGTTGAGCGTTTGCAGGTCGATGTTCTCGAGGCGCGCGGAGAAGACCTGGTCGATGTAGTCTTCGTTGTTCTGCGTTGCGGCATGAGCAACAACTCGCCCGTCAGGCTTCACCAAGAAAGTGGGGGTGGGCGTGCCGTAGAATTCGGTATTCATCAATTCAGTGAGCGATTCTTGGTAGAAGATCGAAGCCATCACGCCCACGATCTGGCCATTCGAACGGACTGGCGCATAGAACACCACCACGTTCTCGGTGCTGAAAACGGGATTGTCCACATAGGCGATGTCGCCTTCGCCGCGAATGCCGCGTTCGTAGTATTCGCGACCGAGAACGCTGGCCGTGCGCCCATCGCGATTGTAGGCCATACCGTCAGCATCGATGAAGAAGGTCTGATCGAACTGGGAACTGTCCAGTACGGTGACCGCATCGCGCGGATCGACCATGCCGCCATCGAGCGCTCGCTCGTAAACTTGCGCAGCGGTCTCAACGCTTTCTAACGAAGTCTGGAAAACATCGTTCACGCGACGCACGGTCTGACTGCTCGACGATTCGAGATACTGACTATTCTGGTCGACGATACGCTGAGTATTCGCGTTCACGAACAATACAAGAGCCACCACCACGATCACCACCGCAGCAACGATGGCCACGATGCGGTTGCGCAGACGGTTCTTCAACTGGGTCTTTTGCATGTGAAATCCCCGATCCAAAAGCTATTTCGTAGGCGATCCTATGAGCATTTTTCGGTCCCGCCATTATACCGCAGCCGCCCGACCCGCCGCGAATTAACCCAGGCTTAACATTCGCGCAATCTTGGGGACACAGAGGCACAATACAGTAAGGCCATACGACTACGCGCACGAGAAAGGAATCGCGTGACAACACTGCCCTTCTGGAAGCTCCATGGTCTCGGCAACGACTTCATCTTCTTCGATGCAATGCCGGCCCAAGATGGAGCAAGGCCTCAAGACGGGGCCAACTCCACGGTCGACCTGACCCCAACCGAAGTTGCTGCCCTGTGCGACCGCCATACGGGCATCGGCGCCGATGGGATCATCGTGGTGAAGCTTTCGCCGCGCGATGAATGCGCCGCTTACATGCACTACATCAACGCCGATGGCACGCTCGCTCAAATGTGCGGCAATGGCGTGCGCTGCTTCGCGAAGTTCCTGGTAGACCACGGATATGTGGCAGCCGATGCGGGTAAGTTCGTTGCCGATACACTGGCAGGGCCGAAGCCCATCTCGTTCACGCTTGGCGCAGACGGGTTGCTGGCCACGGCCACCGTGAACATGGGTGCACCGATCCTGGAGCCTTCGCTCGTTCCTACGAAGCTGGCACCGAACGCTAAAACTCCCGAGGGGAGCCCGTTCGTTGCACGCCAGAAGATAGCTTCGCCTTGGGGTCCCTTCGCGTTCACCTGCGTGAGCATGGGAAACCCTCATGCGGTGTGCTTCCTTGACCCAGCAGCATTCGCGGCACTCCCCCAGGATTGCTTCACCAGCACCGAGCGTTCGCTTGACACCTTCGACGTAGCTCGGGTAGGCGCCTTCTTCGAAGCTCACGAAGCATTCCCTGAAAAGACCAATGTCGAATTCGCCGTAGTTGAAAGCCCTGATGCTGACGGCACGGGCAATATTTCGATGCGCGTGTTCGAACGTGGCTGCGGCGAAACGCACGCCTGCGGCACGGGAGCCTGCGCCACCCAGGTTGCTGCGAATCTGCTGGAGCTCACAGACGCGAGCGCGCAGGTTCACCTGCTTGGCGGCACGCTCCACATCGAACTAGCCGCGACTGACGAAGATAGCTCCAGTGAAACCACAAACTCAGGCCCACGAACCGTGATCATGACCGGTCCCGCCCGCGAATCCTTCACAGGCTCCCTCCCATTGGGGACGGGTTCAATTCTGTCCCCCAACTAGTAACCTCAACCACGAAGGAACATATCATGCAAACTGCTGAATGCCTCAACCACCTTGCTCCATACCTGTTCGTCCAGATAGATGCCAAGAAGGCAGCGTTGGTCGATCAGGGCATCGATGTCATCTCGCTGGCCGTTGGCGATCCCGACATGCCCACGCCCGACCACGTCGTCGATGCCATGGCAGAAGCGATCCGCAAGCCCGCGAACCACCAATACCCTGACTATGCTGGCTCGCTCGAATATCGCGAAGCCTGCGCCGAATACATGAAGCGCCGCTTCAACGTCACGCTCGATCCGCGCACCGAAGTGCTCGCGCTGATCGGTAGCAAAGAGGGCATCGCGCATCTCCATACCGCGTTCGTGGATCCAGGCGACTACGTGCTAGCGCCTGCGATCGGCTACCCCGTCTATTCCGGTGGCGCCACGCTTCAGAGCGCGAACACCTATTTCATGCCCATGAACAAGGAGAACGGATTCCTCGCAGACTTCGACGATATTCCTGAAGATCTACTGGCTAAGGCAAAGATCATGTTCCTGGGGTACCCGAACAACCCCACGGGAGCCTGCGCTACCGACGAATACTTCGACAAGGCTATTGCGTTTTGCCTGGAGCATGATCTGCTGCTCGCGCACGACAACGCCTATTGCGACATCTGCTACGACGGCTATGTGGCCCCTTCGATCCTGGAGCGTCCGCACGCGATGGAGTGCTGCATCGAGTTCTATTCCTTGAGCAAGTCGTACAACATGACGGGCTGGCGCATCGGTTTTGCCTGCGGGAATGCCGAAGCGGTGCAGGCGCTGGGTACCGTGAAGAACAACCTGGACTCTGGGCAGTTCACCGCCATCCAAGAGGCGGCCATCGCCGCGCTCACAGGGCCGCAAGATTGCGTTGCAGAAATGTGCGCGATCTATCAAAGACGACGAGACCTGGTGGTAGATGCGCTGCGCGCGATCGGGGTAACGTGTGAGTCGCCGAAGGCCACCATCTATGTGTGGGCGAAGGTGCCAGATGGCGAAACGTCCGAATCGTTCGCGACCAAGCTGCTCGAAGAAGCTCATGTTGTGGTGACCCCTGGCAATGGCTATGGCCCTGAAGGCGAAGGCTATGTGCGCATCTCGCTGACCACCCCTGATGACCGCCTGCTCGAGGCAGTCGAGCGCATCAAGTCCCTCGTCTAAACAGGGGGGACAGGTCCCGGACACTTTCGGGACGGGTCCAAAACTGTCCGGGACAGATCGGGGACAGGCCAGCTTTTGTTCCGTGGCTAGATCAAGTCGGATTCAGCAACAGAGAACACGTCTCCAGCACCGTAGAGCTTTCCGAAGATGTACTTATTGCTGGCGGATTCTTCTGAAATGTACACGCGACCATCGTGATACTCGATGCCCTCGGTCATCGGCGGTGCGGAAAGACGAGAGATCAGGTACGTATCGCTCAGGAACGCAAGTGGTACCGACTTCCCCTCAACCATGAAGGTGTATGTGTCTTCGGATGCGTTTGAGGCTGCATCCGAGCCTGCATTCGCGCTCGTAAGCGAATCTGTGGCTGCGTCCGCATCCGCGCTCGCAGCGGCGTTTTCGCTCACGCCCGCATCCGCGCCTGCGACCATATTCGCATCAGCGGATCCATCGCTCAAACGATACGTTTGCAAGTATGAGGACGCGAACCCGTACGAGACCGACAGCACCAGATCGCCATTAGGCAGCTGACACATTCCCTGGACCTTATCGGGCAGCGAATAAACCTGCGCAGGTTCGCTCGAAAATCCATATCTCCCCTGTTCATCGGCGGAATATGCGAACATGATGCCAGCATGCTCCGCCCCTTCCGGCGTGATCAGGTGGTGATGCTCAGGTGCTTCGTAATTCGGCAGCAAATGAAACGTACCCGCGAACAGCGTTCCGTTCTCAATGTTCATGAATGCGGGACTCAGACCGATCTCTATGCGATCGATAGCTTGCACGACATCACCTGCGCTCGCATTCGCTAGATCCGCAACGTGAAACACCAGGTAACCGCCTTCGCACGCGAGGAAGGCGTAATCGCTCGAAGTGGTTATGGCCGAACCATGATCCACGTAAGCCGAACCATCGGGCAGCGCAGCGAAGAACTCGACCGACTGCCCATCGGCGGCACGGCGATAGAGCGGCGACTGGCCGTCGCCCGTGGAGTAACCGCTGAAGAACCAGCAATCGCCTTCATCGTAATAATCGAGGTCCTGGCATATGAAGCCAGCATGGATGCCAGGGATCTCGAATTCTTCCTGAGCCGTGGAATAGAACGCACTATAGGTCACGCGCGTATAGATGTTGAAGCCGATGACCACCAACACCACAAGCGCCACCAGCGCGCCAGCCACGATACCAACGATGCGCGGCGCTCGACGCTTCTTATGCATTTCCTTCTTAGGGCTCATAGGGTTCTCCTTGTTCTCTTCGCTCCTATCTTACCCCACTCGAATCTTGGATGCTTTGAGTGATGCTTGAGGGAGATATTTGAAGAGCGCTCTAGGACGCCTTAAGGATGCTTTGGGAATAAAGTACATTTTAGGGACGGAGGCGAAGGTGTCCTGACATTTTGGGGGACGGAAGAGAAGGTGTCTCGATGTTTTAAGGACGGTGACGGAGGCGAAGGTATCCCGAGGGCCTGGCCTGTCCCCCAAATGTCACGGACACTTGGGGGACACTTGGGGACGGGTTCAATTTTGTCCCGGACACTTCGGGACCCGTCCCCTTTCTGTCCCGGACAGTTTGGGGCCTGTCTCCTTTTTGTCCGGGACAGGCCTGTTGAGGCTGGGCGTGCTATGCTGGATTCAGCAAATTCGCCGTCAACTTGAAGAAGGTTCACCATGAGCGCTTTCAACCAGATCAACGATGCCGTGAGCAAGACCGTGAACGCCGGGATCGACACCCTGGCAAGCTCAGTGGCGCAGGCGCAGATTCAGCACGCCCCATTCGTGCGCGGCTTCACTGACCTGTGCGCGAATGGTTGGCAGCAAGGCTGGCACGAACGAAATGGCGGGAACCTTTCCTATCGCCTTACCCCTGAAGAAGCGGACACGGTGCGCGCAAGCCTCAGCGATCCGTCTGCACCCTGGGTCGTGCTCGACTTCAGCGAGCCAACGCTTGCGGGCGAATTCTTCCTGGTCACTGGCGCAGGTTGCTATATTCAGAATATCCCGAACGACCCGCTCTCGAATATTGGCATCGTTGAGGTGAACGAGAACGGCAGCGCTTATCGCGTGGTTTGGGGGCTCGCAGGACGCCAACCCACTTCAGAGCTTCCCACGCACTTGATGGTCCACGCGATCCGCTCGTCTGCGACCAAAGGCGCATGTCGCGTGATCTACCACGCGCATCCGCGCAACGTCATCGCCATGACCGCGGTCGAGCCGCTCGATGCACGCACCTTCACGCGCGCTCTATGGAAAGCCATGACCGAATGCATCATCGCATTCCCTGAAGGTGTGGGCGTAGTGCCTTGGATGGTGCCAGGCGGACGCACGATCGCGCAGGCCAGCGCCGAGCAGATGAAACATTTCGCAGCGGTAGTCTGGGCGCAGCACGGGTTGTTCGCGTCTGGTCCAACCTTTGATGAGACCTTCGGGCTCATGCAAACCATCGAAAAAGCGGCCGATATCTACGGTCGAGCGCGCATGATGAATGGTGGTTCGAACGATTTCTTGAATACGATATCCGATGAAGGACTCGCGCAGATCGCCGATGAGCTGGGGCTCGATGCCAATCGAGACTTCCTCGACCTATAGCATTTCATAGCGCGGCAGACAGCTGGCTGGCTAACAAAAAAAGACCTCTTCGCCCTATGCGAGCAAAGAGGTCTTCCTGTTGAGGCCTGTCCCCAAACTGTCCGGGACAGATCGCGGACGGGTCCCAAAGTGTCCGGGACAAAATGGGACCTGTCCCCCCCCATTGATCGGGATTTATTCAGCGGGTGCTTCAGGCCACATCGCATTCTTGAACAGCGCGCGACCAACGCCAACTAGGTCGCCTGCACCAGCAGCCAGCAGCGCGTCGGCATCTGCCATCTCGCGAACACCGCCGGTCACTACAACGGGCAGGTTAACTGCTTGCTTGATGGCGGTGGTCATATCAGCGAAATAACCCGCTTCTTTGTGGCCAGGACGTTTGTAATAGCACATACCGCCCGACACATCCAACACATCAATATCGGTCTCGCGCGCGATGATCTTCGCCGCCTCGACCGCATCCTCGATGGTATTGCCGCCTTCAAGGTAATCGCAACCACCAAAGCGCATGAATACTGGCACATCGGGACCCACGGCCGTGCGCACTGCACGCGCCACTTCGCAATGGATGCGAACGCGATTCTCAACGGATCCACCGTATTCATCGGTACGCTTGTTGGTCAAAGGGCTGAAGAATTCATTCAGCAAATAGGCATGAGCTGCATGGATCTCCACGCCATCGAAACCCGCCTGAACTGCACGAACGGCCGCATCAGCGAACTGCTGCACCGTCTGGGCGATATCCGCCTTGCTCATAGCCTGCGTAGGCTCTGGATCGCCCAGACCCGCCGCTGCTTCGCCCAGCACCATGCTGCTCGGAGCCCACGGCACCATGCGCGTATACTTGCGCTTTGCTGCGCCGCCCGCATGAGCAAGCTGGATCAGAGCAACCTTGCCACCTTCTTTGATGGTCTCAGCAATGCGCGAAAGCCCTTCGACCACATCGCCCGAAGCCAGCGAGATCTGCCCCTTGGATGCTTTACCACGCGGAGCAACATAGCTATGCTCAACGATCATGATGTCGCTGACCGGATTCGCAGCACGCGCAGCGTAGAAGTCGACCAGGTCGTCGCTGACCGTGCCATCAAGATTCGCCTTGTAACAAGCAGTGGGCGCCTGAACGATCTTTCCACTCAGGATACGTTGCATGATCTGGTCACGAATTTCGCTCATTGTGCAGGCCTTTCTGTTTTTGAGTAATAGTTTCTTGGAGTAGCCGTTTTGATCGGCGATTAATGCTCGATCGACAGTATTCAGTATAACGCACTCTATCGCAGCAGCCTCGGCTGCGCAGTTGGCTTAAAGCCTCCAGAGTCTGAAAACTCCTGCTCAGAAAAAACTGGGGGCAGCCCCCAGTTTGCCTACTCTTCGTTATGAAGGTTATCTATGCAGCGCTTGGTGTCCTCTTCGGCAACCTTTTCGATCACTTCTTCGACATGGCTCTTGATACCGAACAACGTGCGCTGGGAAGCTATCTTGATCGGGCCTTCATGTCCCGATGCCTCCATAGCCAAAAGCTGCTGCATATGCTCCCAACGTTCTTCGGCCTTGGTCTTCATGGATTTTCCTTTCGAAAGAGCGGCGCACTTCGACGGTCAACAGTCAACATGGCTGGCCTGTCCCTTTTTCGTCCAGGACAGATCAGGGACAGGTCCCAAACTGTCCGGGACACTTTGGGACCTGTCTCCGTAATGTCCGATTATTCGAGGTTAGATGATTCGCTCGTGGTGGAATCGTTAGCGCTTGCTTCGGTGGTACCTGAGGCGTCTGCACCAACAGCGCCAGCAGCACTAACACCTGCACCCGCAACGCCAGCTGCACCAGCCGCAGCGGCAGCATGACGACGACGAACCGAAATCATGATCGCTACACCAACTGCAACGAGCAGCACTCCAACGATGACCGCAATGATCAGCGGACCAACGATGCTGCCCTGAGCGGCCACGGTCTTAGGCTTAGCAACATATGGCGCATTGGAAACGGTGTTGGTCGAAGCGTCAGCCGCAGTGTCTTCAGCAACTGCCTCGGCATCAGCCGCTTCGCCATTGCCAGCTGCATTGGTAGCCTTCGAGCTGCTGCCCTTAGAGCCAGAACCAGAAGCTGCGCCGTTCGAACTACCAGGGTTCCAAGGCTCAACAACAGGATCGCTGCTCGAATTGCCAGGATTGGTCGGGTTCGAGGAATCGCTTGGATTCGATGGGTTAGCAGGATCGGTGTTCTGCGCCAGGAAGCTGTTGTAAATGCGCTGCGCCTCATCCCTGTCAGCAGTAGCGCTCACATGCTTAGCGCGAGCTGCATCATAGGCAGCCTGCTTCGCATCCAAGTCTGCCTTAGCGGCATTCACGCGATTTGCGGTGGGCTGGGCGATCACTTGAGCATCTTTCACATTCTGCGCATGATCATTCAGAACGAGGAATTCAGAATAATCGCCATCGCCGAGCGGATTAGCCATGATGCTCTCGATGGAAAGTTGCTTGGCAGCTGAGAGCTTCGTTTCAGCTGCAGTCTTCTTCGTGGTTGATTCGGTGATCTGCCTCTGAGCCGTGGTCATTGCAGTCTGCTGATCTGCGATGGTGTAGAGCGTGTTAGTGAAAGCTTCGCGCTTGCTGTCGAGCGTGTTCTTCATCTTCAGCATCTCGCGGTAGTCACTGTTTTCCTGGGTGGTCCTCAACAGATTGTCGTAAGCACGCTTCGCATCATCTGAGGCTTTCTTAGTAGGAGTGAGCTGCGTAGTGCGAATGGTGGTCTGCTTCTGGACCAGCTCCTGACACTTGCTGTTCCACTCTGCAACCTTCGGAGCCAGATCGGAAACTTCAGCACGCGCGGCTTCAAGATCAAGCTTCGCGCGGTCGAGCTCGCGCTGAGCAGCAGCAAGTGCAGCTTCTTGAGCAGAAGTGTCAACCGCGGAGTAATTATCAAGCGCCGTCTGAGCATTGTCGCGCTCGGTCTGAAGCGTAGTGATCTTCGAGTCAAGCGCGGTGAGCTCATTCTGAATAGAAGTGACTGCCTGCTTCTTAGCAGCAAGGGTTGCGTTCGCATTCGCAATGGCAACATTGAGCGGATGATTCGGATCGGTCAGGTCTCCCACGCTATTCTTTGCATCTTCATGAGCCTGCTTAGCCGAAGCAAGCGTTGCGTCTGCGGATGCCAGCGCGTCCTCAAGATGCTTGATGCTCTCAGCAGCAGTAAACTGCAACGAAGCTGCAACTAGAGCGTCATTCTTCTTCGTACGATCGGCAGACGCGTTATTGAAATCCTCTTGAGCTTTATTCACCTTCTGCTGAGCAGCAGCAATCTCTTCATCAGTCGCAGCTGCTGCGATGTTGCCAGCCGCAGTCTTCTTCGTCTGGACCCAAAGTTCGAAACGAGTCTTCCATTCAGCAACACTGTAGGTCTGACCTTCGGTTGTGTCAGTGAACTTTGCGGCATAGGCATAATCGCGATCAGCAAGATGATTCGCCGCAACACCAACATATATATTAGTAGGGGCAACGATGTTCACATACGCACGAACCTGCAGGTAGAAATCTTCGCATGCATTGAAGAGCTCTTCTGGCGTCATGGTCGACCAGCCTTCGGGCAGCGATTCTTCTGCATAGGAGGAATTCATATACATATTGGTTGCAAGCGCATTGTCCCACGTGGTCTTCTGATTGTCATACCAATCGTTGACCAGGCCATACGATGCCCAGCTGGAATTGTCCCCAGAATATGCGAAGAGCTCGCATGGCGAGCTCTGATTAAAGTCAATATGGTCAAAAGAAGCCCAGTTCAGGCTAATGATCGTATACGCCATCAGCGCGTCTGACACCCGTAAATCGGGTAATCCTTTCGACGTTCGTATTGAATTCAAATTTTCGATCATGTCGAGCGATCTTTGGACGAATTCGAAATCGGTGGCATCTCCCGGTGATCCTGAGTGGGTCAGTGATGCCTCCCACATCGAGTCGAACAAGGCGCTAGCAGCGATGCTATCCTGTTCGTCAAAGAATTCTTTGACTGATAGCACCACTTCCTGATTGCCGCCACCACCTGCGGTTATCGCAGCTAGCTCCTTCTGTGCGGCTTCCAATTTGTCACGAGTGGACGTTACCAGAGCGTCCGCCTCGTTGAAGGCATTTTCGGCGGCGATCTTGTCCGCCAAAGCTTGCTGATAAGACTTTTCCACACCCGCGCTCTGGGCGCCAGAGTCGTATGCAGCCTTTGCAGCATCGTATTTCAGCTGAGCTTCATCTACTGCAGCCTGGAGCGCGTCAATATCAACGCCACCCATATTCGCCTTTGCGGCTTCAAGAGCCGCCTCAGCGTCATCTACGGCCTTTTGAGCGGCCGTCTGCTCGCTTTGAGCAGTGGCAAGACGACCTTGTGCAGTAGTCTTTTCACTCTTTGCGGCATCTAACTTGCTCTGAGCTTCCGTGACAGCTGCCTGGAGAGTTGCTTTTTTTTCGTCATCAGCTGCAGTGCTCAACTTGCCTCGTGCAGCGTCTAACGCAGCCTGTGCGGCGTCAACCTTTGCTTGAGCAGCTGCAACCGCCGCTTCGCATTCGGTGACCTTTGATCTTGCTGCATTATAAGCAGCGATCACATCCTTGCGTTCGCTGTCTGCAGCCTTGTATTCGTTCGCTGCATCCTTATATTGAGTGGTTGCTTGCTCGTAGGCGTCTTCTGCTTCACGAAGGGCGCTGTAAGCCGCCTGGAGCTCCGCATTGCCGTTATTCGCAACCTCGGCAACCTTCGCGTCGTACGCAGCCTGAGCAGCATTGTATTCGGCTTCTGCCTGGTCGCGATTGGCTTCTGCCTGAGCCTTCTTCTGTGAAGCAGCATTGTAATCCTGCGTGTATTCATCCACCTTGGCAGCGGCATCTTCGTATTCAGATTGCGCCTTCGCCACCACTTCAGCGAGCTTTGCATTAGCCTGAGAAGTTGCCTGATCGAGCATGGAGGCGTTTGCTGCGTGTTCGTTGGTCGCTGATTCATGCGTTGCCTTAGCGGCGTCGAGCGCAGCCTTGGCTTTAGCTTCCTCGTCCGCCGCGGTGCTCTTGAGCGAATTGGCAGTATCGAGATTGGTCTTGGCTTCAGCGAGCGTAGTGGGAACAGGATCATTCACCGCCCGCTGCTGGACCGTGGCCCATGCTTGGTTCGCGGCCGCAGAGAACCCTACGCCCGGCAGGGCGATGGTGAGCGCGACCAACAAGCTGAAGCCCGTGCGCGCAATATGATGAAGATTCTTCACCACGCGGGTTCTCCTGTTTTAGACAACTAAAAAGGACCTCCAAACAGAGGTCCTTTTATTATAGTGGATTATTTAGGCTAAGCGAAGTCTTGACTTTTACTTATTAGCCTTTGCGCGACGAACGCCAACGGTGATCGCAGCAGCTGCGCCAGCCACTACCAGAGCGCCACCAACGATGAGGATCAGAGGATCGATCGCGAAGCCGTTGTCTGCCTTCTTGGCAGGAGCGGTGGTGTAAGAAGCAGCAGCCATCTCAGCTTCAGTGGCCTCATTGTTCTCCGCTTCAGCACCGTTGTTATTGCCTTCAGCAACAGTGTTGTTGGTGTTGCCAGTGGACTTGGTGCCAGCAGCATTGCTGTTGGAGTTGGTGTTCTTGTTGCCATTGTTGTTCGCAGCGTAGCTGGGGAACTCAACGACGGGGTTGGAACCAGAAGGAGTACCAGGCTTAGTGGTGTTGGTGCTGCCGTTGTTGGTAGAACCATTGTTGGAACCCTGGTTGGTGTTACCACCCTGGTTGGTATTGCCCTGGTTGGTATTGCCACCCTGGTTGTTACCCTGATTGGTGTTGCCACCCTGGTTGTTGTTGCCCTGGTTGTCACCATCGTTGTCGCCCGGCTTATTGGGCTGGTCAGGGGTGACAGGAGGAAGACCAACGAGTTCATTGTATGCGTTCTGGAGGCGGAGGACCTCAGCCTTGAGACCTTCGTTCTTCAGGCTTGCATCAGATTCAGCCTTGGAAGCATCTTCGCGAGCGGTGCGTGCCTTAGCCTCGTCAGCCTCAGCAGCTTCGTGCTCTTCGATCGCAGCGAAGATGTCATGCTCTGCACCGAAGAGATCCATGTACTGGAACTTGTTTGCTTTGACGGTGTTATAAGTAAGAGCCTCAAGGGTCTCTACCTTATCAGTAGCAGCGGTCAGCTCGTTCTGAGCAACCTGTGCATCATGCTCATAAGAAGCGATGTTGTTCTTGATGTTGTTCGCATACTGCTTAGCGTCATCGAGCTCAGCTGCCTTCTGTGCGATCTCGTCTGCGTTCTCGAGGCCCTCAGTGAGTTCGTTGTATGCAGCCTGGAGAGGAGCAACCTCAGCATCAGCAGCTTCCTTTGCAGCAACTGCTGCATTGTAAACAGCCCATGCTTCTTCCTTAGCGTCATACAGAGGAGAGAGCTCAGCATTTGCAGCGTTCAGGAGCTGCTCATAATTAGTAAGCTCGGTCTGTGCTGCATCAGCTTCGTCCTGAGCATTATTAAGAGCAACAAGAGCTTCATCGACCTTCTGCTGAAGTGCTGCGGTGGATTCGCCAGCCGCATCAAGAGCAGCAACTGCGCGATCGTATTCCGCCTGTGCTACATCGATCGCAGATTCGATAGAAGCAGTGTCAACCGCGTTGATCTCGCCTTCGAGACGATCAACTTCAGCCTGAGCATTGTTGACTGCTTCACGAAGCGCATCGAGTTCATCGCTGGAACCGAGGAGCGCATCACGCTGAGCGACCGCGTTGTCAAGGGTGGTCTTGGCGGTTGCCAGTTCACCCTGCAGGCGAGCGATCTCAGAAGCGTTATTATCGATCGCATTCTGAGCATCGGTTCGAGCCTGCGCGAGGGTCGCCATCACAGTCTCATTATAGGTAGACTGCGCAGCGATGAGAGCCTCGTCTGCTCGAGCCTTTTCTTCGCGTGCGGTCTTAAGATTTTCTTTTGCGGTTGCGACTTCAGGACTGTCGTTGTCATCCGGTTCAGTGCTGAGGTCTTCGTCCGCCGCCGGTATATCATCCTGATAGCTATCATCGTTGCTATCACCATTGCTATCAGGGTCCGTGTCAGGATCAGGATCAGTACTCGGATCAGGGTCCGTGTCAGGCTCTGTCGGAGGAGTGATATCAGTGCCGCCACCTGCATTGATAGCATCTTTCAGGGCCTGCTCTGCTGCAGCTACCTTAGCGGCTGCATCATCAACATCCTGCTGCGCCTTCGTAAGGTTCGTCTGAGCGTTGGAGTACTGAGAATTTGCATAATCAAGAGCGCTCTGGAGGTCGCTCGTCTTGCTTTGCTCAAGGCCAAGTTCGCCAGAGATGCGATCGTATTCAGCCTGAGCGGTTGCCACTGCTTCCTTGGCTGCTGCGAGCTCTGGAGAATCCTCGCCGCCAGAAGTGGCATTGTTAAGAGCTTCCTGAGCGGCTGCAAGGGTTCCCTTGGCGTCAGTAAGCTGAGAATTGAGGGACTCAAGCTTGTTCTGAGCCTGAGTAAGTTCAGCCTTGGCAGAATTCAGATCGCTCTCAGCGCGCTGTACGGCAGCTTCTAGGGCAGAGGTACCCTCTTCACCCTGTGCTGCATTCAGTTCTGCCACAGCGTTGTTGTAGGCCGTCTGAGCGCTTTGCACAGCGGAGTTCTTTGCAGTGACCGTGTCACGGGCAGAGTCCACCTTAGAGCTGAGCTCATTGACCTTGTTCGTTGCATCGGCATAAGCCTTCTCTGCATCGACCTTATCGTAGTTTGCAGTGTTTTCGGCCTGCTGTGCTGCAGCCAGCTTGTCCTTGGCAGCCTGGAGCTTGTCCGCTGCCTCCTTGAGGCCAGTGTTGTCGCCGACCACACTGTCATACGCTTCTTGCGCTTCCTTGACAGACTGTTCAGCGTTGGCGAGCGCTTGTTCACGCTTAGCCTTTTCGGCGTTGGCTGTGTCCAGCTTTTCCTGGGCCTTAGTAACGGCAACCTGCGCCTTTTCGATTTCGGCATTGAGGACATTGTTACCTGCCTCGGCCTTGTTGGACACTGTGCTCTGTGCTTTTTCGTGTTCAGAGACAGCAGTCTTATGTGCAGCAGTAGCAGCATTCAGTTCTTTCTCTGCTTCTGCCTGAGCGGATTTTGCGGAATTAAGAGCGTCGAGGGCAGCCTGTACTTCATCGGAGTCTTCGGAGTCATTGTCGGAAGTAGGCTGTGCTTCGTCGAGGGAAAGCGAAGCAGGAGTATTGGCATCGTATGCCACAAGTTCAAGATTGGTTGTATTGCTGGCGTTTGTGTTCGCCAGTGCTACGTTTGCAAAGGGGCTTGCGCCGTAATTAGGCGCGACGATCATGGAGGCCACTATGAAGCAGAGGCCCACTCTAGCCAGATCGCTCAATCTTTTACTTAACATGTTCACTTTTTCTTTCCCTCGTTCGAACATGTGTCATCGGGTTTGTCCCACACACTAACGATCTTTCGCTCTTTGCACGTTTTGTGCAGAGAATGTGCGCGGAACGAGCCTTTTGACGCTCAATTCCTTCTATCTATTCAAAACCAACTCGACCTTCGAGCCGGCCTTGTAACCAGGGGTAGCACGCGGGGTGTTCAGACGTGTATAGATACACGAACACCGAGGTGAAAGGGTGAAAAGAGCGCCCAAAATAGGGCAAAACTCCTTGTTAGTATCACGAAAAGAGCACACTTTTCGGGTGGTCTGAGACCCCTTCTTGTACGAGGGTACTCTTAATCAACCCTATATTCTATAGCCCTATTGCTAGCAAATCAACAAAAATTCGAAATTTCTTCAAAATTTTTTTCCCGCGTTGGCGCGGAACTAGCAACGAGGGAGCATCCTAGGTTGTTTTGGAACACAGTTTTGGGGGTGCGCGCGGAAGGAACGCGGTGAAGCGCGGGCATACTGCGCGGTACAGGGCGCGGTACAGGAAACGATGATCGCGCGGAGCGGTTATTCGTGCGGCGCGGCAGACATCTGCATGACAGCGCGGATCTACGGGCTCTTGTGCGCGGTACTCTGTACAAATAACGGTCCTGTAGGACGCCATATGGCGCTATATAGCGTGCGATGTAGCCAGATCTAGGGTGTATTTAGCGTTGTTTGCGCCTAGACCCCACGATGTGCACAAGGATCAGAGAGAAAGCAGCATCTGGCATACGCTTCTGAACTGGTATTTCTTTCAGCGCGGTATAAGAGGCGCGGGATACGTGGTGATCCAGCGAAACTCCTGGTCACGGCCTGGCCCCATGAAAAAGCAGGATCTTGTTGCACGCCTCTTGTTTGGGAACAGAAGTCAAAGAAGTTCGCATGCTGCGTGTATTCCGTATATAAATGCTGTTCAGGAATAAAAAACGGCCACCCGAATGGGTGACCGTAATACATTTGGTGGAGCATAGGGGGATCGAACCCCTGACCTCATGGCTGCCAGCCATGCGCTCTCCCAGCTGAGCTAATGCCCCTTGAAGCTCGACCATTATAACACAGGAACTGGTGTTCCCTGACCTTCAATTTTGATCGATGCGTAAAAAGACGAAGTGTTGAACACGTCACGTATAGATTCGCCCTCTATAAAGGGAAGATCGATAAATTCGCTGAGCGTTGGAACGAGGTCGCTGCAGTCTACGAAGTGGTCTTTCTCGTTGAGCTGGTTCGTATCCTGCGCACGCCAGTAATTATCGTTCGCATCCGTGATGTAGTACGTTTCGGCACCTGTCTGCATGTATGCAGAGTGTGTTTCACGCAGGTATTTAACCAGGTCATCAACGGTTTCCAACTCAAGCGCCTCTTCAGCTTTTCTTCCCATTGGATCTCCTTTCGTTTTATGATGATTCAATCATAGCAAAGAACACGTGTTGCACACGGGCGATTTTAATGCATTCGTAAATTGTGGGTTACGTATAAAATACCTGGTAAAACGTGTATTCGATCTGCGCACTGGTAAGAGATCACTCCAGTTCTTCGTATTCTGTGTCACGAAGTAGACAAAATAGAACACAAATGCCCAGGTTTTGTATATGGGAGCGTCTGAGAGCCGTTTTAAGGCCCGTTCCTTTGTTTTAGAGTGTTTTGACCCCTAAAAATCACTTGATTTTGGGCGATTTGAGGGCAAAAACGGGCTTTTGGACCAAAACGGCCCGAAAATGGCCAAAAATGGCCGATTTTGGGCTGTTTTTGGGGACAATTTCAAACTTTTTTTCGAAAAACCACAATTTTTATCCCCACTTTCAACTGGGGTTTTGGACACACTATTCAATTTGACCATGGGACAAACATGGCAGTTTTGTCCCAAAAATCGCTCTAAAACTCAGAATGGTCTGAAAATCGCCCAAAAATCGCGATTTTTGACAATTTTTGACGATTTTCCCGAAAATTGGGTCGATCGTCAGACTTTGGACAATTTGTTAACCTAAGATAACTATTTTTCGACCCAAAACGTGTTCCATCTGTGTTGCAAATCATGATTTTTCGCATTTTGGACCATCATCGAATCGAAATTTGCCTCCAAAGACCAAATTGTGGAGGTCGAAAAAATTTTTCAAAATTTTTTGAAAAATTTTGGCCGATCGGGCCCAATCGAAGCTATCAGCTGCCTGGGTCGGCATGATCTTGGGCCTCCGATGAGGGTACCGAATTACTACAAATTCATCGTTTTATCAGGAATGTTATACATTGCTATCAAGCAGCGTTACGAGCTCGCTCGACCGCTCTGAGACAAGAGTGGCGGGAACCTAATTTGGCCCCGATTCTGAGAAATTTTTACCCTGAGAGGGGCTCTGAGAGCTTAATTTGGGCCTTTGGAACGGTCTCGACAGCCCTTGATCGCTTCCCCAGCGATGCGGATCGAGGCGGTTTTAGGCTGATTTGAGGCGAATCGGACTGAAGAACCAACAGAATTCGTGAGACAATCGCCCCACAATCCTATTTCTGGGTCAATTTCAGCTCTCAAGTCCCCACTCGATTCATTCAAAGCGTGCAACATAAGTGCAACAGGATAATCGAAAAATGAGCCAAGGTAAATCCAAGGGCTTTCGTCAACGTGATCGAGAGCCTATTGATGTCGATCACACTAACTTAAAGACTCGAGCGTATGAAAATGAAGGGCCGCGAGACAGATCTTGGGAGTGCATGGCCATCCGCCACCACGTTTGTTGGCGGACCTTTGAACGAGCATGGCCATTTGGTCGCAGTGCTTTTTAGTTCTTGCGAGAAGGATCGTGGCGTTTCGCGCGAAGAATATCGTAGCGCTCAAGAGGAACAGAGGTATAGAAGGCATAAACTCCCATGGCCTTGTTGGCCACATCAACGGGAACCGCATTGATCTCTTCGCCTAGAGTGAATCCGTCACCTTCTTTTGCTCGATCTGAAGCAGGAGCTGTATAGTTCTTCGGCAAATCCCTATCTTGAGCATCCGAGAAGAAAAGCTCGTGAAGACCAAGTACGGGTATCTTGGTTACTTCTTTGTGCGGACTGAGCAACTCGAGTACATCGCCCTCATAGAAACGGTTGCGACAATACACGATGGTGCGATAGAACTGACTGCATCCAGCGTTATGTATAGCCTGTTCAGATGCAATCTCTTCATCGCGCATCAAATCTCGTCTCCCGTCTTTGGCCTCAGCACCCAAAGACCGCGCGATCGCGGGCGTGTCTGCGCTGTCAGGCATCCAGTCAGTAGGCGTGCTGGCAGCAACTTCGGCGACCCAATCATAGAGCTGAGTGTATATGTCGTCACTGAATGACTGTTCAACATTACCGTAAAAGAAGCCTGTAGAATACGGACGATGAGAGATACAATTGAGCTCTTCAGCCCACTGAGCTGGGCTTTCTCCATCCAGCACGTGTCGATAGGCATTCACGACCGTAGCCACGTAGAAGGCTTTCTTCACGCGACCCTCTATCTTGATCGAGTCTACGCCTGCGGCAATAAGGTCGTCCACATGCGCGAGCATATTCAGGTCCTTCGAATTCATCAAATAGGTACCCGATTCATCCTGCTCAACGGGAAAATATTCGCCAGGCCGCGTCTCTTCTTCCAGTCGATAGCTCCAACGACAGGGCTGCACGCAATGACCCTGGTTCGCGCTGCGTCCAGCGAGAAAATCGCTGATAAGGCAGCGACCTGAGATAGCCATGCACATTGCGCCCTGCACGAAAACCTCTAATTCCATGTCGGGCAATTCGCGCTTGAGCTGGGAAATCTCTTCCAACGACATCTCGCGAGCAGTAACGATGCGCTTGGCACCCAACTGCTGCCACATACGCGCTGCAGCCACGTTGGACACGGAAGCCTGGGTGGAAACATGAATGTCGACCGAAGGAGCATGCTTGCGCGCTTCAGCAAGAACACCCAGGTCAGAGACGATAAACGCATCGACGCCAGCCGCCTCCAGCGACTTCAAATATGCGGGAAGGTCCGTAAGGTCCGCATCGTGCAGGTAGGCGTTAAGGGTCACATAGACCTTTGCGCCGGCCTCATGCGCGATCTGAACGGCTCGCGCCATGTCTTCGAGCGCGAAATTTTGTGCACGTTGGCGCAAACCGAACTTGTCACAGGCAAGATAGACCGCATCGGCACCGAAATATAGCGCGTAACGAAGCTGCTCGAATCCGCCAGCGGGCGCGAGCAGTTCGGGAAGCTTAGTGTGAGTGTTTTCGCTGGTCATAACGCTTTCTTGGGATGATCTGGGCCTGTTACGGGATAGTCCTGATCGGCCAGGTTGGGGCTGAGTTTTCTTGTGTTGGCCAAGACCGATCCATGTTAGTCAATGACACCTTGTTGGCCAAGACCGCCCTGCCCTGTACTAGCCTGGTCTGGCCTGTCCCCATTCTGTCCGGAACAGTTTGGGACCTGTCCTCAAGGTGTCTGGGCTAGTGGACCAAAGGGGTGCGGCCCGTGCGGCTTTGCTTGAAACGATTGAGGAAAGCCAAGCCATCAGAGATAGAATCAAGCTTGACCTCGGTCTTTTCACCTGATGATCGACGCTTCACCTCTACGGTTCCGTTCTTCAGACCACGCTTGCCCACCACGATTTGCGCAGGCCAGCCAATAAGGTCCGCATCGGCGAACTTCACGCCAGGACGTTCGTCGCGATCATCGATGACGATCTCTAGATCAGGGAAATTCTCCTTCAGTGTTTGCGCTAAACGAAGTGCCGTGGGATAGACTTCGTCGTCTCCTACCGTGAGCGGGATAATGCAGACATGAGCTGGGGCAACACTAGCTGGCCAGATGATGCCATTCTCATCGTTATGCTGTTCGACCACAGCAGCCATGGTGCGCGAAACGCCCACACCATAGCAGCCCATCAAAAATGGCTGGTCAGTACCGTCTTCTGCAGAAAATACCGCGCCAAGTGCTTTGGAATATTTGTCTCCCAACTGGAAGACCTGAGACACCTCGATGCCGCGCGCGCCATCAAGCTTCGCACCGCACACTGGGCAGATGTCACCAGGCTTCGTAGTGGAAAGATCAGCCCAAACGTCGACCTTGAAATCTTCGTCCTGAGCTGCGCCAACGTAATGGAAGCCGTCCTCATTCGCACCAACGACCCAGCGCTTGATGTCCTCCAGGCTGCGATCAGCTGCAACGATGATGCCTTCGGGCACGCCCACGGGACCAATGGAGCCCTTCGGCAAACCTGTATCCTTCAGCTCTTCATCGGTGAGCAATTCGAATCCCTCGAACACGCGGCTGATCTTCAATTCGTTCAGTTCATGATCACCAGGGATGAATACGGCAATGACCTGCCCCTTCGAATTCTTACCCACCAGGGCTTTAACGGTAGCAGCTTCACTACAGCCCAAGAATTCAGCCAGCGCAGCAATGGTGGTAACGCCAGGGGTGGCGATCTTCTCCATAGCCTCAGCAGGGTATTCGAGCGGGCGCGTGATGCATTCAGCAACTTCGGTATTCGCCGCATAATCGCAGCTAGGACAGTAGACCAACTCGGCTTCACCAGCGTCGGCAAGGGCCATGAATTCCGTCGTGACCTTACCGCCGATCTGGCCCGAATCGGCCTCGACCGGGCGATAATCCAGACCGCATCGATCACAAATGATGCCGTATGCCTCGCTCATCTGGTCATATGTTTCCTGGAGCGACTCGGCATTAGCATGAAAGCTGTATGCATCCTTCATGATGAATTCGCGACTGCGGAGCAGGCCGAAGCGCGGGCGGATCTCGTCGCGATATTTCGTCTGGATCTGATAGAGCGTTGTAGGAAGCTGGCGATAGCTGCGCAGTTCGTTGCGCACGAGCGCCGTGATGAGCTCTTCATGGGTAGGGCCGAGGCAAAAGCCGTGGTCATGACGATCGTTCAAACGCATGAGCTCGGGGCCATAGTCGTCCCAACGGCCAGATTCGAGCCACAGTTCGCTCGGCTGGAGTGCTGGCATGAGGATCTCTTGAGCGCCAGTAGCGTTCATTTCCTCGCGAACGATATTCTCGATCTTGGTGAGCACACGCATGCCAAGCGGAAGGAAAGCGTAGATGCCAGAAGCAACCTTGCGGATCATGCCTGCACGCATCAATAGTTTGTGGGACGCGATTTCGGCATCAGCAGGGTCTTCCTTCAACGTGGGAGCGTATAGGCTGCTCATGTAAAGGATCTCACTCATGATGTTCCATTCTCTGCTGTGTTACGGACAGATTGATTTTCCTTATTATTGTACCTGTTTTGAGCCAGGCAGACAAAGTGAACACGGTGAATGAAACAGGCGAAATGAACGCTAGCGAATCAGGGCAGGACAGGGCGGGTCAGGGCGTGTTGGAATAGGTCGCAGGTGCGATGAAATAGGTCGTAAGTGTGAGACGAACACGGATCGTTGCTCATTTCGTCTACAGGAAGCCAGCGGATCGAGAATGTGGAGTGCCCTCTTAGCTCACGGTATGTAACACGGCCTTCGGATTAGTTCAGCGCAGCGATGTGAGCCATGAGCTGATCGACGATCTGATCTTCGGGAACCTTCTTGATCACTTCCCCACCTGCAAAGATGACACCTTGTCCGTCACCGCAAGCTACGCCAATATCGGCATCCTTCGCTTCGCCAGGACCGTTCACAACACACCCCATAACTGCAACACGGATGGGCCGTGCTACAGACCGAAGGCGGTCCTCCACCTGCTTGGCTAGGCTGATAAGGTCTACCTGGCAGCGACCACATGTGGGACAGCTGATAAGCTCGGGGTAACGTAGGCGCAGATCGAGCGCACCCAGCAGGACCCAAGCAGCCTTCACCTCTTCAACGGGATCGTCGGTGAGCGAGATGCGCATGGTGTCGCCAATGCCCTGTTCAAGGAGGATTCCCAGGCCAGAGGCAGATTTGATAAGACCCTGGAAGAGCGTGCCTGCCTCCGTAACACCTATGTGCAACGGAATGTGCGGCAGCTCGCGCGAGATGATACGATAGGTCTCGACCGTTGTGGGAACGTCGTGCGCCTTGGCAGAAACCACCAGGTCAGTGAAGCCTTTCTGCTGACAGAACTCCACGTATTGCTGGGCTGAACGCGCAAGCTTCTGCGGAAGCGAGAGCGTTGGATCGTCGCGCAAAGCAGTGTCGAGAGAGCCCGCGTTCACACCGATACGAATGGGAATACCAGCCTGTTTGGCAGCTTCGAGCACGGGAATAGTGGCCTCAAGACCACCGATATTGCCCGGATTGATACGCAGCTTCGCCGCGCCGCGCTTGGCGGCCTCGATGGCAAGTTCTGCGCTGAAATGGATATCCGCCACAACTGGCAAAGGCGACCGAGCACAGATCTGCTCGAAGAAGTCCAGGTCAGAAGCATGCGGGATGGCAATACGGATGATGTCACAGCCAGCATCGGCCACACGCTGGATCTGCGCGAGGTTCTCTTCCACCTGGGAAAGCGGTAGGTTCAGCATGGACTGGACCGCACAGGGCGCGCCGCCGCCGATGGGAACCTCCCCCACCCAAACACGATTCGTGCGCTGGTTCGGCTTGTCCTTTAAGGTCGAAGATGATTCGCTGTTCGCCATGGGTCTTTAACCTCCGATGATGAAGCGTTGCACGTCCTGATTCACCATGAATATGAAGAACGCGAAGAACAAGCACATGCCTGCCACGCTTAGATAATTGAGTGCGCGGATCGAGATGTTGCGGCGACGGATCTTCTGGTAGACCTCGATGACGAAGCGGCCGCCATCGAGCGGCGGAATGGGAAGAAGGTTTGCCAGGCCGAGCGAGACCGAGATGACCGCCGAGAACGAAAGCAGACTGAGAAAGCCCGCTTCAAAGGCAGTTTTCGACAGCACCGCAATGCCCACGATCGAGGTGGAATTCGATACCGTTTCTGCGGCGGTGGCAGGGTTGAACAGGCCCAAAATGGCGATGGCCACCATGCCGATGTACTTGAATCCAGCCACGATAGCATCGAGCGGAGAGAGCACGTAATGCACGATCTCGCCGCTTTGCATCTGCAGGTCAACGCCGATGCAAGAATAGATGATGACGAAAACGATCATGGCGAACAGGAGGTTCATGAACGGGCCGGCCAACAAGATGGTGATGCGCTTCCAAAATGGGAGGCTGCGATATTGCTGACGCTGTTCAGCGGCGAAGAAACTGTCTAGGTCCTGAATGGGGTCGGGCTGACCTTCGGCGCGGTCCTTAAAGGTCTGACCTGCCTCGATGCGGTGCTTGATGGCGGGCGTGCGGTACGTGTTCAACTTGTCGCGACGGCGTGGGCGCTTCAGACTGCCCCACTCGCAAAGTTCCTCGAGGGCCTGATAAGCTTCGTCATCGGTGATGCCAAGTGCTTCGGCAACGTCTTCCATGTCGGCGGTGCCGCGTTCGTACATGAAGCCCAGCACACGCTTAAGATACGGGCTCGGTTCGCCGGTGCCCATGCCGCACACCGCTGCGTAGCCACCAAGCGGGATGGCGGTGACACCGAAACGCGTTCCTCGCCAGGTGAAACCGATGCTGGGGCCAGGTAGGCCGATCATGAATTCAGTGACGCGAACGCCGAACGCGCGTGCAGCCAAGAAGTGGCCGCCTTCGTGAATGAAGACGAGGAAGCCGAGCACCACGGTGGCGATCGCGATTGTGAGCAGAATATCCATGGGTGAGATTATACGTGATAGGGAGCGCGTGTGCGGTGGTCAGCAACTACCTGCACGGGATTTTCGCATCCCGCTGGCACGCGGGTGCGGGCGTTTCGGGGACACCTTGGTAGGCCTTTTGGGAACGGGAGCGAAATGGGGACAGGTCCCGATTTGTCTGGGACAGTTTGGGGGCAGGTCCGTTTTTGTCCCGGACAGTTTGGGGGCAGGTCCGTTTTTGTCCCGGACAGTTTGGGGACAGGCCAGTTAACAAAGGATCCGTGATGATCCGGGGTCTTCCCTGGTCTATCCCGTGAACTACCTCAACCAACAGGTCAATAAGGCTACACCCCGGCCTGTCTACGCCTATTCGTGCGGTTGGATGAGGCTTCGAACATAGGCACGCGTTTCAGCATCCACTTCAAGAAGCTGGTCGATGCTCTGCGCAGGCTCTACCTCAGCATGATCCATGGCAGATTCGACCAACTGTGCAATGCTAAGGTAAGGAATCCGTTCATCAAGGAACGCAGCAACAGCAACTTCGTTAGCAGCATTCATCACTGCAGGCAGTGTTCCACCTGTATTACCAGCTTGGATGGCAAGCGCAAGGCAGCGGAAAGTTTCCAGGTCAGGAGCAGAAAATTCGAGCGAGCCAAGCGTGCGGAAGTCAAGCGGTTCAACAGGTGCCGACCAGCGCGCAGGATAGCTGATGGCGAACTGAATGGGAATGCGCATGTCAGTGGTACCAAGATGAGCCTTCACCGAACCATCCGTGAATTCGACCATAGAGTGAATGGCGCTTTGTGGCTGTACCACAACTTCGATCTTGTCGTAGGGCATATTGAAAAGATGGTGAGCTTCGATAACTTCAAGACCCTTGTTCATGAGCGTAGACGAATCGATGGAGATCTTGCGACCCATGTTCCATGTGGGGTGACTGAGCGCCTGCGCAGGGGTGATATCCTGCAGGTCAGCAAGCTTTTTTCCGCGGAAAGGTCCACCGGATGCGGTTACCCACAGGCGTGCGACTTCGGCAGGATCTTCGCCTAACAGGCACTGGTAGATGGCGCCGTGTTCGGAGTCGATGGGGAGCAGCGTAGTGTGGGACGAAAGCGGCATGAGTACGTCGCCGCCAACAACGAGCGATTCCTTGTTAGCAAGCGCAAGCTGCTTGCCCGCCGTGAGCGTGGCATAGCTGGCTCGCATGCCTGCCGCGCCGACCAGGGCATTCACCACCATGTCAACCTCAGGGAGCTGGCAAAGTTCTACGATAGCTTGGCTGCCGCCATGCAGGGTGGCGCCGATCTCTGCAAAACGTGCTTTCCATGTGTTACAGAGCGCTTCATCGGCCAAGACCGCATGTTTGACGGAAAACTCACGCGCCTGATCGAACAGCATTTCTACCTGGGTATTCGCGCTAAGGGCGACGATCTTCACATGCTGAGGGTGGCGGCGAGCAACATCCAGAGTCTGGGTGCCGATAGAGCCCGTTGAGCCCAGGACTGCGATGCGTTTTGGGTTGACCGCGGAATCTTCGCTGTGATTCGCTGTGTGAGCTTGCTGAATATTGGTCATGATGCGCCTACGCTTTCGCTCGGTAGTGGCTGCAATTGGTGCTGGCAGCAGTTGTATGTAGCCGCACATGTTGGCAGCTACCCTTATTGGTGGTCGCTCTGAATTCTGGCCTGTCCCCAAAGTGTCCCGGACAGATTTGAACCCGTCCCCAAAGTGTCCCGGACAGAAACGGACTCGTCCCCTTTATAGAAGGAGGCCGGTTCCTGTCAAGGAGAACGAGATGCAGTTACCGAAGATGAGCATCAGCGACGAGCCCAGGGTGACCAGGAATTGAGAATCGCAGCGATCCAAAAGGCCCCCGTGGCCAGGCATGATGGTTCCCGAATCCTTGAATCCAGAATTACGCTTGATGCGGCTTTCCACCAGGTCGCCGATCACGCCGAGCGTGCCGCAGATCGCCCCGAATATGACCGCCTGCACGTAAGACATCTCTACGCCTGGGATCAACGGGAACAAGCACCAAAAAGCCATGGAGAACACCAGGCCAGCGGCGAAACCTTCCCAGCTCTTCTTCGGAGAGACTTGTGGTGCCATCTTGTGTTTTCCGAATCGGGAACCGACCAAGTACGCGAAGGCATCGTTGCCCCACACGCTGCAGAAAATTCCCAGGATGAGCACGCCGCCCCAGAATTCAGGCAGCGACATGCGGATGAGCATGGCAGAAGACATGAGCAAACCAGTATAGGTCGCACCGAACAGGCTGATAGCAACGTCGACGATTCGCGCATGGACCCAAAACACGTACCACACAAGTAGCACTATGATGAACAGGGACATCACGATAACCACGCCGTAAACACCCAGCAGCCACATGCTCAGCGGGAAGAGCGCCGAAGCAGCGATCCCTAATGCCTCGTTAGGAAGCTTCGCGTCCGAGCGGAGCATGTAATAGAATTCGCCCGCACAAATGGCGGAGAGCACCGCCAAATAGATGGCCGTGGTAGCGTTCGAAGCGATGATGCATAACACAGTGAGCGCAATGTAGACCGCTCCTGTGCGGATGCGAACCTGCAGGTTAGAAGGGTTCTTCAGCTTTCGAGGGGTCTTGTCGAGCGCCTTTTGCTTCAGAACTGTGCTACGCTTCGGCTTCTCACGCGGGTCTTCTTTCAGCAAGACTTCCTCACGCGATTCGACCAGGTTTCCGTCCTTGTCGACATAGGAGAAAGTATGACGGATGCGCTCGGTGGGCATAAGTTACACCGCCCCGAAGCGGCGCTCTCTTTGCTGGAAATCGAGCAACGCACGCAAGAATTCGTAACGGTCGAAGTCGGGCCAGAGCACTTCGGAACAATAGAATTCCGTGTAAGCGATCTGCCACAAGAGGAAATTGCTCACACGCATCTCGCCAGAAGTGCGAATGAGCAGGTCAGGATCGGGAATGTCGGCGGTGTAGAGATAATTCTCGAAGGCGGCTTCGGTCAGCTCGGGCGCACTGCCTTCCTGCAGATCGTGCGCATAATGTTGCACAGCATCGAGGATCTCGTCCCGCGAGCCGTAATTTACAGCGATAACCAGGGTCATTCCGTCATTGTCCTTGGTGCGTTCCCACGCTTCTTCAAAAGCGGCGGCCGTCTTTTCGGGCAGAGCTGAGAGGTTGCCGATGGTCTTCACACGCACGCCTTCTTCGTGCAGCCCGTCGATCTCGGCCAGCATGGTCTTCGCAAAAAGATTCATCAGGCCGTTGACCTCGTCTTGAGGACGCTTCCAATTCTCGGTGGAGAACGAATAGATGGTGAGGTAATCCACGCCAACATCGTTCGCGCAGCGAATGGTCTCGCGCACCGCTTCGATGCCAGCTTTGTGTCCGTTGAGGCGGTTCAGCGCACGCTTCTTCGCCCAGCGCCCGTTGCCGTCCATGATCACCGCGACATGACGAGGCACCCGGCTCTGATCGAACTGGGTGGGATCGAGGTCCTCGGGAGGATCGGGGAAGATGTAGTCGAGTGGCTGTCTCATGGACGCGAAATTGGGGCTTGAGCTGGCTAAGCGGCTTGCGTTTGATGGCAATCTTTCGAGCGAGCGCGGGCCTTTAGATGGACATGACCTCGTCTTCTTTGGCCTTCAGGATGTCATCGACCTTGCCGATGTAAGAATCGGTGACCTTCTGGATCTCGTCTTCGGCGCGACGCTTGTCGTCTTCGGGAAGGTTGTCTTCCTTCACAAGCTTCTCAACCTCGGAGTTTGCGTCGCGGCGCGCGTTGCGGATGGCGATGCGCGCTTCTTCGGCGAACTGCTTGCACTGCTTGGCCAGTTCCTTGCGGCGCTCTTCGGTGAGCGCAGGGAACGGCAAGCGAATGACGGTGCCGTCGTTGTTGGGGGAAACGCCCAGGTCAGCCTTCATGATGGCCTGCTCGATGGCGCCCAGAGCACTTTTATCCCACGGTTCGATAACGAGCGTGTGCGCGTCAGGGGTCTTGATGGCGGCCATTTGATTCACGGGTGTGAGCGTGCCGTAGTATTCGGCTTTCACGCGGTCAAGGATCATTGCGTTAGCGCGGCCGGTGCGGACCTGCGAGAGATTGCGATTGAGCTGGTCGATGACGCCGTCCATGCGCGTCTTTACGGTTTCTCTGATCTGATCCATGCTTCCTCCCTGGTGCAGCGGGCTTTCCTGGTGTGCTGCGGTTTCAATTCGTGATGACTATTGTAGCGCGTTGCTACGCGGTTTTCCTGGTCTTTCCTGGCCTGTCCCCTTTTTGTCCGGGACTCTTTTGGACCTGTCCCCAAAGTGTCCGGGACACTTTTGGACCTGTCCCCCGTTTTGTTGGGCTAGCCTTCGGCGGTTACGGTAGTGCCGATGTTCTCGCCCTTCAGGATGCGTGCGATATTGCCAGGCACCGTAAGGTCGAAAACGAGAATGGGCAGGTCGTTGTCCATGCACAGCGACGTGGCCGTGGAATCCATGACATGCAGACCCTTCGCCAGAACATCGATGTAGCTGATGGTCTCGAAGCGCTTGGCGTCGGGGTGCGTAACAGGGTCGGCGTCATAGATGCCGTCGACCTTCGTGGCCTTCATCAGGCATTCCGCATTGATCTCGAGCGCGCGCAGCGCAGCCGTGGTGTCCGTGGTGAAATAGGGGTTGCCCGTACCGGCGGCGAAGATGACCACGTAGCCTTTTTCAAGGTGATGCGTGGCACGACGACGAATATAGGGCTCGGATACCTGACGCATCTCGATGGCGCTCATGACGCGCGTGGGGATGTCGTGACGCTCGAATGCATCTTGGAGCGCGAGAGCGTTCATGCAGGTGGCGAGCATGCCGATGTAGTCAGCGTGAGCGCGATCCATGCCTTGCGCAGAACCAGCGAGACCGCGGAAGATGTTGCCGCCGCCCACCGTTACCGCGAGCTCGACGCCATCATCGACGATCTGCTTGATCTGAACGGCCAGCTCTTCGACCACTTTCGGGTCGATGCCGTAGCCTGCTTCGCCCATTAGAGCCTCGCCCGAGAGCTTGAGCAATACGCGTTTGTACTTGTAATCCGAGCTCATGCAAATCCTTTCCGATGAAGGGAGTTCCGTGAGGTGGGTTTTTGTGGTGAAACCGCTGCTCGGGCGCGAACGCGGGGCGGTAGGTCTCACGCGGTAGGTTCACCTCGTTTTTGCTTCATCTCATCTTACCTTAATGGGTGGTTCGCTTGAAGCTTGGGCGCAAAAAAGCGTGGACAAATTGGCTGGGTCGGGTCGAGGGCCTGGCCTGTCCCCATTTGAGAAAGGCCAGCGCGGGGCTGGCCTTTCGGGATTGCGAATCGTAGTTTGCGGCGAAGAAGGTTCGCGCGCAAACGCAGGGCGTCTGGGCTTACGAGTCGGAGCCGAGGGTCACTTCAGCAGTAGCTTCCTTGCCATCGCGAATGTAAGTGACGGACACCTTGTCGCCAGGATTGTGCGAACGAACTGCAAGCACCAGGTCGGATGCGCCCGTGATAGTCTCGCCGTCCACCTTCACGATGACATCTCCTTCCTGCAGGCCAGCCTTCGCAGCGGGACCATTAGCAGTGATGGAATTGATGTAAGCACCTTCGTCAGTGGAAAGGCCGAAACGGCTTGCGATCTGGTCATTCACCGTGATCATGGACACGCCCATCTGTGCGTGGGACGGGGTCTTGCCTTGGATGATCTGCTCGGCGATGCCGAACGCGTAGTCGACCGGGATGGCGAATCCAACGCCGGAGCTGGTGCCGCTCGTGGACATGATGAGCGTGTTGATGCCAATGAGCTTGCCTTCAGCATCTACCAGCGCGCCGCCCGAGTTACCCGAATTGATGGCTGCGTCGGTCTGGATCATGTTGGTGTAGATGGCACCAGATTCTTCATCCGCATAGGAGCGGTTCACCGCAGAAACGATGCCGGTCGAGACCGACTGTTCCATGCCGAAGGGGCTGCCAGCGGCCATGACCCATTCGCCCACGACCAGCTCAGACGAGTTACCGATCTCGATGGGCTTGAGGGTTGCACCGTCAACCTTCACGACCGCCAGGTCACTGGAGGGGTCGGTACCAACGATCTTGGCTTCGTAGGTTTCGCCTTCCGCCACTACTTCAAGGGCATCGGCACCGTCGACCACGTGATTATTGGTGAGGATGTAGCCATCGGCAGTGAGCACGACACCTGAGCCAAGGGAGGTCTGCTCGAGGGTCTGCGCCTGGTTAGCGAAGGGCGAAAAACCCTGGGCTGCGGTGTTCGCGTAGACATTGATGTTCACTACGGAAGGGAGCGTTTTCGCGGCGACCGCTTCGGCGAGCGTCATGTCGTCGGTGTTGGCGTTGATGACGATGCCAGAATTCGTCTCTTGGATGGTATAGCCAGAATTACCGCCATTGATCAGGGCGTTTCCACCGAAGGCGATGATGCAAGCTACGGCAGCGCCCGCGAACGCGAAGAGGAAGGTGCGCAGGTTAGTGCGTGGCTTCTTGGGCTTTGCGGCGGCGGGAGCAGATGCGACCGTAGTGCCTGGAGTGTTGGTGCTGGTGTTGGAAGCGGGCTGTGCGCCAGCAGGTACTTGCTGGGCTGCTGCGGGTTGCTGCGCCTGAGGCTGAGGCTGCGGGGTGGCCTGCGGAGCAGGCTGAGGGGCCGGGGCTCCAGGCTGAACCGGCTGGCCCGTTGGGGGCTGCGGCTGCGAGGGCTGCTGGGGGTTCGTCATGGTACGCGTCTCCTTTGAACGGTTGAGTGAATCACTGAACTTGGTTCATGGGTGCTTGCGGATGATCAGGGAGGTTACAAGAGCATTCACAAGGGTGTCTGCAATGGTGATCCGTAATGCTGACCGCAAGCGAAAATCTTCCCTCAGAATACTAAAGAACGTGCGTTCACGAGGTTCGCGGCTCGATTTTTAGAGGAATCTTCACGACTTTTTTACCGAGCTGTAACCTGCGGCTGAAGTAGATCGGGCAGATTGGACGAATCGATCGTGGCCTGTCCCCATTCTGTCCCGGACACTTTGGGGACGGGTCCATTTTTGTCCGGGACACTTTTGGACCTGTCCCCCTACTGTCCCAGACACTTTGGGACCTGTCCTCGTTTTGTCCGAAAAAAACCCGCCTTGGGATGAGGCGGGTTTGAAGTTCAAGTTTTAAAAATCGAGGCTTAGATTCGGTGAGACAGTTTGACACCGTCCCCCTTTGTAAGATTTAGCGGAACAGTTTTGCTCCCATCCCCCTTTGTTAGTTATTCAGCGGAGTCGCCTTCACCTTCTGCGGTCTCACCATCTGCGCCTTCTTCGGGCTCAGGTTCAGGGATGGGCTGAATGACCGTGAGCGTATCGAGGTTGAGCTGCGTACCCAGCCACTTGCTGTCGATGACGGAAAGCACGCCACCATTGGAAAGCTTGTTGAGCGCGTCAGAGATGGCATCCTGAAGGCCCGTTGCCGTGGTGGGTGCGCCAATGCAGTAGCTGGTCTCTTCGGTGAGCAGGGCAACTGGGTAAATAGCAGTGCCGTTGGAGTGCGCCACATAAGAGCCGATGGTGCTGTCGGTTGCGATGTACTTCGCGGTGCCGTCAGCCAAGTGCTCGAAGGCTGCCTGGATGTCGGCAGTGGCGTCAAGGTGGTCTTCACCAAGGCGATTTCCCACCTCAAAAGCGCTCATGGATGATGCCTGAGCTGCGACAACGTAAACATCGCCGTCCTTGGGAATAGCGGTGTTGTCTTCAGCAGCGAACAACACGATCGAAGACGTAAGGTAGGGATTCGATACCCAGCAGTTCTGCGAATCGGAGCCCACACCCATGACGATATCAACGTTATCCGAGGTGAAAGCCTGATCGGCGCTCGATCCGATGTCGACCAGTTCAAGCTTGAGGCCCAGTTCGTCAGCAAGCGCAGCAGCCACGTCAACATCAATGCCCACGATGGCACCCTGAGATTCCGCAGCGTACGGAGCATTCGACGCATCAACGCCCACGCGCAGCGTGCCCGGCGTGTGCAACAGCGAGTTGTCGATCTTTTGCTCGGTAGGTTCGGGCGTGTAGGACTTGTTGAAGCTGCAGCCGCTCAGCAAGCCAACGCCAAGCGCGAGCATCAAAGTGACCAGAAGGATCGAAGCTTTCTTCATGAAGGACCTCTCTTTTTCCTGGGATCGAGGGTGCGTTCCTCTTAGCTGACCTAGTCTTTGCCCCCACACCTGCATACTGGAACTTAGCCACCGTAGCACAAGCAGTGGCACGCTGTTAGACGCACCGAGCAAGGCTTGAACCGCGGTGACGCCATTCGCTCGCTGTGGCGACCCTATGTCGCGCTCCAGCGGTACGGCTTACACCTAGAATGCGCCATGCTCATTCGACCGCATCGTGGTCCAACGTGGGACGCGCAGAGCTGCCGAACTTACGTGGATCCTTTTGACCGCATCTGCCTTGGACTAAGAAAACCGCACTGCCGAGTGCTGATGCACACGGTAGCGCGGTGATCCGCAACTACAGACCTAAAAGAAACGCACATTAGTATACCATGTTCGTGTTTTCAGGCGGCCTGCTGACCTGCTGGCGGCGATGCGCGCGACCGAAAATGAGACTGCAGAATACGGGTGTTGCGGAATATGAGTGAGAGCAAGCGTACGAAGAGGCTGTTGATGTCGGCCGTTATAGGTACGAGGGTCGGATGTATAGGGGCACAAGGGCTGGATGTGGGGACCAGCTGTGCGTGCGCGCTCGAGTTCAGCACGCAAAATGACTGCGGGAAGTGTGTATGCGAGATGGACGCATGAGAATCGGGGTGCCCTTCGGGGGCTTTGTTGAACCTACCGCCTTAATTTTGACTGACGATTCTGTAAGGTTCAGGGTTTTCACCGTGAAAACAGCCTATAATTAGTGTTTCAATTGCTCGATGCTGCTGCGACGCAAAATGCACCTCAAACGAACGATGCGCCGCACGGTTGGCAACTGACAGACTGAGGAGCTGTCAAACGCGATTGAGCAGGTATTTTGCGCGAGTCGTTCGAAAGCACGGCTTTCGCCGCGATCGCATTCGCTACGCACCTGCAAAAAGTTGCCTTCCGCACGCGGCCCGGAAAAAGGAGTCAGGTTGATCGAAGATGTTCTTTCCACGGTCTCGTTTGTGGACATTTTCAACTTCTGCATTTTCCTTACCTTCACCCTTTGCTATGGTTACCAGCTCTTATACGTTTTCGTAGTGCTGACCAAGCGCCCACCAAAGCAAACTGCAAAAGAGAATCATCGCTATGCCGTGGTCATTTCGGCGCGAAACGAAAATGCCGTGATCGGCGACTTGATCCACAGCATTCGCGTGCAGAATTATCCGCAGGAACTGATCGACATCTTCGTTGTTGCTGACAATTGCACGGACAACACGGCCGCGATCGCGCAGGAGGCAGGGGCTATCGTGTTCCCGCGCTTCAACACGCAGGAAGTAGGCAAAGGTTACGCGCTCGATTACGGTTTCACCTGCATTCGCGAACATTATTCCGAGAACAATTACGAGGCGTATTTCATCTTCGATGCTGACAACGTGCTGGACGTGAATTACTTCCGCGAAATGAACAAGGTGTTCGACGGCGGAGCGATCGCGTCTACTAGCTATCGAAACTCGAAGAATTATGGCTCGAACTGGATTTCCGCAGGTTACGCGGTGTGGTTCTTGCGCGAGGCGAAGTATTTGAGCCAGGCGCGTCTGACGCTGAATACGAGCTGTGCGGTGTCAGGCACGGGCTTCTTCGTGAGCGCGAAGATCATCGAGGAAATGGGTGGTTGGAAGTTCCACCTGCTTACCGAGGATATCGAGTTCTCTACGTACAGCATCCTGCATGGCGAACGCATCGCATATTGTCCCACAGCTGTGCTCTACGACGAGCAGCCGATCACGTTCCGCGATTCGTGGAATCAGCGTTTCCGCTGGGCGAAGGGCTTCTACCAGGTGTTCGGCAAGTATGGCGCGGGGCTGTTCAAGGGCATCTTCACGAATCCTAAGGGGCACCGTTTCGCGTGCTACGACATGCTGATGACCATTGCGCCGGCGCTGCTGCTGACCATCGTGTCGATCATCTTCAACGTGATCATCTTGATCATGGGTAGCGCGGGGCTGATGTCAACAGGCGTGATGCTGACGTCGTCGCTTTCGTCGATCTTCTTCTGCCTGTTCAACTACACGCTGTTCATGTTCGTGTTCGGCGCGCTGACCACCTTCACTGAGTGGGACAACATCCGCTCGACCACTGCGAAGAAGATAAAGTACCTGTTCACCTTCCCATTCTTCATGCTGACCTACATCCCCATCGCACTGGTTGCGCTGGTGAAGAAAGCGGCATGGAAGCCGATCCAGCACAGCATCTCCGTGGACGTGGAAGAGTTCAATCAGGCGCGCGAGGACGCGAGGATCTAAGCCACTGCCGTTTCTGGCTTGGTCTTTTTCTTTGGACGACCAGCCTTGGGGCGTTCGGCAAGACGGGCGTTGACGCTATCGATGGTGATGTACGTGTCGCGACCGTCCCTATAGCCATCGAGCAGGTTATTCTTCAACATCTGAGACACACGTGAACGTGAAACGCCAAGCATTTCCGCTGCTTCACTGGCGGTTACCTTGTTGATGGTGTCGAGAGATACATCGGCGCCCACCAAAAGGATCTTCCCGCCTTCTTGAGGTTGGTTGCCAAGCGGGAGCTTCGGTAACTCTTTTCCTTGCATGAGCAGGTCTTCTCCCGTCATGCGTAGCCAGTCGTAAGCCATCTCGGCAGCGTCTTGCGGGTCGATACCGCACGTACCGCCCTCGAGACCAAACGGCATGGCGACGTACATCCCCTCTTCGATCCGCAGTTCAAATTCACAAAGGAACAGCATCCTACATTCCTTTCTTCTTGTGCTCTATTTCGATTCCCGCCTGCTTGATGATCGACTTAGCAAGCTTGTCGGGAATCTCTCTGTGACGAGGAACATGGGTAACATGGCCATCATCCGACTTGAATTTATCGTGATTCGTTCCGCCATCGTACTTCAGACCATATTGTTCGAGCAGGCGAATCAAGTCTCTGCGCTTTACCACTTGCGCTCCTTTATTTATAAACTACGGTTAATAATTCTGCAATGGTATTTGTAAACTTTAGTTGATAATTTCTATAACCCAGGCCGCGGATTGCGTCTGGGGTCTGGTTGCGGCTACGGAATGCGGCCGAGGGTTAGGCCAAGCACCTGTTGAACGCCCATTTGTTTGAGTACGGTGGCTGCCGCGTTCAAAGTAGCGCCTGTGGTCAGGACGTCATCGACCAAGATGATGGTGCGCGGGACCGACCGTGTGAATCCGGCTGTGGCACAGATGTGCGCACTGGTGCGAGGGTGCCAGGCTCCCTCCCCTCTTGGCACGAATGAGTTACGCATGTTCTTCTGCCTATGAGCTGCGGAAAGCCCACGCTGGTCGCCGCGCTCTTGGGGTGCGATAAGGTTCAGCAGGGGCAAATTCGTAAGCCGAGATAGGCGCTCACCTATTTGCTGCATGTGATCGAATCCGCGTTCACAAATAGCCTGCTTGCGAGCTGGTATCACCACGATCGCCGTTTGACCTGGCTCGATCCAGCTGGGATCTATGTATGCGGCAAGGAGTTCCGCGAGTACGTCTGCCAGACGGATCTCTTTGCGGTCCTTGTAGGTAGTGATCAGTTTCCTGCAGGGATCGACGAATTCGAACACCGATGCGATGCGATCAAGCGGTGGGGTTAGGGCGCATTCGGGCTGCTTGTTATGCTGAGGGGTCATGGTGAATTCCTGCTGCGCGTTGAGTGGCGGAGCGGTAGCGCATTCGGGCTGTTCATCGAACAATCCGCGGTGCTTCAACATGAAGGAATTGCAGTCGATGCACGCATAGCGACCATGAGCTTGTCCGCAATAGGGGCAAGCTCGCAGTGGATCGATGTAGGGAATCTCAAGGCGGCATTCATCGCAAAGCAGCGTGCCAGGGACATCGCAGAGTACGCAGCGTGTGGGCCAGAGAAGCTCAGCAACGCCTTCACCTGCAATTTGCAGCCCAGATGCTAGGCGCGAAAGAATTCGGCGGCTATGCGGCGCCTGCAAGACTCCTGAAGGCATATGAGTTGCTCGCGGCAGAGGATCAAGCCTGCGAACGCAGGGGTTCTGGCGGATTGGAGGCGGTAGGCACTACGGTGATAGGTGCTGAATCGGCGCTTTCGCCAGCCTTTTTCCTGGGGCGACCTGGTTTTGGCTTGTTGAGAAGTCGGCCATCGACCGATTCTTTCCAGATCATGCGGCGCGACCCTTCCTTCCAAGACGTAAGGCGCCCTGCCTCGCACATTTGCGAGACGCGAGCTGGACTTACGCCCAAAAGACGCGCTGCCTCGGCTGCGGTGTAGGCAGGCACACGGGCAAGATCCACGTCAACAGCTACAACAATGATCTGGCCACCATGTTGAGGCTCATGACCAAGCTTCCCGCCTTCGGTCTCTCTACCCCTGACCAGATCGTCCACAACTGTCACGTTAAGCCAGTCTGCAGCGGACTCGATGGCATCTTGCATGTCGACACCTTGAGTTGCTCCGCTCATATCACAAGGAAATACTGCCAAGAATTGCTCGCTTGGAAAGATCTCGAATTCACGCACATACAACATTTTGTCTCTCCTTTAGAACGTACCCAGATCAACGAAGGCCAGCATCTCGCAGGATCTTCTTCGCTGTAGCGTCTGGAATTTCTCTATGACGCTGAACCTTCATGGTTATCGATCCCTTAGTGAATTTCCCGTGCCTTGTGCCACCATCAGGCTCAAACCCTGCTTTGAGCAGCATCTTTACCAGGTCTCTTCGTTTTGTCATCGAATTCCTTTCAGTAAACCTTAACAATTATTAAGAGTTTTGTAAACATAACCCTTAATATGAATTAAGGTTTTTGTTCGATGGTGGGCCTACGTCGTGAAGCCGTGTAGTGAAGCCGCTGCTTCAAAAGGAGCAGTGAAGTCGTCTCTTCGGCCCATTCAAAAGGTGCTTGCAACGCATCGGGCTGCAGCGACCGCCTTCAATTGTGACCAAAGAACCTTAAAGAAATTTGAACTTTTACTACCATGTTCACCTGGAGGAACTCTCATTTTTCTGATATTTTGCTCAAGAGGATTTGAACTTTCTTGTAGGAATCTGCCACAATGAGTGCAGGAAAAAGGAGGGTACTATGTCACTTTCACGAAATCGCGAGGTAGCCAAGGCGGAACACGTCCAAGGCGGCGAAGGTTATATCCTGCGTGACCTGCTGCTTCAGGGTGAACAGCTGCATGGCCAGTTGACCTACGCATCCACCATTACGCTCGAACCTGGTTGCTCGATCGGCGTGCACACGCACACGGGCGACAGCGAAATGTACTTCATCTATCAGGGCACAGGCACGTATACCGACAACGATGAATCCTATCCTGTTCAGGCTGGTGACGTGCTGTTTTGCAAGGATGGCGAAACTCACGGAATCGCGAACACGGGCGATGGCGATCTGAAGTTCGTTGCAGTGATGCAAGCAAGCTAATGAGTGCTGCCTCTGAGTCAGGCAAGGCACTGCAAGATAAGCGGATACGAAAGAACCCAGCCAACTTGCTGGGTTCTTTTTCATTCTATAGGCTTCTAATGGGTTTGAATCCCAATATGGGCAGCCACAGTGAATCCTTGAAACGGACACCTGTTCTTGTTCGCTACCAGATGCGAGCGGAGGCCGATTTCTTCGGACGCGGAGCGTTCTTTCGGCGGCGGATCGCAGCGGTATGAGTGCGAATAGGAGTTAACCCGACCTTCATACGCGGCATACGCGCCAGAGGAACATGTTGCATAGGAAGCGCAACGTTCTCCCTGATGGGAACACGATCAGAGATGAAGGTTCCTGGCTGCCCGGTGGTGCGATCTTCGACACCTTGGTCGCTGCAGATATCGAGCGTTTCGGCACTGGGTTGGTCAATTGCTGCCTCGGCAGCTGGCTGGTCGATGGCCGCTTCGGCGTCAGGTTGATCGATGACAGATCCGGCATCAGGCTGATCGACGGAGGTATCGTTAAGCTGGTCGGGTGTTTGCTCTGGGTGAGCATGTGTCTCCCCTACCGCGAAGACTACCTGGCTTTCTTCGATAATCTCGAGGTCCTCGGGACCAGTTAGAGTTGCTTGAGGTTCTTGCGTTGCGATCTTGATGCGACCCCATCGGCCATAATCCGAGACCCGCTTCTTAGGCGGCGCGAAATACGGCAGGCGCGTGGTACCGCCGGGCAGCGGGACTTTCGAAATTGGCTGAACTTCGATCGGTCGCGTAGGAATGGTCTTCAGAGGGACAGGTGAAACACCTGTTGGATGCAGTGCTACGCTCTGTGTGCGCAGCGGAACGCGCTCTCGCTTCAATGATGTTGAAGTGTGATACGTTGGAAGCGGATTGCGTTGTTTGGTGTCGATAGGCACCGGCAGATGCGGCACCGTACGGAGCTGTGATTTGGTCATTGGTAGTGCGTTTCAGTAGTTCGTTTTTAGTGCGTTTAATATTCGATTGAAACTAATGTATCACATAAGGCACGCGGGTGGCTAGTTGCTCGGCTGAGCTGGCAGATGAAGCGAGGTGCGGGATGCGGCCGATAGACTACTAAGCTGCGCATCCGACTAGTGACCTGGCGAATGCGAGCTTGCGCGAATACGGTATTAATAGGAGCAGTACGGACATTATGGACATACTGGCGTACTACCTACGCTTCATGTTAGAATACAGCCAGCGGATGCCCGTTTTTTGCACTGCGGGCAGCACCGTTTGCTTTTGGAAAAGCCGCCGATGATTACCGTCGGCGGTTCTTCTTTTTCACAACGCGACGCGTTCCCCGCGCCATGCTTCGGGCCTTGATCACTGCGGCGACAAGCGCAACAACTGCAGTTGCAAGCTCGACTACCTTGATAACCAGGTCCATGGCATTCACCTCCTTTCTTTCAAGAAGGTGCTACCAGCATGCGGGGCTTACTCCGCTGACCTGGTTTTCATTCTAGCGGAATTACGAACATTTGTTCGTGCGATTTTCGTGAATTTTAAATCTTAAGAAACGAAGAGATTTTATTCAGGAGCACCTGGGTTGGGCGCCGGCTCTTACTCAGCTTCCGACTTTGACTCAGCCTCTAACTCTGACTCTGACTCCGCAGGGGCTGGCGTGGTAGCGCGAGCGGCCATCTTGGCGGCTACGCCGCTGGTGGCGGCGGACATCCTGGCTGCGATGGTCTTGCGAGCCACTTTGCTTTCGGGCTGCTCGGGCTGGGGCTCGAGTTCTGGCTCGTTGGATGCTTCTGATTCGGATTCGGCGACTGCTTCGGGCTGCTGCTCGGCGACTGCTTCAGCTTCGCTGTCAGCCTCGGGCTCGACGACTTCAACCATTTCTTCAGACTCTGCAATGGTCTCGACATGGGCAGGTGCCTCTATCTCGAGCTCGGCTTCTGCGGATGCTTCTGCCTCTGCGGCAGCTTTGGTCACGGCCTCGGGTTCAATGATCGGCTTTGCCTCGATCGTCTCAGACTCGATCAGGGCCTCTACCGGCTCTGTCACGGTTTCGGACTCGATGACCGCTTCGATCGGAGCTTCCGCGGGCTCTGCGGGGGTCTCAAGAGCCTCTACCTGCTCGGTCGCGACTGCAAGCTCTTCGGGTTCAGCATCGACTACAGGTTCGGCTTTCGCTTCAGGTTCGGGCGCTGCTTCAGCTTCAACTGCCTCGACCGTTTCCGCCTTCGCAGCCATTTTGGGCACCTCGTCAGGCTCGATCGATTCGACCTCCTCGACCATCGCGGTCATTTTGGGGGCCTCGTCAGCTTCAACCGCCTCAATCGCTTCCACCGCTTCGGCGGCTTCGACGGGTTCAGCTACCTCGATTACCACTGGTTCTTCGGAAACTGCTTTCGCGTCATCGCTGGAGCTAGCCTGTCCCCTTTTTGTCCGGGACACTTTGGGGCCTGTCCCCGAAGTGTCCGGGACAGTTTCGGACCTGTCCCCAGGGAGGGGGATCTTGGCGGGCTTGAACTGGAGGGCCTTTTCGGGCAGCAGGGGCTCGGAGAGGTAGAAGCCCTGCACGATGTCGCAGCCAACTTCGACGCACATCTGCAGCTGCTCGGCGGTCTCGACACCTTCGATGACCACCTGCTTGTCGGCATCATGCGCCAGGCGCACCAGGTTCGCGATAACGCTGGCGTCGCCGCCCTGAAGGAAGCCTTCGGTCAGCGAGCGATCGATCTTGATGATGTCGGCTGGGACCTGCATCACACGTGCCAGCGAGGTGTAACCCGCGCCGAAGCCGTCAATAGTGATGCCGAAGCCGTCTTCACGCAGTTCGTCGAAGAAGGTCGTGGCCTTCGCCATGTTGTTCAGGAAGAGCTGCTCTTTGATCTCGACACGCAGGAACTTCGGCGCGATCTTGTTCTCATCGAGCGCTTCTTTGGCGCACGCCACGTATTTGTCGTCGCGGAGCTGGCCGAACGAGTGGTTGATCGACACAGGGACCATGCGCTGCTTGCGCTTCTTCCACGTGGCGAGCTGCTGTGCTACTTTGCGTGTTACGATGCGATCGATCTCGATGATCTGGTCGCTGGCCTCGGCGATGGGGATGAACTGGTCGGGCGGATAGGGCTCGCCGTGAAGGCGAACGAGCGCTTCGTAGCCCACCACTTTGCTGGTGGCCAGTTCGATCTGGGGCTGGTAGAGAACGTGCAGGTCGTCCTGACTGATGGCTTCGCGCAAGCATGACGTGATGGCAAGCTTGCTCTCTTCAGCTTCGCGCATGTGGCGGTCGTAGAAGGCGACCTCATCGATGCTGCCTGTGGATTCGGCCTGACGAATTGCCAGTTCAACGCCAGAAACCATTTCCTCGATGGACATGCCGCGTTCGCGGTTGTAGACGCCAACGCACGACGTGAGGCTAATGTTCTCGCCGTCCACTTTGACCGGCTGTCCGAGCAGGCTCTCCACTTCATCAAGGAACTTGCCGCCGCGCTTCAAGGCTCGATCGGTACCGATGATGAACTGGCTGTGACCTGGACGAACGATGAAAGCCTTGTCCAGGCCGTCGAGGCGTTCGGCTACCACCTTGATCACTTCGTTGCTGGTTCCCGAACCGCGGGTCTCGTCGAGCTGATCGACTTCGAGCAAGTCAATGCCCACGATCGAACGAACGCGCGAGCTGGCTTCGTTACCCGCGAAGGCGGTGAGCCACTGCATGTTCGGCATTTCAGTGAGGTTGTCGGTATAGAAGCGGCGCTCGAGGGCGTTTCGCTGTGTGACAATATCAGCCATCTGTGCCACAGTTCGGCGATAACCAAGGAAGGCGAACGCGACGATGCACGCGATTCCCAGCACCAGCAGCAAGACCGGCATGAAGATGGAGCGGAGCGAATCGAGCGAGAATCCGCCCTGGTTGACCAGCGTTGCGCTGGCGGGCACCAGACCTGTGGCGATGCCGTAATTGCCCAGGACCTGGGTGTCGTAGACGGAGCCTTCGCTGGTAAAGGTCTCGACGGGGATGTCAGCCGGGCGAGTGCCGTTGAGCACCGAAACCACAATTTCGCCGGCGCGCTGGCCTTCAGCTTCGTAATCGATGAAGCCCGAGCCTGCGAAGCCCTCGCCCACTCCGGTCAGGCCGATGGCGTAGATCGGCTGCGCGGATGCCTGGGAAAGGAAGAACGCAGTCTGGTCTGCGCCGTATGCGTTGCCGGCAGCGTCAGCGTTGGCGTCGAGATAGACAAGGATAGTGTCTTCGTTGGTGTTAGCGACCTGTTGAGCCAGGTCAGCACGGCTCATGCGTGAAGCATTGGCGTACTGGATGGAATAGGTACTGAAGAGATCGGGGTTTTCGCTGACCGCTTGTTCGAACTGGGCGCGATCGCCCGTGCCAGTGGCGGTGTTATCCGTGATGACCAGCATGTTCGTGGCGTTCGGGCGCATGGCGGATGCAGTCTCGATCGTGTTACGAGCGTTATACGCTTCAAGCAGACCTGTTGCATAACCAGCTTGGAACGCGGCGTTGGCGTGTGCTACATCATTGACACCCAGGAAGACCACGGGCGTGGTGGAGAAGAGGCTGTCGCGGGTAGCTTCGGCGAAGCAGAGGGCATCGTCATCGATGCAAATGACCGCAGAATACTTGCCGTGAGCTGCGATCTTTTCGGAAAGCGCCTGCCCCCAGGTGGTGGCTGCCAGGGCGTTTCCATAGGCGGCCGTAGAGGTGGAAACGTTGGCGTTCTGCGCTGTAGCACGCGCATCGAGGTATTCGACATCTGCGGAAACCGAGCTGCGGCGCAGGAGGTCGAGCAAACCGTCGCGCTGGAGCTTGGTGGCGGTATCGGCGTCGTCGTAGGAGGCCAAGACCAGCACTTCAGCGAGAGAGTCGGCCTGGACCATTTGGGAAGCGACCTGCTGGTTTCGCGTGTTCTGTTCGTTGATGCCGTTGAGCATGAACATAGCGGAAACGATCAGCGCGCAGGCAGCAATGAACAGCGCCACGCGAGTGACGTAGTACTTGCGGCCTTGCAGCCAGCTGCTATTTGGAGGTAGAGAAACCCCCATGCTCGTTCCTTTCTATGTTGGCGGGACAGTTTGGGACCTGTCCCCGGTGTTCGCTAGCGCATGAACTTCCAGCGACGCTTGCGGTTCATGGCGTTCGAGGTCTTCGCGTTGGCAACAGCCGTTGCAGCGGCACCTGCGGCACCAGCAGCGACAGCCACAGCCGCCACAGCGGCCACGGTAGTGCCCACGGCTTCTGCAGCCTGGGCGGGCGCCATTTCGCCCTCTGAGAGGCCTGTGAGGGCCTCAGCGCTCACGGTAGTGATGCCTTCCGTGGTGGCGGGCAGCACTTCGAGCGCAGGCGGAAGCACGACAGCTTCAGCCAGATTCGAAAGCAGCTCGATAGCAGGGTTTTCCTGCAGAGCCGCGAGAGCGTCTTCAACAGAGGGGAGCGCGTCGGGGATAGCCTCGATCACGGGGGCGGCTGCCGCAGCAAACGGAGCGAAAGCCGTGGGCGTGAACGAGGCAGGACGCGCGGAAGTGGTCGAACTTGCCGCGGCGGGCCTGGTGGAGGTGCTAGAAGCAGAGCCGAGCGACGTGGGCGCGCTCGAAGAATTCGCGAAGATGGCCGCGATGGCCGGGTCCTTCATCTGAGCGTGAGCCTTGTCGCGGAATGCGTCCACAGCTGCCTGCGTCATGCTGGCTTCGGAAACTTCACCGTCTGCGGCGGGCGCTGACGTGGGAACCCAACGCGCGTAGAGCGTGGTCTCGGCGCCAGAGGTGTCCTTCAGCGCATCGATCAAGAACATGGTGTGGAGCTTGTCGTCCACGAGCGCGTCGGTGTTATGGATGGCCACGCCTTGCCCGTCGGGGCTGGTGTTCCAGCAGAGGAACTTGTAGCCGTCCTTCTTCAGCGTGTCGCCGCTGGTGGCGGCGGTGCCTTCGCCGAAGGTCGCGGAAGTTGAGGTGAAGGCGGAGGCGTCTTCGGCCTGCGCGCCCTGAAGGTCATATTTGAAGGTGTAGGTGTTCGCCTTGAAGATGGCGGTGAAGACCAGCGCGCTGGCATCTTCGCCAGCCTCAAGAGCGTAATCGCGGATCTGGTTGGCGGTGAGCGTTGCGTTGTTGCTGAAGATCTTGGCCGTGTCGGGGTCGGTGCCGATGCTCACGAGCCACGCCTTGAAGCAGTAGCCGCGATCGGCCTTGGCGGTGACGCCTTGGAGGTCGTTCAGCGGGTCTGAGGTGCGCGTGATGGTGCCACCGTCAGTGGAGAGGTAGCGAATGCTGGGGGTGTCGGCAGGCGCGGGGTCAACGGGGTCCGTGGGTTTGACGGGGTCTGGGTCGACGGGATCCGTAGGATCAGTAGGGTCTGGGTCGATGGGGTCGGTGGTGTCGGTCGTGTCGCCCTTGTCGCCACCGCCTTCGCCTTCGCCGTTGCCGTTGTTGCCATCGGTGTCGCCGTCGCCGTCACCATTGTTATCGTTGCCAGCACCTTCGTCTTCGCCTTCGCCGTTGCCGTTGTTGGTGCCGTCGTTGCCGTCAGAGTCACCATCGGCGTCGCCATTATCGGAGCCTTCGGAGGTGTTGTCGTCACCCTCATCGGGGGTGCTAGCGTCGGTTTGGTCAGTTTCGGGGTCTTCGCTGTCTTCGGCAAGAGCAGGTTCGTTGTTTTCCGCTTCTTCAGTGTTGAAAACTTCTGAATCGGCTTCTACCTGGGGTGCCGCGGTGGTTTCCAGGGTTTCCGCGGTAGGCGCGGAATCAAGCGCGGTACTTGCATCCTGATCGAGCGCGGCATCATTGATGGCGCCGTTCGCGTCATCGGTCACAGCGCCGTTACTCGCAACATCGAGCCCAGCGTTCAATTCGGAATCTTCAGCAACAGCGTCGTTCGTCACGCTGGCTTGTCCCCAAAGTGTCCGGGACAGTTCTGAACCTGTCCCCAAAGTGTCCGGGACAGATTTGAACCCGTCCCCCAAAAGGGTGTCGCCGAAGTGGGAGATGGAGCCAGAGGATTTTGCCTGGTTAGAGGAAGAGGTGGAGAGGAAGTCTTCGTTTGCCAAGGTGGCAGGGATGATGGCTTCGTCTTCACGACCGCGAACTGCGCTCACCTGCAGGCCATCGTCAACGAAAGCATCGTTAGATGCGGGCGCGGTGTTCTTTTCAGATCCAGCGCTACGCACGACCAAGGGCACTTCGCACACATATGTGAACGAGCCCTCCCCTGCTGCTAGCGCGTCATCCTGCGCAGCGGCGGTACCCGACTGGCTTGCCGGAGCAACGCCCGTTACCAGTGTGAGCGCTTCAGCGTCTTCCCGCGCTGGGTCGGAAATTCCCGCGCTTGCGCTGGTCAGTGGTGCATTTTGCGCAGACGCGGAAGCCGCGGCCACTCGATTGAGCGAGCCACTCTTAGCGGCAGCCTTCTTGGCAGCGCTGGAGCTTGCCGTGGTGGCAGCCGAAGAGCCCAATCGCGAAGTAGTGGGTGCTGCGTAGGTGGTGGCGCTCGAGGTTCCGCGCGCAGTGTATGCAGCCGAAGTACTCGGAGCAGCGCCAGAAACACCCGAAACGCTCGAAGACGCATTCGAATAAGTATTCGATGCCGACGGAACGCGGGTCACGGCCACGCCAGCGGAATTCGTCTTGATCGAAGAAGGCGAAACCGAATAGCTGCTGCCCGTTGCATTGCGATTGGCGGCAGCAAGCTTGTTCAGATGAGCCTGACGCTCGGCTTCGTCGGCGCTTGAGGCGGACGAGGCTGACGATGAGCTTGCAGCGCTCGATCGGGCGCCATTAGATGCAGAAGACCCCGTCTTGGATGTGGCGGGGTCGTTTGAGTGCTGCGTTTGGGTATTCGATTGCGTGGCGGTGTTGGCATCCGAGGATCCAGGATCACCCGTGGAGGCCACAGCGATGCCAGGCATGAACGCAACAACGACGGCCAGTACTAGGGCCGTCGCAGTAGAGGCGATGAAGGTGAAGGAAGCCTGTCCCCGAAGTGTCCGGGACAGATTTGAACCTGTCCCCGAAGTGTCCGGGACAGATTTGAACCCGTCCCCAGGCATAAAAAAAGAACCCGGGGATCGAACAATGTCAGTCCCGGCACTGCGACTGACATTGTTCTCCATGGTGTTCCTCATCTTGCGAATGATGTTGTGAGCAATTGCAGCCCACTCAGCCTTGCGGCCGTTGGTGTTGAGCTCAGCTTCGCCTTCGCGAGCCTCGAACCAGTTGCGGTCGGTCTCGGTTGCAGCTTCGCGATCGTTACGCTTACGAGCGGCGATCACGATCACGAAGAGGGCGATCAGAGCGATCAGTGCGAGGACGAAGACGTTAGTGTCGTCAGCGGTCTTCGGGAGGGTGGAACCGCCCTCAACCACGTCCTCTGCGGGGATCTCAGCCTCGGGAGCCAGCGGCTCTTCGTAATCGTAGAGCGCTTCGATCTCGGTAGGACCAAGGATGACCAGTTCGCTCAGGTCGTTGATCACGCCGGTGATGGTCTCACCAGTGTCGGAGTCGATCATGGTGTAGGACCAACCCTTGAAGGTTGCACCGTTCTTAGGAGCCTGAGCAACGGTGGAGATGAACTGACCAGGGATGCCCTTGCCCCACTCGGTGTTGGTGGAACCACCGATGACGTCAGCGATCTTGTCGTCGCGATCCTTAACGGTAACCGGGTAGGAGTTGATCTGCCACTGAGCGAAGAGCTTCATGCCGCCTTCAGGGAAGGTGATGTTCTGACCCAGCTTGTAAGAGGTGCCAGAGCCATCCGCTGCGGTGTTCCAGCCAACCAGGGTGTGGTGACCGCGGTTGATGCCAGAGCCGTTGGAGATCGTACCCGTAGTGGAGTGCGGTGCGCGGGTAGCGGGGATGCTGCCGTTGCCGCCGTTAGGATCGTACTCGATCACTGCATCAGCGTTCTTGGTGAACACTGCGCGGTAGACTGCGGAGTAGAGACGACCGTCCTCGTCGGGCTCAACAACGAACATGTGCTCGTTGAGGTCGCCCAGGGTCTTCCAGTCATTGGTGGTGTTCACCAGACGGGAAACGCCGTTCTCGGAAACCAGCTCCCAGCCCTTGAAGGTGTAACCAGGCTTGCCAGTTGCGATGGAGTGGAGGCGGTTACCAGCGGAGGAGCCTTCGCCTACGTGCTGGCCAGTAACAGCGCTGACGTAGTCAACCACACGGTCGATGGTGCCACCCTCGGTGACGGTGTATTCGATCTTGACGATGATCTCCTTCCACATTGCATACAGCGTGATGCTGGACTGCTCGTGGTTAGGATCGATCGCATTGGACATGTCAAAGTACTTGGTTGCGTCGGTGATGGTGAGACCAGAACCGTCGCGCTTGGTGTTCCAACCCACGAACTCGTAGCCGTGAGGTGCGCCGTCGAAGCCGTTAGCGTCCTTCAGGTTGAAGCCGCTCTGGGTCCACTTGACGCCCGTCATGTCTTCGATGATCTGAGGGGTCTGCCAATCCGGAACCGGCTTGATAACGCCAGGGTTGGTGTTCTTATCGTTGTTGAGGTCAAACTTAACCTCGAGGTTGTCAAGTTCGCTCCACATTGCGTAGACGGTCATACCAGTGGTACGGAGGGTCTCGTCATTGTAGTTGGAGCCGAAGATCGCCTTAACGAGCTCTTCGTAGGTCATGGTTGCGGTGAGCCAGGTGCCCGTGCCGTCAGCCTTGGTGTTCCAACGGTTCGGGGTCTTGCCCAGGGTGTAACCGAACTTGGTAGGCAGCGGATTGCCTGCAGCGGTGACACGGTCAGCCATGGAGAGACCTTCGACCTTCAGAACGGTCTTGTTGTCTGCATACTTACCAGTGTTCGCATCGAAGTTGATGATGTAATCGTTTGCGAGCTGGTAGATGACAGTTACGATATTGCGGCCGTCCGGTGCAGTCTCAAGAACGATAGAAGGCAGGGTTGCCGGGTTCTTGTAACCAGCAGGACGATACTTGTTCACGATATCCAGCGGTGCAGTGTAAACATCGCCGACCAGGCCAGCATTCGGGACGAGCAGTTCGTCGAACTTGGTCTGAACACCGTTGTCGGTAACGAACTCGATGAGAACGTCGACATACTGTGCCCAAACAGCGGTTGCCAGAACATCTGCGTAAGGCATCTGGAATGCAGCGCCTGCGCCGATGGTGGTGCTCTTAGCCTCACCAGTGTTTGCGTCGGTCCAGGTGATGACCCAGCCGGTCAGCTTCTGACCAGTGAGCTGTGCACCCGGGATGGTGACATTGGATTCAGCGATCGCAGTGTCGGGACCGGGGTTCAGGGTCCAGTTACCGCCACCGAGTTCGTACTCGATGTTGAACGGAATGCGGTCGTAGTAGACCTTCAGGACGGTGGAACCGTCGCCCGCGACGATCGCGGAGAGGATCTGAGCGAAGTGGTTATCGTTCAGGCCATAGCCCAGCCACTTACCTGCGGTGGTGTCGATCAGGTGGGTGGATGCCGGGTTGGTCGGATCCATAACGTCGGCCAGAGCCTCAGACATGATGTCATGGTACTTACCAGACTCGAGCTTGGCGTAAGAGCCGTCTGCCTGCTGGAAGTAGAAGTCGATGGTGTACTGAGCAGCAGCCGGGATGAAGTTCGCGTAGTAGATCGCGGGGATCCAACCGTCTGCAGGACGCATCGGCTTCAGAGCCACACCGATGACATTGCCATCAGCGTCGAAGTCGTAGTCAAGCCAGCTGTTCGGCACCTTGGTGGTGTGAGCAGCGTCCATGTACCAGCCGTCGAATGCGTAACCAGGCTTCGGAGTTGCGATGGAACCATCAAGGCGAACCTTGGTGCCGTCGACGATGTTCTCAACCGTGGAGGAGAGAGTACCGCGGCCAGCAGCGCCATCAGCGAACTCGAACTTGACGGAGATGGAAGCGAAGTTCCAAACCGGTACGAAGGTCACGCCGTGTGCAGGCATCTTGAAGGTGCCAGTGTAACGGCCGGAAAGTTCATTAGAGGTGATCACGCCGTCGCCATTCGCGTCGTTCCAGATCGCCCAACCTGCGAATTCATAGCCCTCGCGCTGAACATCAGCAGAGGTGAGCAGGGTGACGGTCTCGTCGGTGCGAGGCTTAGGATCAGCGTGGTATTCGTTACCAGCGCCTGCCAGACCCGGGCGACCAGTTGCGGTCCACTCGGAAGCGGGCTGAGTAATGTCGAGCTTGTAGATCAGGTCCTGAGGCAGTGCCTCCCAGATCGCGTTGAAGATCACATTATTGGTAACGTTGAAGTCCATGGTTGCTGCGGTGCCAGCAAGACCAGCTGCGCTGTAGTCAGAAACTGCCAGCCAGTAGAAGTCGTTGCCGCCCAGGTTCCAGGACCAACCAACGAAGCGGTAGCCATCAGCAGCCGGAGCGTTGGTGGTGCGGTCGGTGCCACCGATCATCAGCGGGAAGGTTGCCACGCTGGGCTGGCCGGAGATGTCGTCGCCAGCGGTGATCTGAGTGGTGAAGCCGTTGCCGCCATGAGCGCCCGGGTTGTATGCCACGAAGAAGGTCTGAGCCCAGATCGCGGTGAAGACGGTGTCTGCGTCGATCACGATGGAATCAGGATTCATGGTAGTGCGCTCAACGCCAGCAGCGTCGGTGTACTTCCAACCAGCGAACGCCCATTCGTTGTCCGCGGTGACCTTAACATTATTAGAGTTACCGGTTGCAGAAGCGTCCATGAGGGTCTTGCCGTGGTCGACGGAGAACGGAAGGGTCTTGCCGTCGGTTGCGGTGACGGTGCCATGAGCGCCAGTACCAGCGATGAAGTTAACGGTGTGTGCCAGACGGGTCCAGGTGCCGATGATGTTCACGGCTGCGTCAGGCATGGTGAACGGAGCACCATTTGCCATCGTAGTGGTGGTAGTGGTGGTCGCGTCAGAATCCTTGTAGGAAACGGTCCAAGCGAATGCCCAACCAGCAGGAGCGGTGATGCTGGGGAGAACCAGATCAGTGCCGAACTTCTGGGTGGTGTGTGCCTGGTTGATGCCAGTTGCAGGGTAGTTGACGGTCGGCACGGTTGCCGGTGCGTCGCCCTGAGCAGCGGTCACCCAAACGTCATAAGCATTGCGCTGGTAGAAGAGCTTCAGAACTTCGCCGTCCACGAGGGATGCGATGGTCTCCTTGGAGCCGGTCAGACCAGCCTTGTAGGTGAAGCCCTTGATGTTCTTGATCATGTCGTTCGAAACGTTGATGGTGGAGAATTCTTCACCAGTGCGAACGTCGTTGAGTGCTGCATTCTGTACGAACACGCCGTCCAGACCCTCGAAGTGATGCTCGATGGTGTAGGAGATCGCACCCAGCGGGGTGAAGCGTGCTTCGTAGGTGGCGGAGGAGAACATGCCGTTTTCCTTAGCCGGGGTCATGGTCGCATCGGTGGTGAGCAGGACGCCGTCCTTGTACCAACCAGCGAACTTATAACCAGCAGAAGCGGTTGCGGTAAGAGTCTGTGCGGTGCCGGTGAGGGCATCGATGTCTTCGTACTTCTGGCTGCCGGAAGCAACGGTGAAGCTGCCGGAAGCGTTCTTTGCAGTACCACCAGTCTGAGCAGCATAGGTGATGCGGACCTTGTCGGTCTCCCACAGTGCGCGCAGAACGATGGGCTGCGTGTTGTCGTCGGTCTTGGCGATGTCGGAAACCTTAGCGCCAGCCGGGACGGTCACCCAAGTGCCAGAGGTGTTCTGGTACTGCCACTTCGGTGCCTTGTGGCCTTCCCACACCAGACCAGTGGTGTCGTTAGGCAGGATGTCGGTGGAGTTCCAACCAGCAGTCTTGTCTGCAGGCTTGGTGATGGTGGACGGAGCGTTGTTACCCTGCGGGTCGCGGCCCAGGTCGTAGGTGATGGTGTACATCTTCTCGACCCAGTAGACTTCGAAGGTAACGGTGCCACCAGCGGTAACCTGAGAAGCGGTTGCCGTGGTCTTGGATGCGTCGATGACCTTGAGCTCATAACCCTTCAGGGCAGGCAGGCGGCCAGCACCATTCTGGGTCTCGAACTCGGTGATGTAGTTATGAGTATTGAAGTTGGTGATGTCGATGGCAACGCCAGGGGTGGTGTAACCATTGATGGAGTTCAGCTTATTGGCGGTGCTCATCACCACGTTGCCATTAGCGTCAACATTGACCTTGTTGAAGTTGATGACGTACTTGGTGTTGTCCTCCAGGTCTGCAGTGAGGATGAAGACAGAGCCGTCTGCAGGAGTGGGGGTACCGTCGAATGCGGAAACTGCCAGCTTACCAGCAGCCTGCAGCCAAGTCTGCTGCGTGCCACCAGCTGGGGTGTACTTCCAGCCCAGCAGACGCTTGGAGCCATCTGCAGGAGCATAGGAGTAGTAGTCGAGCATGGTCTCCCAGGTGACGTTCGGAACGGTCTTGACGTCGCGGCCGTCTGCCTGGAACTTAACGGTGAAGGTCTTCTGATCCCAAACACCGTAGATGGTCAGTTCAGAGTGAGTGTTGTCGGAAGTGCCATAAACTGCACGATAGATGTCGGAAACCTTGGTTGCGTTGGTAACCGTGGTGCCAGAAGCGGTGGTGGAAGTGCTCCACTTGGTGAAGGTGTAACCAGCTGCGGACAGGGTCTCGTTCGCACCCAGGAGGTTCAGATCCTCCCAAGTAACGACCTTGTCAGCGATGGTCTGAGTGGAGCCATTAGGCCACTTCGGCTGGAAGTGCAGGGTGATCTGGCGTGCAGTCCACTTTGCGTAGAGCGGCAGGGTTGCGGTGTCGCCGTCAACCGTGATGCCCGCCAGGGTAAGTGCGTCTGCGAAGGTAAGGGTTGCGGTGACCTTCTTGGATTCATCCCAAGCGCCAGTGGTCTGACCATTGGTGACATACCAACCGTCGAAGTTGTAACCCTGCTTCTTCATATTGTTCTTTGCGTCATTGTTCATGACGTTGTTCAGGACAGCGGTCCAGGAAACCGACTGAGAAGCCGGGCTGGGGGTGCCGCCATTGGGTTCATAGGTAACGGTGAAGCCGGAGCGCTCTTCGTACTGAGCAACGAAGGTTGCGTTGCCGGTGACCTTCAGGGATGCCAGGTTGGATGCACTATAAACAGTGTTGGTGCCTTCGAGCTTCCAACCGGTGAAGCCATAACCAGTGTTCGCCTTGGTGGTGGGAACGTTGGTGCCATAGTTAGTGTTGTACTTGAGGGAGACGGTCTTGTCGTCAGTACCATTGGCAGGAGAGGTCCAGGTGCCATGGTCGCCAACCTTGAAGGTGATGGTGTAAGTCTCTGCCTCGAATGCTGCATAGTAGGTTGCTGCAGCGAAGACGCCGTCGGTGCCCTTCTGCGGCTTCAGGGTGCCATCGGAGGAAACCCAAGAAGCGGGAACAGCCTGAGTATGAGCAGCGTCGGTGAACCAGCCCAGGAACTTGTGGCCAGTGGCAGCGGTGGGCTTGGAGCCCTGCGGGGTGCCGGAGACCATTGCGAAGTTGTTGCCCTCATTGGTGCGGGACAGGGTGCCCATAGCAGAGGAGGAGCCAGTTGCATAGGTATAAGTAATAGTAACGGTGTTCTCCTTGAAGACCGGGTACAGCGTTACGCCGTAGCCGCTCTCGCCCAGGGTGTAGAGCGTGGTGTTGCGCTCGCCTGCGGTCATGGTGAACGTGGTGGTGTACAGCTTGGAAGTTGCGCTGTTGTAGTTATAGTCGGTGGTCCAGCCCAGCAGGGTGTAACCGGTTGCGTTCGCGGAAGCGGTGTAAGCCGGAGCCTTGGGGACGTTAACGTTTTCGCCCGTCTTTGCTGCAACGTCGGTTGCGGGGATGCCCTGAACGCCTGCGATGTTGGAGTGGGTAACATCGTAGTGCAGGTGCTGAGCGGTCTCTGCCCAAATTGCAGTGAAGGTGAGGGACTGGTTGATGGTGGTAGGCATTGCATCGCCACCCGTGCGGTGGAACTGACGGGTCTCGTTAGAGGTGCCAGTGTAGTAGCCTTCAACACGGAAGGTCTGGCCGAGGAGCTCATCATGCCATTCCCAGCCTACGAACTTGTAACCGGGGGTTGCCTTGGGATTGCCAGCATTACGGTCGTTCGCAGGATCGAAGGCGCCGCCATAGATTGGCAGGGTCCAACCGAGCTGCAGACCACTGTAACGGGTACCGTAACGGCTGATGGTATTAGAGCCAAGCTGAGTACCATCAACAGAGGTGAATGCACCAGATGCAGCGCCTGCAGTGTAGTTTACAGTTACTACGCGGCCGAACTGAGCCACGAAAACGGTGTTCGAAGTAATGTGCCATGGAGTTGCAACGTCAACGCCAGTACCCAGAATTGCCTCAGGAGACATGACCGCGCCTTCTTGACCAGTGCCTTCGCTACCTGCAGTGGTGCAGTTCTCATAGATCTTCCAACCCATGAAATAATACTGGCTGGAATCCTTCGGGTTTGCGGTCGGGATTGCCGGCAGAGAATCGCCAAACTCGAGGCTGTAAGTAGAGGTGCCGATCAAAGCAGCACCGTTAGTGGTGTTCGTCTTAAAGGTAACGTTGTACTTGACCTTGGACCATGTGCCTTCAATAACCAGATCGCTGTCAGGCATGGTGAAGGAACCAGAGCGAACCTGAGCTGCGGTCACGCCAGTACCAGAGACCAAAGTCCAGCCGCCCCAGGTATAACCAGTAGGAGCAGTAGGAGTGGTAAGCGTTACAGTCTCGCCATAACGCTTGGTCTGAGTTGCAGGAGTATAGGTCATACCTGCAGGAACATCGCCAGTGTAAGCCACGTCAACATTGTGGACATTGCGGTCAAAGTAGAGCTTCAGCACGTTATTCGCAGCGGTTGCACCCATAACCAGGGAGTTAACACTGCCAGCAGCAGATGCGTTATAGGTTGCACCCGTGATGGAGGAACGTGCGAAGGTGATGGTCTTGGTGTTGTCGTTGGTGTTCGCTGCAGTGCCAGCAGAAACGGTGTAACCGAACGGTGCGGTACCGCTGCCTGCGGGGGTGGTCACCTTGGTGTAACCAGAACCATTAACGTTCTGCAGGTAATACTCAACGGTGTAAGCGATCCACTTAGGAGAAGTGGTCAGGTAATAGTCTGCATTGGTGTAGAGGTTGTTGGTCTTCGGAACAGTGAGCACACCAGCTGCAGAAACATTGGCGTCTGCAACTGCGGTGCCTGCCGCAGAACCGATGGTCCACTTAGAACCATGAGACTTATTGAATTCATAGTTGGTATTGGTGAAGTTAGGCTTCATGTTGGCAGAGATGTTCTTGCCAGTCTTGGAAGAACCTGCAGCGTCAGCATAGATGTCGCCCGTTGCAGCGCCCACATAGAGCACGGTGCCATTTGCATATGCGGTGTTGTCATTCCAGATGGGTTCAGCATACGCATCCTTGAAGAAGCGGATCTGAACGATGTTCTCTTTCCACTGAGCATAAGCAACCAGAGTGCCGCCAGAGGAAACGCCGGTAAGGTTCCAGGTGCTGGAGACCACGGAGCCCGTGGTAACAGCAGTGCCAGAACCATTTGCTGCGGTGTTCCAACCGGTGAAGGTGTAGCCTGCACGAACCGGGTTGGTTGCGGGAGTGGTAAGAGAAGTAGAAGGCGTCACGTTGCCAGTAGTGGTGTTCGCGGTAGAGCCACCGTTGGAATTCCACTGTACGGTATAGGTGAAGTCGCCCCAGTTTGCGGTAAGGGTTGCGGTACCAGCCAGGGTACCTGCCTCAGAAGAGCCAGTCCAGGTGATCTTGAAGTTCGCCACAGCCACAGAAGCGCCTGCTGCAGCAACGGTTGCGGAAGCATTAGAGGAATTGGTGTAACCCCAGCTGCTGAAGTTGTAACCAGTGCGGGTGTAGACCGTGGTACCAGCAGGAACAGACAGGTTAGAACCATAGTTCGCGGTGGTGGTCCAGGGGCTGGTGCCCTTTACATTAGTAACACCAGTGGTTGCGCCAGGCTGGAAGGAGAAGGTAACAACTGCTGCTTCCCACTTAGCGTAAAGAATCTTGGATTCGGTAAGGCCAGTGTAGACCTGCTGGTTTGCCTGGTAAACAGTGCCCGTACCAGCATTGGATTCGGTCCAGCCCTTGAAGTTATAACCCGTACGGGAAGGATTGGTGTAGTTCGGAATGGAGAAGTTGCTGCCCTGGAGCATGCTTTCGGAAGTGTAGTCGCTGGTGCTGCCATTGTAAGTTGCGCCAGTGCCATTGAGCTTCAGAGTAACGGTAACGCGGTCCTTCTCGGTCCACTTTGCATAGAGCTTGATCTGGGTAGTTGCTGCGTTAGAGCCAGCTGCAACCCACAGATCCTTGAATGCGGTTGCAGAAGCCATCACCACAGTACCCGTACCATTGCCATTGGCATCCTTGGACAGGAACCAACCACCGAAGTTGTAACCAGTCTTGGTGGGGGTGGCAGGAACGGTGATGGAGTCGGTCCACTTCTTGCCAGACTGCGTGTTGTGCGCAGTGCCATCGGAAGTGCCCGTTGCAGCAGCGTAGAACACTACACTGTAGTTACTGTTCTCAGTCCACTGAGCATAGAAGGTGGTGGCTGCAGAAAGAACGCCTGCAGAAGCACCTGCGGCAATGTTGTTGCCAGTGTTGTTTGCCTTCCAACCTGCGAAGGTGTAACCCTGCAGAGTAGGAGTGTTGTTCGGAAGGGTGTATGCCTGGCCAGCGGTTGCAGAACCATTAGCAGGCATGTTGGAAACAGTAGAAGCAGCGAGTGCGCCAGAGGGCTTGTTCGCATTGAAGCTTACGGAAGGATTCCACAGTGCATAAAGGGTAATGTTAGAAGTACCCACTGCCAGGAGACCCTGGGTGCCAGCGATACTACCATTATTAGAGTAGATGGTGCCAGCAGCAGAGTTTTGGGTGGTGGTCCAACCAGCAAAGGTGTAACCAGAGCGGGTAGGGACGCCACTTACGATGGAGTGGTTCGTGTTGGGAGCCACATTATAAGTAAGAGGTGAAGGACCACCAGAACCGCTGTTCAGATCATAAGTAACAACAGGGTATGCGGTCCAAAGAGCATACAGCGTAACGTCTGCCGTAATGTTATTGATGGTTGCACCCGGATCATAAGCCTTAGTGCCAGTTGCGCTGGTTGCCCAACCTGCAAAGGAATAGTTGGTGCGGGTAGGAGTAACGTTCGGAATAGTGAAATTCGAACCGTAGTTCACATTATTAATAAGCGGGTTCGGCATGGATCCTGCCGTTCCCGTAAAATTCTGAGCAAAAGTAACAGTGCGCTGCTGAACAGCCCAGACAGCATAGAGGGTGTACTTACCGTCATTTTCAATAGTAAGCGCATCTTTCAGTGCGCCAGCAGAGCCAATGAGCTGCGTAGTCGCGCCATTGGTGAGAGCCCAGCCCTTGAAGTCATAACCAGGACGGGTAAAGTTTGCCTCTGGCTTATTACCAGCTGCAAGACCAGTGCTGGTTGCAAGAGCGTTGCGATCAGTATAAGTGAAGGTCTGAGCCGTACCAGAACCACCACCATTATTGAAGGTAACCTGGTAAGAGAGCTCTTCGACAATCTCCGTCTCACGGATATTAATAGCCATGAAAACACGTGCGTCGAAATCAGCGGTACTTCCGCGGAAATGATAGATCGTGTCAAGAATGTCGCCAAAAGTCGAGCCTGCAGGGAAAGAGCTGGTTGCCTTCAGCTTAGGCGATGCATTTTCTTCTGCAATCCACTCATAACCATCAGTCAGATAGTAAGGCGTTGTTGCCTCGCTCGGATCCTTTGGAACGGTCATGTAGTTAATCGTTCCGCCAGCACCAGTAACCTTAGTATTGTTGGATTTAATATATGCGACACTCTTAGTTTGAATTTTTACAATTGGATAAGCCTCAATAGAAGTATAAGTTCCATTGGTGTACTGTGCGAGATTAGAAAGAGCAACGAAGTCTTTCTGCGAAAGAATGGCTTGTTGTTCAACACCGTTCCTGACTTGAGTTGCAACAAACAGCCACTGCGTAAGAGTATAACCATAACGGAAATTATAAGTTGCACCAGTTGCAGGGGTATCAATACCAAGAGCAATAGCACCAGCGGCATCCGTTGTAAGGGTAGCGCTGCCACCTGTAGACTCAAACCTCAAGAATTGATTGCTACCATTAAAGATTGGATCATTGGAAGCACCGAGATCTAATGCAGTACTTGGAACATTAGCGATAGCTGTGGGTTTTGTAGACCAACCTATATCGAAATGAATCGTAATTGGAGCCCCAGCTGCAGTCGTAATATCTGACGAAGTTGCAGTAGAACTGGATGAATTGCTAGTCAAGAACGGTCCGTACACCTCCTCGGTTTTATCCGAGGTGGTGCCAGCATTCTGATCTGCACTCTCCTCATCACAAGGAGTAGCAATCACGTCGTCAGCCTTGCTATCGCTACCAGTTGGAACCGCACTCTGATTGTTATCAGTAGCGTTCTCGTCGGTAGAACCAGAAATAGCACCGTTGCTATCAAGGGTGCTATCATCGTCAGTATTTGAATCGACGGTATCCTCACCCTTATTCAGGGTGCTATCAACGTCGTATTTGGTATCCTCTGCGCTAGCATCGGAATCGGAATCGCTGTCTTTATCGTTTATAGAGGACTTATTATCACCCGCTGTATAGCTGCTATCAGCCGCCCCAGAAACGACGTCGACCCCGGTATTCGGGGTCGAAGTATACGCATCTTGTTGTTTGTACGCAGGGGGCGTAGTGGGTGTGTCCGGCGCTTTGTTCACCGACTTGCTGCTATCAGGCTTTGATAGCAGGATTTCCTGCGTTGGGGAAGCGGGACCGCTTACCTCTGCTTCTTCTGAAGCGTACGCAAGAGAAGGCATTGCGAACAATAACGCTACCGCCACGATTAAGGCGGCAATAAGGGATGCCACAGGTCCGCGGCGCTTAGCTGCGGGCACAGCAGTAGATGTGCTAGCGCTAGCCAGCTCCATCTGCTCTCTGTTCATGCAGTCTTGCATTCACGTTCCTGTTCTTGCATCACGCCCCGGTCTGAGATCCTTCCCTCAGAGCCGAGACTCCTTTGGACTCTTCGCCTAGGCGTAGACAGCCCACCCCTAGATCGAAGTGTTTGACATTCTACGCCGCGTTTCCGCGCCTGTCCAGCTCATTGCGAATAAACGCGGCCTTGGCGCGGCAAAAAGCGCGGGTGTTTCCCCAGGTGACGGATGACCGTTCTTGAGGTCCCGCGCCAGCGTTGATCGCAAAACACTCCTCCGCGCACCTTGGCGCGGGGTGGCGCGGCAGAGCTTCCGCGCCAGGCGCGGCCCGATGGTTTTAGGCATATTGACCTGGAAAAAGACCTGCGCGGCTCTCAGGCGGCTTCTGAGGGCTTCTGACCCACCCTTCTGATGGGATTGGATCGGGGCAGCGCGGTATATGACGAATCCGCCGAATTTTTGACAACTTGGGGGCAAAAATGGACGTTTCTTCACATTTCCTCCACAACTAAAGCCCCATTTTGGGTCGATCTTGACGGTTTCACAACAGTGCTACCAAGGCCGATCTGGGCGGTTTTGAGGGCCTTCCTGAGGGCTGATTTAGGGCCTGTTTCGGAGATGAAAATGGGCCAAAAACTGACCTGTTTTGGCACCAAATAAGCTCCTTCTCGTCTACTTCTGACCTGGGGTTATAGCATGTATAGCATGCTGCTAGAGTGCTATAACTTGCTAGAATTGATGGGATTTGGGCAAATCTAGGGTATTCTGGGGCAAACTTTGGCCGAAAACAGGCGTGTTACTACGTGTTCTCCCCTACCCTCGCAAAGAAATTTACAAGATTAATCTTGTGCAACGACATAATACGTGGTAAAAGGGCATCTCCTGTGCATGGGTCGGATATTGATCGATTCGGCGGCCTCTGGAGGGTCTGATATACGAAAAAAAGGACCATTTAGGTCCCTTTTTGATGCTCGAGTGTCTGTAAGGCTCTGTAATCGATTCTAAGATGCCCTTATTTACGCAATGATTAAGTTACTCATCCTGGTTTATTATCGCGCCTTATACGGCATTACAGAGGGTCAATTTTGAGATAAAGCCTTAAAAGATGGAAGAAAGATCAATTGGAGTTAATGGGGACAGGATAAATCCTGTCCCCATTAAGTTGGACCAAATCCTGCCTCGTTAATGAGTGACTATATCTGTAGGAGCACCCAAAGGGCGTAGAAGGTTACCGAGAGCACAGCCGAGCCTGCAACATAAGCCATTATGTGCTTGGCCTTGTATTGCTCAATGGCAAGCGTAGTGCCCTTCAATTCGTCGTAACGATCCACCATACGCTTTCGCATGAGCAGCAGCGCAACAGCAGCCGCAGCGAAAAGGCTTGCAATGATCAGCAGCAGGTAGCCAATAGGACCAGAAGAACTGTGCTGAAGGTTGTTCGTAGTAGAGAAGGGAGACGAAGCTAAGGGGTTCACGTCATCCAGAATGGTGGTCTCTTCGGCAACAGGAGCTTCATCTGCAGTGTCTACCGCACTGTCAGGCACGGTATAAGACGGTGCAGGAACCGCCAGAGCAGGGTTCAGAAGCGATGCCAGGCCTTCAAGGACATTTCCAGGAGCTTGCGTGCCTTCTTCAGGTTCCTGAGGCTGATCCGCCACTACATTACCAGGCTGATCAGGCATTTCAGGGGTATTAGGAGTATCTGAAGGTGCAGGATTCACAGGAGCTGCAGGTGCTTCAGCGATATTCACGATGGTTTGAAGCGGATCAGAGGTGATACCGGCACGGGTAACAGTGACCACGACTGGAACATCGCCATTGGTCACTTCGGTGAATTCAGCGCCGATGTTTGCATCCACGCCCACCACACGGGTCTGAACTTCGTTGCCATACTTATAGGTGATGATGTCGCCATCAACCACGCCACGTGGGGCAACATAGTGCTTAGCACCTGTGTAAGTAGCGTTCAGAGGATCAATACCGGCAGCATAGAATGCTTCGAAGTCGGGAGTGAAGACGATATTCACCACGTTTGAAGCAGGATCTGCGGAGATCTCCAAAGAAACAGCCTGGCCAAAGGGCGAATAACCTTCGGGAAGCTGGCTGTTCAGCTCACTGGGAGCAATCTGAAGCATAGTGCCATAAGGACGGGTGCCTTCGGTAGTAGCGATAAGGTTCTCTTCATCAATAGAGCCCTTGTAGTAGTTCACTGTGTAAGCAAAGCGTCCAGGCTGATAGACCACGTTCAGCACGTTAGCAGCTTCGTCGTAGCCGATAGTGGTAGTGCCCGAGAGCACGCCAGGGGCAACATAGCCTTCAGGCAGATACGCGCCATCGGTATAAGGGGTGGCGCTGAGGTAGGTTGCCGTACCAGCATCGGTTCCCAGAAGGTTCTCTTCGCTCACGGAGCCCTTGTAGTAGTTCACCGTGTAACCAAAGGTTCCCTTGGTGTAGACCACGTTCAGTACACTCTCTTCAGGAGTAAGGCCGATGGTAGAAGCACCAGTGACCTGGCCAAACACATAGCCAGCAGGCTGATATGCGCCTTCAGTATACGGAATAGCGTCGCCCAGCGTGCCATAACCCGTAACAGAGTTCAGCAGCGTACCGCCTACTTCATCAGCGTAGTAATTGACCGTGTAGGTGAGCTGAGTCTTAGTGGTGTAGACCACGTTCAGGATGTTCTGAGTTTCGTCAGTGCCCACGAAAGTGGCACCAGAGACATTCACATCAGATGCGTTGTATCCAGCAGGAACGAATGCGCCTTCAACATAAGCAATGGGGCTGCCATACGCTGCCCTACCCTGCGTGGTACCCAGGTAGTTCGCGCCATCGATGGAATCGACATAGTAATTGACGATATAGCCATATTCAGCACGGTTGGTGTAAACCACGTTCAGCACGTTAGCTGCAGGGTCGACCGTAATGGTGCGTGCACCCAAGATCTGAGCTTCTGCAGCATAGCCATTAGGAAGATATTTGCCCAGTTCATAAGGGATTTCCTGGTCAAGTGCTCCCGTGGAGGAATCCGAACCCAGGAAGTTCGCGGGATCAACGGAATCGCGGTAGTAGTTCACCGTATAAGCAATATCAGAGCGCTTGGTGTAGACCACGTTCAGTACATTACGGCTGGGATCAGCGGTGATGTTGGAGATATACAGGCTCTGATCGATAGGCTGATAGCCTTCGGGAAGGAACAGATTCGCATCGATGTTATAGACTGCGTAGCCAAAGCGACCGCTGCCCGTGAAGGAATCGATGAAGTTCTCTTCAGAGACACTGTCCTTATAGTAATTCACAGTGTAGTTGAAATAACCGCGTTCGTAGATGACCTTCATGGTGTTCTGCGAAGGGTCTGCGGTCACTACCATGGTGCGTGCATCTTCATTAGTGAAGCGCACATAGCCTTCGCCAGGGAATGCCCTGTTCAGAAGACCTTCGTCAATAGTGATGGTAGAGCCATAGGTTGCCGTGAAGGTGTAGGTACCCGAAGCGTTGGATGCATACAGGTCATTATCACGCCAGTAGCTGATGCTGCATTCGATCTGTGCACGCTTGAACACGATATCCATGCGGTTCTGTTCAGGATTCGCCTGGATATCCATGGTGATGCCTTCGGTAAGAGCTTCATAGCCCACCTGCGGCAGATAGGAGTTCAGGAATACCGTATCGAAGGAGACCACGCTGCCGTAGGAGGCGGTTTCAGCATAGCTTGCGATGAAGTCCCTACCCTCTTCAGTTTCAGCGTAGAAGGAAAGCTGATAGGAGAGCTGCTGGGGTTCATAGACCACCAACAGGGTGTTCTCTGTAGGATTAGCAGAGATGGTGAGGTACTGTTCAGCCTCAAGAGCCTGATAGCCCTCTTCTGGCAGATACTGGTTCAGGAATTCAGCATCGAACACATACGTGTCGCCTGCGTCGCCAATACCCACTTCAGTGCCGAGCAGATTTTCTGCAGCAACAGAGCCCTTGTAGAAGCGCACCATATATTCAAGATCGGTGAGCTTGACCTGATAGTGCACTTCGAACACGTTTTCGTTCGGATCTTCAGAAAGGACCAGGCCATACAGTGCTTCAGCTGGTGCATAGCCTTCCTCTGGAAGGAATTCGTTGGTGATCTCAGAAGAGATGTTCACCACAGGGCCGTAGATGAAGTGCTCTTCATGCACACCCAGCAGATTGCCTTCAGCATCGAAATAGTTGATCTTGTAGCCGTAGGTGGGCTTTGCGACCTTATAAGGGGAGTCTGAGAAGATCTCTCCCATACCACCTGCGATAACTTCGATAGTGCCTGTTACGGCGCCGTATTCATCGCCTGCAGGATCGTCCGCTTCAGTAACAGTATAGCGAGCCGTATAGGTGGTGGATTCACCTGGCTGCAGTTCACGAGGAGTTTCCCAGTCGCCTTCGATGGTCATGGAGCTGACGGGGTTCGCATGAACATCGGTAAGGGGTTCATAGCCATTGTTGATAACTTCGAACGTGAAGACCACTTCGTAGCCTGGCAGTGCGAAGTCCACATCAGGACGATAGGTGCCTGTTTCATCGAACAACACTGCCTGGATGTTCACATCCACATTCACATCAGCTGCACTGCTATTGGGAGGCGTGATGAGCACGCTACCCGTGCCATAGGCTTCCAGAGAGCCGCAGGAAGCAGTGACGAGATGCGTTACATACGGTTCATCGCCATAAGCGATGTAGGGATCAACTTCGATGGTAGCGGGGATGACCATGGTCTGGCCCGCTTCAAGGCTAAAGCCTTGTGGAAGATCGAGCTGATAGCTGATGCCTTCGATGATGATAGAAGAAGAGAGCGTGATGTTGTCGAAGGTTTCATCAGTGGAATTGACCAGCTTGATGGTGTAGGTGATAACACCTTCAGTATAGTAAGCTGCATTGGCCTCCAGCGTGAAGGGAGCTTCTTCGGTGTCCCCTTCCTGGGTGCCTTCTTCAAGTTCATCTTCACCTTCGGTGCCTTCAGAACCGCTGCCCTCCCCTGCTTCAGGATCGGTGGCATCAGTTTCGCTAGTGACTACTGCATCTTCTTCACTAGAAGCAGCTGCGACGTCTTCAGCAACCGCATTGCCATCCACGGCAGTAGACAGCTGGGATTCCAGACTGTCTACTGCGGTGGAGCTGTTTCCGGCACTAACAGCTTCTTCGGATGGCTGAACGGAGGTTTCATCTGCCATAGTGGCTGCATAAGCAGGGGTACCAAAGAGCGTGAATGCCAAGGTGAACGAAACCAGGCAAGCCAGGGCTCTTTTCATGAGTTCTGATCTGTTCGCAAGTGCTTTCATTTGAGCATTTACTCCTCTTTGTTCCTACCACGCGATGTCAATTATACCGTATATGCTATGACTTCGCTATGACTTTACTGAAACTTTTTTCGTTCAGCCTTAAACTTGTCCATTACCTGGGGAAATATATCTCCTCAAACTTACCAGGATGAACGATCCGATACAGTTAGCATGCTGGATAGCATCTGCTAGCTCTATTAGATCGTGTCGCCTCCTTTGTCTAACTGCGAGGTACAAATAAGGCATACAGTTCCCTACCCATGACCGTAGCATCCCACTCAAAATCAGCGTAAGTCATTCCGTCAACAATCTGTTCACCTTCGCCATCTGGCTCTGTGAACCAACCAACAAATTCATAACCATCTACATCGTCTGGAACAAGCAGCGACAGCTCACCCTGAAATTCAACAATTTGGGTCTCTACAGAATCAGGCAGAACATAGGTGATTTCATACTCTAGCGGAATATAGTACGCATACAGTTCCCTACTCATAACCGAGTCGTCGTACTCAAACTCTGCGTAAGCCATTCCGTCAAAGATCTGTTCACCTTCACCATCTGGCTCTGTGAACCAACCAATAAACTCATAACCTTCCCTCTCATCGGGAACATACAACGACAGTTCATCGTAATAACCCACAACCTGAACATCCTCAAAGTCTGGAAGAATATACGTAATCTCATACGGACGATAGAACCACTCAAGATAAATATTCAGAGTATCTTCTAGCGGAGTCTGGAGCAGATTCATCAGGATATCGCCAACAGTCATATATGGGTCAATATAGTCGCCCCAGTCGTCCATCTCGCCATACAAGTCATAACCCAACCAAACAACGTCAAGATAAGGACTATCGGTCCAAGCGATTTGCTGTACCATCTCAATGTACTCAAACTCTTCATAGCCATTCGGATAGTACGTAACTTCGATATATCGCAACTCAAGATGAGCGTAGAACAGAAGTGGGCTAACTCCATCCCATCCGCAATCATCGGCAATGTACTGAATTGTAGGCTCAAAGCCATTATCATCAACCCACTGCTGATTGTATTCGTTCCAGAAATCTTGATCGTACCAACCGTATGCATACATAGAAATGTAATCATTCGTTGGGTCATCGTCCTTGTTCTGATCATATCTGTAGTCGAACAAGTCCGTAAGCTGAACCGTTTCCGTACGAATCAGCACATAATCATATGGTGAATCTGGAGTATAGGACCAGTACTGAATCTCAACACCAGCCGTATCCCAAACAGCGTAAAGGATGTTCGGATTCATAGGCTTCCAGTAAGGATTGCCGTCATCGTCGGTCATCTCGACCAGAACAGGTGGAAGCATCTCGTACTTGTCTCCAGGCTGATATGCAACGTCACCCGAGTCAGGATCAACGGCCCAACCCTTTAGCACGTAGCCATCCTTGGTAGGTACGAAATCGCTGACGTTGGTAACGCAATCAATAAGACCCATCGTGGGCGGCATCATATCAAGGTCTGGATCCATCAGGTCGTACCAGAGCTCGATCTCATCAGCCTTCCAGACAGCGTAGAGGATGGTCTCCTCAGGAGGCATTGCCCAGCCAGTAGGAGCGTCGATCTCGCCGTCGCCGTCGTAGTCCTTGTACCACAGGTCATCATCAGGGCTAGTAGCGCCCAGCTTGGTGGACCAACCCAGGAAGGTATAGCCCGGACGGACCATCATGTCGAAGGAAGGCATGACGATGATCTCGGAGATGTTGTGGTTGGTGCGGTCTTCGTAACCAGCAGGCGGGTTGCCATCTTCAGTGTTCCAAGCGCCCTTAGCGGGAGCGGTGGTGTTCTCTTCGTCGATGGTGCCATCGGAATTCAGGTAGACATAATAGAGAGAACCAACGGATTCGCCGTATTCAGGATCGTTGATGTCTGCATAACCAGCCGGGATGAAGGTGAGCGGCTGGACGGACATTGCCCACATCGCATAGAGGGTAACGTCTTCGTCCCACATGTTGAAGGTGCGGGAAACATCGTCTGCTTGGATGTAGAGCTGAGAGTCGATGAGCGCCTGGACGTATGCGAAGTTGTCAAGACCGTTCAGGGTCATGGCGCCTTGGATAACGTCGAAGGTGGACATGAATTCAACGCGACCATCTGCGAAGGTAACGAAGATATAGCCGCCGTCGTCCCAAGCGTAGCCCTTCAGGCTGTAGGGGCGGTTCTGAGCATCCACCGGAGCGTATACCAGGCCGTCATAGCGAACGTCGATAGGCAGATCCAGCGTGGTGCCGGTCTTGTAGCCATGAACGCCCGTGTGCTGGCCCGGGAATGCCGGGAATGCGTAGAACGGAGCGTTAGGCTCGACTGCGTCGTCGGTCCAGTAGCCCACACCCAGGTCGATGATGAGCTTGAATTCATCTGCATCGTAGTAGAGCCACAGCTGCAGGAGCTGTTCGCCGTCAGGAACGATGTAGACGCCGTTATTGTCGGTATCGGTACCCACAGACCAGGTGGACCAGTCGCCATGACCAAGGATCACGCCGGTCTCGGTGGAGGTGGTGGTAACAGGCAGGCCGTCCTTATTGTAGGTGACATTGGTGCCTTCCTTGATGTAGTTGTAGCCCTTGATGGGTTCGTTATCGATGTTCCAGTAGTACTGCTTGTTCGCATCGTATTCAACTGCGGAAGCAACTTCGTCGGTAACACCGTAGTGGATGATGGTGTCATAGACCACGCGCTCACCGTTACCGTTGATGATGTAGCGGACAACCTGATACGGGGTGTCTTCGTTGGCCTGCCATACCGCATAGAGCGTTACGTCATGGGTAGGCATGAAGAAGGTCTGACCCAGCGGGGTGAAGTGGACCACGCCGTCGGTAGTGCCGCCATCGGCTGCCGCAGCCAGTGCTGCAGCGATGGATGCGTTGCCCTTCAGGTTGGTAGCAGCGTCGGTGTAGTACCAACCCACCAGGGTGTAGCCAGGACGCTTCAGTTCATCAGCGGTAGGCAGCTGCAGGTTCTGCTCGCTGCGTACACCACCGTTGCCGTCAGCGTCTACCACGTAGCCCTTGTAAGGATCAGGCATGGAGCCATCGGGGGTCTGCCACTCGCCATAGTCGCCACCGACGATGATGAGGTTCAGAGGCTCGGATTCCATGATGACGGAAACAACGGAGGAGCCGTCGCCTGCGATGGTTGCGTAGACATTACCCTTGACCTGATCGGTGAAGGAGCTTGCCATGGTACCCATAGCTGCAGCGGACATGAGCGTGTTCCACGTAAGCGTGGGGTCGCTGGTGTCGAAGCCGTGGCGGTTGCCGTTGAACAGCGTGAAGCCAGTTTCGTTAGCGAAGTAGCCGCGCCAATCGATAGCCTCGAGCTGAGCCTTGTAGGAAGCGTTGGCAACCTCGGTTGCGTTATGGGGGTTAGCGATCTTGTAGGTCTCGCCGGTGATACCCTTAGCGGTAACCTCGAGCCAAACTTCCAGTTCGCCGTTGCCGTCTACCTTGTAGTAGCGAACGGTGTATTCGGTATCGCCGTTTGCGCGCCACACAGCGTAGAGGCGAACGTCGCTTGCCGGCATGGTGTAGATGTGGTTAGCGTCGTTCAGGGTGAACTTGATGCCGCCCGTTGCTGGATCGATGCCTGAGTCGAGCATTGCGATAGCAGCAGCCAGCTGGGAAGCCTTACCTTCAGAGGTACCAACGTTGACCGGATCGTCGTAGCCGTCAACGTCGACGTTCCACTTGTAGTACCAACCGACCAGTTCATAGCCTTCGCGCTGGAGGACCATGGAGCCCGGCAGCTGGTATTCTTCGTCGGTCATCAGGCGGATGGTGCCACGCCATGCAGCTTCATCACGATCGGTGTAGGTGCCCGGATCAAGACGCAGCGTGTAGATGCGCGGTGCCCAGACTGCGTAGAGGGTGGTATCGGTGATGCCCATGGTGAAGATGTCCTGCTCGGCGTAGATCAGACCTGCACGGTCAAGAGCGTCGAACAGGTTGTCTGCGTCGCGACCCTTAGCATTCATGGTGGAGATCATCTTGCCATCGACTTCGTATTCGCTCATGAGGGTCCAACCCATGAGGTCGTAGCCCTTACGGGTGACGTCGAAGTAGTCATAGCCGATGCGGAACTGCTCTTCAGCATGGACTGGGTAGACCTTCTTCTGGCTGCCCTGAACGCTGGAGTCGATGGTGTCCCACGTACCGTAGCCAGCTTCGAAGGTAAGGGTGAGCGGACGTGCGGTGTAGTAGAGCTTCAGCACCAGGGTGGTTGCGCCATCAGGCGTGCCATAGCGGACGTTCTGAGCGGTAACGGTGTTGCCGTTCTTGTCCTTATAGGTGATGGTGTCGCCATCGGCGATGATGTCGTAGCCGATGAACTGATCGTCTTCGATGAACTTCTGGCCGCGGTTGGTGTAGTCGACCTTGGTGTCGTCGTCGCCAACGTGGTCGATAGCGACGACCGGCTCGTCGGTAACAGCGTACAAGGTGTCGACCACAACGTCCTTCACCTTGCCGTTACCGTCAACGCGGTAGTGCTCGACCTGATAGAGAACGTTGCTCTGAGCGTACCAGACGGCGTACAGGGTCACATCTGCGCCCGGCATGATGAAGCCGTAGCCCAGGTTGGTGAAGTGCTTAGAGAGGCCGTCAGTAAGGTCTACGCCTGCCAGAGCGGAGTTCAGATACGCATCAGCGGTGGTGTCCCAACCAGGATAGTTGACAACCGGATCGGTGCCGTCCTTAGCGATATCGCGGCTTTCGTTGCCCTTCACGTTGTCAACGCGCTTGTCGGTGGTCCAACCGAGGAAGTCGTAGCCAGGACGTACGATGTCCTGGAACAGGCTTGCCGTGTTCTGTTCCGCGAAGTAGTAGATAGTGCGGATGTTGTCGGTGTCCTTCTCGGGATCGGCACTCCACTGACCCTGTGCGGTGTGGAAGTCGATCTTGTACATGAGCGGATTGCCATCGTCGTCGAGCTTATACGGTGCGTAGTACAGGTCGAGCACGAGGGAATCGTCAGCAGCCACGATGCCTTCATAGGTAGAGGTGGTGCCTGCGCCCGGAACAGCGACCACGGTGCCATCAGGCAGTGTGATGGTGTCTGGGAACACACGCTCGTAGGTGTAACCGGTCAGCGGAGCGTCATAGCCGAAGTAGAAGTGCTCGTTCGTATCGGTAGGCGTAGTGCCCGTGGTGCGAACGATGTAGTTCTTGTCGGCGGTGATGGTGGAGTCGGTATAGCCGGTGTAGGTGTCGGTGGATACCAGTACCACGTTGCCCTCGCCCGTTACCTTATAACGGTTCACGGTGTATTGCGCATTAGCGTCAGCAGACCAGATAGCCCACAGCTGCAGGTCGGTAGCAGGCATGATCAACGACGTGCCGTCTTCGGTGTAGAGCGGACGGCTGTAGATGCCGTTTGCTGCCGGGTTCGCGATGGATTCTGCCAGGTAGGTGTCTGCGGTAGCAGCGACCAGACGCAGCGGATCGTTGCGATATTCGTCAGCCTTGATCTTGGATGCTTCAGCGATGGTGCCTGCAACATCGGAATTGGTTGCCCAACCGACCAGTTCATAGCCGTTGCGGAACGGATCAGCAGCGGTGTTGTCGTGGCGACCATTGGTGCCGATGAGATCTGCCGGCAGCTGGACGGTGGTCTGGCCCGTGCGATAGGTAGCAGAGATGGAGCGACCATCGCTGGACATGGTCCAACCAGCAGGTGCCGTGAAGGTACCCTTGGTGGTATCTGGGTCGAGGTTCAGGGTGAGCGTGTGCTCGTCTGCCTCGTAGTACAGATTCAGGGTAAGGCGGTTGCTGTAGCCCGATGCCTTCAGCAGACCGTGGTCCGTGGTGTACCACAGTGCGTGGTTAGCAGCATAGTAGCCAGCCTGAGGTGCGCCTTCGTCGAGGTAGGTATAGCCCTCGATAGGAATGTCGTACGCATACCAGTCGTCGTTGCCATACATGCCCGGCGTGATGCCATTGTTGTTAGCGTCAGCCCAGATCATGGAGTCTGCATAGCCCTTATAGGTGTTGGTGGACACCAGGATGCGGTTACCATTGCCGTCGATCTTGTACAGGTTGACGGTGTACTTGATCTTGATCAGGTCGTCCGGATCGATATCAGGATCGATCGGATCAGGGGTAGGATCAGGATCGGGGTCTGGATCGGGATCAGGGAACGGCGGAACCGGATCCGGATAAGGGTTCGGATCAGGATCGGGGTATGGATCGGGATCAGGACCAGGACCTGGCCATGGATCGGGATCAGGCGGGATCGGAGGATCGATGGGGTTCTCATAGTAGCCCGCGTAGTAGAACACGTATACCACGGTGGAACCGTCAGCCAGCACTACCTCGCGCTCGTAACCAGTGGAGTCAGCGGAAGTGGTGTAGGTAACGCCATCGATCTCGACAGAGATGAGCGAGCCATCCTGCTTGAACGGATCGTAGATGATGTGGGTGTAGCCGCGCCAGAAGTACCAATCCTCAAGGGTGGTGACCATGTTGGTGTTCACCTTGCCGAAGCGGTTGGTGTAGGTCTCGGAATCGTGCGGAGTGGTGAAGTCCTTCTCTGCCACGGTCCAGGTAAGGCCTGCGTCCTTAGCGTCCTTGTATACGTCGGTCTTAGCGATGGTGCCAACGCCTTCGTGGTTCACCTTGATGTGTACCACGGTAACGTCTGCAGGCTTCGCCTTCCAGACAGCCTCGAAGACCTTGTCATTGCCCCACGTGAACACGAGTTCATCGAAGGTGCCGTCTTCGTTGATGTCATACACGGTGCCCGTGTCGGTGTCCAGCCAGCCGATCAGTTCGTAACCGACCTTCTTCACCATGCTTTCGGGCAGCGGGGTGAACTTGTGGTTGTAATACACCGTGCGATCGACGTTCTCTGCTGTGGTGCCATCTGCTTCGGTGATGGTGCCACCGAGGCTCTTATAGGTGATGGTGTAAGCGTCTACGGTGTAGTACAGCTTGAGCACCAGTGCGCCGTCGTCGGTCCAGTCGCCCACATGGCCCGTGATACGGCCAGTTGCGATGGTGGCATAGAGCTGAGCCAGGCTGGAGTTCTCAGGCAGCAGCTTGGAGAATGCCGGATCGTAGGTGAAGCCGATGAGGGTCTTCACCAGTTCTTCGTAGCGCCAGCCGTCTTCAGGTGCGGTGCCAACGCCGGTGTAAGGAGCATCGACGCGGATGTACTGACCAGCGGTACCCAGGATGTCCTGACGATCGATCAGGTTCGGGTTCTGGAGGTTGCCAGCGTCGTTCACATCAACGGTGTAGTGCTCGACGTAGAAGTGAGTGCCGTTCTCGATAGCACGCAGGTAGATGTAGAGCACGGTCTGGTCGATGCCAGCTGCGGTAGCGTCGTCGCCAGTAGCGTTCAGGTAACCGAATGCGTCACCCAGCGGGTTGAGCGGATTCGGGTCGATCTCATAGCCAGCAGCGATGAGGATAGCCTGGAGCCATGCATAGATGTTGTCGTGATCATCTGCGTGAGCCTCGAACGGATGTGCAGGATCGGAGTAATCCAGCCAGTTGCCCGTAACGCCAGTGCGCAGATAAGTTGCCAGTTCTTCAGTGGTGCCGTCGCCCTGGAGCGCGTTGACGATGACCTTGTATTCAGAGTTGTTAGCCATCCACACTGCATAGAGGGTGGTCTCTTCGTTCGGCATGGTGAAGGCGTACGGATCGCCTGCCAGGTAGATCTGACCAGCGTGGTCGAGGATCCACTGGTTGGAGACCATACCGTTGAGGTCGGAGCCATCGAGGGTGGTGGTCCAGCCATAGAGGGTGTAACCCGGGCGGATACCCACGGAGGAGTTCGGCAGCGTTACCTTCTCACCGGTCTTGTAGATGTCGGTGGAGGGGTTGGAGCCACGCCAGGTTGCGCCGTTGTTATAGGTGCCATCGTCGGGGTTGATGGAGCCCAGTTCGAAGTTCAGCTGCTGACGGTCTGCCAGGTAGTAAAGATGCAGTTCCATGGAGCCGTCTGCCAGGATGGTGCCAGAGAGCTTCTGGAGCTCATATTCACCGAAGGTGAAGCCCTTGATGAGGAATGCCCAGCTGTTGCCCTCTGCGTCGAGCCAGGAGCCCAGTTCGTAGGTGCGGCCCGTAGCTTCGTCGATGTAGGCGCCGGTCTTGCCCGTGCCGGTGGTGTAGAACTGCTTGCCATCATAGAAGATGTCCACCACGTCGCCGTCGCCCTCTACCAGGTGGTGGTAGATCTTGAACGGCGTGTCGTTGTTCGGGACGAAGACGAGGACGATGTTCGGCAGGCCAAGCGGCATACCAGCAACTTCTTCGATAACGCCAGTGGTGACGATCTTCTGGGAGTAGTCAACGCCGTTGACGGTAGCGTCTGCCGGGGTGTCGCCCTTAGCAGGATCGTACAGGTGGTAACCAGCGATGCCCGGAACTTCCCAAACGTTCTTCACGATGGTCTTGGTATCGGGGATCAGGTTGCCGAAGCCGTCGTCGACCATCTTGATGCCCAGGGTGCCGTCAGCCTTCAGTTCGTAGACCGGGCTAGTAGCGGTAGGTGCTTCAGGATCGACGAAGGAAACGGTGTCGCCTGCATAGCCCTTGAATTCAAGGGTGGTGAGCTTGTCTGCCTGGGTACCGCCGGTGATCTGCCAACGATCGACGGTGAAGGTGATCTCCTTAGCGCGCCACACTGCATAGAGGGTGGTTGCGCCCTGAGGCATCTTGAAGGTGCCACCAGCAGGGATGAACAGCGGGTTGATGCCGTACTTGTCGATGCCAGGGTTAGCTGCCAGCCAATCGGTCCAAGCGATGGATTCGGAGCCGACCAGGTTGGTGAACATCGCGTAGTCATCGCCAGCGTACCAACCGACCAGTTCGTAACCCAGGCGGTTAGCAGCGTCTGCGCTCGGTACCTTCAGGGTCTTGCCAACCTTGTAGACACCAGAGATGTTAGCTGCACCAGAGGTCCAGTTACGGTTCGCCATGTCAGTGGAGGTTGCGTTGTCGCCCAGCAGGAAGGTGAGCGGCAGAGCCTCAGCAACGTAGTACAGGGTGAACTCGGTCTTGCCAGTACCAGAGATGTGAGCAGCAAGGCTGGTCTGCAGGTTGGTGCCCGGAACAGTGCCGTCAGAGTTCGGATGGAACTTGTAGCCCTGGAAGTCGTATTCATAGGTGGTGCCGTCAGCGCCCGTGTAGATGAGGTACAGGGTGCCGTCGCGCATCTCGCCATAGATGTAGTTCACCTTGTCCTGATATGCCAGACCGATGTCGGAAGGCTGGATCTCGGTGTCAGTTTCGCCCTGACGCATTTCGGTGAGCACCTCGAAGGTGTTGCCGTCGCCATCGACGAATACGTGGTGAACCTTGTATTCAGTGTCGTTGTTCGCATCGTAGTACACGCGGAACACGGTAGGATGCAGCGGGTCGCCCGAGATGACCGCAGAGAGCAGCGAATTAGCGTGCAGCAGGTCGAGCGTGTAGCCGCGGAAGTCGTATTCACGAGAGCCGTCCATGAACGTGGTGTCGGTGGGCAGCACGTATTCAGGCTTCAGGTTGCCATCGTTGTCGAGCAGGCTGAAGGTGTCGCCCGTTGCGAACTTGAAGGCATCGTTCTTGTTGGTGTAGTCCAGCGTTGCCACACCGTTGACCACCTTGTAGTACGCAACCTGGTAAGCAGATTCGTCTGCTACCCAAACTGCATACATGTAAACGGTGTCGCCCGCGTTAGCATCCGGAGCAGAGATGAGGGTGCCGGTCGGATAGAAGTGCGGATCGCCAGAAGCCAGGATCTGGTTGTAGCGATCGATGGACATCGCACCGAAGATGTCGATCTGGTTCGCATCGTTGGTGGTGTACCAACCCTTCAGGGTGTAGCCAGGACGCTTGGAAGCGCCGGAACCTGGCAGGTAGACCTTGGAGCCAGAGACCACGTTGACCGAGCCGGTCTGGACGAACGCATTACCAGCGCCGGAATAGCTCTTCACCCAAGAAGCGTCACTGAAGGTGTCGCCATTGATGACCAGGGTGAGGCTGTAGGTGTCAGGCGTGAAGAACAGGCGGATGACGCTGGAGCCATCACCGTTGATCAGCTTGTAAGGATCAGAGGTGAAGGAGATGTCGTTGATCATGAAGGTGCCGGGGCTGTAGTGGTAGCCAGTGACCACTGCGGAGTTGACCCATGCATCGTCGGTAAGCTGCGTGGGCACGACCGTGTTACCGTCGGCATCGACGTAGGTGTAGGTGTTCCACACGCCACCGGTCTTTTCGGCGTCAGCCTTAGCGTAAGCGCCAGCCAGACCAGTGTGCTTGATGGTGATGACGTTGCCATCGGCGTCGGTAGCCTTGGAAGCGATACCTTCACCGGAGACCTTCCAGATCTCGACTTCGTATTCCACATAGAGGGAAACGTAATACAGCTTGAAGGTGGTGGAGCCGTCGCCATTGAGGGATGCGATGGTGACCACTTCTTGGTAGTTGTCGCCGTTCCAAACGGTGTTGAAGCCAGCGAAGAAGCCGTAACCCTTCAGTGCAGGATAGGTTTCGTAGAGCGCATCGAGGATGGCCTTGGAGTAGATGTCAGAAGCGTTAAGAGCCGATTCGGACTTGCCAGTGTGGGTGGTGACGTAGACCGGATAGGTCTCGACCTTCAGTACGTTGGTGAGGGTGCGGGTGCCATCGCCATTGTCGACGTATTCGGAGACCACACGATAGTGTTCCACGGTGTAGGTGGTGTCTGCCGGCATCCAGATAGCCCACAGGGTCTGGTTAAGAGCAGAACCAACTTCGTAGTTCCTGGGATAGAAGCTGTTGGTGAGCGCTTCGGAGAACGTGGAAGCATCGCGGTTCGCATCCAGGTTCCACGCATCGAGCGCATCCTTGTCGGTGGTCCAGCCGAGCAGCTGGTAACCAGGACGTGCTACATGCGTGCCCTGAGGAACATCGATGACCTGACCGGTCATGTACTTCTTCGAAGGCGAAGAAGAGAAGGTGTCAGTGCCGGATGTCCACACGCCGCCCTCGACCTCGAACTTAACGTCGCGAGGGGCCGGCGTGTAGAACAAACGGAGAACCAGCATCTCGTTCGGGTCGCCCATGATAGTGCCGGAATAGGATGAGGCGAACGAGGTGTTCTGGAGGATGGTGATGGTCTTGTAGATGGGGTTACCAAGAGCGTCATAGCCCTCGATGTAGGTGTAGTCGTAGGATGCACCGGTGTAGCGCCAGCTGGATGCTGGTGCTGCGGTGTAACCATCGATGTCCTTCCACATCCAGGACAGCGACGTGTAAGCAGTATGAGATTCAACAGGTGCGCCTGCAACGGTGGTGTCGAAGAGACCCGGTGCTGCATTGGTGCCTGCAGTATTAGCGTTTGCCTGATAGCCAGCGGTACCGTTCAGGACGATGGAAGCAGCCACGCCTTCGGTGTTGCTAGAGCCCGGAGCAGGTTCATCGAACTTCATGGGCTTGCCCGTCACCGGATCCCAGTACCAGTATTCAACGCGGTACTGAGAGCCACCCTGGACTGCCTCGTAGTAGAGGATCAGGGTCATGCGGCCGTCAGCGGTGACGAAGCCGGTGAGCTTGGAGTCGCCATAGACCGACGTGTAGCTTGCATTCAGTTCATAGCCCGGACGATTCGGGATGGGCTTGAAGTTCGGACCCTGGCCCGTTGCGGAGGTGAAGCCAACCTCGGTGCCGGTAGGAGCAGAGAGGAGCGTGTTGTCGTCTGCGTCGATGTAGCCCTGAGCGCGTTCGAAGGCCTTATCGCGGATGACCTTACCAGCTTCAACGCGGTAAACCTGTACGCGATATTCCTTATCCAGGGGTCGCCAAACTGCCCAGAGGGTGACCACGCCGTACCCCTGAGCGTCGACGGTGGTGCCAGCCGGCGGCACGATCCACTGGGAACCAGGTGCCAGCAGGCGGCTGTAATCGCCAGATGCCAGGGCTGCTTCGAGGATGTCCTCGGAGGTTGCCCAGCCAGCCAGCGTATAACCTTCGCGCTCGACATTAGTGCCGACCGGGAGGGTGATCTTGTCGTAAGTGTAGACGCGGTTCATGGAGCCGCCGAAGATACCGTCGTCGCGGTTCAGGTTAGCCAGCGTCCAAGAGCCGTCCTTCAGGTCGTAGACGACGTCCTGCTTCTTAGCGTCGTAGTACAGGTGCAGCACGCTGGAAGAGTCACCTTCAACGTAGAGGCCTGCGTTGATAGGATCGCTACGCAGTGCGGAGTAAGCGAAGCCAGGCAGGTTGTCATAGACGATGAAGTAGTTGATGCCGTTGTAGACCACGTGATCGACGCCGTTGGTGAAGGCGATGCCCATAGCCTGGAGTTCAGCAGCGGTCTTAGCCTGGAGCTGCTGGCCTGCGGTGCCCTTCACGTAGATGAGGTAGTTGCGCAGGTCCTCAGGAGCAACCACGTTGCCATTCTCGCCATCGAGCACGTTGCCGTTAGCGTCGCGATAGAGACGGTTGCCGTTCTTGTCCACTTCGTAGTTGGTCTGGTGGTCGGAGAGGGTCTCATAGCGACGGACCACATATTCGACACCATCAGGGATGGCAGTGTAGAACAGGTAGATGGTGGAGCCGCTGGTCTTATTGAGGAGCACGGAGTTCACGGAGCCGAGCACTGGCAGGCTGAGGTCGAAGCCACGGAGGACTTCGTTGCCCGTACGGGTGAAGGACTGGGAGAACTGATAGCCAGCAGGAGCGGTGATGGCATAGCCTTCGCCCAGTGCTTCTTCGTGGTAGTCAGCGCCCACGCCCCAGCTGCGAACCGGGTTGGTAGGATCGTTGAAGTTGATGGTGTCGCCATAGACGCCCGTGAGCACACCGTTCTCGTCAGCATTCGGGAAGGTGACCGGGATGCGCTGCAGGGTGCCGTCGCCGTTCTGGACCCAAACTTCCACGGTGTAGGTAGCGGGCAGTGCGCGCCACACAGCGTGCAACGTGTAATACCACGTGTCACCGATCTTGGTGAGATACGGGCTTACCTCGCCGTAGTTCGGGTCGGTGTTGAGTTCAGGCATGGTGAACACAGAGCCCGGAGCGTAGAAGCCGGTCGGGGTGAGTTCGCCATTGGAGAGGCGATCTGCCGTGACGATGGAATTGGTGCCTTCGGTGTTGGTGCCTTCATTGGTGATGTACCAACCGATGAATTCGTAGCCTTCGCGCTCAACATCAGGCTTGGTAGGCAGAGTGGTCTGAGAACCGGTCTGCATAGGACGGGTGGTCTGGCCAGTGAACTGATCGGACCAAGAACCAGAGCCCAGGTCGAAGTTGAGGACGCGCGGGTCGCCCACGTAATACAGGCGCAGCACGGTGGAACCGTCGCCTGCTACGTAGAGTTCGTACCAGTTGGAGTTGACGGTAACGAGGACGCCGTCTTCGTTATAGATCTGGCAGGTTTCTGCGAATGTGTAACCGGGGTGCCCATGCATTGCAGGAATGAAGAGTGCCGGATCTGCAAAGACATAGGTACCCGCGGTCACACCGGAGATGGTAGTGGGATCTTCTTCAGCGAGCGTTGCGTGATGGGTGCCATCAACGTAGTAGTGCTCGACCTTGTAGCTTGCTGCGCCTTCAATAGCCTCGAAGTAGATGCGCAGGACGAGCTTGCCATCGGCGGTGACGATGCCGGTGAGCAGTTCGTTCTCGTGGCTGTAGTACTGGTAGCCCTGAGGTGCCAGGACGCCCACGTAGCCAGCAGGAACGGTAGCACCTTCGGAGCCGACCACCATGAGCGTACGCCAGGAGTCGGTAGGAGCACCATTCTTGTTGTATTCGCCGCCGTAATACACGGTGTCATAGAGAGACGTGATGGCGGTGGTGGGATCGTTAGGATCGCCAACGTTGGTGACATAGCGCTCGACGGTGAACAGCGTGTTCTCGTCAGCTTCGTAATACAGGCGGAGCACAAGGGAGCCGTCTGCCTTCACGACGCCAGATTCAACAGCCAGTTCGTAGTCAGGCAGGTAGTAGTAACCCAGCCACTGAGTGAAGTATTCTGCGATGCCGTCGGCAAGCTTGGTACCAGCGATGGTGACGCCAGCAACGTAGTATTCGCCGCGCTCGGAATCGAAGAGCACCTTCACGTTGGAGTTAGCCGGTGCGTAGAGCTTCAGGGTCTCGGTGGGCTTCTTGTTCAGGAAGTCCAGCGTGCCGTCTTCGTTGATGTAGACGACCTTGCCTTCGATGACCTTATAACGCTCGACCGTGAAGACCACTGCGTCGATGACGAAGTGCGCGGTGAACGTGTGACCATCGTAGGACATGTAGGAGTCGTCGATGTGCTGCGGGAAGAAGGTGGAGCCCATGAGGTTCACGCCCTGCGGAGCCTCGGTCCAATACTGGGAACCTTCGATCACGGTGCCATCGTATGCCACCCACAGTCCGTCATCGCGGGTCCAGTGCGTGAAGCGGTAGCCCGGATTCGGGGTGGTGTAGACAGGCTTGGGATGACCGGTGACCGGAGCAAAGGAGTCATGAGACAGCGAAACAGAGCCAGCGTCCGACGGGTCATAAGAGTAGTAGATGTTGATGTCGCCCAGTTCGCGGAAGATCGCGTAGAAGGTGACCACATCGCCATGACCCAGACCAGCGGCCGGCAGTTCCTTGCCCAGCTGCGGAACGAAGTTCAGGTCGGTGGATACCGGCGGGATGTTGCCCTGGACATCGGAGAGGTGTGCGAACCAACCGAGGAACTGGTAGCCATCGGGTGCGGTGACCGTGGAGCCCTTGGGGTTACCAGCCGGGCCAGAAGCGATGAGCTCCAGCGTGGGGTTGGTAGAACCATGGTCGCCAGCGCCATAGGGGTCATAGCCCACGTGAGGCAGGTTCACAACGTCATAGACGATGGTCGCAGAGTCGTGGTCTGCACGCAGGTAGTAGAGCTTCAGGGTGAGCTTCTTAGCGTCGAAGCCGATAACGCCCACAGCAGTAGGAGCAGAGATCACCGGATCGTAGTACCACGTCATGGTGCCGTCGGAGAGGTAAGAATCGGGCGCCAGAATGTCTTCAAGATAGAAGCCATCATCAGTCGACGGGATGATCTTGCCGGATTCATCGATCTGATAGAGATGGTACTTGATCTTCTTGACGCCGTCTTCTTCAACCTCTTCGGGCAGGACCTGGACACGTGCGTTGTACGGACCGGTCTTGGACTCCGTAAGCTTCTTGGTGAAGCTCAGGTGATCTTCGTTCTCGAAGTAGTGCTCAACGGTGAAGGTTGCGGGCAGCGGACGGATGAGGCAGATGTAGGTGCGCTCGTTGTCCTTGGAGAAGATCCAGGAGCCCGGGCCGGAGCGGCCGTCGTCACCGTGGACGTAGTCGTAACGAGGAGGATAGAAGTTGATCTGACCCTGGGTGCCCGGCAGGATGGTGTCGGGATCGAGGGAGTCGACCCAACCGATGACCTCATAGCCCGGCAGCAGGCGAACCTGGGTGCCCAGCGCGGTACCAGTGGAAGGAGCGATGAGCTCCATGTCACGGGAGAGCCATGCATGGTCGGGGTCGTCGACTTCGTAGTAGATGTCTACGTCTTCGTCTTCAGAGAAGATAGCGTAGTAGGTTGCGGTCTCCCAGATACCGGAAGAGCCTGCAGGAGCCACGAAGGTAGCGGTATCGCAGACCACGTTGCCATGGACGTCTACCCAGTGCAGGAAGTGGTAGCCCTGGTTAGCGATAGCGGTGATGCCATACGGGGTGCCAGAGAAGGTGAGGTACTGGTCCTGAGCGAGCCAGCCGCGGCCTTCACCGGTAACAGCGGAAACGCGGAATGCCAGGGTGTCGTAGTTCTTCTGGTACATCTCGCCATTGGGCTTAACAGCCGGGTTGATGACCATTTCCACCTTACCAGTGGTGCGGTTGAACCATTCGTCCTTGAAGCCAGAGACCTTGATGATCTGGTGGCCCTGGAGGTCGTAGTACCAACCCTGGAGACCGTGCCAGTAGCACCAGCCAGCGCCTTCCTTACCGTTAGAACCGCAACCAGGATCGTGGGTGGTCTTGTTGCCAACCTCAGAGACGATGTAGCCAGCGCCCGTGGTGTTGGTGGATTCGGACTTGAAGGTGAGGATGACGGTGCGCTCTTCCCAAACTGCGACCAGGGTGCCGCCGAAGCGCGGAACCGGGAATGCGTCGGAAGTGGTTTCAGTGACCTTGTAGACCTTGCCGTTGTAGCTCCAACCGACCAGGTTGTAGCCACCCTTGGTAACGGTGCCGGTCTTAGGCAGCGTGATGTGCTGATAAGGGATGAGGTTCGGGCGATCTTCCAGTTCAGTGGTGCCCGGAGTGGGGATACCGCCGTTGGGGTCGAACTTCACGGTAACGGGCATGTAGAGCCAGTTTGCGGTAAGAACGAGGTTGCCCCTGGACATGAGGCCATTCATGACCTCTTCAACGGTCTGATAGAAGGAGCCGTCGTTGCCGATCCAGCCGTCGAACATGTAGTTCGCGTTGTTGGACAGCGGCATGGTGCGGACCAGTGCGCCCTTGCCATCGCCGTAGTCGAGCGGCGTTACGAAGTTAGCGTCGATAGGACCGTTGAGTGCGGTGAAGATGTACTTGTTGGTGATGGGGCGACCGCCACGCAGGCCGTCAGCAGTGATGGTGTCTTCTGCCCATGCGCCATACTCACCAGGCTGATAGGTGATGGAGTAGGTCTTCTCCCACATTGCGGTGATCTTGGTGTTGCCGTAGACCGTGATGGAGGGGATGTCGGTCTCTTCGGACAGAACGCCGGTGATGACAGCACCGTTGCGCAGGGAGATCTCGTACTTCCAGCCTGCGAAGACATAACCAGTATGAGCGCGCTGTACGATCTTCTCGTTGCTGGGATGACCCAGGTAGGGCTGCTTCTGCAGGAGGCGGTCGTCGCCTTCGAGGAGCAGTTCGTTGGTGGTGCGATCGTACAGGCCGCCACCAACATTGTCGCCAGTGGTGAGGAATTCAACGTCGTAGATGTGGATCCTCCACACAGCGTAGAGGTCGGCATCGTTGCGCATAGGCAGGAGCGCTTCGTTGGCGGGGAACAGAGCCATGTTGCGATAGAATTCAGCGCCCTGTGCCTTGATGTCGGCCTCGATAGCGAGAGTGTCGTAGTCGGCGTCGTAGACCTTGCCCAGCGCCTTGGTGGACCAGCCAACGAAGTCGTAACCAACGGACTTGTACTGGTTCGGAGCCAGGTTCACCTGAGTGTTGTAAGCCATCAGCTGGGTGGGCATGGTGCCTTCGTCCAGCGTGATGCCATTCAGGCGGTTGAGCTCAGCGTTGGTACGGTTCGGGGTATTCGGATGGAAGTTGATGACGAATTCGCCTTCGCTCCAGACCGCGACCAGGTAAAGGTCGCCCGTTGCGGTAAGACCATTCAGATCAGCGGTGAGGATGATGCCCGACAGGTCCGCGGAGCGGATGATCTCGCCCTGCTCGTTGCGGAAGTACATGGGCAGGCCGTCAGAAGTGGTGCGATAGACCACGTGACCCTGGAGGTCGCGGCGCGGCATGCCAGTGGAGTCGAGTTCAGCCAGTGCCCAGCCCATGAATGCGTAGGTCTGGGTCTTGGTGGAGGTGGTAGTGGTGATGGAGCGCGGCAGGCCGTTCTCTTCGCCATTGTAGGTGGGGATGCCTTCGCCACGAACAGCGTGGGTGAAGCGAGTCTCCCCTTCTGAACCGTTGGAGTGGCCAGCGTCGTGACCATTGTCGGTGTAGAAGTCGCCGTAGATGCCCTCGAAGTACCAGACATCGAATGCGTCTGCCCAGTATGCGGTGAAGGTGGTGGAACCTTCGAGCTTGTAGGTGAGCAGCTCTTCAGGAGTGAGCGTGATGGTCTTGGTGGTGATGGAGCCATCGTCAGCGGTGATGGTGACGCGAGCGGTCCAGTGATGCAGCGCCTTCTTGTAACCCGGGGTGACGATGACGTCTTCAACGCGAGCAACATCGCCGGTGTAGCAGATCTGGTTGGTAGCGCCAGTAACAGAGCCCTGCGTAGGATCGGAGGAGTTGAACACTACGTTGACCTTGCGCGGCGACCACACAGCGGTGAAGGTGACAACAGCGCCTTCGCTATTGGAGAGGTTCTCGTACCAACCAGCCAGGTATTCACCGTCGAGGCTGGTAACGTCGGAGCCAGCAACGCTAGAGGTGCCAGAGACGATCCACTTCAGGAAGTCGTAACCAGAGCGGAAGAAGCGACCATTCGCATCGAAGAGCTCGTCGAAGGAGACTTCCATCTCGAAGTAAGGACGACCAGTGTCGGTGAACATCAGGTGGACGCTGGAAGCATACTGACCAAGAACGTCATAGTTAGGTGCAGAAGCGTAATCGAACTTGGTGAAGGTGTCGTCTGCCCATTCAGTGGGGAATGCTTCGAAGCGAACGGTGTACTTGATGGCTTCCCAAACGGGGACCATGTTCACTTCGTGGTTCGGCATGATGAAGTTCTCACCGAAGCCGACCTTCACCCAGTTGCCCAGAGCGTTCTGGTACTGCCAGCCCACGAAGTTGTAGCCATTACGGTGTGCACCGTGGGTAGCAGCGTAGTCCAGAGCGGTGACGCTGGAGTTGGTGGGATATTGCTTGTCGTTGTCTTCGTAGGCGATCCAGCCCAGGAAGCGATCGTCGAAGACGTCGTTCTGGCCATCGAGGCTGTAGTGGACCTTATAGCCAACATTCAGCCAGACTGCCCACAGGGTGACCTGCAGGTTGTCGCCGTCAGGCAGGTTGACGACGGTTTCCATGTCTTCGTAGAGCTTGATGTTGTTCGCTGCCAGGTAAGCATCGAGTTCAGCCTGGGTCATGAAAGAAGACAGCTGGGTCTTGGTCCAGCCCATGAACTTGAAGCCAGCACGCTGGAGACGATCAGCATTCGGGGTAAGGGTAACGACCTCGTCGAATGCGACGCGCTGATCAGGCAGCTTGCCAGAGTCTGCGCCATTGGAGTCGAAGACGATGGTGTACTGCTTGTACTGGAAGCGTGCGAAGTAGCTGGTACCGTCGAGCCATGCTTCGTCGGAGTTCTTCGTGGGGATGAAGGTTGCTTCGGTGCCCACGAGGTTACCCAGGGAGTCATACCAACCCATGAAGATGTAGCCCGGAGCAGGGATAGCGGTGGAACCCTTAGGTTCACCATCTGCAGCAGGGAGCATGTAGTCGCGCGGGTTGGATACGGTGCCGCCCTGGCCATCTACGAAGTAATGCAGCGTTGCATAACCAGGCACGAACCATGCATAGAGGATGATGTCGGTGATGCCTTCGTTGAGCAGGAAGTCGCAGATGCGGGTGTTGTCGTAGATGCGCTGACCATTGGGGGTGTCGCCCGGTACGGTGCCGGAGTTGTCGGCGGTATACCAGTTATTGAAGGCATAGCCAGGCCATACCGGATCGTTAGCCGGGATCAGATGGTCGTCATACCAGTGGAAGATCTGAACACCGATGTAGGTGCCGCCACCAGTTGCATAGTGGACGCGATATTCACGGATGGTCCAGACCGCATAGAGGGTGAGGTCGTGTTCAGGCATCTCGAAGTCAGTGAAGATGTTGCCACCGTCATCGTAGCTCGGGTAGGACACAATGTGGTTCTTCGCATCTTCAGCGGACTTAGCCCAGCCTTCGAAGACATAGCCCACGCGGTTGGTGATAGCAGATTCAGTAGGAACGGTGAAGGTCTCGCCTGCGCCTACGATGAAGCTGATGTTGGTGCCATCGATCGGATCGTAGCCGAAGTCATAGCCGTCGACCCAAGAGCCCACGCCCATGAGGTCATAGGTAAGGGTGAAGGGACGATACCACTGAGCGGTGAAGATGATGGACCACTCATGATCGTCGATGAAGCCCATGGCCAGATCAGGATCTGCTAGCCAATCCTTGGCAGAGATGATGTACTTGTCGGAGACGATCTCGCCATCGAGGTCGAGCGCGGTACGCAGCCAACCAACGAAGGTCCAGCCGTCTTCACCTGCGGGAACGCCGCTGATCAGGTCGCCGTGGTACGGATACTGATCGCCCGTTGCACCTGCAGGCAGGTCGGTGTACATGGTCTCCTTACCAGCAGTGACAACATAAGGCTTGAAGGTGCCGTGGTTGCCCGGCAGGTAAGATACGACGCGCGGGCCACCCCACTGAGCAGTGAAGATAGTAGCGCCGAGGATCTTCAGGGTTGCAGGATCGTCGATCTCGCCAGTGATGGTCTCGCCGTCGACCTCCATGGAGTAGTGCCAACCGATGAGAGTGTAGTTCTTGCGATCAACGGTCATGCCAGTGGTGTGAGCATATTCGCCCGTCTTGACTTCCTGGGGGTTCGGGATGCCAGAGATGGTGCCACCGTTGCCGTCGAAGTAGACGCGATGCGGCAGTGCGGTCCACACAGCGGTGAGCGTGATGACCTGGCCATCAACAGCGGTGAGGTTCAGTACGCCCTCTTCGTCATCGAAGGTGTAGGTAGTGCCATCGATGGTGGTGATCCAGTGATAGAAGACATAGCCTTCACGGGTGTACTTGTTCTTCGGCAGGTAATAGGTGGTGCCGTAGTTTGCACGAACGTCGACCATCTCTTCAACATGCTCGACATCTGCAGCACCCGGCTGGAAGCGGATGATGTAGCTGTTGGGTACCCAATGAGCATAGAGGGTGACGTCGCCGCCTGGCATGTAGTAGATGGAGCCTGGCATGATGACGTCGTTGCCGTTAGGCTGCGTGACCCAGCCGTCCATGGTGTAACCAGTGCGGACGAAGGTCATGGTGTCAGGCAGGCGCACGGAGGAGCCAGCGATCATTGGGTAGACCACGTTGCCGGACTTGTCGTAGGACACAGGCGGCTTAGCGATGCCTTCCCAAGCGTTGGGCTGGCCGCCGTTCTTGTTCAGGGTAAGGGTGAATTCCTTGCCCTTCCATACTGCATAGAGGTAAACGACCGCACCATCAACAGAGGTGAGGTTGTAGATCTGAGCACCATCGACGTAGCGGGTGCCAGCGTCGGGGGAAGTTGCCCAACCCATGAAGTCGAAGCCGACGCGAGCCATCTGGCCGTTGTTGAGCGGCAGGTAGCGGGTCTCGCCGTAGTCAACGTCGATAGCCTCCATACGGCCGATGCCGCCGTTGACCACGAACTGGACGCGATAGCTATTGGGTGCGAAGACCGCATAGAACTTGGAGTGGTTCGGATCGCCCCAGTATTCGCCTGAAGTGTTGAAATCGCGCTTGGTAGGTGCGAAGTCGACATCTTCGGAGAGCAGCTTGCCGTCGTAGGAATACCAGCCCACGAAGTGGAAGCCGGTGCCTGCGACTGCCGAAGAACCACGTGCGGACCACGGGGATACCACGTTGATGAGCTCTTCCTTGGTGGTGACCGAGCCGCCCTTGGTCTCGATCAGTTCGCCGCGTTCATTGAACACAGCCGGGATGTACTTGATGGTGGTAGCGTTCTCCAGCCACTTCGCATACAGGGTGATGCCATTTTCCCAAGCAGCGATGTCGGGAGCGATGGTGCCGTCTGCGTACTGGTACTTAGCCAGGTCGGAGTAGAGCGAATGGCTAGAGGTCTTATCGATGGAGGGGTCCCACTTGCTTCCATAAGGATCGACAACGTACCAACCGTCGAAGGTGTAGCCGAACTTCTTAGGCTCGACAACGCCAGTGAACAGGTTGCGGTCGGTCCAACCCAGGCCACGCTTGTCGTTTACTGCGGTGCCGCCAGTGGAGTTGAAGTGGATGGTGTAGGTGAGCTTCTCCCAGACCGCGTAGATGTGCAGACCATAGGATGCCAGCACGCTGTCGCCCGGCTGCCAGATGACAGAACCAGAGGGGCTGGAGGTGTAGCCGATGAACTTGAAGCCATCACGATGCATGATGTTGGTAGGTTCAGGCAGCACGACCGCCTTGCCGGTGAGCTGGGTAGCCATAGCGAATGCGTTGCCCGGGGTCATGGTGAACGGAGCAGCGGAATCGGGGTCGACAAAAGTAGCCTGGTCGTTCAAATACCATTCGCCACCATTCGGGCCGAGGTAAACGGTTACCTCGGAAGGTGCCCACATTGCGGTGAAGGTGTAGCTGCGGTCAACGATGATGGTAGGCATGGTCTCTGCAGTGTAGGTGTTACCGAATTCGTCGGTGTAGTTGAAGCTGTAGTGGATGCCAGAGCCATCTGCGTTGGTCCAGCTCCAACCCAGGAACTGGAAGCCCGGAACGCCCTTGGGGTTATTGATGTTGTTCGGGTTCGACAGGTTGGTGTCGAAGAACTTCGGATCGAGGGTGGTGCCTGCTGCCTGACCGCCGAACTGCGGAACATAGGTGGTCTTACCCTGCAGCGAAGGCTCAAGGTCGACGAAGTAGGTCTTGTTGTCTTCCTGCGGGAAGGTACCATATGCGCCTGGTTCGTAGACGACGATGTAGACGCGGCCCGGAGCGAAGTGTGCGCTGAAGTGCATGATGCCAGTAACGGCGACCTTCTTGACGTCCTGAGTGACGCCTTCTTCGATGGTGCCATCTTCATGCTGGATGGTGTAGCGCCAGTAAGCCAGGTAGTAGTCGCGATCGATCTGCTCCTGGGTCTGGGAGAAGGTGGGCTCCTGGCTCGGTGCCACGAAGAAGTCCTGCTTCACCTTGATGCCCATGTCCTTGTCGTAGCCAGCAGGCATGTGGATGGTAGCCATAGCCTGGGAAGCTTCGTCAAGTTCGAAGAAGACCTGGTAGGAATCGACCTTTTCCCAACGTGCGTAGAAGACGATGTTGTCGCCATCCTTGCCCAGGTTGGAAACGATCTCTTCGTCGGTGTAGAGGATCGGAGCATTGGGGTTCAGGCTGGTGGACCAACCGATGAACTTGTAGCCATTGCGCACGAACTTATTCTTGTTCAGCTTAGAAGGAACGTCGTAGGTGAGCGTCTGAACATCCATGGTGCCCGAAGCATTGTCCGCACCACGATAGAAGGTGATGGTGTACTTGGAGGGCTCCCACTTGTCGAACAGGTAGATGGTGTCGCCTTCGACAGAGGTGAGGTCGATGTTCATGATGCCGTTGTCATCGAAGACATACTGGCCATCGGCGGTCTGCCAACCTACGAAGACATAGCCTTCACGATGGAGCAGCACTTCGCCGCGCTCGTTGGTGATAGAGCCGAGCATGAGGTCGACACCAAAGGTCTTGACCTGATCTGCAGGCAGGGTGCCCGTTGCTACGTTCTTGCCACCGGAGACGGTGTAGTCGTAAACGATGTTGTACTTGATGGGCTCGAACACAGCCGTGAAGGACTGCTCGTAGGGCCAGAAGCCGCTCTCCGGCATGGTCAGACGCAGGATGGCTTCAGTGGTGAGGATGTCGTTGGAGCCGGTGAGCGTCCAGCCGAGGAACTTGTAGCCAGTGTCTGCCATAGCGCGGACCGGATCGATAGCCGAAGAGATGGTGGTGTAGCCCTTGGTGATCTTGACGGTAGCAGCACCTTCCTGACCAGGGAATGCGACCTTGCCGCCAAAGCCACCGATCCAGGTGACGGTGATGGCACGGGGTTCCCACTGAGCAGTGAGGGTGATGGTAGCGCCGTGAGCTGCCAGGAAGTCAGCGATGTTGTCGCCAGGCTTCAGGAAGCGCGAACCATTGGGGTTGTCTTCGCTTTCGGGTTCGTTGGTGAGCCAGCCAGTGAACAGGTAGCCATCACGCCAGAAGGTGGTCTCGTCGCCCACGGTAGGAACGATGAAGCCAACGCCATAGACTGCATGATCGTCGGGCATGTTGCCAGCGCCCATTGCGCCCTCGCCCGGTTCATAGTGGATGGTGTATTCGTTAGGAGCGAAGTTCGCGGTGAAGACCGTGGGGAGCCACTTACCATTCATGAAGGAGATGGAGCGGATCTGATCTGCGGTCAGCACGAAGTTGGTGAACACATCGCCGGTACGGTCGTTGGTCCAGCCTTCGAAGTGATAACCCTTCTTGCCCGTTGCCACAACGTTCTTGACGGCAGTGCCATCGGAGAGCGGCAGTTCCTGGGAAGCCATGGAGACCGCACCCTGTTCGCAGTTGGGCTTGAACTCGATGATGATGTCGCCTTCAGCCCATTCCACGTAGAGGTAGATGACGTTTGCAACATCAGCGGAGATCGCAATATCACGAACGCGGATAGAGCCAGCATTCTGCGGAGTGATGAGGGTGGAACCATCCGCGAACGTGATGCGATTGCCGTCCTTGTCGAGTGCATACCAACCTGCGACCTTGTAACCAGTGCGCTGGACCTTGTCGCCGTCTTCAGGCAGCAGGTCTGCGTCGATCCAAGAAAGGTCGGTCTTCATGTTGGGGGTGTATACCGAGCCAGGAGCTACGTATTCGATGGTGTAGCCCTTGGTAGGTGCCCACAGTGCATAGAAGGTATCAACGTAGGTGTTGGGGTCGTTCAGGAGCGTTTCGTCGCCGTAAGGCATGAACAGGCGGACGGTCTGATCCTTCTCATCGAAGTAGATGGAGTAGGTGTTGCCGCCAACGGTGCCGTCTTCCTGGATGTGGCGCATGTAGAAGCTCCAACCGATGAGGTCGTAGCCAGGGCGCTTGAATTCCTGGAAGGAAGCGTTGTTGATGATGTAGCCGTTAGCAGGATCGTAGATGCCCAGGCCGTCGAGAGTACCGTTGAACAGCTGGAAGGTGTCGCCGATCTTCATGCCGGAAACTTCCAGGTAACCCGTGGTGACCGAAGCGTCGGCGCCCACGGTGGATTCAGCGGTGGTGCCCGTGCCGTTGCCATCGGTGTCGATGACGAACTTCACTGCAGCGTTCTCGTCGCGATACCACTGAGCATAGAAGGTGATCATGACCGCGTCATCGTCGCCAGTGTTCGGAGCGGTGTACTTATAGCCCCAGGTGGTCTCCATGCCCTGCAGCGGCTTGCCGTTCTTGTTCGTGGGCGGGTTAGCCACGGTATTCCAGTAGCGCAGATTGTAGCCATCGAGCTTGTAAGCGTCGTACTTGGTGCCATCGGGGAAGAGCACGTAGCGGGTGCCGTCTGCTTCTTCGACGAATTCGATGGACTCGCCACCCTCGAGGAAGATGGAGGGGATGTAGCCTTCAGCGTCGTTAGCGTTCGGATCGAAGTTCACGAAGGTGCCGTAGCGGAACTTCCAGGTAACGATACCGTGGTCGTTGCCACCATTGGTGTAGCGATAGAGGGTCTCGAGAGAACGATAGGTAGAGGTCTCAGGAGCGGTGTTCAGAACGAACATGCCCTCGGTAACGCGGTTCGTGCCGGAGTCGAACTTGGGGTTGTCTTCGTCTTCAGTAACGTTCTCTGCAACCCATGCGCCGTTGTTGTGACCCGGGATCTGAGCGATGAAGGTGGGGTTGGTGGTGAGCGACGTGCCGTTGTCCACGATGAGGGTCTCGAGGTGACGCAGGGTGGACAGAGCGTTATCGGTCTTGACCTTCGAAGGATCGAGGGACCAACCGCGGATGTTGATCTCGCGCAGAGTGTCGGTGTTCTGGAAGATGCCAGCAACGCTGCGGCAGTCGTCCATGTAGATGCCAGAGCCGTCGAAGGTCTCCAGGTTCGCGAAGAAGTCCTGCTTCACTTCGTACTGGGTGTAGTTCGCGGTGCCTTCGGAGGGAACCCAAACATACTCTTCAGTGGTGTAGTAGGTAAGACCAGGATTCTCGTCCATGTAGTTGCGGACATGCTCTTCATCGGTGAAGGTCAGGCCGTCAGAGGTGATGTAGGTGTAGACCAGGGTCTTAGTGTAGTTCTCTACCTTGTAAGCCACCGAGCCGTTGTTCTGCAGGCCTGCGCCCGTAACGGTCGCGGGACGTGCGGTGAGCAGCTGCAGTCCAGAGATGTGCAGTTCAGAGTTCGCATAGGAGTATGCGTTATTGCCCGGCAGACGCAGCCATACGTCGTAGTCGCCGGTGGTGGAAGGCGTGAAGGAATACCACTGACCAAGGCCGCCATCGTCTGGATCGCCCAGGACGTTCGGAGCGAGGTTGGCCGTGAGCACGGTGGTGCCCTTCTTATCGGCCGTACCATTCAGCTCGATGGTGAGCGGAACATTGGTGAGCGAGGTCTTGCCATCAGCATAGTTGCCCTGGTTGTTCTCGGTCGCATCCCACCAGTAGTTGAAGTAGAAGTAGTAGGTGGTGCGTGCAGTGAGGTGCAGCTTCGTGGAGTTCACGAACGAGCCGTTGCCATCTTCATCCTTGAAGGTGAGCACTCCCCCATTGACCTCGACTTCATCAAGGTTTTCGGGGATCCAGGTGCCGTCACCGGTACCCAGGGAGTCGAACTGCTTAGCCGAAGAGCTGAACCACTGGTTCAGGGTCATGGCGCGCCAGTTGCCGATGGTGGCGACATGCTTCACCACGCCAGCAGGAACGACCTTCTCCCACGGCAGCAGCGTGGTTGCACGGTCGATGTCAACGGTAAGATCCTCAGGCGGATAACCCTTGTCAGCACCGATGACGAGCGAGTTCGGCTTGACAACGTAGCCGTCGTCACGGGTGTGGCCTTCCTCGGTGTAGTACCACCACAGGTGGTCGTTGCCACCGAAGCGGCCGCCGAGGAATTCAGGATCGAAGATATAGGTGTACTTGCCCTTGGTGGTGAGGTGATGCTTCACCAGGTCGGTACGGGAACCGAACCAATCGCCCGTGATGCGGGTAAGCTCGTCCTTCGGATAGGGGCCTGGTCGGCCATATTCCAACCACGCACCCTTGCCATCGAGCACCGCTGCGTCATTAGGACCGAAGGCACCGATGTTGTTGTCGGTGTTCTGGTACACAGCACTGCCCGTGACCGCCGTTACCTTACCACCCGTGATATAGGCCTTGAAGCCCGCCTTATGCAGCGATGCATCAGAGGTGAAGGTGATGACGATGGTCTTAGCGTTGAAGGTGTAGGTCTTGCCAGCGAAAGCGGTGCCGCCGAGCTTACCGGTGGTGGAACCAGCAGCGGTGGGGTTAGCGGTGGTGACGCCGCTCCAGATCTGGATGTAGTCGATAGAAGCGCTCTCAGTTGCGGAACGCGGATCGAAGTAGACGGAGATAGGATCTGCGCCTTCAGCAGTGATGGTCCAGGTCTGAGAGGTGTTAGCAGCATAGCCCTGGGTCTGGCCCCACTTGGAGGTCTGGATATTGGAGCTGTAACCGAAGGAGGTGGTAGGACCGAGGTCGATACGGGTGAGCTTCGGAGTGGTGTCCATCATGTAGGTGAAGTTGCCACCAGCACGCATATCCCAGTTGTGGATGTCGAGGGACTCGAGGTTACCGCGCTTGTAGACCATGTAGGAGAAGTCGGTACATTCAGAAGCATCGATACCCGTGCCGTCAACATGCTCGAGCTGGGAATCCTGGAGGATGAGGAATGCGTTCTTCCACCAGAACTGCAGCCACTTGGTGGACAGGGAGTCCAGCTTGAAGTTCATGTAGTAATGAGCCGTGGTGTGGCAGGTGAACGAGAAATGAACGGTCTGCCAGGAGGTCTGCCAAACGGAGAGGTTCTGGTAGTAGTCGTAGTAGTTCAGAGAACGACCGAAACCGAAGGAGAACGCACCATAGTTCTGAGGGCTATAGCCGTTGAGGATTCGGTAGTCGAACATGAATTCGTAGGTCTTGCCCTGATCGAAGTAGAAGCCCGGCTTGTAGATAGAGGAATTATAGCCCTTGTCGTAGTCGCAGAGCTCCATGTAGCCTTCTGCTTCATGGGGACGATAGCCCGTGTCGAAGGATTCGTAGGTACCGAAGCCCGAGACCGAAGCCATGGCTGGGGTGATGATGTTGTTGACGAACCAGTAGGTCATGTTGGTGGGCTTCAGACCACCGAAGGTGCGGACCTGCTTGTAGTCGATATGGCACCAGGGGGTGCGGATGCCCAGGTCACCAACAACCTTGTTGGTCGCCGCAGGACGAGCACCCAGATAGAGGTAGTTGCCATAGAGCGTAGTGGTCTCAGAGAGCTGGAAATCAGCTTCTGGGACGAGCCAGGTGGCTTCGGGGTTATCGGGGAATGCTGCGCCTTCGCCCTTGACGAAGACCCAATCGACCACACCGTAAGCACGACCGGTTGCCATGGTAGCGCTGACGTTAGCCAGGTAACGAGACTGAATGTCGGTGAAGAGGTGTGCGGTGGTATCGAACCACAGGGTGTCGTCAGAGGTGTATTCGTTGTCGTAGGTGAATTCACCCATTGCCCACAGACCGTCGGTGCGGCTCAGGCCAGAACCGACCAAGTAGATCTGGTTGCCGACGATCATGTGCTCGATGTTGGTAACACCAGTGAGCATGTTGGTCATCTCAGGCCAGCCAGTCTTAACAGCCGTGGAGTTCTTGGTAGCCCAGCGAGCAGCGGTGACCATGTTCCAGGTGGAGATGTTCATCTTCTTCAGGCTGACGTCGCCATTGAAGGTGTTGGTGAAGAAGTAGGTCTGGGACACGTCAAGACCGCGGCCATCGAATTCTTCAACAGCCGTGAAGCCCTCGAACCAGGACGTGAAGTCGCGGATCTTCAGGCCGTTGGTGCCCGTGCAGAGCACGCCATCGTCGCCACGGACGTCGAAGTTGGTGATGATCTTCTTCACTTCGGTGATGGGCATGGACTTCGCACCTGCAGCGGTACGCCACGGCAGGGAGGTGCCGTATTCGGTGACCACATGATTCGCGGATGCAGAGTAGTTGTAGAGACCCATGGACATGACCTGGGTTTCCTGGTCGTAGCGCCACCAAGCGTTGTCGTTGGAAGCGAATTCGCCGCCGTAGTACCAACGATAGGTGTGGATGCCCGTGGTGTCGCACATGGCTGCACCGTAGTGGGTATTAGCCAGCGTGGGGGTGTTGCCATAGCGGTGAGCACGGCTGGTGCCGTCCTTGTACCAGTAGCCTGCCATGTCGGGGCCGATAGCCTCGATCTCGGTGATGCCCGTGCCCTGGAGCACGATGTTCTGGCCGAGGTGCAGGGTGGAGATGTGGTTCATGCCTGCCAGCATATTGGTGATATCGGCATTAGCCGGGGTGGAGCCCAGCACTACGTTGCCGCGCATGGACCAGTTGGACATATCCAGTTCACGAACTTCGGTGCAGCCCTGGAACATGGAGACGAACGCCGTTACCTTCTTGGTGTTCCAGTTGCCGGTGCCGGTGACGTAGCGCAGGCCCGTTGCATTGTAGAACGCCTGGGTGAAGGTGGTGGCGTTAGAGGTATCAAGATAGGTGCCATCGAAGTTGGTGAAGCATGCCGGAGCGTTGGCGAACCACTGATAGAGGGTGGTAGGTGCAACGTTGCCGTTCGCACCATCGGTAGCAAAGCCGGTGGTAGAGAGCCACAGAGGAGTAGTGCCGAGCTTCCACGGAAGGTTAGCGCCCGCAACAGCAGTCGAATGAGAGCCGGAATTCGAGATGAGGCCAATGCGGATGAGACCCTTAGGATCTGCCGTGGAAGCGTCGGCGACGGAGTTAACATCGTCCTTAGCGTAAGTCCACCAAATGTTGTTGTTGTCAGAGAAGGTACCACCGATGTGGGTGTTGTCCCAGGTGTAGGTGGTAGTCTCCAGCGGTGCATAGGATGCATCGTAGCGCTTCATGAGGTCTTCGGAGTTACCGACGGAGGTAGAGAAGCCAAGCGCGTTGGTGTTCTTGATCCAGACACCGTCAGTGGTGCCCAGAAGCGGCGTGATCTGGATGCCGGCATTGTTGCCGGCATTGGTCCAGAGCACGTTATTGGGGCCGAAGATGAAGCTGATGAAGTTTGTATTGCCGGATCCTTCAACTGCCAAGCTCAGCATATTGGTGAGCGTCAGACGGCCCTGACGGTAGGTATCGGTGCGCATATCCCACTGGGACAGGTCGATGGTGGTGATGGTCATCTCTTCGGACTTCTGAGCGATCTGATAGAACAGATAGCTGAAGTCGATGACCTTGACCACATTCCAGTGACCAACAGCGGTGTTGGTGCTGGAACCAGTGATGGGCTCGACGGAGGTGAGCTTCTTGTTATCCGCGAGCATGTAGGAAAGGGTGAGCTGGGTGACGGAAGCGTCGCTTGCCGGATTCCAGTTGCGCAGACCCTCGATGTTCTCGAGTGCGTCCATGGACTGGAATGCGTGGTTCAGGTTCTGAACCTTCGCGGGGCGCCAGTTCGCCAGGTAATCGAAGTTAGCGATCTTGTCTGCGTCGTAGAACAGGTAGGACATGTCGGTGACGTTGGACACGTTCCAGTTACGCAGGCCAGCAAGGTCGTCGGCGTCAAGAGCATCGTTGTTGTAGAACATGTAAGACATGTCAGTAACGTTGCCGGTTTTCGAAGCCCAGCCATCGAGGCCTTCGATGTAGTTGAGCTTCTCGTTATTGAAGAACATCTCTTTGAGGCTCTTGACGCCCGAGACATCCCAGTTATTCAGGTTGTAGACCTTCACCAGCTTGGTAGCGCCTGCGAAGAAGCCCTTGAGCGAAGTAACGCCATTGGTGATCTTCAGGCCAACGCCATCGAAGGTGAGCATCTTGTCATAGCCCTTGAACCACTCTTCAGGGTTGGTGGGCGTGATGTCGTACTTGGTCTTCACATAGAGGATCTGATCCTTGGTGACCATAGGATCAACCTCTGGAGTGGAAGCGTCGTCGAGCCAAGGCAGCAGCGCTGCGGTCTCGGTGACGACCTTGTTGGAAGCAGAAGGATCAGCGCCGATGAGCAGGGTGCCTGCCAGGTGCTTGTCGCCATCATAGGTGGAGTCCTTCAAGAAGTAGATCCACCATGCTTCGGGGTTGGAGGGGAAGCGACCTGCGACGCGGGTGGAATCCCAGCTGTAGTCCAGGTAACCCGGAACCAGGATGTTGTTGCCAACACCAGTGGTGCCGTCCATGTAGAGCTCGATCAGAGCGTTGGAGGAACCGAACCAAGAAGAGGGGTTCACACCGTCGCGCCACCAAGAACCAAGCTTGGAGGTGCGGGTGGAGATAGCGGAGAGTGCGGTGCCCGTGAGCTTGGACTTAGCGCCCAGACGCAGGTAGCCGCCCTTGGAGATGTCGCCTAGGGAGGTGTTGTTGTAGAACATGTCGGTAACGGTAGCGTCGCGCATATCCCAACGGGAGATGTCCACGGTGAGCAGTGCGGTGTCGTCGCGGAAGAGCGAGGTGAGGATGCCACCAGTGACCACCCAATCCTGCAGCGGCACAGCACTTTCAAGAGCGGTGCAGCCAGAGAGCATGCCGGTCATGTTCAGTGGAGCGGAAGCCGAGGAGGAGGTCTTCCACTTAGCCAGACCAGCGATGGAGGTGAGCTTGGTCATGTTAGCGAAGGCGTAGGAGAAGTCCTTCACTGCAGAGACGTTCCAGCCATTAGCGCCGGTAGGATCGAGCATGTCAAGATTCTCGAGCGCGGTGCCATAGAGGAAGTAGGACATATTGGTGATGGAAGCAGTGTTCCAGCGATATGCAGAGGTGATGAAGGTAGCGAGCTTAGCGTCGTTGCGGAAGAAGTTCGCCAGCGAAGTTGCAGAAGCAACGTCCATGCCCGAGCCATCGAAGTATTCCAGGTTCGTGTAGTTCATGAACCAGTTGGCCGGGAAGCGCAGATTGATGCCGCCCTTGGTGGTTACCTTGGTGACGGCAGCGCGCGTGGTTGGGTTGTAGGTGACGTTGGTGGTGCCCGCAGAGTTAGATTCTGCGAAGACCTTGATGAGCCAAGGCAGGTCGGCGAGGTTAGCCAGGTCAAGCGTGTCGTCCTGGATCTCGGTGACGGTGGTGGTGCCGAGGTTAGCATAGACCTTGCCCGGGATGATGCAGTAGTTGGATGCATCGGCGCCCGTGTCGACGCCCAGGATGAGGTGGCCGTTCTTGTCGTAGGTCCACCATGCATGCGGGTTGGAGTCGAAGCGTTCACCGATCATGTCGTTGCGCCAGATGTAGGTGAGCACATCGGAGGATACCGCGCGGATTGCGGTGTAACGATCTGCGAGGCTACCCGTAGAGCCGAACCACAGAGCGTTACCGTGGGTGGTACGCGGCAGGTCGGTGCCGTTAGCGGAAACGAGCTCCCACATACCACCCGTGGCGTTATCTGTTGGGCCATGGTTCGCCAGCGAGTTATTGAATGCCGTGCCCTGCAGGATGGATGCTTCGCCCACCGTGAGCTGGCCGAGTGCAGAGCAGCCTGCGAACATGTTGTCGAGTGCAAGAGTGCCATAGTGGGTGAAGCTACCGATGGTGCGCATCGCCCAGCGAGACAGATCGACCGTTACCAGAGCGGTCGCATTCTGGAACATGGAGACCATGGAGAGAACGCGGGAAACATCCCAGTTCTTGATGGCTTCCTGAGTAGTGAGCTTCTTGGTGTTGGAGAACATGCCTTCCATGTTGGTGACACGGCCGGTGTTCCAGTAGTTGTTGGTAGTGTCGGGAGTGAGCGCCTCCAGGGAGATGACGCCAGAGCCAGCGAACATGTAAGCCATGTTGATGTTGGCGGAGTTGCCCAGCACCCAGGTGTGGATGGTGTCGATGTTGGAGAGGGACTCGCAGTTGTAGAACATGTAGCTGAAGTCGGTGACCTGGTCGACATCCCAGTTGTCCATGCCAGAGATGGAGTTGAGCTTCTCGCAGGATGCCAGCAGATAGGTGAACGACGTTGCCAGGCTGGTGTTCCAGCCGCGGCCATCGAAGGATTCCAGGTTGTTGTGGTCATAGAACCAACCAGCAGGGGTGACCGGGGTGAGCATACCGAGCAGGCTGTCGTAGGTAAGGGAGCCATTTGCGTGCATGACCGCACCAGTCTTGATGTACTTCACGTTGTTGACGATATTAGCGCCTGCATAGTTAGCCCACGGCAGATCGTTGTTGCCGTTGTTGCAGGAGTTGTTGATCTCGGTGACGCGACCAGTGGTGGTGTCGTTACCAGCGCCTGCGATGGTGCCCATGACCAGGGTGTTGGCCATGTCGCCCTGCTTGTAGTAGCGCCACCAGGAATTGTAGTGGTACAGGCCAGTAGCTGCGTCGAAGACAACGGAGCTGTCGAAGATGCCGCCGTAGAATTCCTGATCCCACTTATAGGTGGTGATCGCGGCAGGTGCGAAGTGACCAGCTTCGGTGTAGAGCGCAGCCAGGTTCGGGGTGGAACCAGACCAGATGTTCATGCCAGTGTAGGTGTCGCCAGTCGGGCGGTTAGCGTCCTGAGCCACCCAGGTGCCGCCCCAGTGGCCATACTGCCAGGTGTGACCGTTCAGGGTGGTGGAAGCGTTGCCCGAATCAAGGCGATCGCGCCAGTAGACTGCCTGAGAGTTAGAAGCAGTGCCCGTAGCGTTGGTAGGACGGGTCTCGGTGAAGAACATGTCGGTGCCGAAGCTGGTGCCTTCGAGCACGGAGTTCAGACCGAGGGTGATCTCTGAAAGGCTTGCGCAGTTCATGAACATGTCGGTAAGGGTCTTGTTGTGCATGTTCCAGCTGGAGACGTTGATCTTCTCCAGGCGGATAGCGTTAGCGAACATGCCCTCGAAGGTGGTTGCAGCCGAGGTGTCCCAGTTGTTGATAGCGTTAGCGTCCTTGAGCAAGGAACCCTTGGTGCCTACGGTCTGGTTGAGCTGACCAGAAGCGTATTCGTAGACGATGCCCTTGTCGTTCTTGGAGCTTGCGAACATACCAGAGAAGTCGGTGACCTTGGAAGTGTTCCAGTTAGCCAGGCCAGCAAGTGCCGTGATAGGACGCAGGTCCTTGAACATGTTGGCCATGGTGATGCCCGTACCAGCCGGCACGTTAGCGCCGATGTTCCACTGGCCGATCTGGGAGAGCAGGGTGTTATCGAGCTTGCCGCCTGCTTCGCCGAGCACGGACATGTCGAACATACCGGAGAAGTCGGTGACGTGGGTAACATCCCAGCGATCGATGCCCGTGATGCCTTCGAGGCTGGAGCAGCCAGCGAACATATTCTTCAGGCTGGTGCAGTTAGGCATGTTGTTCCAGCCGTTCACGCCTGTGGATACGGTCTGGAGCTTGTTAGCATTCTGGAACATGGATTCCAGGGACAGTGCCTGGCTCATATCAGCGAAAGCACCGTCGAAGGATACCAGGTTGGTGTAGGGCTGATCGGTGGTGTTCGCGAACCAACCGTTGGGGTTCACGGGAGCGATGCCGCCCTGCATGAAGACGTTGACGATGTCGGTAGCCTTCAGGACCTTGAGCCACGGAATGTCGAAGCGCAGGTCGCCAGCAGCACGATCGCCGGTGGTAGGATCGGTGTCTTCCCAGACACGAACTTCGTTCTGAGCAACGCCACCGGTGATGACAGTGTCAACGGAAATGACCAGGTTGCCGTTCTTGTCGTACTTCCACCATGCATAGGGGTTGGACTCGAAGCGGCCACCTACATAGCCTTCCTTGAAGGTGTAGGTGAGGAATTCAGCCTGACCCCAGACTGCCTGATATTCAGGCCAGATCCAGGTCTTGGAACCGTGCGGATAACGCTCGACCAGCTGGCCAGCGTTGCCCCACCATGCTACGTAGAGAGCGGTGGTGCCTGGCATGGTGAAGCCTTCCTGCTCCCAAGTGCCATCAGTGGGCTTGTGGGTAGCGGAAGTATCGAGGCCCGTACCAGTGAGGACGAAGCTCATCGGCAGGGTGATGGTCTTCAGCGCGTCGAGGTTCGCCAGCATGTTCTCAGTGTTGTAGGTGCCGGTAGCAGCATCATATGCGCCGGTGAGCACCCAGTTGGGGCTGGAGAAGTCGATATCGATAACGGACTTAGCGCCGTTGAACATGTCGCGGAAGTTCTTGACGTTGGAGGTGTTCCAGCCCATGACACCGTCGACGACCTTCAGGCTGGAGACGTTGCGGAACATCGCTTCCATGGTCTCGACGAACTGGGTGTTCCAAGTTGCGAGCTGAGAAACGTCGGTAAGGCTCGAGCAGCCATCGAACATGAAGGAGAGGTCGTCGATGGTGGTGATGTCCCAACCCATGATGTATTCGAGGTTCTTCAGGGAAGCAGCGCCCTGGAACATACCCTTCAGGGACTTGATGGAGCGGTAAGGCTGGCCGTCGAGGTTGCCAGTGTTGCCGTCCATGTTGAATTCGCTGTTCCAGGTTTCCATACCAGTGACGGTGACGAGCTTCTTGTCGGACTTGCCAGCATCAGCGCAGGGAACGGTAGCGGTAGGATCGTTGCGATCGGGCTCAACGTCGGGCAGGGTGCCGAAGAGGCCCTCGAGGCTTGCAGCCAGGTCGACATGCATGTGAGCGATGTCAGCGGAGATGAGGTTCTCAAGGCCTGCGAACCAGAATTCGGGGTTCACCACGTGAACGTCGCCAACGAATTCGATGTACTTGATGTCGGAGCGCTTGTAGAGCGCGTCGTTGTTGCCGGTGATGTCAACGAACCACGGCAGCTCATACCACTTCTCGGTGACCCAGAGCTTGTAGTCAGGAGCGTTATTGATGTTGTCGTTGACACCGATGATCAGCGTGCCAGAGTCGGGCATGAACTTCCACCAAGCGAAACGGTTGGACGGGAATTCGTTACCACCGGTCTGCTCTACGCGCCATACGTAGGTGTAGATCAGGTTGTCGGGGATCTGGAAGATGGAGCCCGGGGTGTATGCAGAAACGAGGTCGCCCGTGGTACCGAACCATTCGACGTTGGAGCCATAACGGTTCCAACCACCAGAAGTTGCCTTCAGGGACTCGAGTGCGGTGCCACCTACTTCGCTGTAGCCCAGGCCAGAACCTTCGAGGTTGCCACGCAGGCCCATGACGATCTGAGCGAGGGAGCCATCGCCAGCGAGGATGTTGGTGATGATGGCGTAGTAGGTGTTGGTGTCGCGGTCATAGAGGTTCCAATCGGTGAAGTCGACGGAAGCCAGCTTGATGGCACCGAAGAACATCTTGGTCAGATCGACTGGAGCAGCTGCGGTAGCGTACTGGCCAACCTTCCAAGAACCGATAGCGTCTGCACTGGTGATGCCGGTGCAGCCAGCGAACATGTAGGAGAAGTCGGTGACCTTGGAAACATCCCAGCGACCCATGTAGTTGGTGTTGGGAACCATCACGCAGCCTTCGAACATGTGAGCCATGTTGGTAGCGGAGTTGGTGTACCAAGCCATACCTGCGGAGGGGTCGACCTTGCCTACATACTGGAACATGTAGGAGAAGTCGGTAACGTGGGAAACATCCCAGTTAGCGACCGAAGTGAGTGTATCGAGAGAAGAGCAGCCCTGGAACATGCCCGAAAGGTCGGTGACGCTCTGGGTGTTCCATGCGCTCATGCCGATGACGCGGTTGAGCGAGTTCTGGCTCTTGAACATATTCTTCATGGACGTGACGTTCGCAGTGTCGATGTTGGTGCCATCGAAGGTGTCGAAGTGGCTTGCCTTGGACAGTGCGATGTTCTTCACGCCGAAGCTGAAGGAATAACCATCGGGGAGACCTGCGCCATTGAAGCCCAGGTAGTAGGTGCCCGCGGTGGAAACGGTGAAGTTGACCGTGCCGTGGGTCCATGCGGTGGAGGTGCGATTGAAGTTGATGCGCGTCACACAGTCGGTACCGTTGTGAGAATAGCCAGCGTAGGCGATCTCAAGACCGAAGGTGCCTGCTGCAGCTGCTGCCCAGGAGATGGTCTTCCAGTCCACCTCGAGGACGTAGTTGACGCCCGGGGAGAGGTAGATGGGAGTGTAGTACTGTTCCTGGTTCGGGCGGGTGTTCATGTCCAGGATGTAGCCGTCGCCATTCTCTTCAGCGGATGCGCTGACGTAGGGAGAGCCATACCACTGACCTGCGTTGGTCAGGTCGAGCTTCTCTGCGGAGATGTTGTTGTCTACAGCGTAGGACTCGAACCAAGATTCCAGGGTAGCAGGTGCCACCTTGCCCTGAACCGCATCAGCGCGGAAGGACGAGATGAGGAACTTGAGCTTCTGCCATGGGGTCTGCGGGCCAGTTTCGGTGACCTTGTGAGCCCAGCCGATGCCCAGACCTGCATGGTAGGTGGTGGTGATCCAGTCGTCTGCGTATTCGATGGTAGCGTTCTTGTCGAACACACCGATGACCACTTCAGCGGTGGAGGTGTTGTAGGTCCACCAGACGTTGCGGTTGGAGTCGAAGTGACCGCCGACCTGCTCATCATCCCAAGTGTAGGTGTGGATGTAAGCCAGCGGGGTCTTGTTCTGCTGACGAGAACCGGTGCCCAGGTAGTAACGCTCGATCATGCCATCGTTGTCGTCGAACCAAGCAACGTCGGTGTTAGCAACGGTGGGGTCGAGGTTCAGCGGATCACCCATGACCCAACGACCAGAAGAAGTGCTCTTGATGAGCGTGCCGTCGGTCTTGTAGCCCAGACCAGTGTTGGTAAGAGCAGCTTGGGGGCCGAGGGTGATGGACTGCAGATGGTTGGGGCTGAAGGTGCCCATGCCCTTGAACATGTCTGCCAGGTTATCTGCGTTACCGACCTGAGTCATGACCCAGGTGCGGATATCGAGGTTCGCGATCTGGGTGGTGCCATAGAATGCGCGAGAGAAGTTCGCCACGGTGTGGGTATCCCAGGTGTTGAGGCCCTTCACGGTGGAGAGGTTCTCGGCGCCTTCGAAGAGGCCCTTCACCGAGGTGCAGCCACTCGGCAGGCCAGCGCTGTAGAGCACCAGGCCAGAGCCGTCGAATGCGACCAGACCGGTGTGGTACTGATCGACGCCATTCAGGGTGTTATGACCGAACCAACCTTCGAGAGAGGAAACGGCGATCTTGCCAGAGTAGTCGGCGCCAGTGAGGACCTCAGTGATGACGCTGATGTCGTCGAGGAGCGCACGCCACGGCAGGTTGTTGCCGAATTCGGTGACGAAGGACTGGTTGATGTCGGTGGAGTCAGAACCGATACGGAGCAGACCCACGTGCAGGTAAGGATCGTCTTCAGGAGCAACGCCCGTGTAGCGCCACCATACATTGTTGTTGGATGCGAAGCGACCGCAGAGGTTGCCCTTGTCCCAGATGAAGGTGACGTATTCGATGCCCGGTGCGAATTCCTTCAGGCCGTCTGCATTAGCGCCACCGGGATAGCCAGTAACGAACAGAGATGCGAATTCGTCGCCAGAACCGAACCAAGAATCATGGATCCAGGAGCCGTCCTTCTGGGTGTGAGCCGGCATGAGGGAGTTGATGCCGGTGCCTTCGATGACCGCACGCTTACCGATGGTGAGCTCGGTGAGTTCGAGGCAGTTCTTGAACATGTCCTGAACTTCCTGGGTGGTGCCGCAGTTGCCGCCCATGTCCCAGTTGCGGATATCGACGGTGTAGAGCTTGGAGTCTTCAGCGAAGAGACCCTGGTAGGAGTCGTCGCCGATGATCGCGGTCATGTCGATGCCCATGCCGTAGAAGGTGACGAGGTTCGGCATGTTGGCGAACCAAGCCTTCATGTTGGTAGGACGGATCTGGTGGTCTTCAGTGGTGAGGACCAGCAGCACGCGGCCCAGATCGCCGATGGCGTTGTACCACGGCATTGCGGAGCCATCATAGGTGACAGTGGGATTGCCATCAGCATCGGTGCCCGTGACGCGATCGCCATGGACGTGAACGACCAGACCGTAACCTGCGTTAGGGGTCTGGTTGTCGGAGCCGATGGTGAGAGTGCCTGCCGCGACATTCTCGGTCTCTACGACCGTGAAGGTCCACCAGGTGTTGGGGTTCTCTTCGAAGCGGCCGCCCAGGACGTTGGGATCCCAGGTGTAGGTGTGAAGGCCCTTGAGGGTGTCACGGACCTGCCAAGCCTGGCCAGGCTCGCGAGTGATGACCACACCAGCGGTGCCGCCCGGGTAGCGCATGACGAGCTTGCCAGTGGAATCGAACCAAGCGATGTCAGCAGCGCCAGGACCTTCGGTGACGTTGTCCATGACCCAGCGGCCGTCGCCTTCACCACGAGAGGTGATGGAATCGAGGCCCGTGCCATTGAGAGCAGCGTCGGCTTCGAGGGTGATGGAAGTGAGCTTCTCAAGACCAGCGAGCATATCGGTGCGGGAAACACCGGTGGTTGCCCAGTGCCAGTTCGTGAGGTTCAGGTTATCGAGATTGATGCAGCCCTTGAACATGTTGTCCATGGATGCGCCTGCAGAGGTGAGACGGCCAGCGTCGTAGTTGGTGCCGTCAAAGCTCACCAGTGCGGTGTAGCCTTCCCACCAGCCTTCCATGGAAGTGGGGCGCAGCTTGTAGGAACCAGTGAGCACCGCGTAGATGGTGACCACGTGTTCTTTGATGTTCGGGAAGGAGAGCTCCCAAGGCAGCTGGCCAGCCAGTGCGGTGACCTCGCGGTCAGCGTCGGAGTAGACTTCGCCGTCTTCAGGAGCGTCGATGCCCATGGTGAGGATCTTGCGGTTCTGATCGTAGTACCACCATGCATTGTCGTTGCCGTCGAAGCGACCGCGGATGACGGTGGTCCAGATGTAGATGGCGCCTTCGCCATTGCCCCAGCCGTGGGAGTTGGTGTTGTTGTCATAGCGCTTGACGAGGTTGTAGGACGTGCCGTACCACGGGTCGGTGGGATACGGGGTGTCCTCGGTGCCGTCTTCGATGCGCAGCCAAGAACCCTGAGAGCCGTTGCGGTCTGCGGTGTCGGTGGCGCTATCAAGGCCAGAGTCACGCAGGGAAACGGTGCCATTCAGGATGATGGAAGTGAGGGAGTTGCAGCCCAGCAGCATGTTCTTGTGGGTGGTGTTGGCGTTGGAGCCCATGATCCACTGATGCACGTCGAACACGTAGAGGGAAGAGCAGCCCTCGAACATGGAGTCGAAGTTGCGAACCTGGTCGACATCCCAATAGTAGATGTTGCCAGCGATCTGGAGCTTCGAGCAGCCCTTGAAGAGGCCTTCGAGCGTGGTACATTGTGACACATTCACGCCCAGTGGGTCGCCGTCCCTGCGAGCATCGAAGTCGGTGAGGTTAGCGTAGTTCGCGAACCAGTATGCGAAGTTGATCGGCGTAACACCACGCTCCATGGTGATGAAGGTGATCAGATCATTACCATCACGGGTGCCCGGCGTGGAGAGGACAGAGGTCCAAGGGGTGTTCTGCCAGTCTTCGGTGACCACGCAGTTGCCGGTGGTGTCATAGATGCCGATGTAGAGGTTCGCGGAAGTGTGTGCGGTGTTGTTCCACGTGATCTGCCAGTAGGCGTTGTCGTTCTGGAAACGACCACGGATGGAGTCGCCCGCCCAGTCATAGTAGACCGGAGTATCGAGTGCTTGACCGTCCATGTGGATGGTGTTGGTGCGACCATTGGCGTCCTTGGTGGCCGGGTAGAGGACCGTAAGGTCACCGATGTTACCGAACCAGTTACGGTCGGAACGGTCGAAGGAGCCCGTGGAAGGCTGACGGGTGCTGATGGAATCGAAGCCCGTGCCAGCCAGCACGATGCGGGTGCCCACACCAAGGTGGTACAGACCGGTCATGCCCGAGAACATATTGGTGCGGGAACTTGCAGATGCGGTGTCCCAACCAGAGATGTCCAGATCGGAAACGCCCGATGCGTTGTTGAACATATAAGCAAGGTTGACCGCGCCCTGGACCTTCCAGTTCTTGAATGCGGTGAGGTCGGTAAGAGCCGCGCAGCCCTCGAACATGTGGCTGAAGTCGCGCACGTTAGAGACATTCCAAACGCCCGTGGAAGGATCGGCCGCGAGGGTGCCGATGCCCTGGAGCTTGGTGTTGCCTGCGAACATGTAAGCCATGGAGGTGACGTTGCCCGTCTTCCATGCCTCGACGCCGCTGACCTGAGTGAGGGTAGCCACGCCGTCGAACATGTGCGCGAAGGAGTTCACATTAGATACGTTGAAGCCTGCGCCGTTGAACTTCGAAAGACCGGTGTAGCCTTCGCTCGCTGCGAAGAGGCCTTCAAGGCTGTTAGCGGACAGGATGATGTTCTGAGCGATGGTCTTACCAGGCTGAACGATCACGCTGGTAACGTGGGACAGGCCAGCGACCGGCGTTGCATCGCCGAAGATGCGATAGATGAGCTGAAGCCACGGAATGGTGGTTGGCGTGAGCGAGTAGACGGTGCCAGTGGGGCTGTCGGAACCGATGGTGAGCGTACCAGTGTTGCCACCAGTTGCGTCATCGGTACCACGAACGAACTTCCACCACAGGTCGTCGTAGATGTCGCCTGCGATCTGAATGCGGCCGCCGTAGGTGCCCTGGCGCCAGGTGTAGACGATGTCGTCGCCCAGGGTGAGGCCAGAGGAGTAGCGGCGGATCAGGTCCTCAGAGGTGCCGAACCATGCGTTGTCAGCCAGACCAGTGCTGGTCGCGGTCGGACGAGATGCTTGCCAGGTACCCTGTGTGTCACCGCGTGGCACACCAGCGGTGTTGCTGAGGCCCAGACCCGTGTCAGCCAGGTTCACGCCGTTACCCAGGGTGAGGCTGGTGAGCTTGTCCAGGCCGAAGAGCATGTTCTGGCGGTTGGCTGCGGTGGTCGCACCTGCCATGTTCCAGCTGGAGATATCGAGGGTGGCCAGCTTCACGCAGTTCTCGAACATGTGCGAGAAGTTGGTAGCGCTGGTAAGGATCCAGCCGTTGACACCTTCCAGGTTGGTGATGTTGGGGTTGTTGGCGAACATGTAGGACAGGTCGACCACATTGCCGACCTTGTTGTTCCAGTTGTTCAGACCACTTGCAAGGGTGAAGATCGCGCCATCGAATGCGTGAGAGAAGCTGGTGACGTTCGAGGTGTCCCAGTTCTCCAGACCGTTGATGGTGTTGAGCTTCACGCAGCCTTCGAAGACCGAAGCGAGCGAAGTGGCCTGTGCCACATTCATGTTACCAATGTATGCTTCAGCGAGATTCGTGTAGTTCTGGAACCAGCGTGCAGGATTCAGGACGGTTACCGCATTACGGAAGTCGACCTTGCCGATAAGGGCGCGTGCTGCGTCCTTCTGTGCTGCACTTGTGCCACCGCCGAGAACGGAGAGCCATGGCAGATTGTCATAGGTTTCCGTAACGGTAACGGACTGGCCTGCCTGGTTCACACCGATGAGCAGGATGCTGTCGGTCTTGTTGAACTGCCACCACACGTTGCCGTTGGATGCGAACGTGTTACGCAGCAGGCTGGTATCGAAGAGATAGGTTGCGGGGCCAGAACCAAGGATGGTGGAGCCATCGGAGGTGGGGCCGTTGTAGCGATCCATGAGGTTCGCGGAAGAGCCCATCCAGGAGTCGGTGGTGGAGTTCTGGCGGACCCAAGTACCATCGTCGGTGGAGTGGCCAGCGAGCGCAGTGAGGTTGGTGCCCGTCAGATCGACGCCCGGACCCAGGGTAAGGGTGGTGAGCGCGGTACAACCAGCGAACATCTGAGCGCGGGAGGCTGCAGTGGAGGAAGCCATGGACCAGCTGGAGATGTTGATGGATGCGAGGTTGGTGTCACCAGAGAAGACACTGTCGAAGCTGGTGGAGAACTGAGTGTTCAGACCCGAGCCGTTGAAGTTACGCAGGTTGGTATAGCCTGCGAACCAGCTTGCCATGTTCAGCGGTGCTGCCATGCCGACGGTCTCGATGTCGGTGACCTCGGTCTTGTTCACGATGGCGACACCGTTGACCAGCTTGGTCCAAGGCAGATCGCCGCGAGAGATGACCGACCAGTTGATCTGTAGGTCGCCAGTTTCGCCAGCTTCCAGAGCATCAGCGCCGATGGTGAGCGTCTTCTTGTTCGCATTGACCACGTACTTCCACCACGTATTGTCATTGTCGAAACGACCGCCGCGATAGGAGGTCGTGAAGACATAGGTGGCATTGCCGTGGCCGCGGAAGGTTGCGGTGTTGGAATAGCGGGTTGCCAGGTTGGCCGAGGTGCCGAACCACGGATCGGTGGTTGCAGCGCCCGTGCGTTCCCACACGCCAGCGTTGTCGTCGCGGCCATAGATGTTGCCAAGGCCCGCATTGTTAGCGGCGGACATGTACAGGATGACACCGTCGCCAAGCTTCAGGGTGCCCAGCGAGGTGCAGCCCTGGAACATATTACGGATGTCGAGGGTGTTGGCCTGCGCCTGGCTGACCATTTCCCAACCAGTGAGGTCTACGGTATTCAGGGCAGTGTTGCCATTGAAGAGACCGGAGAAGTCGGTGGTGTTGCTGGTGATCAGGCCACGACCATCGAAGTTGGTCATGTTCACATAGCCTGCGAAGACATCGCGCAGGTTATTGAAGGTCACCTTGCTGGTGATGTTATTAGAGAGGTCGGTAGTAGCGAATACGACCGACTTGACTTCAGATTTGTCTACGTTGGCAAGCCACGGCATGGTCGCGTCGGTAACGCGAGTGTCGTTCACGCCAACGCCTGGCTTGGCATAGATGGTGAGCGTACCCGTGGAGGAATTGAAGTTCCAATTCACATTCGCATTGGAAACGAAGACGCCACAGGGATGGAAGATGTAGGTGATGGCGTTGCCGATATTGTTGCCGGTTTCGCCAACCACGCCACCAACAGAAGTGTAGCGACCGATGAAGGCTGAACCGTTACCAGACCAGTTAGAAGCTTCGCCAGCTTCCTTGCTCTGTGCTTCCCAAATGCCCAGGGAGTCCAGACGCGTGGAGATACCGTTGATGCCGGTATTCACGAGCGAGACGTCGGGGCCGAGGCGCAGGGACTTCAGCGAAGTCATGCCTGCGAACATATTGGTGCGGTTCTTGGTTACAGCCGTGCCGCCACCTGCTGCAGTCTTGTCTGCGGTATGGAAGACGGAAAGGTCGAGCGCCTGGAGAGACGAACAACCTGAGAACATTTCACTGTAGTTAACGCCTGCTTCGGTCTCCCACTTATTAAGACCGATGATCTCAGTGAGATTCGAGCAGTTCTTGAACATGCCAGCGAAGGAAGTGGTCTTCACAACGTTGAAGCCAGAACCGTCGAAAGAAACGAGCGCGGTGTAGTTCGCGAACCAGTTTTCGAAAGATGGGGTTGCAACGCGTCCACCGTAACCATTGATGACGGTGACGATGTGCTTGATGGCTGCAGGGGAAACGCCGTCGGTGGTGGCGGTGAGCCACGGAAGCGTGGCTGCGGTGTAGTTGCCAAGATTGATGTCAGCGGCGTTGGTTGCCTTGTTGCCGATGGTGAGCGTACCGGTGATGGAGTCCCAAGACCACCATACATCGGGGAGGCTCGTGGACCAGGCGTGCTGGGTAAGAGATGCAGCGATGGTGATCTGCTGATTGCCGTTGCTGCTCGTGGAGATGGTTGGAGTGGTGTTGCTGGCCGTGGAGTTGGCCGCAGAGTTGCCTTCTGCAGCGGTGGCTGCAGGGGTTGCCGGGCCGTAGACTTCGGCGCTGGCAGGGGTTGCCGCATTGGCGGCAGAGTCATTGTTTCCTGGGGCGTTGACCGGAGGAGCGTTTGCTTGTGCGGTCGAATCAACAGGGTTCGAAGTGTTCTGATTAGGAGCCGTGACCGCATCTGCGTCCGAGTCATCGGTGGTTTGGCCGTTCTGACCTGGGGTTGTTGCAGTCGAGTCGGTGGGATTGGTTGGAGTGGTGGCATTAGTGACCTGGTTGTTCACCGTGGTCTGCCCTTGATTCACCTGGTTGTTCGAATTGCCCGTATTGGGCTCTACGAACTCGAGGTTGTTGTTCTGACCAGGGAGTTTCTCATCTACTTCATCCTTCTTCTTGTCGTTCTGGTCGGAGCTGTTGTTGTCGATCGCACTGTTATTAGTGTTGTTCGACGTGGTGGTGCCGCTGGTGATCGCGTCGTTCTCAACGCGCTCGATCTTCCATTCTGCCGTGAGGGTGACGTCTTCGGTAACGTCAAGATCGGTGTTGCCCTCGAGCAGCTTGCCGTCTTCGGTCTTCCAACCCAGGAAGGTGAATGAGAAGCCGTCGACAACTTTGGACTCGAGCATCGGCAGCTTGATCGTTCCAGCCACGCCGTCAGTGGTCTCCGACTTGTTGTCGACGACCAGCGTTACGGAGTAGGTGTTCTGATTGGCTGCCGCGTTATTGGAAGCGGCGGATGCCTGCGAACCATTATTACTAGTGTTGGAAGCGGTGCCATTCTGGCTGCCCGCATTGGATGCATTGTTAGCGACTGCGCCGTTATTGGCTGCCGCGTTTTCCGCGTTATTCGAGGTCGCAGCGGAATTCTGGGAAAGCGCGGAAGACGTGTTGCTGGGCGCTTTCGAGCTGTTCGTCGCTGCGGACGAATTGGTTTGACCTGCGGTTTCTTTCTGAGCGATCTGCTCGGTCGTTTGTGAGCTGGAGTTTTCCGCGCTTGCGGAGTTTGAGGGGCTGACCTCTGCAAACGCGGTATTAGCGCATAAGACAGAGGAAAGCATCATTGTTACTGCAAAAGAGATGGTTGCCGTAAGGATAGTTGCGAAAAAGGCAAAGAGGTTAGAGACCCCTGCGCGTACGTAATTTGCGCAGTGGCTGTGACCAAACATCTGTTGGCACAGTTGTCTCATCTAGGTGTTCCTCATCACTTTTAAATCCGGCACCCGGAATTTTAGCACCTCGCCGCGTGACACGCACGTGTATAGGGATTTCAGAACACGGTCTGAACTGGGGGTTTTCTGGTGTTGTGTTCGCTGCTAGCACCCCTTGATTTTTGATCGGATTTTGTGTCACATTGTGTTCGAAAACGCAAGATTAACCCGTAAAGCCCCATTTTGCGTTTCCTGATAGCAATTTAAGTTTCCACACTGTTTGAAATGTCGCGATCCTGTCACTTTTGGGGCGTTTTCGTCACGTTTTTTTACACATTTCCTTCACATTCTGAGGGTCGATTTTGGGTCGTTGTTTGTGTGCTATTTTCCGCGTTCATGCTGGTAAATCATCGTTTTTGATCCGTTGAACATCCATGGACGAGTTTTGTGCGAGTTGTGAAGATGTGGAAAACTGGGTGTTTAGTAGGGTTTTCAACACAGTTTTCCACCTATATTTGCTATCTGTTTAGCTATACATTTTCGAGTTTTGTGGCAATTCGCCATTCTTGGATATAAGTTTTGTATAATGAGCAGGAATTATTTATGTATTATTGTGCTGGATTCAGACATGAAATTTCGCCGATTTTGTCAATTTGCTAGCACGTTTGCTATACGCTTTCTAGCATGGTTGCTATCACCCTTTTTGAGAGGTGTTTTCAACAGGTTTTTCCACAATTTTCAGTCTTTTATAAAACCCCGCCTTAGAACGGATCTGGTGGCTTCTGGTGGCATTTTTGAGGGCTTTATCCCGACTCTTCGATGCCAAAAATGGGGTCAAAATTCGGATTTCAGGGTCGATCGAATCCTTAGGTTTGGATAAAAAATGCGCTCTCTGGATCTCTGTCGCTCAATCTGGATTCCGAGCGGACGATGATGCAAAATGAGCGATTTTTGAAAAAGGCCGCGTATATCCGACCTTCTGAGAGCTCGTCTAAGGCCCGAAAACAAGTCCCCCCTACCCCAAGTACCCCCTTTTTCCGCTTCGTTTCGGTTTTACGGGAAAGGGATCGCGGTTTTTTAGGCGTTTCGCAAGAACAACTCAATGCGGGGATCAGCACTATACATCAGCAGGGAGCGTCACCAGGGGGACGGGTCCCGATTTGTCCCGAACACTTTGGGGACGGGTTCAATTCTGTCCGGAACATTTTGGGGACAGGTTCCTTTCTGTCCGGGACGCTTTCGCGGGATAGATCCCGATTTGTCCCGAACACTTTCGCGGGACACTTTTGCCTCCGTCCCCATTTGGTCCCGAGCAGTTTGGGGACAAGCCGCGCATCAGGACACAACAGCCACTGAAGGTATTTGCTTGAAAGTAGCGAGCCAGGAGATGTTTCGACTCTGAGGAATTACAAAAAAGGTAGAACTACTAGACGTAGGTCTACCTAAATCTTGAGATATGAAATTCGACAGGAAGGCTCTGAAAAGTAAGCACAAGCCAACCTTCACCTCCAGGAGTTTGCCTCTGGCTTGGACTTGCCTGATATGATCTTCGAATCAGTTTGCGGTCAAAATATCTCGGCCGTAACTTACCAACTTGGTTTTGATCATCTTGTCGATAGCTCTTCAGAATTCGTCAAAAGTTACTTCAATGCAACCTGACGCTCCAGGAGTTTGGGTTTAGTTCCAATAAGTTTTAGATGATGTTCGATCGGGAATGTTCGATTGGGAATGTTCGATCGGGGGTGTCCGATCTAGGCACGCTCATTTGTCTTGATCTCAATGACTACTTACCCTGAACTATCTTTGTCCGATCTTTAAGGAATCACCCATAAGTCACTCCGACAAAAGATGAACTGATTCTGCTCTTCTTCGGTCTGAAAAAACGGATGATCCTCTTCTTCTAATAAATGAATGTCCGGCCTGTCCCCATTCTGTCCCGGACACTTTTAGACCTGTCCCCCGATGAATGTCCCCGTAAAAAATGGACAGCTGGGTGCTGTCCATTGGGGTTGCGGTTTGGGAAGGATGGCGGGTCTTGAGTTGCGCGGCTGGAGTGTGTTCCTAAAAGAAACGCGTTTAGTGACAACACAAGACCAAGGCCGATCCTTCCAAAAACCGGCACTCTGGAGGAATGTCAAAATTAGGCGGGACGGATAGTTCGGAAGGTGCTGGCCTCACTGATGTTGTCGAGGACATTCAGGATGGCATCGGCTTGATAGAAATCGCCACGCTCACGCTTCCCCATGTGTCGAAGCATCCCATATTCACATGCTCGCAAAATGAGCGTTGTGGCGGTTCGCTGAGTGACGCCCAGACTATTCGCCAAATACTTCGAATTCACTACCGGCTGTTTCACTAACGTTTTCGGAAGCTGCCTGATCTTCGATCCCTTGCGGTCACCCACCAGACCATTCCAATCTTCAAGAACTGACTCGATCGAAACTTCGGTGACCTTACTGACGTAGAGCGAAAGCTCCAGGGCGTCCGTAAGCGATTCGATGATGGCGAGCGGATCGCCTTCGCGATAGAGATGCAGAGCATCGAGATAAGAATCGATGTTGTGAAGGAGACCGACAGAGACCGGGATAACGGTCGATGAGAGAACACCGTCATCACGAAACACATGGTGAATCAGGGCTCTGCCGGTCGGGCCATTCGCGATGAGGAACGGGTGCACGGTTTGGAACTGTGCGTAAAGAATGGCCGCCTTCACTACTGGGTTCAGATCTGATCGAGTGCCGAATTCGATCAAATCCTCCATGTATTCAGGTACTCGTTGAAAAGCTGGGGGCACAAATAGTGCGGTATGAGGAGTGAGTGATGTACCCCCGAACCAGACCGGATTCTGGCGAAGCTTTTCAAGTGCCGAATAGTCTTGATTTTCAAATTTCTTATCGCTGATCAGCGCCGAGTGAACTTCAAAGATACCGTCGAGGCTAAGACCTGTAGGTAGCTCGAGCGCGATTTTCGTAGCTGCCATATTCGCCAAGATGGGCGCGGCATCGCTCGGTGCCTTAGAGTAAACCTCCGCAAGCGCCACATTTCGAGGACTTGAGACCAGTCGATCGATCTGGGAGCTTGCTGAGCTTTCACTCCGCAGAAGCATTGACGGGACGTTGTCTGCGCGTTGGGCCAGCTCGACGTCGAATCGGGCCATCTCGACGAGGAGCGAGCTGATACGCGTTGACAGATCGTCGGGGATCGTCACGCTTCGCTCGGCGATCAACAGCGGAAGTGCAGCCTGGTAGTACGTTTCAGAGCTGCGATTCGGGCCGAGTGGATTGATCCCGAGTTCGCCAAAGTCTTCCTGTGGTTCTTGCCATGCGAGGTTCTCGTACGAGATCGCTGGCCACTGAAAATCCTTTGTCGACATCTGTTTCGAGATCTTCTCCATACACTTTCCGCTGTTTTCTCTTCCGTAATTATAGCATATTCAGAATATTTACAAGATTATTTTCTGAATATTTTTTATTTTTAGAAAAAATTTTTTGTAGATTCTGAAATTTCATATTTTTAAGTTGGTTTATTAAAATACCTTCCGATTATTGTTCGTATTCAGACGTTAATTAGGGATTTATAGATTCCGGACAGGAACGAGCGATGGATTGAATTCTCGAAGTCGTTTTGAAGCAAAACTGAAGTCAGGAGCAAAACAGCAGGTCAAACTAACTTCTGCCCCTTCGTTTGAAAGCTCAGGCGATAAAAAGGGAATCTTTTAAAACAAATCGGGGACAGAGGCAAAAGTGTCCCAGGGGGCCTTTGCCTCCGTCCACAAGTGAGAGCTGGGGTTGAGAGGAAGTTCAGATTAAGTTCAAATTTCTTTAAGGTTCGAGCAGGAAAATGGAAGCGTATGCAAACTGCGAGATAGGAACCTTAGGCTTGATTCGCCATATGAGCAAGCGCATGCTGTAGACAAATTGGGGGCGTAGCCCTTTTTGTCTACAGTAGTAAAACGTGAGTTCGAGTTCAGAGAAAGTTCGAATTATATTGAGATGCATTGTCCAGAATGGAGACATATGTCCAAGTCAAAAGAATGGAATGCAGATGAGCAAACCTATTCGCAGTGCACGCATTGCGGAATCAGATATCTATCACGTTATATCCCGAGGTGTTGGCAAGCAGATCATCTTCGAAGATGATGCTGATAGGAAGCGCTATCTTAGCTACCTCTATAAATATGTAAGCGAATTTGAGACTGTTGAGCTGATTGCGTGGTGTCTTATGAGCAATCACGTGCATCTTCTTATAAAAGCGCCCATCATCGATCTTTCCCGATTCATGCAGCAACTAAGCTCAAATTATGCCCGGTTTTTCAATTCGCGCTATGAGCGTGTTGGCATCCTATTCCAGGGGCGTTTCAAAAGCGAACCTGTTGATAGCGATGAGTACCTGCGCACCGTACTGCGCTACATACATCAAAACCCTGTTAAAGCAGGCATTACAAGCAGTTGCTCTTATCGATGGTCAAGCTACAATGCCTATTTATCGCATTCTGATTCGCTACGAGCTATGCAGTCATGGGTCATTGATCTGTTTGGAGATATACGTGCTTTCGTGCAGTTCCATAACAAATTCGATCATCATGACCTCCATGAGATCGAAAAGCGTCAAAGGAAATCCAGCGTCTTTGATTCTGTAACCAAGTCAGCCAATCTGCTTTTGGCGCCGGCATCCATCACTGATGTGCGGGGGATGAAAAAGCATGACAGAGACGCCGCGCTCTTGTCTCTTGTAAGAGCAGGAATGACCATGCGACAGGTTGAGAAGCTCACGGGTATCTCAAGAAGTTTGATCTCGAGAATCGTGAAGCAGTACAAGTAGTGAGTAGACAAATTGGGGGCGTAGCCCTTTTTGTCTACAAAAGAAAACCCCCGATCATGACGAACGAGGGTTGTGGACAAAAAGGGCTACGCCCCCAATTTGTCTACTCGCATAAAGCTTTTAGGGAGAAGATCTGGTCGCGGAGCAGGGCGCCGCGGTCGGTATCGGCTACGGGGATCTGCTCAGGCGCTTCTTTGATAACGCGGCGATCAGAGAAGATGTCCAGGCGCTGTTCGATAGCGTCCTTCGTTGAAGAAATGGGCTGGTGAGCGTCGAGGAAATAACCATAGGAGTTATAGATGAGCGTGAAGCCAGCGATACCAGTAGTGCCCTGATAGGCGCTGGAATAGCCTCCGTCGATGGTAAACACCTTGCCATCGCATTTCACCGGGTCTTCCCCATCCTTCACCTTCACGGGAACGTGGCCGCAGACGATGTGAGCGGTCTGGGGGTCGAGGCCGAAATCCCTGAACATCTCATCGAAGACTTCGCGCTGGTCGAAGAGCGAATAGAAGGAATTCTTCACCTCTTTGCGTGCAGCTTTGTCGGCGATCATGTAGATTTCGAACGTAGCCATCTTCGACTTCGCGAACAGCGGAGACCCTTCGCCAAGCCACATGTACCAGATAAGGTCCTTGCCGCGCTTGCGCATGACAGGATCAGTGCTGGTGAAAGCTTCGCGCACGTAGTGGTCGAAGACGTCGAAGAGCGCACGACCTTTGTAGGTCTCACCGAAGACCTCGACTTCCTTAAGCGTGCCATCGGGATTCAGCGGCACGCAGGCGTGGAAGAGCAAATTACCATTATAAATAGTGTAGAGACTGCCCACTTCGAGCAGGAATGCCATATGACGCTGGAGCTTCTCGCACCCCACGAATGCCGCCTCGAGCGCATGCATGACCTGGTCTTCTTCAGGGGTGAGCCTATAGGGGTCGGCAGGATCGACCGTGGGCATGACCATGTCGACGATAGGATATTCCGTGCCATCGAGCACGATGGTTCCCGTATTGAAATCGATGGTATGCAGCAAGTTGCGCGACTCAAGACCAAAAGAAGGATTTTCGGCAATGAGCTGGGCTTCTACCTTGAATTGCAGAATAGCCATGGCTTTTTGGATCTTCACGTTGAGCGCATGTTCGGCTTCGGAAAGACCCGGATCGCCCTTCAAGGCATAACCGACGCAAGGGTCTTCGCCATACGTGCGCTGAGCGAATTCAGCAAGCGGGCGCAAGTTGATACCATAGGAATCTTCGAGGATAGAAAGGTTGCCGTAGCGCGCGCAATTGCGTACCACATGAGCGATGCAGCCCCATTGGCCCAGCGCCGCACCCATCCAAACCACATCGTGGTTGCCCCACTGGATGTCGATGGAAGGGAAGTTCATGAGCTCTTCCATGATGCGATCGGGGTATGTGCCGCGGTCGTAGACATCGCCGAGCATGTGCAAGTGATCAACGGCCAAATGCTGGATGAGCTCAGCCAACACCACGATGAAATCGGGTGCCTGACCAGCTTCGATGATGGCTGCGACCAGCGTGTTGAAGTACGTGTCACCTTCGGGATGCGCTGCGTCGTGGAACAAGAGCGCTTGAACAAGGCTGGCATAGCGCGCTGGAGTAGCATCGATGACGCGCTGCTGCGTGTGGCGTAGCGCCAGCGGACCAGCCAAACGGATGAGCATATCGAGCGCTGAAGCGCACCAAAGACGCTGATCGGCCGTTGCTTTCAGCTCGATCGCGGTTCTTTGGGCTGGATAATAGACCAGCGATGCCAAAGAGGCCTTCTCTTCTGCGGAAAGTTCGTCGCCGAAGACCGCATCGATGAGCGTGCGGATGTTTCCCGAAGCATTGCGCAAGATGTGAGAGAACGCGGCATGTTCACCGTGGATGTCGGACACGAAGAATTCCGTTTCCTTGGGCATGCTGAGCTCGGCCGTAAGAGAGGCCATCTCGAGCGCTGCATCGGTAGGAGTTGGATAGCGCATCGAAAGCGCTTCGAGGTATTTGCGTTCTGCTTCTTGCATGTATTCTCCCTGTTCGGGGCTTACTGATTTCGATAAGAATCAACGTTGTCTGGCGTGATCTTCACCACGCCCGTGCTGACCGTCTCTTTCACGCTGCCTTCATCATCGGTATAGGACTTGAGCAGCTTCACCGCCTGATACCCCATCTGATAAGGATTTTGGGCGAAGAGAACGTTGATGCTATTCGCGCGCAGGAGCGCGAGGTTCATGTCGCTATCTTCCAATCCGATGGCCACAACATCGGTGCGATCGAGTTCTTCACAAGCGATGCCGATGCCAGTGATATTCTCGCCACCAGTAGCAAAGATGCCTGCTAGATCAGGGTATTGCAGCAGGATGTGCTTGGCTGCCTCGGTGGCTTTTTCGGCAGAATTGCCACCTTCAGCTTCGGCAACGATGGGCATCGAGTAATCATGGATGGCATCCTTGAATGCGGAGTAGACGTACTGTTCGTTCTCCATATTCGAGGACGTATCGATGTAGGCGATCTTGCCCTGGCCGCCCGTAAGCTCGACCATGGTCTCGCCGCAGGTGAAGCCCATTTCGTAGAGATCGGTGCCGATGTAGGAGATGCGGCTGGTGTTGGGCGCGTCCGCGTCGACGGTCATGACGGGGATATCCTGCTCCATGGCCACATCGATAAGGTCTGCAACCTCAGGAATGCCCGCATAGACCAGAATCCCATCAGGCTTTTCGTCGATCGCTTGCTGCATGTAACCTGGCAGCTCTTCGATGAAATTATCAGCGGTTTCGGGACCGATGACCGTAGTGTTCACGTCGAAGGCCTGGTCAGCATCATTGATGCCACGGATGCAATCTTGCCAATAGACGTTTTCGGTGATGGGGCAAACGAAGATGTATTCGCTCTTGGTCTTCTCTTCGCTGCCACTCGAACAGCCCGTTGCAAAGCAGGCGAAAACGAGCAGTATCGCAGCGATGATGACCGCGAGGACGCGCGCGCCGTGAGAGCGTGCGTTGTTGGCACGTACGCTGCAAGCATGTGAACTAGGGATGCAAGCGCCGCCGACATGTGCACTGTTAGCGTGTACGTTACAGGCTGCACTGAGAGGGGTGGAAATGGGCGCAGGAACAGACGCATTCGCGGTGATGTTTTCGAAAGCGTTTTCCGTGTTCACCTTGGATACTCCTGCTCTCTTCGACAAACTTTTTGCCAATTCGAGATGATACCTTACTTTTTATATATCAGATAGCTATTCTTGAAGGTACACGTATTTTTCGTTTATTCCCGTTCTGAAGGATGTTTTGATGAGCAGATCGCCTCTTCGTCGCGGTATCAAGAACACGTCATCTCGCAGTGGCTCGCATGCGCAAGCTACCGGGCAACAAACTACTGGGCAAAAAGGGTCGCGCGCCCAATTCGCGCGCTCTCGAACCGCCCACTCTCAATCTGCCCGAGCCCAATTCGCGCGCTCTCGTACCGCCCGCACTCAATCTGTCCGAGCCCAGTTCGTTCATTCCCCCGCTGCCCGTTTCCCATTCGTTCACGGGAAGTTCGCCATTGTTGCTCTTATATTAGTAGCGGTCTTGGCGTTAGGGTTTGCAGGCAATTGGACCTCACAGGCAACTGCGGAACCAGGCGGGACGCAGGAAGTAGAGCGTATCGAGCTTTCCGATGAAGGCCGCGAGACCATCACCGTGGGCTTTTATCGAGGTGATTCGTCGTTCCAGAACGGCTTTTCCGATTCGGCGCGTAAGACTGGCTATGCCTACGACTACCTGCAAGAACTTGCTCCCTATGCGAACTGGAATTACGAATACGAATACATGACGCGCTCCGAAGCCATCGACGCGCTGGAGCGTGGCGAAATAGACCTGGTGGCAGGCGTTTATAAGACCGAGCGCCTGGAGGGCGAACTGTTGTTCTCTGATTTCTCCATGGGGCTTGAAGGTGAGCCGCGTTATTTTGCGGTGAACAAGAATCGCCCTGACCTGCTGGCAACGCTCAACCAGGCGAACGCAGCGATGATAGCCAACAATCCTAAATTCCAGCTTGAGAATTGGCAGAAATATTATGGTCAGAACAATGTTGTGACCTCCCTGACCAATGAAGAATACGCATGGCTGACCGAAAAAGGTTCGCTGAAGTTGGGTTATCTGACCAGCAATCCGCCCATTTCTTCGCAGGATGACGAGGGCAACCCTGAAGGTGTGATCGGTGCGGTGATCCCCGTGCTGGAGGAGCATTTGCGCATCCCCATCGAGCCGGTGGGCTTCAACGGTCGCGTGGAGATGGCGAATGCGCTGATCACTGGTGAAGTTGACGTGATATTCCCCGTATATTCCGACCTGTCGACCAGCGAGAGTTCGGATATGTATCAGACCGACCCGCTGCTAGAGGATCGCATCATGATCGCGTACACGGGCGAATACAGCGACAGCATCTTCAGCCGCGTGGCGCTGAGCAAGGCAGCCATCGCGCAGCAGACCTACATGGAGGAATACTATCCGAACTCGGAGCTTCTGGCGTATAGCACGCGCGGGGGCGCGTTCGAGGCGGTGCTGCAGGGCGAGGCAACTTCGACCATCGGCAGCGCCAGCGTGATGCAGCTGTTCATGGCGGAGAATTCCGATTACAGCAACTTCAACACCGCCTATTTGGATACGAGCGAAGGCTTTTCGTTCGCCGTGGCGCGCAACAACGCGATGCTGGCCGTGATCATGCAGGACACCGTGGCACAGATCGATGACTCGCTGGTGACCAACGCGATGATCCGCAGCTCTTATGCCCGCACGCCGTTTTCGCTGCTCGACGTGCTGAGGGAGTTCTCGCTGGAGCTGTTCGTGACAGGCGTACTGATCATCGCGACCATCATAATAGTCTTCATCCAATACCGCCGCCGCGTGAAGGAGTTCAACAAGGAGCAGGCTGACACGCGTGCTGCCCTGGAGGAGGCGCTGCGTGTGGCGGACAATGCGAGCGCGGCGAAGACCGACTTCCTTTCGAGCATGAGCCACGATATCCGTACGCCGCTTAACGCGGTCATCGGCATGACCGCTATTGCGGCGGCCAACATCGATGACAAGAATCGTGTGATGGATTGCTTGTCGAAGATCTCTTCTTCGGGCCAACACCTGCTTGCGCTGATCAACGAGATCTTGGATGTTTCGAAGATCGAGTCGGGGCGCATCGAGCTTTCTGAGGAAGAATTCAACCTTTCGGACATGCTCTACGACCTGATCAATATCAATAAGCCACAGGCCGATGCGAAGCGCCAGCACCTGTATGCGCGCGCCATCGATGTGGTGCACGAAGATGTGATCGGCGACCGTACGCGCCTGCAGCAAGTGTTCACGAACTTGGTGAGCAATGCTATCAAGTATACGCAGGTAGGCGGCCAGATCGACATCACGCTGGTGGAGAAGTCGAAGAAGGGCGGCACGTTCGCGCACTTCGAATTCATCGTGAAGGACAACGGCAAGGGCATGAGCCCGGAATACTTGCCGCATCTGTTCGAGGCGTTTTCGCGTGAGGACGACAAGAAAGTTGCCAAGGAACAGGGCACGGGCCTTGGTATGGCCATTGCGCTTTCCATCGCGCGCATGATGAATGGCGATATCACCGTGGAAAGCGAAGTTGGCAAGGGTTCGATGTTCACCGTTACCGTGTTCTTGCGTGTGGCTGAAGGCAAGCGCGATGAGCGTGAGTTCGAAGACCTGCGCGTGCTGATGGTCGATGACGACGAGGACGTGTGCGAATCGACCGCGCTGATCTTGGCGGATATGGGCATGCAGTGCCATTATCTGACCAGCGGACGCGAGGCGGTGGAGCACTTAGCGCAGGTGAATGGCACAGAAGACGATTATTTCGTTGCCATCATCGACTGGATCATGCCCGAGATGGATGGTATCGAGACCATCCGCGCTATTCGCGAGCGCGTGGGTGAAGAGATCCCGATCATCGTGATATCGGCTTACGACTGGAGCGAGATCGAGGATGAAGCACGTGAAGCAGGTGCGAGCTACTTCGTCTCGAAGCCGCTGTTCAAGTCGCATTTGAGCCAACTTTTCTCGCAGATCGTAGGCGGGGATGCTGATGGCGCGGCGGCGTGCGAACTGGGTTCGTGCGGTGCGAGCGGCGCGGGTTCGCGTGGGCTGATCCATTCGGCAGATCAAGTGGACTTCTCTGGCAAGCGCGCGCTGCTGGCTGAAGACAACGAGCTGAATGCCGAAGTGGTTACCGCGTTCATGGCTATGACTGGGCTAGAGATCGAGCATGCGTCGAATGGCCAGGAGGCGCTTGATATGGTGAAGAGCCATGAGCCAGGATATTACGATTGCGTGTTCATGGACATGCAGATGCCCGAGATGGATGGCCTTGAGGCGACGCGCGCCATCCGTGCGCTGGAGCGCGAGGACACCGACTTCGAACAACTGCCGATCTTCGCGATGACGGCGAATGCGTTCGTGGATGATGTGCGCAAGACGAGTGCGGCGGGCATGAACGATCACTTCGCGAAGCCGCTGGACTTCAAGGTGGTGCTCGCGACCGTGGATAAGTACTTGAACAAGTAGCGGCTGAGGACCGGTTTACGGATTGATGACAAGGGGCAGAGCGTTTTCGTTCGCGAGAATTTCACCGTATAATCAAGAGCAACGGAAATTTTAGGAAGGGGCACCCCATGGAACTTAAAGATTCTCAGTCTTGGAAGAACATCGAGACCGCGCTGAATGCTGAGGCGCTCGCTTATGTTCAGTACACGTTCTACGGCCAGCAGGCGCGCAAGGACGGCTATGTGCAGATCTCGGATATCTTCGCAGAAACCGCAGGTAACGAGCTGCATCACGCAAAGCTTCTGTTCAAGAAGTTGCACGGTGACGAGGTGCCTCATGTGGTAGAGGGCCTGAAGGCTGCTGCTGGTTCGGAGCATTTCGAGGCTGACGACCAGTATCCGAAGTTCGCAGAGGTTGCTCGTGCGGAGGGCTTCAGTGAGCTGGGCGATTTCTTCGAAGGCTTGGCGAAGATCGAGGCTTCTCATGAAGAGCGCTTCGAGGTGCTCTCTGAGCGCATCAAGAATGACGAAGTGTTCAAGCGCGAAGAGGCACAGGTTTGGTACTGCACCGTTTGCGGTCATCTGCATGTGGGCAAGGAAGCTCCGCTGAAGTGCCCGGTCTGCGCCCATCCGCAGAGCCACTTCGAGATTCGCGCGACCAACTACTAATCCAAGTCTTCAAAGACAAATGAAAGGACCCTCGCGATGGCAAGGGTCCTTTTTTATTGTTGCTATTCAGCTGGGAATTCGGTGGCTGCTCTTAGCAGACTCGCTTGGCGAAGGTAGGGTGGAAATAGTCCATGGTCTGGACGCGCACTCCCTTGCCAGATCCCGCTGCGTGAATGTAGGTTCCGTCTTCAACGTAGATGCCTACATGGTAAACGCCCGAACCTGATCCCCAGAAGAGCAGGTCGCCTGGCTGCAGTTCGTCCATCGATACCGATTCACCAAGAGCTGCTTGTGCAGCTGCGGTGCGCGGAAGCTCGATGCCGAGCGCGTTTCGGAAGCAATACTGGGTGAAACCAGAGCAATCGAATCCGCGAGGGGTGGTGCCGCCGTAGGCGTAGGGCGATCCTTTGAGTGACAGAGCCTGTTCGACCAGGAGCATGGAATTTGCCTGCTGAGCGAAGGTTTCGCAATGGTCAAGAACCGCGGCAGTGGGCAGATCGGGCTGAGCTTGTGCCTGTGCTTGTGCCTGGAGGTCGACCAACATCGATTCGAAGGCTTCGGAAGGTTGAGGCTCTTCGTCAGCGAATGCGATGGCGGGCATCATCACTGAAAGGGCGACTGCGAGGCCGATGAGGGCCGGCAGCGCTTTTTGGCGCAACGTTTCTACTATCAAACAATGTCCTTATAACAGGTCCGCGGGCGCATTTCGCGTGGTCTTGCGAACAACAAGCATGCCGCGCGAGCGAACTCGCGCTTGACGGGCACTGCGTCCAAGAAGACCGCTCGGACGATACATGCGGTCGACTTCGATGAAAGCGGCGGGGTCGGTTACGCTGCGTTTGCCTGCTTTCGCGAAATGAAAGCGCAGCGGCGAAGAGCCACTGCGCTCATTCTCGAACGGTCGATCCGCTATCAGGGCGGTGCCTGTCGGACTTATTAGGCTACGAGTGTGCGGGGTTTCATGCAAGGAATCGAACTTTTCTCCATCGTTTCTTTGCGCGAAATCCTTCCGAATATCACGGCGAATTCACAGGAACTTCACGTTTGGTCCGAGATTTTGGGGGTGGTGGAGAAAAAGCGCAACATGTTGGGGGTGCGGTGCGCAAGGAGGCACAAATGTGCTGGTCAGAGTGGAGTGGTGGGTTTTGCGCTGTGAACGGTCAGGAGTTCACAGGTTCGCCACATTTGGTTTTGAGGGATCTTGCAGCCGCACGCGGCGTGTGCGGGGTATGCGAAAGCCCGCTTGGGCGGGCTTTCGGGTGAGGTTGGTTGGGAGTTGGGGCTGGGTTGAGGCTTGTTGAACCTGTCCCCTTTTTGTCCGGGACAGAATTGAATCCGTCCCCGGCTAGTCGGTGATGACCTCTTCGGTGAAGGCTGCGGGCTCGGGGAGCTCGGCTGCGCAATGGGGGCAGCGGGTAGCGCCTTCGTTCACTGTCTCCAGGCAGAAGGGGCATGTGGGTTCCTTTTCGATAACTTCCACACCGTCCTTGCCCATCTTCTTCTTGAGCACTCCGCCTGCATCGTGGAGCTTATTGATGCCCTTGATGAGCATGAATACCACGAAAGCGATGATGAGGAAGTTGATGATGGCACTGATGAATGCGCCGAAATCGATACCATTTTCGGTGCCTTCAACAGGAATGACCAGGCCTGAAACGCCTGTGCCGCCACCCGATACCAGCACGATGAACGGCTGGACGATATCGGAAACGAACGAGGTGACGATGGCTGTGAACGCAGCGCCGATGATGATGCCGACGGCCATATCCATAACGCTTCCGCGGCTGATGAACTCTTTGAATTCGCTGATGAACTTCATGTTTACTGCCCTCACAGTCAATAGGATGCTCTTCTTACTCTTCGAGCATAGCAATTGTGAGGCAGTATCACGCTTGGGTGTGCGAGCTGTTGCCGATCGGAAATAATTCGGTTGCTATTTCTTGGGTTCGTAAACATAGAGCGCGGAGGCGAAAGAGAGCCATGCGCCAGCAAGCAACCAGCCAGCAAGGACATCGCTGGGCCAATGAACGCCCACGTAGATGCGAGAAACGCCGATGAAGAGCGCCAAGATGACCAGCAGGATACCAGGAATGGCGGCGTGGTCTGCTTGGGCACCTTTTCGATAGAGCGCGCGGAAGATGAGCAAGCCAACGAGCCCGAGCACCACCATCGAAGTGAGGCTATGCGCGGAAGGGAACGAATAGCTCGATGGGAGCGCAACGAGCGTTTCGGCGCTGGGGCGCGGGATGGCGAAGATGAACTTCAGCGCGTGAGCGAATCCTACTGCGAGCAGGACATTCACGATGAAGAATACCAGGCTGCTCCAACGGCGGAATATGAGCAGGATAAGGCCCACGACCAGGCATATCGCCGCCATGTAGGGGACGTCGCCCAGCGTGGTGAGCGCGACGATGAGCGGGTCGAGATTTCCGCGCAGCCCTTGGACGGCGCCAGTGATGGCGGTGTTGAAGATGTCGACGACGGGGAGGTTGTCGGCCACCGCAAGAGCAACGAGGGCGAATTGCAGCAAGAAGAGGATCACGGGCCAGCGGCTCTTGTACCAGGCCATGCGCACGTCGTAGCGCGGAAGGCGGGATGTTGCGCGCTTGATGCGAGCGCGGCGCGATGCGGAACGCGCGAGGGAGGCAGCCTGCTGTTGAGCTGGAGTGGGTGCCTGAGATGCAGGGCGCGGTCGGCGGCCTGCTGGGCGGGATCGCGGATGCGCGTGCATAGCCGTGGGTGCAGCCGCAGTAGTGTGCGTGCTGGCTTCCTCAAACGCTTCCGCGGTGACGAGGGGTTCTTCGCTATTTTTGGTTTCGGGCACTTCGGATTTCGTCAATCTTCGAGCGGGAGGATCTCGAGCCAGCAGCCGTCGGGATCGGCGATGAAGTAAAGGCCCATAGTGGGATTATCGTGGACGACGCAGCCCATTTCGTCGTGGAGCTTGCGCGCGGCCTGCATGTCAGGCACGCGAAAAGCCAGGTGGGTGTCGCGGCCGCCGTTGTCATAGGGCTCGGTACGGCCTTCGTTCCAGGTCAGCTCGATCTCGAAAGGCGTAGTATCGTTCGAGATGAAGACGATGATCCACGAACCGTCATCGGGGCCCATGCGACGTGTTTCGGTAAGGCCGAGGGCGCGTTCGTAGAAATCGAGCGTTTTATCGAGGTCGAGCACGTGGGTGCAGCGATGAACGCATTTGCCTTTGATGGTCATGGGGTTCCTTTCGCGAAACTAGTCTTCGAGGCGGAAGGATTCTTCGAAGGTCGCGCGGCCCATCTTGATGCCGCCCATGATGTGAAGGTGCAGGTGAGGCACCGTAGAGGCGGAATCGGGGCCGGTGTTGATGTTGACGCGGTAGCCAGATTCGTAGACGCCCTTGATCTTTGCAATCTCAGGGATAACGCTGAGCATGTGGCCAAGCGTTTCAGCATCGACGCCATCGTTGAGATTCTCGAAGTGCTGCTTGGGCACGACCAAGGTATGCACAGGAGCTTCGGGTTCGATGTCATCGAAGGCGTAGCAGATATCGTCTTCGTAGACCTTCTTGGAAGGGATATCCCCCGCTACGATCTTGCAAAACAGGCAATCATCAGCCATTTTTTCCTCTTTCTTTTTTGGTTGGCGCGGGTGCGCTCCTTCATTATATCGTGAAACGCCGGCGCTCTGCGGCTGCGCAGCTCGAGGGGTAAATTTGGGCGCTCCCCTGCTTGGGGTTGGCGGTATGGACAGATGGAGGGCGTAGCTTTTTGTCCGCGCTTGGTTTGCGCAGGACACTTCGGGGACGGAGGAGCCTTGAACCTGTCCCCTTTTTGTCCCGGACAGAATTGAACCCGCCCCCATTAGGAGTCGAGGAAGGCGCCGGTCTGGCGGTTCCAGAGGTTGGCGTATTCGCCGCCTGCATCGATAAGGGCTTCGTGGGTGCCGTCTTCAACGATCTGTCCATCGTCGAGCACCACGATGCGATCGAGCGACGCCACCGTTGAGAGGCGATGGGCCACTACAATAGCCGTTCGACCTTGCATCAGGTTCGCAAGTGCTTCCTGAACTGCAGCTTCACTTTCGGAATCGAGCGCGCTCGTGGCTTCGTCAAGCACCAGGATAGGCGCATCGGCCAGGATGGCGCGTGCGATGGCGATGCGCTGACGCTGTCCGCCCGAAAGCTTGATGCCACGCTCCCCCACCATGGTGTCGAAGCCATTGGGCAGCGCCTGGATGAAGTCGTACGCGTTGGCGCGCTTGGCGGCCTCTATCACTTCTTCGCGTGAGGCATCAGGCTTGCCGTACGCGATGTTCTCGAAGATGCTGCGATGGAAGAGCAGCGCTTCCTGAGGCACATAAGCGATCTGCCTGCGCAAACTCTGCTGCGAATGCTTCGAGATATCTTGCCCGTCCACGAGCACTTCACCTTGCTGAACATCAGAGAGACGCAGCAACAGCTTCGTGAGCGTAGTCTTTCCTGAGCCAGAAAGCCCCACTAAGCCAACACGCTGACCTCCCGGAATGTGGAGGTTCAGATCCGTGAAGACGGGTGTGGTGTTCGCGGAATCTTCGTAGGTGAATCCGATGTGTTCGAAGTCGATGTTGCCTTCGGTGACCTTCAGGGGCTGGGCGTTGTCGACGTCGGCGACCAGGCGCGGTTCGTCGAGGATGCGGGTCATCTCCGAAGCATCGCCGAAGACCTTGTTCAGGCGCGAGAGCATGGAGTTGATCATGTTGAAGCGCTGGGTGAGGTTGTAGGTGTAGGTGAACATCATCACCAGCGTGCCAGCGCTGATGCCGAACCACGCGTTACCGCCGGCGGTGAAGACCGAGACGATGGACATGATGATGACGATGAGCGAGCTGGTCATGATGCCGCGCTTCAGGGTGGCGCGCATGTTGCGGGAGTCGGCGCGGACCGATTCGAGGGTGGCATCGGTGAAGAGCTGGCTTTCATAGTCTTCGCGGCCGTACGTCTTCACCGCCAGGATGTTGGTGACGGCATCGGAAAGGACGCCCGAGACCTTGTTCTGCGCCGATGCCGCGGCGGCGGAAAGGGGCGTGATCTTGCGGAACATGATGTAGGCCACTGCAATGTAGAGCACGAGCATGACCGTGAGCACCGCCACGTAGCTGGGCACGATGGGCGCGAGGATGGAAATGGTGCAAACGATTGCGATGACCGTGGGCAGCAGCGAGAGCAGCGTGGTCTCGACCAGGAGCGAATAGGAGGTCATGAACTTCGAGGTCTGACTAACGAGCGAGCCGCCGAAGCGGTTGGTGTGGAAGGTCATGGACTGGTTCGAGAGCGTGTTGAAGCACAAGCGCGCCAGGTTGTAGTTGCCGTTGATCTCGGTCTTGAAGATGGCGTAGTCCTGAAGCTTCGAGCAGAGCTGCCCGACGATGTTGACGATGATCAGCGCGATGATGTAGGGGCCGAAGACATCCCACACCTGGTCAGCGGCCACCGAGCCGATCTGGAGTCGGTCGACGATGAGCGACATGACGTACGTGTTCGCGTAGGTGAGCAGGCCGACGAAGCCGATGGTAGCGATGATGCCCAGGATGAAGGGCCACGGGCGCATCTTCGTGACCTTCCAGAAGAAGTAGAGGGTGCGCTTGATGGTGGTGAGATCTTGGAGGTTGGTGCTGGGTTGAGGCATGAGGTGCTTTCGGGGTTGAGAGGGTTCGTAGAGGGGTTCGCGGCGGGGACGGAAGCAAGGTGTCCTGGACAGTCTGGGGTCCTTGTTTTGCCCGAGCGACTAGTCTTCGAGGGCTTCGAGGATGGACTCGCAAAGGCGGCCGTGAGCGTTGGGGCCTTCGCCAGATTTGTCGATGCCGTTTTCGAGTAGTTCATCGCTGATCGCTGCGTCGATCTCGAGGCGATCGTCGGTCGAGAGGCTCTTGAAATTCGTTGGCAAACCGAGCTTCTTCAGCAGGTCTTTCTGTTCGGTGGTGAGTGCCATCGCTCCCCTTTCGTTGCTTGTTTGCAAGTGTAGCACCTTGGGCGGCGCTAGGATAGGCGGAGGCGAGCGCACCGCCGAAGAGCATTTGAGGGCAGAACGCTGGCTGCGAAGAGGCTGCCGGCAAGGACGAGACGCGCCGGCCTGTCCCCAATCTGTCCCGGACAGTTTTGGACCTGTCCCCTTTAGTTCGTGGGCTGGGCGAAACCGCAAGCAGCGGCAATGATATAAACCGCGAGCCAGATGGTGATCACGATAGCAGGAAGAAGGTACCAGGTCTTTCTGCGAGAAGGCAGGCTTAGTCTTGGGAATTCTTCTCGAATAAGACGCAGGTCAAGCACATAATAGGACACTATCGTATACGGGATGAACGCAATACCGAACACTTCGACCGCACGGAACCAAAGCGGCACAGCCGCAAGTTCACCTTCTGCGTTGAATATGAGCATGAACGATGCAGCAAGGATGAGAAGCCATGCAAGACCAACGATCACATCCCAGACAATACCGAGTGCTTTTGGAATATGCGCGATTGCTTCGCGAAAGAACGTGATGGCCACTGCCAGCGCATACATCTTCTTCGAAGGCTTCGCTTGAACATGTGAAGTATTCGCACCAGGAACTTCATCGGACGAAACCTTCGGCAGCTCTTCAGACGGAACTGAAGGTATAGGCTGCACCACATCAACAAGGTCTTCGGTGTTGGGCTCAGGTAAATTCGGTTGCGGTGTTCTCGATCGTGCATCTTCATCTTCGAAGTGCACACCCGTAGTAGCATTTGCCTTCACCTGTGCTTCAAGTGCTGCATCTTGCTGATCCATTGCGTGCAGAAAGGCTTCCTTCATCTGAGCTACAGAGCCATAGCGCATTTCGGGATCGAGGTTGGTTGCTTGAGCGATCACATGCGCGATGAACGGATCGACCTTGGGCTGCTCTGTGCCATCAGGATAGGTGATGCCTTCTATCGAATGACCACTCGCATGCTCTTCGACCTTAGATACTTCTTCGTTGTTCGACCCTTCTAGGCAATAAAGGAGAATTTTTCCGAGCGCATAAACATCAGTTCGTATATCAGTCTGCGCAAAACCGAATTGCTCGGGCGGAGCAAAATCACGCGTTCCGAGATAGACCGTATCGCGTATCGCGCCTGGTCTGAACAAACGAGCTATACCTAGGTCGATGACCGTGATTCCACCTGCGGAAACAATGATATTTGCAGGAGTAAGATCACGATGGATGATGGGCGGGTCAAAGGCTTCGTGCAATTCGATGACCGCATCGCAAAGCGCAGGGAAAACATTGCTTGCAAGCTCTACGGAAGGCCCGTTTTCTTCAACATATTCTTGAAGAGTCTGCCCTTCAACATAATCCACCACGACTTCAACAGTAGAATCGGTCGAATAGCATTCATGGATATGCTGGATATGCGCAAGTCGCTTACCTGCTTGCTGAGCGCGGAATATCTTGGCATAGACGCCGCCTTGCCCTGACTCGATGGGAAAGACCTTGCGAACGAACGGGCCTAGTTCTGAGCCATTGTTTCCTTGAAAGAAAACACGCTCGGTTCGTTCTACGGGCGAGTCCTTCAGGACGGCATCCACCCGATAACAATCACGACGATCAAGCGCGCCGAGGTATTCTTCTAGCTCATCTTTGCTCATGCCAAGATGTTAGCAGATTGTGTCTTCGCCGAAGCGGTAGAGCTCCTCGTTGACCTTGTGCAACGGATAATGCTTCTCGATGCAGAACAGGATGATGGCATCGCGGCGATCCTTGCAGTAGAGAGTGTTCGCCTCGCCCGCTTGGAGCAAGCGATTGGTCTCGGTGAGCGTGAGACCCATCGCGAGCGCGATCTGAAGAATCTTGTTGCGGGAAGGTTTGCGCTGGCCCATGAATATCTGGTAGCCGAAGGTCTCATTGAGATCGGCATCATGGATCACATCGATGCGACGCAGGCCCTTTTCCTCAAGGAGCGCCTGAAGATATTCGGAGAGACTGCGTGTGCCGATACCATACTTCTCCAGGAAGTCCTGGGGATCAGTGGAAAGCAGGAGTTCGGAAAGGAGTTCTTCTGTGAGTATCTCTTGCATGTGGAGCCCTTCTTCGGCAGCGAATATCTGGTAAAGGTGGTGGATGCGTTAAGCGAGATTCGGTGCTAAACGCATCCATAAGGCATCTGCGATATAAGCCACCAATTCATTATAGAGATAGTGGTCGCGAGTTAACGAGCGAGCCAATGCGTGGAAAATCTGCTTGACCCACCCTTGTAGCGCTGATCTACAAGTTAGTACGCTGATACGCTTACGATTGTGAATTGTGCGGTCTTCATAGCGTCATAATGATCAGAAGTTACCAGCGAGAAAGCCTTCATCGTCTGGCTCTGACCTGGACCAAGATCGTTCACGATGACCGTGTCATCCTCAATACGATTGCCAGCTTCATCGGTAGCTTCGATCTTGATCCAATAGGACTCACGTTCATCAGTGAGGTTCGTCACTTTCACTGGCAGTTCACTTTCAATGACACCGTAGCTTCCCTTTTTCAGTTTGTAGGTGCCGAAAGCAACTTCAACATCATTTCCAAGAATCTCTTCAGTGGCATCGCCAGTCATTCGATCGAGACTATTCGAGGCGCTATCAAGCGCTGCACCGTACATAGCTTGAGAACCCAGGACTGCAACAAGGGCAATTGCAGCGATAACAACCGAAGCAACAGCCATGCCCATGCCAGATTTCTTTCCGCCCTTGATACCAACAATTCCGACGATACCGAACACTAGACCCACAATAGCCAAGAGGAAAGCGAAATTATTGATGATCGGGAGCAACGACAACGCAATCGCAACAATGCTCAAAACAAGAGCGGTGATAGCTGCTGCAGATTTAGGTGGTTTTTGGTCTGGTGTTGCAGGGGTGGTAGCATTATTGGCTTTGTTTTTCGCGTCGTTGGACATAGGTTCCTCTTTCTTGATCGACAGGGTAACGAACTGACTGACACAACGAAGCGCGAGCAGGTGCAAGTGGGCTGCCCGCTGGTGTTGCGTGTAGTCAGCAGGCAAAAGCCTATCGGTTTCGAAAGGAGAAAACATTAGCTCGCAGCTAATGAAGGGCGGGTGAAAGCTGTGGTGGGATGGTAGCGCTGAATAGCCAGCTGCCGGCGAGGTCCACGCCTGCTGGCCTGTCCCCAAAGTGTCCGGGACAAAAACGGACCTGTCCCCGAAGTATTTGGGTTATTTTGCGAGCTTCTTGAGTTTGCCTTCGGCGTTGAAGACTTGCTTGTTGAGGCAGTCATGGGGCTCAATGCCAGTGACCACATCGATGGCGTTTTGCGCAGTGCGGGTGCGCAGTTCGAGACCAGCCTCTTCGGACCAGTAGGCAGCATGCGGAGTGAGCAGCGCATGGGGCGCCTTCAGGATGGGGTCATCAGCCGTAAGCGGTTCTTCCTCGAATACGTCGAGGCCAGCGCCCCAGATCGCATCGGCTTCAAGCGCAGCGGCCACCGCTTTTGTATCGATCACGGCACCACGCGAGGTATTGATGACGATGCAGTCGGGCTTCAGCAGCTTGATGTTGTCGGCGTTCAGCAGGTGATGCGTGGCAGGTACCAGAGCGGTGTGATAGCTGACCACGTCGGAGCGTTTCAGCAGGTCTTCGTAGGAAACGATCTCGTAGCCTTCGGGCGTACGACGGCCCGGCACGAGCGAGTGAGACCAGCAGATGACCTTGAAACCAAGACCGTAGGCCTTACGCGCAACTGCGCGACCGATGTCGCCCATTCCGACTACCCCGAACGTGCGGCCGTAGACCTGTCCCATCGGACGATGGCGGGTGAAGTCCCAGATACCGGCGTGCACATCGGCGTTGAGTTCGGGAAGGCGGCGCAGGATGGCCATAGCCATGGCGATGGCGTGGTCGGACACCACTTCGGTGGCGTAGCCGGGCACGTTGCAGACCGCAACACCATATTCAGTGGCAGCGTCGAGGTCGACCGTGTCGTAGCCAACACCCGCGCGCGAGACAACCTGGAGCTGCGGGAGCGACTCGAATACTTTGCGGGTGAACTGGCCGTATGCGGTGATGATCCCATCGGCATCGGCGCAATCGCGGATGATCGCGTCGGGTTCGCGTTCTTGCAAGCGGCCGAATTCAAGGCCGGCAGCCTCGACCATGTTCTTCTCGAGGGTGAGATCTTCTTGGTCGCTATCGAGGACGACTATCTTTGCCATGAGGGGCTCCTTTTTCGCACGAGGGTGATCGATCCCTGGTTGTATCTTTGTTGTTTCTTGGTTGCTATCGTACGCGCTTGGAGCGAGAGCGGCGTGCTAGCGAGCGAAGTGTAGCGGATTCGTAATACGGGAAGCGGCGCTATTGGAAATCTGCCGGGGTGCAGTGGCTGCAAGGTAATCGTGCATAACTTACCCGTTCCGCTGTTCGCCCTTCGGGCTCATGCGCTGCACTGCCTCATGCATTTTTACGCGAATTCAGCTTTGCTGAATTCTGGTTTGAAAATTGGTGTTCAGAGTAAGTTCTGCACGCTCACCTTACACCCGCAGCACCGTGCACGGTTGAACCTGTCCCCTTTTTGTCCCGGACAGAAATGAACCCGTCCCCAAAGGGCAATTAAAGGTATTTGGTGGGAAGGGCTTTGTTCTTGTATTGAGGGTGATTGCGCACGAAGCGCCAGCGGCAGAAGCGCGTGATGCCAAGCGCCACGAGGGCGACCACTAGAAACGACCCCGTTATCTCAAGCACCTTCATATTGTGTTCGGCGAACGCATAAAGAGAAGCCAGGCCGAACGCGACCGATAGCACGATGGTGAGCACCGTGAATAATTTGATGAGGATCTCTTTCGCGCGCAGCGGCGAGCGCAGCCATGCCACGAAGAAATAGACCACTACGGCAAGCACGACCAGCGCGATAACGAGTGGTGTCGATTGCAGCAAGCGAGCGATGATCGCCATGGGTTTCTCCTTTTCAGCACGTTGTGCGGCGCGTTCATATTATAATTTATGTTCGATAACTTGAAATGCTCGCTAACAACGGAGACAACTATGACCGATCAAGGATCTGCTGAACTGACTGCGGCGCTCGCTGAATATGGCATCGATTATGCCAATGCGATGGAGCGCATGATGGACAATGCTGCGCTCTACAAGCAACTTTCCGCGCACTATGTTGTGGACGAGAATTACAAGGGCTTCGTTGAAGCGATGGCGCTGGACGATTTCGACACCGCCTATACGCGCGTGCACACGCTGAAAGGTGTGGCGGGCAATCTTTCGTTCTCAACGCTGTATGCGCTTGCGGCTCAAGCGTGCGATGAGCTGACCGGTGGAAACCCCGAGGGCGCTCGTGCACTGATCGATGCGATCGGAGCAGCAGACAAGAGCGTGCGTGCTGGCCTCGATTATTGGCAGGGGCTTGCTTAACGCGCGATCGGTCAGGGGCATCGGCAGTGATGTCGGTGGACGAATCGATCATTGCAGAGGCTGATGCGGATGCAGCTGCGGAGAAGGACGCAGGCGCACGCTGCCTGGCCTGCAGGTTTAGACGTTGAATGTGGACAGGATGGGGCTGCCCCCGTTTTGTCCACTTCTCTTTGAGGGGAGTTCATCATGAAGATGGTCTTGGGACTGGCACAGACGGTACATCCAGAAGATGGCGATGCTGTTGCCGTGGTGGATCGGTTCGCTGCCGAAGCCGCCGAACGAGGCGTCGACCTGTTGGTGTTCCCTGAATCGTTGATGAGCCGCTACGAACAGGATGCAGGCGCCTTCATTCGCGAAGCTGAGCCGCTCGATGGAGCATTTTCGCAGGCAGTCGATGCGATCGCTGCACGCTATGGGCTCTGGATGATCTACACGCTGAACGAGATGAATCCCGCGGGCAAACCGTTCAACACCGCGGTGGTGGTGGATAGCACTGGTGAAAAGCGTGGGGTCTATCGCAAGGTCCACCTGTTCGATACCGATTTCACTCATGAGTCCGATCGCATGGCGGCAGGCGATGAATTCTTCGAGCCCATCGAAACGCCTTTCGGAAAGCTAGGGCTTGCTATCTGTTATGACCTGCGTTTTCCCGAACAGGCGCGCGCGGCGGCGTTACGCGGGTGCGATGTACTGGTGTATCCCGCGGCGTGGGTCGATGGTAAGACGAAGGCCGAGCAGTGGCATACACTGCTGGCGGCGCGAGCTATCGAGAACGAGTTGTTCTGCGTGGGCGTGAGTCGCGCGGATGCAGGCTATATCGGACAGAGCGCGGTGGCGAATCCGTATGGGATCTTGGTTGCGTGCGGTGGCCCTGGGGAAGAGCTGGTCACGTGCGAGATCGATATTGACCTGCGCAAAGAAGTCTACGAGCGAATGCCGGTATTCGAGCATCGGCGGGTGGATGTTTATACTGCAGCGAACGGTCTCGGGGCTGAGGCTGCAAGCTGAGGGCAGAGAGAAGGGTCTCGGATTCATCCGTTCCGCTGTTCGCCCTTCGGGCTCATGCGCTGCACTGCCTCATGCACTGTTTACACGAAAGCAACCCGTTGGGTCGCTTTCTGCTTTTCAAGTTAGCATTCAGAATGAATCTACGACCCTTCCCTCTGCCCTCACCTTGCAGCCTCTGCAGGTTGGGAGGGGCTGGCCGTGGCTGAATTGAACCTGTCCCCTTTTTGTCCGGGACAGAATTGAACCCGTCCCCAGTTAGGCTTGGGCCTTTTTCGTTAGATGCTCGATGGCAAGATCGATGATGCCGTTTGCGAAGATGATCGCGCCAAGAGCGAAGACGAACAGCGAGGTGGTCTCGAATGGATTCGCGATGATGACGATGCCACCGATCGCGATAATGGCACTGATCACGAGCGTGACGATCCACGAGGTGTGGCCCGCGGCGCGCAGTTCGAGCGAGCGAACCGCATTCACCACGCCGCACAACACCAGCAGGATGCCAAGCACCAGCGAGAAGAATCCAGCGATAACCTGCGGGAACAAGAACACGATCAGCGCGATGATGAGGAAGAACACGCCCGTGGCGAGCACGCCAGTTTCGCGGCTGTTCACCGGTTCGCGGAAGTAGCTGATGAGCGACGATGCACCCATGACCACGAAGATCGCGCCGACCAGATAGAGCACCGTGACGATGGTGAGGCCAGGCCAGAACATCAGCAGCAGGCCGACGATGATCGAGACGATCGCTTGGGCGACGATGTTGGATCTTACTATGTTCATGAAGGAGCTCATGGGGCCTCCTTGGGTTGGGGTCGTTGATTCGAGCATAACGCGCACACGAGAGCTTTCGCGGGCTGAGCGCGAATCTGCTAACCAGTTGTTACCGAGGTATCGCAGCCTGTCCCCAAAGTGTCCCGGACAGAAATGAACCCGTCCCCATTCTGCGCTTTAGTCTTCGGAGCCGAGGAATTGGATGTTCAGGTCTACGTTGCCGTCGATACCGGCAACGGAGCCTTTGTTGGTGTATTGCCAGATGCTGAAGTACTGGTTGAAGGTCGGGGAATTCACGTCGTATTGCGCGAGCCAGATGTTGAATTTAGCCAGGTCAGTAAGGTTGTATCGTAGCAAGTCCTTCATGCTACCGTAGATCATGGGCGTGTAGCCAGCTTCCTGGATGCGCGTGCAGAAGGCTTCGGCGTTCTTCGTCATCTGCTCGGGCGAAAGGTCGTCGGCGCGGCCGGTCATGCCGCTGATGCGCTCGTGATCGTAGGCCACTGGGTATGAGATATCGCATCCGCGCAAGCGTTCGATGACGAAATCGGCTTCTTCGCGCGCTTCTTCTTCGGTGGTTGCCTGGGAGTAGAAGTAAGCGCCCACCTTCACGCCCGCCAGCGCGGCGGCTTCCACGTTGTACTCGAAATAGTTATCTTGCGAAAGCTTCCCACTGGTCAAGCCGCGCGTGCCCACCCGCACGAAGGCGAAGGTGATGCCATCGTTGCGCACCGCGTTCCAATTGATGTAACCCTGATGTTCCGACACGTCCACGCCTGTGCGCGACTGCGGCTTACCCTCAACGGTGTAGACGAAGCGGCCATCCTCTTTGTGCAAGTAGTCCCAGTTGTAGGCCGAAGCCGTGGAGTTCGCGCTCTCTGTTTCGCGGGGGAACAGCGCCGAATTTATGGCCACTGCCACGAGCGCGACCACTAACACCACCAGCGCGATGATGGCGAAAGGCTCGCTTTGCGTTGCGCGGTCGAGCACCGAGCCGCGGGGGCTTCTATGCGAAATATTCTGTCGTGAACGACCAAACAAAGATTGATCCTTATCGAGCTAAAACCTTACTACCCGGACACTTCGGGACCTGTCCCCTTTCTGTCCCGGACAGTTTGGGACCTGTCCCCGAAATGATACTTAGTCGCGGGTGAGCTTGCGGTGGATGCGATGCGGCTTAGAAGCCTCAGGGCCAAGACGCGCTTCGCGATCTTTTTGGTAAGCCTCGAAGTTACCCTCGAACCAGTGCCAGTTGCCAGGGTTTTCGTCAGTGCCTTCCCATGCCAGGATGTGCGTGGCGATGCGGTCGAGGAACCAGCGGTCGTGGCTGACCACCACCGAGCAGCCCGGGAAGTTCAGCAACGCTTCTTCCAAACTGGAGAGCGTTTCGACATCGAGGTCGTTGGTAGGCTCGTCAAGCAGTAGCAGATTGCCGCCCTGCTTCAGCGTGAGTGCCAGGTTCAGGCGATTGCGTTCGCCACCCGAGAGCACACCCGCGGGTTTCTGCTGGTCGGAGCCTTTGAATCCGAAGCTCGCCACATAGGCGCGGCTGGGGATCTCGGTTTCGCCCACGCGCATATAATCGGTACCGCCAGAGACCACTTCCCACAATTTCTTGTCAGGGTCGATACCTTCGCGGTTCTGGTCAACGTAGGAGATCTGCACGGATTCGCCAACTTCGAGGTTGCCACTTGTAAGGTCCTCCAAGCCGACGATGGTCTTGAACAGGGTGGTCTTGCCCACGCCGTTCGGGCCGATGACGCCGACGATGCCGTTGCGAGGCAGGTCGAACGAAAGGTCGTCGATGAGCACGCGGCCGTCGAATTCCTTGTGCAAGTGTTCGGCCTTCAGCACCTTCGAACCCAGACGCGGGCCGACGGGAATTTGGATGTCGGTGAAGTCGAGCTTCTTCTGGCTGCGCGCTTCGGCTTCCATCTGCTCGTAGCGCTCGAGACGCGCTTTGTTCTTCGCCTGGCGAGCTTTCGGAGACGAGCGCACCCACTCGAGTTCGCGCTCCATGCGCTTGGCCAGTTTCGCCTGCTGCTGACCTTGTGCTTCCAGGCGCTTCGCCTTGGTCTCGAGATACGTCGAGTAATTGCCCTTGTACGGGAAGAGCGAGCCGCGGTCGACTTCGCAGATCCACTCGGCCACATTGTCGAGGAAGTAGCGGTCGTGCGTGACAGCCAGCACCGCACCAGGGTAGCGCGAGAGGAACTGTTCGAGCCAGAGGACGGATTCTGCATCGAGGTGGTTGGTGGGCTCGTCCAGAAGCAGCAGGTCAGGAGCTTCTAGGAGCAGCTTGCAAAGCGCCACGCGACGGCGTTCACCACCAGAGAGCACCGAGACAGGCATGTCAGGGTCGGGGCACTGGAGCGCATCCATGGCTTGGGAGAGCTGGCTGCCCAGGTCCCAACCATTGGCGGCATCGATGGCGGTCTGCAGTTCACCCATTTCAGCCATGAGTGCGTCGAAATCCGCGTCGGGATCGGCCATTTCAGCACCGATCTCGTTGAAGCGGTCGATCTTGGCCAGCACGTCGCCGAAGGCCTGCTGGATGTTCTCAAGGACGGTCTTGTCTTCATCGAGCGGCGGCTCCTGCTGCAGGATGCCAACGGTGTAGCCCGGGGTGAGGCGCGCTTCGCCGTTGGAGACATCCTCGAGGCCAGCCATGATCTTCAGCAGCGTGGACTTGCCCATACCGTTGGGACCGACCACACCGATCTTCGCGCCGGGATAGAAGGAGAGCGTGACATCATCGAGGATGACCTTGTCGCCGTGCGCTTTGCGCGCTTGATGCATCTGGTAGACGAATTCCGCCATGAATTGCTCTCTTCCACTTGGTAATAAGTTCGTGAATGAAATTGTACCTGCCGAGGCGAGGATTCGTGTGTGCAGCGGGCGGTCATTCGGTGTAGGACAAGCGGCAGTTCGAGGCCGGATGCTTTACTGTCTGGGACACTTTGGGGACGGGTCCGTTTTTGTCCCGGACACTTTGGGACCTGTCCCCCTTCTGTCCGGGACAGTTTAGGACCTGTCCCCGAAGTTTTGGTTAGAGGGTGCGCTGCTGGTAGAGGGCGCCGTCGGTGAAGCCTTGAGCACGGTAATAAGCGCGGGTGCCCACGGAGCTTATCACGTTGAGCTTCTTATAGCCGTGGGAGCGGGCTATCTCGCAAGCACGCTCGATGAGAGACTTGCCAAGACCGCGATGCTGGGCGCTGGAACCAGACTGGTGGAGACTGGAGACGCGACCATAGACGTGTACCTCACGGATCATGGCTTCATCAGCGGAAACGGGCAAATTGTCGTAGGCTTCAAAGGCTTCGGGCTTGGGTAGCGAAAGGCGCAAGAAACCAGCGATCTTGTTCTCGGGCGTTACCCATTGAAGGAAGAATTCGTGGGTCGAAATGGTCTCGTAGGGAATCGTTTCGAGGCGCAACTCCCCCACCTCGACATCTTGAGTGCTTATCTCGCGATGGCGGATCTCTTGGATGCCTCCGGTGATCGATTCCTCTATTTCGCAAGCTTTCGAGCTCGCATCTTGCACGCGCTCTTCCGCTCTTGCTTCTACCAGCTGACGAAGATTCACCTTCTTGTTGCCCGCCATGATGTCATGGGCGGAGAAGTCGCGGATCATGCGCGAGATGCGCGTGAATCCAGGGGTGGCCAGCACATCATCTACCAACACGTTCACCAGGGTCTCTTCATCGTAAGGCTGCCAGGTTCCGTCTTCGTAGTGCGCGCACAATTCCGTGCCCTTCACCAGCGCACAAGGATAGAGCTTGATCTCGTCGGGCTGGAAGGCAGTCTCGCTCACGAACGCGCGGAAGTCTTCACGATCAGTATCGGGCGTAGCGCCAAGCAGGTTCACCATGAAATGCGTGTGCGTCTTGAAGCCGAACAAGCGCGTGAGATCGAGCGCTCGAGCCAGATCCTCGCGGGTGGAGGGTCGCTTGTTTAGTTCGTGGATGCGCGGATCGAGACTCTGGATGCCCATCTGCAATTTGGTCGCGCCGAGGCGGCGCAGGTGCGTGAGACCCTCTGTGTTGATAGTAGTAGGGCGCGTTTCGACCACCAGGCCGACCACACGGTGTTTCGCCTGCTCGTTAGCGGCTTGTTCGCGTTCGAGGTCCTCCATAGTGGCGCGCTGAGCGGCGGTGATGGTGCACCATGCGTCGTTTCCCTCATAGAGCTCAGCGATGGCATCGTTGTAAGTCAGCTCGCCATCGTCCACGCGGCGTTGCACGTCTTCCGTCGCAGCAATGAGCCCATCGCGATCATAGGTAAGGCCACACTTCTTATACCAATGCCGGCGCTCACGGGCATTCACATCGGCCAGTGACTGAGGCTGGCCATCTGCGGAAGGCGCTCCGCTATCCGCATCGTTCAAGGCGCGGAAGAGTTCGGTGATGAACCAAACTTGGTATTCACGCGGATAGTCGCTCCAGGTGCCGCCCAACACGATCAGCTCGATCTTGTCGGTGACGTGGCCCATTTGGTTGAGCGCGCGCAGGCGCGAAGTGACCTGCAGATACGGATCGAAGTAGTTGCGCTCGGCGCGCTGGCATGCGGGCTCATCGGCCAGGTAGCTCTTGGGCATGCGTACATCATTCGGGCAATAGATGCACGCGCCCGAACACTTCCAAGGCTTGGTGATGACCGTGATGGTAGCCACGCCTGACGCGCTGCGGCGCGGCTTCACTTGGAGCAGCGCGATAAGCTGTTGTTCGAGCTCAGGCGTGATATTCCACGCAGCCCAGATCTCAGGGGCGCGTTCTTTGGTACGCAGGTAGAACGGCAGCAGCTTCTTCTTGGAATAGTGGCGTGCATTCGACTGAAGTTCGCGATTGTGGTCATTCAGGATGCGCAGCAGATCCTTTGCGCTAAGCTCTTCCCCACTGCGCAGCCGCTCGACTATTTCAGCAATGATGGTTTCCACTAGGCGAAGTAGTGAACGCCGCCTTCGAAGATAGGCTGGTAGAGATTACCCGGAACGTTCTTGTAGAGACCTTCGCCACTGCGCTCACTGTGACCCATCTTGCCGAACACGCGGCCGTCGGGGCTGGTGATGCCTTCGATGGCCCAGACAGAACCATTCGGGTTGAACGCCAGGTCCATGGACGGATCGCCCGCGCCATCAACATACTGCGTAGCGATCTGGCCATTCGCTTTCAGTTGCTCGAGCATCTCGGGGCTCGCCACGAAGCGGCCTTCGCCGTGGCTGATTGCAACCGTGTGGATCTCGCCCACTTCGCACAGCGAAAGCCAAGGCGAAAGCGTTGATGCCACGCGCGTGTCGACCAGCATGCTCTGATGGCGGCCAATGGAATTGAACGTGAGCGTGGGGCATGTATCATCCATTTCGCGAATATCGCCGTAAGGCACCAGGCCCAATTTCACGAGCGCCTGGAAACCGTTGCAGATACCCAGCATCAAGCCATCGCGATTCTGCAGCAGATCACGTACCGCTTCGGTAACTTCAGGCGCGCGGAAGAACGAAGTGATGAACTTTGCGGAACCATCGGGTTCATCGCCGCCGGAAAAACCACCGGGAATCATGACGATCTGGCTTTCGCGGATGGCCGCAGCCAGGGCCTTCGTGCTCTCGATGACCGCCTGCGGGTTCAGATTGTTCACGATGAGCGTGGTGGGTGCGGCACCGGCGCGTTCGAAAGCGCGGGCCGAGTCATATTCGCAGTTATTGCCTGGGAAGACAGGGATGACAACACGCGGTTTCGCGACCGAACCGCAGTAGACCAGCGGAGCCTCCGCGGTGAAGCTGAGTGCCTCGATGGAGCTGGCTTCAGCATCTTCTACGGCCGCCGCGGCGGCATCCTGAGCAGTTGCTTCCTCGTTTTCGAGCGTGCGATACGGGAATACCGATTCGAGCTTGGCTTCCCACGCTTCCTGCAGGTCGGCCAGGGCGACCGATTCATCGCCAACAGCGAATTCGTATTCTGCGGTGGTGATACCTGCTTCGATCACCTCAACAACATCGGAGGATTCAGGGATCTGCGCATCCGCATCCAGCTCCACGATGAAACTGCCGTATGCGGGTACGAAGAGCGCCGCGCTGTTCACGGTGCCATCGATCTGAACGCCGATGCGGTTACCAACGCACATCTTGAAGAGCGCTTCGGCGTAGCTGCCATATCCAGGCGTGGAGACCGCCAGTGCCTTGCCGCTGCCGATCAGGTCCTCGACCAGGCTGCATGCATCGCGGAAGCCCTGCGCATCGGGAAGCAGGCCATCTTCTGTATAAGCCGGCGAGATGAACACAACGCGGTTGCCCGCGCCCTTGAATTCAGGAGACGTGATACGGTCGATCGGGCCGCATGCGGTTGCGAAGGAAACGAGTGTGGGCGGCACATCGAGCTGCTCGAAAGAGCCTGACATGGAGTCCTTGCCGCCAATGGAGCCAACTTCAGTGTCGACCTGCGCCATCAGCGCGCCCAGCACCGACGCGACCGGCTTGCCCCAGCGGGTAGGTTCATCGCGCAGGCGTTCGAAGTACTCCTGGAATGAATAGTAGGCGTTAGCGCGCTCGAAGCCTGCAGCAACGAGCTTCGCGAGCGATTCGATGACCGCCAGATAAGCGCCTTCGTATTGGTTCGCTTCAGAAAGATAGGGGTTGAAGCCCCAGGCCATACCCGAGCATGTAGTGGTCTCGCCGTCGACAGGCAGCTTCGCAGCCATAGCCATGGAAGGCGTGAGCTGGTGTTCGCCGCCAAAGGGCATGAGCACCGTGCCAGCGCCGATGGTGGAGTCGAAGCGCTCGGAAAGTCCCTTGTTCGAAGCCACGTTCAGGTCGGTGACCACCGCCATCATACGCTCAGCCAGCGTATTGCCAGGCCATTCGGGAAGATACTCGCCACCTTCTTCAACGTGCACTTCGACGTGCTTGGGCGCACCGTTGGAGGCCAAGAATTCACGGCTCACGTCCACGATGGTGTCGCCGTTCCAGGTCATGCGCACGCGCTGTTCAGCGGTGACCGTAGCCACGGGAGTAGCCTCCAGGTTCTCGCTGTGGGCCAGTTCGATGAAGCGGTCCACATCTTCAGGGGCCAGCGCAACGGCCATGCGTTCCTGGCTTTCAGAAATAGCCAGTTCGGTGCCGTCGAGACCTTCATATTTCTTGGGAACGCGGTCAAGGTCGATCTGCAAGCCGTCGGCCAATTCGCCGATAGCCACCGACACGCCGCCTGCGCCGAAGTCGTTGCAGCGCTTGATCATGCGGCTGGCTTCTGAGTTACGGAACAGGCGCTGGATCTTGCGCTCAACAGGGGCGTTGCCCTTCTGGACCTCCGCGCCGCAGGTTTCGATGGACTCAAGGTTGTGCGCCTTGGACGAACCAGTTGCGCCGCCGATACCGTCGCGGCCCGTACGGCCGCCAAGCAGCACGATAACATCGCCCGGAGCGGGAGTTTCACGACGAACATCAGCCGCAGGGGTTGCGCCCACCACTGCGCCGATCTCCATGCGCTTTGCTGCGTAACCAGGGTGATAGAGTTCGTTGACCTGGCCTGTTGCCAGACCGATCTGGTTGCCGTAGGACGAAAAGCCCGACGCCGCTGTGGTCACCAACTTACGTTGCGGCAGCTTGCCAGGCAGCGTTTGGTCCACGGGAACCAGCGGGTCGGCCGCGCCCGTGACGCGCATGGACTGATACACATAGCTGCGGCCTGAAAGCGGGTCACGGATAGCACCGCCCACACAGGTTGCCGCGCCACCAAAAGGCTCGATCTCGGTGGGGTGGTTGTGGGTCTCGTTCTTAAAGAGGTAGAGCCAGTCTTGCTCTTCGCCATCAACATCGACCTTCACCTTCACGGTGCAAGCGTTGATCTCTTCGGATTCGTCGAGGTTCTTCAGAATTCCCTTGTCTTTGAGCCATTTCGCGCCGATGGTACCCATGTCCATGAGCGTGACGGGCTTAGAATCGCGGTCGAGGTCGCTGCGCATGCGCAGGTAGTTATCGAAGGCTTCGCGAACCTGGGCGTCGTCGATGCGTAGATTCTCAAGTTCGGTGCCGAAGGTGGTGTGGCGGCAGTGATCGGACCAGTAGGTGTCGATCATCTTGATCTCGGTGATGGTGGGATTGCGCTTCTCGCTGGCGAAATAGCGCTGGCAGAATTCGATGTCGGCCAGGTCCATGGCTAGGCCGCGATCAGCGATGAATTGCTGAAGGCCAGCAGCGTCTAAGTCGATGAAGCCATCGATCACCTCAACAGGTTCGGGTGTGGGAAATTCCATCTTCAGCGTGCTGGGCTTTTCGAGCGCAGCTTCACGCGCTTCAACTGGGTTGATGACGTAATTCTTGATGGCGCTGATATCTTCATCAGTGAGCGCGCCTTCGAGCAGGAAGATGCGCGCGCTGCGAACCTCGGGGCGTTCGCCCTGGCTGATGAGCTGAATGCACTCGCTTGCCGAGTCGGCACGCTGGTCGAACTGGCCAGGCAGGAATTCCACGCCGAAGACGGTGGCACCGGGGGCTTCGGGGAGCTGGTCATAGACCGTGTCGGACTGCGGTTCGCTGAATACCGTGGGGGTGCAGGTGGCGAAGAGATCGTCGGTGATGCCTTCGACATCGTAGCGGTTGAGCAGGCGCAAGTTGTCAAGATCATTGATGCCAAGGATGGTGCGCAGCTCATGCAACAGCTGCTGAGCTTCGACGTCGAATCCAGGCTTCTTTTCAACATAGACGCGTGAGACCATGGGCTCCTACTTTCTTGGGCGAGGCGTTTTGTTGCTGGTTCCTATGATAAAGCCTTGGGCGGGTGAATCGCATGAGAACCAGGCGCGCTTGCTTGAATTCTTGGTGTCCGCTGCGGCTGCAGGGCAAGGGTGCATAATTTACCCGCTACCCTGCTCATGATTGGGGACGCTCTCCAGTATTATTATGCGAACCAGCTTTGCTGGTTCTGTCTTTTCAAGTTTGCTATTCGAAGTAAATTCTGCACCTACCCCTTGCAGCCGCAGCTACTCTGCCGAAGTCATTGAGCTTTCCCGCATCGATCGTAGCGCCCTTGCCCCAATGCTCCCCAGTTGCCTAAGTCTTGGGAGTAGCGCGCATGATTTATGGTTTCATGGTCTCATGCCAATTGGCGGCATCGTCAAGGGCCAGCAAGGTGCTGGCGGTTTGGGTGTAGCTCGACTTACGAAAGGACTTACCATGTACGTGACCTGCCTGGATATGGAAGGTGTATTGGTTCCTGAGATCTGGATCGCGTTCGCAGAGGCAAGCGGCATCCCCGAGCTGAAGCGCACGACGCGCGATGAACCCGACTACAACAAGCTGATGAACTGGCGTTTGGGCATCCTGAAGGAACACGGCCTCGGGCTCAAGGAGATCCAGGAGACCATCGCCACCATCGATCCGCTGCCAGGCGCGAAGGAATTCTTGGATGAGCTGCGCGATAATGGCCAGGTGATCGTGATCAGCGACACCTTCACGCAGTTCGCAAAGCCGCTGATGGAGAAGTTGGGCATGCCTACGCTGTTCTGCAACGAACTGATCGTTGCTCCTGATGGCGAGATCACGGGCTTCCGCATGCGTTGCGACCAGTCGAAGCTCACCACCGTGAAAGCACTGCAGAGCTGCGGCTTCGACACCATCGCGGTGGGCGACAGCCACAACGACCTGGGCATGATCCGCGCGAGCAAGGACGGCTTCCTGTTCCGCAGCACTGATGCCATCATCGCGGAGAATCCCGACCTGCAGGCCTTCGAGGAGTTCGACGACCTGCTGGCGGCTATAAAGGGTGCGCTGGCAGAGTAGCTCGAACGGACATGAGCCTACAAAGGCCGTCCCGCTCTTGAAGTCTAGTTCAAGGTGCGAGACGGCCTTTTTGATGCAAGCCAGTTTTTAGAATACTGACGATCCAGCGCGATCGGAGCCAAACCCAGGAGCGAGCGCCCTAGCGCTTCGAATGCGGGCCGTAGCTGGGTTCGAAGACTGAATCAGGCATCTCAGGGCCGTTGTAACAGAGCACCGCTTCGCCATCCATCTGAGCTATCTGATCGTCGCTGTAACCGTATTCGCCCATGATGCGCGCAGTATCGTAGCCGATCGGGCGGCTCTTGTAGAGCACCGGATCGCCCACGCTCCCGAAACGGATAGGCGAAGTGGGTAGGACCTTCTCGCCGAATGCGTCGTAGTGGACACGGCGCAGAGCGTCGTTGGCGTAAGCCTCTTCGTCGGAGAGGATATCCTCGCTCTTGTACAGGCGCTGGTACGGAAAATCATTCTCCTTGAAGATCTTCTCCCAGTAATCCCAATCTTGTGTGGCGAACTGGTCTTCCAGGATCTTCACCACTTCGGTATTGCGACCTGAGCCATCGTTGATAACGCTCGCCTTGTTCAGGCGCTCGTCGCCAATATACTGGTCGAGCCCGATCGAGCGCATGACGTGGTCGAAGAAGAGGTCATAGCTTCCGTAGCAGATCATGAACCAGACGTCGTCCTTGGTGCGATAGGAATTGTTGGTCGGGCACGTGACGTTGTAGCGCGACTTCGGCCAAACATCGCCGAATTGCGACGATGCCAGCATGATCTGCATGGCCCAAAGCGCGCAGTGGTAAAGATTGACCGTGACCTTGTCGCCCACGCCCGTGCGCAGCTTACGAACGAGCGCGCCCAGCACGCCTGCCGTAAGACCCATGGAGGCGTTCCAATCGCCGATAGCGGCTGGCCAGTTGATGGGTTGGAAGTTTTCGGATTGTGGTAACGACGCGAAGAAGCCGCCACGCGCACCATAAGCCGTGGTGTCGAAGCCCTTGCTCTCGGCCTCGGGGCCGTATTCGCCATAGCCGCGCATCTGCGCCCAGACCAAGTGAGGATGGCGCGCGTGCACCGATTCATAGTCGAGACCCAGCTTCACCAGCGCTTTATCGCGAAAGCTCGTGATCATTATGTCGGCATCGGCAAGAAGCTTCTCGAGAAATTCCTTGCCCGCTTCGCTCTTCAGGTTAACGCTAAGGAAGTTCTTATTCATCGAGGCTAGGTCAAAAGCGGGATCATCGATGTCGGTCTTCTCCATGCCAAAGCCTGGGCCGTTCGTGCGGTATTCGTCGCCCGAGAACGGTTCGATCTTGTAGATGGTCGCACCCATTTCGCCCAAGATGCGCGGGCAGGCAGGCGCTGCAACGTAACCGGTCAGCTCAACTACCTTGATGCCTTCAAGGCCTTTTGTCTCTTCGATCCCTGTCATTCTTGTCTCCCCTTCTCGCTGGATGCCCTGCTGCTTGCCGCTCCAAGCTGGTGCGGTTCTCGCTACATACGGTCAACGCCTCCTGCGCGCCCTCTGTTTTGTGTCGTTCAAGATGGTTCGTGCGTCTTCCTATAGAGCCTAACAAATATGGTTCAGGTTTTGAAACACTGTTCGTGGTAGTTTGGGGCGCGTTTCAAAATGAAATGCATAGGGACTTGGTGGGTGGTTTTGGGGAAGCTTGATTTAGTGGCCGCACGAATTGTGTTAGTAATCGGGGTTCTTTCTCTTGTTCTTGTAGGACTCTTGCCTGCACGGGCTTCAGCGCTTTACAATTCAAACCCCTGCTTCAACTAAAGGAAGGTAAGTTGATGGCTGGAAAAGGAACCATCGGGAAAATCAAGTTTGCGTTCATTGGTCTGATAGTCGGTATCGTGATCGGCGTTGGCGGAACATTCTTCTTGCTGCAATCTGGCAATTCGAATAACGATGCAGACCATGTTGCACCTTCGGTCGTCTTCGATCGCATGACCGCGCAGGACGAGTTGGTTTGCGCGTCGCAGCAATACAACATCACAGACAAGGCAACCAATAGCGCAACCTTCTTCGATATTTGCGATATCCCATTCACTGAAAACAGCTTTTGGTATCGCTTTGTCGGCACGATCAAAGTTGGCGTGGATCTGGAAAACGCCGAATTTTCTGCAACTGGCAGCACCATCAAAGTTGAGCTGGACCAGCCCTACATCATCTCGAACACCCCCGACATGGATAAGTCTGGTGTGTTGGAAGAGAACAACAATTTCTTGAATCCGATCAAAGTGGAGAATATCGACGAATTTCAGCGCCAATGCATCGAACAAAGCGAGAACGAAATTTCAGCCGGCGGCATTTATGATGAGGCTCGCGCGAACGCAGAGCGGAACATCCGCGACATGTTCGAGGCTGCGCTTGGCGATGGCTACAACGTTGAATTCACCTGGCGCGAAACCGAGCCGACTAGCGAATAGCGACTGATTTGGCTCATGTTCGATAAGCTGCAAAACAAAATGGCTGCTTTTGCTAAGCAAGCTGGTGAAACGGTTTCCATGCTCGGTACCGTACTGATCACCGTGCCTCTTGCGGCTATTATCGCGCTCGTGTTTGGGCTGCTGTTGTCCAGCGCAAGCGTTGGATTCGCTGTTTTCTTCATTTCGCTTGCAGCCTTGATCGTTTGGTTCAGAAGCGATGGCAAGTAGCTCAGCGTTGCTTCAATTGAGCAGCTGCGGGCGGTTTAGCTAGTCCAGAGCTTGAACAGGCTCGGGTGGAAGGTCAGCTGGACGGCTGATATCGAGCGGTTCTATCGATTCAAAGTATCCCGAAGGCCATTCAGTGCGGCGAAGGACAACGTAACGATTTTGGTCGCCCGTTTTTCCGTCAGCTGTGAAGGAATCGACAAGGGTCGCGTAACCAGAGATTTGGCCGATAAGGAGATCGATCTCCTTATCGGTGAAATGGTGACAATAGCGGTATTGACCTGGCAGGTTCTTCCATCCTAGGAAATAGTCGCCGGGGTCGAGCGCGTCGGGCATCACAACAGGACGCGGCTCTGCTGTATCATGCAGGCCTTCAGCCTTGTGCTCAAGATCGTTTTCAGTCACTTCGAGCGAATAGAACTCAAGGGCTTCGGTATGCGTTTGCTCAACCTTCTCGCGCTTGCTTTCGTCGTTCATGAACTGCCAAAACGACACGATCAGGTGACCGTTGGGTTTCACATAGTTGAGCGCATGTTTAAGGAATTCAACGCGCAACTCGAAACTGGGAATGTGATGCATGAAACCAAAGGATGCCACGATGTCGAAAGGGCCGTTTTGCGCAAGCTCGGGAGTATTCGCGGACTCGAACGGCGGAAGACCCTCGAGCATGTTAGCGATGATATCTTCGCAGGTGAAGTTAACATTGCTGGCGATTGCTGGGTTCGCATGGGTAAGTGATTCGCAATTGTCTACAGCAAAGAACTGCCAGTCGATTGCTGGGTATTCTTCAACCAGAAATGCTGCGAAACGAAGATTCCCACACGCAACGTCGAGCACCGATACCTCGGTATCGGGCTCAAGTTTGCAAGCATCCACACAACGACGCCAGCCCTCCCATGGAGTGCTTCGCGTTTGCGAGAACGATGCTGCATTTTCCTCATAAAAACGAGCATTGATCCGGTTCAATATGTTCGCAGTTTCTTGGTTCATGATTTTCTATGCTAGCAGAACTAGGCCGATCTTTCGTTGTGCATATCCATGCTTCATCTGCCACGTAGAGACTTACGTTGCTTGCAACTAAAAACATCACGAAAGTAAAACAATATTCAGTTCTAATCCTGCGCGTATAATGTGCTTTGTTAAGAAAGGTTGCCACATGCCAAAATGTCCCGAATGTCATTCAAAGATTTCTGATAGCGCTCTTGTCTGTCCTCATTGTGGTTTTCAAGCATCAGGTAAGTTGGTTCCAATCAATAATTTGACAATCGCACAAACCCCTTTCGTCTTAGCTGTACCAGAAACAGACGTTATGCAAAATGGATTGATGCTACTCTCCAAGGACACCAACGAGAAACTCGTTGATTTCATCACTAATGCCGATAATGCCTCCCGACTTTTTCCCGCAATTTACGAAACAATAAAAAAATGATGACACGCGGAGAAGTGAAATACACTGCCGACTTCAGTAAAGCCGCTGAAGAACTATTGAGGAAGGGAGCGCTTGCATTAAAGCCCGACAAGCACGGCCGCATCATGCCACAGTTGCGCGATCCCAACACCAATAGAGTTTATGGAATGGTGCGACTGAAAATTGAAGATCTCCCAGTAGACATTGCCCCGTCACTAGTTAGCTTACAAATGCAACTAACTATGATGCAGGTTCTTACTAAAATTGAACAAGTAGCTGCGGATGTAGAAGCATTGCGCTTGGAGAACCACGCTGATCGTATCGCAGAAGCAGAGAGCGTTTGGTTCAAGTTACAGCAAGCCGTTCTCATAAAAGATGCTCGGCTTCGCGAAATACAATTGCTCAGCATAGCAAGCTCAGCAACAGAATCACGCTGCGGCCTGCAAGCAAATCTGATACTTCGCATCTCACAACTTGGTGAAGGCTCAACCAAAGCAAAAGCCAATAACGCCAATGCTGCCTTGTCTGAACTAGCCAGCATTACACTGATGGCTCGAAGCGAGTACGCGGCATATGCGTTATTGGATGAGCCAGAAGCTGCTCGAGAATGCCTTGAACAACTCTCTTCGTTTATGAATGATAATGATTTATGTAGTCGCGATCTGCTACTAGAAATCAATTCTCAATCTGACGTAAAACGGCAGGACATCGTTGATGGCTTCCATCGGATTGCAGTAGATATGTCAAGTGCTTTTAAGCGGCTTGATCTTTCTGGCACGCAGATGATCAACCTAGTTAATAGCGGTTTACAAAATGACATGGATGAAATGGACAATGCGAATGAATCAAAAACAGAAGAGTAAACATTGTTTGGTTTGTAAGTGCGAACTACCTTCAAGTTACAAGCTTCCAGTTTGCCAACATCACCGTGACATGGTCCTGGATGGTGCAAAATGGACCAGTCGCGTTGCGGCTACAGTAGGCGGTATTGCAGTTATCATAAAGACTGGAAACTTTTCTAAAGCTGCGGATTTCTTTATGAATAAGCTTCAACGTTAAGGTTCACTTTAATGCGGAACGCATTAAAGTGACGAAAAATTGAGTTAAAAAGTAGGTATGATGCGATGCTGAAGAATATCGGAAAAATGGTTTTAGATATCATATCTAGTCCTTTTATTGCCCTCGGTGAATATTTTGAGGAACAAAAAAGGTTGTTCGAGGAAGAAAAACGCAGAAAAGAATCACCCTGCGTTTTCTCAGACGGCATATCGAAAGAACGATTCGCGGAGTTGACGCGCGAAGCTGCTAGGGAGACAATCCGCATTGAATCGTTTGACATTAACGAAATGACCGTAATCATACACGTCAAATCACAAAGTGGTCTAACTTCATGGAATGCATCCATTGATTACAGTGATTACGGACATCTTACTGGGAGATATTGGCTAACCACTGAAAACAATGAATCCCTGATACCTGAACATTTCGCAAAAATCTTAAGAGGCAAAATTGAAAGTAATCTTGTTGAACTCTCGAAAAGCGCTGACTAGATCGAGAGATAATTTAAATTGTGCCTCACAGTATCCCGACTAGCGGTTGTCGACGGGTTCAGGGTTTTGGTCGTGAGTTGTGAGGCGGGTCCAGGCTACCTCTTCCCAGGGAGTACCGGGTTTGCCGTAGTTGCAGTAGGGGTCGATGGAGATGCCGCCACGCGGAGTGAATTTGCCCCAGACCTCGATGTATTTTGGGTCCATCAGCGCAATGAGGTCCTTCATGATGGTATTCACGCAGTCCTCGTGAAAGTCGCCGTGGTTGCGGAAACTGAACAGGTAGAGCTTCAGGCTCTTGCTCTCGACCATGCGCGCGCCAGGCACGTACGAGATGTAGATGGTGGCGAAGTCGGGCTGGCCCGTGATCGGGCAAAGGCTGGTGAATTCGGGGCAGTTGAATTTCACGAAGTAGTCGTTTTCGGGATGCTTGTTCTCGAAGGTTTCAAGCAGGTCGGGCGCGTAGTCGGTCGGGTAGGAAACCTGCTGGTTGCCCAGAAGTTCGAGGCCTTCAGATTCGCGGGTGGTGGTCATGGGGTTCCTTTCGTTGGACGCGAAGCGGGATCTTCGCGGAGTTGGTTGGTGACTAGTGGTTAGCGGTTGCAGTAGATAGTTCGCATTTGCTTTTAGCCGCGCCTCACTTTAGCAGCGGATCGGTGGTGCCGTTTTGCTCGAAGGCGCGCTGACGGTCGAGGCAGGTGGCGCAGGTTCCGCAGGGGCGGTCGGCCCCCTCGTAGCAGGACCAGGTCAGCTCGTAGGGCACATCGCGCTTCAGGCCTTCGGCGACGATCTGCGCCTTCGACCACTGCACGAACGGTGCCGCAAGCTGCAGCTGGCCTCCCGTTCCCTGGTCGATAGCGGCAGCCATCGCGTCAACGAATTCTTGCGAGCAGTCGGGGTATGCCGCGCCCACCCAGTCGTCGCGGTGTGCGCCGTAGCAGACGACCGAGCAGTCGAGCGAGAGCGCGATGGACGCGGCGCTCGACAAGAACAGGCCGTTGCGGAAGGGCACGTAGGTGCTGACGAGCTGGTCGCTTTCGAGCTGCTGGGCGTAGGTCTCGTGCGGGATTGATTCGCTCGAGTTCGCCAACAGCGAGCTGTTGCTTTCTGCGAAGAGCGGTGCCAGGTCGAGAAATCGCTGTTCAACACCATAGTAAGCCGCAACTTGCTTGGCGGCTTCGATCTCGCGGTCGTGCTTTTGGCCATAGAAGATGCTCAGGGCGTAGACATTCTCTGCACCATAGCGTTCGACCGCCATGGCCAGCAGCGTGGTGGAATCAACGCCACCGCTGCAGAGCACCAGCGCTTTGGCGGAAGATCGGCAGGTCGCGCCTGAGGCATTCTGGGATGCTGGCCTGTCCCCAAAGTGTCCCGGACAGTTTTGGACCTGTCCCCCTTGTGTTGCGGGCATTAGACTCCCCTTTCAGTGTGGGGCCAGATTATCTTGTGGAGTTGGAGTTGAAGGGTGGCGCGGGTGAGCGCGCGGTCCTTCATGAAGTCAACGATGGCGGCAGGCTCGAGAGCGCCGAAGACGGGGCTGATGTAGACATGGCAGCGCTCATCAAGAGCATAGGTGCGCACGATGCGCGCCATGGCTTCGAGGTCTTCGGGGGTGCCGGCGACGAATTTCACCACGTCGCGTTCGCCAAACAGCGCGAAGTTCTCGGGCAGCATACGCTCTTCCATTCCCGAAGATGGGAGCTTGTAGTCCATCGTGAACTGGAGCTTCTCAGGGCGCGCATTCGCAAGCAACGCAAGGTCGACCGAGCCATTGGTCTCGACCTCGACCACCTCGATGCCATCGAGCGCGGCGAGCGCAGCAACAAGTGCACCAAGACCGGGCTGCAGCGTGGGCTCTCCCCCAGTCAGCGTTACGCACGAAACGGGCTGCTGTGCGACCCATTCCACCAGCTCTTCGAGTGAACGCTGCTCGGTCGCACTATCAACGGACTGCGCCCATTCGGTGTCGCAGTACGTGCAGCGCAGGTTGCATCCGGCGAAGCGGACGAACGCCGCGAGACGACCCGCGTGCAGGCCTTCACCGTTCACGCTCACGAAGCGCTCAGCGATGGGAAACATTGGCTGAGAGTTCACCATTGACCTGGACTATCCGCGGTAGATAGCGCAGTTATTCGGGGTCTCGTAGACATCGATCTGCGCAATGGGCAGGCCCTGGGCGCGCAGCTTGTCGAAGAAATAACGCGCAAGGTTTTCCGCCGTGGTGCGAAACGGCATGGGCGAGAGCACGAAGCCCTCTTCTTCGAGACAGGCGATGGTCTTGGGTTGCAGCGAGCCTTCTTCGATGATGAAAGAGTGGTCGAGCTCTTCGGTCATCGCGCGGACGGCTTGCTTGAATTCGCCGAAGTCGATGACCATGTCCTTCATGGTGCCTTCGGTCTGCAGCTCGTCTTGTTCAAGATAAGCCACTACACGCCAACGATGGCCGTGGAGGTTTTCGCATTTGCCGTGGTAGTCGGTAAGAAAGTGGGCAGCGTCGAAGCTGCTTTCGGTTTTGAGGCCGTACATAATCGCTCCTAGTTTTGTTTAACGACAGGATGGGTTTCGAACTGTCCGTGCCATTATAGCAATTTTTGTGAGAGCGGAGTTGAATATACACGGAAGCGCTTCGCTTCGAGAAGCCGCGCGCCTGCGAGGTTCATATTCTCACGCTACCCTGCTCGCCCTTCGGGCTCGTGCGGTCGCTCGATGTCCTATTAATGAATATTTGTACATCGAGAGAATCTGATACCTCACTGGCGCCTAAGTTCTCGAGAAAGCCCTTCAGCATACATAACCCCAATCACAGCTTATAAACAGCTAAATGGTACGAACAATTTTTGCATGGATAGGGATTACAATGGTCGGGAACTATTCACCTCGGAAAGGGGTTTCTTATGAGCATCGTTGCAGCTTATGCGGTTCCGCATCCGCCGCTCATCGTGCCTGCGGTTGGCAAGGGTCAGGAAGCGGCCATTCAGGATACTATCGACGCGTACACCGAGGTGGCTCGTCGGATCGAGCGCCATCGTCCAGATACCATCATCGTCACGTCGCCGCATGCGCCACTGTTTTCGGATGGGTTCTTCATCTCGAATGCTGAAACGCTCGAAGGCGATCTGGAGATGTTCGGCGCAGCTGATTCAACGCTGAGCGTGGATGGCGACCGCGATCTGGCGGAACTGATCGCAAGCCTTGCGAACCAGGCGAACATCCCCATTGGCATGGGTGATGAATACGAGGGGCCGATGGATCACGCCACCTACGTTCCGCTGTATTTCCTGCGTGATTTCCTACCGCGCACCACCGTTATCCGCGTGGGGCTCTCTGGGCTGACCGAGCGCGAACATCGCCTGATGGGACGCTGTTTCGAGCTGGCTGCGAATATGCTCGACCGTCGCGTGGTGCTGATAGCTAGCGGAGATCTTTCTCACAAGCTCACCGCCGATGGACCGTATGGCTTCAACGAAGCGGGTCCGCAATTCGATCAGGCCATCGCATCGATCTTCAAGACTGGTGCGCTTGACGATCTATTCGCGTTCGACGACCTCTTCTGCGAAGAAGCTGCCGAATGCGGGCTTCGCTCATTCCAGATGATGGCTGGTGCGCTAGCAGGATGCGACCACACCAGCGAACTGCTCAGCTACGAAGGACCGTTCGGTGTTGGATACGCGGTAGCATGCTTCGAAGTTGTTGGCGCGGAAGAGCCGCCAGCTGAAGCCGCTGAAGATACCGCGATGGTAGAGGCAGCGGAGTTGAAGGCAGCGCGCGATGCCGCGTTGGTCGAAGGTGAGACCGAGGCGAATCTGGTGGATGAGGATCCTTCCTCCCCTGTTCAACAACCTGATGCTTCGCCCGATACGGGCGGCAGCGGGGTCGACCCGTTCGTGGCACTGGCTCGTGCGTCGGTCGAATACTTCGTCACCACGCAGCGCCCCTTGCTGATGCCTGACGGCTTGGCTCCTGAACTAGCTGATGCGCGTGCGGGCGTGTTCGTTTCGATCCATGAACATGGTGATCTGCGTGGCTGCATCGGCACCATCGCGCCCACGCGCGACTGCGTAGCCCAAGAGATCATCCATAATGCTATCTCGGCATGCAGCAGCGACCCGCGCTTCTATCCCATTCAAGCCAACGAGCTGGACTATCTTTCCTATTCGGTCGATGTGCTCTTCCCGCCCGAGCCGGTGGATTCACCCGACGATCTTGACCCTCACGAATACGGCGTCATCGTGAGCAAGGGCAACCGTCGCGGACTGCTGCTTCCGAATCTGGAAGACATCAATACCGTTGCTGAACAGGTTGCCATCGCACAAGCGAAGGCGGGTATTCCGCCGACCGAGACCGACGTTTCGCTCGAACGATTCCGCGTGGTACGTCACACCACGGGTGGCGAAGCACGCATTCCGTGATGATGGTGGGCAACATGGTTGGCAGTGAACCGAACGCCGAGGTCGGGGGCAAGGTTGAATCCGCAATGGCCAGCCCTGATAAGCGCGCTTTCTGCACTCTCTGCCCTCATCGGTGTTCGCTCGCTGAAGGACAGCGAGGCATCTGTCAGGCGCGCATCGCCCGCGACGGCGTGGTGATCGACGAGAATTATGGCCGTATAACTTCTCTGGCGCTCGATCCCATCGAGAAAAAACCGCTCGCGCGCTTCATGCCTGGATCGAGCATACTCTCCATCGGGTCGTATGGTTGCAACATGCACTGCGGCTACTGTCAGAACGCTTCGATCGCTCAGGTTGGCCCCGCGCACGTGGAATGGCGGCAGATGGAGCCAGCCGACATCGCAGAGATGGCCAGCATGTTCGCGCTCCAGGGCAATATCGGCGTGGCCTTCACCTATAACGAACCACTGGTCGGCTTCGAATTCGTGCGCAATTGCGCACGAGAGGTTCACCAGCGCGGGATGAAGAACGTGCTGGTATCGAACGGGCAGATCAACCCTGAACCACTTGCGGAACTGTTGCCTTTGATCGATGCGGCGAACATCGACCTGAAGGGCTTCACGCCTGCCATCTATAGACGGCTCGGTGGCGATCTTGAAACGACCCTGGCGACCATCGAGGCTATGGCAAATGAACCGAACCTTCATCTGGAAGTGACCACCCTTGTGGTACCTGGCTTGAACGATTCTCCTGATCAGATGGCGAAAGAAGCGGCATGGATAGCGTCGCTCGATCCGCAGATCCCGCTTCATGTAACGCGTTTCTTCCCCTGCTATAAGATGTTGCAGTTAGAGCCGACCCCGCTCGATACGCTGCACGCGCTGGCGGATGTGGCGCGCGAATCGCTGGATTTTGTGTACCTCGGTAATTGCTAGTAGAATAGCGCGGGAGGAGGTTCGCGACCCATGGCGAAAGAGCATCAGAATTCGCATCATAAACCCGTGATCGGCATCGTGCCGACCAAGCTGCCCGCGCCGTATGACGACGGGATAGATCGCTACGAACTGGCTGTTCGAGCTGCGGGTGCGAAGCCGTATCTGCTGCCCGTGACCGACGACGTGGGTGCGTACGAGACCATCTTCCCGCACATGGATGGCTTCTTGCTGACTGGCGGCAAGGATATCGATCCGGTGCGCTATGGCGACACCGAGGACGACCCCAGCGTGACCGATCATCTGCCCGGCCGCGAAGAGCTCGAGCATCTGATCTTATGTTACAGCGATGAATTCGACGTGCCTTTGATGGGCATCTGTCGTGGCATGCAGATGCTCAACATCTTCTACGGGGGAAGCCTTCATCTGGATCTGACCACGCAGCAGAACCTGAATACGCAGTTCGCGGACCATTTTCAGAAGACGCCGTTCGACCAGCCGTCGCATCATGTCTCACTCGAACCTTCAGGGCGCATCGCGCGCATCCTGCAGACGGATTCGACTCAGGTGAATTCCATGCATCATCAGGGCATCTTGGAGCTTGCGCCCGAATTGCGCGCGGCAGCCTACGATGACCAGGGGCTGATCGAGGCGGTGGAGCATCCAGACAAACCTTTCACCATCGGCGTGCAATGGCATCCAGAGTTCTTGGGTACGCGCAGTTCGATGAATCTACTGTTCGAGCGCTTTGTAGATGCCTGCCAAGAGGAAGCTGATCGCAAGCACGAAAAGCGTGCCAACATTGCCATCGATCGCATTCACACAGGCTTCGTTTGGCCTCAAGTTTCCTTCATCGATCGTCAGCCGAAGATTCAGTAGTTTTTGGGGACGGGTTCAAATCTGTCCCCAGTTACCAAATGCCGAGAGCAGCTTGCATCCCTAAGCTTACGGCCGCAATGGCCAGACAGCAGCAAAAGCCCAAAAGAATAGGTTTGCCGCCAGATTTCACCAGACGCACCAGGTCGGTATTCAGGCCGATAGCAACCATGGCCATGGTGATGAAGAATTTCGAAAGGGTCTTCAGAGGGCTGAAGATATCCGCAGACACGCCGCATCCCACTGCGATGGTGGTGATCAGGGATGCTACCAAGAACCAGAGGATGAACAGCGGGAAGGATCGCTTCAAGCTGAAGCCATCCTTGCGTGCGGTCTTCAGCGGCTCTTCCACTTCAGCTTGCGCATCGTGCAACGCCTTCGCTCCTTCGCCTTCATTCCCCGTTACTTCTCCGCTCACTGCACGCTGCTCAAGCGCTGCAGATTCGGCAAGCTGGCGTTCCTTGCGTGCGACCCAAAGCGCGAGCACGAACGTGATAGGAATGATAGCTAACGTCCTGGTCAGCTTCACGATGGTTGCCTGATCGAGCGTGTTCGCACCAGGGTGCATACCATCCCACGCTGCTGCGGCTGCGGTCACCGACGAGGTGTCATTGATGGCAGTACCAGCGAACAGCGCGAAACCTTCGTTGGACAGACCCAACATGGTGCCAAGCGTGGGAAACACGAGCGCAGCTATAACATTGAATAGGAAGATGACCGAGATGGCCTGGGCAACCTCTTCATCGCGCGCTTTGATAACAGGTGCCGTTGCCGCAATAGCCGAACCACCGCAGATCGATGAGCCCACACCCACCAGGGTAGCGATACGCTCAGGGATCTTCAGCGCCTTGCACAGCACGAAGGCGACCAGCAATGCCGTGACGATGGTAGAGATGATAACGGGCAGCGACTGAGCACCTACGCGCACCACTTCAGCAAGATTCAACCCGAAACCAAGCAGGATGACCGCATACTGAAGCACCTTCTTCGAGGTGAAGGAGATACCCTGACTGGTGCGTCTGCGGCGCTTCCACACCAGCGCGATGGCGATGCCCGCCAAGATGCCGAAGACCGGGCCGCCGACCAGCGGGAATAGCTGGCCTAAAAAAGTGCAGCCCAGCGCGATGGCTGCACACACCATCACGCCAGGCGCATAGAGTTTCAGTTTCTCAAGAAGAATCACGAGAGGCTTAGAGCATATGGGCGCGCAGGTCTTCGTCGGACTGAGCGGAAAGGTATGCTGGCGGGATATCGAAGATGGTCTTGCAGCCGGTCATGCCTTCGGTACTCATACGATGTGCCGCGCGTGCGCAAGCCACCAGTACACTGCCGGTGAATTCAGGGTTTGAGTCAAGCTTGAGCGAGAACTCGATAACGTGCTTGTTCTCCTTGTCTGCGCCGGTCACACCCGTGCGGATGACAGAACCGCCATGAGGAATGCCCTTGTGGTTGCGGTCGAGCTCTTCCTGGGAGATGAAGGTGACCGTGGTGTCGTAGTCGGAGAAGTAGTTCGGCATCTCGACGATGGTCTTTTCGATAGCGGCCAGATCGGCGCCTTCTTCTGCCACAACGAAGCACTCGCGGGTGTGCTTTTCGCGGGTGGTCAGCTCGGGGTTAGCACCGCTGCGAACCGCTTCGAGCGCTGCTGGCACAGGCACGGTGTACTGACGCGCATCGAGTACGCCAGGTACGCGACGGATCGCGTCGGAATGGCCCTGGGAAACGCCACGACCCCAGAAGGTATAATCGGCGCCTTCGGGCAGGATGCAATTCGCGTAGAGACGCGCCACGGAGAACATGCCCGGATCCCAGCCTACCGAGATGATGGCTACCGTGTCGTTTTCCTTCGCCGCCTTGTCGACCGCTGCGAAATGCTGCGGGATGTTGGCGTGGGTGTCGAAGGAGTCGACCACGTTGAAGAGCTTCGCATAGCCAGGGGTCTGTTCGGGCAGGTCGGTAGCACTGCCGCCACCAAGAACGAGCACGTCAACTTCGTCGGTGAATTCGCCGATGTTGGCCACAGAATAGACCGGGACGTTCGGCGTGAGGGGCTTGATGCTCGCTGGGTCGCGGCGTGAGAAGATAGCCACCAGTTCCACGTCGTCGTTCTGGCGACAAGCCAGTTCAACGCCCTTACCCAAGTTTCCATAACCAAGAATTGCAATGCGCGTGTTCGCCATGTGAGCCTCCTGTGCGATGCGTGAAAATGTACAGGATTCAGGATAGCAGTTTTGCAGGCGCGGACGCGGGGGCGTGGGCGCGCGGTTGAGTTTGCGCGGTGTGGGTTGTGGGTTGTGGGTTATGGGTTGTGGGTTGTGGGTTGCGCGGTGTGGGTTGTAGGTTGCGGGTTGTGGCTGCGGTTGAGAATCGCGGCTTGCGCGATCTGCGGATCGAATGCCGATTGGATGGCGATCGAACTGTGGGCGCGCAGGGTTGCGGCAGGTCTTCTATAATCGAGGAGAACGAACACGCGCGGCGGCTTGCCGCTTGCCAGCGACGACCAACCAAGCGGGAGGCGAATCAACGCGACCACCTATCGCAACCACCTAATGCAAACATCTGACGCGAACATCTAACGCGAACATGAACGTGAGGAATCCAACATGAATCTTCAACCTGGAAGCACCACATACGGTTTCACCGTTGAAATCCATGAAGATCTGCCCGAGATCGACGGCACCGCTACGGTGATGCGCCACGCAAGCGGCGCACGCCTGCTGTATCTGGCGAACGACGACAACGACAAGGCGTTCTCCATCAGCTTCAAGACGCCGCCAGCCAACGACACGGGCGTGTTCCACATCTTGGAGCACTCGGTGCTGTGTGGGTCGGACAAATTCCCCGTGAAGGAGCCCTTCGTGAATCTGCTGAAGAGCTCGATGCAAACATTCTTGAACGCGATGACGTTCGCAGATAAGACGGTCTACCCCGTTTCGAGCACGAACGAGAAGGACTTGATGAACCTGATGGATGTGTATCTGGATGCAGTGCTGCATCCGGCTATCTATCGGCGCGAGGCCATCTTCAAACAGGAAGGGTGGCACTACGAACTAGAGTCAGCCGATGCGCCGCTGACCTACAACGGCGTGGTATTCAACGAGATGAAGGGCGTGATGAGCGACCCCGATAACGTGCTCTACGATGCGCTGCAGGCGGCACTGTTCCCTGACACTGCATATCGTTTCGAATCGGGCGGTCTACCGAGCGCGATCCCGGATCTAACGTACGCGGACTTCTTGGACAACCACGCGCGCCACTATCGCCTGGACAACAGCTACATCACGCTGTATGGCAACATGGATATCGATAACGTGCTGGCATTCTTGGACGAGCGCTATCTTGGTGCTGATGCTGAAGGATCGAGGCCTGTCCCCAAAGTGTCCGGGACAGTTTCGGACCTGTCCCCGAAGTGTCCGAACCCGCTGGAGTTCCAAGATGCTGTGGTGGCTGATGACGTAGTGATCGAGATGAACACTTCACCCGAGAACGCGTGCGCGGGACTGGGGTATGTCATCGGTACGGCGGCGGACAACGAGCGCATCATCGCGGTGGATATCCTGATGGACGCACTGATGGGCAGCAATGAGGCGCCGCTGAAGAAGGCGCTCTTGGAAGCAGGCTTCGCGGGAGATGTGTTCGACTACATGAACAAATCCATCCTGCAACCGTTCTTGTTGATCGAAGCCAAGGGCATCAAGCCCAAGCAAGCACGAGCATTCAAGCGCTGCGTAGAGGAACAAGCGCGGACGCTCGTGGAAAACGGCATCGATAAGCAGCTGATAGAAGGTGCTATCGCGCACGCGGAATTCACCATGCGCGAAGGAGATTTCGGCACGTCAACAGGTGTTATCTTGGCGGTGAATGCGCTATCTTCATGGCTATACGACGATACGCTCGCTGTTGAACCGCTGCGCTTCGAGACCACGTTCGCTTCGCTGCGTGAAAAGCTCGAGACGCGCTATTTCGAAGAGCTGCTCGAAGAGGTCTTGCTGACAAATGACCATCGTGCACTGGTGGAAGTCGTGCCGATGGCGGCTGAATCTTCCGAGGAAGAGCAGCGCTTGGCAGCGGTGAAGTCCACGATGGATGATGCACAGCTCGAGGCCATCATGGCCGATGCCGCTGAGTTGCAGCGCATCCAGATGGAGCCTGACAGCCCCGAGGCGTTGGCAACGTTGCCGCTTCTGGAGTTAGCGGACATCGCCGAAGCGCCGGTCGAGCCCGCATGGCATGCGGACTCTGCTACGCCGCAGCCGAGCATCATCCATGATGTTCACACCCATGGCATCGACTATCTTTCGTATTATTTTCCGCTCGATGGCGTGAGCTTCGAAGATATGCCGTATGTGAGCTTGCTAGCAGGACTGCTAGGCAAGCTGGATACGGAAGGATACACAGCGGCGGAGCTGGACACGCTTTCGCAGCTTTACTTGGGACGCCTGCGTTTTTCAGCGACCACGTACGAGAATGCGAGCGCACCACAGGGCATCGCACCACAGTTCATCGTGGCCACCAGTTGCTTATCGAAGAACGTCGACCATGCGGTGATGCTACCGCGCGAGATCTGGGCACGCACGAAATTCAACGATCCCGAGCGCATCCAGACCATCTTGCAACAGCAGCGTATCGCCATGGAGCAGAATTTCTCCACCATGGGCAACGCGGCTGCGATGGCACGCATCGCAGCAGGACTCACTTACGCGGGCAAGCTGATCGATCAGATCTCGGGCGTTGGCTTCTATTTCTTCCTGCGCGACCTGCTCGATCACTTCGATGAACGTGCAGATGCACTGGTGGCAAAGCTGGGTGAGCTGGCAGAGCACATCTTCACCACCGACATGGTGCTGAGCTTCGCGGGTCCGCGCGAAGACTTGGCACGCGTATGGGAAGTGGGTGACACCTTCGACCTGCACTCGACAGGCGCGAGCGGCGGTCACGAGCGTGTGCTCGAGGTGCCGCAGCCAGTTGCCAAGAACGAGGCGTTCATCGTGCCGAGCGATGTGTGCTATGTGGGCGCGGGCACGAATCGCAGCGAGATCGACGCGGTGCCGTTCGACGGCGTGACCAATATCGTCACGCGTGCGCTTTCGTACGACTACCTGTGGAACGAGGTGCGCGTTAAGGGCGGCGCGTATGGTGCGGGGTATCGCGCAACACGAACGGGCACCGTGATGTTCTATTCGTTCCGCGACCCGAACTTGGATAGCACGGTGACCATCTATAACGCCACGGGTGCGTGGCTGGCAAGCTTCGATCCGAGCGAGACAGAGCTGCGCGGCTACATCATCAGTGCGGTGGCCTCGTACGATGCGCCGGTGAAGCCACGCGCATTGGCGCAGCGTCAGGATAGCATGTACTTCTCGAACCTGCCGCTCGATTGGCGCGAGAAACTGCGCGCGGAGATGCTCGCCACCACCATCGATGAACTGCGCTCCCGTGGGACAGCGCTCGAGCGTCTGGCGGAACATGAGATCATCTGCGTCTTCGGCAACAAAGAGAAGATCGAATCCTCCACCCTCGACCTTGAAGTGACCGAACTTTACTAACCCGAAGGCAATTCGAGGCCGAGGGCGCGTATGAAACGAACGACCCGGCGCGCAAGCTTCTTCATTAACGGGCCTTACAGTTGCGAGGCGAGTTTCATGATCTGAGGTTTTGCGGCTTCGCGCATCTTTTGGAGGGAGCGGCGATAGAGCGGGTAGTTCGCGCAGACGATCGCGATCCCCACCACACCAACGATGATTCCCAGCACGAAGAAGTCGGTCGCGAGCATGGTCAGGCTCATGCCGATGCCTAGGAGCAGGCATCCGATGATGCCGATGGTGATCGCTTTGATGCTGGCGCGCTTGAGGATCGAATTCTCGATGCTCACGATCTGGTCCTCGACCGTGTTCTCGGGGCCTTCATAAGTGTACATGTCGACGATCTGTTGAGCACTTCTTTCCATTTGAGATTCCTTTCAAAACGACATATGATGTTTTAAGTTTTGATTTAAGTCTAAGCCGTGTGACCTGGGCGGACAACAACATACATCACAACATCTGTCGGGTTAAGGAGAAATATGGATAAGGCTGAGTCGAAATTCGCGAACATGGCGAAGCGCATGGATTCGGCGCTCATTGAATTGCTGGAGGAAAAACCCTTCAGTGCCATCACCGTGACCGACGTGTGCAAGGCAGCCGGCGCGCACCGTTCGACGTTCTATTCTCACTACGACAATACGCTCGACCTGCTGAACGAGGTGAAGGATGCGACCATGCGCGAGTTCTTCGCGAGCTTCGAGCACCTGCCGCGCGAAACTGCGCTGAAGGATCGCAAGTATTTGGAGGTTTATCTGCGCTTCGTCGAAGAACACAAGCGGCTTTTCCGGGTGTTTCTGGAGAACATCAACTTGTTCGACGGGTTCGGGATCCTTGAGTCTCTCGAGGGCAACATGCAGGATATCGTGCCGGCGAGGAGTTCGCGCGAAAAACGTGTGAGCAAGTACAAACTGCTGTTCACAGCGGCGGGAACGACCAGTATCGTGTCGATGTGGCTAGAATCGGGATGCAAGGAGTCGCGCAGCGAGCTTGCGGATATCATCCTGGCGTGCGCGAACGTCGCGTAACGCAGGGTTGTTGGCGACTAGCGGCTAACAACTGACGGCTGAGGCGTTTTCAGGCCGGGAGCAAACTTGTCCGGGACAGTTTCGGGACAGGGTTGCCCCGGCCTTGCATTCATCAAGCCAGCAAAAAGCAGGGACCCGAATCGGGTCCCTGCTTCCATCCTCCAAGCTTTCCGCTTGTTCTACGCGCTTCTCCCTGCGCGTGGATCGTTTTCTTCAGCGCTCGTCTAACCTTCAAGGATCGCGCAAGCTGCCTGAGCCAGCTGCTTGGAATTCATGCTGACCGGGTCCTTCTCGATGCCCTTTTCCTTCAGGTGCGGGATGGTCGAGATCTGGCGGAACTTCGTCTGATGCTCCGGCAGCGTTGCCAGGATGACTGGTGCTTCGCTATTGCGTAGCAGCGTACCTTCGACCGCCTTATTGATGTAGCGGAAGAACTTTTCGCTCTCAAGCTCGGTCACATCGTTGCGCGAGCGGTGATCGTGATAGGGGTTCAGCTTGTCCATCAGCGCATGATGATCGAGCGCTGGCGCGTCGCTGAAGTCATGCATCACATCGCCGAACTGATCAGCGATGCCATCGGTCTTCACGTCAACGCGCTGCAGATAATTGCCATGACCCGCGATCAGGCCGAAGCGATCGGTGCAGACGGCCAAGATGTAATAGTCGGTCTGTTGGAACGCATCGCCCTCGAGCGGACCAAGTTCCCAGTTGTCGCCCACGAAGACCTGTGGCTCTACCTTGTGATACAGGTTGAAGATGAAGACCTGATCCTTGTTCGCGAAGAGCGCGACGCCTGCTTCCGCATTGCGCCAAACCGCTTCATCAGGAGCATTGAGCACGTCTTCAAGGTGAACGATGATCTTGTTGTTAGGCTGCTCGGCATAGTGCGCGTCGATCTCTTGCTTCGCCTTCTTGATAAGATCCTTCACCTCGATGCGCTCCTTGTTCGAACGGAGCTGCTTGTATTCGGTGGGAAGATAGAGCGAAACGACCGGGCCTTCAGTGGCCGGCGCAAGATCAGCAAGATCGTTGATGACCTTGACGGTATCTTTAGTGTGATGAATTGGACGCATGATGAGCCTCCTTGTAATAACGGATATTCCTGCAGCGAGCGCGAAACGGACGATCCGTTCGTCTTGCTGCATCTCTAAAGTATCACTGTTGGGCGAAGTGAACCGAAGGGCTGTTACTTTGACAAGAAGCTGTAATTTTTCAGTTGAAACGCTGCAAACTTGGGGGTTATGGGAGGTGCTGTGGATGTAGGGTAAGATTAAGGGACTGGACAAGGAAGGAATATGGCGGAGAACGTACAGGTGATCAAAGAGCAACGTCCGTTGCCAGCGCGCTATGAGAAGTTGCAGACGATCTGGGGAGAAGAGGCATTGCGGCGGATCATGGATTCGCACGTGATGGTGCTTGGCGTGGGCGGCGTAGGGTCGAACTGCACCGAAGCGCTCGCACGCGGCGGCGTGGGCAGGATCACCATCCTCGACCGCGATGTGGTGGCAGAGAGCAATATCAATCGTCAGTCCATCGCGTTCTATTCAACACTTGGCCAGCGCAAGGTTGACGTGATGGAGGGCATGATCAAGGATATCAACCCCGAAGCGCAGGTGACCAAATTCTTCCAATTCCTGCGCCAGGAAGAGATGGAAGCATTCCTCGATGAATACGCGCGCGATGTGGACTACGTGGTGGACGCCATCGATACCATCTCGGCCAAGTTGAAGCTGGCAGAGTTGGCCCCGAAATACTCATTCAAGCTGATCAGTAGCATGGGCGGCGCAAACAAAGTGCAGCCCGAATGCTTCAAGATCGCTGATCTTTACGACACGGTGAACTGTCCGCTGTGCCGCATCATGCGCAAAGAGGGACGCAAGCGAGGCATCACCGAGCTGAAAGTGCTGTATTCGTGCGAACAGCCCATCGACACGGACATGGGCGTGGATTGGGAACGCAGTGAGCGCAAGGACCTGGGCACTGCATCGTTCGTGCCACCGATCTTCGGACAGATGATCGCGGGCGAAGTACTGCGCGACCTGGCAGGATTCAACGACCGAATGGATGACGCGTCATGAGCGACCATGGTGCAGAAGCAACAGCGCACAACTTGAACGGCCTGCTCGATACGAGCGCATTGTTCGATGCGCACGCGCATCTTTCATTCGCACCCGAACCGATGCGATTCGGAGCGTGGGCAACGCATCAGTTCGCGGGCGCATTCTCCACCACCGTAACGCCTGCAGATTTCACGCGCGCACGAAAAGTATTCGCCGATCTAGATTCCGTGAAGGTTGGCATCGGCGCACATCCGTGGTGGATATCGCTTGGAGAGCTTTCGCCCCTTGACCTGGAATCGGCCGCGATCGAATTTGCGCAGGCGCCCTATATTGGTGAGGTTGGGCTCGACTTCGGCAAGAAAGGCATGTGGACGTGCGCTTTCGATAGTGACGAAGCTGCCGAGGCGGCACAGGTTTCGGCCTTGCGCACCATCTTTGCGGCTTGTCAGGGCGAACCCGAACATACTGCGAACACGCAAGCGCATGCGGGGCGTGTCTTTTCGTTCCATGCGGTACGAAGCGCGGACGTGATCATGGATCTGCTCGAGGAATTCGGCCTGTTATCGGGCAATACCATCATCTTCCATTGGTTCTCTGATTCAGGCGATCGACTGCAACGCGCACGAGAGCTTGGCTGCTACTTCTCGGTCAATTCTTTGATGCTAAATTCGCGCCGGGGACGTGAGTATGCCAAGGCCATTCCGCTCGATCGCTTGCTTGTCGAAACAGATCTGCCTGATGAAACGGCTGATAATGCAGGTGATCCGGACCGGTTCGAGAACGCTCGCGCAGACTACGAGCGCGCACTTGTTTCAGCTTATGAACTGATCGCTGAGATCCGCGGACCCGAAGTGCTCCCCGCTATCGCAGGCAACGTAGCGCATATCTTTGGTATTGGTGAATGATCGTCGCTGATCGTTGGTCTCTGATCGTTGATCGAACGCTCGTTGTGAGTGTTTGGCTTATGAAGGCCCAGGTACCGCTCAGTCGCCAAAGAGCCCCTCTAACGCTCCCCTATTCGCGTACGTAATTCGCGCAGATAATCCACTGGATCTTCGCAGGTCATCATGCTGCTCATCAGGCATGCGCCCGCTGCACCAGCCTCTTTGGTCTGAGCAATGGTATCAAGGCCAACCCCACCAATGGCATAGATGGGAATGTGCGTTTCACGGCAAACCTCAGCGAGGAAATCGATCCCCCGTGGCGCAAGACCAGGCTTGCAATCGGTTGCGAAGATGTGGCCCGCTATAGCGAACTGGACCTTGAGCTTTTGCGCTTCCCGCACTTCTTCAAGGCTATGGACCGACACGCCTACGGTAGGAAATTCGTGGATGAACGAAGGGTGCGCGATCAATTCCTCGTAGGTGAGCTGCACCGCAGTGATCCCTCGCACCTCTGCGATATCGACGAAGGTATTCACCGTGATGAACCTGCGGAATTCTGGATCAACAGCATCAAGGATATCGTCGATGAGCTGAGCGTATTCATGTTCAGACAAGTCCTTCTCTCGCACGATGACACGATCGATGCCAGCCTCGCACAACCGCGCAACACGCACGGGTAGCGGCTCGGCACACAGCGCGCGATTGGTCACCGCAACGATCTGGAATGGTTCGCTCATGCTCTTTCCCTTCGATGGACTTTGGACGAATTGAACGAATTGGGACGAATGGAGGATAGCGGCAAACTATCCTGGGATGCTTTTGCCTCCGTCCCCAATTCGTTCCCTGTTAGACGTAGACGTAATCGTTCATCACAGGTTGAAGGCCGCGGGCACGGATGGCAGCGACCACTTCATCAACGCTGCGCGGGTCGGCTATCTCGAACTGGTCATCGCCCTGTTCTTCTCCTTCATGACCGCCAATGCCCGTTGACACCCCAGCCGATATCTTAGTGGCCGCAATATCGATGACGTTGTTGCGAAAACCTTCGCGTTCGCGCGTGGAGATGGTCATGCCCGCAAAGGGCAGGAAGATGCGATATGCGCACATGACCTGCAACAATTGACGCTCGTGCACGTCGTGTGGATTGATCTGGTCGTTATTCGCGATCGGGCGCAAGCGCGGACAGGAGAACGATATCTCGGCATGCGGATACTTCTTCTGCAGAAGATAGGCATGCATACCTGTTGCGAATGCATCGCGGCGAAAATCGGCTAGGCCAAGCAGCGCCGCGAATGCCACACCACGCATCCCACCGCGCAAAGCGCGTTCCTGGGATTCAAGCCGGTATGGGAACACGCGCTTATGTCCCGCGAGATGCAGCTCTTCATAACGATCAGGATCGTAAGTCTCCTGGAATACGGTCACGTAATCGGCGCCGCATTCGCGCAAGTAGGCGTATTCGTCGGTATTCATCGGATACACCTCAAGCCCTACGTTCTTGAAATAGCGCGCTGCGATCTTGCATGCTTCACCCAGGTATTCGACCGTGCTCTTGTTGCGGCTTTCGCCCGTAAGGATGAGTATCTCCTCGAGCCCCGTTTCAGCGATGGCCGCCATCTCAGCCTCGATCTGGTCAGTATCGAGCTGCGCTCGACGGATCTTGTTGTGGCAGTTGAACCCGCAGTAGATGCAGTAATTCTCGCAGTAATTCGCCAGATAGATGGGCGTGAAAAGATAGACGTTGTCGCCGAAGAAGCGGCGCTTTTCCACGCGAGCACGCTGAGCCATCTCTTCAAGGAACGGTTCGGCTGCAGGCGAAAGCAGCGCAGCGAAATCACGCGGCGTGACGGGATCTGCGGCAAGAGCGCGCTTCACCTCCGCTTCCGTGAACGTTGCAGGATCGTAGCTGCGAAACGCCTCTTCGACCTGAAGACGAATGGTGGGGTCGATCTGCTCCATGTCGTCAAGGTAGGTCAAGTGGTCGATCTTGTTCTCCACCTCGAAAACCGTGATGCCCTCCATGGGCTGATGCTGGGCAACTTTCTTCATCATGTCTCCCCTAGTCCGCCAAGAAGCCTGTGAGCGGAGATGATGCCACGGCACCCTTTTCGATCACGCGACCGAGTCCAGCAAGGTACGCCTCACGGCCTGCTTCGATGGCCAACTTGAAAGCGTGCGCCATGGCCGCCACATCGCCTGCAGTAGCAATAGCAGTGTTCGCCATGACCGCCGCCGCACCCATCTCCATGGCTTCAGCAGCTTGCGAAGGCCGGCCGATGCCCGCATCCACGATGATGGGCAGGTCGATCTCGTCGATGAGGATCTGGATGAAATCGCGCGTGGCCAGGCCCTTGTTCGACCCGATGGGCGCGCCAAGCGGCATGACCGCTGCAGCGCCAGCCTCTACCAGGTCACGCGCCACATTCAGGTCGGGATACATGTAAGGCAGCACGACGAAGCCTTCATTTGCGAGCGTTTCGGTGGCCTTGATGGTCTCGTAGTTGTCGGGCAGCAGATACTTAGAATCGCGCATGATCTCGATCTTCACGAAGTCACCGCAACCCAGCTCGCGCGCCAGACGAGCAATGCGCACGGCCTCTTCAGCATTGCGCGCACCCGAAGTGTTCGGTAGCAGCGTAACGCCTTCAGGAATGTGCTCGAGAATGGAGTCCGTTTCGGAATTCGCGCGACGCAAGGCCAACGTGATGATCTGCGCGCCAGCGTGCTCGATGGCGGCTTGCACCAGGTCAAGCGAATACTTTCCCGATCCTAAGATGAAGCGGGAGCTAAATTCATGTCCTCCGAGGATCAGCGGATCATTGTTCGACATAAGGGTCCTTTCTGGTTCGCGCTTCAGGCGCGGAAGTGGTTATATGGTGGCTGCTCTTGTTCAAGCTTCGCGCTGTGCCCCAGGGGGCGCGCATGCCTAGGGTTCATCCATCCCGAGGATAAGACGCAGCACCATATTCGCCTCATGAGCTGCGCACACGCCCACACGCGGGCTAACGAGCGAGCCTACTTCGGCCACGTCCGCGGTGCCATCGCCACACACATAGAGGCGCCCAAGCGGATGCGTGGTAGTGATGGAGTTCGCCGAATCGATGCCCGCCATGCCCGAGCCACTGACCACGACTGTTTCGGGAAGTTGCATCAGCAGCGTTTCGATGAGCATCGCCTTTTGGTCGGGCTGGTCAAAAGCCTCGCACACGATCTGGCAGTCTCGAAAGATCTCGGGCGCGTTCTCGGGCGATATCTTCACTGGATGGAGTTCCAGCTCAACGTAAGGATCGATCGCACGGATCTGTTGGGCGATAGCCTCGGTCTTGGGCATTCCCAGATGCGCGATGGCATACTGCTGACGATGCAGGTTCGACAGATCGACCGCATCAAGATCGGCCAGCACCAGCTTCCCCACACCGAGTCGCGCCAGATGAAGAGCCACGGCCGATCCAAGACCGCCAAGGCCCGCGATACCAACGCATGCCTGTTCGATGAGCTGCTGATACGTTTCCGTATGGCGCTCGGCTAAGGCAGCGTGGAATTCTTCGCGCGAGGGAGTATACGGAATTGGTTGCGCGTTCTCAGCCAAAGACACTAGCCACCTCCTACGAAATGAACGATCTCTACCTTGTCGTCATCGTGAAGCAGGGTACTGTCGAAGGCTGCGCGAGGCACGATAGCGCCGTTAAGCTCGACCGCCACGCGTTGTGCGGCAAGATCGAGCGAGCGCACCAGGTCCGTGACGGTCATGCCATCCTCGAATTCATGTGCTTGCCCATTCACCGTTATCATAAGCGTCTCCTTCCCCTGCTGCGTTCAGGCGATCCGCGCGGTCATGACCTGTCCCCATTCCGTCCCGGACACTTTGGGGACGGGTCCTTTTTTGTCCCGGACAGTTTGGGACCTGTCCCCCAAGTGTCCAACGTTTCCGCCAATAAAAAAGCACCACGAAGAAACCCCACCGAAGGTGGTGAGCCCCTTCATGATGCCTCAGCGTCAATCTATCCTGAGGATACCACGGAGACCCAGCGGTGCGCAACAGAATACCCGCAGTTAGACAAGACAGACTTGGGCTCTGAGGCTATGAAAAAGCCCGAGCACCTTGCCCGGGCTTTCGTTCGTTGCGAACAGACGGAACTGCTTTTTCAGCTCTTATTCAGCGGGCTTTTGCTGGTCGCCCGTCACTTCGTCGACCGCTTCGGTTGCGATGACCTCAGTGATGACATCGGTCTTGGTAGCACGAGCGCCATTCACAGCCTGGTCAACTTCCATTTCAGCAATAGCATCTCCCAATGCGTCAGCCTGTGCATCAGCGGTGATCTCGGCAGCGATAGCTTCGTTGAGTTCCGCATTGAGCTCCGCTTCGACGGCCTGCACGGTCTCTACAGGAACGCTCGATTCAGGAGCTGGCGTTGGGGCAGGGGCTGGAGCGGAAGTAGGGGTTGCGCCAGGTGCGGGTGGTGCAGGAGGAACCGCAACGGATGCAGCAGCGGGCGCAGTAGCAGCGGGTGCTGGCGCAGCAGCTGCAGGAGCTGGAGCGGGTGAGGGTGCGGGCGTGGGTGCCGCCATCGGGGCAGGTGCCGGAGCAGCAACACCAGGCTGCGGGCCCTTCTTGATCTTATTGAGGAATACGGCACTCACAACGAAGAGCGCCACAGAAATGAGGCCACCATAGAACACGCACGTTACTGCAGCGATGATCGAAAGGACGAACAAGGTCTTCAGCTTCGAAGGATCGCGGAACATGCGAAAGGTGAAGATAGCTACGAAAAGCTGGAATGCGCTCGCAATGAGCGCCATGATGCCCAACACGAGTCCAACGGTGGCAGCAGCGCCGGCCGCACTCAGTTCGTTGAGCTCTTCATAATAGTAAGCATAGTAGCTGCTCATCGAGTAATAATCGAGGTAGGCGTTCACGGTGTTGATAGTGCCGACCATGACCACCGCAACGATGATGCTGAACAGGATAGCAAGCGCCGAAACTACGATCTCGGCAATGCTCAGGCCTTTCACGACCTTTTGATTTTGAGTGAGCGTATTCATGGGTCCTCCTAAATATCGTGCTTATAGATTAAAGCACAATCGCGCAGAGTTGGTATTCGTAAACAAGCCGTTTCTTTAGAAGGAATCTCTAGCGCATCAACGGAAACGAAGCGCAAAGACCGAAGCATGGATGCATGGCTGGACTGTCCCTCTTCTGTCCGGGACAGTTTGGGGACGGGTTCATTTTTTGTCCGGGACAGTTTGGGACCTGTCCCCGAAGTGTCCGAAGTGGGTTAGAAGAGGTACTTGGCGCAGAGGGCCTCGCGCTTTTCGGGGGTGATGCCAAGCGCCTGCTCAACATAGGTAGCCAAAGAGCCATACTTGTCTTCGACCGCTTCCATGGCGGCATTCATATAGCGCTCATCGGCGCTCACGAATGCGATCAGCGCCTCATCGCTCTTGCTGGCAATATGGAACTTTTCCAGGTCGTGCGCTGCTCGCTTGAGCTTTTCGCGTGCGAACAGATTCGTGGCCAGATAGTCTTCCATGATGGCTTCAGGCACCACGCCCAACACATAAAGGATGAGCATGCTGGTGATGCCCGTGCGGTCCTTACCTTCCGAGCAGTGCCACAAGATCGCACCATCTTCTTGGTTCAGGAAGATATCGAAGATCTGCTTGAAAGCCTTGATCGCGGGATCGCCCAGCAGCATGAGCGGGTAGGTTTCGCACATCGTCTTGATAGGATCGGCGCGCAGTTTGCTGAATTCTTCCCAGAGCGACTTCAGGTCGTGTTCATGAGTAAGGCCCACCGCACTGCCTGCGAGCACTGGCGCATTCACGAACTTCACATCAGGCATGCGATCGATGGGGTCGGGGCTTGATGAGCGCTCGACTTCAGTACGCAGATCGATGACCGTACGCAGCTTCAATTCGTCCATCAACACTTCGATGTCGTGATCGGTAAGACCAGCCAGTTTGTCGGACCTGATGAGCTTCTTCGCACGCACACGCTGACCCGTTGCGGTGAGCATGCCGCCTTGATCGCGCGTATTCTGCGTGCCTTCAAGTTCGATATGTCCATAATCGGTCATCCCGTCAGCGGGTTTGGTCACGGGCGGTTGGTCGGTCTGAGATCCTGTAGCCATGATGCTCTCCTTCATTCTTGATGGGTCGAGGCGTCCTCGCCCTTTTCGATCACTTCCAAATAACCCTCTTCGTCATAGGGTTTGCGGGGCTCTTCTACCTCAAGCGCTTCAGGCGATGGATCTTCAGCCTGCGCATACAAGGTTTCGACCTCTTGCTCTTCTTCCGAGGTCATCTCTTGCTTGCCGCCGCTTTCACGATAGCGTTTGCGCAGTTCGTCGATGAAATAGTGAAGCTCTTACTCACTGATGGATTCACGAGAAAGACGCTCGACGATAGGCGCGATGCGTGCAGCCAGGTCGGGATCGTCCTTGTTGATGAGCGCACGGGCCTTCGCCAGGGAACGGACCAGATCGGCACGGGTCTTCACGATGCTCGAGATATCAGCAGGTTGCGCATCGCTACGATACGGGGAGCGTTGCGCAGATATCGCTTTCACCAGCCCCACAGGACGCGTGTCGGAAATGCGCGTGGTGACCGAAGCGAGCGCTGGCATGACGAAGACCGTCACCGCGCCAGCACACACCAGCACAGATGCGATCTCGCTGCTCATGGCGCCTGATTGCTGCGCGACCGTGGTGACCGCCACGATGATGGGCAGCGCGGTGGTGCAGTAGATCGCCACCGTTATGCGCGAGCTCCGACCGAGTTCGTCCTTATGCTTGCCTGTTGAAAGCGCGATGAAGATAGGGAGCGCGCGGATGAGCAGCAGCAAGATGATGAAGAATACGAGCAGGTCAGGGCGCTGACCCACCGCAGTGAGGTCGATATTCGCACCCGAAACGATGAAGAAGAGCGGGATGAAGAACCCGAAGGCCAGGCCATCGAGCTTCTTCTCGAGACCCTTGCTGCCCTGGGGGATGATGTAGCGCAGGATGAATCCTGCTGCAAAGGATCCGAGCACGATATCAAGATTGAACACCGCAGAGAGCGCTGTAAGACCGACCATCAGCAAGACCACTCCACGGACCACGGTCTGTTGAGTGGTGTCGGCGCCTTCATGGATCGCAGCCTCTATCTTGCTCCAGTTCTTCAGACGCGAAGAAAGCAGTGCCATGGCCACCGCGATGACCGCGAACACCACCAAGATGATAACGCTCTCGATAGTAGTGCGCGTAGAGAGCAGCAGCGCCATAGCAATGACCGGACACAGCTCGCCCCAGGTGCCGTAAGAGAGGATGGCGTTGCCGATGGGCGTATCGAGCAGATTGCGCTCGCGCAGGATGGGAAGCAACGTACCCAGCGCTGTGGTGGTGAGCGCGATGACCACCGCGATGCCATCGATACCATCGAGCGAGAATGCGGGCCACAACCAGACCACCACTACTGCAATGGCGAAGGTGACGATCCACGTGGCAAGACCACGCTTCCCTTGGTAGTTCGTAAGATTCTTGGGATTGATCTCATAGCCGGCTAATAAGAAGAGGAAGGCCAGGCCCAGATCAGAAAGCAGGCTGATGGGTTCGCTCACATGGATGACGTTCAACAGATGCGGACCACAGATCGCACCAGCGAACAGGAGGAATACCGTTTCAGGAACAAGACGATGCGGGATGGCGCGGGCCAACAATGGCGTAATGCTAGCAACCAGTGCGATGACCGCAAGTGACACCAATGCGTCTTCCATCTTGTTCCCCTCCTTTCCGAATTCGATCCCTGGAGTTGCTGGGGTGCTGCGGATGCAGGGTAAGGGTGCATAATTTACCCGCTACCCTGCTCACCCCTTCGGGGTTCGTGCGGTCGCTCTCCAGTTCTGTTTACACGAACCAGCTTCGCTGGTTCTGTCTTTTCAAGTTTGCTATGCGAAGTAAATTCTGCACCCTTACCCTGCATCCGCAGCACCGTGTGCCTTTTCATATTCCGCATTCCATTGTGGCGCAATCTGGGCGTCGACAAGGAATCCACGGGGTTTCGTAACCTAACTGATGCCTAGTTGTGGGCAGGCGTTGGTTTACCCAAGACGCGCGCAGTGGCACGATGGGAATAGTAGATTCGATCAGAGTGAAAAGAAGTGGATCATGTCGTGGCTTTCCACCATCGATAAGAAGCAGCTCGGGCTTCACCTTGTGTTCATTGGCGTGGTGGGCGTGATATCAGCGTTCACGTCCATCGTGTTGTGCTTGTGCGTCGATACGGCGTATCACATCAGTCAGGCGTTCGCATGGACAGTGCTGTTGTTGCCGCTGATGGGGGTTATCTCGCTCATCTTTTATCGCGCGATGAAGCTGCCCTACGACTATTCCACTGACGACATGGTGCTTCAAATGCGTGAGAACAAACCAGTCTCCCCCACCCTTGCCCCTGGCATCCTGGTGGGCACCTGCTTGACCATGCTGGCAGGCGGTGCAGTGGGCAAGGAATCGAGCGCGTTTCAAATGGGCGCATCGATAGGCGAGATGCTCGGGCGCGGCTTCAAGCTGAAGAACATCTTCAAGAACAAGGCTGATCGCAACGTATATGGATACGCTGCGCTGATGGGCATGGCTGCTACGTTCAGTGCGCTGTTCTTCGCACCGCTCGGGGCTACCTTCCTCGTGTTCGAGCTGACACGCTTCAAGACGTTCAGCCCTGCACGTTTCATCGCTATCCTGGTGGCGGCGGTGATATCGGCCTCGATCGCCAGCATCTTCGGCATCGGCGATATCATCCCGAAGGTAGCGGTGCCGGGTCTTTCGCCCGACCTGCTGCTTCAGGTCGTGCTGGTCGGCACCCTGGGTGGCGTGCTCGGTCACTTCTTCGGCGGCAGCATCCGCATCGTACGAGAGTGGCAGCGCAAGACCTTCCGCCATCCGTTCGTTTCCGTGGTGGTGGTTGGCGTGGTGATCGCGGCTATCGTGATGATCTTCAGCCTGCAGACCTTCGAAGGCAGCGGCATGAATCTGCTCACCCAGGCTCTTGGCGGCAGCATTGGCACGTGGGACTTCGCCATCAAGGCGCTCCTCGTGTTCCTGGCGCTGGCATCAGGCTTCAAAGGCGGCGAGATCATGCCAACGCTCGTCATCGGCGGCTTGCTCGGTTGTTCACTCGGACAGCTGATCGGGCTTGACCCAGCGTTCGCGGGCGCCATCGGCGTGATGACCTTCTTCGCGGGCATGAGCCGCTGCCCCATCGCAGCATTCTTCCTCGGATTCGAGATCTTCGGTGTTGAGGCCATCCCGTTCTTCCTGGTGGCCATCGTTTTCGCATACTTCGGCAGTCGAGGCATGGGCTACTATGGCCACGGCATCTTGGGCGAAGAGCGCAACGCGCGCCAGGAGCGTAAGACCCTGCACACGTTCTTCAAGAAGAACCCAGATGCAGTTGCAGCGTTCAAGGCGCTCGAGGAGCAGTCGAACGAACGCGCCCATCGGGCAGAAGTTCTGGCGCGCAAGGAAGCGCAGAGCGCCGTGCTGCCGCAGATGCCTAAAGAGACGCTGAAGCACCTCGAGCAAGAACGCGAGCAGCACCAAGAGGCTGCGCAGGCAAAGAGCGCGCCAAGCGGGTCGTCAACGAACTCGACGGATCAGTCTTCTTGATCAACCTGGGAATCTTCTGGGGCGCTGCGGCTGCAAGGTAATCGTGCACTTTCTGGCGATTCGCTGTTGGATTCTCGCTACTATATACTGGTTGATGATCCGTCTTTAGTATTACGCGAACGAAAGGATTCCCATGACCACGCTCTTCGTGAACGCTTGTGCGCGTGAGGATTCGCGCACGATGGCTCTGTGCCAGGAATATCTGACAGGCAAGGCCGATGTAGAGACCGTGAATCTGTTCGAACTAGGCATCGAGCCCTTCGATTGGGCGAAAGTGGAAGAGCGCGAGCGCCTGAAGGCCGAAGGCGCTCTCGGGGATTCGATGTTCGACCTGGCCAAGCAATTCGCAGCAGCGGACGAGATCGTAGTGGGCGCGCCGTATTGGGACTTGTCGTTCCCATCCATCTTGAAGGTGTACGTTGAGCACATCACCGTGAATGACATCGTGTTCCACTACACCGAAGAAGGCAGACCAGAGGGATTGTGCAAGGCGCAGCGCTTGGTGTACGTCACCACCTCGGGCGGTCCGTGCTCGCTGGCGAACTATGGCTATGAATACTTCCAGGGTCTTGCGCGCATGTTCGGGATCGACGAGACTTGCTTCGTTTCTGCAGAGATGCTCGATATAGTGGGTGCGAACGTTGACCAGATCATGGATGATGCCCGCAAGCAGATCCAAGCTCTGAAATGATCCACTATCAAGAGGACAGGTCCCAAAGTGTCCCGGACGCTTTGGGACCTGTCCTCTTTTTGTCCGAGATAGGCCAATTGGTTTGAGCGGATCGGTGTTCGTCTTCGTATTCGAAGCGACTTGCTAGATGCGACTTGCTTGATCGGGGTTCATGGTCATGGTTTGGAAGCGATTCTGCATGTACTCATTGTCGTAATGCTTGGCCATGAATTCCTCGAGTGCGCTATCGGGAGCATGACCCGATTCGCGCAGATACCAACAATCGATGGTCTGGACGGTCATGATCACATCAACGACCATGAACACCATGGCGATGGTAGTGAGCGTGTAGCGCAGCTTCCATGGGATCTTATTGATGGCCCACAGCAACATGGGTAGCAACAATTTCACCCACGCAAGACCGAGCAAGCCCCAGAAGCACATGAACATGACATTGGTCCGTCCATCGATGTTGCCGAACGTACCGCTATAATCCCAGGCCACGATACCGAACGCATATTGCATGATCCAGCTGACGAAGAACTCGAAGCAGCCGCCGATCACCGCTGATACCAGGAAGATGACCGGGATGGGCTTGTCGTGGAAGCGGTTCAGCGCGATGGTCATCATCAGGCCACCGAAACCGTAGATGGGTGAGAACGGACCATAGAGCAGGCCTGCGCGATCTTGGTATTCATGGAAGATGATCAGATGGAAGATGGTCTCCACCACCAGCCCCAAGAAGCAGCACACCACGAAGATCCAGAACAAGTTGAAGAAGTTCAGCGTGATATAGCCCTTCAAGGGCTTGCGATCGTCGATCTTCTTCTCGTAAGCGCGGCGTTCCTCGGGCGGCATGGAATGCGCTCGTTTGGTGAGCAGGCGCTCTTGAGCCAATTCGGGGTCCATATAGACGGTGACCACACCTAAGAACACCAGTTCCGCAAGGTAGACGACGTGCAGCCAGCTTAGACCGTAGAGCAGCATCATGGCCAAGAACGACACGCATACTAATGCGATATTGCCGATGGCAAGCTCTTCGCCGTACTTGCTGATATTCTTGCAGAACCGCACGCCCATCACGCAGAACAACGCGATAGCACCCACCGCCATGAACGAGATGGCCAGTGCCACACCTGCGTTCATCGCCGTAAGATTCTGCTCAAGGGTGTTCACCACATCCACACCCAAGGCGATGAGCAAACAGGCCGAAGCCGCTGCGCACACGAAGCACAAGATGCCATACGTGCGCAGGACCTTCTTGGAAAAATCCTGATAAGGGAAATCGCTCTGATCGGTGGGAGGCTGGATCTTGCCCCAGATATCTTTGAACCTCATGGATAGGCCTACCGTTCTTGCCGAAGAAACAATAGGCTCACTTTAGCACAGTCTTCCTGCAGAAATGGGCGCACGAGACCTCAATTCGCTCTTGACTCCAAACATTTGTTCGCATAGCATGATAGGAGCTAATAGAACGGATGTACGTATGGATATCGCCGAAAAACTCGAACTGCTTGCCGATGCTGCCAAATATGATGTAGCCTGCACCTCTTCAGGTGTTGATCGCAGCGCGCAGAAGGGCAAGCTCGGCAATACCTCTGCGGCGGGCATCTGTCACAGCTTCACGGCTGATGGGCGCTGCGTCACACTGCTGAAGGTGTTGATGAGCAACGCATGCATCTATAACTGCGCTTACTGCGTGAATCGCATCAGCAACGAAGGCAAGCGTACCACCTTCAAGCCACGCGAACTGGCTGATCTCACCATCAGCTTCTACCGCCGCAACTATATCGAAGGGCTGTTCCTCAGTTCTGGCGTGGTGAAAAGTCCTGATTTCACCACCGAGCTCATGATCGAGGCGCTCAGCATCCTGCGCGAAGAATACGGATTCCGCGGCTACATCCACGCGAAGGCGATACCCGGCACATCGCCTGAGCTGCTGGAGCGTCTCGGCTCGCTCGCTGATCGTATGAGCGTGAACCTGGAACTGCCTTCACAAAAGAGCCTGAACCTGCTCGCCCCCGACAAGAGCAAGCATGACATCTTGAGCCCTATGGCATTCATCAAGCAGGGTATCGAAGAAGCGCGCGACACACGTCGACTCATGCAGAAGAGCAAGCGTGCCAGTACTACCTATTTGAGCACACGCAACACCGCGATGGCCAAGCCCGCGCGCGAAGTTCGTCAATTCGCGCCAGCAGGGCAATCCACGCAGATGATCATCGGAGCCACGCCAGAGAGCGACTATCAGATCCTGAACCTTTCTTCGGCTCTCTATCAGACCTTCGCGATGAAGCGTGTGTTCTTCAGTGCCTATCTGCCTGTGAACCAGGACAAACGCCTACCATCGAACAACGCAGTGGCGCTCGACCGAGAACATCGCCTCTATCAGGCCGACTGGCTCATGCGCTTCTATGGCTTCGATGTGAATGAGGTGATCGATGAATCCAACCCGTTCTTGGACCTGGATGTCGATCCGAAGGCGAATTGGGCACTGAATCACTTGGACTTCTTCCCTGTTGAGGTGAACAAAGCCCCCTACGCTAGCTTGCTGCGCGTACCTGGGATCGGTGTGCGCGGAGCTAAGCTCATCATCCGCGCGCGTAAGACCCACGTACTGCGCGAACAAGAGCTGCGAAAACTCGGCATCGCTTACAAGCGTGCGCAGTTCTTCATCACCTGCCAAGGAAAATATCAAGGAGGTGCGGTCGCCTTCGAACGAGAGGCGCTGCGCTCCCGGCTGGCCGCCCCTATCCAAGGCGGACGACATGGTTCACGCTCAGCTAAGATCACGCCAGGCCAGATGAGCCTGTTCGATCAGCCTCAAGCAGGCGCCCTGTGGGGTGGATCACCTGTTGGCGCTCTTGGCTCAGGGCCTGCGGCGCTCAAGGCGGGTGCAGCATGACCTACAAGCAAACACCCGACAACATCGCCTATCTTTACGATGGCTCGGTCGAAGGGCTGTTCACTGCCGTATTCCTCACCTATGCCTACAAGGAAGACCCCATCGACATCTGCCCAAAAGCAGCGCATCAGCCGCGCCTTGGCCAGGCTGTGCGCACCATCGAGACCGACTTCGCGCTTGCCACGCGCGTGCAGCGCGGTATATGTCGAGTGGCAGGATACGAAGTATTCGATATCGTGAAGGTCGCTGCACTTTCAGACGAGCCCCATACCGGCATGGCGGTCTATCACTTCATCCGCTATTGCATGGACGCGCGCAACGCCTACGGGTTCTCACACAACAGACGCGGCGAAGACGCGCTCGCTCCCAAGATCTACGGGGCTGGCTGCGGACCAGCAGACATCAACACCTCTGCCGTGCGCGCCGTGCTCCATCCTGATGTAGAGCCCGTATTGAAGCTCGAACGCGCGGTGCAGAACGAACGACACCATATGCTCGAATTCCTGCGCTTCGAAGAATTGGTCGGCGGTCTTTGGTGTGCGAAATGCAATCCGAAGGCATCGGTAGTGCCTTTGGTCATGGATTGGTTCGCAGCACGGTTCAACACGCAGCCCTTCATCATCTATGATGAGAATCATCACGTAGCTGGGGTCTATGAAGGTGCTGATTGGCACCTGGTTTGCACCGATCAGTTCACACCTCCGCCTCGCACTCAAAATGAAGAGAAGATGCAAGAAGCCTGGAAGCGCTTCTACGATACGCTTGCCATCGACGCTCGCTACAATCCTGAATTACGCCGCCACTTCATGCCCAAGCGTCTATGGAAGAACATCACCGAGGTGCGGGATATGGCACCCGCCGAGCGATGATATTCGCTTTATTTAACCAAAGCGACACAAGGTTGTCGTATCATTTCGAAATCGAGTTTGAACGGGCTTCGCGCTCGTTTTGTATTTGAGCCAGATTTGATGAGGAGTGATCATGGCACGCGTTTACAACTTTTCCGCTGGTCCGGCAGTGCTGCCCGAAGCGGTCTTGAAAGAAGCAGCTGACGAAATGCTCGATTATCAGGGTACGGGCATGTCCGTGATGGAGATGAGCCATCGCTCGAAGGCGTTCGAGAATATCATCACCTCTGCAGAAGCTGACCTGCGCGACTTGCTCTCCATTCCTGACGATTACGCAGTACTGTTCCTGCAGGGTGGCGCTTCCCAGCAGTTCGCTGCCATCCCGATGAACCTGATGGTGAACGGCAAGGCAGACTACATCGTTTCTGGTTCCTGGTCGAAGAAGGCATTCAAGGAAGCTGAACTGTTCGGCGACGCACGCTGCATTGCCTCGAGCGAAGACGGCAACTTCTCCTATATCCCCGATTGCAAGGATCTGGATATCGATGCAGATGCCGATTATGTCTACATCTGCGAGAACGAGACCATCTATGGCACGAAATATCACGAACTTCCCAACACCAAGGGCAAGACCTTGGTAGCGGACGTTTCTTCTTGCTTCCTTTCCGAGCCAGTCGACATCACCAAATACGGCGTGATGTATGGTGGCGTTCAGAAGAACATCGGCCCTGCTGGCGTGGCTATCGACATCATCCGCAAGGACTTGATCCGCGACGATGTCCTTGAGGGCACCCCCACCATGCTGAAGTGGAAGACCCAGGCAGACAACGATTCGCTCTACAACACGCCACCGGCTTATGGCATCTACATCTGCGGCAAAGTATTCAAATGGCTGAAGAGCCTGGGTGGTCTTGAGGTCATGGGCCAGATGAATCGCGAAAAAGCCGCGATCCTCTATGACTTCCTCGATAGCTCAGATCTGTTCATGGGCACCGCACGTCGCGAAGACCGCTCCATCATGAATGTTCCCTTCATCACGGGCGATCCGAAGCTGGATGAACTGTTCGTGGCTGAGGCCAAGAAGAATGGCATCGAATCCATCAAGGGCCATCGTACGGTTGGCGGCATGCGCGCGAGCATCTATAACGCTATGCCGAAGGCAGGCGTTGAAGCGCTGGTCGAATTCATGAAGAAGTTCGAACTCGAACACAAGTAGCTCACGGTTGCGCAGACGGATTAGCCCTTCTTGTTGCGGCGGTAGATGTCGATGGCGATCCAGAGGGACAGGATGATAGCCACCACGAATTCGATGAACGCCAAGATGGGCATGCCAAAGACGTGAGCTTCATCGATGGCGAAGGTGAGCAGCGCTGCCGAAACCAGCAGGCCGGCCACGATCAAACCGATGGTCAGACGATTCAAGATGCGCGATATCTTCACCATGGGCTCAGCTGAACCGAGCATCTCCATGTTCACTTTCAGCTGACCACGCGAGAGCAGCTGCATGGTGTCGCCAGAATATTCAGCCGCACGCAGAGCACCACGGCTAGCGCTGTTCAGGGAAACAACCAGCTCTTTCAGCAATTCGCGCACTTCATCGGAGTCCTCTTTGGAGCGCTTGATGTGCTTGTTGATGATGTCGATGATATTGAACGAACCCACGTATTCGAGCAGTGTGCCTTCCATGGTCACGATACCACGCGAAACCATGGTCACTGATGGTGGCAGCTGCACCTTCGATTGGCGCGTTACATTCATGATATCGTTCAGGAATTGCCCGATGTCGATATCTTCTACTTCCACCGAGCCATAGCGATCGAGGATGATGTCGAGTTCGGAGAGCAAACGCGGCTGATCGACCGCCTCCAAGTCGCGCGAGATGGAAAATGACATGAACGCTTCCATCAAGCGACTGGAGCTGCGCAGCCCTACAGCCTCCACCATGTTTTCGAATCCGGTACGATCCCGCGGATTCAAGTGCCCCATCAACCCCAGGTCAAGATAGACTATCTGCCCATCATCGATGACGATGTTGCCAGGATGTGGGTCGGCATGGAAGAAGCCATCTTCAAGGATCTGCTTCGCGTAATTCTCGAGCATCTTGTCGCCGATCTCGTCAAGCACATAGCCTTGTTCGAGCAGCTTTTCGGTGTTGCGGATCGAAATGCCGTCGACATATTCCATCACCAGCACTTCTTCGCGGCAATATTCCATGTAGGGCTTCGGTGCACGCACGTAGACCACATCGGCATTCAGCTCATTGAATCTCACCAGATTGCGCGCTTCGTTCAGAAAGTCGGTCTCCTCAAGGAAGGTCACCCATAATTCCTCGACCACATCGCGCAGGTCTACCATCTGCGAGTCTTTCATGTAACGCGAAAGACGGCGCGCCAAACTGCGCATCACATCGATATCCTGAGCCATGGTAACGCGCACACCAGGGCGCTGCACCTTGATGGCTACGATCTGACCCGTAGCAAGTCTTGCTTTATGCACTTGCGCGAGCGATGCGCTTCCCAACGGCTTTGGGTCGATCGCATCGAAGATGACCCCAGTATCTGCGCCATAGATAGCCTCTATCGCCTCAAGGACCTCTTGATACGACATCGGCTCGCATTCTTGTTGAAGTTGCGAGAGCGCCTTGCAGTAAGCTTGCGGCAAGATCTCGGAACGCGTGGAGAGGGTCTGACCCACTTTGATGAAGCTGGGGCCCAGGTCCTCGAAGAGATCGCGCAGCTCTTCAGGAGAAAACCCCTGCAAGAAGTTATGCCTGCGCAGGATCTGAACTATCTCATGAACGCGGCGCACGCGCACGCTGCGGCTCAGACCGAATTCGTCGGCTGGGTCGACCTCGGCACGGGTGTTCAGGAAATGTCGTAGCAGCGTGTTATCGGACATGGACTCTCTCCTCTGCGCGTTGCGCACTCACTACCTTCGATTTTACCGTGGCAGGCGTTCAAGACCAAACAAAAGGCGTATGAATCATCGTGACCCATACGCCTTTTGGTGTCTGCCGCATCGAAGCGACACACACGCTCAACCGAATACTTTGTTAGTTATGCAGAGGCATTCGCATCTGATGCATCAGCTGCTGCAGCATCTGCAGATACCTTGTCTGCAAGTTCAGAGACCTTCGATACGAATTCTGCACGCTGCTCGGGGCTCATTGCCTTGAGCTGCGCGGAAAGAGCTTCGTCGCGCACCTGGTTGAAGGTTTCGCTAGCCTTGTGCTGGAGCTCAGTATTGAGCTGCTTTCCCTGCTCGACAGTGATCTCGCCCTTCTCGATGAGGTTATTCACCAATTCGTTGGCCTTTTCGCCACCGTAAGCCAATGCCCCTACGCCTGCCAAAAAGATATCTTTAAAACCATCACGGATGTCTGCCATGATACTTACCGCCCTTCGTTGACCGTTTTCCATTGACCTTAGTGTACTCGCTCGTAGATGCTTCGCTTCCCACAACCGCCGAGGTTAGACAAACCGTAACCCGCACGTCACTTTTGTGCGGAGAAGCGGGTACGGAGAGATCGATCAAGAGGATCCAAAGCCAATTTGGAAATGGCCGGCTTGCGAACAGGAAACGGACGATCCCACGCTCGATCCCCTTTTGTCTCACAATGAGCCAAGGCTCTGCGCCTCTGGTCCGTCTTCGCCCCTTAGGGACAAATTGGGGGCAGCCCCCTTTTTGTCCACTCACCTTCACCCCTTAGCAAAAAATCGCGCCGCCTGGCGCACGGGATGGCGTCAGCGTCTCGAAGTAACAGGGGTTCTTGTACTCTTTATGCATGACTCTTTTCGGCGCCTTAACGCTGGCACCGGGAAGATCGAACGATAAGACTCAACGAGTAGGAGGGAATGGCCATGGGCTTCCTCGAAGGAAAGACAGCGATCATCACGGGCGGCGGACGCGCCGTGCTGAAAGATGGTTCTTGCGGATCGATCGGCTACGGTATCGCAACGGCTTACGCGAAAGAAGGTGCGAACCTGGTCATCACGGGCCGCAACGTGCAGAAGCTCGAGGATGCGAAGGAAGAGCTCGAACGCCTTTACGGCATCAAGGTGCTCCCTATCCAGGCTGATGTCAGCGCTGGCAACGACAACGTAGCAACGGTTCAGCATGTTATCGACGAGACCATGAAGGAATTTGGCCGCATCGACGTGCTGATCAACAACGCACAGGCTTCCGCTTCTGGCGTGCCGCTGAAGGATCACACCACTGACCAGTTCGACCTGGCGATCTATTCTGGCCTCTATGCAGCTTTCTACTATATGCAGGCTTGCTATCCTCACCTGAAGGAAACCAAGGGTACCGTGATCAACTTCGCTTCTGGCGCAGGTTTGTTCGGTAATGTTGGTCAGTGCTCTTACGCAGCAGCTAAGGAAGGCATTCGTGGCCTGACCCGCGTTGCAGCGAACGAATGGGGTGCTGATGGCATCAACGTGAACGTTATCTGCCCGCTGGCTTGGACCGCTCAGCTCGAGAAGTTCCAGGAAGAATATCCTGACGCATTCGAGGCTAACGTGCACATGCCTCCGCTGGGCCACTACGGCAACGTCGAGACCGAGATCGGTCGTCCGTGCGTGCAGCTGGCTTCGCCCGACTTCAAGTTCATGTCCGGCGAGACCATCACACTCGAAGGCGGCATGGGTCTGCGCCCGTAACATCGAATCTGCTGGGCTGCGGCTGCAGCAAGCCTCAGTCGTCCCGGGCTTTCTTGTCTTTGGGGATGGGTTCAATTTTGTCCAGGACAAAAATGAACCTGTCCCCTTTCTTTTCAATCGGGTTACATCATCGAGGGCACTGACGAAATGATGGTACTGTTTACGCATTCAACTTTTAGAAAAGGAGCCTGAAATGAAATTATTGGAAGGAAAAGTTGCTGTTGTAACGGGTGGCACCCGCGGCATCGGCTTCGGCATCGTGGAGAAGTTCCTCGAGCACGGGGCGAAGGTTGCCGTCTTGGGTTCTCGCCAGGAAACCGTTGATGCAGCCCTCGAGAAGATCAAGAAAGAGCATGCAGATGCGCCTGTTTTGGGTCTTCATCCTACTCTGACCGATCCTGACGAGATGACCGCCGCCTTCAATACCGTGGTCGACACGTTCGGTTCGCTCGACGTCTTGGCGAACAATGCGGGAACCGATTCGCGCACCAAGCTGGTCGACTATACGCTTGATGAATTCCAGAAGGTCATGCGCCTGAATGTTGAGGCAACTTTCGTGTGTTCTCAGGCTGCTGCGCGCATCATGATCGAGCAGGGCAAGGGCGGTTCGATCATCAACACCTCTTCCATGGTGAGCATCTATGGCCAGCCTGCCGGTTGCGCCTACCCCACCTCGAAGTTCGCTGTGAATGGCATGACCAAGTCGCTCGCACGTGAACTGGCACCGCATAAGATCCGCGTGAATGCAGTTGCTCCCGGCGTTATCCACACCGATATGGTGGACGCGCTGCCCAAAGAGGTCATCGAGCCGCTGATCAAGGCTATTCCGCTTGGTCGCATGGGTGAGCCTGAAGACATCGGCAACGCATTCGTATTCCTGGCTTCCGATATGGCGGATTACGTTTCTGGCGACGTCCTCTCTGTCGACGGTCTTTCGCGCACCTAGTCTTGGGGACGGGTTCATTTTTGTCCCGGACAGTTTGGGGACAGGTTCAGATTGCCAAATGGTGAATTTGAACCTGTCCCCTTTTTGTCCCGGACAAAAATGAACCCGTCCCCAGAGTGTCTTGTATAGTTGGGGGAAACGGAAAATTGGGGATTGGAGAGATATGGCCAGCGCTCAGGATACGTTCACTTTGAAGAATGGCGTGACCATGCCATGCATCGGATTCGGCACGTACGACACGTCTGACGAAGATGCTTGCCGTGTGGTGCTCGATGCGATCGAGGTTGGATATCGTCTTATCGATACTGCCGCTATTTACAAGAATGAAGCAGGTATCGGGAAGGCCATCGCCACCAGCGGCGTGTCCCGCGAAGAGCTGTTCATCACCTCGAAAGTTTGGAACACTCACCGCGGTTACGACAAGACCATGGAGTCTTTCGAGGCATCGCTCGAGCGCTTGGGGCTTACCTATATCGATCTGTTCTTGATCCATTGGCCTGCGAACGAAAAGCAGTTCGGCGCTGACGCTGAGCAGATCAATGCTGACACCTGGCGTGCGCTCGAGGATCTTTACCAGGCGGACCGCGTGCGTGCGATCGGGCTTTCGAACTTCAAGCCACATCATATCGAAGGCCTTATGAAGCATGCCAAGATAGAACCGATGGTCAACCAGATCGAATACTATCCAGGCCGCATGCAGGCTGAAACGCTCGAATACAGTCTTGAACAAGGCATGGTGGTAGAAGCGTGGAGCCCGCTCGGGCGCGGCAAGACGCTCACAAATGAGAGCATCGCGGCCATTGGTGCGCGTTATGGCAAGAGCAATGCGCAGGTGTGCTTGCGTTGGCTCATCCAGCAGGGCATGTTGCCGTTGCCGAAGTCGGGCAACATCGAGCGCATGGCACAGAACCTTGACGTGTTCGATTTCGAGCTTACGCCAGGGGAAATGGAGATCATCACGCAACAAGAGAACCCAACAGGGCGTTTTTGGGATGCGGACGAGATCGACTTCTAGCAAAGTCTATTGGGCGCTTCGGCTGTTGGGTAAGGGTGCATAATTTACCCGCTACCCTGTTCGCCCTTCGGGCTCATGCGGTCGTTCTCCAGTTTTATTTATGCGAACCCAGCTTAAGCTGGGTTCTGTCTTTTTAAATGGCTATACGAAGTAAATTCTGTGCCCTTACCCAACAGCCGAAGCGCGTGCACTGGTTTTGAAGAAGTCGATCAGGGCATGAAAAAACCCGAGCGCGTGGCTCGGGTTTTTTGTTGTGCTCAGTTGTTTTGACTGATTAGAGGCTGTTCATGATGCTGGAGGGGAAGAGAGCCTCTTGGAGGATCTCGCCAGAATCACTTGCCATCTCCCAGTTACCTGCAACCTTCACCACGTCAAATTCGATGACCTTGGTCTCGGTGGTGGGCAGATCCTTGATAGTGTCGATGACCAGCTGACCGATCGCTGCGTTCATGTCTTCAGCCTCTGCCAAAGAACCATCTGCAACAGCATTCTGAGCTGCCGTGGTCAGCGCGCTCTGGAAAGTAGTGAGGTCCTTGGTGGTGAACACGACACCAACGGTAGCCTTATCGCCGTCAACCTTGATGCTGTCGATCTTGTAATCGAATTCGCTGAAGATCGCGTCATACGCGTCTGCGGCAGTGATGCCATAAGCGCTCAGCGAAGCGAACTCGCTCGAAGCAGCTGACAACTGCTCGATCTCTTCAGCGCTTGCATTCTTTACCTCGTCGAACTCCTCGGTGACGACCTTGCGTACTGCGTCTTCAGCATTTTCCGCGCAACCTGCGAGGAAGGTGCAGCAGCAAGCGACGAACACAGCCAGGAGCGCGATGATGCCCTTCTGGGCCCATGCCTGAGCCTTTTCCATGTGGATCTCCTCTCGATATCTCTCAATTGCGATGCGGTGCACCGCGTAGAGTATTGTAGCAACACTTGCATCGGAGAACCCTCTGAAATCAAGAATAGATTCCGCCCTGCCGAAGAGGCGGGCGTCTGCGTGGCTTCGCGGCTCATGTTCCCGCGCTGAGCCAGCGAACCTGGCCTGTCCCCGAAGTATCCAGTTTAGGCTTGAGGGAGGACCCAGTTCTTGGTCTGGGCGAATTTTTCCAAAGGATCAAGATAGGATCGTTCGTTGGCGGGCAGCGCTTTACGCGCCAGCGAGAAGAGCAGGTCTATCCAGCTGCGAAGAGTTTTCGCGTGGTCGCCATAGAATGTGGCGTCGTAGCCGTGCTTGCGAATGGCATCGATGGCCTCTTCGACATCTTGCTCGGTCAAAGGCCACACGTCTTTACCTTGGTCATCCTTGACAACGCCGAACGCTTGCTCGAGCGCACGCAAGCTTTCATCGCTATAGAACAGGCCCTTCACCAGTGCGGCATAGCCCTCAAGGTATTCTTGGGGCAGCGAATCAGCGGGGCGGATCTCGACGAAGCGCTTCAAGCGCACATCGGGCCAGAACATCGAGATAAGATGCTCGATATCTTCCTTGGTCATGGCGGTATCAGCATAGACCTCGCTCGAGGGACGCGTAGATTCAGCCTGGGGCGTGGTAGTGCCGTCGGCATTCTTCTTATTGATGAAGATAGGCGAAGTACGAAGCAACCAGTCGGCATAGGCAGCAAAGCCGAAATCGGGATCGAAGACGCTCGGTACCACACCGCAACGAGCATCATCGACGTTGCGCCATACCGCCAAACGCACGAGCGGATAAGCTCCCACTTCGCGCTCATAGACTGCCACGTTGTCCGCGATAGCACCCAGGATAGGAGCCAGCGCGCTAGCCACGCGCATCTTGCGAACAGCATCATCTTCACTGATGTAGTCGATAGAGACTTGAGTGGATGCCGAAGCACGCATCATGCGCAGGCCCAAAGTTCCCAAGTCTGCGAAATGCTTGTCCATCAGGCGATATCGCTCTTTAGGGATGAGCTTGAGCTCTTCGGCCTTGCGGGTAGGATGATAGCCCGCATTCACCAACTTGGCACCGTGATCAGCCAGATACGGATCGAGCGCCTCACGAAAATGCTGGTAGGCAGCACCGATCTCTTCGATGGATTCGAACGGCGCGATGCTCACTTCGATCTGCGCCGAAGGCTCGAGCGTAATGGAGGCTTCCTCGTTCGCGCACCCGATCAATTCCCCTTCAGTATTCTGGAACATAGCGGGATAGGTGCGCAGCAGATGATTCAATACATCTCTAAGACCAGGGATGTTACCTTGAGGCTCATAGGTGAACGGGGTGCCGTCATCTTCCACGATGATGAAATGCTCGACCTCAACGCCCAGCTTACGATCGAGCTCTTTCGAACCTGACTTGAAATAGTCGATCAAGCTCTGGCGATTTTCGTCGGCGATCGTCATGGTTGCCTCCTCTGGCACTTTGCGGTCCACCTCGTGTTATGTCTCGAAACGCCCGAAAAGTTCAAAAAAATGTAAGTGATCTCTTAATTCTACATCAGATTTTTTTCAAATCTGGTTGAGGTCGTTCGTGCACACTAAGTCGTAAGAATTCTGGCACATCGCTTTTCGCTTTGCTCGTCCCCACCCCTTATCGCGCGTTTCGTTCTTGTTCCACATCTTGCATAGCTTGCGCTCATTAGCGTGCTTGCTGCATCTTGCACCCTTGATGCCGTAAGCACGTTGCCCTCATCTTGTTGCGCGACCATCTTCAGCTCACAGCATATCAGTATCGCTTTTGCTCGCACGTCACTTGACCATCAGTTACTGCCCGAGAGAAAGAGGATGCCATGTCTCACTTGCGCTTTCGACCAGCGTCAACCATCCCGTCCAAGATAGGAGGAATGCTCGCTGCGCTGCTCACGCTCATATTGCTGTGCACGTGCATACCCACCTCCATAGCCCAGGGAGACGAAACACCGCGCACTGCCCGCGTGATCTATCACTTCGTCGATCCTGACCAGCTTTCAGGTGATGCGAGCTTTGCCGAATACGAGAGCGAGCTCTCTTCGGTTTGCGCAGGTGAGATTTGGGAAGACGATGGTCACGTAGTGATACGAGCGAACGCCTACCCACAGCTCATGGAAGTAGCAACCGAAGCGGGACGCTGGCGCGTGATGAAAGATTACGCCAGCACGAGCGCTTCGGGCAAAGGCACGCAAGACATCACGGCGGAGGCAACCTACAACGCCGAAGACGGCACCATATGGCTGCCTGCGTGCTACGCGAGCGACGATCTTACCGTGGCATGGTATGTTCCGGCCGAAGCCCAGGCTATAGAGATCCCGCTCGAGGTGAAGGTGGACAAGACCATCGAGGGTATTGCTTCTGCCACCACGCTCGAGCATGTGTTCGCGGCAAACACTCAGACCATCAATCTGAAACTCTTCGCTGATGAAGACCGTGCTTCTCGTGTGAAGGATCTTCGCATCACTCAGGGAGGCACAGAGCTAACCCAATACGTCTATCAGAACGGCTCGATCAGCCTGAGCGCAAGCCCTTTGGGAGGCCCTATCGCGATCACAGCGAGCGATGAGAGCGAAGAGCAAACCACCGCACCCGACACCGAGAGCGCCGTGAACACCGACCAACCCATCTTCAGCCTGTTCAGCGCTGCTAACCCTGTTGTAGGAGAGCGCTTCACCCTAGCAGCCGATTGCGCACTGATCCGCACCTGCGAACCAGGCGGTAACATGGCTCAGGCATGTGGCTGGCCAGAGAAGAGCGGCACCTACGGCTTTGCGGTGCACTTCAACAACTGCGTGAATCCTGAAGTGGTGAATGCCGACCAGAACCACGTAGCACCTGGCGGAACGGTCCATACTCCTGGCGGAGGCACCTACGATTACAACTGGATCCGCGGCATGCACTTCGCCTGGGGCGATTGCGCAGGCAATGTCGATGACAATGGCACAGGTGAACCTAAGGTGACCAGCGGCTGGGTAGAAGTGACCAACGTCGACTACAACACGCAAACGGTGAGCTATCGCTACTACCTGAACGTCTGCTCCGATATCGATGGTCATGCCATGCAGAGCATCACAGGCACCTTCCAGGTACACGAAGACCTGGTGGGATATATCGAGCTGAAGAAGCAAAGTGCGCTGGCGGATGTTTCTGCGAACAACGGATGCTATTCGCTCGAGGGTGCTCGTTACGGCATCTACGCAGATGAAGCGTGTACCGATCTGAAGCAGACTTTGACCACTGATGGCCAAGGTTATGCACGATCGAAGGCACTGCCCGTAGGCACCTATTACGTGAAAGAGATCGCAGCATCGCAAGGGTATGCGCTTGATGTGGTAGCGCACGAAACGAACGTTGCGGCAGGCACCACGCGCACCTGCACGGTCGAAGAGGTTCCCCAATCAGACCCCACCCCACTCTTGTTAGCGAAGCATGATTCGGACTACCCCTACTCCAGCGAGCACAACAACATCCAAGGCAACGCAAGTTCGCTCGCAGGCGCACAGTTCACCATCACCTTCCATCCCACCCTGGCTGGCGATCATGCCACCATCGAGCCTCTGCGCACCTGGGTCGTGGTCGCTGACGAGCATGGCTTCATCGATCTACGCAAGGGTGACGGTTGCAAGGTGTCAGGCGACGATTTCTATCGCGATACGAATGGGCAGATCACGTTGCCTATTGGCACCTATGTCATTCGCGAGACCAAGGCTCCTGCAGGATATAACCTCAACGATGCCGTAGTGGTCCGCACCGTAACGGGGCTAGCAAATGGCAGTGAAGAGGTTTCGAGCTACAACACCCCTATCGTGTCTGAAGAAGTGATCCGTGGCGGCATCGAGCTGGAGAAGCGCGATGCTGAATCGGGCCTGCAGAGCGCCCTGGGCGCAGCGGATCTTGACGGTACGCGCTTCACCATCACCAACGAGAGCAGTCATGAGGTATGCGTGGGTGGGATCTTCTATCAGCCAGGGGAAGTGTGCGCGACCCTCATCGCGCAAGATGGCAAAGCAGCCACTGCGCGCGACGCACTTCCCTTCGGCGATTACACGCTGCGCGAGGTGAGCGCAGGCGATGGTTATAACATCTCGGTCGGCGAACCGCAGGCGTTCTCCATCGAAAGCGAAGGTCAGGTGGTGCATTTCACCGACGCGGACGAGAACACGCTCGCAGGTGCATTCCGCAACTACGTGAAGCGCGGCGACCTGAACTTCGTGAAGGTGCGCGAACGTGACGAGCAGCGCCTCGCAGGCATCCCGTTCAAGATAACCTCGCAAACCACTGGAGAGTCACATGTGGTCGTGAGCGACCCTAATGGCATCGTGAACACTTCGTCGAACTGGATCAAGCATTCTGAACGCACCAATGAGAGCGACACTGAACCCTACTCAAGCGAATGCGGCGTGTGGTTCGGCCTGACCAAGAACGGAACCACCACGCCTGTGCGTGACGACCTAGGAGCGCTACCTTTCGACACCTATACGCTCGAGGAGCTACGCTGCGAAGCCAACGAAGGTCTTGAGCTGGTGAGCACCACTTTCAGCATCTACCGTGACCAGCAGCAGCTCGATTTCGGCATGATCGAGAACCACGACCCTAGTGTGCCCTGGCTGGTAACGAAAGCCACTGACGATGTCGACCACGACAAGCTGATGAGCGCAGAGGGCGAAGTGGTGATCAATGACCATATCCAATACGGCAACCTGAAAGAAGGTAACACCTACACGCTGAAGGGCGAGCTGGTAGATAGAGAGATGGGCGATTTGATCGAAGGCGCTTCTGGCCTGACCACCTTCACTGCCACGGGAACCGTGGGCACCACCGAAGTGCGCATCCCTGTGAACCTCTCCGAACGATCCGTAGACGATATCGTAGTCTACGAAACGCTGATGGAAGGCGATGAGGTACTGCTCGAGCATAACGACATCGGCAACACCGAGCAAACCGTATCGGTCGTCGCACCGCGCATCAGTACAAGTGCGGTCGATGCAACAGATGGCGACCACGAAGTGCTCAACGATCAAGGCGCCGAGATCATAGACACCGTGAGCTTCACGAATCTGGTGGTAGGCCAGGAATACTGCATCACGGGCACGCTGATGACGAAGGTCGTAGCTGAAGATGGGAGCGTTTCTGGCGCGGAGCTGACCACCGAAGCTGGCGAGGTCATCCAAAGCTCCGTTACGTTCACGCCGCAAGTGAGCGATGGATCGGTGGATGTGAGCTTCACGTTCGATGCGAGCGTGCTGGAGGAAGGCTGCCAGTTGGTGGTGTTCGAGAGCCTGATGCGTGAAGAGAGCGAAGTTGCTGAACATCGCAATATCGAAGATGAGCACCAGACCGTCACCATCGTCACACCCGAAGAGCCACCTACGCCCAACGAGCCAGACGACCCACAGCCCAACACACCCGTAAGCTATTCGGACACACCGCAATTCTTCGCTAAGACTGGCGCGGCTGTGATGCCCTGGATCATAGGCATGTTCATACTGTTCGGTTGCGCAGCAGCCTTTCTGATCATCGCGATGTTCAAGCACCGCAAGGCACAAGAGATAACCGCCGCGATCGCCTATAACATGCTCGGCGGAAGAGGTCGTTGGTCATGAGCGCGACGCGGGCCAAAGGAACAAGGCTTTCGGTAGTTCTGCTGCTCTGCGCTGCGCTGTGCTTGTCGCTCTGTCCGTTGAGTGCGGGCAACCTTACCTCATCCGCCGAGGCCGCCACGCTCCATCGTGGAGATGTGACGCGCGCTTCATCAGAAGGTATCGTACTGGACGCGGATCTCTACACCAAACAGCCTTCGTTCGATAAAGCTGTTACCACCGCTTCAAGCCCGAGCAAAGACACCCCCGATACGGTCCATACCTATTCCTATGGGCTACAGGTTCCTGCGAACACCTATCAAAGCCTGGGCACCTCTGTGAGCGTGCGCTGGAATGATGTGGGCTTCGATGCTGATGATGACCGCATCGACCTGGTGATAACATGGCTGCCCGATTCCCGCTGGTATTCGGTCGGAAGCCTTTCGCGCGTGCCTCTGCTGCAGCGCTACGACCGCAACGGTTATGGGACCGCAGGCATCACCATCGGCATCAATACCGAGACCACGGGCACGAAGACCTGTTGCGAACAGCATCTCAAGATCAGCTTCTTCAAGCGCGGAACATCAACGCCCGCCAGCGGATCGTTCCTGACCCGCTTCACCGACCTGGACCAACCAGGCTGGTCCAACGACTTCACTGACCGCTGGGTAGAATCGATCGAGTTCATATCGGGGCATTCGAGCGATATGTACATACCAAGCGGGAACGTGCTGAACGTTGGCAAGAATCGCAACAACGAAGAGGCTACCGATTATCGCGCCACGAAGAAGATGGATGGGTCGAACCTGGATTCTGGTGTGGTGGTGCGACTTTCGCATGGTGCTGAATTCTGGTACTACTCGACGCGCGGTTGGACCGACATCCTCGACCAATTCGATGCGAAGTCCATCGCGCTCTCTTCTGGGACGGGCGGCAGCGTTTCCTGCAATGGCAAGACCGATACCGTAGCGGTTGGTTGGCGTGGAAACAGGACCATCTCCATCACGCCTTCAACCGGCTATAAGGTATCCGATGTAAAAGTGGATGGGAGCTCGGTTGGTGTACGCACCTCTTACGGGTTCGCTAACGTGACCACCGACCATTCGATCAATGCCACGTTCGCACCCATCAACTACACCGTGCGCTTCAATGGGAACGGTGGCGGAGGCACCATGGCGGCTATGAGCGTGCCCTATGATGCGACGCGTTCGCTCACACCCAATGCCTTCACGCGCACTGGCTACACCTTCAAGGGGTGGAACACGAAAGCGGATGGTTCGGGCAGTACCTATACTGACAAGCAGGCCATCAAGAATCTCGCTAGCGCCGATGGGGCTGTGATAGACCTCTTCGCTCAATGGGAACCCCAGACCTACGTGGTAGGGTTCGACCAGAATGGTGGCGAAGGCGCGATGAGCGATCAATCCTTCACCTACGATCGAGCTCAGGCGCTTACGCTCAATCAGTTCTCACGCGTGGGGTACCTGTTCGCAGGGTGGAACACCGCATCGGACGGGTCGGGAGAAGGCTATGCGAATCTGCAGGAAGTGAAGAACTTGATCGCAAGCGATGGCGGCAAGGTCACCTTGTTCGCGCAGTGGCAGCCTATCGACTACTTCGTGGTATTCGAAGGTCAAGGGGCTGATGGGTCCATGGTCGAGCAGCAACTTACGTTCGATCAGGCGCAGGCGCTTTCGAAGAATCTCTTTCATATGAGCGGGTTTCGCTGGGTGAAATGGGATACGAACCCCTCAGTGCCTGAGACCACCTATGTTGACCGCGAAGTGGTGAAGAATCTAGCCGACCGCGCCAACGAAGTGGTCACGCTCTATGCTGTTTGGATAGCGAATCGTAACTTGGTAGTGTTCGACGCTAATGGTGGCGAAGGGTCGATGGAGACGCAGTCGCTTGCCTATGGCACCGCCGAGATCCTCTACCCCAACTCTTTCGAGCGCGAAGGGTGGCATTGGGCTTCATGGAACACCGCGCGCGATGGAAGCGGCGATCCATACGCTGACCAGCAAGAAGTGAAGAACCTCTCTGAAGACGACAACACCACGCTCATCCTCTACGCCCAATGGGAGCCAGATGATACAGGAAATGCCAACGGAAACGATGATGGGGATGATGGCAATAATGAGAATGGCGATAGCGATGGCAAGAACGGAGATGATCCTATTCCTGCACCAGACGACTCAGAAGAAGACGGTGGCGATCCCGAACCTAAGGATGATGCTGATCCAGACGATGTGCCAGACAGCGAAGACGGCGGACAAGTCGATGAAGCCCCGAACACCGATAAGGAGAACGACCGATCGACTGGCGCAGGAGCCGAAGATGCCACGAGTGCGCTAACAAGTGACCCTTTCGCTGAATCCTCTGCCGAAGCTGATCTGGAAGCGAACAAGATGAGCAGCACCTCCGATCTATCCGCATTCGCAAAGACAGGATCAGGAGTGCTTGGCTTAGTGTGCGTCGCCTCTGCGCTGTTGGTTGCGAGCGTGTCCTTCATCCTGTTCGGCATACGAAAGCGGAAACAGGAGCGTGAAGCAAAGCGTCAGTTGTTCAGATCGAGACTCGACCTATGAGATGGCGAAGGCAATCACGCTGGTTGCTGGGGATCGGGGCGGCGTTGCTCGCCACGGCATTAGGGCTGTTGACGTGGCTCTACGTGATGGATGCGAATGCGAACCTCTCCCCGAACCCCGCCGATGACGACTGGTTCGCAAGCCTAGTATCGGATCGTTCCTCTGAAGAGGATGATGGGTTCGTAGAGGTGGACTGGGACCATTGGCGATCCGTGAATCCAGACATCATCGCATGGGTGAACATCCCTGATACCCAGGTGAACTACCCTGTGGTACGTGCTTCAGCTGAGGACCCTACGTTCTATCTGCACCACGATATCTACGGAAACTACAGCGCATATGGAGTGCCCTATCTTGATGCAGATTGCGTGAGCGCCGAAGTATCCGCCTTCAATGCCATCATCTATGGCCACCACATGGACAATGGTTCGATGTTCAGCGATATCGCAGAATACTCGAATGAGAGCTTCGCGCACGACCACCCTTTCATCTATCTACAGAGCCCCACGGTGAAGCAAAAGCTTGCCGTGAGCTTCGTTGAGATAATCGACGCGGCCAACACTCCGAAAGCCATCCGGTATGAAAGCGCAGAAGCATTCCAGGATTGGTTCGAAGAACACTTTGCAAGTGCAGCTGTTGGTCTGGAAGCGCCTGCGGAACCGAATTACGCTATCACCTTTTGCACCTGTTCATATCATGAATTCAGCAATGAACGAACGCTGGTGGTGTGCGTTCCTACTTAGGCTTTGCCTCGAGCACGGCGATGCATTCAACATGATCGGTATGGGGAAACATGTCCACAGGCTGAATAGCAGCAACTCGATAGCCACGTTCTTGCAAGAACGAGATATCGCGCGCCTGGGTCTTGGGATTGCAAGAGATGTAAACGATGCGCGCAGGACGAAGCTTTGCGGTGGCGGCCAGGAATTCCTTGCTCGCACCAGCACGCGGTGGATCCATGAATAGCACGTCTATGGTCTCGCCTCGTTCGGCAAGTTCCACCATGAATTCACCTGCGTCAGCAGCTACGAACGTCGCATTCGCAACGCCATTATGCTTTGCGTTATTGCGTGCATCGGTTATAGCCTCGGAAACCTTATCGACACCGATCACGCCAGCCGTTTCGTTTTTATCGTTCTTCTCTTGAAGCGCACGCGCTGCCACTAGACCGATGGTGCCCGTGCCACAATAGGCATCAAGGATGCGCTCGTCACCCTGCAGATCAGCAAGTTCGATAGCTTTGCGGTAAAGCGTTTCAGTCTGCACCGCATTCACTTGATAGAACGAATGCGAAGAGATACGGAAGCTCAACCCACACAAGCGGTCGAGGATGAAGCCAGGCCCATAGAGCGTGCGTTCCTTGCCATCGCCCAAGATGACGTTCGTGTTGCGTGTATTCACGTTCTGCACGATGGTGGTTATCTCGGGGATGCGCTTGGTCAGATCGCGACAGAAACTCTTCGCACCAGGGAAATCTTCACCGTTGGTCACCAGCGTAACGAGCACTTCTCCGCTCTGATGCCCTACGCGCACGACCGCGTGACGCAAAAATCCCTTACCCGTATCTTCGTTGTAGGGCTCGATCCGATGACGCGGCATCAGATCACGGATAGCAAGGATGATGCGCTTTGCCACCTGGTTCTCAAGCAAGCATTCATCGGTAGGGATGATACGATGGGTCCCCCGCTCATACATCCCACAGAGGGTCTGGTGGCGCACTCGCTGCTTGGTGTGGCCACGACCTTGCTTCTTGCTATGCTTCGCACCGCCATCGCGACCATTCGAAAGTTTCGGGCCGATGCGTTTGCCTGGGGCATAAGGAGATATGACCTTGTTGCGATAGTAGAACGGATCATCCATACCCACCAAGGGCAGCACTGCAACGCCATCCTTCTTGGTGATATCCGCGAACAAGTTGACCATCTGATCGTGCTTGAGCTTCAGCTGCTCATCATAGGGGACCGCAAGCAGCTGACACGCACCGCAGCGCTTTTCAACAGGGCATGACTGAACGCATGGGCGCACGGTTTCATCTTGCTTCTGATCCATGGGGGATTCCCGCTACGCCCAAGCCTAAGAGATGCCGCGCTTAACGCTGCGACGTTTGCGCTTGGGTTGTTCGGTAGGTTCGCGAAAATCGAGCATGAGTTGCTCTTGAACACCTTGTTCGGAATCAGGTACGCGCTTGATATCGGTAACGGTCCAGCTAATGGCTTCCGATCCATGGAGCTCGAGCATCTTGTAGCGAGCATCCTGGATGTTCTGCTTGGTGCCAGCACGATATTCGCTCTCGAACTCGATGGTGCTCGAAGAGGGGGCTGCGCCCAAAGGAGAAACGATGGTTGCGCGATATTTCATGGTCGTTCCCCTTCCCTACTGAACGAATCTGCTAAATACCATCAGACCAAGCAACAAGGCCAAGCCCTTGCAAGCTAAGCCTAGACCAAGCGCACGAACTTGCGCTTACCCACTTGGATCACTGCACCTTCGAGCAGTGCGGGATCAACGTTGTAAGCCTTCGGCGCCAACGCTTCGCCATTTACTTTCACACCGCCGCCATCGATGAGGCGACGAGCCTCGCCGACCGAAGGAGCCATACCTGCATCGCTGATGAGCTTTGCCACGTAGACCAGACCCTCATCGTTTGGCGTAAGATCAGCAGCGAATTCGGGGATGTCTTCAGGGATATCGTGCTGCTTGAACACGCGATCGAACGCCGCTTCGGCTTCTACTGCCGCAGCTTCATCGTAATAAGCAGCAACGATGTTCTGGGCCAGAGCTCGCTTCACCTTATTCGGATGCAACGATCCGTCTGCCAGACCACGTTCGATCTGGTCTATCTCGTCCACCGGCTTGGTCGAAGCCAGGCGATAGTACTTCACCATCAGTTCGTCAGGAATGGACATGACCTTGCCGAATATATCGTTGGGGTCATCGGTCAGGCCAATGTAGTTGCCGTAGCTCTTGGACATCTTCTGTACACCATCGGTGCCTTCGAGCAGCGGAAGCGTGAGACAGACCTGGGGCTCCATGCCCATCTTCTCCATCAATTCGCGACCTGCCAGCAGGTTGAACAGCTGGTCGGTGCCACCCAACTCAACATCAGCCTTGATCACTACGGAGTCATAAGCCTGCATGACCGGATAGAGGAATTCATGAAGACTGATAGGCTGATTGCTGCTGTAGCGCTTAGTGAAGTCATCACGCTCGAGGATACGTGCAACCGTGAAGTTGGAGAGCAACTTCAACAGGTCTTCCATGTTCAGATCCAAGATCCATTCGGAATTGTAGCGCAGGGTGGTCTTTTCGGGATCGAGCACCTTGAACGCCTGGTCAACATAGGTCTGCGCATTCGCTTCGATCTGTTCGCGCGAAAGCTGCGGGCGCGTGGAGTTGCGACCTGAAGGGTCGCCGATCAGCGCCGTACCATCGCCGATGATGAGCGTGACATGATGGCCCAGGTCCTGGAACTGGCGAAGCTTGCGCAGCGGCACCGCATGACCGAGATGGATATCGGGGGCAGTGGGATCGACACCAAGCTTGATATTCAGCGGCTCATTGCGTTCGAGCTTTTCCATCAGAGCTTTTTCAGGAACGATCTGGGCTGCTCCCGAAACGATGGTGCGGAATTGTTCTTCTGCTGGAATCATCGATCCTCTTCCTTCATAGGACGCGCGCTGTGCGCTCTTTCAGTTGAATTCGTTGAATAACCAGCATACCGCAAAACAGAGCAACGCGGCATTCTGTCGCTCTTAACGGTGTGCGCGTAGTTGCCAAAAAGCCACAGCGGATGCGGCGGCAACATTGAGCGAGTCAACGCCGTCGCGCATAGGTATCTTCGCAACAAGATCAGCTGCTTCGATGGTGCGCTGCGAAAGCCCCTCACCTTCGGTACCGAGCAGAACCGCCAGCTTCTCTGGTCGTTCGAGCTGCGGGTCGTCAAGGAAGACCGATTCATCATGGAGCGCGAGCGCCACGGTAGTGAAACCAAGCTGTTTGAGCGTCTCAACACCCGATTCGTGCCAATCTTCAACAGTCCCTGGAAAGCGCGTCCATGGCACTTGGAAGACCGTACCCATCGACACGCGGATCGCGCGGCGATAGAGCGGGTCGCAGCAACCAGGAGTTATCAGGAGCCCGTCGAAGCCAAGGGCTGCCGCATTACGGAAGACCGCTCCCACGTTCGTGTGGTTCGTGATGTCTTCAAGCACTGCGATGCGCTTTGCATCGTGCGCGAAGCTCTCCATGGTTGGAAGCGGCTTGCGCTTCATCGCGCACAGCACCCCGCGCGTTAACTCGAAGCCAGTTAGCTGTTCGATCTGCTCGGAGGGCGCCACATAGATGGGAATACCTGGAGCGTCTTCGGCGGCGGCACCAGCAGCAGGACCGAAGTCTGTTTCGATGCGCTCGATCAGTGCCGCACTACGCTGCAGACGATGTTCAGGAATGAGCAACGAAAGTGGTTCGTAGCCTGCGTCGAGCGCGCGCACGATGACCTTCTCCGATTCCGCGATGAAGATGCCCTTCTCTGGCTCCAGTCGATTGCGCAACTGCACTTCGGTGAGCCGCACATAAGCATCCAGCCGTTCATCACGTATATCCTCAACCTGAATGATCACAAACACTCCTCAATCTCTCACCCAAGTATAAAAGAAAAGCTCCCGGGTGGGAGCTTTTCAAAAAAGTGCGTGTGAGCAGCTATTACATCATGCCCATTCCGCCGCCCATGCCTGCGCCAGCAAGTGCGGACAGGTCGGGACCTTCGGAGGGGATCTCGTTCACGGTTGCTTCGGTGATCAAGATCAAAGCCGCCACAGAAGCTGCGGACTGCAGCGCGGTACGGGTCACCTTCACGGGGTCGTTCACGCCCATCTTGATCATGTTGCCCGTCTCGCCATTCGCGAAGTTCACACCTTCGCCCTTCTTCAGGCTCTTGACCTTCTCGACCACAACGGAGCCTTCATAACCAGCATTGGCAGCGATGGCACGCATGGGAGCTTCGAGCGCCTTGCGGATGATGTCAACGCCAACCTTTTCGTCGTTGTCAGCAACCTTCAGCTTCTCGAGCGCGGGGATCGCGTTGATCAATGCAACGCCACCACCTGCAACGATGCCTTCCTCAACAGCAGCGCGCGTTGCCTGGAGCGCGTCTTCGATGCGGCTCTTCTTCTCTTTCAGCTCGGACTCGGTCGCTGCACCAACCTTCAGCACGGCAACACCGCCAGAGAGCTTAGCCAAACGCTCCTGAAGCTTCTCACGATCGAATTCAGAGTCAAGACGCTCAAGTTCAGCACGCATGGATGCGATGCGGGCATCCACGGCAGCCTTGTCGCCTGCACCGTCGATGATGACGGTGGTGTCCTTGGAAACCTTCACGGTCTTCGCGGTGCCCAGGTCCTCGAGCTTCACATCAGCCAAGGTCATGCCGAAGTCCTTGGAAACAACCTTGCCGCCAGTGACCACTGCGATGTCCTCAAGGATGCGAGCACGACGATCGCCAAAGCCCGGTGCCTTGATAGCCACCACATTCAGGGTGCCACGCAGCTTGTTCAGCAACAGGGTGCCCAATGCTTCGCCTTCAACGTCCTCCGCAACGATGAGCAGCGGACGACCAGATTTCATGACCTGCTCGAGCAAGGGAATAAGATCCTGGATCGAAGAGATCTTCAAGTCGGTGAGCAAGATGAACGGATCTGCAAGGACCGCCTCCATGCGCTCGGTGTCGGTTGCCATGTAGGGAGAAATGTAGCCGCGGTCGTACTGCATACCCTGGACGATGTCGATATCGATGCCGAAGGTCTGAGATTCCTCGACCGAGATAGCGCCGTCCTTGCCAACAGCTTCCATTGCCTCTGCGATCTTCTCGCCGATGACCGCGTCACCTGCGGAAATGGTGCCAACGTTCGCAATCTGGTCCTTGGTGGTAACTTCTTGAGCGTCCTTCTTGATGGCCTCGACCACTGCTTCAGTAGCAACTTCGATACCACGACGAATGCCAAGCGCTGCAGCGCCTGCAGTAACGTTGCGCAAGCCTTCGGAGACGATGACGTCTGCCAACAGGGTTGCCGTGGTGGTACCGTCGCCAGCGACATCATTGGTCTTCACTGCCGCTTCACGAACGAGCTGAGCGCCCATGTTCTCGACCGGGTTCTCAAGGTCGATCTCACGAGCAACGGTAACGCCATCGTTGGTAACGAGGGGTGCGCCGAAAGAACGTTCGAGCGCAACGTAGCGACCCTTAGGGCCAAGCGTCACCTTGACCGCATCAGAGAGCTTCTTGACGCCAGCGGCCATTGCGCTGCGAGCGTCGGTGTCAAACAAAATTTCTTTTGCCATTGATGGTTCCTTTCATTGGTGCCCTTACGGGCGAAATTTCCGAGTTAGATGTTCGAGAGGTCGCAGAAGCGATTAGTCTGCGTAGACAGCGTAGATGTCGTCGGCGCGCAGGATGAGAACAGCCTCTCCGTCGACGTCAACTTCAGTTCCGCCGTACTTGCCATAGAGCACGCGGTCGCCTTCTTTCACAGGCATAGGAAGATGCTTACCATCGTTGTTGACGCGGCCTTCGCCGACAGCGAGAACAACGCCCGTCTGGGGCTTCTCCTTGGATTCAGGAGCGATGTAGAGGCCTCCAGCCGTGGTCTCCTGAGCCTCGTCCTGCTTGACGATGATGCGATCACCGAGCGGCTTCAAGTTCATAGGTACTTCCTTTCTTCGAATGCGCTTATGCGCCTTGTTCCCAGGTCAGTCCAGCCGTGCTGCCCGAGTTAGCGGGGCGGCTTGAAGAGCACCGCAACACTGCTAGAGAGTAATTAGCACTCGCAAGTGTCGAGTGCTAACCCTGAATATACTATCAAGTTTTACCATGAATGCAAGGCGAGTTTCAGAAAATATGCGCGTTCGTCATATAGGTTTACGAAGCGTAACCTACTCCATGTTTTGGACACGTTTCATGCCATCTGCTCGAACTGAAGCGCGAGCAAAACGCATCTTAAATGCTTCCTGGCCTGTCCCCAAAGCGTTCGGGACACTTTGGGACCTGTCCTCCAAGTGTCCGAGCTAGTAGAACTTTGCGTCGGGGAATGGCGGTTCGATGGCACGTTTGAAGGCATAGGAGTTGGTACGACGAATGGCGTAGCCCACCTCTTCGGGATTGAAACCCATGGCCACCACTTCTTCGGCAGGTTTGCCATGCTCGAAATGCGCGATAAGGATCTTGTCCAAGGTCTCGTAGTCGATACCGAGCGCTTTCTCATCTTCGGCACCAGGAGAAAGCTCAGCACTGGGCGGCTTCACGATGATGTGTTCGGGGATGGGAGGGATCTGACCAGCAGCTACGGCGCGTTCGTTCACCCAACGCGAAAGGGCGAACACGTCGGTCTTGTAGAGACCGCCGAGCGGGGCGAACGCACCCGACGTGTCACCATACATGGTAGAGAAGCCCATGGCGGCTTCGCTCTTATTGCCCGTGTTGACCATCATCCAATCAAACGCGTTGGAGAGCGCCATCAAACACACCATGCGGCAGCGGGCCTGGGTGTTCTCGGAAGCAAGCCCAGAAAGCGGACCACCCACGGCATCGCTCAACGTTTCAACGAAGGCTTCATAAGGGCCTTCGATCGATATCTTCTCAACAGGAATAGCTAGGTTCGCGGCAAGCTCTTCCGCATCTGAAATGGAGTGATCGCTTGAATAGGGGCCAGGCAACATGTAGGCATGCACGTGGTTGGGGCCGAAAGCTTCGGCGCACATCACCGCTACGAGCGCGGAATCAATGCCGCCCGAAAGACCGAGCACCACATCGGTGAAACCCGCCTGCGTGGCATAATCCTTCAGTGCCTGAACGCTCAGTGTGTATTTCTGCTCGAGATCCATAGCTTTCCCCTCTTTGCTGTGGCTGTCTCTGCTGATCGTAAGCTTGTTCTTAGCCCGTGCGCTCCCCTACGTGCCTGCGCAGCGCTCGAACTTGGGCCCTAGAGCCTAGAGCGCGCGGATCTGGTCGGCCAGCCAGTTAGCCCACGCTTCAACGCCTTTACCATTTGTAGCAGACATCGGGAAGATGGGCGCAGTGGGATTGAGATTCTTAATATGGTCGTAAAACAGTTCTTCGTCAAAGTTGAACACGGGCGCGGTGTCGATCTTGTTCAACACGATGGCAGACGCAGCCTGGAATACGCCTGGGTACTTCAGCGGCTTGTCGTCACCTTCGGGGACGGACAGGATCATGGCCTTCATATTCTCGCCCAGATCGAAGTCGGTCGGGCACACCAGGTTGCCCACATTCTCGATGATGATAAGGTCGAGGTTGTCCAGGTCGAGCACATCGACCGCGCGGCGGATCATCGCGCTTTCCAGATGGCACGCGCCACCAGTGTTGATCTGCACGGCCGCGATACCCTGGCTCTTGATCTTCTCAGAGTCCACCGAGGAGGCGATATCGCCCTCGATCACCGCGATATTGAATTCATCACGCAGCGCTTCGATGGTTGCCAGGATGGTAGAGGTCTTGCCTGAGCCAGGCGATGCCAACAGATCGAGCACGAACACTTTCTTTTCCTTGAACAGCTCACGATTCTCGTCGGCCAAACGGTCGTTCTTATCAAGAATGGGCTGGTGAAGATCGATCTGCATGAGCTACTCCTTGTCCGAGTTGTCTGGTTCATCTTCATCGGGCATATCTACCTCGATCGAAGAGATCTGCAATTCTTTGCCTTCGAGCAGCTGCAAGAAAGGGCTGCCGCATTCGGGGCACAGCATATGAAACCGGTCGTGGGAGAATTCGTGACCGCATTGCGTGCAAATGCTCTTAGGCTGGATCATGGTCACTTCAAGGGTGGCGCCTTCGAAGTAGGGATTGTTTTCTGCAAGCGCTTCAAAAGCGAACTGGAGCGCGTCTTCAATAGCTTCGGTCATAACGCCCACATCAAGCGAGACCTTCAGCACACGGTCGGCCCCGGCATCGCGCGCGGCGGTCTCGACCGATTCCATAACGCCTGTCATGATGCCTAGCTCGTGCATCATTCGCCCTTTTCGTTCGAGGACTGAGGCTGGTCGGCCTGGGTCTGCGCGGCCTGTGCAGGTTGTGCAGATTGGGCGGGTTGGGCTTTCTTCTTAGGAGCGAGCTCGTCGTCGCTGCCCCATAGATGCTTGTCGAAATCGCGCTTCAACTGACGCAGCTCTTCGCGCGCCTCTTCGGCTTCCTGCGCTTCGATAACGGCTTGCTCTTCGAGCTTCTTAGCGCGCTTCTTCACCGCGAATCGAGCGATGAACAGGCTGATCTCGTAGAGCAGCACCAGTGCCGCAAACATAAGGCCCATGGTCACGGGCGAAGCGTCTGGCGTGACCATAGCCGAGAAGATGAGCAGGCCGATGTAGACATAGCGCCAACTCTTGCGCAGCTTGTCGTAAGGAATCACGTTGAAGACCACCAGGTAGAACACCACCAGCGGCAGCTCGAAGCCCAGACCAAAGCCTAGCTCAAACTTGATGATGATGTCGACCCATTTGCTGGCCTCTGGCAGGATGTTCGCGAAACCCGATGCTTGGTCGGTGAGCCATTCGAACGCGGGGTTCAGGATGACCAAATAGCAGAAGACGGTACCGAAGATGAACAAGCCCACTGCTGCGAAGAACGTGGGCAGGAACCACTTGCGCTCCTTGGGCTTCAGTGCCGGCAGGAAGAACGCGAGGATCTGCCATAGGATGAACGGTGCGGTAGCCACGAGCGATGCCCAGAGCGCCAATTGGAAACGCAGGGCGAACGCGTCAAAGGCACCGAGCACGTTCAGCAGCACCTGACCATCTTCGTTGGCGGGCAAGTATTGCGCCACGGGCATGAGCAGGAATTGCGCGATGGTGGGCGTTGCCAGGTAGAAGACGATACAAGCCACCAGCAGTACCACCACGATGCGCACCAAGCGCATACGCAGTTCGCCCAAATGCTCCATCAAAGACATACGCGCAGGTCCGATAGGCATCACTGCTCACCTCCCTTGGAGGTGGTGGAGGCTGACTGGTCTTCTGCTGGCTTTGTGACAGAAACAGCTTCAGACTTGGACTCTGAGCTGCCCTTTTCGCGGATCACGTCTTTGTTCAGAGGAACGTTGCCATAGAGCTGGTCGGCCGTAGGCCTTTGCGTGGAAGTCTTCGGTTCTGGTTTGGAAGCGGGAGTTGCCGCAGAAGTTTCGGCGGAGATTTCGGCATCAGCGTGGCCCTGAACCTGGGCTTCGGTGCCAGCCTTAGCCCCATCATTGACTGGAGCCTGAGTTTGCGCTTGACCCTGCGCTTCGGCCTTAGCAGCAGCTTCCTGCTTCATCTTCGCACGATTAGCGTCGATCTCAGCTTGCTTCTTCTGATCGATCTCTGCGCGGGCTTTACACTCAGCGCGTTCACGGTCGTAGCGAGCTTTGCGCTGAGCGAAGGTCTCTTCGTTTTCGGCACGCTTGATCTTCTGCTTAGCAGCGCTATGAGCACGGTCGAGCGCCTTCGAGGGATTCTTGAACGGCTCATCTGCACTGGGGTCGAAGATCTCTTCGCGGATGACGCCATCCATTTCGTCTTTTGCTTTCTTGAATTTGTTGATGGCCATGCCAACGGTCTTGGCGATCTCCGGCAATTTATCGGGGCCGAAGATAAGAAAGCCGAAGAGAATTATGAGAAATAGCTCAAATCCGCCGATTCCAAACAAGACGCAGCCTCAAATCTTCTATCAACGCGAGAGCGCTCGGGCTTAGGACGCGCCACCGATGAACATCAATCCGACGGTAGGGATAGAGAGAGCGAGCGCAAGGATGACGCACACAACGATAACGCCGATACGCTTGATGAATTCAGCGCGCTTCTGCTTCTCCGCCTGCTTACGCTGACGTTCGAGGGCGGCTTGCCTGCGTTCTTCTGCCTGCTTGGCACTGATCTTCTGTTTCTTTCCAGCCATTGCTCAATCTCTTTCCTACGGACAGAACAACTTTACCCTACGATGCTCGCGCGTGGGTGCTCTATTCGGTGTGGGGTGATGAGGATAGGTTAGGATGGGCGCAACGATGTGCGAATGCTCAACACGCGAGCGATGTTCTTAGCCACATCGGTGCCGTCAACGCGCCACTGACCGCGCTCGAACAAGATGTTGCCATCGACCATGGTCATCATAACGTCGTTGTTCGATGCGGAGCTGAGCATGGTGAAGATCGGGTCGTTCACAGAAGTTTGGTGTGAGCCAGCCAGGTCGATAGCGATGATGTCAGCCTGCTTGCCCACTTCCAGGGAGCCGACCTTGTCATCGATGCCCAGCACCTTCGCAGCTGAGAGCGTACCCATCTCAAGCAGCGTTTGAGCACTGATGAAGTCACGATTGCTCATAGCGCGCTGGATGAGCAGCTCAACGCGCATCTCTGTGAAGATGTCCACGAAATCGAGCGAGCCAGGAGCGCCCGTTGCTAGACCAACGCGCAGACCCGCACGCAGGTATTCATCGAGCGGCGCAACGCCCATACCCAACTGAGCATTCAAGCTGGGGGTGATGGCAACAGCCACATCGTATTCCTTGAGCTTGTTGATATCTTCGTGATTGACGCACACGCCATAGATGATCATGGTGTTCTCGGCATCGAAGCCTTCCCAGTTCAGCACATAATTCACGGGCGTGACACCAGTAGGCAACCATGGCGGTAGCTCCATGAAGCCCGACAGCTCGAAGCGCAAGCTGCTATCCACCGCGCGGCCATGCTTCACGAAGCGATATTCCTCATTGCTGCCTGCCAAGCGCATGGCCACAGGCAGGTTATGCTCCAAGGCATAATGGGAAACTTCCTTGTAGATGAGGGGATGACACTCGAAAACGGGTGCAGGCGCCAGACCGAAGGAGATGCGATCAGAGGTCATCTCGTTCGACCATTTCTCCAGATCACCCACAGCCTTCTTCAGCGCGTAATTCACCAGATTCTTATCGATGGCAGAAGTTTCGCGATAGATCACCGCACGCAGACCGAGCTTGTCAGCCGCACGAGCAGCAGCACCCGTAGTGGTCATATCGCCCACGGTGGTGATGCCCGAAGCAAGCGCCTCGAGCGCGCCAAGATAAGCGGATTCGTAGCTTTCTTCAGCAGAGAGCTTGCGACGCAGTTCTGATATCTCTTTGATCCAACCAGTGTAGGGGACGTCGCTGATCAGACCACGAAGGATGGCATCTTCAAGACGCGCATAAAGATCGATCATGCCGGGACACAGTGCTGCGTTGCCAAAATCGTGGATCTCTTCGTCTGCGTAGCGCAGGCGCATCATGTCGGCCTGGCCGATGTCCAGGATCTTGTCGTCTTTGACGTAGATGGCGCCGTTCTCGATGGGAGCCGAAGAGACGGGCAGAACGTATTGTGCACAGAGAAGCATGGATCCTCCTGTAGTGAGTTTTCATACACATATTAGCATGAAGCACCCACTGAAACGTTGGCCTGGAGGGTGAGGGTAAGATATTTACCCACTACCTTGCTCGCGTGGAGCTATAAAGGTTTTTTGGCGATGTGGACGGCAGCCACGCCGAAGGTCACGTTGGTCCACTCGACGTCGGTGAAACCAGCTTCGCGCAGCATTTGGGCGAAGCCCTCCTGATCAGGGAACGCCTTGATGGATTTGGCAAGATAGATGAAGCCTGAAGCATCGCCAGTGCAGAATTTACCCCACAGCGGTATGCCCCAGCGCAGATAGAGACGATAGCCAAGGCGCATGAGCGGATTAGGCGGCGTGGAGAATTCGAGCACGCAGAGCGACCCACCGGGCTTCAGCACACGGAACATCTCGGAGAGCGCCTGTTCGCGCTTGGGCATGTTACGGATGCCGTAGGACATGGTGATGATGTCGAATGAATCGTCTTCGTAGGGGATATCCTGGCCATCGACCACCGCAAGCTCCATGGGAACGCCGCGGTTCTCCCCTTCATCGAGACGCTCTTGAGCCACCTCGAGCATGGCGGGCGTGTAGTCTGAAAGGATGATCTCTTTGGGCTTCTTGCGGCTGCAGGCCATGAAGCTCACATCGCCCGTGCCGCCTGCGATATCGAGCATGCGAGAGTCTGAGGTGATGGGCGAATTATCGATAAGGGTCTCGAGCCAGCCAACGTATTGACCGAAGCTGGAAAGACGATTGAAGCGCTCGTAATCCCAGGCGATGTCGGTGAAGATCTTCTGAACGCGGTCGGAGGAGAGCTCCGCGGGAGCATTTTCGCCCGTGGCAGTATCGATCGAATGCTCGTTGGTATGTTCTTTCGATTCGGTCATGCCGATGCGATCCTTGTCGGTCCTTCGTTCGTTTACGAGTGCTTGAATATCGTAGCCATCTAAGATGAGGAAAACAATCAGAGTTTTACTAATGGCAAAAATGTAAGTCTTTGGCGCAAGCAGTAAGCCTGTAGGGGCAGGGCCCCTACAGGCTTACTGCTTGCGACAACGTATTTGGGAAGGTCACTCCTAGTAGGGATCGTCTAGGGAAGTGTGGGCGGCTACATCGCAGGTATAGTCGAAGAATCTTCCCTGGTCATAGCGTGCAAGACCTACCAGAGCGATCATGGAAGCATTATCCGTGCAGGCTTTCAAAGGAGGCATGGTAAGACGAATGCCCATTTCAGCGCAAAGATCTTCATAAGCTGCGCGCAGAGCAGGATTGGCAGCTACGCCGCCGCCAAGACAAAACTCCTTGGCACCCGTCTGTTCCAATGCGGCGCGTGCTTTCGCAACCTGTACTTCGATGACCGCCTGTTGGAAACTGGCAGCGATGTTGGGCGTATCCCATTCGCGTCCAGCCTGCTCTTCCTTCTGCAGATACGTGAGCACTGCCGTCTTCAAGCCCGAAAGCGAGAAGTCGTAGTCACCAGAATGGAGCAGTGCACGTGGGAACTTGATGGCGTTCGGGTCGCCTTCTTCGGCCAAACGCGAAATGAGCGGTCCGCCCGGATAGCCCAGGCCGAGCGCTTTTGCCACCTTGTCAAAGGCCTCCCCTACTGCATCATCCAAGGTCGAACCGAGCGTGGTGTAGTTGCCCCAGTCCTTCACTTCGACCAACATAGTGTGGCCGCCCGAAACCAGCGAGACCACCATGGGCGGCTGAATATCAGGCGAAGCCAGCTTGTTCGCATAGATATGACCTTCGAGGTGATTCACGCCCACCAGCGGCAGATCGCAGCTCCATGCCAAGCCCTTAGCGAAGGCCACGCCCACCACAAGAGCCCCCACCAAACCAGGCGCATAGGTTACCGAGACCGCAGCAAGATCGCTCCACTTCAGATCGGGCGCTTCCAGCACTGCGCGGGCCTGATACAAGCATTCGAGCGCAACACCCGCGATAGCTTCGATGTGCTTACGGCTGGCGATCTCGGGCACCACGCCACCAAAACGCGCATGGAAATCGATCTGGGAAGCCACAACATCGGCGATGATCTGGCCTTCGCCATTCACGATGGCCGCGGCAGTTTCATCACACGAAGTCTCGATAGCAAGGATGAGCTTGCTGGCTGAAGGTGCTCCTTGAGCCCCAGTTTCAGATCGATCGGCCAAGTCGTTGATCATAAGGTCCATGCCTGCAACATCGGCCTGAGCCACGGGTAGCGGACCACGATAGATGAAGGCATCTTCTTTGTCGGAGTAGTAGCGCGGACGCGTACCGATATTCTCAAGGCCCAAACGTTCGTAGAATCGATGCGCTCCTGTGTTGGAAACGCGCACCTCAAGGGACATATCACAAGCGCCCAAGTCGCGTGCATCAGCTGCCACGCGTTCGATCAGCATACGCGCGATACCCTTGCGGCGAAGCTTAGGAGCTGCCGCTACTTTCAAGATCTGCACTTCCCCATCAACGATCCAGCCACCTGCATAACCGACCAGCTCATCGGTTTCAGGAGTGGCTTCGCGTGTAGTGGGATCTGACGAAAGGAAAGCCGCCCACCAGGTGCGATCGGTACGCGGAAGATCATCGATGATCTGAGCTTCATTCCAAGCATCGCTACCCATCACTGCTGCTTCCATTGTGGCAACATCGGCCGCCCACGAAGCATCGAGCGGCTGCAGACGCAAGGTCTTACCTTCGATCTGGAGCGCGCCGTCTTGGGTAGCGGCTTCAACAATACGAGTGTCACCCTGCACACCCGTCGTGAGATCGACGGCTGAAGCAATAGGTCGAGACTGATCCGCATCATCGGTCTTCGCCAAGCGAGTCCGCTCGTGTTCTTCAGCATCGGAAAGACGCGTGTAAACGGGCAGCAGCGAAAGCGGATCACCCAGCTCGATGCTGTCTGGGTCGAAAGCGCCATCGTGCCAAGCGGCCTGGGCTGCACGGAGCAATCCGGCTCCTGTGGGATGCCACGCATCCTCGTTGGTGAGCGTGCCATATTCTGCGAATCTATCGGCGAACTTAGCCAGCGCATCGCCCGTGATGAGCTGGTCCCCTTCCCCTGAAGAGAGCCATTCGCATGCAGCGTCAGCCTTCACCACGAAGTCTGCATTCAGACGCTCGATACCCTGGTCGTTGAGCATATAACGCACTGGATAGACCTCTTTGCGCATCGCATCGCCCAGCACCACCACGGCACCACGGACCCCATCGGCCCATCGGTCCCAAGCCTGAGCATCCAGCGTGGACACCCCGAAGAGCGGAACTTCGAGCCCGAGTGCGATGCCCTTGGCCGTAGCCGCGCAGATGCGCACGCCCGTGAACGAACCAGGTCCGCGGCCGCAGATCACGCATGCAAGACTGGTCTTAGCAATGCCGGCTTGCGCGAGCGCCGCATCGATCTGGGTGATGAGCTTGGTATTCGACGCACGAAAAGCAGGTACCTCGATCGAAGCAACCACCTCTATGCTGCGCGCGACGCGATCGAGCTTGCCCACGCCCACTGCGATCACTTCATTAGCCGTGTCAAAAGCAAGTATGTAGTCTGAGCTCATCAGAAGACCTTCTTGTCAAATGTTCATAGAGCGCTTGCAGCGGCGATCCACGCATCGAGCAGATCGATAGCGCGCTGATCGCGTGCCGTGGCTTGAATGGTTCGCGCACCATCTTCGCCTGTGGTGATCGAGAGCCATAAGGTGTGATCGGGCAGTTCATCAGCGAATTTGCTGGCCCATTCGACACAGCTCACCCCATCAGCGTCAACATAGTCGTAGAACGCCACATCTTCAAGCTGAAGAGCATCCTCTAAGCGATAGAGGTCGAAGTGATAGAGCGGGAGCCGACCGCTATCATAGGCCACCATCACCGTGAAGGTGGGCGAGGTGACCAGATCTGCTACACCCAACCCTTCAGCAAGACCTTGCGTGAAGTGGGTCTTCCCTGCCCCTAGATCGCCATCGAGCGCGACCACATCGCCGGCCTCTACGCACGAAGCCAACTGAGCCGCGAGCGATTGGGTCTGCTCAACGCTTTGACTGGTGAAGGTGTAGGTTCGCGCACTCACGAGCAATTGCCGCCTTAGAGCGCAGCCTGTTCAGCCGCCATGACCGTGTGCTCCATGGTGCAGAGCGTAGTGATCGATCCAATGCCACCTGGAACAGGCGTGATGGCTTCAACGAGCGGTTCGACCTGAGCGAAATCGACATCGCCGCACATATGGCCTTCGTCGTCGAAGTTGATGCCTACATCCAGCACGATCTGGCCTGGAGCGAAATAGTCGGCGCCATAAGCCTTGGCACGACCCGTCGCGCAGATGACGATATCCGCCGCGCGAGTGATGGCAGGCAGGTCAGCCGTACGCGAGTGACAGATGGTCACGCTGGCGTTGTGGCGCAGCAGCATCATGGACACAGGCTTGCCGATGACCAAGCTGCGACCGATGACCACCACATGCTTGCCCTCGAGCGGGATGCGGTAATGATCGAGCACCTTGATGCACGCTTCAGCCGTTGCAGGCGGAAGCGAATCGGGGTCGTCGGTGAAGATGCCTGCCAGAGCTGCGCTGGACACGCCGTCCACGTCCTTGTGGGGCGCGAGCAGATCGCACAAGGCTTTTTCGTCCAAGAATTCAGGGAGCGGGCGGAACATCAAGCAGCCATGGATCTTCGGGTCTTCGTTGATATAGGTGATATCGCCTGCGAGCAGCTCATGGGACACATCGGCTGGGAACTCGAATACGCGCACAGCGATATCGAGCGCTTCAGCGCGCTTGATGGCGGTGCGCTCGTAGCTGATGTCATCAGGCTTGTTACCCACGCGCACGATGGCCAGTGTTGGCACTACACCTTTGCTTCGCAGCAGTTCGACACGGGGTCTCAGGTCCTGTTCCATGGCTTCCACCACAGGCTTGGAGCCCAGGATATGCGGGATCATTTATCCAACTCCTTCACAACCGAAGCATAGACCGCATCGGCACGCTTCGTATAGATGTTCAACATATGCTCGACTTCGGCAAGATAGCCTTCAGCGCGAGCTCGGTCGGTCATGGATGCGCAATTGATCAGCACATTGAGCGATGCGCCCTGAAGCGCCGCCTTCGCGAAGAGCACGCTCACGCCCGCGTCGGATACTGCCATGCGTGAGCCTTTTTCGGCGAGCATCTCTGCCAATTCGATAACGCGCGTGCAGGCTTTCATGATAGAAACAGGCACATCGCAAGCGCCCACCAGTGCCTGCTGGAGCGCAGCTTCTTTCTCCTGCTTCTGTGTCTCGGTCTCCTTGGGCATCTTGTACGCGTCGGCAAGCGGCGTGAATACGCGGGCATCTTCGTCGACCAGCTTCACCAGCTCATCGGTAAGGCTTGCAAGCTCTTTGGCTGCCTGCTGCACCTCATCTTCGACCGCAGCGTAAGCCTTCTTCCCTGTAGTGAGGTTGCACACCATAGAAGAGAGCGCCGCAGCAAGAGCCCCACAATAAGCCGAAGCGCCCCCACCTCCTGGTGTGGGCGCTTTGCTTGCCAATTCATCGATGAAAGTTCTGTCGACCATGATCGCCTTCGCTTTGTATTGCCGCTCTTAGAACAGGCCGCTGATCTTGCCCGTTTCGTCAACGTCGATGCGCAACGCAGCGGGTGATTTCGGCAGGCCCGGCATAGTGAGCACGTCACCTGTGAGCGCGACCACGAAGCCTGCACCAGCGGAAACCTTGACCTGACGCACCATGATGCGGAAATCACGCGGAGCGCCAAGCTTGGAGGCATCGTCGGAGAAGCTGTATTGGGTCTTCGCCATGCAAACGGGGTATTTGCCAAAACCAAGGCTTTCGAGCTTAGCGATCTCCTGCGCTGCGGCTGGAGTGAAATCGACCCCGTCAGCATGATAGATCCGCTTGGCGATGGCTTCGATCTTCTGAGCAAGGCCCAGATCGTCTTCATAGGCGAAGGTGAGCTTGCTCGTCTCATCACAGAGACGGATGACCTCTTCAGCCAGTTCAAGGCCGCCTTCGCCGCCCTTTGCCCAAACCTGGGAAAGCGCCACATTCACGCCAAGCTCTTCGCACTTCTTGCGAACCAGGTCCACTTCGGCCTGGGTGTCGGTCGGGAATTCGTTGATAGCTACCACGCAAGGCAGGTTGAATACCGTGCGGATGTTCTCAACGTGCTGGAGCAGATTCGGTAGACCCTTCTCGAGCGCTTCAAGATTCTCTTCATTGAGGTCTTCTTTGGCCACGCCGCCGTGGTTCTTCAGAGCGCGCACGGTCGCCACTACCACCACCGCGTCTGGTTCAAGGCCCGCCAAACGGCACTTGATGTCGAGGAACTTCTCGGCACCAAGATCAGCACCGAAGCCTGCCTCGGTAACGCAATAGTCGCCAAGCGCTAGAGCCATGCGTGTTGCCATGATGGAATTGCAGCCATGAGCGATGTTCGCGAATGGACCGCCGTGAACGAACGCTGGGGTGCCCTCGAGCGTCTGAACGAGGTTTGGCTTGAGCGCATCTTTCAGCAGCGCCGCCATAGCGCCTTCAGCGCCTAGGTCGTGAGCAGTAACTGGTTCGTCGTCGTAGGTGTAACCCACAACGATGCGGCCCAAGCGCTCTTTCAGGTCAGTGATAGAAGTTGCCAAGCAGAAGATAGCCATGATCTCTGATGCAACGGTGATGTCGAAACCATCTTCGCGCGGTACGCCCGACTTGGTTCCGCCAAGGCCCACCACGATGTTGCGCAGTTCGCGATCGTTCATGTCCACCACGCGCTTCCAGGTGATGCGGCGCACGTCGATGTTCAATTCGTTGCCCTGTTGGATATGGTTGTCGAGCATTGCAGCCAGCAGGTTATTCGCCGCGCCGATGGCGTGGAAGTCGCCCGTGAAATGCAAGTTGATGTCTTCCATGGGGATGACCTGGGCATATCCGCCGCCCGCAGCGCCACCCTTCACGCCGAACACAGGACCCAGCGATGGTTCGCGCAGTGCGACGACCACGTTCTTGCCCATCTTATGGAGCGCATCGGAAAGACCCACGGTAGTGGTGGTCTTGCCTTCGCCAGCAGCGGTGGGATTGATAGCGGTCACCAGGATGAGCTTGCCTGGTTCGTAGTCCTTTTCACGCAGCAGATTGTAGTCCACCTTCGCCTTGGTCTTGCCGTAGCATTCAAGGTATTCAGGTGCGATACCTGCCGATTCGGCGATAGCGGAGATGTCTTGCAGCGTGGCCGCCTGGGCAATTTCAATGTCGGTCAACATGTCGGGCCCCTCTTTCTCTTGAGATGACGTGCTCTTTCCCTATGAATATCTAGGGATATCCTACTTGGTCAGGTCGTTATATATCAGGCGTAATCCCTGTAAGGTCAATTCAACATCGACTTCGGTTATGGTGCGCGAAAGCGGTGCGATGCGATGCGCCAGACCGCCCGTTGCCACCACTTTCGTGGGGTATCCAAGCTGCTCATGGATGCGATCGACCAGACCATCAACGCGTGCTGCTTCGCCACAGACCACGCCGATCTGGATAGCTTCGGAAGAATCGCGACCGATGGCGATGCCCGGATCTTCAAGCTCGACCGCGCGCAGGAGCGCAGCACGGCTCATGAGCGAGCGCATGGACGATTCCACACCAGGCGCGATGATACCGCCAACGAATGCCCCGTCCTTGTCGATGACCTCCATGTTCGTAGCGGTACCGAAATCGACCACCACCACAGGAGCCCCGAAGATCGCTTTAGCTGCAATAGCATCAGCCACACGGTCAGCACCAAGTTCGGTGAACGAGGTCCGCTCGATGTTCAACAGATGCGCGCAATTGGAAGCAGAGACCACCAGCGGCGTGACGCCGAAGGATCGCTCGCACACCTTCTCCCAGTTATGGGTGAGCGCAGGCACGACCGAGCAAAGGATGGCGCCCTTGATGGAGGTGCCTTCGATATGCTCGGCACCCAACAGGGCATGGAGCTTGATGCGCAGTTCGTCGCTCGTGTATTCCACGTTCGTGGCCAGGCGCCACATATGAATGAGACGATCTTCGTCGTAAATGCCGAGGACAGTATGGGTGTTGCCGATATCGACCACTAACAGCATCTCAGCGCACCTTTCGATGGGTACAAAACGCTCGCGCTTGACGATTAAGCGCGGTAAATACTAAAACAGATGCTATCATATTGTGAGTAAGAAAGAGCCTCATTGCTGTATAGAATGAGTGCGTGCAAGAAGATTTCGATAGGGATTTACCATGGATCATACCCCCACTCGCATCCTCGTTGTCGATGATGAGCCTTCGATCACTGAATTCGTCAGCTATGCACTGCAGAAGGAAAACTATTCGGTGGACACAGCGGGCGATGGCGAAGCTGCTATCGAGCTGATCGAGCAAAAGCCCTATGATCTCTACATCCTCGACATCATCCTTCCAGGTATCGATGGCTACGAACTGTGCCGTCGTATCCGTGCGAAGTACGACACTCCTATCTTGTTCTTGAGCGCTCGTGATGGCGAAGTGAACACGATCGTTGGCCTGGAGCTTGGCGCGGACGACTACCTGGCTAAGCCCTTCGGCATCCGCGAACTGATCGCACGTACGCGCGCTTTGCTGCGTCGCTCGCAGGTGGCTGTTAACGCTTCGGCGGAGGTTTCTGCTGGCGGTATCGTGCTGGACGACGATGCTCATACCGCTGTTGGCGAACACGGTCCTATCGATCTTACGCCGCGTGAATTCGAGCTGATGAGCTGCCTGATGCACAATGCTGGCAAAGTGGTCTCTCGTGAAGATCTGCTACGCGATGCATGGGGTTGGGATTTCATCACGGAGACCAAGACCGTCGACACGCACATCAAGCGTCTGCGCGACAAGATCGAGGCTGCAGGCTACAATCCGCAGGTTGTTGAGACCGTTCGTGGCTACGGGTATCGCTTCAAGAAATAACCTGCACTCTCCATACGCAAACAAAAAGGCCAGCTTCGTGCTGGCCTTTTTGTTTGCCGCGAATCTGCCGGGGGTGCTGAAATCCCTCTGAACTTGGCGAAAAGGCCGTTTCCTGAAAAACCCAAAGTGTAGCCTACATGGGTCTTCCGTATTCGGAAGCTTGCGCCTCAACTACAAGGTCCAAAGAATCAGAATAAGGGCTCTTCAACAGGCCCTTTAATCTGTCGCCATATCTCTCTGTCAAATCCAAAATCAAGTCTTCCATATCGCCTGACCACGGCTCAAATGGAAGTTCGTTACCATCGCTGTCAAGCATCTCAAAATAGTAGTAATCATCCTCATCGATATATGCTCTCACCGAAATGATGCTTCCATGCTCAGATTGTCCTTCATTGGTAGACGCTTGAAAACTATCTGCCGCATCCTCGCTATTAACTTCAAGAAGCATCTTAGCTAGTGAGCCATCAGGGTCTTCAGGGGTGCAATTGCACAAATCCTGATCCAGCCACCCAAGATAGAAAAGCTTGATCGATCCGACCGATTTGATACTAGGATCGTATTCGATTCGAAAAGGAATACCCTTTCTATAAAACTCATCAAAGCCTTTATAGTCAGGAATGGAATTTCCTTCCTCATTCGCTTTTTCGTATTCTTTTTCGAACCATTCCACATAAAGCTTCGCAAGAAGAGCTGTGCTGAGCGGATATTCTTCTGTGCCAATAATAACAGCGTCAACACCGCAATAAGGGCAAAGAGCTGTATCTTTGCCATGCTGCTCTTTTAGCCAATCTTGAACTTCTGAAGCCTTGAACGAGGACCCGCAGTGAAAGCACCCGCAATAGCCTGCATCCTTTATGATGTCTCGATTGAACGCACTCTGCTTGTTCAGCTCATGCTTGGCCTCAAAGTCAAGAGACGGAACGATGGTCGTAGGCGCGTCCTCGATAATATTTGTACGCTTCATCATCAACACCACCTGATCGGGTTGCCGCTTTGAATCGACGCAATAAGCAGATTCTTGATTCTTTCCGCCATCCAGTACTTCCCCTCAAAAAGAAACGGGGCTTTCTTGGAAGCAACATAGAATTCTCGCTCGATTTTCTTACTGCCATCAGGACCTATGGAGTCAAACGAATACGTCTCGGCTCCTGTATCGAGACAGACGATGCGCATGGGCTGACAACCTTGGTTATCAGGGTGACCTATTGGAATCTGTTTGAAATGCGTCGTTTCAACTACAGGCTTTCCCGCCTGAGCGAAAAACACCCTATCACCCGCCATGCCTATCCTGGAATCATAGCTAAGCATCCACACAAAAGAGGCATGGGTTGTGCATGACCAAACCTCTTCTTCGGTCTCCATATCGCACAAGACCCACTCGTTAACATTGCTTACAACATCAATAAAACGATTCAATTCTTCAAGCGTCTTGAGCGCCTTTTCGACAGGGTAAATACCGCCATTTGAATACGGAAGCAGCTTGCTAAGATAGGGGAATTCCTCCTCACCACCCACTTCTTTGACCAGCGATTTAAAATGGGCGCAAGCAGCGATATTTCCCACCCGTTCTGAGCATAATTCACCACTCTCATGAGAGCAGCCATTGCGTGCCCATTCGTCAATCTCTTCCTCGAGCCGCTCGTATCGCGCAAGAAACCGACGGAAGTCTAATGCTCTTGAAGCTTCATCGAGCGTTCTAGATGCAAGGTAGCCATCTCCATCAACATAAATATCGGCTATATCAACAGGGCATGGCCTCATAAGGCCCTTCTCAAAACAATCACAACGCACTGTTGCATCAAGCCCCATTTGAATCACTTCCCTTCATCAGCACAAAACACTCTAATGGAACAGAATGGTTTTCTATGGGGCGTTTATGGGACATCGCATCTTAACGTCTTGTCATACAATCAAAAGATAAGGACAGGATGCAGTTTCTGCCAATTTTTCATACCGTACAGAAAAGCAGTGTAGGAGATATTCGTGTCTGGGAAACCCGAAATATGCCCCGAGTGCGGAGGCACCAATATCGCAGCCATCTTATGGGGCATGCCCGCCTTCAGTGATGGATTGCAGAAGGATCTTGACGACGGACGCGTCGTTCTCGGTGGCTGCTGCGTCAGTGAATTCGATCCAGACTGGCATTGCAACGATTGCGGTCACGAATTCGGAGTACGTGTCGAAGCTCTTCATACTCAAGAAGCAGTCAAGCGAAATAAACTGAGAAGCGTCATTTACGGAGCTGCTGTTGGCGATGCTTTAGGTGTACCTTATGAATTTTCAGGTCGGGACTCTTTCAGCTGCACTGGGATGATCGGCGGAGGTGTCCATGATCAGCCTGCTGGAACCTTCTCCGATGACACTTCCCTTCTCCTTGCCACCTGCGCAAGCCTTAAGGAAAACAATAAACGAATAAACATCGAAGATATGCGTGCTAAATTTCGTTCATGGTTATACGAAGGCGCATTCACTCCTGATGCATTCATATTCGATGTTGGCAACGCTACCGCTACGGCACTTGACCAGGGATTCGGTTGCTCTAACGAACAGTCCAATGGAAATGGTTCGCTTATGCGCATTGCACCGTTGGCATTCATCCATGCTACCGATAATGATATACGTGCAGTGTCGTCCATTACGCACGCGCACTGGATCTCGACGGAAGCCTGTGTGGCATTCGTGCATATTCTTCGTAATGTTCTTGATGGGACATCCTTGGCAAAAGCGATCGAGACGAACAAACCCAAGTCAAAGATATTCGATTGGCTGCATGACCTTAAAAACCGACCGAGAGGAGACCTGCGATCGGGAGGATTCGTGCTCGATACGCTGGCTGCAGCCTTTTGGTGTGCGCTAAACACTACGAATTATAGAGACTGTGTTCTAGCTGCTGTTAATCTAGGAGACGATACGGACACCACAGCTTGCGTCGCGGGCGCGGTTGCTGGCGCACTTTATGGATTTGAAGATATTCCCGAAGATTGGATTGATGCCCTACGTGGTAGAAACCTGATCGATGAATGCCTATTCTAGCAAATGGAGGAAGAATATGGGAAACGACAAAGAGATATTTTGGTCCGCGATCAGCAAGGATGATCTTCTGTTTTTAGGGGAAGCTGCTGGATACCAAACCAGCTTCATAGAAGAAGATGAAGGTTCTGACGCTGATTCGCTAATCCCCTACGAAAAAGATCCTACAAAGATCATTAAGGAAATCTCAGCCAAAGCCATCTCGGAAACACCTGAAGATTTCTGCCGATTCGTCACGGAGAATAAAGAGGAGATATGGCTTGCAGCAGTCTTTGATGATGACGCAATCCGAGCCTTGATTACTGGCTATAAGTTCGGCATCGGGCAGAAATGTGGAGCAAGCGCAAACGATTTGGGCACTCTCTATTATATGGGCGAGCTGGTTGAACAAGATTATGCGAAAGCCGCCGAACTCTACGAGCTAGCAATCGGATGGGGCTGCGATCAGTCCATCATCAATATGGGTTACATCTATGAATATGGACGAGTGGGAAAACCTGATTATGCTAAGGCATTCGAATATTACTCTCTTGGAGTGGCACTCAGTGATAAGAGTGAAGCTTTCTACAAACTAGGAGATATGTATTCTCGAGGAAAAGGCGTGTCGAAAGACCTCAGCAAAGCAGCAGCCCTCTGGCAAAAAAGCCTGAACAGGGCCCGCGGTCTTGTAGAGGTTGCCCAACCAGCTATCAGGCTTGCACCCCTCTATCTTGAGGGTTCAGAAGAAGCAAAAATCGATAAAGATGCTCTGCATGCTCTTCGTCTTTATCAGGATGCAGAAATCGGACTAAGAATCGACATCAAAAACGGGCAAATCTACTACAAGGATCGACTTGTTCAAGCTATCGAAGGCCAAGAACGGGCCAGACGCGTACTTGATACGCTAGCCAATTTCGAAACAGCACAGCTTTCCTAACTCCAATCTTCCAACCTGCATTCCGAACGGAGAATCACAATGCATAGAGCACTCACTTGCTTGGATCTTGAAATTGTTCGTGAACCTAGTACGGACCCCAGGCGCAAGCAGGCTTATATCGAAAGGGTTCCTAAACTTGCGGATCGTCTTTATTCGAACAGTTTTGCCGTTGAAGATTACGAGGCAGTTCTGCTGAAGCACGAGATCAAGATCAAGGATCTGAAGCCCGATTGCTACTCGGATCTCGACATTGACCAAATGGATGAAGAGGCCGTCCTTGCCCTACTAACTGCACTCGTGAAGAAGGAGGAAGCTGTTGGAGGAGACTTCTTAGCAGCGTGCGTGCGCAGCGAACTTATCGACAGCATCTTAGGAAGACTCGAGACGCTGGATTGGGAAAATCGCAAGATTCCACAATGGATCGAGCAAGCAGCTGACAAAGCACTATCCGATCTTGAAAACTTTCCAAAAAATGAAGAGACTTCCTCATACATTGCTATCGAACCATATTTGAAGTATGTCGACAAAGAAGGACGAACAAAAACCCGTGGCTTATCAACACAAGATGAATTCGATATTGACCATGCGCTCCGTCGTCAAGCAAAAGACCATGGCCTGTATCTTGATTCGTCAGCTTACGAAAGAATGATAATAGGCCTTCCAATCAACATCCCATTTAGAGTTTGTAAAGTTGAAATTGGAAGCGAAGGACCTAAAAATGTTTTTAGTTTCAGCATTGGTGACTCGCTCATCACTCGAACTTCTTTTCATATCCTTCTATACGCCAACTCTATTGAAGTCGAATACTACCCCATGGATTTAAATTCCCGCAAACGTATCACCGAGCCAACTTCCCAGCAGTTGAATGCACTTCGTAAATGCGCAATAGATGTAAACTTACAGGACTGGAATGAAGATTATTCAACTCCAACACTGGATGGCTGGAGTTGGTCACTCACGATCAATACAGATGATCTGATTCTCACATCTACCGGCATCAATGCCTACCCTGCTGGCTTTAAGGACCTTGTCCTCTGCATCGCAGATACTTTTGGCTGCGGTGATTTCAGAACCATCCTCGATTCTATCGATCTGGAAGCCTGAGAATGCGCGCTTGGCGCAAAACTTATACGCCGAAAGCAAGAATGCCAGCTCTTAAGCCGGCATTCTTTTCGTAAGGTTGGAAGATTCCCTGAGGAGGATATGGATCGTGTGCCTTATGCAGGCTTTACTGGAGCTCGATCCTCTTCTACCTCGATGTCATCACCCAAGCGGATGCCGCCTTCTTCCTTGAGGCGAGCGATCGTCGCATCGTCTGCGCCGACCTGCTTGAGGTACTTCTCGGTGTCTTCGCCGAGCATCGAAGGAGCTTCGAATTCGGAGATCTCCACCGGGATAGTTGAGATGTGATGCGGAAGACCAGTCTGGAGGACACGGCCAACACGGGGGAATTCGACCCAAGCCAAAGCTTCGGGATTCTCGCGCGTGATCTGCTCGACTGCCTCAGTCTTAGAGTTGACCTTAGCGATGCAGAAGTCCTTATCCTTGAGCCATTCGACCCACTCATCGGTGGTCTTGCCCTTGATGGTCTCTTCCACGATCTCGAACGCTTCAGGAGCTTCCCAACGACGCATCAGGCCTGTGGGCTTGATCTCGGGATGACCGATAGCATCACAGAAGGGCTCCCAGAACTTTGCCTCGACCATGCCAAGTGCCAGCTTGCCGCCATCCTTCGTCTCATAGACGTTGTAAGCGGTAGAAGGATATTCGAGGTCGTCGCGTGAGCAAACACCGTCGTTGAAGCACCAGCGGCTATCGAGCAGGGAGTTCCACCACACGAAGCAATCGAACATCGAGATGTCGATGTAAGCGCCTTCACCAGTGACCGTACGAGCATAGAGTGCAGCGAGCAGCGCCTGACCAGCAACCATGCCAGAGGAAAGGTCGCAAAGATGCAGCGGCGAGGTAGAACCATGGTTGAGCGAGAGGTAGCCCGCGTCAGCCTGCATGTTCAAGTCGTGCTGCGCCTTCTTGGAGCGCGGATCGTTAGCGCCGTAGCCCGAGATGGAGCAGTAGATGATGCCCGGGTTGAGCTTCTTGACTGATTCATAGTCGATGCCCAGCTTTGCAGTAACGCCTGGACGGAAGCTCTCGACGATGATGTCGGCTTCTTTGGCCATCTTCAAGAACCAATCAACAACTTCTTCGTTCTTCAGGTTCAGCGAGACAGACTTCTTGTTGCGACCAAGTGCGGTGATGTAGTAAGAGATACCGCCGCCCTTGGTGGGATAGTCGTGACGCATGAAGTCGCCCAGACCTGTGTCCTCTACCTTGATGACGGTAGCGCCCAGGTCAGCGAGGACCTGCGTTGCGTAACCGCCCGGAAGATAGCGGGAGAAGTCGAGAACGGTAATACCAGAAAATGGAGTTTGTTTTGCCATTATGCAACCACCTTATTTCTTCTTCGAATTCGGACCATAGCTGGGCTCGAGCACCTCAGGAGGCAGCGGATCGCCGTCATATTCCATGACCGCACCGTCTGCTGCAAGCTTGTCCACCTCAGCGTCGGTATAGCCAGCGATGTTCTTCAAGATCTTGCGGGTGTCGTAGCCGATGGGGCGGCTGCGATAGAGCACCGGATCGCCGATGGAGTCCAGACGGAACGGCGGCGTGGTGACGATATATTCATCGTCATCGGTGAACTGAGAGGTGGGACCCTGCTTGACGTACTTGATCTTACGCAGCTGGTCGTTCGCGAATGCCTCTTCGTCCTGCAACACGTCTGCGACGGTCTGGATCTTCTCGAAGGGGATGTCTGCTTCGCGGAAACGACGCTCGAGCTCATCGAAGTCGAATTTCTGAGTTGCTTCCTGCATTGCAGCAACAACTTCAACGTAGCGACCATTGTTGGCCAGTGCTTCGAGGTTGTTGAGCTCAGGATCGGTGTAGTACTTCGGATCCATCTCCAAGGTTTCGAACACCAACTGGCAATACTTGTTGTAGTTGCCGAAGCACATGAGGAACCAAATGCCGTCCTTTGAAGGATAGGAGTTGTTGGTGGGGCACTTTGCCTTTGCGCGGTCCTTAGGATGCTGATCGCCCTGCTGAGCGGTGATGATCGAGCAGGTCATACCCCAGGTACCAGTATGATAGAGGCTGGTGGTCACCTTGTCGCCCTGGCCGGTGCGCAGAGCACCTGCATATGCACCCAAGATGCCTGCAGCCAGTGCGCAGCCCGTATTCCAGTCACCGAAAGCGATGGGGGAATTGCCTGGCTCATAGTGTTCGTTGTTCTGCGGGATCGAAGCGACGAAGCCCGAACGTGCAGCGAACGAGGTTGCGTCGAAGCCCTTTGCGTCCTTCAGCGGACCGAACATGCCGTAGCCGCGGTTCTGAGCCCAAACGAGCTTCGGGAACTGCTTGCGCAGCGTTTCGTAGTCCAAGCCCAAGCGCTCGAGTGCACCGTCGCGCAAGGACGTGACGAAGATGTCTGCTTTGTCCAGAAGGCGCATCATAACTTCTTTACCTTCGGGGCTCTTGCAGTCGATAGCGGTCCATTCCTTGTTGAAGGAACCGCAGTCATATGCGACGTCGTCGAATTCGCTCTTGTAGTTCATACCCCAAGCCATGCCCTGGGTGCGCTGTTCGTCGCCCGTGAACGGTTCGACCTTGATGACGGTCGCGCCCATTTCGCCGAGCAGACGGCTTGCAGCAGGACCTGCAGCATACTGAGTGAGGTCAACGACGATAACGCCTTCCAAACCTGCCATGTATTTCTCCAATCGTGAAAAATGAAACTTCTCTAATAAGAGCCCCGGCGAAACACCGGGGCTCTCGGATTCCCCTTATTCGGGAGATAGCACTATATCGAATGAGATTCGATTAGGGCTCGAGGATGACGCGGAGGCCGTCGCCTGCGTCGATGAGCTCCATGCCCTTTTCGAAGTCAGCCAGCGGAAGGACGTGACTTGCGATAGGAGCGATGTCAAGACCATTAGCGAGCAGTGCCAGGCCCTGACGCCAGTGCTTACGCTCGTAAGCGCGGGAACCGATGATGCTGATCTGGCGCATTGCGATCGGGTTCATGTGGATGGAGGAAGGCTGTGCGGGAAGACCGGTGATGCCGATCTTGCCGTTCTTCGCTACCATTTCCACTGCCTGTTCAGCAACGGTGTAGTGACCAGCAGCGTCCAAGATGATCTCGGGGCCCTTGCCATTGGTGAGCTCTTTCACGCGAGCAACAACGTCTTCTTCAGAACCGTTGATGGTGATAGCGCCCAGCTCTTCAGCGACCTTCAAGCGCTTGGTGTCCATTGCAAGACCCGAGCAGATGACCTTCTGGATGCCATATGCCTGCTTGAGGACAGCAACCATGAGCAGGCCGATCGGGCCAGGGCCCATGACCAATGCGGTGTCACCAGCTTCAGGATGCACACGCTCAACAGCGTTCAACGCAACACCCAGCGGCTCGAGGAGCGCGCCCTGGACAAAGGAAACGTCGTCGGGCAGAGGGATAACGTTGCTTGCACGCATGGGCATGTACTTTGCGAATGCGCCAGGCAGGTCGGTGCCATAGAACGGACGGTTGTCACAGATGTTCACCTGGCCCTTGTCGCAGTAGGAGCAAGTGTTGTCGAAGAGGACCGGATTAGCGGTGACACGCATGCCAACCTTCAGGTTCTCAGGAGCGTTCTTGCCCACTTCAGCGATAACGCCAGAGAATTCGTGACCAAAGATTGCCGGGAAGGTGATGTCATAGGAATTGAACAGAGCTTCCTGACCGCGATGGAGCGAATGGTCGGTGCCGCAGATGCCGCACGCCTTGATCTCCAACAGTACTTCGTCGTCTTTGATCTGAGGAATGGGAGCATCCTCAACATACTGCCAAGGTTCGGTACGACCTACGCAGTGAACTGCATTCATTACACCCTCCATGTAATACCCCTTTCAATAGGTAAGAAAAATGCGGAAGAAAAAGATGCAGCCGCCACGAGTTCTGGCAGCTGCATAAGACATTCGTTTACTGGATGGACCAGCCACCATCGAGGATGAGCGTCTGACCGGTGGTGTAGTCAGTGACCGGCGAGCAGAGGAAGTAGATGGCTTCTGCCATTTCCTCGAGAGAGCCCATCTTGACCTTGCTGGGGGTACGGCCATATACGTACTCCTGCTGAGCGGGATTGTCTGCGAAGACCTTCTCGACCATCGGGGTCATAACGTAGCCCGGAGCGATGCCGTTGACCTGGATACCATAGGGAGCAAAGTCGACAGCCAGGGAGCGGACCATACCCATGACAGCAGCCTTGGTGATGCTGTAGAGTGCGATGTTCTCCATTGCGGAGATACCACGCTGGGAGGAGATGAGGACCATCTTGCCGCCGTGGCCCTTGTCCTTCATGACGCGTGCAACTGCAGTTGCCAAGAAGAAGTTAGCCTTAGCGTTGACTGCGAAGATCTTGTCCCAGTCTGCTTCGGTCGCATCCATAGCGTTCATACGAGGCAGCGAAATGCCTGCGGTGGAAATGAGCATGTCGATATCGCCGAACTCTTCGAGCGTCTTATCGATCATAGCCTGTACTTGATCGGCCTGAGTACCATCGCATACCATGCCGATGGCGTTGCCGCCAGCTGCGCGGAGCTCTTCAGCGGTGTCGACGCAGATCTGCTCAGGAACGCCGCAGATCATCAGATTTGCGCCTGCTGCGTTGAACAATTCTGCGGTTGCCTTACCGATGCCAGAGCCGCCGCCCATGATGATAGCGGTCTTGCCTGCAAGTTGCTCCTTAGGAGCTTTCGAGAACCAATGTGCCATGTTTACCTTCCTTTTCAATTTACGTTCAGACGCAGTTCCTTGGCTTATTCACAAATGATTTCATTGGCTTTCCCGAGCCACCCTTGTGATGAATAAGTAAGGAGAACGACCCCTGAAACAATTCCCTCCGACTACGTATTTGAGTCTGTTCCCATTATCAAGTTAAAAAATGAACGCGTCCAATAGGCGCGATGGACGAACTCATAGCCTGCGTGAATGATATAGGAAGGGTTTATTGGTTGATATTCTATTCATAGGTTAATTGCTATGAATAGGGGTGATTTGCGCCCCAAAATAGGGAATTCGTCCCATAATTCGCAAGAATCAATATGCAAAGTTCTATAGTTTCAAGTGATGAGGATTCAATGGAAGCAAAGTGCTCGGGCTAAGAACCTATGACTGGCTGAGATTAGCGCTGAGCCCATAGCTAAGGCCAGAGCATAAGCTCAGGCTACGACCGAAGCCGCACGTTATTTGCTATCGAAGCCCGCGCAGGGGATCTTCTCGCGCTTGTAATAGTCTTCGAGCGAGCCCACCTTGCCTGAAGGGAACTGCGCGAACTTATCCGCGAATTCGATGAGCTGGTCGGTCACGCAGCTACGGAACGCCTTTTCCTTGTAGGCCATATAGATGGTATGAAAGGGCTTTGGCGCATCTTCGATGGCCACGGACACGAAACCGCGCGTTTGGATGTCGTCGAGGGTCTCGAGCATGATAGCCACCATGTCGGTCTCGGAGACCACCAGCGATGCGGCACTGATCTCGTCATTGAAAGCTTGCTTGGGGTTCAGGTCGGCACGGCGGAAGATGCCCTCGAGCAGCGTAGATGCGAACGATTCCTTACGATAGGACATGAGCGAATAATCCTTCAGCTCTTCGAGCGTCACGCTCTTGCGTTTAGCCAGTTCATGATTCTCCGAAACACCCACTACCAGGTTCTGGGTGATCATGGGCTCGTAAACGATGTCGCGCTCATCGAGCACCATGCCGCAGAATGCGATATCCAGCTTGCCATCGACCAGGCCTTTGAGGCAATCATAGGTAGTGCCCTGGTGGATATCGAAGTCGATGTTGTCGCCGAATTCCTTGCGGAAGGAACTGAGCAACAGCGGCAGGAAGTTGCGCTGGATAGAGATGACCGCGCCTATGCGGATCTGACCTGAAAGGCCGCTGGAGTAGAGCTTCATCAGATCCACTGCTTTATCGATCTCGGAAAGCGCGATGCATACGTGCTCATTGAATTCTGCGCCATAAGAAGTAAGGCGTACGTTGCGGCCCACGCGCTCGAACAGGGGCACGCCCAGGTCCTTCTCCAAGTTGCCGATAGAATTCGACAGCGAAGGCTGAGTGATGAAGAGCTCTTCTGAGGCTTTACCGTAATGTTCGAGCTCTGCAAGTTTTCGGAAATAATAAAGCTGTGACAAGTTCATATCAGGTCCTCTGATTCAAACATGAAACCAAGTATCGCCATTCGTTTCGATGCGCAAGCCAGCTTCGTATGGACGAAGCTTCAGGTGACGAAACGCTCAGTTGCGAAGCGCCGCGCCCACCGCCTGGGCAAGGAAGACCGCGAGAAGCATCTTCAACAGATCTGGGATGACGAAGGGGGCAACTGCCGCAGCGAATGCCGCGCCAGCAGACAGCTGACCAGCGACCATGAGCCACAGCCAGCCGAAGATATAGTACACAGCCGCGAAGAAGATGCCCACTACGAGGTTTCGCAGGAGGAATCCTTTCTTCACCTGACTGCCAAATAGAGAAACGGAGGTGGTGGAGGCGAAGGCCTTGTGCTTCTCGAGCACTGGGCTTAGGAAGAGCAGCAGAAACGCACCGATGACATAACCCATGATGAAGCCACCCGTGGGACCGAAGACCGCACCCAAACCGCCGCGAAAACCAGTGAATACCGGCAGGCCGATAGCACCGAGCAGCACATAACCGCAGATAGCGATAAGAGCATTGCGTGGGCTCAAGGCGAACAGCGTGAAGAATACTGCAAGCGGTGCGAGCGAAAGCGGAACGGGGCCGATCGGCACTGACACCCATGCGGTGACCGCCATGCAGGCGATGGCTGCCGCACAGTACACGATGGTGTGACTGCGAGACTTCGCATGAACGAGAGCTTCGGACATGTGCGTTCCTTTCTTCAGAGGGAGGCTATCGATTCGCCGTGGACCGATAGCGTTATAACTATAGATGATTTCGATAGGTTATGTATATAGGATCGCCGATTCCCTGTATGAATGGTTGAAGTTGCTAGACAAACTTCTTTGTTGGCAAGCGATATGACAGAATGGAACAATGAGCATCACTGAGATCATATTGCTAGGGCTGGCGCTTTCGATGGATGCGTTCGCGGTCACGCTCTCCAACGCCGTGGCGTTTCGTGGGACGGGACGGGCGCGGCGCTTCTTGATGCCAGTGTTCTTCGGCGTGTTCCAGGCCGTGATGCCCGTGATCGGGTTCTTCCTCGGGTCGCTGGTGAGCGAATGGGTAGACCAGTATGCGGGGCTCATCACATTCGTGATCTTGGGCTTCATCGGCGGCAAGATGATCTGGGATGCGCTGCGTGACAAGGGCGAAGACGAAGAGGGGTCAGGCGCACAGATCACCATTCCCGTGCTGTTCTTCCAGGCTATCGCGACCAGCATCGATGCGCTTGCAGTGGGTGTGAGCTTCGCGATGCTATCGATCAACATCGGGATGGCGGCGAGCATCATCGGCGTGACCACCTTCTTGTGCTGCATCGTAGCGCTGTTCATCCAGAAGGGTGTGGGGCGTGTGCTGGGCGACAAAGCTGCCATCGTCGGCGGCCTGGTCCTGATCGCCATCGGCCTAAAATCCCTCTTCCTCTAACCGGGGACGGGTTCATTTCTGTCCGGGACAGAATTGAACCCGTCCCCGGTTAATGGCGGGTGTGGACTTCGCCAGAATTGGCGGCGATACGGGTACCGTCCTGTTGTTCGAGGATGAGCTCGCCAGTTTCGGAGACACCGATCACCTTACCTGTGTAGAGAGTGGTGCCATCGATGGCCTCGAGCGTGACGGCTTGACCAAGATTGAAGAGTTGCGCGTTGTATTCGGGAATGACCTGAGCGATCCCCTGCTCGAGCCATGCATGATAGAGGCCTTCGATCTGAACTAAGAGCTGAGAGAGCAACTGGTCAAGATCGACCGAGTCCGCAACTATATCAACGAGATACGCCGGGGTATTTTCAGCTGGAGCAACGCTTGTCTGGCTCGCTTCAGGACGTGATATATTGATGCCGATCCCGCAACAAAGCTTCTTGTTGATAGCTTCAAGAGAGATCCCGCACAGTTTACCCACCGCTCCCGCTCGAACAACGAGGATGTCGTTTGGCCATTTGATCTTGATCGCATCACTGCCCGTGAACGCCGCTAGGGCAGACTGTACAGCAAGGGACAACAGAAGGCTGAGCGCAGGAAGATCTGCAAGGGTCTTGCCCGCATTCGCATGAGTTCCCAGCGGGTCGAGGATGAACGAGAAATAGAGACCGCCTTCAGGGCTTGACCAGGTCCTTCCCTGCCGACCATAGGCTGCGGTCTGTCGGCGCGCAACAAAACAAGTACCTTCAGGTTCACCTTGCGCTATAGCTTCTTTGATGCGCGTGTTGGTGGAATCGACTTCATCAAAGGCGCGCACATCCCAAAACCCGCTCGGATCCTTTGGCTGCGAAGCACCGCTTGCCGCAACAGGGTCTAGCACTTCCAGGCCTTACCGTATCTCACCTGCTCTTCGGTGACCGCTTCACCATTTGCAAGTTCGTGCTTCGGGAGCAGTTCCAACAAAGGCTTCACCACGAAATCACGCTCGAGCAAGAGCGGGTGTGGCAAAGTGAGCACTTCCAGATCGGACACATAACCCTGGTAGTCGAGGATATCCAGATCGCACGTGCGCGGGCCATTCTTTTGCGTGCGCACGCGACCAAGGCTGTTCTCGATGGCTTGCAAGTAGCCGAGCAGTTCTTGTGGTGGCAGGCCAGTGCGCATCAGCACGACCGCGTTCACGAAAAGATCCTGATCCTCGAAATACGCGGGCTCGCTTTCGTAATAGCTCGAAATATCGATGATCTGCGTATCGGGCAACATGCACATATCCCCGATAGCTTTATTGAGCATGGCGATCTTGCCTTCGCGCTCTTCCCCTTCATCGGCCACAAGTGCTACGTTGCAACCCATGCCGATGAGCGCATACGGGCGCAGATTCTCTTTCAGAGCTTCTGCGGTGAGTGCCACATTGTGCGTACGAATGACCGAAGCGCCCAGTTCGCAAGCCATGAGCGCTTCAGCAGCTGACGCAGCATCGCGCTCTTTCGGGTCTTCGATATGATAAGCATCGCCGATATAGCTCTTGCGCGAGACCGCCACCATCGTGGGAAAGCCCAAACGATTCAGCTCGTGGAAGTTTCGCATCAGCTCTATGGTCTGCTTGGTGGTCTTGCCGAAACCTGGACCTGGATCAAGGCAGATGCGCGTGCGATCGATGCCATGCGCCATAAGGGCTTCTGCTTGCCCTTTCAGGAAATCGCGCACTTCAGCAACCACGTCATCGTAGTGGGGAGCGTCCTGCATGGTGCGCGGATCGCTACCACCCATATGCATGACCACAAGGCCCGCATCACAATTCGCTGCTACTTCGACCATCGCCTGGTCGCGAAACCCGGTCACGTCATTGATGATAGAAGCACCTGCTTCGACCGCCGCCTGAGCAACCGCAGCATGACGCGTATCGATGCTCACGCAAATGCCCTTTTCAGCGAGTGAGCGCACCACTTCGAGCACGCGCTCTTTCTCTTCAGCCTCTGTAACGGGTTCAGCGCCAGGGCGCGTTGATTCCCCGCCCACATCGATGATGAGCGCACCCTCATCGACCATTGCCAACGCATGAGCGATGGCATCTTCGGTAGATGCATAGGCCCCACCATCGGAAAATGAATCGGGCGTAAGATTCAAGATGCCCATGATAATGGGCATCTTTGCGTCGAAATTGTACTGGGAACATTTCCAGATCATCTAAGCGGTCCTTCGATTATTGGGGCGATCCGTTGCTGTCATCCTTGTTATCAGACTGGATGTCCTTGATCTTCTGCTCAAGACTGTTCAGGAATGCATCGCCTTGTTGTGCGGGCGCATTCTGATCGCTTTCAGGAGCCATGGCTTGAGCGGGCATCACCGGGTCACTGGAAGTTGCCTGGTCGTCCGCCGCGGGAGCTGGCTGAGATGCAGGAGCTTGCGCTTCAGTGGCTTCAGGGGTGGTGACTGCGGTAGTAGTGCCCTCTTTTGGAGCCAGCGTATTAGCCGCCTGTTCCAACGTACCACTCTGTTCGAGCTTCAGATAATCGCTCCACTTGTTGTCGAGCAACGCTTCGCACGCCTCGCCATCGACCGTTTCGCGCTCGAGCAGCACGGTTGCCATCAGGTTCATCTGGTCCTTGCGCGAAGAGAGGATCTCGTAAGCGCGATCATGCGCCTCACGCATGATGCGGGCCACTTCTTCGTCGATGCGACGTGCGGTCTCTTCGGAATAGTCCTGGGTATTGCCGTAGTCACGACCGAGGAATACTTCATGATTCGGCTGGCCGAAGACCTGTACGCCCAGATCAGAGCTCATGCCGTAGTTGGTCACCATGGAGCGAGCCATCTTGGTAGCGCGTTCAAGGTCGTTCGATGCGCCCGTGGTGATATCGTCGCAGAAAATCTCTTCAGCAACACGACCACCCAAGAACACGGCCAGTTCGTCGCGCATTTCGTTGCGCGAATTCAGCACCTTATCTTCATCGGGGATCGAAAGAGTGTAGCCCAATGCGCGACCGCGCGAGATGATAGAGATCTTATGCACGGGATCGGCATTCGGAAGCAAGTGGCCAACGAGCGCATGGCCTGATTCATGGAAAGCGATGGTGCGACGGGTATTCTCGTCCAATACGCGACCCTTGCGTTCGGGACCTGCGATAACACGTTCCATGGATTCGGTGACCTCTTGTTCAGAGATGATGTGCTTATTGCGACGAGCCGAAAGGATCGCGGCTTCATTCAGCAGGTTAGCCAGGTCAGCACCCGTGAAACCAGGGGTGAGCTTGGCCAAGCGCGGCAAGTTCACGTCAGCGGCCAGCGGCTTGTTTTCCGCATGGACCTTCAAGATCTTCTCGCGGCCCTTCACATCGGGAACATCCACGACTATCTGGCGGTCGAAACGACCGGGACGGAGCAGCGCGGGATCGAGCACGTCAGAGCGGTTCGTTGCAGCGATCAGCACGACCGAATCGTTCGCCTCGAAACCATCCATCTCCACGAGCAACTGGTTCAGGGTCTGTTCGCGTTCGTCGTGACCACCGCCAAGACCAGCGCCACGCTGACGACCTACCGCATCGATCTCGTCGATGAAGATGATGGCAGGAGCAGCTTCCTTCGCTTGCTTGAACAGATCGCGTACGCGAGATGCACCGACGCCAACGAACATCTCGACGAAGTCGGAGCCAGAGATGCTGAAGAACGGCACACCTGCCTCGCCTGCGACCGCGCGTGCGAGCAAGGTCTTACCTGTTCCCGGAGGGCCTACGAGCAAGCAACCGCGCGGGATCTTCGCACCCATAGCCTGGTATTTCGCAGGATTATCGAGGAAATCCTTGATCTCTTGCATTTCCTCGACCGCCTCGTCGACACCTGCAACATCAGAGAATTTCACGTCAGGATGTTCCTCGACCGACTTCTTGGCTTTGGCTTTACCGAAGGACATCTGCGAATTGTTCGCCTTGTTCATCTGCGAGAAGAAGAAGAACAGCAGGCCAGCGATGAGCAGGATGGGCAGCAATGAGAGCAGGATCGAACCCCACGGCGAAGGCAGGGTGATGCTGTATTCGATCTCGGGATGAGCCGCCATCAGTTCGCCGAGCGAATCCTGGCCGACCCAGGTGCAGGTGAAGTTATGCTTGCTGCCAAGGGTCTTCGCAGACAAGATGCTGGGCTCGATGGTATCGAGACGCGCACCGTCGACCACCATGGTACCCAGCTGGGAGTTGATAGCTTCGATACCAGTGTTGAAGGCATCAGCTGCGGTAACGCCAGCAGTCTGAGCAGGATAATAGGTGCCCGTGACCGTTTCGCCACCTGCGTCGTACACAACGGTCTCGACGCGACCTTGTTCAACAGCCTGCGTGAATTCCGAAGTGACCAGCGCATCGGTTTGCGTGATGCCGTCTTCGGTGCCCGCGGGCATGCGCGTGATCATCGAGAAGAAGAAGATGGCCACCAACGCGAACACCACGATGGTGACGATATTGATCTGCTTGGGCCTATTAGGCTGCTTGTTCGATGACTTGTTGTTCTTTGAGCTTGGATCCTGTGTCATAAAGTTGCGTTCCTTGCGTTTTACGTTCTTTCTTACGATGCATCGACGACCACGCTTGAGCGCAGGACGCCGATATACGGTAGGTTTCGGTAATGCTCTGCGTAATCCATCCCGTAACCCACCACGAATTCATCGGGGCATTCGAACCCAACATACTTGCACGGAAGATCGGGTTGACCAGGGATATCCTTGCGCAGAAGCGCAGCGATCGAAAGCGAGGCAGGTTTGCGCGACTCCAGATTGTCGAGAAGATAGCGCAGCGTCAGGCCGCTGTCGATGATGTCTTCCGCAATAAGAACGTGACGGCCAGATATGTCGGTGGTCAAGTCCTTCTGGATACGCACGATGCCCGAGCTCTTCGCCGCTTTGCCATAAGAAGAGATAGCCATGAAATCCATCTCGAGCGGAAGATCGATCTTGCGGACAAGATCGGCCATGTAGACGGCCGCACCGCGCAAGATCGAGACGACTACCAGATCCTTACCGGCATAGTCGTTCGTGATGGCAGCACCGATTTCGCTCACTCGAGCGCGAAGCTGATCTTCAGTGAACAACACACGCTCAAGATCGGGATGAATTCCTTGCACCGTTCCTCTTTCGTGGCAAACTGTTTACCCGTGCATAAACGTATAGGTAAGTGTATCAAAAGCTCTATGGGGAATGACCACGAGAAACCTTGCACGGCGCAATTCCGAGAAATACGCACCATTTCTTCACGTGATATACGAACTGGGGACTGTGAGCGTGGGGTGAGGGTACTAGGCAAGGGTCTCGGATTCACCCGTTTCGCTGTTCGCCTTCAGCTCATGCGCTGCACTGCCTCATGCTTTGTTCATGCGAAAGCAACCCTATGGGTTACTTTCTGCTTTTCAAGTTAGTGTTCAGAGTGAATCTACGACCCTTACCTAGTACCCTCACCCCACGCTCACAGCGGGTGCGCTTATTGGTCGGTCTTGGTGGAGACTTGGATGGGAACTTCGGTGTTGAGCAGGTCGGGGAAATTCTCGAGGAGCTTATCGACCGGCAGGCCGACGATATTGTTATAGTCGCCTTCGTACTTCTCGACCAGATCGCCGCCTCTGCCTTGGATGCCATAAGCGCCCGCTTTGTCGATGGTCTCGCCAGTAGCTACGTAAGCGTTGATGTCTTCGTCGGTCAGATCTTTGAACGTGACATAACTGGTCTCGGAGAAAGTGCGGAATCCGATGGACACATTACCATCGCCGCCGTTCTCTTCAGTTTCGTTGAGCAGCATCATCCAAACTGAAACCCCTGTGATGACCTGGTGCGTTCTGCCAGAGAGCTTGCGAAGCATCTCGCGAGCATGGTCAGCAGAATAAGGCTTGCCCAGCATCTCGCCATCGAGCACCACCATGGTGTCGGCGCCGATCACAATACCAAGACCGACGGGGTTCTGTGCGAGCACTTCCTGAACCACGGCGCCAGCTTTGCGCTCAGCCAGCTTCTTCACGGCCTCTTCAGGGTTTGCGAGTAGGTCGGGTTCGAGCGTCTCGTCCACTTCGGTCGAGCCGGTGAACGCAACGAACTTCACGCCCGCTTCTTCGAGCAGCTGTTTGCGGCGCGGCGATTTGGACGCGAGGATGATGTTGATCGGCATGGTGGGTTGCTGTGCCATGATTGCTCCTTATATGCAGTGCGCTTCGGGCGCTCGGCGGTTAGTGGTCGCGCTTGCGACGGGCACGAAATCGAACCATCGGCTCTATGAGAACGCCCTGTTTGTTCGCACTTATTGCAAGGTCACCCTGAATATTAACAACATAGCCACCGATCGGCACGCCTTGACGGTCAAAGGCCTGAAGCACCGCATCAACAGCAGCGGCTTCGATGCGCCCTTCGGCACCGATCATGGCTTCAAGGATGCGGCGGATAGCGCGACGCTGAATGGGGAGTGCCAGCTGACCGAACGAGGGCTCCAACTTGAAGAAGCCATCCCCTTCTTCCACGTTATCTGCGATCGCCTCTTCGGCGAGCTGTTCCATGAAATCATCTTCATCGCCGATCAGGTTCATGGTGCGACAGAGCGTATCGAGCAACTGCGGGTTCTGCTCCTTGGCAGCAGGAACGATGGTGTGACGCACATAAGCGCGGAATCGATCGGTATGAGCATTCGTGGCGTCTTCGCGCCAAAGATCGCCCGCTTCATCACGCACCACCAGTTCGCCACACGCGGCGCGGTCTTCCAGATAGGCACGAAGAGCCTCGCGAGAAATATCGAGCAGCGGTCGCACGACTGGACCATTCTGATAGCGCATCGAGCGAAAGCCGCCTGGACCCGTGCCCTTGATGGAGCGCATGTAGAAGTTCTCGACGCGATCATCCTGCGTATGAGCCGTAAGGATACGGCCCTCTGCCAGCGGCAACGCATTATGGAAGCACATGCTCTCGAGCGCTTCGTGCGCCGCAAGATAGCGCTCTTGACGTCCGATAGCTTCGATGTTGCCACCCGCTTCTCGTGCGAGCAGCGCCACGTCCACCTCGCAGCAGAAGAATGGCAGATCGAGCGCTTCAGCCAGCGCAGCCACGAAGCGCATGTCCGCTTCGGCCTCTTCGCCACGCAATTTGTGATTCACGTGCAGGCAAGCGAGCGGGCCGATGAGCCCGCGTTCATGCAAGTCGCGTGCGATATAGGCGAGCGCAGTAGAATCCGACCCACCCGACACCATCAGCAGAGCTGGTGAAGCAGGGTTGAATAGGTCGTGGTCGGTCACGGTTCGTTCGATGGTATCGAGCATCGCATCTCTCTCTTACAGATTGTTTTCAGTTCTGAACTGCTTAGGTCTATTGTGTCGCGCTCGCGTATCCTAAGGAAGCGATCTCATAAGAACGACAGAAGAAAGAGGGTGATCGCCATGAATTTTGTTCTCCGTACGATCGGCATCTTCGTTGCTGTAGCTGTTGCTGTTTGGCTCGTGCCTGGCATCGAGATCGGTGGCGAGGCTTCAACATGGGCCAGCGTGTTGGTCATCTCGTTGATCATCGCGCTCTTGAATATGACCATCAAACCGATCTTGCAAGTACTCGGGCTGCCCATCACCGTTATTACGCTGGGCATCTTCTACCTGGTCATCAACACAGCACTGCTGTATCTGGCGTCTTGGCTGGTAGGAACGCTGTTCGGTATCGATTTCTATATCGCAACCTTCGGATCAGGATTCGTTGCGAGCATCGTCATCTCCATCGTTTCGAGCATTCTCAATGGGGTACTTGGAGCGAACGAATACTAGGCCCTGGGGTGCTGCGGATGTAGGGCAAGGGCGCATAATTTACCCGCTACCCTACTCGCCCTATCGGGCTCGTGCGGTCGCTCTCCAGCTTCATTTACGCGAACCCAGCCAAGCTGGGTTCTCTTTTTTTGCTTGCTATACGAAGTAAATTTTGCACCCTTGCCCTACATCCGCAGCACTACACACGATCGATCTCGGTACTTTCCTGTCCCCAAAGTGTCCGACCGAAGGGCGTTAAAAAAGCTCCCGAATTGGGAGCTTTTTTAATGGGCTTATCCTTGTGCGCTCAGGATTATTCAGCAGGAGCAGAATAGGAGCGGGAAGCGCATTCCTGGTCGAGGTCGTAGAGCGCCTTCGCATCGCCACCGAAGAGCTTCATGCGGGTGACCATGGTGTCTGCGGTGTCTTCCTCTTCGCCCTGTTCTTCGATGAACCACTCGAGGAACTGCATGGTACGGTAATCCTTCACATCTGCAGCCGCAGAATAGATATCATTGATCAGCGAAGTGACATATTTCTCGTGCTCGAGCGCTGCCTCCAGCGGACCGATGAAGTCGGTAAAGGTCTTATTGGGCTGATCGATAGCCTTCAGCTGGATCTTCTGGCTGTTCTCCTGAAGGTACGCGATGAATTTCAACGCATGATCGCGCTCTTCCTGAGCCTGGATCATGTACCAATTCGCGAAACCGCTCAGGCCTTCGTATTCGTAGTAATTCGCAAAATCCATGTACAGATATGCGGAATAGAGCTCTTTGTTGATCTGGTCGTTGAGCAATTCATAGACTTTCTTATCCATGCCGTGCCCTTCCTTTCATCTTCGGCGCGCTCATGCGCGCGACAACGGTCGAATGCTCCAACCATAATACAACCGAACGCCACCACGCATTAGCTATAATTAGGATGATGTAATGAAGGCGTTGATTTGAAAGGAAGCTCATGGGAGAGGCCAAACGCACGAGCGAGCCAACTGGCGATACGGCGCAGAACACCCCTGGGCGCAAAGCCGCTTCGAAGGCCAATCAACGTCAAGTCATCACTGATGCCGCCAGCAAACTATTCCAAGAACAAGGTTATCGCAAGACCTCTTTGAGCGAGATCGCACGTCAGGTAGGGCTCGATCAATCGTCGCTCTATTATTGGTTCCCTTCAAAAGAGGCGATCTTCGAAGCACTCTTCGATGCGAACCGCGCAGTTCCTATCATCAAGCGCGTTAAAGAAGAGGTGGACGATCGCGTAGTTCAGCTCTATATGCTGATCGCTTATGACGTTATCCGTAAATGCGAGCTGCCCTTCGACTTCGTCGAACTGGAGAGCCTCGTAAGCGAACATCCTGAGAAATACCAGGGACTGATCGAAGGCTATCGCGAATACTATCAGGCCTTCGTCGATGTGATCGAGCTCGGCATCGAAGAAGGCGTATTCCGCGAATGCCCTGCCGACGAGCAGGCCGTTACCATCCTTTCGGTCAACGAAGGATTGCAGCACCATTTCCACGCGAACGTACGGGGTGAACTGCTGCTGATCCCTTGTGGCTACAAGGTGAAGCACCACAGTCCTGAGGCTGTTGGATTCATGGCAGCGCGCACCATCATACCGGGTATGCTGACCACGCCCGAAGATGTGAGAGCGATCCGCGACCGCGCCGTTGCTAAGCTTGCAGAAATGGGCTTTTAGGCGAACTGGTCGAAGCTCAGATCCTCGAAGCTTCGTATTGCGATGGTTGCATGATCGGACCACTGTTCGAACGGGATCCCTTCATGCGCATCGAACACTCCCACTGTTGGATAGCCTGCTTCTCTAAGCGCATGAAGCGCGTAGAGCGAATCATCGAAACCCCAGGTCTGATCTTTGGATGTGCCCAGCAATTCGCGCGCATGATGATAGATGTGCGGCTCACGTTTAGAGTGGCCGATATCTTCTACTGAGATGATCTGCGAAAAATAAGGCAGCAATCCCGTGCCCTTCAGTGCCGTTTGCAAATAGAGCTGCGGACTTGAAGATGCCACGGCCAGCTCAACGCCACGACGCTTACATTCTTCCAGGAACGCCTCTACGCCAGGCAGAACGCGGACCGAAGTCGAAAGGAAATCGACCATATAGTCGTCGATGGTCGCGCGCACGGCAGCGGCGCTCTCACCTAAGCCATGTTCGGTGTGAAACCATGCGGCGGTCTCGTCGAGCGTAAAAGTGGTGAGCTTACGGCGGTCTTCGGGCGTTACCTCGATATGAGCATCAGCCGCAAGCGACCCTTCAAGGCTTCGCCAAGCATCGAGCGAATCGACGATCGTGCCATCAAAATCGATGATAGCGCCTGATAGTGCCATTATTCGTAGTCTTTTTTCAGTGCAGCGAATGCGGGGATGGAGCGTTCGATGGTGTCCTGAGCGATGCAATAGCCTGCACGCACCCAGCCTCCCACACCGAAGCTGTCGGAAGGAACCAGCAACAGTTCGTGTTCCTTCGCTTTATTGGAGAAAGCCTGCGCATCGGGCTCGAGTGCCTTGATCCACAGATAGAACGCACCGTCAGGAGCGATGTATTCGTAACCCAGTTCGTCAAGCGCGCTCGTAAGGATCTGGCGGTTCACTGCATACGCTTCAACATTGGTGGGTTCATCGACCACGCGCTCGATGATCCTCTGGAAGAAGACTGGCGCACAGATATAGCCCAATGAGCGACCTGCACCACAGACTGCCAGGTAGACCGCTCGAGCATCATCCACTTCATCGGGAACGAGCACGTATCCGATACGATCGCCTGGGAGCGAAAGTGACTTGGACCAGGAATAACACACGAGCGTGTTGTTGTAGATCGCGGGAACCCACGGCACTTCAACGCCATAGGTGAGCTCGCGGTAAGGCTCATCGGAGATAAGGTAGATGGGATGACCGAAGGTCTTCTCCGCATCCTTGAGCACAGCAGCTAGGCCCTCAAGGGTCTCACGCGTATAGACCGTACCGACTGGGTTGTTCGGCGTGTTGATGACCACCGCCTTGGTCTTGGTGGTGATAGCAGCTTTCAGTGCATCAAGGTCGATCTGGAAATTGTCCTCGCGCGCGGGAACTTCGACGCACACGCCGCCCGCGAACTCGATCCACACACGATATTCAGGGAAGTAGGGTGAGATGACGATGACCTCGTCACCTGGGTTGACCAGCGCCGTGAAGCACGCGGAAAGACACGCGGCCGCGCCCATGGTCAAGTAGAAGTTATCGGCCGTGTATGAAGTACCGAAACGCTTGTTGAGGTTCTCAGCGATGGCCGCGCGCGTAGATTCAAGGCCCTGAGCAGCAGAATAAGCATGCAGTTCAGCAGGCGGAACATCGGCCAAATCGCGAATAGCTTGTGCGACCGAGTCGGGCGCTGGGACCGAAGGATTGCCGATGCTGAAGTCGAATACGTTATCATCACCGATCTGCGCCTTGCGCTCCATGCCATAAGCGAAAAGCTCGCGGATCGCCGAGGGGGCGCTTCCCAGGTTGTACATGGTTTCGTTATGCATCGCATCCGCCTTCATTTGCTCATTGAAATAACCGTATGACTATTATGGCAGAAATCGTTGCGTACGGCGCGCAGCAGCGGCGATTCGGGCGTGGCTTGCTTGCGCTGCGGACTTAATCCGTTATAATTAGTTTCCGCGCCCGAGTGGCGGAACGGCAGACGCGGCGGTCTCAAAAACCGTTGTCGAAAGACGTGCGAGTTCAAATCTCGCCTCGGGCACCAGTTGCATTGAAAGCTCTCATTCGGGAGCTTTTTTTATTGGCCTGAAGGGGACCGGGGAAGATCACAATTTACCCGCTACCCTGCTCATGATTGTGCTCATGATTGGGAACGGGTTCATTTTTTTATCCCGGACAGTTTGGGGACAGGCTCAGATGTTCGAATAGAAAGTTGAACCTGTCCCTATTTTGTCCCGGACAAAAATGAACCCGTCCCCAATCATTCGTGCGGTCGCTCTCCTGTTCTGTTTTTTCAAGTTTGCTATGCGAAGTAAATTCCGACATTCCCCGGTCTCCTCCAGACCGTGCACTAGTGCCAACTCTCGAACAAGCGCTGTTGGTGCCGTGACCGCGACGTGATCTGAAACTTATAGGGTGATCAAGAAACCAAGGCTCAAGGCGGGGCCGAAAGGGAACGTGTTGTCTTGACGGCAAATACGGAAATAGGCCGCCAAGATCAACGCTGCAAACGAAGCCACGAATAGTGCCGCAAGAGCTTGATCGAAGCTCAAGAACAGACAACAAGCTGCGATCAGCTTCACATCGCCAAGACCGAGTGCATCGGTGTGCGTGAATCGACCTGCCAGTGCTCGTGCCACAAGAACACCAGTCGTGAAAGCAAGGGAAACCAAGATCGAACGACCAAATAGGTGAAGCGCATAGACGCCTTCCGTGAATAGTCCTATCCCAAGCATGACCAGGCGTAAAGCAATCAACCCTAAGACCAGAACATTAGGGATACGACGAGTCTGCCAATCTATGAAGGCAACCGCGATCAAAATGATCGCCACTCCCCCATTCACCAGAAGGTTCGCCAGCTCGTAGGGTGAAGACGCAGACATCTTGTTCCTTTCCGCGCCTGCCGCAAAACAAAACGGGAGGCGCCGCATTCTGAGCACCTCCCGTTATTGTGTTGTCGTACCGTGCGGCTTTCCGTTGCCGCGCATCTTAGAGACCAGCTCTTAGAGGCTGAAGTCCTTTTCGCCGTTGAAGACTGCGAGTGCATCTTCTGCGGTGTAGTCCGCCAAGGTGATGGCAGAGATAGCCTTGGTCAGGCGCACCGCTTCATCAAGGGAACGCATGTGGATGTTACGGCCCGTTGCGTTACCGCAAGCGCCACCAACATGGATCTGATCGTAAAGATCGGACAGGAAGACCGAAGCATCAGCCTTGGAACCGCCTGCACAAACCAGGCCCGTACGGCCAGCAGCGGTAGAAGCGATCTTCAGGTTCTGAGCGGAAGTGTGACCATCGGTTGCCTTCGGAGGATTCACCTTCACGAAGTCCGCACCCAGGCAGAGCGCAACACCAGCAGCGCCTGCGATAAGATCGGGATCCTTCTCGTCCGGCACAGCCTTGCCGCGCGGATAGATCCACAGAACCACGAGCAAGCCCTGGGCGTGAGCCTCAGCGATGAGTTCGCCTGCTTCAGCCATCATGGTAGATTCATATTCAGAACCCAGGTAGATGGTGTAGCCCAGACCAACGATGTTCACGCCAGCTTCGCGCATAGCGAGCACTGCTTCCAGATCGTAGAGCTGAGGAGAATAGGGATCGTCCTGATCGCCCTTCACCAAGTTGGTCTTGGAGTTCATCTTCACGATGTAGTTGATCTCGGGATAGTCTGCTGCGTACTGAGCGATAAGACCGCGCTGACCAGCGAGCACACCGATGGTGCCCTGGCTGCCGATCTCGAAGAGGTGCTCAGGGTTCAGGTCGGAGGGGTCGATGCCCTCACCATAGAAGTCCTTGTTCAGGTGCTCGATCTTCTGATCGCATGCAAAGAGCATGAGACGGCCCGTACCACGGGTTGCCTTCATGTAGTTCTCGATGTAATTTTCACGAGCTTCAGGCATGACGTCCATAGGGACTTTGACCTGATCGCGAGTAATGGTAGGCATATCTTCCTCCTTGTTGAGCATTCGCATGATTGCTGAAATGTTGCAATTCATTATAGCGTAAAAGCGCGGGTAACCTCGGTTTCGTTAATCCTTGGCGCCCTTGTCCGTGTCGCCCTCGAGCGCCTTCTTGTATTCGTCCTTGAAAGCCGAGAACATCCCGCGCGTCTTCGAAAGCTGAACACCCAGGTTGTAGGCGCCTTTGTTCACTGCGTCACCTGCTTTTTGGGCAGCTTCTGTGGCCTTGGGCTTCACCTTTTCATTCACGGTATCCTTGACGTTGTCCTTAACGGTACCGACCTTATGAGCCACCACCGCAGCACCAGCGCCAGCCTTTTCAGCCATGCCACCGCTACGCTCGATCGAAAGCGCTTCTGGAGAGACAACGATGGCACCGCGGAAGAAGTCGTCTTCGGAGACCTTCGAAAGATTGTCTCCTATACCGATCTGGAAACCTTCGATAAGACCGGCAGGAAGTTCGGATTCGCCCAGCAGGAAGTCAGCCGAAGCACCCTTGTCGATCTTGAGCGAGATGACCTCGCCCGTCTTCGCATCGAACGAGACATCACCCACGTATCCTAGACGCTCTTCCTTGGCGGTCATCAAGGGAAGGCCCTGCCAGATGACGCATTCATCCCACGAAACGCCCAGGCGCTTGCACGCCGCCCGACCCGTGGACTGACTGTCGTCGTTGATCATGACCACGCCATCGACCACCTGATAGCCATCGAGCGCTACGAACACATCTGAGCGATGGAACATGAGCGCCGCATCAGGGCGCTTCACCGCGAACCCGATGATCCTATGTTCGGACGGATGGAAGATGAAGTGGCGCACGCGGCCGATGCGCTTGCCTGGCTTCTTCGCGTGCTCAACGCGCACTCCCACCAATTCACGTGTTGTATAGATATCTTTCATAGCCCCTCAATGGACGATAAGGCACTCCGAAGAGCGCCTTATCGATTCAAAACAGAGATTCTTTGCGGAATGCGAGCTACTTCTTCTTCGTAGCTTTAGCTGCGGTTTCCTTCACGGCCTTCGCAGCACCTTTTGCGGTGTCTGCTGCCGATGCGGCAACGCCCTTCGCAGCTTCAGCAGCCGTTGCTGCTGCATTCTTAGCAGCGCCAGCAGCGCTCTGAGCTACGTCTTTTGCTGCCTCGGTAGCAGATGCGGCAGCTTCTTTCACTGCCGTGCCTGCGCTCTTAGCAGCATCCACTGCAGCGGGAACCTTGTCAGCTGCGGTTTCCTGAACGCTTTCGGCGTTCTTGGCTACCTGGGCAGCGATGCGTTCACGTGCAGCGTCTATCTTGTCGCGCAGTTCGTCGTTCTTCTCGACGACCGCAGGAGTTGTCTGCTCTACGCGACTAGTTAATCCTTTTTTTACTTCAACACCTTTGTCCCAAACCGTGTTGATGACCTTGGTAGAAGTGTTAGCAGCAGCGCCGACCACCTGATTTGCTGAAGTGGTGACCGCCTTGACTGCCTCTGGATAATTCTCGTTGAGCGAATCCGCGATCAATGCGCGGTTCTCAGCACCTGTACGCGGAGTGGCCAGCAGCGCGATGCCTGCGCCGATCACGCCACCGAGCAGGAGCGTTCCAAATCTTCCCATCGTTCCCCCTTAAGAAGTGTTGCTGATATTAAAAACCCAAGCTCGAATCCAGTTTCGCGCGAAGCGATGATGAATTCGGCCTGGGTTCTATTATAGCCACTAACCCTGGGAAGCGCGGGAGAAACTAGCGCGCCCTTAGGTTTGTTGACGTCGCGTAAGAAGCCGCGACAAATTCTTCAAAAATGACCATATATCGGTTAGGGACAGAGGCAAAAGCGTCCCAGGGATACTCTTGCCTCTATCCCCGATCATTCGCCTTAGCGATCGTGCGTTACAAGGCTGTCCATTACGGCAGGCAGGCTAAGACCAGCAGCTTCGCAGGCCATAGGGAACAACGAATGTGTTGTCATGCCAGGTGAAACGTCCACTTCAAGGATGCGCGCCTGGGCACCATCCCAGATCAGGTCGACACGACCTAGATCTTGGACATTGAAGGCTTGGTAGACTTCTATGGCCGCACGTTCGATCTCGCTACGGATGGACTGGGTCAAGGTCTCATCGGGATGAAGCGATTCAAGACGCACGGGAGTGTAGTAATCTACCGCATCTTCAGAAAGGCGCTCTTCGGCAAGGAACAAGCCTTCGCGCGGAACGATCTCAACAGGCGGAAGCGCGGTGGCACCCCAGCCGCTGCCCAAGATGGCTACCGAAAGCTCGATGCCATCGATCCACTGCTCGATGATGACCTCATCATCGAAGGTGAGCGCATCGAGGATGGCCGCCCCCAATGCTTCTTGAGATTCGACCTTATGAACGCCATGAGCCGAACCGCCACGAGCCGGCTTCACGCACACGGGGTATCCGCCAGGGATGCGCTCAGCCACCATATCAAGCGCGGTTGCCGCGCCCATATCCTTGAACACATCGCCAGCAAGGCAGAAACCTTGCGGCCACCAACCAGGTCCCGATTCGCCCGCATACTGGCGGAACTTCTTCACCGATTCAGGCAGCAACGCTTTGTTGAAGGTGTTGCGGCACACCTGAGCAGGCGAGCCAACATAAGGGATGTCGAGGAAGTCGAGCAGGCTTTGGATAGTGCCATCTTCACCGTGCTTGCCGTGAAGGGCGATGTAGCAGATATCGGGGCGTTCGCCGCGCAGCGTAGGAACCAGCTCCTTGGTGGTGTCGAGTGGAACAACCTTGTGACCAGCTTCTTCAAGAGCTTCGCACACGACCTTGCCGCTTGCCAGAGACACTTCGCGCTCGAAGGACGAGCCTCCCATCAGCACTGCAACTTTCATCTTCTCTCCTTGCCTTGTTCAGCGTCGGGCGTTCATCGCGCGCCCGCTTGGTTCTTTTATGTGTGGACAAAAAGGGCTACGCCCCCAATTTGTCCACGATGTTTCCGTTCTAGATCGCGCCGGCTTCTAGGAAGGCGCGGTACAGCTCGAGTCGGTCTTCGATCACGTTGGCCAGACGACGAATGGCCTCGCGCAGGTTCTCGGGCGTCTCGAAGCAAAATGCCAGGCGCATCGAGTTCTTGCCATCGGTCCCGTTGGGATAAAAGCCGCTACCTGGTGTATAGGTAACGCCGTTTTCCAGCGCAACAGCCAGCATGGAATCGGTGTCCACATAATCGGGCAGGGTGACCCAAACGAAGAAGCCACCCGCTGGATGGGTCCATGTGGCCTCTTCAGGGAAGAACTCATCCAGGGCCTCGAGCATCGCATCGCGGCGTTCCTTGTAGGTTTGGATGAAGGTCTGCAAGACCGCCTGCCACGGCGTGTCGGTGAAGTAATGTTCTACGATCACCTGGTCCATGGCGCTGCCGCACAGGTCGGTACCCTGCTTGACCAGGTTGATCTTTGCCAAGATATCACGTGGGGCGATGATCCAACCTGTACGCAAGCCTGGCGCGAAGGTCTTCGAGACCGTACCCAGATAGATGACGTCGTCGGAAAGTGCGCGCAGCGGGATCATGTGGCCGCCGTCGTAACGCAGGCGTCCGTAAGGGTCGTCTTCGATCACGAGGAAATCGTATTCTTCGGCCAGCTCCAGCAAGCGATGGCGTCGCTCCATGTTCATGGTCACGCCACCAGGGTTCTGGAAGTTGGGGATGGTGTAGAGGAACTTCACCGCGCCCTTGCCCAACTCCTCGAGCTTCTCTTCGAGCAGGTCCATACGCATACCGTCTTCGTCGAAGGGGATGCAGATGATATTGGGTTCGTAAGCAGAGAACGCCTGGAGCGCACCCAGATACGTAGGGCCTTCAGTGATGATGATATCGCCTGGATCGACGAAGGTCTTGGCGATAAGATCGAGCGCTTCTTGAGCCCCCGTAGTGATGAGGACGTCGTCTTCCTTGCAACGAATGCCCAGGTCACGCACAAGTGTTGCGAGCATCTCGCGCGTTTCAGCGCGACCATTGGTGGAACCATATTGCAGCGCGATGGCGCGTTCGTCTCCCAAGGCTGCCTGAACTGCGGTCTGCAGCGACTCGGGCGGAAGCAGCGAAACGTCGGGCATACCGCCTGAAAGCGAGATGATGTCAGAGCGAGACGCCGCAGCAAAAAGATCGCGCACCGCCGATGAGCGCATCTTGGTAACGCGTGAGGCGACCTTGTCACCTGCATGATCGAATTTCAGATGGGCTGATGGCATAGACACTCCTCACTTTCTTCTTGCTCGTGCCGCGGACGCATCGCGCGGCGTGTTCTTATGCTTCAGGTGCACTTGGCTGCGCAAGTGTTCGATTGATAAAGTGTAGCGCTTTTTTGAAGGCGGCTAGGGCGATTAAATCATCTCGAAACGAAACGCGCACAATGGACACATGCGGGTCTTCGACGCTTTGCTGGGTGGTGCCAGTGAATACTACCTGGTGGGCAGTGGAGTCTTCGGGGTGCTGGGCGGCGTATTCGTGCGTTTGCAGGTCGATGACCAGATGCTCGACCAGGTGGGCCAGCGGCGTGTGATCCATGACTGCGCCGAACGTAGGGCCTTTAGCGTTGCGGCACGTGTGGTGCGGCAACGTGGGAAATTCCTCCACAGCATCAGCAATGAGCTCAGGCGTGGTGAACTGATAACGCGGGTCATCGATGCGCACACGCGCCTCTACGCGATCAGGTTGCACGGTCAAACTTTCAAGCACGACCACATCTTGCGCGGTTCGCGATTCGGACGAATTCGGCGCAACGGAAGCACTCACGCGCTACTCGTTTTCTTCAGCTTGTTGGGCGGTCTCGGAACCGTCGACCACGTCAACGCCAGCGGTGTCTGCATTTTCGGCGGTATTGTTGTTCGCAACCTCAGGCTCTCCGATGGCCTGGTTCGACACCTTCAACAAGCTCATGGACTGCTGGGTATCGCCCTCATCAGGGCCGGTGGACACATCAGTAAGTGTGAGCACATCACGTTCGGGCGAGAACACGTACATACCTTCGCCTTCGTAATTCGCGAATTCGTATTTGATGGTCTTCTCGAAAGTATTCAGCTCGTAGGTGAAGCTGACGCTATCGGTCAGACGGATCTCGTCTTCGGTGATGACGATGGAAGCGTTCGAACCTTCGATCTTCCACTGGCCCTGGAAATCGGCAGCGTCATCGTAACGGAAGAGATAATCCCAGACCAGGAATGCACCAGCCGCAAGCGCTGCCACCAGTACCACCGAAAGCACGATCTTCACGGGCAGCGGGATTCGACGCTGTTTTTGCTTCTTGGACTTCTTCTGGCCCTGCTTGCTTTGCTGCTTCTGGGCAGAAGCACGGCCATCGTGCGTAACCTGGGCCTTCACCTTTTTGGATGAAGCCTGACCTTGACCTTGATTTTGACCTTGGCCTTGACCAGGATGCTGCGCCTGAACGCCAATGGTGCGCGGCGTAGGCTTCTTGCCCTGCTGTGCACCAGATTGCTTCGGCGCTGCGGATTGCGAAGCTGTTCCTTGCACAATATTCGCACGAGCAGGCGGATTGGGCGCTACCTTCTGCTGGGGAATCCGCTGGCCTTGGCCTTGATGCGACGCGGGCTGCTTGTTTGCTTGCCTTTGAGCGCCTGGGATCTTAGACGCAGATGTAGATGCAGACGCAGGCGTAGGAGCTGCTGCAGACGGAGCATGCGGAACCGCAGGCGCCGCATGAGCTGCATGCTTTCCGCGCACAGGCTGAGCGCCAGGCGCGGCAGCCTTAGGTTGCTTGTCGTCTTTCGAGCGCTTCGTGACCATCGGGTGCTTTGCCCATCATTTATTCGGGCTTGATGTATTCGATGCCGCCCATGTAGGGAACCAGCACGTCGGGCACCTTGATGGAGCCGTCTTCCTGCTGATAATTCTCAAGGATCGCAGCCATGGTGCGACCTACTGCAAGACCCGAGCCATTGAGCGTATGGACCAAGCGGTTGCCCTTGAAGTTCGCAGGATCCTTGTACTTGATGTTCGCGCGACGTGCCTGGAAGTCTTCGCAATTCGAACAGGAAGATATCTCCTTATACGCGTCATAAGAAGGCAGCCATACTTCCAAATCGTAAGTCTTCGCAGCAGAAAAGCCCAGGTCACCCGTGCATAGGCTGATAACACGATACGGCAGACCGAGCAGCTGCAGGATATTCTCCGCATCCGCCACCATAGACTCAAGATCATCGTAGGATTCTTCGGGCTTGGCATACTTCACCATCTCGACCTTGTCGAACTGGTGCAGGCGAATAAGACCGCGCGTGTCGCGGCCAGCGCTGCCCGCCTCTTCGCGGAAGCACGGCGTGAACGCGCAATACTTGAGCGGCAGCTGATCAACATCGAGTACTTCGTCGGAGTGGATATTGGTAAGCTGCACTTCAGCCGTAGGAATAAGGTAGAGCCCTTCGGTGGTCTTGAAGAGGTCTTCTTCGAACTTAGGGAGCTGGCCCGTGCCCGTGAGCGTCTTGGCATTCGCCATAACGGGGCACCACCATTCCTTGTAGCCGCGCGAGGTGTGCGTGTCAGCCATGAAGTTGATCAGCGCACGCTCCAACTTGGCACCCAGGCCACCGAGCAGCACGAAGCGGGATTCTGCCAGCTTCACGGCACGCTCGAAATCGATGATGCCTAGGTCGATGCCCAAGTCCCAGTGCGGCTTGAAGTCAAAATCGAACGTGCGCGGCGTGCCCCAGCGGCGTACCTCGGGATTTTCGGTCTCGTCCTTGCCCACAGGGGTGGAATCACTCGGAACGTTCGGCACTGCCAGGATGAGCTTGTTCAGTTCGCTTTCAGCCTGATCATGCAAGTCCGAATAGTAAGCGATCTCTTCTTTGAGCTTGGCAACTTCAGCCTTCGCAGCTTCAGCTTCTTCTTTCTTGCCTTCGCCCATCAGCTGGCCGATGCTCTTCGAGATGGCGTTGCGCTGTGCCAACAAGGTCTCTTCCTTGGCAATGGCGCTGCGGCGGTCTTCGTCGAGCTGCAAGAAGCGCTCAGAATCCCACGTGAAGTTACGGCTCTTCATAGCCTCGTTCACTTGATCGATGTTTTCGCGGACGAATCGAATATCGAGCATCGGTTCCCTTTCATAAGATACGGCGGCCACGTGCGCCGAACATCGTCGGTTTGGTTGTTGAGATAGACAGTTCGAGTATACTTTACAACCAAGCAAGATACCACTGCGGGTGCGCCAGCCGACCAATGCGTTACAGGCGGCAAACGCCCTGAACACGGCTATAGAGCAGTGGCCTCGATGCGAAGGAACGACCGACTCGAAAGGGCATCATGGATCTGGCGGCGATCTATCATTTCATCTTCGAAACCTACGCCGGCATTGGGTGCCTGGTGGGTGCGGGCGTGGTGATCAGCGTGATAGCAGCGTTCATCAGCGAACGCAAGACGCGCAAGATGTTCCGCGACCGTGGTGAGCGCGTGCGCGAAGACGAAGATGCCGATACGAGCGAAGATACCGAAAGCGAGTAGATCATGGGACTGCAGAGCATGCCACTTTACGACCATTCCGACCGACCAGACTACATCCCCCGCGTAGGCGCGGTGCATGATCTGTGCGGTTATGGCAAATGCTCGCTGGGTGTGGCCATTCCAGTCATCTCTGCTGCGGGCTGCGATGTGTGCCCGCTGCCAACGGGGCTGTTCTCTTCGCATACCGCATTCCCTGTCTGGCACATGCTCGATACCACCGACATGATGAAGCCCTACATCGACGCATGGGAGAAGGTCGATATCGAACTGGACGCCGTGTATTCTGGTTTCCTAGGTGCGCCTGAACAGGTCGAGAGCATCCAGCGCTTGTATGCTGATTTCCCGAATGCGCTGCGTATCGTTGACCCTGTGATGGGTGACAACGGCAAGATCTACCCCACCTATTCCAAGGAACTGTGCGATGCCATGGCGAACCTGGCCGATGGCGCGGATATCCTCACCCCGAACCTAACCGAGGTTTCCATCATCTTGGGTACGGAATATACGGGTCAGAACGTTTCGACCGAAGAGGTCGAGAGCATGATCAACATGCTGCGCAATCGTGGCGCGAAGAATGTGATCATCAAGGGCGTTGACCGTGAGGATGGCTATCTGCGCAACTACGTGGCAGGGCGCAACACTCCCCTGACCGAGCTGATCGTGGAGAAGCTGCCCGTGATGCTGCATGGCACGGGCGACCTGTTCTGCTCGTGTGTGACCGCGGCCATCATGGCAGGCAAGGATCTGGAGACCGCAGTAGACTTCGCAGGCAAGTTCGTGCACGATGCGATGATCATCACGCTCGAGCAGCCCAACTTCATGAGCCGCGGCATCAGCTTCGAGCCCTTGCTGGGCAAAGTTGCCGCCCTCCTCGCCTAATTGGGGACGGGTTCATTTCTGTCTGGGACAGTTTGGGGACAGGTTCGAACTTCTGATCGAGAATCTTCTGTAGACAAATTGGGGGCAGCCCCCTTTTTGTCTACTTTTTTATCCTGAGACTCCGTGGGAATCAAGCGCTTCATCGAGCGCATCAGAAATGACATTCAGCATGAACTGAACGAATCCGGTGCTGTCCGCACTCGCATCAGCTTTGCCAAGTGAGTCGTAGTATTCCTGCTGATTCTCTTTGATCAGCGACTCGATCGGCAACCACGCGAACAATGAATTCCATCGGCTCAAGATGAGCGTCTGCCACAAACGCCCCATGCGACCATTGCCGTCTGCGAAGGGGTGGATGAATTCGAATTCGTAGTGGAATACGCACGAAATAACGAGCAGATGCATCTCCGTGGTCGCAAGCCACGAGAACAACTCCCTCATCACTTCAGGAACATACTTGGCAGGAGTGCCGGCGTGAATGAGCTGGTCTCCATTGAACACCCCAACGTCGCCGCTCCTGAAACGACCAGCCTCAGGCGTAAGCCCGCGCATCAACAGCGCATGAGCCTCGAGCAGACTGTCGATAGAATCAGGGTCGAACGAATCGAGCGCCTCGTAAGTTGCAAGAGCGTTCTGCACCTCAAGCACATCGCGTGCAGGAGCAAGAACGTGCTTTCCTTCGATCACAGCAGTGACTTGATCGAGCGAAAGCGAATTATTCTCAATAGCGAGCGAAGAATGAATGGTACGAATGCGATTTTCTTTGCGCAACTGTGGGCTGGAATTCAGCTTATCGAAAGCCTCGACCTGACCAACTTTCTCTGCAATGTTAGCCACAAGCGTAAGAATCTCATCATTCGTCGTAAAGGGTGGTTTGTAAGCCATGGTCGCTGCCTCCTCCCGATTCTGCATTCAAGTTACCTATTCCACCTCACTTTTATGCACCGTGGCCTCTTACCACCGACAACAATTCGTCGTAGGTAGAAATGGGTCCTTCGAATCGCACCTGCGAAGTGGACAGCTCATTGAACACTTTCTTTGCACACGCAATCTTCGCCCCTTCAATAGGGCTTAGTTCCATTGTATCCATAGTGCCCTTTGTCTCGGCTATGAAATATACGTGTTGAACACTTCCTTCATTAAACGCAATCGCCCAGTCAGGAGCGTACTCGCCTACAGGAGTGGGTATCTTGAACGTGCGCGGCATCTTTGCGTAAACACAGACCTCAGCAGCCACATCCATCGCCTCTGCGAACTCCTTTTCCTTCTGGCTATCAAAGAACACATAGTCCTGGATATTCTTCTTAGCTTTCAGTGCTTTAGATATGTTCTCTGGCATGCGCTCGGTAAAGATTTTTGTATTGAACTCGTCTTCGATCTGGTGGTAGGTCACATGATCGATGACCGTAGTGGCTTTCTCGTCAACGATAATAGAGCTGGCCTTCTTGATGAACTCCTCAGGATTACGCTTGTAAAGCGAATACTTCAAAGGACTTATGCGAGAAAGGATGGTAGCGGCAGTGCGCCTTGTGACCTTTGCTGCCTGCGCGACCTCACCAACCAGGTCGTAGGTAACGTGTATCTGCTGGTCGAGTTCAAGGACCCTGCTCTCCGTGCTCTTAGTTTTGAAGATCGCCTTCTCTTCAATATCCTCACGCCTTGCGGCCTCCTTCTGAGCGCCAGTCGTAAGAGTATATGAGGGTTCGCTTACTTGGAGGTTCGCATCGATTGCTGCCACAGCCTTACGGATGAGTTCCTCGTCATCGAACGACACCGTATAGGCGTGCTTCTTGTTGATCCTCTTCCAGAGCTCTTGGAACTCGCGCTTGTGATAGTTATCGTTGAGCGCGTTCTTGGCGACCTTGGGGACATTGCCGTTGGCGATCATAGCGGAGAGCACACTCGGCTCATAGACGCTTCTCACGAGGAGTTCGGCTGCCTGAAGCATCGGCTCCTCGCGCATATCCTCGGGCAGATTCACGATGGCGTATTCGTAAAATTCTCCCTCTCGGAACTTCAAGGACGGACGGTCGTTCTCGTCGAGGAAGTCACCTTTGATGAGGCACTTATAGAGTTCCTTGGACTCGCGATCGTTGAACGTTACGGTCTCGCCCGTGTTAGGAAGCGTGACCTGGCGACCCGCGAAGAAATCCATCTCGATGACGATCGGGCGTTCCCGCAGTTCCGCCTTGATGTCCTTCTGCAGAGCATCCACGAACGACGAATAACTCTCCGATGCAATGACGGTCAGTACGTTCACGTTGTGCACATCCCGTGTGCCCAGGTACATTGCATCCTGGCGCTCACCCTCCTGGTCCACGCAGAGTCGAAGACCGCGGCCGACCTCTTGACGCTTGCCGGTTTCTGAGCCAGAGCTCTTAAGGGTGCAGATCTGAAAGATATTCGGGTTGTCCCAACCCTCCCTAAGCGCTGAATGGCTAAAGATGAAGCGTACGGGCTCCTCAAAAGAGAGTAGGCGCTCCTTGTCTTTCAAAATCAAGTCATAGGCTCGGCGCGCATTATCGTCGTTCGCCCCAAGGCCGTTAGTCTGCTCGGCTTTCTTCTCAGAGCTCTCGACGGCATTGCCCTTCTTATCGATGCTGAAATAACCGGAATGCACTTCGTGAGCAGTATCTCGCTTCAGGTAGTCAAGGTAGGATCTCTCTAACTCATCGCCAATGGTCGGGTCAGAGAGGCGCTCCTCAACGGCACGCTCGTATTCTTCCTCGAACACCTTGCCATAGCCGACTGTCTCCTCATTGCCCGAAGTATCCCTGTACTTCGCCACCTCATCAATGAAGAAGAGCGACAGACACTTGATGCCGCGATAGAAAAGTGCCTCCTCCTTCTGCAGATGCGAAGCGATGGTTTCTCGAATCTGAATACGGCGCATATCCGCTTCAGCTGAATCACCGTAAACAACACCCCGTTGAAGAATCTCGCCATTTAGAAAGCGCACATATCCTATGCGACCATCTTGATCTGGCACGATTCCGTCGTTGCCAGATGCGATCACATAATCGCGATAGACCTCAAGGCGGGTATCGCCGGTTTTATCGTAAATGCTCTCACCCTCACTGAAACGCTTGGTCTTTTTGACTACTTTCCCACCAGCAGACATGGCCTTGAATTCTATAACCGCCTCAGGAGCCTTGTCCTTGGAAACGATGATGTCCTTTAGATAAAGATAGCCGTCAGTGCCGCGCATATTCTTAAGCTCGAAACCCTTCACCTCGATACGTTTGACCAGCTTCTCGTTGAACGCATCAAGAGCATCAAGGGCGTACACCATGTTGTGCTTTTCGCGATGTGTAGCTGAATAGTTAAGCACGAACAGTGGATTGAACCGTTCGATACCCTTCCAAGTGGCAGAGTTCTTCTTGCCCATTTTTTGAGGCTCATCGACGATGACGATTGGGTTATTTGCTGCTATGACATCGATGGGTCGGCGGCTCCCGAAGTCATCGCGCTCGTCGAAGATGATACGTGCCGCCTTGTTGTTGGCTCCTTCCTTCATGGAAGAGTTGAACGCCTGCATGTTGATGATCATGACGTTGATGTCGGCGCTTTGAGAGAAGGAGTCGAGCTCGTTCAGCCTATCGGAATCGTAGATGAAATAGCGTATCGAGCGCTCGTATTGCTCGAAGAAATGCTGCTCTGTGCTCTGGAGGCTCTTGTTCACGCCCTCGCGGATAGCAATGGATGGCACCACAATAATGAACTTAGTCCATCCGTAAAGGCGGTTCAACTCGAACATGGTCTTGGTGTAGACATAAGTCTTGCCAGTACCTGTCTCCATTTCTATGTCCAGCTGGCATGCCCCAAGATCGTCCGAGAGCACCAAGGACTCCTCCAGCTGATTGCGCGACTGTACCCGGTTGATGTTACGCAGAAGCTCGTGACTATCCAGAACGAGAGGGGCGTTTCCATAGCCCTCTTCCGATAATCCTACGGAATGCGGGAACATTGAAACCGTATCGGCTTGACCGCGCCTCATCACACCTAGGTTCCTTAAATAAGTGAACGCTTCACTTTTGGGCTGCCCCTCGAAAACATCAGACACAGCATCGGCCGCAGCTGTCTGATAGGGCTGAATCTTGAATTTGAACCGCATCTAGATCACCCGACGGATGGTATCGGGACTGAAGGTCTTGAACAGCTCCTCGAAGTTCGTGGCAGCAGAGTCATCCTTGAAGGATAGATCACGCATGACAGCATAGGTGGGCTCTCGTCGAGCCATCTCCTCAATGACTTCATTGGTCACATCGACATCGAAACATGCCAGCAGTTGCCCATAGTTCACATCGAAGACCTTTTTGCCACATATTTCGAGCGTCTCGATGTGCTCAGAATACGGGATGCGGAATGCGGGGAGCACCTGGAAGAGGATGTCTTCCGGAGTGCGACCGTCTTTCACGTTGTCGATGGCGTCGAGGAGCGATGCCTGGTCGGTCTGATCAGGCGTGAGGTATGTGTCTCTGAAATTTGATGAGTCTATCTTTAGAACACGGAAGCCGATATCAGGAAGTGATTTAGGTTCTTCGCCTGGCTTCAACTGCTTGTTTTCAGTATGAATTGCTTCGACTATTTTGTTTCCAGCGCGTCTAATTCGCTCCTCGCCAATCTCGCAGATACTCTTGAATCCCCCTGAAAGCGGCTCGTTGACTTGAACAAGGATAAACTGCCTCTGGGTATCTTCCTCTGCGTTTAACTCAAATATAGCTTGCGCCAAAGTACCCGACCCTGAAAAAAAATCAAGAGCAATAATATCTTTTGAAGGGTGCATTCTTATTAAGTACTTTATAAGCGATACTGGCTTTGTGTAGTCGAAAGGAACAAACCCAAACATCTCTTTTAATTCTGAATAGGCTTCGTCATTGCGCAGCACGCTGCATTCGTCTTTATTGAGAACATCGGATGGAGCAATGTATTTATTATCAGAATCCAGATAGTAATACATCGTCTGAAAGTTTGGCTTTTTGAATTGAAAGCGCTGACCATTCAGCACTCTCACATTCATCGTCTCTTGAGCCCATTTAAACCGCCCCGTAATGTCAAGAGGATTGTGATTCACTCCGTTTTCAACTATCAAATCATTATGCAAAATGACATACTTCTCATCGTCTCCATATCGTCCAGCAGGATAAACTCCATCTGGGAACGCGCAGTCAATCGATTCAGCCGGAACAGTTAGCCTGGAATGCTTGTTTCCACTATTAAATAAAGGCGCGGCCGTATTATACGAATCCGGCCCCCTCAAGCCTAGAAGCTCAGGCTTTCTATAGCAAAGCACATATTCATATTTATTTCTAATAAATTTGCTGAGGGTAGGTGCTTTACTGGTCTTGTTCCATTTAAAGATACCAACACGCATTTTGCTAGAAAAAATGCTGTCGCATATCGAAAGCATATTTGATAGCTCATTGTCATCGATACTGATAAAGATTACTCCGTCTGCACTTAAAAGATCCTTAGCTAAAAGAAGCCTCGGATATATCATCGAACACCAGTCTGAATGGAATCGTCCATTGCTCTCTAAGTTTGCGACAAGGCGGCCGTCATCTGTGGTTTCTCCACTCTCGTACTCTTCATCGGACATGACAAAATTGTCATCGTATATAAAATCGTTCCCAGTATTGTAGGGTGGGTCAATGTAGATCAGCTTTATCTTTCCTGCGTAGGTTTCCTTGAGAAGTTTAAGCGCATCGAGATTGTCGCCCTCGATGTAGAGGTTCTTGGTAGTATCCCAGTCCACGCTCTTCTCAGGGCATGGGATCATCGTCTTGTCGATTGGACGTCGAGCCTCAGCCTTCGCCTCGCGCTTACCAGGCCAGGTGAACTGATAGCGCTCTCGTTGACCTTCGGCTACATCTCCCAGCAGATCTCTCAGAGCATCAAAGTCAATTGTTTTTTCAATGAACCCCCCCCCCGCGCACGTTTTCGACCTCGGTGGCAACTTGCGGGAACAGATCTATCAATTTCTCAATGTTTTCTTTGGTTATATCGGATGTTTTGGTGTCAATCTTCTTCATTACTATCCTTTCAGCAGGATGCCCACCTCGTTCTTTTGTCGCACTCCGGCAGTAACAAAACCTAATCCTCTTGCTCATCTCTTGAACGCTTTCTGACCAGGTTCCAAGGTGTCCACTTTTTATATTCGCGAAACTGGGGTACTTTAGGGTCTAACCCCAAAGGACCACACATCCGCAGCACCGTGCATGGTTGAACCTGTCCCCTTTTTGTCCGGGACAGAATTGAACCCGTCCCCGGTTATGAGCGAAGGAAGGCTACGTAGCCTTTGAAGGCTTCGTAGATGTCGGCTTTGGACGTTACTTCCCAGGGGGAATGCATCGACAGGACGGGTACGCCGGAGTCGATCACGTTCATGCCGTACTTCGCGGGGATATAGGCGATGGTTCCGCCGCCGCCAGCGTTCACGCGACCCAGTTCGGCAGTCTGGTAATTCACGCCGGCTTCGTCCATGATATTGCGCAAGCTTGCCATGTATTCGGCGTTCGCATCGTTGGAGCCCGACTTGCCGCCAGAGCCCGTGTACTTGTTGAACACCAGACCACGACCACAATAGGCAGAATTCTTCGTTTCGTAGACCGAAGCGTATGAAGGATCGAATGCGGCGCTCACATCTGAAGAGAGCATCGACGAACGCGCCAGGCAACGGCGCAATGCCAGCTCGCTGGGAGCTTCCAGAAGCGCCAGGATCTCGGCCATGGTGTTCTCGAAGAACGCCGAGGTCATGCCCGTGGCGCCAACACTGCCGATCTCTTCTTTATCCACCAGGATGCACACCGCCGTGCGCTTGGGGTTCTTCACGGCTAGCTGCGCCTCCAAGCTGGTGTAGGCGCACACGCGGTCATCCTGACCGTAACCGATCACCATCGAGCAATCCAGGCCACAATCGCGCGCGGGGCCTGCGGGCACCACTTCGATCTCGGCCGAGAGGAAATCCTCTTCTTCGATGCCGTAGTTTTCCAGCAGAAGCTTCAGCACGCGAGCACGCACGGCTTCTTTGCTTGCCATGGCTTCGATCTTCTCTTCGTAGGTCATATCATCTTCGTCGCGCTTTTCATCTGCATCGGCACCTTCGGCTTTCTCGAGCACGAGCGGCTCGCTGCCGATGAGCACATCCAGGCTCTCGCCCTCGACCACTTCGCGACCGTTCTTCTTCAGCTGCTCAGCGCCCAGGTGTGGCAGCAGATCGGTAACGCAGAAGACGGGTTCATCAGGGTTTTCGCCGATCGAAACATCCACTACGGTGCCATCCTTCTTCACGATAACGCCCTGTAATGCCAGCGGCAGCGCCACCCACTGGTAGTTCTTGATGCCGCCATAATAATGCGTATCAAGCAGCACGAAATCGTTCGCTTCATAGAGCGGATTCTGCTTCAGGTCCAGACGCGGCGAGTCGATGTGCGCGCCTAGGATGTTCACGCCCTTTTCGATGTCTTCGGTGCCGATCTGCACGAGCATGACCGCTTTGCCGTAGTTGCTCGCCCATACCTTGCTACCAGGCCTGAGCGGCAAGCCCATAGCGATGGCCTGATCGAGCGGAATGTAGCCTGCGGCCTCGGCTAGCTCGATGGCGCGTGTGGCGCATGCGCGCTCGGTCTTGCATTTCGAAAGGAAGCCCTTGTAGCTTTCGGCGAGCTTCGTCAAAGCCTTACGGTCGGTTTCGGTATAGGTCTTCCAGGCGTTCTTTCGTTCCATGTTCGCTTCTTTCATTGCGCGTGTTGGCGCTTTCCAAGTTAACCGTTCAATTGCAACCGTGCCGTTTATTGCATCGCGCGGTCGCACCTTGTAGAATTCTACCGTAAGAACTGTGTGCTCATTTTGTAAGCGAGAAGAGTACAAAATGGATGCACAGTTCAACTGCCTTAAAACGATGATCGCGCGCGATCGAACAGGAGTGATGAACATGACGCAGCACGTACGTGACGTAATCCCAACCCCGGACAATTCCACCAACTTCAACGTAGTCGCAGACAGCAAGACCACTGTTGGCACCACGCTGGACAACCTGAAGGCTGCTGTTAACGGCGAAACTGGCGCATCCGCAACCTACAGCGCTTATGCAGAGCAGGCAGACGCCGAAGGCCACAAGCGCCTCGCATCCCTGTGGCGTGCAACTGCCGCAGCAGAGCAGATCCATATCGCAATGGAATACAACCTGGTCATGGCCGAGGACGAGAACTGGCCGCGCCCCGAGGTTTCCAAGTCTTCAGACACTCCTCTGGACCTGAACCTGATCGCTTCCGCTAACGGCGAGATCTATGAGACCTCCGATATGTATCCCTCCTTCATCAAGAAGGCTCAGGAAGAGGGCAAGAACGCTGCAGTGCTCGTGTTCACCCGCGCGAAGCTGGCTGAGGGCTATCATGCAGCACTCTACCTCGATGCTTACAACAACATCGATACCCCCAACGATGAGCACTACTACCTCTGCCCCGTTTGTGGCTACATCCACCAGGGCAAGGATTTCGAGAAGTGCCCGATCTGCTTCACCCCGGCAAGCAAGTTCGTCGAGTACGACTTCTAATTGCCCGCAGCCTGGGTGCTGCGCGTTACATACGCATCGGGAAGGCCGCTCACCTCGAGCGGCCTTTTTGTTGTGTGAAAGTGTCTGGGCGAGGTCTTACCAGTTGAAGACTTCGCCAACGTTCATGGCTAAGCAGTGGTCGGCAGTACGGTCGAGCGGGCTGGGGTCGCGGTTGATCACGATGAGGTTGTCGCCTGTGAAGAAATCAGTCAGGCCAGCAGCGGGATAGACCACGCGCGAAGTACCCGCGATGATGAGCGTTTTCGCCTTCGCGATGTCTTCGATAGCCGCTTGCATCACGCGCTGATCGAGCGGTTCTTCATAGAGCACCACATCGGGGCGGATGATGCCTCCGCATTCACAATAGGGCACGCCATCGGCCGCCATCACCGCGTCGAGGCCGTAGCGCATCCCGCACTGCTTGCAATAGTTACGATGGATGCTGCCGTGCAGTTCATGTACGCGCTTCGAGCCCGCCGCCTGATGCAGGCCGTCAACATTCTGCGTGATGATGCTACGTAGGATGCCGCGCTCTTCAAGTTCCGCAAGCTTCTTATGCGCCTGGTTGGGCTGCGCGTCTTCGTGGACCATCTTCTCCTTGTAGAAGTCGTAGAACACATCGGGGTGTTCCTCGAAGAACGAATGGCTGACGATCACCTCGGGTGGATAGGGATAGCGCTGGTTGAACACGCCTTTCGCACTGCGGAAATCGGGGATGCCGCTTTCGGTGGACACACCCGCGCCACCGAAGAAGACCACGCTCTGCGGCTCGGCGTTGTCGATGATGTCGCGTACTACCTGCAAGTCTTCCATCACGTTCTCCCTTTTCTTACTCTGGTCGCAAACACTCGAGCACCATCGGTCCCAAAATCTCATCGCATGAAGAGATCGCGAACGGCGGCCTGTCCCCTTTTTGTCCGGGACAGTTTCGGACCCGTCCCCAAGTCCGATGAGTCCTAGAGATATTCTACGGCAAGGCGATCGAGGGTGCCGTCTTCTTCCATAGCTTTGAGGGCTTCATTGATGGCGTCCTTCAAGTTCGAGGACTGCGAAGGGAGCGCGATGCCGTAGGCCTCCCCTGTCATGATGTATTCGATGATCTGCAGGTCTGCGAAACCGTTCTGGAGGCAATGGTTCGCAACAGGTAGATCGAGCACAACCGCCTGAACCTCTTTCGCCTGAAGGGCCTGCAAGCACTTTTGCGCCGAAGAGTATTCTGCGACTAGCTTCTCACTCGTGAGCGTTTTAGCGGTATCGAGGCATGTACTCCCTTTCACCACTGCAATGCGCGTCGTGTCGCGATCGAATTCCGTAGTGCTCAGATAGGTTGCGTTGCTTGCCTTCGAATCAGGCTGCTTTGCTGTTGTTTTGCTCGATTGCTTGCGCGCATCCGTGGGATACTTCGAGCTTTCCGTGCCTTGCTCGTCAACGGGCTTGCGGCAGATGACTGCCTGGTCGCCCACAAAATACCAATCAGAAAAATCTACCAGCTCGTCACGCTGGGACGTGATGGCCAGCGCCCCGAGCGCCACATCTCCCACGGGTTCAGGTGCTTCATCGGTTTCAGATGCATTCGCGGGCTTTTCGCACGTAAGGACAGAGAGCATCTCTGTGCGCGGAACGTTGACGATCTGCAAGGTAAGGCCCAAACGATTCGCCACCTCTTTGGCTACCGCGATGTCGTAGCCCGAAGGATCTTCGGCACTGCCTGAAGAAAAAGGCGCATAGTCAAGGGCAGTGATGACCGTGAGCGTATCAGGCGTTACGAGCTCTTCAGCCCAGGCAGGCTTGCTATCTTGAGGTTCATCTTGCTCGGCACAGGCCGTGCAAAGACCAAGCACGCACAGCAGACAAGCCGCCAATACCAGGAACGTGAATATGCGAGCTACGTATGTCTTCGCCGTTTTTTGCATCTCTTATGCAGCCGCCCCATCAAGAGCAGGTTCTTCTTTTGCCACCACTGCATCGGCGCTTTCCAGCTTCAGGTCGCCCTCTTTGATCCAGCCACGCTTGCGGAAGAACCAGCCGAAGATGTACGTGAGCACAGCTGGCAGCACGAAACAGATGAGGATGAGGCCTGCCCAGTCGAAAGCAGTGATAGCCGCCATTGTACCTGCGGAAATATCCGCGAGCCAGCCCGTGTAGACGCCAATAGGACCGACCAGACCGCAGGTGCCCATGCCAGCCGAAATAGCAGCACCATCCATGCGCATCTGGAACACACAGGTTGCAATAGGGCCCGTGATCATAGCTGCCAGCGTGGGAGGGATCCAAATGCGTGGGTTGCGGATGATATTGCCCATCTGCAGCATCGAGGTGCCGATACCTTGCGAGATAAGACCACCCCAGCGGTTCTCCTTGAAGCTCATCACCGCGAAGCCCACCATCTGCGCGCAACAGCCAGCAACCGCCGCACCGCCAGCCAGGCCAGTAAGACCCAACGCTGCGCAGATAGCTGCCGACGAGATGGGCAGCGTTAACGCCATGCCCACGAGCGCCGAAACGATGATGCCCATGAACAACGGCTGCAGATCGGTTGCCCACATGATAAGATTGCCCACCCAGGAAGCCGCCGCGCCGATAGCAGGGGCCCACCAATAGGAAAGCAAACAACCCACCATGATAGTGACGAGTGGCGTGACCAAGATATCGATCTTGGTCTCGTTGGCCACGATCTTACCTGCTTCAGCCGCGAAGATCGCGATGATGAGAACTGCCAAAGGACCGCCCGCCCCGCCAAGCGAATTCGAGGCATACCCTACCGCTACCAGGGAGAACAACACAAGCGATGGCGCTTTCAGTGCAAACCCGATGGCTACCGCCATCGCAGGGCCCGCTGCCGCCTTCGCGAAATCGCCGATCTCCACGAGCAAGGGAACGCCTGCCTGCTGACCGATGGTAGCAAGGATGGTACCCATCAACAGCGACGCGAACAGACCCTGCGCCATAGCGCTGAGCGCATCGATCAAGTAACGCTGGACCGAGATCTCAACGTCCTTGCGAGCAAGGAAATCCTTCATTTTCGCGGCCATGGTTATTCCTCGACCCCCAGGATATCGAGCGCTTTCTGATAGCCACCTGTTCCGTAGTTGAGCGCCTTGGACACACGCGCGATGGTAGTAGCCGAAGCGCCCGTGGTCTTCTCGATAGAGGCATATGATTCACCCTGACGCAGCAAGCGCGCAACCTCAAGGCGTTGAGACGTATCCTTGATCTCGCGGATGGTGAACAGATCCTCTAGCAACGCAAAGACCTCGTCGGGGTCGGTGATGCCTGCCAGAACGTTCAGCAAGTCTTCAACTTCTGGGGTGCGCAATTCTGCCATTGCTTGCCTTTCCTCTATGGGGAGTCTTACAAAAAGAGCCCAGACTACACACTGGGCTCTTTGAAAATATGCTTTGACCTGCGCGCTTAGTAAGCGATGCGCGTGATCCATTCTTCGTATTCAGGCACCTTGCCATAGGCGACATCGAAATAACGTGCCTGAAGCTGTTTGGTGATAGGGCCTGGCTTGCCGATGACGCGGTCATCCACGCTACCGATAGGGGTGAGTTCAGCAGCTGAACCAGTCATGAACATCTCATCGGCAACATACAGATCCGAGCGATTGAGGGTTTCCTCGAGTGCGGGAATGTCCATGTCCACTGCGATATTCAGCACAGTGTCGCGCGTGATACCCTCGAGCAGACCATCGCCCAGGGGCGGGGTCATGAGGATGCCGTCGCGCACGATGAAGAGGTTTTCACCCGTGCCTTCGCAGACGTGGCCCACTTCGTTGAGCATGATAGCCTCTGCGTAGCCATGCGACTTCGCCTCGAGCTTCGCAAGGATGGAGTTCATGTAGGAAGCAGTGGACTTCACTGCAGGCGGGATGGCGTTGAACGAACGCTGACGCCAGGAAGAGATGCCTACCGAAACGCCGTTTTCCAGCGCTTCTTCACCCAGGTATGCATCCCAAGGCCATACCGCGATGATGACATCGACTGGAGCACCCGTGGGATCAACACCCATCTGGCCATAACCATAGTAGGCCAGCGGACGAATGTAGCACGACTTCAACTTGTTCGCCTTGATGATATCGATGGTAGCCTGGCACAGTTCCTCAACGGAATAGGGCAGCTCCATGCGCGCGATCTTCGCGCTATTATGCAGGCGCTTCATATGGTCTTCCAGGCGGAAGACCACCGCTTCATCGGTGTCGGTATTGTGATAGCAGCGAATACCTTCGAATACACCTGATCCATAATGCAGGCCATGCGAGAGAACATGAGTAGTAGCCTGTTCCCAAGGCACGATCTCGCCGTTCTTCCAGATGTAGTCGACTGCGGTCAAATCTGCCATGACGATTCCTTTCCCCGAGCGTGTGTGCTTCGATCCGTTTCGCGACCAGCAGGCAAGATTCGCACTGCGGTGGCACATAAAAACGAAAGACCATGACAGTATCACGGTCTTTCGCTATTCTACTCTATTTCAGTGGAGCGGCCGCCCTTAATCGTGAAGTCGGTTGCCTTAATTGTAGAAAAGGATGTCGTTGTAGGTAGGCACAGGCCAGTAGTCATTCTCCACGATGCACTCGAGCGCGTCCACTTCTGCACGCAGAGCATCCATGGCAGGAATGACCTTGTCGGCATACGCATAGGCCTGCTGCTGATGATCGGTGATAGCTTCAGCCGCATCGTGCTCTTCGATGAGCGTGCGAATGCGAGTAGCCACTGCATTCGAGCCTTTGACCAGGCGTGCGAGCAGTTTTTCGTGCTCATCCATGTTTGATGAGGGAATAGCTTCCTTCACTGAAGTGATGGTCTCGGCGATATCGCGCATGTACTTGCTGATGGCTGGCAGATACGTGCGACGTGCCATGCGGATCATCACGCGCGCTTCGATGTTCAGCAGCTTCGTATATTTCTCGAGCTTAACCTCATAGCGGCTGCGCACCTCGGATTCAGAGAGGATGCCGAATTCTTCGAACAGGTCGATGGATTTCTGCGAAACGAAGCACGGCAGCGCCTCGGCGGTATTGCGATTGTTCGCCAGACCGCGCGCTTCGGCTTCCTTTTCCCACTCTTCGGAATAGCCATTGCCGTTGAAGATGATGCGCTGATGATCAGCGAGCAGCTGGCGCACATAGGCGATAGCTGCCTTTTCGAACTCCGCACCTTCCAGGCCTTCGCATGCATCTGCGAAATCCTTCAGGCTCTTAGCCACTGCGGTGTTCAAGATCATGTTGCAATCTGAAAGATTCACGGCCGCGCCTGGCATGCGGAACTCGAACTTATTGCCCGTGAACGCAAAAGGACTGGTGCGATTGCGGTCGGTGTTGTCCTTCAGGAATTGAGGCAGCACTGCTACGCCCAAGTCCATGGAGATGGCTTCAGCGGAATGATATTCATCGCCATTGATCAGGGCTTCCACGATAGCACCCAGTTCATCGCCCAAGAAGATGGACACGATGGCGGGAGGAGCTTCATCCGCACCCAGACGATGGTCGTTGCCCGCAGATGCCACGGACATGCGCAGCAGTTCCTGATATTCGTCGACCGCTTCGATGACGCAGGCAAGGAACACGAGGAAGCGCAGGTTATCGATGGGGTCGTCGCCCGGATCGAGCAGGTTCACGTTGTCGTAGGACAGCGACCAATTATTGTGCTTGCCCGAGCCGTTGATGCCTTCGAAAGGCTTTTCATGCTGCAAGCAGGTAAGGCCGTAATGCGATGCGTCGAGGCGCATCTTTTCCATAGTGAGCAGGTTCTCGTCCACTGCGCGGTTGGCGTTGGTGAAGATGGGAGCAAGCTCATGCTGAGCAGGTGCCACTTCGTTATGCTTGGTCTTTGCGGTAACGCCCAACTTCCACAGGTCGTCATCGAGTTCCTTCATGAATTCGTTGACTGTGGGGCGGATGGCGCCGAAATAATGCTCGTCGAGCTCTTGACCCTTGCTGGGCGGTGCGCCGAAGAGCGTGCGACCGGTCATCATCAGGTCTTGGCGGCGCGCGTAGTCCTTCTCCGAGATGAGGAAGTATTCCTGCTCAGAGCCCACCGTAGCGATGACCTGGTGGCCATCTTCGCCGAAGAACTTCAGCACACGCTGAGCCTGCGTGTCGATAGCGCGCATGGAGCGCAAGAGCGGTGTCTTCTTGTCCAGTGCTTCGCCCGTATAGGAGCAGAACGCCGTGGGAATGCAGAGCACCTCATCTTTGATGAACGCCTGGCTGGTGGGATCCCAAGCGGTATAGCCGCGAGCTTCGAAGGTAGCGCGTAGGCCACCGTTCGGGAAGCTTGATGCGTCGGGTTCGCCCTGGATGAGCTCCTTGCCCGAGAAGGTCATGATGGCAGTACCATCGCCAACGGGAGTGAGGAAGCTGTCATGCTTTTCAGAGGTGATGCCCGAAAGCGGCTGGAACCAATGGGAATAATGGGTAGCACCGTTTTCGATGGCCCATTCTTTCATAACGTGGGCAACAACGTTTGCCACCTCAAGATCGAGCGGTTTGCCTTCTTTGATGGTCTTCTCGAGCGTCTTGTAGGTCTCGGATGGAAGGCGCTCTTTCATAACATGGTCGTTGAAGACGAGCGTTCCGAAGATCTCTGACACGTTTGACATGCTGTTCTCCTCACGTGGATGCGGGGGCGTTTAGTTTAGATTGCATCCGATGCGCGCCTATTCGCGCGCGGTATTCTGCACATTATACCAGTACAACACAAGCGAACGCACTTGATCACGGAAACTGCTAGGGTGCTGCGGCTGCAAGGTAATCGTACATAACTTACCCGTTTCACTGTTCGCCTTCGGCTCATGCGCTGCACTGCCTCATGCTTTGTTTACACGAAGGAACCCTAACGGGTTCCTTCTATCTTTCTAAGTTGGTGTTCAGAGTAAGTTCTGCGCGCTCACCTTACATCCACAGCACCGTGCGCTCTCCTTAAAAGCTTGAACAGATCGAAAACGGTCGGCCTAACCAAAAGCGGAAGCGGAACCCGTTCCAGCAGTGCCAGCGCTTTGAGTGGTGGTAGTGGCGGTAGGCATAAAGGGCAGCGTTGCGCCTGTGAGCGTCATGATCAGGAAAAGGAGCGCTTGGCAGGCGAAACCGATCCACGTAGCGAAGAGCGCTTGCCTACGACGTTTGGGCGAGAGCGTGGTGGTGGATATGAAGGCCATCACCAAGCCAAGCATGCCACCAATGAAGCCGAGCACGAACCAACCGATCTTGAATCCCCAGCTCATGGGCTTTGGGTCATCATCAGGGTCGGAAGGCGTGGCGAAGAAGGAGAATGCGCCATTGGGGCGGAAGGTCGGTTGGGGCTGCTGAGAGTTCGATTGCTGCTGGGTCTGACCTGGCTGCTGTTGAGGGTTCGGCTGCTGAGGCTGACCTTGAGTAGCAGCGTTCGGATCCTGGGCAGGCGCAGGCTGTTGCGGCTGAACGGGAGGTTGTGCGGGTTGCGAGCCTGCGGACTGAGTTGCTGGCTGCGCAGGTTGTGCAGGTTGCGCAGGCTGCACTGGCTGCTGACCAGGAGCAGGAGGTGGAACGGGTGACCCTTGAGGTGCTGGGGCATTCCCTGCATCGTTAGACTGCGTGTTCGGTTTCATATCTTCAGACATAGGAACTTTCCTTGTTCGTTTTGCGAATATGCTCTTTCCATTATCACCGATTCTGCGCGTGATGCGTGGCTTCGACACACAATCGATACCTCAGGCACATCTTCGATGATGCGTGGCACGGTCAAAGAGACCGTCCGATACGAAAAAGGACCGCCTCGATGAGACGGTCCTTTGAAAGGCAATTGCCTGATGGTCTTAGCGCTTGCTGAACTGCGGGCGCTTGCGAGCCTTCTTCAGACCATACTTCTTACGCTCGACCATACGAGCATCGCGGGTCAGGTAGCCTGCACGCTTGAGTTCTGCGCGGTAGTCGCCTGCCTCGAGAAGAGCACGAGCGATGCCTAGACGCAGAGCGCCAGACTGGCCAGACATGCCGCCACCATTGCAGCGAGCGATGACGTCGAACTGATTCATGGTATCGGTCACGCCGAAGGGGGTGAGCGCATAGTCGACGAGCGCCTGGCGACCGAAATAGGTCAGGCCATCACGACCATTGACGGTTACTTTGCCCGTACCAGGAACGATACGAACGCGCGCAATAGCATTCTTGCGACGGCCGGTGCCGTAATAAATTGCTTCGCCTGCCATTAGTTATCCTCCATCTTGATCTCGCGGGGCTGCTGGGCCATGTGCGGATGTTCAGCACCAGCATAGACCTTCAGCTTCTTGGCCATTGCACGACCGAGCGTGTTCTTGGGGAGCATGCCCTTGACCGCGTGCTCGATGACGCGCTCAGGATGCTTCTCCATGGCCTCTTCGAAGGTCTCGCACTTGAGTCCTCCCGGATAACCGCTGTGACGATAGTATTCTTTGTCGGTGAGCTTCTTGCCCGACACGCGGATCTTGTCTGCGTTGACGATGACGACAAAATCGCCAGTGTCGACATGCGGGGTATAGGTCGGCTTATGCTTACCCCTCAAGATCTGAGCAGCCTTCGAAGCAACACGACCAAGGATCTGGTCCTGTGCATCGATGAGAAGCCATTCGCGGTTGACTTCGCCTGGCTTTGCGTAATAAGTCTTCACTACGTTCCTCCATTAGTAACAGTGTTAGTTTTCAAAAGTTGCCTGCTTCTGTCTGAAACGCGAAGGATCCTACCCCTTCGCTGTCTTATCGGCTGGTTCTGGACTACCTTTCGATAAGCTTCAGACCGCATAGCCACACGGGGCTTTTGAAAGCGAACCTTTGCATAATAAGCCTTTTTGCGCGGGTGCGTCAATCATGTACGCGCGTATACGTGCACGCCGCACCCGTCAACGGTGAGCGTAAAGACTCCCGATGCTGCGGCTGCAAGGTAATCGTGCATAACTTACCCGTTTCGTTGTTCGTGTAGACAAAAAGGGCTACGCCCCCAATTTGTCTACACTCATGCGCTGCACTGCCTCGTGCTCTATTTACACGAAAGCAACCCGTTGGGTTGCTTTCTAGATTCTAGGTTAGTGTTCAGAGTAAGTTATGCAGCCTTACCCTGCAGCCACAGCACCGTGTACGGTTGAACCTGTCCCCATTTTGTCCCGGACAGATTTGAACCCGTCCCCGGTTAGTCTTGGACGCGGACGACCGAAGGATAGCCGCCGATGACGGTATCGGGAAGCGCGAGGATCTCGTCGATGACCTTTGCCACGCTGTCTTCGTGGGCAGTGTGCGTAACGAACACCAGGTTCACCGCGTCGCGTGCCTTGGTACCGCGCTGCTGAACGGACTGCAGCGACACGTCGTACTTCGCGAAGATGTCGGCACAAGACGCCAGAACGCCTGCGCGGTCTTCCACAAGGAAGCGCAGGTAATACTTGGTCTGGAGCTCGTCCATGCTGATGACGGGAATGTTGTCCGTACAGGTGCAACCCACGATGGGCTTGATGCCCATCTGGATGTGGCGTGCAACTTCGAGCACATCGCCCATGACCGCGCTTGCAGCTGGACCCGCGCCAGCGCCTTCGCCGAAGAACATGGTCTCACCCACGGCATCGCCCACCACGTAGATGGCGTTGAATACACCGTTGACCTTGGCCAGCTGATGGTCGAGCGGGATCATGGTGGGATGAACGCGCACGCCGATACCATGATCGGTGCGGTGAGCATGAGCGACCAACTTCACGGCATAGCCCATGGTGTTGGCCAGCGCCAGGTCGATCGGGGAAATGCGGCGGATGCCTTCGGTATAGACATCGTCCATGACCACACGGGAATTGAAAGCGATGGACGCCAGGATGGCGATCTTCGCGGCGGCGTCGAGACCGTCAACATCGGCGGTGGGGTCAGCTTCGGCAAAGCCCTTTGCCTGGGCTTCAGCGAGCGCTTCGTCGTAGCTCATACCGTCTTCGCCCATGCGCGTGAGCATGTAGTTGGTGGTGCCATTCACGATGCCCATAACGGCAGAGATCTCGTTAGAGATAAGGGAGTGCTTCAGCGGGCCGATGATGGGGATACCGCCACCAACGCTGGCCTCGAAAGCCACTTCAACGCCCTTTTCTTCAGCGAGGCTCAAGATCTCTTCACCAGAAGTTGCCATGAGCGCCTTGTTCGCGGTGACCACATTCTTGCCTGCAGCGAGCGAATCCATGACCACCTGCTTGGCAACGCCCGTGCCACCGATCAGCTCGATGACGATATCGATCTCGGGGTCGTTCGTGATGTCCGTGAAGTCTTCGGTGAAGATGTCGGCAACGCCATGCGCAGCGGCCTGTTCAGGCTCGCGCGAACATACGCGCACCAGCTCCAGGTCGATGCCGTAATGACGCAGGAAGTCCTGCTTGTGGTTCTGCAAGATGTCGATGCAGCCGCCACCGACGGTGCCTGTTCCAACCAATCCGACTTTAACAGCCATACGATTCACTCCGTTCATAAACTAAGGTTCTGTGATTATACCCGCAGATACTCAGAATCTTCGAGCAAGCATGTCGCCCGCTCGATAAGCAGCCTGGATAATCCATCTTGTGGCTTAACCCGACCGGTGAGTTTTGGGCACACAGTGAGGCTATCTGGGTTGGGTTGTAGATTCTCTCTGAACACTAACTAAAAAGAAAGAAGGAACCCAACGGGTTCCTTCGATTAATAATGCATGAAGCAGTGCAGCGCATGAGCCGAAGGCGAAACAGCGCCAGCGGGTGAATCCGAGACCCTACCCCTGCAGCCTTGCTGTGTGCGGGACCAACTTACAGTAGGTCGGCGTCGATGTCGCAAGCCATGAGATCATCGTAGGTTTCGCGTCGGGTGACCATGCGAGCCTGGCCGTCCTTCACGAACACGATGCCCGGACGCGGCTGACCGTTGTAGTTGCTCGACATGGAGTAGCAGTACGCGCCGGTGCCAAACATGCAGATGATGTCGCCTAGATCAGGGTGCTGCAGCGGACGATCGATAGCCACCGCATCGCCGCTTTCGCAATGCTTACCGCACACCGTAACGATCTCGGTTCGCGGCTGATTGGCCTTGTTCGCGATGACTGGCTCGTATTCCGCGTGATAGAGCGCAGTGCGGATGTTGTCGGACATGCCACCATCGATGGCCACGTACTTGCGAATGCCCGGCAGCGTCTTCAAGATGCCCACGGTATAGAGCGTCACGCCCGGAACCGCCACCATTGAACGACCGGGCTCGCACAGCAGGCGCGGCAGCTTGAAGTTATATTCCGCGCAGTACTTCTTCATGGAATCGGTGACCACCTGAGCGAAGTCATCGATGGTCGCGGGTTTATCTTCGGCAGTGTAGGCAATACCCAGGCCGCCGCCCACATCGATGTCCTCAACTTCAACGCCGTAGGTTTCCTTCACGCGCGCGGCGAATTCGACGATGACCTTGATGGCTTCGTCGAACGAATGCAGGGCGAAGATCTGCGAGCCGATGTGCATGTGGAAGCCCACCAGGTTCACGTTGGGCATATCCAGGATGTCGCCCACGCACTTGAAGGCGAAATCCTCGCGCATGGTGAAGCCGAACTTCGAATCTTCGCAGCCCGTGCGGATATATTCGTGAGTGTCAGCCTCAACGCCTGGCGTGATGCGCATGTAGATATCTTGGGTCACACCAACCTCGGATGCGATCTGAGAAACGCGCGTCGCCTCGATGCGCGAGTCGACCACGATGCGACCGACGCCCGCCGCGATAGCTTCCGAAAGTTCCTGCGAAGTCTTATTATTGCCGTGCACGAAGACGCGCTCCATCGGGAAATCGACCGCGCGCGCCACAGCCAATTCGCCGCCGCCAGACACATCCAGGCACAGATCATGCTTGTTCACCAAGCGGCAGACCGCCTTGTTCAAGAACGCCTTCGATGCATAGATGATGTCGGAATTCGGATAGCGCGTCCTGAATGCCTCGCGATAGGTCTCCATGCGATGCTCAAGATCAGCCTGGTCGTAGACGTACAGCGCCGTACCGGCATCTTTAGCCAGCTCGACCATATCAACGCCACCGATATACAGGTGGCTATCGATGACTTCGGCGGTCATCGGCAAGCATTCGCCAAGTTCCATCGTAGTGCGTTCGTCGGGCTGAGCATCGAGCTTAGGTGCTGGGAGCGACATGGAATCCCTTTCTCTCTTGATCGAATAAAGCGTGAACGTAGTTAATAGAGGCTAACTTATTTGTTCTCCCCTAATAGTAAATGGTCTACTGGAAGCTCGCTACGAGAATAGGGCGAAGAAACGAGATAGAAAACTTTCGTCTTCGGGCTCGACCTCATCAGGCTCTGGATCGGGCAGCGTGATAGCCTCGGTGGTCATGACGAACTGCACAAGATCAACGTTGGTATTGCGCGCATCGACGAAGCTTCGCAGAACAAGATCACTCTTGTCGTATTCGGCCAGCATGTCATCGATCTGAGCCTGGAGCTCATCGGGGATATTCTTGGTCTCAGCGCTCAGCTGATCGGTGCCCTCTGCCAGCTGAGCTGCACCGTGAGAAAGCTGTGCGGTGCCCTGGGTGATGCTGCCCGTGGAATTCGCCAACTCCGAAGCTCCCGCATCAAGTTCACTCGAGCCACTGGTGAGCGCCCCACCCTGCTGCGCCAGTTGCGCAAGGCTGCCAGAGAGCTGCTGAAGTGGGTCGTTGATCTGATCATAGGCGGAAGCGAGCGAGCCCACACCTGAAAGATAGGCATCAAGTTGATCGAACTGGCCAGACATGCCCGAAAGCTTGCCTAGGATCGCCTGCTTTTCTGCATCAGAGAGCGAACTGGCTTGGATAGCGGCCACCAGATCTTGCATATCGCCTTTGGTTGCATCAAGGGACTGAGCGATAGCATCGCTGGACTGCTGAAGACCCGCGAGCTTCTCAGCGAACGTAGCCGAGCCAGCCGCAACCTGCGAAAGACCCTGGTTCACCTGGGTAATTCCAACCATATAGGCCGTCATTCCTGTTGAAAGCTCTGCTGCCCCACTTTGGAGCTTACCCACTCCTTCGTCGAGCTTTTGAGCGCCCGCGTCGAGCGCCTGGGCGCCACTATTCAAACGCTTCGCGCCCTTATCCAACTGGTCAGCGCCATCGATGAGCGCATCGAATTGCGCGGTGAGAGAATCTGAATCTGGCGCGTCAATAGCCATGGAGAATGGGATGGCCGCAATGCTGATGCCATCCATCTCGAAGTTGCTCACCTGCGCGGTGAGCGAGAACGATCCCGCCTTGCCTGGCATCGCGTTGAACGAAACCGCTGAATCCGAACCCGAGAGCGCAAGCGTGCCGCCATCGGTCTCGATGTCCTTAGCGTGCTCCATGGGCAACGTACAAGTGATCTGCAGCAGGTAATTCTCGAAATAGAGCGGATCGACCGCCGCGTTCTGTGCGGTCTCGATGGACACCTTCAGCATGCCCGACTTGCCCGCAAGGTCGGCCGCCGCGATGGGGACACCATCAAGCTCGTAGGAGATCTGCACGTTCCAAGGAAGATTCGTATCCGACAAGTTTCCCTGATAGACGAAGGATCCATCCTCGATCACCAGTGCCACGCCTTCGGCATCCACTGCCAGTTCCGACTCATCGGTAAGGTTCAGTGTTTCGCTATAGGCGCCATAGTCGCGCACCATCACGGGCGCTTCAGAGAACAGCTCGTTCACCACATAGAGGTTCTTCACCGCACCTGCAGCGGTCATGCTGGCGTAAACGACCTCCTGCTTCTCGCATGAACCATCGATAAGCCCGGTGATGTTCGCAGTGCTGGGAAGCTCTTGGTTCTCGGCAGCGAAATATGTTTCGCCGTTAGCAAGCTGAGGTAGCGCGCACGCGCCATAGAGCGTTGTTGCGAGCACACCCGCAACTACCACGTTCGTAACCTTCACCTTCATAGTGTTCACCTTCCATGAACAGCGTACGCCTTGATCGAGCATACACCGCGATCCTGCTTACATTGCCTGCGCCTTCGCAAGGTCTTGGTCTTCTGAGCGGCCGCCCGGTCTGCGGCTGGGACGTGTCTCGCGATAGAAATGTGCGCCAAGCGTGGTCTTCTCGATGACGCGATCGAATAGCATGAAGAGCATCGGCAACAGCAAGAACGTATTGAGCGCAGCGATGAACGCGCCGCGGCCGATGAGCGTGCCAAGCCCCGCAATAACGCCGTTGCTCGAGATGATGCCGATGAATGCGCCGCACACCGTAAGGATGGTGGCCGAAGTAAGGATGGTGATAGCGCTGTGCGAAATAGCCTTGATGATGGCTGGGCGCTTGGGCATTTCGCGCCGCTTCTCCAAATAGGATCGGGACAAGATGATGGTGTAGTCCACGGTCGCGCCCAACATGATAGCGCTGATGATGAGATAACCGATGTACTGGACGGACTCACCCGTGAAATACGGGATGGCCAGATTGATCCAGATAGAGAGCTCGATGGTGAAGAGCAGGATGAGCGGGATGGACAAGCTCCTGAACATCACCAAGAGCACCAGGCCAATGGCCACGATGGAAGCGATGAGCACGCGCATCGAGTCGTCGTTCACGATCAGCGACATATCGTAGCTGGTCACTGTCCCGCCAACCAATTCGGCCGTACCAGGGTAGTAGCGATCGCTCACGTCGCGGATAGCCTGAACAAGCCCGAAAGCTTCAGGGCTTTCGCCCGAGAAGTCGGTGCCGATGATGATGCGCGAATAGCCGCCAGCGATAAGCTGACTCAAGCTCTCATCAGGTACGATCGCGGTAGGGACGCGTTCGGATACCGTAGTGACGTAAGACGTGACCGAGGTTACGTGCGGCAGCTCATCAAGCGCGTGGACCAATTCGCGCTCGGCTCCCCAATTACCTTCAGGAACGAGCAAGACCCACTGACCTGAAGCGTTGAAGGTATCTTCGATCAAGTTCGTATCATCGTAGATCTGGCTCCCTGGTTCCACGAAGCCGCTCGCACCGTAGACGAATTCGGTCTGGCGCGACCCAAGGAATGCAGGCGCTACCACCAGCGCCGCCACTATGGTGAATGGGACGCTCAGGCGCAGGCACCACTGCGCGAACTTATTGAACGAAGGCAACAGCTTGCGATGGCTCGTGCGATCCAGAAGCTTTTCTGAGAGCAACACCATCACAGGCAAGATGAAGAGCACCGACAGGAAGCTGAACACGATGCCTTTAGCCAGCACCAAGCCCATGTCCGCGCCGATGAGGAACGCCATCACGCACAACGACAAGAAGCCGAAGAACGTGGTGGCGGCCGATGAAGCGATCACGCCCGAAGCCTTATGCATGCCAGCCAATGCCGCGTCGTAGGATGAAAGTCCTTCGCTCTTGAAGTGGCGATATTCGTGCAGCATGACGATGCCATAGTCCATGGAAACGGCCAGCTGCAGGATGGCCGCGCACATCTGCGTGATGAACGATATCTCGCCGAAGATGATGTTCGTACCCAAGTTATAGACGATCGAGATGCCAATGACAGAAAGGAACAGCACAGGCTCGAACCAAGCTTCGCTCGTGAGCAACAGCAGCCCCAAGATGACTGCGATGGCCATGATCATGATCAGCTGGATCTCGAAGTCGGACGAACCTTGCGCAACCGCTGTGTTCACCGCATCACCAGAAAGCGCCACGTTACTGGCGCCTGCTGCGGCGGCGGTCTCTTCTATCTCTTCGAGCGCAGCAACGGCCTTGGTGGAATCGAGCGTTACCTGGTAGAGGAACCCGTCATCGCTTCGCCAAGCCTTGACAGTATCGGGGTCGTATGTTTCGAGCGGACGCGCGATGTCGACCACATCGCCCAACCACAAGATATCGGAAAGGCCATCGAGCGCCTCGAACTGGCCCGCGAGCTCTTCAGCTTGCACGAGCGAAATTCCCTGCACGTAGATATAGCCATTGGGCAGATCACCACCGAACGCGTCTTCGAGCACTTCGAGCGACTGAGTGGAGGGAGATGTTTCAGGAAGATAATCGGCGAACTGGTAGTTCACCTTCACCAGCGGGATGCACAGCGCACAGATCACACAGAGCACTAACGCCCAAGCCAACACACCCTTGCGGTGATCGAGGGTCGCGCGGAAAAGCTTGTCGACTGCCTGATGCATGGCGGCCCTTCATATCGAAGTCTTTCGTGGATTTGCGCAGGTGCGCTTTATATAGGTAGTATAAACAAACGAAATAACCAGAACGTGCGCAGCGGAGATTTTTCATGGTAAAACTTACGGTCATCGCAGTTGGCAAGCTGAAGGAGCGCTTTTGGCGCGATGCGTGCGCGGAGTACGCAAAACGCTTAGGAGGCTATTGCGCGCTCGAAGTGCGCGAACTGCCTGATTCGAACATGCAACAAGAAGCATCGCTGGTGCTGGAGGCGCTGCCTGAAAAAGCTGCGGTGGTGGTGCTCGATATCCAAGGGAAGCCTACGTCAAGTGAGCAATTGGCGCAGCTGATCGAAGATTACACCGTTGACGGGGTCTCGCATATCGCCTTCGTCATAGGAGGATCGGATGGACTTACCGATGAAGTGAAGAGGCGGGCCGATAAGCGCATGAGCTTTGGGCCTATCACGCTGCCCCATAACCTTGCGCGCGTAGTGTTGCTCGAGCAGATCTATCGCGCGTTCAAGATTATCAAGCGCGAGCCGTATCATAAGTAACGAAGAGGCTGTTCCACTCAGTGAGACCTATAGGGTGAGGGTGCATAATTTACCCGCTACCCTGCTCATGGTTTGGAAATGGCTTCATTTCTATTTAGGATGAATGAAAGAAAAGTTAAATCTCTGGTTTGGGCACCTGATCCTGCCCCAAACCATTCGTGCGGTCGCTCTCCAGTATTTTTACGCGAACCTAGCTTAAGCTAGGTTCTGTCCTTAAAGATGGCTATGCGAAGTAAATTCTGCACCCTCACCCTACAGGTCTCACTGAGCGCATAACAAAAAGGGCCGACAAGCTGTCGGCCCTTTCGCATTTCACTATTGCCAGTCGGCGCCTATCACTACGAGATAGTCAGTGGTGAAGGAATAGGTGCCACCCGAGTTCTTCTTGATCTGGCCGATACCGAGAGCATCTGCGATGGCTTGCGCCTGAGCTTTGTCGGCGTCTTTGTTATAGACGATGATGGTGTTCTTGTACTTCGAGTTATCAGCGTTGCCTGTGTCGGTGATCGCACCAAGTTCCGAGAGCGTTGCGGCTGCCTCTGCGGCCACACCGTTGATGCCTGCGCCGTTGCGCACTGCGATCTTCACGCCGTTGAGCGTAGCACTGTTAGCGGAACTGCTATTCTTCTTGGAGCTTGACGAAGTGCCGCCATCACCGACCACTGCCAACGTAACGCCCGTGTTCGGGTCGATCAAGCCTTCTTCGGTCGGAGGCAAGCCCGCATCAACGCGCTTCATCATCTCGCGCCATGGCTCTTCATCAAGGATAGCCCACCAGATGTCGTTCTCGTAGAGCGGAGTGGTAGGCTCCATGGCGGAATAGATGTCTTCTTCAACGTTGATATCCTTGAAGGTATTCGCGAAACCGAGGATGCTCGACACGGAGAAATCGGTGGTGATGTAGTTCGCCAAGGTATTCACGGTGTTGGTCATGGTAGCCACGTCAGAGGACATGATCTTCTTCAAGATGGCCGAGATGACCATGCGCTGATTCGCGGCACGCATCAGGTCGCCGTCGCCATACTGGTCATACGCATGGCGCGAACGACACAACACGAGCGCTTGGGATCCGTTCAGTGTCTGAGGGCCAGCCTCGAGCGGTTCGCCAGCCAAAGGATCGTTGATGGCCATGGGCACGTCCACTTCAACGCCGCCAAGGGCATTCACCACGTCCTCGAAACCATTGAAGTCGATCTCGGCATAATGGTGGATGGGCACGCCAGCCAGTTCAGAGACGGTCTTCACCGCAAGTGCGGGACCGCCGAATGCGTAAGCTGCATTGATCTTCTGCTTGCCATAAGAGCCCAGTTCGACCATGGTATCACGATAGATCGAGACCATGGTTATCTTGCAATTCTTCGGATCGACGCGCGTTAGGATCATGGAGTCGGTACGATAAGCGCCGCCATAGATGTCGCTTTCTTCGCGCTCGTCCGATTTGTCCACGCCAATGAGCAGCATGTAGAACGGCTCACTGGGCGAATCGGATGCCGTAAGGGTGTTCATAAGATCGTCATCGATGCCGTCTTGGAGGTTGCGATCGATGCCAGAGATGAAGGCGAATGCCACGCCAGCGCCTGCAAGGATGACCACCAAGAAGATAGCGGCCGCGGTCAGACCGATCTTGCGCTTGCGGCGCTTCTTCTGCTTGTGAGCAGCAGCTTGATACTGTTCGGCGTTGCCGTGGCGCGAATAAGCACTAGCGTCATATTGCGAGGAATACGCAGTTGGCGTGCTCTGCGCGTTGGACGATTCATCAATGAATGGAGCGCTGTGGCGCCCACTGTTTTTCTTCGATTTCATCATCGTTCTATAATGCGCAATTTTGAATCGTTACGCAATTGTTATCAGGTGAGCTGACAATAACTCCCCTTATTTAACGTGAATTCTTCAAATTTGCACCCAGCGCATCTGAGAAAGCTGGTTCCTGCGAGGTTCATATTCTCTCGCTACCCTGTTCGCCCCTTCGGGGCTCATGCGGTCGCTCGATGTCTTAATTAAATATATCTGTGCATCGAGAGAATCTGATACCTCTCTGGCACCCAGCTCTCTCAACAGCGGAGATTCAGCCTTGGAATTCACGTTGGATTCGTCTAGTCCTTGTTCAGGGTTAGGGGGTTGGGATGGTGAACTTCCAAGCACAGGCACAGGTAGGATCTTCGATCTCGGGATAGCAGCTTAAACACTCAGTTTGGATGCGATCATCGATGGCGCGGGCGAAGGTGGCATATTCGTTGACCCCCACTGGTTTACAGGGATGGAACTCCATTCCCTTGCGGCTGCGTGCTGCTTGCACACGGCACACTTCGATACGGAAGATGAGCGCATCGTCTTCCCAATGCAGGCTCGACTCATTCGCAATCGAATTGTAATTGAGACGAAACGCCTGCTCAAGACCCTCAAGACCGGGATGTTCGGGCAGGCCGAGGAATTTCTTCAAGCGCTTGCCCTCTGAGAGCGGATAACGATTCCACACCTCGGCATCAACATCCATCGCGCGATCCATGCCGTCTTGCTCTTCGAGCACCTGAAACCACACGCCATCCATCGCCACCAAATTCTTCGCCGACATCTCTAAGAGCTCTATCAGCTGCTCCTTGGTCAGGTCTTCAAGATCATTCATGTCGCATTTCTTCACGTCAGACATCGCAGCGCCTCCTGTTCTTGCTTGCTGCTATTTTGACATAATTTGTGCGGATAGCAGTGCTCGAGCGTGCGTGGGCACAGGCGTGCGTGTAGAATTATCGAAACGACTAACAAGGAGCGAACATGAGCTTACGCAAAAGTGGCGCCAGACTGGCCTCATCGCTTTCTACGTGGGGGCTGAAGAAGCTCGCGCATCGTCCTGCGGCGATGCTGCCTGGCAAGATCGCGCTGAAGATCGACCCGAACATCATCGCTGAAGAGATGGCCAAGGTGGTCGAAGGCTCGATCGTGGTAGTAGGCACGAATGGCAAGACCACCGTGACCAATATGCTCGCTGACATCTTGGAAGCTGCCGGCAAGACCGTAGCGTGCAACCGCACTGGTGCCAACATGGCAGGTGGTGTGGCAGCAACGCTCTTGCAATCACGACCAGTCCAGTGGGGCGTGTTCGAATCTGACGAACTGTGGCTCGCGCGCATCCTGCCGCAAGTGAAAGCTACCTATGTTGTGCTTTTGAATCTATTCCGCGACCAGCTCGACCGCTGCGGCGAGATCGATCGTGTACAAGATGCCATCATCGCAGGACTGGAGCAATCGCCCGATTCTGTATTGATCTATAACGCTGATGATCCGCTATGCGCCATCATCGCTGAAAAGGCACCGAATCGCTCTATCGCATTCGGCGTGGGCGAAGACATGCACCTAGCACAGAACACCGTGGCTGACGCGCAGATGTGCCAGCGCTGCTCGGGCATGTTCACCTATGACTATCGTCAGTATGGCCAGTTGGGAACCTATCATTGTGACAACTGCGGGTTCGCACGTCCCGCGCTCGATGTGGCCGCGAAGAATGTGATGTTCGGTGGCCCGACCACGTACTCCATCGATGATACGCTCGATGGGAGCACGATGACCATGCGCCTTGATGAGTCGGGGCCCTACCTTATCTACAACACGCTTGCTGTATGGACCGCTGCTCACTTGGTGGGCGTACCCAATGAGGTCATCCAAAGCGGCATCTCGCATTTCAACCCGCAGAACGGCAGGCTTCAGCACCTGACCATTGAAGGCAGGCCGCTGTTGTTGAATCTGGCGAAGAACCCCACGGGCTTCAACCAGAACTTGAAGATCATCACCGCAGATCCAGGCAAGAAAGTGGTCGCGTTCTTCATCAATGATAACGAAGCGGATGGACACGATATCTCGTGGATCTGGGATTGCGACTTCGAAGAGCTTGCGGCACAACCCGATCTGGTGGTGTACGCAGGTGGAAATCGCAAGAACGACTTGCAGGTACGACTGAAGTACGCCGGCATCCAAGCAAGGCTGCTGAACAGCGTGAACGACATGGTGGATACGGCGCTCGACCTGCCGGCCGATTGGAATATGTACGCGATCGCGAACTACACTGCTCTACCGGCAGTACGCTCGGCACTGATGGCGCGCGCAGACAAGGTGCCGGTCGAGGTGCCGCGTGCGGGTACCATGCGCATCAATTCTTCCGTGATGGCAGACGATGCGCAGCCCCTCGATCAGGCGCCGCTTCGCATCGTGCATCTCTATCCTGACCTGCTGAATCTCTATGGCGATGGCGGCAACTTGAAGATCTTGATGAAGCGCTGCGCTTGGCGTGGTATTCCTGCAGAGCTGGTGCAAGTGAATTACGGTGATCCGTTCGATCTAGAGGGTGCCGATATCGTGTTCATGGGCGGTGGCCCCGACCGTGAACAACACCTGGCATCCGAGGAGCTCGTGAAGAACAAGGACCAGATCGCAGCTTATGTCGAAGACGATGGCGTGCTGCTGGCTATCTGCGGCGGCTTTCAGATCCTGGGCAAGAATTGGCTGATGGGCGATGAGAGTGTCGAGGGGCTTTCAATCATCGATGCGGAAACGAAGCGTCCCGATAAGGGTTACGACCGCCTGATCGAAAACGTTGCCCTTGAATCACCGCTAGCAACAGCACCCGTGATCGGGTACGAGAATCACGCAGGTCGAACGCACCTTGGCGAGGGCGTGATGCCTCTAGGCATGGTGGTCTCGTCGGTGGGACATGGAAACAACGACAAGTCGGGCAAGGACGGCGTGCGCTACCGCAACATCATCGGCACCTACTTGCATGGGCCGCTGCTGAGCAAGAATCCTGAAGTTGCTGATTGGCTCATTCGCACCGCCCTCGAGCGCAAGCTTGGTGAGTCGGTCACGCTCAGGCCACTCGATGACAGCGCAGAGCTGATGGCCAACGAGTTCATGGCCACCCGCCTCATCAAATAATTCATATATAAATCTCGAACAACAAAAAGAATCGCCAACGCTAAGCGCTAGGCGATTCTCTCTTCAACAAAAGCGCTGCCCGCAACACGAAACACAGGCATTCGCTGGCTTTATTTTAGCACATCTCGTTTACGAAATAGCTTTCTGCATACCTTCAACAACTACTTCGCGGCTTCCATGCGGCGGGCTAGTTCGTCAGCCAGTTCGTGACGCTTGATCTTGCCAGTGTCGGTGTGCGGGATAGCATCGATGAACTCGATGTGTTCAGGCCACAGACGCTTCGCCACACCCTTCGAATCCAGATATTCTGCGATGGAATCCATAGTGGGCAGATTGTCAGGGTCAGTGGGTACGATGAAGGTACAGATACGCTCGCCCAAACGGTCGTCAGGCATGCCGATGGTGGCGTGTGCGCCCACACCAGGACAGCCCGTCAGATCTTCGTCGACCTCGTTCGCAGAGATATTGATACCACCACGGATAAGAATCTCCTTCTTACGGCCATTGATGCGGATGCGGCCCTCTTCGTCCATGTAGCCCAGGTCGCCAGAGTAGAACCAGCCATCATCCTTCAGTTCCTTAGCCGTAGCTTCAGGGTTCTTCAGGTAGCCTGCGAACATGTGCGGGCCACGCGAGATCTCTTCGCCCTGTTCGCCCGTGGGCATTTCGTTGCCGTTGTCGTCAACCACCATGACCTCGATGCCTTCAGGAGCAACGCCTGACCAAGCGCCGTTCCACTCGAGCGCCTTTGCAGGCGGTACGAAGAGATGCGGGCAGCTTTCGGTGGAACCATAGCATTCTGAAAGGACGATGTCATGCTTCGCAGCACGCTGCACCATGGAACCCGGAACAGGGGCGCCGCCGCAGATGAACAACTTCATGGTATCGATGTTCAAGTCAGTGTCTTCGATGGTGTTGAGATAGTCGAAGATGAACGGGGTCGCGCCCATCGAAACGGTAACGCCTTCGCGGTTCATCTGGGGAATTGCTTCCTTCGGATCGAAATGATGAGCCACTACGATCTTGCCACCCTTCAGCATGGGCGTGATAAGGCCATGATGGAAACCAGTCGCATGATTGAGCGGCGCAGGCATGAACATGATGTCGTCTTCGGTGAAGCCGATGCCATCGGAATAGACGCGCTCGGAATACTGGATGCCATTATGCGTGTGCAGCACAGCCTTGGGGCGACCCGTGGTGCCCGAAGTGGACAAGATGAGCGCAACTTCGTCGGACTTGCTGCCAGCATCGCCTGTGTATGGCTCGTAATTCTCGAAGACCTCGTTCAGAGTGTAGGCCTTCTTTGCGGGCTCGGTCTTATCGTGGACCAAGATCGCGCTTTCCTTCAGTGAAGGGATCTGATCGACAACAGAGAAGATCTGGTCTTCGAAGTTGGTCTTGTGATGATGCGTAGGCGAGATGAACGCCTTCGATTCAACAAGGTTCATGGCATAGATAAGGTCTTCACCATTGAACGTGACCGCGAGCGGATGGATGACCGCGCCTACCTTCAGGCATGCCACATAGAGGACAGCGAATTCCGACCAGGGCGGCATCTGGAAGGTGACCACATCGCCTGGCTGGATGCCCTGTTCGCGTAGCCAGCTTGCCAGGCGAGAAGCCAGTTCATCAACTTGCTTGTAGGTATAGCGAACACCCATGTCGTCCGCGATATATTCACGATCAGGAGTAGCCGCAACGCGCTCGTTCCAGAGATCGTTCAGGGTCTTCTCGGTCCAATAGCCCTTTTCGTAGTAGGCCTTTTTGTTGTCTTCGTTGATCTTGAGTTCGGTGATCATAGTCCCTCTTTCTTTTTACGAGGTGCGAACGTGTTCACGCTCTTTTAAGGCAAAATTTTACCTTTTAACGAAACGCCCTTCAACCTCCAAGAAGCCCAAATCAGGGGCAATCCATACCAATTTACAATGAATCGTTTTCGCGCGATGGAAGTTTAGGCGGTATGCTTGTATGAACATGTTTTTCGACTCAAGGGGGCTTGCATGACTTGGGAGCAGATCTATAAGGATCGCAGCATGGACGTTGAGACGATGCTCGATCGTTTTGTAGGAGATGGAACTTCTGTTTTCGTGGGAACGTTCGAGGTCGCAGGTGGGCTGATCCACCCGATGCTGCAGCGTATCAAAGAAGGCAAGCTGCATGGCATCTCGATGTATGGCGGCATCACGAGCGAAGATCTGCATCTTGATGAGCTGACCGTGGGATTCGACGATTTCCACTATCACAATTACTTCACCGGTGGCAATGAACGCAATGGCATCACCGCTGGTCACACGGCATATGTGCCGCTACATCTGCATCGCACGAAGAATCTGGTGGAAAACGATGGCATCGATGTGGCCTTCATCGCTATGACGCCGCCGGACAAGCATGGCTATTGCAACATCGGTCACGTGGGCTGCCGCCCTGAGGGCATCCGCGCGGCGAAGCATATCATCGCGCAGATCAACCCCAGCGTACCGTGGGTGAATGGCCTTGAACGCAACCTGCATGTTTCGCAGATCGATGCGTTCGTGGAGATCGACCAGCCCATGACCCAAATGCCCATTGCAGCGCCGAAGCCAGAAGAGAAGATCGTTGGCGACATCTGCTGTGAGCTGATCGAAGACGGTGCGTGCATCCAGCTGGGCTTCGGTTCCATCGCGAATGCGATCGCGGAGGGCCTGAAGGCGCGCAAGCACCTGGGCGTTCATTCCGAGATGTTCAACGATGCCATGGCTGAACTGCAGGAACTGGGCGTTGTGGACAACAGCCGCAAGTCGTATATGCCAGGCGTTTCGGTGGCAGGCTTCGCTTCGGGTCAGCAGTATCTGTACGATTTCATCGATCACAACCCTGGCATGCTCTTCACGCCCTACTCTCACGTGAACAACCCTGATTACATCCGCTTGAACGACAACATGGTCTCCGTGAATTCGGCGGTGTCCGTGGATCTGACCGGCCAGGTGTGCGCCGAGAGCATCGGTACACGCCAGTATTCCGGCACGGGCGGACAGGTCGACTTCATCCGTGGTGCCACCTTGGCAAAGAACGGTAAGGCCATCATCGCGATGACCTCCACCACCAATACGAAGAACGGTGTGGTGTCGAAGATCGCGCCGATGCTGGCGCCAGGCAGCGTTGTAACGTCGCTACGCACCGACGTGCAGTATTTCGTGACCGAATATGGATGCGTGAACTTGATGTATTGCGATATCCCTGAACGTGCACGTCGCTTGATCAGCATCGCCCATCCAGACTTCCGTGATGAGCTCACCTTCGAGGCGAAGAAGTTGGGGTATCTGTATTAGGCCTTGTTGGCTGCTATGCCCGCAGGGGGGTAGACAAATTGGGGGCAGCCCCCTTTTTGTCCACAGCGTTGTCCCGCAAACAGCGAGGCTACAGGGGCAGGGTCTCGGATTCATCCGTTTCGCTGTTCGCCCTTCGGGCTCATGCGCTGCACTGCCTCATGCATTATACGGAACCCAGTCATTCGACTGGGTTCTTTTATTGGGTAGCGTTCAGAATGAATCTACGACCCTACCCCTGTAGCCTCACTGCTTGAGGACAAAACGGGGATGGAGGCGAAACTGTCCTGAAGTTTGCTATTCGAAGTAAATTCTGCGCCCCTACCCTACGAACAGAGTTGGATTTCTGGGGTAGATACAGACGCTCCAACAATTGGATGGATCTTGATGCTGGGGCGCTTTGAGGGCTGGCTCCATTCAGTCCTGTTCGGCCTACTCGCCCTTCCCGTCAAGGTAGAGAAGCTGGGCTTTTACGCTGCGGAAGGCAGCATCGCGCAGATTGGGGTCAAGACCCACATAGACAGCGTCGACCAGGGCATCGGCATCATGCGCGACGCCTGATACGAGAGCGTCCTTGATCTGCTGAAGGCGGTCAAGACGATGCGCGCGCGTTGCTTCGATGATATCAAGCGGATCGGTGATGGGATAACCGTGACCAGGATAGAGCACCTTGATATTCTGGGTCTTCACCAGCTGCTCGATCTTGTCGAGAGAGTCCATGTATTCGGTCAGGTTTCCATCGGGGTAATAGACCACCGTGGGGCCGTGATTGAAGATCACATCACCCACGAACATGGATCCGTCGGCTGGATAGATAAGCCCCACCGAATCGCTCGAATGGCCAGGGAGCGCCACCACTTCAAGAACAGGACCGTTCTCGACCGGCTGGAACGTACCTGGCTGCAACGTGCCGTCGAAGGGAGCATAGACACGCGTGCCTGTCATGTCGGCAAGCTCCATGGCTCCTTCGGTGTGGTCGGGATGAACATGAGTGCACACCACTGCTCCCACGCGCAAACCTTGATCGATGCAGGCATCGAGCACATTTTGCACATGCTGACCTGCAGGCGCAGGATCGATGACGATGCATTCGGGAGATTCAGCCTCCGCGATGATCCAGGTGTTCGTGCCGGTATAGGTCATGGCCGAAGGATTTTCAGCACGCACGCAGAATACGCGCGCGCTTTCCTTCCCGCCAGGATACGGTGTTTCATCAACGATGAAGCCCATGGGTCCTCCTTCATTCGTGCAGGCTGCGCCCCAAATCACAAAAGCACTTTTCGCGAAACGGCGGAGCCAAACCTTCCTTATTCAGGTTAGTTCAGCTCGGCACGCAGCATGATAGTGCCGTCTTCTTTGCGGACCGCCTTGAACATGACCTTCTTCAGCTTCTTACGATTCGAAACGAATTGTTCAGCTGACTGCGCTTCAGCGATGCGCGTGAGGTTGTACATGGTCGGCGGGACTACGAGCCAGTTGCCTTCGTCAGATTCGCGCACGGCATAGGACGGCGTGACCCAATCGGCGATCTGGGCTTCAGAAGTGTTGTCGTCGGCCACCTGACCTTCGGGCATGAGCGCCGAGAAGAAGAACGTGTCGTAGCGCTTGGGCTCGAATGTGGGAGTGCACCAGTTGGACACAAGACCCAGCAGATCGGTACGGAGCACCAAGTTACGAGCAACCAGCAAGTCAGCGAAGGCTACTTCGTGAGCCACGAGCGCTTCACGGTCGGCCGCCCAGCTGGGGTCGGAAAGATCGGTGACCACGGAATGGTCGTCGGGGCCTGCCAGCAGCACGCCGCATTCCTCGAACACTTCACGAGCTGCAGCCACCACGATACGACGCGCATCAGCTTCAGATACGCCCATCAGCTCTGCCCAATCGGCAGGGCTGGGGCCGCACCACGGTAGGTCGGGATTAGAGTCGCGTTCATCAACACGACCGCCAGGGAACACCACTGCATCAGGCACGAATGCCATGGTCTTCACGCGACGCAGCATGAACACCTCAACGTTCTGGTTGTTCGGGAAATCGGGTGGAAAGTTGCCGTCTTCGATGCGGTATTTAGTCTGACCAGACTTAGAATCACGGACGAGCATGACCGTAGCGGCCAGTTTGGGCTGCACGGGATTGGGATCGGGATGATCGATGTGGTCGCCAAGGGCTTCGAGCACCTTTTCGTTCGGGGTGGTCTCGATCACGTTTCCAGTTACATCAATGCGCATGAGGACTCCTCTCGGCGAGTTTTCGTTCTTTTCATTATATCGCCCCTACCCCGCTCGACCGAATAACGGGCTAGCAACAAATTGCTTAGGAAAGTCGTGGGGGGTGCTGCGGCTGCAAGGTAATCGTGCATAACTTACCCGTTTCGCCGTTCGCCTTCGACTCATGCGCTGCACTGCCTCATGCATTTTTACGTGAATTCAGCTTTGCTGGATTCTGGGTTGGAATCTAGTGTTCAGAGTAAGTTCAGCGCGCTCGCCTTACATCCACAGCACCGTGCAAGATTGAGCCTGTCCCCTTTTTGTCCGGGACAGAATTGAACCCGTCCCCGGTTAGCGGCGGGGTGGGAAGAAGATGGACACGACCAGCATGATGATGCCAGAGGCGATGGTGAGGAGGAGGTAGATTGGATCGGGGTCGTGACCGAGAAGGAAGGCGGAGGCCAGCGCAGGAAGTACGCAGATGATAGCAGTGGCACAGACGATGCCGAAGATGCTTGCTGCCGTAGAACCACGCTGAAAGAGGGCGGAAGCGAGTGGTGCGCTTACCAACCAGGAACCGATGATCACCCAGGTCATAGGGTTCTGCAATGTGGAGATGATGTTGCCATTCACCTCGGTCCACATATGGATATTGCCGAACTGAAAGATGTCCCAAGACGTGATAGAGACCGAGCCAAGGCCCGCAAGCACTACCGAGATACCCGCTGCGAAGAGCGTGGTGCACAGAGCCTGGATCGGTCTGAGGAAATAAGCGCTGACCAGCGGCGCGAGCGAACCAAGTCCCACCGATGATCCGCAGATGGAGAGCAAGGCGGAATCGGCCTGTTCGGAGCCGCCGCGACCGATGAAATACCACCAAGCAAAGGTGGCCACCACCACTAGCACGCCCACTAGCAACGCGTTGTTGTTCACCAACGCCAAGCCTAGAAGCGAGAACGACACGAGCGCCCCCACGTGCGGGACCGCGAACGCCGCCACGGCAACGATAAGGATCGCGCCCCAGAGTGCGGGTGATTCCCATCCAGGCAGGAGGCTGAAATTCGAGAGCGCTACCGAAGACACCAACACACTGCCGAGCACTGCCAAGATGCGCAGCACGAGCGAATAGCGGCTCGAAGCAGGCGCGTCATAAGGGTTGGCAAAGTCGTCGAAGTCGGTCTCTTCATCAAGAGGCTGACTGTAGGCCTGGCTCGCACGAGCGCTCTTCCTCCCCCGCCTGCGGCGGTTGAGCGGATAGGGGCCCTCCTCGAATTCATCTTCACCGTCTTCGAAGGTGTCGGTGAAGTCAGTGGTATCGTCGTTGGCTTCCGTTTCTTCGCCCACGGCAATGCTCACGAGCTTCGCAAGCTTCTTCACGCCCTGTTTGGCGTTTCCCAGCGCAGGCTTCACGTCGCGCGCGAATGCATGCACCGAGGCGTAACGTCCCTCCTTGTCGGGGTCGAGCGCCTTGAAGATGGCGTCGTCAAGGGATTCATCCACGCCCTCCATGCACAGCGATGGAATGATGATCTCAGCATCGTAGATGGTATCGAGAGCTTCATCGACCGTGGCCGCGCGGAAGGGGTTGTTTCCACGCGTGAGCATCTCGTACGTAAGACTTGCCAGCGCCCATTGGTCGCAACGTTCGTCGAGCTCTTCACGCTCCATCTGCTCGGGCGGCATGTAGCCGATAGTGCCACCTGTGGCCGCGCCATAGCCAAAGCCGTCTGCCAGTCGTGCCAGGCCGAAGTCGACCACTTTGATCTGACCCTGCGTGTTGATGAGCACGTTATCGGGCTTGATATCCAGATGCAACACGTGATTCTTATGTGCCACTTCGATAGCGTGAGAGACCGCCTTGAACACGGCTGCCACGATGTCGGCATCGATTTGATCGGGGAAATATTCAAGCAGATCAGAAAGCGAAATGCCATCGACCAATTCCATGATGATATAGGCCGCATTACCCTGGATCTCGAAGTCATAGATGGAAGCGATGTTCGGGTCGTTCAGCAGTGCTGCAGTGCGCGCTTCCTCAAGACCAGGAATGGCGCTTTGGCTGGCGAAATTCACATCCATCATGATGCTGACCGATTCATCGCCTGCGGCAGCGTAAGGGTTCTGGAAATTGTCCAGACCTGCGTTGATCTGCTCGGCCGTGCGCGCGGTGGCGTCCTCGAGCGGCAAACATTTGATGGCCACTTCACGTTGGATGCGCGTATCCCATGCCACGATGACCGTGGCAAAGCCGCCAGATCCAGCCTCATAGGTAGGTTGATATCGATCGAGGATCAGCACGGTCTAGTCCACGAACTCCTGAACGTAGTACTTGATGATAGCTGCCGAAGTAGGCGTGCATAATTCACCTTCGAGCAGGGGCGATGCAATAGGAAGACCCTGCAGGATAGCTGCCGTTGCGGGAGCAGGGATGTCCATGATGCCGTGAGCGCAGTTCACCTTGCCGCTACCTGTTTGGATAGGTGTTGACGAAACATGATCGGGGTCCAACACGAAGAACGCCGTGCAGATAGCCAGCGCATTACGGATGCCCGAAGCGTTACCAACTTCATGGAAGTGCGTTTCCTCCACTGCACAACCGTGCACGGTGGCTTCGGCCTGAGCAAGGATGGCATACACCCCACGGAGCTGAGCTTTGAGCTTGTCGTCCACTGCAAGGTTGTCGATGGTCTCGTTCACATCCGCGATGGAATGATGGTGCTGATCGGGGATGGCCGCCGCCTTCAGTATGGCATCGTAGCGTTCGTGCTGTTCAGGGGTCATAAGCACGAGCAGTTCCTCGAGCAGCTTCGCGCGGGTCGCGCTTTGAGTAAGGTCTAGTTCGATGTTCATATTAGTGCTCCGTTGAATTATTGGCCGTATCGGCAGCGCTGGTGGCGGATTCGTCTTCAGCCGTGGCCGCGCCTTCTGCTTCGGTCGCTGCGTTCTTGTTCTCACCTGCAGCCGCGCCTGCGCCCCTGCCTGCGCCCTTACCTGAAAGATGATTGATGAGGTGTGCTTGGAAGCCCGCGCCGAAACCGTTATCGATATTCACTACGCTCACGCCGCTCGCGCAGGAGTTCAACATGGCCAGCAGCGCAGCCACTCCCCCGAACGATGCGCCGTAACCAACGCTCGTAGGTACCGCGATCACCGGGCATGAGACCATGCCACCCACCACGCTGGCAAGCGCGCCTTCCATGCCTGCGACCGCAATGACCACCTGAGCTTCCATCAGTTCATCAAGATGCGCGAGCAAACGGTGGATACCTGCCACGCCCACGTCATAAACGCGCTCGACCTTGTTGCCCAGCGCCTCTGCCGTAAGGGCCGCCTCTTCGCTCACCGCCATATCGCTGGTGCCCGCCGCAGCCACCACGATGGTGCCATTGCCAGTCGGTTCAGGCAGCACGCCCACGATAGCCAGCTTCGGGATGGGGTAATAGGTAAATCCCGCGTCGGCAAAATCGATCGCCAACTTGGTGGCAGCTTCTTCAGCCAGCCGCGTGATGAGAATGCAGGTTTGACCATGGTCGAGCAGCGAGGCGCAAATGCCTTTGATCTGCTCGTAGGTCTTCGTAGCGCCGTAGACCACCTCGGCCGCGCCTTGGCGGATCTCGCGATGGTGGTCGACCTTAGCATATCCCAGGTCAGAGAAGGGTTCTTTGCGCAGCGCGAGCATCGCCTGATCGACGGTGGTCTTGCCCGCTGCAAGCTGTTCAAGAATGGTACGCGTGGCTTCTGCGCTCATCGCCTCTCCTTTAGGTCTTCGATACGTTGGTAGTTCAGGTCTTCTATGCTCCTGAAACTTCGTTCACGTTAGCAAGCTTGCGCAGGCGCGCCCGCGTTGGCTCGCTTACAGCGTATCATGCTCGCTGGTAGTTTCGCGGTCAAGCCAGTCTTCTTGCACGAAAGATGCAAGCAATTCGGGCGTGATGGTCTGGCCTTCAGGAATGCGCGTGGCCAAGCACGAATAATTCGGCTTGTCAGCGGTGAGCAAGCCCATCTCGCGAGAAAGAGCACGAATCTGGTCCTTGGTCAGGCCCGCTTCGCGCAGAGGTGAACGCACACCGAATTCCGCAAGCGCGCGAAAGCCAGGGCGCCGCGCTGGGTCATCCGTGGCATTGGTACCATCGATGAGCATATCAATGCCTTGGCGTGTGGCTGCATCCTTGATCGCGCCGAAGATAACCTTCTTGCAGTGATAGCACCTATCAGCTGGGTTCGCGACAACTTCAGGGTGCGCGAAGATGTCCAGATCGAGCACTTCTTCAGCAGTGCCCAACTGGGCAGCCGCGCGATCGGCATCATCGGCTTCGAAAGCGTATTGGAATGCCGTGTTCACCGTGAAGGGATGAACCTCCGCTCCGCATGCCAGCGCGCACGCGAGCAAAAAGACGGAGTCGCACCCGCCCGAATAGGCAAGCGCGACTCGCGGGTTCTCCGTGAAGAATTCCTGCAACTTACGCGGAACGATGGCGCGAATCTGCTGCAGATCAAGACGTTCGGAGTTCGTCATAGGGTTCGCAACTCTCGTTTCAGCGGGCTTTATTCGCCCAGCAGCATGTCGATCTTCGGCATCCAAGAGCTGATGGCAATGTGCTGCGGGCAGATAGGCTCGCAGGAACCGCAGCTCGTGCAATTTTCTGCCGTGCGGCCGAATTTCGGCACCTCAACTTCGTAATATTCGCGCGCCATCTCCATGTTGTCATAGAGGAAGCGCATGTTGTACGCGGAGATATTGTACGGAATGACGATCTTCTCGGGGCAATATTCCACGCAATAGTTGCAGCCCGTGCACGGGATGACCGAGAATTCGTTGAAGGTCTCGCGCAGCTGCTCGACCACTGCATCATCTTCGGCAGAGAGCATACCGGGCTTGGCCTTCTCAGCGAAGGCGATGTCTTCTTTCAGCATCTCCATGCTGCTCATGCCAGAGAGCACGGTGGAAACTTCGGGCATGTTCCAGAGCCAGTCGAAAGCCAGCTCAACAGCCGATTTATCGGTGTTCTTCTGGAGCACTTCCTGCACCTTGGGAGGCAGATCGACCAAGAAGCCACCGCGCAGCGGCTCCATCACGATAACGCCCATGCCGCGCTCGGCTGCCATCTTCAGGCCCTTCAAGCCCGCCTGGAATTCCTGGTCGTAGTAGTTCAGCTGGATCTGGCAGAAGTCCCAATCAGCTGCGTTCAGCACCTCTTCGAACAGTTCGAAGTCGTCATGGAAGGAGAAGCCGATGTGATTCACGCGGCCGTCTTCTTTAGCTTTGATGATGCTCTCGACCGCGCCAACCTTCTTGCAGCGCTTCCAGCTGCCGCCGTTCAAGGAATGCAGCATGTAGAAGTCGATATGGTCGGTCTTCAGACGATCGAGCTGCTTGGCCAGCAGGCTGTCGAAGTCGTCTTCGGTCTTGTACATCCAGGTGGGAGACTTGGTTGCCAGGTAGACCTTGTCGCGGTAGCCGCCCTCGAGCGCCTGGCCAACAATCTTCTCGGAGTTGCCGCCAACATAGTTGAACGCGGTGTCGATGTAGTTGATGCCGTGGTCGATAGCGTAATGGACCATCTCGATAGTGGCTTCAACGTCCACGTCTTCGATCTTGGTTGCATTGCCAGCCTGGCCGCCTTCCTTCAGCGGGAGGCGCATCATGCCGAATCCGAGCGGGCTTACTTTGCAGCCGGTCTTGCCGATCTCTCTATATTCCATGAGTGCGAATTCCTTTCGAATGCTTACCCTTATCCTCTTGCATCTAGTTTACTACGACAGGCACGAGGTCAAAACCAAAAGTGCACGACGCCTGGGCCGTGCACTTCGATTTCATATGGTGAATGCGGGTCGCGGGCGTGAGTGTAGCAGCGCCGCGCGTGGGCTGCGATTCGCGCCACGCCTGGCTGGGATTCGTGCCACGCCTGACTGGGATTCGCGGCGAGCAAGATGGTTGCGATTCGCGCCGCGCGTAGTTGCGATCCCCAGCGAACGCGGCGAGCGCTTCCCTACTCCTTGCCGTTCCAGCAGTAGGTGCACACCTTTGAGGGGTCGATGCCGATCGCTTCGATCATGCCCTCGAGCGACTGGTAGCGCAGCGTGTCGAAGCCCATATCTTCGCAGATGGTCTTCAGCATGCACTTACCACGCTCAGTAGATGCATCGGCGTATTCTTCAAGATGCTGATGGCCTTCATCGCCTTCGAGTTGCTGGATAACACGGCGAGAGATAAGGTCCATCTCCGACTTGCTGCTGGAGAAGTTCAGGTACTTGCAGTTGAACATGATGGGCGGGCAGGCCGAACGCATATGCACGGCTTTCGCGCCCGAATTGTAGAGGAATTCGACCGTTTCGCGCATCTGGGTGCCGCGCACGATGGAGTCGTCAACGAAGAGCAGTTCCTTATCCTTGATCAGCTCGGGGACCGAGATCTGCTTGAGCTTCGCCACTTTGTTGCGAATGTCCTGGTTAGCGGGCATGAACGAACGCTGCCACGTGGGCGTGTACTTGATGAAGGGGCGGCCGAACTTGATCTTGCTCTCCGTGGAATAGCCGATAGCGTGCGGCGTACCTGAATCAGGGATGCCTGCCACGTAATCCAGTTCAGGCAAGCCAACCTGCTCGGCTTCATCGCGCGCCATGATCTCGCCGTTGCGATAGCGCATGACCTCGACGTTCACGCCTTCATAGGTAGACGTGGGGTATCCATAGTAGGTCCAGAGGAACGAACAGATCTTCATCTCATCGCCAGCGGGGGCTAGGGTTTTATAGCCGTCGGCCGTTATGTTCACGATCTCGCCAGGACCCAGTTCATAGACCGTTTCGTATTCGATCTTCTGATAGGCGAAGGATTCGAACGAAGCGCAGTAACCTTCGTGATTCTTGCCAATGAGGATGGGCAGGCGGCCCAGCTTGTCGCGACCTGCGATGATGTTGCCCTGGTCGGTCATGACCAGCAGCGTCATGGAACCTTCGATCTTGTCTTGGACGTTACGGATGCCCGAGACGAAATCGTCTTTTTGGTTGATGAGCGCGGCCACCAGTTCGGTGGAATTCACCTTGCCCGAGCTCATGGCCATGAACTGATTACCGTGATCAGCGAAGTATTCGTCGATGAGCTGGTCGGCGTTGTTGATGGCGCCGATGGTGGTAAGGGCGAACACGCCTAGATGAGAACGCACGAGCAGCGGTTGCGGGTCGCTGTCAGAGATGCAGCCGATGCCGCTGGTGCCGTGGAAGTTGTCGATGTCCTTTTCGAATTTCGTACGGAACGGAGTGTTCTCGATGCTGTGGATCTGGCGCTGGAAGCCATCTTCTTTGCTGAAGATGATCATGCCTGCTCGTTTAGTTCCAAGATGAGAGTGGTAATCTACGCCGAAAAATACATCAAGAGTGACGTCTCTATGAGACACTGCACCGAAAAAACCGCCCACGTTGGACCTCCGCAAAACGAGAGTTGTATTTACTTTTAAAAGTATACGCTGCTTGGCTGGCACCACGGTTAACTAATTGTTAAAAGCGGGCCGAGGGCCGTCCGCTGCGCCTAGCGGGTGGGCTGTCTAACTTACCCGTTCCGCTGTTCGCCTTCAGCTCATGCGCTGCACTGCCTCATGCATTATCACGCGAATGCGGGACTTACGCCTTTCAGCCCCCTAACACTGAAGGCTCTACTATCAGGGAGGTTCATATTCTCCCGCTACCCTGCTTGCCCTCCGGGCTCGTGCGGTCGCTCGATGTCCTATTTATATAAATTTGTGCATCGAGAGAATCTGATACCTCCCTGACACCAGAGCCCTCTCGCTGTTGGTTTTATCTAGCGTTCAGAGAAAGTTATACGCCCCTATCCGCTAGGCACAGCTGCTGGTTTGGAGGTAGGTGCACGAAACGGGACACTCAAGGGACAGTTTCGGACCTGTCCCGAAGATGTGTCACGTTTCTCGGGAAAAGACGCGGCGTGGTATCATTACTGCACGTAAATCCTCGGCGCGTTCGCGCCTCACATTTAAGGAGCAACTCGTGGCGCTTTCTATTGGCATCGTTGGACTTCCGAATGTGGGCAAATCTACTTTGTTCACGGCGCTTACCAATAAGGGTGGGCTGGCAGCTAACTATCCGTTCGCTACTATCGAGCCGAACGTGGGCATCGTGCCAGTGCCCGATGCGCGCATGGATCGCCTGGCCGAGATCGACAACCCCGACCGCATCGTTCCAGCCACCGTCGAATTCGTTGACATCGCAGGCCTGGTCGAGGGCGCTTCCCAAGGTGAAGGCCTGGGCAACCAGTTCTTGCACAACATTCGCGAAACTGATGCGATCTGTGAAGTGGTGCGTTTCTTCAGCGACCCTGACGTGACGCATGTTTCAGGCAAGGTCGATCCCACGAGCGATGTTGAGACCATCAAGACCGAGCTGGTGCTTGCCGACCTGGCTACCATCGAAAAGGCTAAGCCCCGCCTGGAGAAAGAAGCGAAGCGCGGCAAGGATGCACAGAAGAAGCTTGATGCGGTGCTGAAGGTGGAAGAGGGCTTGAACGAAGGCAAGCGCGCGCTGCAGCTTGACTTGAGCGACGAGGAGCGCGACCTGATCTATGACCTACATCTGCTAACCATGAAGCCGATGCTCTACATCGCCAACGTTGACGAAGATGCGCTCAATGCAGACTTAGCAGAGATCGACGGCGTTACGCCCGTGCCCATCAGCGCGAAGATCGAAGCTGAAGTTGCTGAACTGGCCGAGGTCGACCCCGAAGAAGCCGCTAGCTACTTGAACGACCTGGGGCTTGAAGAGTCTGGCCTGGCGCGCTTGGTACGTGAAGCATACAAGCTGTTAGGGCTGCAAAGCTTCTTCACCAGCGGCCCCATGGAAGTGCGCGCATGGACCATTCCCATTGGTGCGAAGGCTCCGCAGGCTGCGGGCACGATCCATACCGATTTCGAGCGCGGCTTCATCAAGGCTGAAACTGCCAGCTTCGAGGATTATTCCCAGTACAACGGTGAAAAAGGTTGCCGCGACGCAGGCCGCCTGCGCCAAGAAGGCAAAGACTACGTGGTCCAAGACGGCGACGTAATGCACTTCAAGTTCAACGTCTAATAAGCTCGTACACGAAACGGGACACTCGCGGGACGGGTATGAAACCTGTCACGCGAATGCGGGACTGTTTCGGACCTGTCCAGAAGATGTGTCACGTTTCCTGAGATAGATCGAGTTCCCTACCCACCAATCCACGTGGTGACTAAGGGCATCCAGCCAGAAACGAGGATGACGATGATCAGGACGGGGACGCCGATCTTCATCCAGTAGTAAAGGGCGCGCGGGAACTTCAGGCCCTTGCCCATGTTCGCTTCCTTCAGGAAATTCTCCCAACCCCAGCCGCGCTTACTCACGCAGAACAGCACGAAGATGAGCGAGCCGATGACCAGGATGTTATTCGATACCAGGAAGTCCTCGATGGCTTGGATGTTGCCGATGCCGGGCAGCTCGAAGCCCGACCACACGTTGAAGCCGAGCGCGCACGGCACGGACAGCAGCGGGATGAGCACGATGTTGATGGCAACCGCCTTCTTACGGCTGAAATTCCACTGGTCCATCCAAAACGACAGGATGCCTTCGAATACTGCGATGACCGTGGAGATGGCTGCGAAGCCCATGAAGATGAAGAAGAGCGTAGCCCAAAGCTGCCCCATCCACATCTGCTCGAACACGGCCGGCAGCGTAATGAACACCAGGCCAGGGCCCGAATCGGGCGAGACACCGAACGCGAAGCACGCTGGGAAGATGATCATGCCCGTAGCGAGCGCCACGAACGTATCGAGGCCAGCAATGCGCACCGCTTCGCCCGTTAGCGCGTAATCTTTATTGATGTAGCTGCCGAAGATCTCCATGGAGCCGATGCCGATGGACAGCGTGAAGAATGCCTGACCAAGGGCCGCGAACACCGCATCGCCGAAGGTTCCCCAACTGCTGAATATCTTGCTGAAATCGGGCAGCAGATAGAACGCGATGCCGTCGACCGCACCTTCGAGGGTGCATGCGCGGATGGCCAGCACCAAGATGAGCGCGAGCAGGCAGACCATCATCACCTTCGTGATGCGCTCCACGCCTTTCTGCAGGCCAAGCGAGCACACCAAGAGCGCGATGGCGCAAGCGACTACCATCCAGGCGATCAGCTCGGAGGGGTTCGAAAGGAGCGACTCGAACAGCCCCGAGAGCGCACCCGCGGCGGCTGTTTCGCCTTCAGAGCCGATGCTGGCCAGGTTCGTGGTGGCCATCTTTGGAATGTAAGCCAACATCCAGCCCGCGACCGTGGTATAGAACATCATCAGCAAGTAGAGGCCCGTGATGCCAAGCCACTTGAACACGTGCCAATGCGAGCGTGGCGGCTCAAGTTCGTCGAAGGCACGCGCGATAGATCGCTTGCTGGCACGACCGATGGAGAATTCCATGACCAAGATGGGTAGACCCAGGATAGCCAGGAAGATGAGGTAGAGGATGATGAACGCAGCGCCGCCGTATTCGCCAACGATGTATGGGAAACGCCACACGTTGCCCAGACCCACCGCGCAACCAGCGCTGATAAGGATGAAACCAAGGCGGGATTTGAATTGTTCGCGAGCCATCGTGCTCCTTTTGTTGAGGTCGAGGTGCTGGGGGTGCGTTGGGCGAACCAGCGACCTACGCACTCGTGACCCACGCACTCGTAATGCGTTATGCACTGCATTTTCCAGCGAGATATATCGTAAAGGAACGCACGCAGATTCTACGAACGATGCGGCACTCGGCGGCGCGCGGTTGTATTTTTGGGCGTTTCTCGATATACTTCAAACCTGCTGTGCGGTCTGCGCTTTCGGCGCGGACGGTGAGCATGCCAACGTGGCTCAGATGGTAGAGCAACGCACTCGTAATGCGTAGGTCGCGGGTTCGAGTCCCGCCGTTGGCTCCATTAAAAGACCAGGCCAGGGATTGTTCATTTCTCTGGCCTTCTTTTCTTTGACACGCGGTTTTACGATAAAGACCACCAAGAGACCACAGTTAGTTCGCTCTCGAATGCCGTTAAGCGTTTCCTTAAGCACATCGTCGCGTCTATCTTGCTTACAAACGTGAAGATTTCGCGCGATGCAGGCGGCGGCTCGCAGCTTCAAGTAGCATAGAAACCCGTGAAGAACTTCGCTTACGACATACAACTTGGCTTTCTAGCGTTTCCGCTGGTAGCGCTGATCCTCGCGATCCCTTACGCGCTCTACCAGTACCGCCGCTTCGGCGCAATATCGATCTGGAAGACCTTCGTGGTGTTCACATTCATCCTGTATTGCCTGTGCGCGGTTTCACTTATCGTGTTCCCGCTACCCACCGACCGAAGCGCGGTAGTGGAGATCGCGCAAACGCCGCAGCTGCATCCCTTCAACGTGATCGAGCAGATTCGCGAACAGACCGACTTCAGCCTGAGCGATCGCAACACATGGGGCCCATTCCTGAAATCACAGGTGGTCTACGAAGCGATCTTCAACGTGATGCTTACCATCCCGCTTGGCGCATACCTGTGCTATCTGTTCCGCTGCCGCTGGTGGATGGCGCTGCTCATCGGGTTCGCTACCACGCTCATGTTCGAAACTTCGCAGCTCACGGGCTTATTCGGCGTGTATGACCACCCTTATCGTCTGTTCGATGTGGACGACCTTATCCTGAATACAACGGGCACCATGATCGGCTTTTGGCTGATGATCCCCATTTCATGGGCGCTGCCGAGCATGACCGAGGTGAACGAGCGATCAGTCGAAAAGGGTGTGAGCCGCGCGACCGTAACGCGCCGCGCGCTGGCGCTGCTGGTCGACCTTGCTGTGCTTGCAGTTTGCTTCGCTGTGGCGTGGATCTTGCTGAGCCCGACCGATGCCCAGATTGCGAAGTCACTGGCGATCGATCCGTCTCGTGCAGGCGCGAAGACGCTCGCCTTCCGCTTCATCGGCGGCTTGGTTGCCGACCCCATGACAGCCGTTTTGATCGGGCTTGTTATTGCCGCGGTGCTGTTCGCGGTGATACCCATGTTCTCGAGAGGGCGCACTATCGGCAAGGCGCTGGTGGGTCTGCGCATCGTGAAAGCCGATGGGCAGGATGCGCCGTTGGCTAGCTATTGGGTGCGCTTCGGCGCGACTGCGCTGGTGTGCCTGCTGCCCCTTGTTGTGGTGGTGCTCGCTCCTGAAGAGATCGAAGGCGTGAGCAGCAATACGCTGTTCCAGATGGTCGGGTTGATCGCGGTAGTTTGGGCTGGTACGGTGATCGGTCGCGCCATCGGTTCTGCGAGCGGCCGCCCCTACGTGTCTTTGAGCGAGGTTGTTTCGGACACGCGCACGGTGCCCGCGAAGCAGGTTGCTGCGGGCGGGGCTGATTCACGACTGAACCGCGAGGCGACCACGAATGCGCAGCCGCAGCAAACTACGGCGCAGGCACCACAGGCCGCCCGCCAAAGCGCTCATGCTAACGCTCGAACGCAACAAGCTCCAAAGCAGGCACCCATGCCTCAGGCCGATCATGCACAAGCTGAACGAACCGCAAACGACGACTACGGCAAGCAGGCCGCGCTCGACAGCCTCATGGGCGTGAATTACGACGAGCAGCATCCCTCTCCAAGCGAGCATCCTGCTGATGCTCCCACCAGCGTTATTGCTTCTGCCGGGACCGCGGACACCCCACACTCTTCTATCGATAGCAGTCGAGCAGCAACTCAGATTATCGCCGACAGCGGCGCTGAGACCCGCGTCCTATCTGGCAACAATTCCCCTACTCAAATGATCGGCGATGCCACCCTAGGCGAAGAAACCGAGCTTATCACCAATCCCGAAGTTCACCGTCAAATTCGTCGCGACCAACGTCCCGACGCCGGCAGCACCCAGGTTTTCAAGAAGCAATAAACTCGGGGCGGTTCAGCCCTACAGCACCAGCAATACACCACATTCAGCACTGTTGTATCATGGAGAAAAGCATTCACAAAGGGGGCACCATGGCAGTGAAAGTACCTTTGAAGGTTGGCGACAAGCAGTCGTTCACCAAGACGATCAGCGAGTCCGACGTGTATCAATTCGCAGGGATCACTGGCGATTTCAGTCCGTTTCACATCAACGAGGAATACATGAAGGGCACGCAGTATGGCAACCGCATCGCGCATGGCGTACTAACCTTCGCACTTTCAAGCACCGCGTCGACGCTCATTCACCAGCCCTACGACGACGAATGTCCCGTCGCCTCCTACGGCTACGACCACGTGCGTTTCACCGGCCCCGTCTATTTCGGCGACACCATCACTTGCAACTACGAGGTGGTCAGCGTTGACGAAGAAACCGGCAAGACCGTCGCCAAAGTCGAGATCATAAATCAAAACGGCGACACCGTCTGTGTCGCCGAACATATCCTGAAGTTTTTGGAATTTAGCGCTAGCTAAGAATATCGTGCACCTTGTTCATGATGTCGCGTGCGACCGCAACATCAACCTGGCCAGGAGCCGAAGAATCCTCCAGCGCGCAGAACGTTAGGTCGCTGCCATAGTATTCGCCCATGATGCGCGTGATGGAGCCATACTTGCCCATGGCCATGGTAAGCGTGGGGCCGTCCGTATGAAGACGGCGAACTTCCTCGGTCGCTTCCATCAGCTTGAACGCATCGGTCACATCGTGCGCCATGACCGCACATTTGGGGATGTCCGCCCCCATGTCGAGCATGTGCGTCATAAGGTTGACCATCCACTCCTTGGACGGCGTGCCCTTGAAATTGTGATAGGAAACCAGCGCCAGAACGTCGTGCGCATGCGCGCAATCGACTAGCTCCATAACAGCCTCGTCGCCGATCCATGTCTCGATATCCACCAGGTCCAAGCAGCCGCTCTCGATAAGAGCCTTATTTAGAGCAACATACTCCTCAACCGCAAGCGTGTCCTGTCCGCCCTGACTCTCGCTACGGAACGTGAACAACAGTGGATGCTCGGTCAGTGCAGCAGCGATCTTCTTCCCCTGCTCCACCATCGCAGCAGGATCGCGGCGGCTCGCATTGAAGTCCCCACGCCACTCAAAGCACTCCACCCCAGCAGCTTTGCCTTTTTCAATAACGCTCAAGCACTCATCAACATCAGCGCCCATGACTGAAATGATAGTCTTCGGCGCACCTTCACCAAGAACAGTACCTTTGATTTCTATTCCTGCCATATCTAACCCCTCTTAACAGCTAGCTTCCTTGGTCAATTACTTTGCATCTCTATAGTACCTTGTTCGGAAGCTTTCATTCATCACCACTTCACAGGCAGGCGAAAGACCCACAAGCACTATACGTCGCAAAAAGCCGAGGAAGGAAAGCGAATCGACCAAATCGGAAACGAGCTGATCCGCAAACGACGCGCTTATGATGCTAATGCCACTGAAATCTAACACGCACGTACCTGGAATAGATCGACAAAGATTAAGAACCACATTTGCAAAAAACGCACCTTCGGCCCTTGATCCACAACCACGGGTTTCACTAGCTACAAGGATCTTTGATCCGGTCTCGTCATCGAGCAAATGGTTTTCGGTCCATAAATCTGTATGAGCATATCCCAAAGCATCAGCTAGAGAAATATCCTCTTTACAATCGATCTGAAAATCTACGAGCGTTGTTCCGCTCTTGAATTTACCAACCTTTGCAAACGAGGGTTTTATGATTCCTTGATCCGCTTTGCGGACTGAATGAAGCGCCCCATCCGACATAAGCGTGAACGAACCTGATGACGTAAGAACATAATTCTCCATCATCCACAAACCATTTCCTGCACCGCCGCCGCTTGTAACGCCGCGCATGAGAGCTTTCTCTAGTCCTTCGCTTGCGCTACTAATCGAAATACCGCCCTCTCTTAAGGAGGCAGTAATTCCTTGCCCTGCGTCATAAACTGCAACAGCAATTTGCCCTTCATGCTTATGATGCTGGGCCATAACAAAGCCGGCGGCCTCTTTAGAATCGCCTCTCGGTATCGAATGAACGAGAGTGTTGTCCATTACCTCGTTCAAAGCTAGCTCAAGCCCCAGAAGAACATCCTTCCCCATCTTGTCGGAACGGCGAAGTGAGCTCATTATTCCATCAACAATTTGAGATTGAGTCTCTTGAGTAAACTTCCAAACCTTGTTCAAAAACGAATGCGGCGGAGAAAGTTTATCTAATTCATATGGTGTAATAACCCCTGCGTGTGCAAGCATTCCTGAATTGCTCCAGCTTTTTGCAGGGGTAAAGTCGAAACCATAAACCGCTCTATAATAATCGATCACACCCGCTAGTGGTACGCAAACATTCGGATAGCAACCGCTTGAGCCCTTCTTTACCCTCAGTTTTACTTTGGTTAGTCCCGATCTTCGCGCAGATTCGAGCTTTTTCGACAGATGCCTTGAAGCCGCTTTTTTATTCGTGTCGACATCGACATTTACATGAAAGCTACGCGCTGATGGCGAATTTGTATCCTTAGCGGTTTCTTCAGGCATAATTCCTCGCAAGATGTTATTATAGACACGTGAAATCCCCCGGGCCTAGGCTTTTGCATGCAAACTTCGGGGGATATATTTTTGTCTTCTTTCAGTACTATATACTAAGTATTTACTGTTTTATCAATTTTACAGTTAATTTTGGTATAGCAAGGTTTAGAGCAAATGAAGTTTACTTTTATCAATGAAAGCAAGGGGTTTATCGATAAAAAAGATATTGTTCAGGACGAAAAGTACAACATTCGTTCAATGATCATTTCTATGTTAGAAGTTCGAACTGCCAAAGATTTTATAAAATTAACGACTACTCTACCTTACTCTTTTTTCGCTAAATATTTCTTTGAAATAGACCTAGAAGAAAATATAGAAGACATACTTTCCGTTAATGAGAATTACTGCTTCAAAGGAAGCATAGAAGCCGCCACTCAGAAATATTTCATCGATATAGATTATCTTGATGAGCTTGTAGTGCGAGAAGGCGTATTAGGAAATGCCATACGAAAACCATCCGAATACCGCGATGGTGATATCGATGAGATAATTAAGTCTAACGGTCGCTATGAATATATATTTTTGTCTTCAATAGATGAATTCATACAAAATGCTCAACGCCTACTTTTTCTCGCCGCTCTAGCTTCACGAAGCGAAGTTGATGGATTTCTCGAAAGAAAATCTATAGGCAACAACACTAACGCACAGATCGTACGATCCGGTCTTTGTATTAGCTCCGACTATCACTCTGAACGCGGAGCAGAATCGGCGCTGCACGCCCTCTTTGACTCAAACGAGATTACGACAATAACTGAAACCATTAAAGCCCTCGACGATGAAGCCTACAACATGCTCGCCAAAGGCAGATACTCATACCTGAACAAGCCTTTTATCGTAAAAGAGAGTATGACAGACTCAGAAATTGCCGCATTCATCTTTACTTGGTTTATGAACGCGCTTTTTGAAGACAACTATGAAGCATACTATTCTTGCAACACATTTAAAGTTGATTTCGAAAATGGTAGGTTCACAGTCCGCAATGCCCGTAATCCTGTCCAAGAGTTCTATTACGAGATTGCAAAATTCGCGGAGTCGGGTGTTCCTAAGCTCTGCGCCAACTGCGGGCGGGTCTTTGTCGACGATAAATCGCGTGGGACTGAAGCATTATATTGCTCAAGAAGCTGCAACACGCAAGCCTCTAACAAACGTAAGGACTTAGCAAAACAATACAAAAAGGCGAGTGTGCCGGTCGAAAAGGCTATAGCAAAGATTGGCGCAAAATACGAAAAAAGTATTCGAAGCTGGTATCAAGATTAAGTCGAGTGCACTTTTTATTTATTAAACTTCTGCAACCCGACCCATCTCGCGCAGGATCGCGCGCGGCGTATCGAGGTTGCTCCTCTCGCTGTCCGACTCGACCATATGTGTCTCACCCAGGCGTCCACGCGTCAGGACGATCCACGTCGCCGCAAGCTTGCGCACATGAACCCAGTCGGGTACGTTACGTCTATCGCCATAGAGCTTCAGCTTCTCGCCCTGCAAGATGTTGGCAATCTGACGCAAGGCATATCCTTGCAACCTTAAGTAGTCAAGAATTATCATAGCGAACAAATCACTTACCTGGTCATATTGCTGAGCTTGTTGCGTTGCTTCGTCATGGAACCAACAAGGCATCGCTGCAGGCTTAAGTCACTTTAATCTCCGGAAAAGATTGCTTCTGCTGCTCGGAGCCCAATGGATAAAAAAGCACCTCTCCAGTTTCTTCTAAGCCTAAGGCAATGCAATATACGTTGATACTATCTCCTTTTCCCTTTTTGCAGATCATTGCACCATCTAGCTTCAAAAGTTTATGTGCAATTTCCGGCCGAAAACACACATTGTACTTGGATGTATCATGAACTGAACTATACGCCCACGCATCTTGAATGTCCTCGGACGGTAAATCAAAATACCATTTTGCGATTATTTCTGACGCTTTGTATAAATACTCGGTGCCTTTTCCCACAGGCTTACTAAATTCGTCTTTCAAAAAGTCATTAATTATTTCATTGTTCAATAGTGCAGTCTCGTCCGTAATACCCATAGCCTCATAATCGTATTGGCCACCAATAACATTGACCTTGATTTCGTCTAAAGCTGAATACCGAATTAGCGCGTACCAATCTCCGTCAGATACCCCAACTTCTTGAAAGAGTCCTGTTGGATCCATCGGGGCTACATATAAAAGAGACTCGCCGGCTTTATTCAATCTTCCAGCAACTTTGACAGATGCTTCAGGTGGTTCCCATAAATCCCCGTAAGCACTTATTGTCTCATTTGGAATTAGCCCATCATTCAATTTTCTAATTCTAAAAAACTGCGTACCTTGCGGATATGCGGAAGTTTGAACCAGGTAAATAAATAGACCATTCCACGTCAAAACATCCGAAACCGCTTGTGCAACTTCACTCTCAGACATCGATTTGAGATTGAGAGATCTGAACTTTCGTATCCGTTTGACGAGCTCTAATGAATCAATTTTATTAAGATAATCTTCTTGTTGCGCAAACATAGACTTATTGCGCAATTCTGCGGAAATTTCTTGTATAGCATCCAAAATCTTTTTAATTTCGGCATCCATATTGTCTTTCAAAAAGTCGATTGTATCCAATCTGCTTCTTTCCTCTATTACCCTGCAGCCTCTGACTTTAAACTACGAATACTTTTAGACTTCTTTACCGATATTTGCAACCCCCACACCTTATACCGCGCCTCGACCTCCGCCTTCACGCTCTTCCACCAGGCGCGGTTGGCTGCGTACCACGCGATCGTCTCGCGCAGGCCAGCTTCAAAATCAACGTGCTCCAGGCGCCAACCCAGCTCACGCATGAGCTTGCTCGCATCGACTGCATAACGACGATCTTGCCCCGGCTGGTCGCGTACCCACTTGAAACCGCCCGCATCCCGACCCACCTCGTGCAAGATCACACGCAACACCTCGAGGTTGCTCCTCTCGCCATCCGCTCTGACCAGATATGTCTCGCCCAAGCGCCTGCGCGTCAGGATTGTCCACACCGCCGCATGAATGCGCACGTGAATCTAGTCGCGTGCGTCGTGCTCTCACCTCGAGAAACTAATCGATATACTCGAGGCTATTCTGCATCTTCACGATGAAAGCAGTCTCGGCCTCTGTTAACACGTCGCTCTCGGTCTTGCCTTTCGAAACCAGGTTCACAAGCTCCAAAAGTTCATAACGGAGTCCATCGCCGTCAAAAGAGTAGAAGTATTTTCTGGTGGCATTAGCGTCTTCAAAGCGCATCTCGAAATAGCTGGTCTTCCACCACGGAGCGGGAACGTAAATGTATCCCTTGGTTCCTGTAATGACCAAGCTGCCCTCGGTCTTTGCTCCGAGACCCACCTTGAACGAGCCGACAGCTTCGCTAAACTCGATGAATCCTCTATCGAAGATATCAACCCCGTCTTTGATCGAAGAAAACAACTCTTGCCTATTTGGCTCCTCGCCAAGCAATTTCACGATAGCCAGCAAAGGATATGCCGACAATTCCAGCATCGATCCGCCGAAGCCATTGTTCTTCAACTCGCGAACACCTGGCTTTTCGAGTTTGGTAAACGAAGCATCAACATCAACGATCGAGCCGATTCGTCCGCTCTTAGCAAGAAGGACCAAATGCTCGAATGCGGGACAATATGCAGTCTTAATTCCGTGAACGAGCGCCACGCCTTTCTCCCTCGCGAGAGAATAGGCTTCGTGGACCTCCTGCTCGTTCATCGCAAAAGGCTTTTCGCATAGTACGTGCTTACCAGCTTCTAGAGCCATCATTGTTTGTTCAAAATGAAATTGATGCGGAGAGGCAATGTATACCGTATTAACCTGCGCCAAAAAATCCTCAAAGTTATCGGTTGCGAATTCCAGATCAAACTCTTGTGCAAATTCTGCAGCGTGATTAAGCGTTTTATTGTAGGCACCGACCACTTCCACACCACTAACAAAATGAGCTTCGGGTATAAACCTACGAGCTATTCTTCCTGTTCCAGAAATACCAATCCGTAGCAACTCATGTTCTTTTTTTCGTAGTTCGGTTGAAGAAACCCCTTTGGTCCTCTCTAGATAAACTACATCGCAATACTCATTTAAATAATCAAATTTCCCAACCCAGTCTGAACCGATAGCGAAAATATCGATGTCATATTTTCGAATATCATGAATCTTTTGGCCTTCGTACTCTTCAACAATAACTTCATCAGCAAGTCCTGTTGCTCTCACAGCCTCCATGCGCCTCGCAAGCGAGTCGTGGACGTTGAGCTTCCCTCGTTCCTTGTCGTAACTATCTGACGTAACGCCAACAATAAGCCTGTCACCAAGTGCTTTTGCACGCTCAAGTAATCTAACATGACCATAATGCAATAAGTCAAAAGTTCCGTATGTGATAACAGATTTCATCTTCACTCCAAATTAGAGATTCTAATCCAGCTAAATGTTTATTAACGCAGACTCTTCTGCGAGCTCCAACTTTTCCAAAAAGCGCAATTGAATTGGCTAATGCCCCGTCGCGTCATATTTTGCTTCAGTTGCTTCTTTCTCCCCTAGCCACCATGGTTTATTCTCGATGTACCAATCAATCGTCGACTTTAGCCCAGCATCGAAATCAGTGTGTATTGGCCTCCATCCGAGCTCGGTCTTTAGTTTTGTCGCATCAATTGCATATCGTCGATCATGACCTGGTCGATCTTTCACCCAATCAAAATCATCGGGATCTTTACCCATATTTCGAAGTATTGATCTTAAAACATCAAGATTATTTTTCTCGCCATCTGCCCCAATTAAATATGTTTCTCCAATTGCGCCTTGAGTGAGAATCAGCCACACAGCTGCAGAATGGTCTTCGACATGGATCCAGTCTCGAACATTGAGACCATCGCCATAAAGCTTAGGGTGCTTACCGGTTAAAATGTTAGTAATTTGACGCGGGATGAATTTTTCGATGTGCTGATATGCTCCATAGTTATTCGAACAGTTTGAAATTGTTATTGGCACCCCATACGTTCGATGCCAAGCACGCACCAACATATCTGATGCAGCCTTTGTTGAAGAGTACGGACTACTTGGGCGATACGGTGAATCCTCAGTGAACTTTGAAGGGTCATCAAGAGCAAGATCCCCATACACCTCATCTGTAGAAACATGATGAAATCTGACCCCATACTTTCGAGCAGCTTCTAAAAGCGTATAGGTGCCCTCAACATTCGTTCGCAGAAAAGGATCAGGATTTGCTATCGAGTTGTCGTTGTGGGATTCTGCAGCAAAATGGACAACGGCGTCAGCTTCTGAAAAGAGGCTTTCGACAAGTTCTTTATCGCAGATATCCCCTTTTACAAAGGTCAACCTATCTTCAGGAAGCCCAGCAAGATTGTTAATGTTTCCTGCGTAAGTCAACTTATCCAATACAACAACGTGGGCGTTTGGGGCGTTCTCGATCACCCATCGGACAAAATTAGAACCAATAAAACCGGCACCACCAGTTACTATGATTTTCTCTGGTACAAACACTTTCTCAAACCCCTCTAAAGTTCCCTGAGGTTGACTTCTTCGAATCATTCAGACTGCTCTTCAGCAATAGAGATGAGATATTTGCCATAAGCTGTCTTGTGCAAGTTTTTGCCAAGCTTGTATAGCTGCTCTCGAGATATGAAATTCCGGCGGAAAGCAATTTCTTCAAGACATGCAACATAATAGCCTTGTCTTGATTGAATCGCTTCGACATATTCTGCTGCTTTTAACAGTCCTTCTGGAGTGCCCGTGTCAAGCCAAGCCATCCCTCGACCCATTAGCTCAACATTTAGCTCTCCATTTTTCAAATACTCATTGTTCACGCTAGTAATCTCGAGCTCTCCACGTTCTGAAGGACGAACATTCTCGGCAATATCACATACTTTGTTATCGTAGAAATATAATCCAGGAACAGCATAGTTTGATTTAGGTTCATCGGGCTTTTCTTCTATTCCAACAACTTTAAAGTCTTCATCAAACTCTACAACACCGAATGAGCGGGGATCGATCACGGGATAGCCAAAAATAACCGCACCACCTTTTTCTTCAATGCGGTCTTTAGCGCTAAGGAGTGTTTTAGTTAGGTTTTGACCATGAAACATGTTGTCGCCCAAGACTAAGGCAACATTATCAACCCCTATAAAACTTCTGCCTATCAAAAAAGCCTCGGCCAAACCATTGGGTTGCTCTTGGCAAGCCAACTCGATGCGCATGCCAATCTCGCTACCATCTCCTAAGAGCTCTGCGTATGCCCCCATGTCTCGCGGTGTCGTGATAAGAAGAACCTCCCTTATTCCTGCAAGCATCAATACAGAAAGAGGATAGTAGATAAGGGGCTTATCATATATTGGGAGTAATTGCTTGTTGACGGCTTTTGTAATGGGATACAGGCGTGTTCCACTTCCACCTGCAAGAATAATCCCTTTCATGACTTTCTCCTAAACCATCAATTCGCTTTATTATCGTCTCTAGCTTAGCACATAGCCTATAGACTGCCATTTTCTCTATTTGATGCCAATAACACAAAATAAGCGAGTGCTCTTATAACGAGCACAAACGATTCTGTAATTACCGTTGCAATACAAATCGACTCTATAGAGACCATCCCAAAATAAAACAGAAAGGCTAGCTGAACGCAATGCAGGATTGCGCCATAAACGACCGAACGGTTTGCGATCGAAGCCTTTCCAAATGGAGTAAGCGCAGGAAAACCAAACAGATACGTCAAAAGAGAAATAGGGATTAGAGGGAGTAGCAGTCTAAGGATGGGGCCTGCGCCTCCATACTCTTCACCAAACACAAACAAGCAAATCTCTGTTGAGAAAATCCAGCAAGGTATGCAGATCAGCAGTAAAGCAAAACCGCCGACAAACGCAATCGTAACGAGGAGGCGATTGTTTCTTTTTCTCATCATGTATGGGTACATACTATCTGCGATTGGAGACGAAACGCTCTTTCCTGCTACAATGGCGCGATCGGCTGCACTATATAAACCCAATCCCGAAGAATTAGTGAACATGACACCAAGAATTACTGTGTTCAAATACGTGTATATGGTGCTTGCAATTCTTGAGAAAAAGAATTCTGCAGATTTTTTTATCGAATTTACAACCGATATGAGCGAAGTACGTCGAAGGCGTAGTCTCATCCTAAAGCGAACATGCCAAAATACAGCAACCAATGCACCAAGCGCACCCATTAAATAAAAGACTGGGACTAAAAGGTAATCACTAGCACTTCTTATAAAAATGAATATGCAAACTAAGAAAACAGCCTTTATTATCACTGTACGAATGGTGACGATTTCCATTCGCTCGATTCCTCGATATAAAAAATCAGGGATAAGAGAATTGATTGCAGCGTATGCGAAAAAAAGCATATACAGAATCCATTGCTCACGGAACATCTCGACCGAAAGGCACAGTATAGCCAAGATAACACCGCAGGAAATTATGAGCACAGCTTTCGCGCCAGTCACAGACGACAAGGTTTGTTCAATACTTTCGTTGCAATCGCGATTTGAGGCAACTTCCCCTGTTGCGGATAGTATGAAACCAAAGTCAAGAAAAAGTTGCATGAAGGTATAAACCGCCATTGCGACACCGATTATTCCATATGTTTCTGGGCCCAGAACACGTGTAAGGTAAGGAATCGAGGCAAATCCAAATATATAGTTAGAAGCCGTAAGAAGAAACAGCATCGATGTATTCTTTAATAAACTATTTGGCTTCAGATTACTCATGGGTGTTTTTTATCACAGAATAAAGAAGCTTACCAACTTCTTGAGCGCCATGACCAGACTCTATGACCCCAAATTTATCTAAAAAAACGATTCGATCTTGCTCAAACGATTCAGCATTAAAGTTTTTGATAGATTCTATGAGCTCATTATAGGTGTACGAAACTGGCCAGGGTCTCTCTTCAAGCGGATAATACAACCCTCTATCGTTCATATAGTCTTCGAAGTCTGGAGCATAAACAAATCCAGGCCTCCCCGTTAAAACAAAGTCTTCGACTATTGAAGAATAATCACTTATCAAAACATCGACTGCGCACAACAACTCTTGAGTATCGGAATACATGGATGCGTTTATTGCATCTTGGAGGTCGATTTCGTCGATCTTGTCAACGACACCTGGATGAAGGCGCAGGGCAAACACATATTTTCCTCCGAATCGCTCTTCTAGAGCTTTGCATACACCCGCGTAATCAAAGTTGTACATTCGCGTACTCTTGTCTTTGCGAAAAGTAGGCGCATAAAGGCATATCTTGCATTTTTCGTCTATACCCAAAGCCTGGCAAACCATACTTCTTTTCTCCGGATCTGCGCTGATCAAGGGTTCGTTTCTAGGAATATCAATGAATCTAACTTCGCCGTCATACCAAAAAGCATTCTGCTGAAGTTCTTGGATGAATGGGTTGTTCGCAATCATTAAGTCTGTGTCTTCTGCGTCAATCACAGCGTTTTGAATGTACCGTTTTGTTAGCTTGTCAGCAGCATCTTTTTCAACTTTTTTTGGGGCTAAGTAGGCATGCCAAGTCTGAAGGTAAAACTGGGAATCTTTTTTTCTAATACAACGTTTCGACCGGCCGTTATCTACCCAGATTTTAGCAGTTGCAAGTTCTTTGACAGACGCCCAACTCCCAAAAGTAACCGGGCGAACATATTCTGGTAGGTCATAATATGAATCTTTGTCCTTCAACCAAACAATATCAAGGCCAGGATCAATGCGATGGAGCTCCTCTGCAATATATTTCGGATTACAACGGTATCCCGTTCCATTGTCTGCAGTTAAAACAATCTTATTGTCGGCTACATCTAACCTACTTGTTAGAAGTCCAGAAAAAAGAGAAAATAACTCTTCTTTCAGAACCCTTTTCGCTTTTTTTATCTTCTCCAAAACTGCCATACCCTACCCACGCTGTTTCGCATCAAGTACAGTTAAGATTTCTAGGTCGTCATTGTTCCTTTTCTTGTTCAAGAAGTCGCATAGTTCTATAAACTTACCTTTATCCCAACAAAACTCCTCCGCATACTCCCTTTGGTTTTCCGGCGTTTCGATGCTATGAAGTTCCAAAATAAGCCAGGCATTTCGCTCAATTGCGCTTTCTACAATAGCCTCCATTTGACTTACAGTGTTCTCTTTCATGACGGGAACTGCCTGTAGTACAAAACCGTCTGTTTTGTAATTCAAAGATGACTCATATAGCCTTTGGAACATTTTGTCTGAACCGGTAACTTTGGATAGTTTCGAAATAACTCTTTTTGGAATATCTTTTCGGCTTATATTTCTTCCAATTCGAACATATTCAATATTCTGCGCAACCAAATCATCACGCAATTCTTCAGCTTCTTTTTTCGAGAGCAGAGAATTTGGACTTACAAAACCCATCGTTTCAAGGTTGTCTGGATACCAATCCCTGAGCTTCTTTATCCCTCTAGAGATGTCTTCAATATCGTTCTTGTGAAAATCCCCGTGTGCGGCTACCTCGAACAACGGGTTATTCACCATCCAAGTAAGTTCATCGAAGCTCATGTGCCCATTTAGGCCAACTTCGATTTTACCTTCGATACAGGCAGTCGTTATATTGAAGCTTGCTGGGATGCCCTTGGGATCCAAAATTTCCTTTGCTGTTACGAAATGATCGCTTCTCCCGTCATCGAACGACAAGGAAACAATTGGTTTTTTCAACAACCCTCTCATTACTACCACTCCATTCTTTTCTTGTGTGTCGCAATTGCGAAAGGCTGATCCTTTCCAAAAGCAGCAATTGCCACCAAAAGCGCAAAAGGATTAAACTCCAAGTATAAAGTCAGGTCATTGATTAACCCTGAAAAAGCAAGCATTGCAAGAATCAATACGGTAAAACAATCATTGTTCTTGTAAGCCTTGATACCTGCATACGTAAAAATCGCAAGATATATAATCGTGAAAACAACGCCTAGCTGAACAAGCAGCTTTATGTATAGATTGTCAATATAATTGTATTCGCCTACGTTTTGTATTGATCCATCCGCATTGAGTCCGTTTCCCACAACAGTAATTTGTTGGCCAAAAAACGAAATTCCATATTTATCGATTGCCTGGCTGCCTAAAGAGAGTCGCCCGCCTAATACACTACTAGCATCTAAAGCGCGCAAGAAATCATTAGTTGGTGAATACGCAAGTACGATTGCAAGAGAAAAAATTGCCATAGCGGGATAAGCAAAACTCAACAATCTAGATAGCCTTTTAGGGAACATGCTTTTTGCGCCACTAAAATATCCAGCCAGAACAATCAACACAGCTGTCAAGAAAAACGAGGTTCGGGAACCGCTGAAGGCGTAGATCGCGCAATCGATGATCAATAAAAGAACTACGCCAAAAGCACTGAAGTCTTTTTTCTTCAAATAAATCCAAAGAGCAGCAATGGCCATAAAAAACTGCGGAGCGCGCAGAGCATGGCGAAAACCAAGGTAATATCTCTCTCTCGATCCAGACAAGCTGCGATAATTCTCTATTAAACCAAGAAAAGATGACACGATGATAAAAAGAACGGAGACAGATAAAGTGACCAGAGCAACCTTTGCTACGGTTCTAAAGTCTCGATCTTGGGCACAAAACATGAACACAACAAGGTCGAGTACAAAACCTTGATCGGCGATAAAAACTGAAATGATAGCTATCGCTGCAAGCAGGATGCTAATTGCGGTTTTTTTAGATAACTTTATCGTCATCATGCAGCTTACAAGAGCTAGGATCAACGATACGACACGAATAGCGCGAAAGACATTACCGTCTATATATCCTGCAAAAAGAGACGCGAAGAAAACCATGCCCACTAGCCATAAGGATAAGGCAGCGTAATAAATAAAATCTGCAATAGGTGTTCGTTCTAAAGGAGACAGGTGGTTCATCTCATCAATCCAAGTTTTCTGCAAATTGAACAAAAGATCGAGAAAAGATGCTCTCCGAAATAGGTAACAACAACCGCAATACGCTCTCGTAGCCTTGCCTTAGCATCAAACAAAACAGTTTTACGGTACTTCTTCATCTCGTTCCAAAGGAGCTCTTTGTCTGCTTTATTATCTCGCGGGACCTGTGCATACACAAGCCGATTTACAGAGAAACACCTCGACGCGGCTGCAGTTGCTATAGCCTGCGACTGAGTACTAAGGTCATCCGCTAACTGCCTTGAAACATTGATCGCAGACTTAAGCTTGATTTCTGAATATTGCTCTCGTATGATGCTCGTTGATCGAAGCCTATACGCGTATAAATCTATACGCTCAAGCAAAGCAATACGAGTTGCTGCAAAAACAAACTTGTAGGTCGATGCCAAATCCTCATAGTATGTGCCTACAGGAAACGGGTTCGTACCTAAAAGGTCTCTTCTGTACATACGCCAAGGGGCACCCGTCGTATAAACTTGATAGAGCATACCCTCTAGATACTCTTCTTTTTCCAGTGTCTTGGTACTAAAATCTTCCATGCTCGAACAGAGCGGCACTTCATTTCCATCGGTAAATGAAGTGCCGCCAACAACAGCGGAAATCTCAGCTCCTGTAACTTCGATAGCCTTGTAGAGCATCTCAAGAAAGACGGGAGAGACGTAGTCGTCTCCATCTACAAAAGCGATGTAGCTACCCCCCGATTCTATAAGGCCCGCATTTCTTGCGTCGCTCAACCCACCGTTTTTCTTGTGCAAAACTTTGATAGGTACATGCTCTTTTGCGTAATGATCGCAAATATGACCCGAATTATCGGTCGACCCATCATCAACAACGATAACCTCATAGTTGGAATATGTTTGCTTAAGCAGGCTATCTAAGCAATCCCCTAGATAATTCTCAACGTTATAGACGGGAACAATAACGCTAATTAGGGGGTCGTTCATATTCTGCAAAGAACTACCTTACTCGACTTTTGTACCCTTACCTTCTGTGGAAGTTCTTGAGGAGACGTTTTGCAACGCGTTTTCCTTTGTCATAAATTCCCATTCCAACCATGATCTTTCGGATGGCTCGTTCAGCTTTAACGCGAACATTATCGGGAAACCACTTTTCTATAAGCTCAACGCTGTTGAGTTCTCGAAGATCTTCCAGAAAACATTGTCGCATAGTATTATCAGAAACGGAATTCGTCATCTCGCGAGAGTTACGAATAGCCTCTTCAACGTCAATTTCAATAACCAAAGCATATTGCCTGATACTTTGCATCATGTCTGCGCCTTTATCGGTATGAACCAGAACCCGGGTCACCCCCAGGTTGTTGTCTAGGGATCGATCCAGTTCATATATATCAAAGCAATCCCATAATGTAAGGTCTACTGGACGATAACGTTTTTTGAACTTGCACTCATAGCAACTCGGACGATCGCAAATGTTAGAGAAGAACGCTCTCAGCATTGGGTCACTTTCCACGCCCGCAGAATAAAAGGGGGACTCATCGTTTCTCTGAAAAGCACAGATATTCGAATAGCGATATCCATATTTACGTTTGTCACGAAAACGGACCGAATGGACACTTTTTCCGTATTCTTCCTGCAGCCAATTACAATATTTTTCGAACATTTGACGAACTGGGACCGCACGGCATACAACATCAACCAAAATCAGATTCTCTGGTTTGTGCCCTAGGTATTTGAGTAGACCTTCCGTCTGACACGGGGTCCCTGAAAAAAGAACGATCGTCCCTTTCCGAAGCTGCTCCTTCACGTTTTTCAATGAATAACCAATGGTGCTCTGAGAATATTTGCTATTCCGGAACAAGCTAAGTTGCTCTCGATCGTTAACAGAAAAACAATGAACCTCTGGTGCGCGACTCTCTATTTCACCATTGTATCCATGGCCAAAAACCAAGCCACCCTGCCCAAGAACCTCTTCTGCGAGCGCAGAAAAAGCACCTCCTGAAGTACTCTGACCTAAGATCGTTGGATCCTTGTGTTGGATAAGGAATGCTCGCTGATGTGTCGGTATTTCTTCAGAGCTGTTCAGAATGGGGCAAACTTTTTCACATTGTCCGCACTCGATACATGTCTCAAGATTTATATTTGGATATTCACATCCGAATTCATCTCTGATCAGGGAGAGAGATCCATTGGGACAAACGTTCATACAGGCTGCGCATCCGCAGCAATCAGCTTTGCTCGATATCTCTATCATTCGATTTCCCTAATCTAGAGCGCGTTGCAACCACTCATACGACTCAGCGCGATAGTTCTCTACCAGCTCCAAGAGCTCTTCTTGGTCAATCTTATGGTCTATATGCGACCTGGTCTGTCCAGGATGTTCACAGATTCTACCCTGTAGGTTCATACGATTCAGGAGAGTGTCGAGGCGCGAATTAGTGGACTGCGAGCCTTGGTTATTATGTCTTCTGAAAGAAGTGAAAGGCCGCTCGAACAATATCGAGAACACCGTTCCATGGTAAGAGTCTGTACATACATAAGCTGCATTTCTTAAAAGAGTAAGCCACTGAGCGGGCCCAACGTCATATGGCTGAAAATCTGCAAACTGCTTATCATCGTATGCAACATACTCGTCACAATGGCTAATTGCCAAAATAGGATATCCAGTCTCTTGGGAAATTCTCTTTACTTCTTCCCTGTGCCATATATTGTCTCCTAATAAATAGCAGAAAATATATGGTTTATCTGGAGCAGGATAAGACTCGTCAGAAACACGCGCCCACTGATCTTTATCAATCAGCATAGTTGGGTCACAAGTAACTGTCGCTTCCAGCCCCAAATCTTCGATGATGCGCAACCCACTCTGTTCTCTAACAGAAATTGCATAATAGCTCTTTAAGAACTCTTTTGCCTTCTTCATATAATTGGGAGGAAGTTTCGAAACACCAAAACTTGTCGAATACGATATCTTCTTTACTGGGTCTGGAACAAATGACAAAGTAAAGAAATCACCTGAAATATTTACAGGGAGCCATAACTGATCACTTCCGACTACAACATCTTCGAACTTTTGGCAGTATTTCGACAACTCTTCAAAAGAAAGAAAATGAGGGCCTAGAATAATGTGCTCTTCTACAAAAGCCTTAAACTTATTTCGGCGAGCTTGCATTTTTTTCCCAAAACTTGGGTTAACCTTTTGTTTTATCCTATGAAAAACGTAGCCGAGCTTTGCGCGATACAACTCAATGTCAAAAAGGTGCCTAGCATAATATTCCCGGCGGTTTTTACCGATTTCAGCCTGTAACCCGCTTTTATCAATCGTTACGGGAGTAAAGCCAATCTGCTCGACCGCTGCTTGCGTAGCGTAAGCCTGTAGAAGGCTACCATAATTTACTTTGTCGTAGCATGTTGCGAGAACAATTGTTTTAGCCATGCGGACCTTGCCTTATCATGCCCGATAAAACGATTCGAGCACCTTTGCCTCTGTAGACAAATCATATCCTTCTTTTTCTAACTCGGGTATGCAATTATAGCGTTCAGCACCCTTAAAAGAAAGGACGGCGGAAGCCCATTGGCTGGGCTCTTTGTCAAGCGGAATAAAGTCTACTTCTGGTCCGAATTGTACTTCCGAGGTTATTTCTGATGAGAAAATGCACGGGCAGCCAGAAGCCTGAGCCTCTATGCCTACTATTGGTAATCCCTCGTAAAATGACGGCAAAACAAAACAATCCAAAGCGGAATATATCGCAGGCAAATCCTCAGTTGCTCCCAGGTCAACCACAAATTCATCAAGTCCATATGAGTGAATCTGCTCAAAAACCTTTTCTTTTAGCTCTCCCCATCCGACCAAAAGCAAGCGCGCCGAGTTGTCTTTTTCGTGAACATCGCGAAAAATATCAATTAACGTCTCATGGTTCTTTTGGTAGCAGTATCTTGCAACCGTCCCAATTACAAAAGAATCCGACAATCCTAATCGTTCTCTTGTTTGTTCTCTTGCTTCGTTATCAAATTTGAATTTTTTCAAATTCATAGCATTCGGAAAAACTCGCACCTGATCGATTCTTTTCCCGAATAGCCATTTAGCCGATAAGTTCGAATTCGCTACATAATCAGTTGCATCCCAGGTCCCAAATCTTCTCAATACGTTTTTAAGCATATTCGATTTCTCGCTGGGATGTGAGGTGCTAAGATTGCAACTTATTCGTCTTTTAATTCCAGCACATTTAGATATAAACAGCGGAAAGACATTTAGGGAATTCATGCAAGCTTGAACAATATCAAACCTTCGATGCTTAAGCACTTTGTAAAGCTGACTCAAATACAGCGGTAGATTTTTTATAGAGGCAAGCTCTATAACCTCTACACCGAGCTCATCGAGGTCCTTGTATGAAACAGGTTCGTTTTTGTTTTGACAAGTGATAAAGGTAATCTCAAATTCATCTTTATTGAGTTTTGAAACATACGAGAGGAGGTAGGTTTTCAACCCTCCTGGTACAAAGCGATTGACTATATAGGCAATCTTAATCACGTAAGCTAGTCTCTCTTTTGTAATACTCAATAGTTGCCATGAGTCCGTCGTTTAAAAGCCTGAATTTCTTTTGTCCTATTTCATCGAAGTATCTCTGCATGCTTAAGACATTCACTTCAGTGTCGACTGACCTACCTTTATTATACGAAATTCTCGAACTTGAACCTGTAAGCCTTATTATTTCTTGAGCCAAATCGCCTATCGTCGTTCCTGACCCAGACCCAACATTAAAGATTTTCTGCTTTCCGTCATAAAAGGCAATATCCACTAAACAGTCAACCGCATCATCAATGTAAATAAAGTCTCTGGTCACATTGCCATCGCCGTACATTTCTATACTTGAGTTAGATAATGCCCTGTCAATAAATGCAGCGATTACACCTTGGCCAGTTTTTGTCCGCTGTCCTGGACCGTATGGATTAGCGAGGCGCGCAATACGATAATCCAAACCAGTTTGCTGATTATACAGATGCAGCAACTTCTCAGTAGTAAGTTTCACCAATCCGTATGTTGTAATTGGATTGACGTCATCTGTTTCCTTAAGAAGCTCTTGTCCCTTCCCATACACTGCGCCGCCAGATGACAAGAAAATATATTTCTTCACTCCTGCGTTACTACAGGCATCAATCACTCGAGCGTTGTCTTGGATCAACTGGAGCTCTTCAGGTATGGAGCGATTAGAACTTCCTGGGTTGCCCGCCCCTCTAGCATCGAAGACGATATCGAACTGCGCAAAACTCTGTGTTAGTGATTCTTCGTCACGATAATCAAGAGTTAATGAATGGGCCTTGGTGCCAATTTCCTTTTTCGCATCTCTGCGGCTTCCTCCAGCTAAAAAAGAGACACGCGAATCTGCTCCAAGTCGATCAATAAGCTTTTTTCCTATAAAGCCCGATGCGCCAAGAACTATCGTCTTGAAAGCGTCTTCATTCTGACTATCCTTCATAACACTATTCGCTAACTCCCTTGCGCTGTCATCACCACGCCGACCGTCTGAATGATTAACTTTATATCAGCCCACACGTTGCAGTTTTTGATATACAGCAAATCCAAATCAACCCATTCTTCAAACGTAATCGAATCACGATTGCGGCGAGTTTGCCAATAGCAAGTTATTCCTGGCTTTACTGCCAAACGCTGTCTTTGATAAGGCGTATAGGTTGCCACCTCGTTTGGGAGAGCCGGGCGTGGGCCCACTATAGAAATATCACCTTTTAAAACATTAAAAAACTGAGGAAGTTCATCAAGTGAAAGCTTTCGCAACCACCGCCCTACCTTTGTAATCCTCGGATCGTCCGCAATTTTAAATACAGGACCAGTTTTCTCGTTTAGATCCTTCAGTTCTCCTAGTCGTTGTTCAGCGTCTACGCACATCGATCTGAACTTATACATCTTAAAAGGCTTGCCGTCTTTGCCAATACGAGTTTGTTTAAAAAGAACTGGGCCTTTGGGATCGTCGATTTTTACGAGTATTGCAACAAGAACATATAACCACCAAAATAGGATAAAGAAAATAACGCTGAACGCAATATCCGCCACGCGCTTTAGGGCAAAGTAAAGCTTCTTTTTTTCAAGACCCTCAAGAGGATTTGGACCTATCGCAATTTCAAGTTCAGTAATCCGTTTGAACGTATCAGTATTTCCTAGTTCATACGCATATCCACTGCGAACAGAAAAGCGTTGCTCGCCCGATTGAGCTTGAGCCCTTGTTTGCTTAGCAATAGGAGAATCCTGGTTTTTCGAGTTTGTCGACAAAGATACTCCGTTCTTGACCGACCTAAAAGACTTACCCATTACTGTTTTCCAAACGGCCTTCGGTCAATAAAACAATGCCACCTATACTGGCTTTTGCAAATTTGAGCTCTTCAACGACTGATGATAGTGTCTTCCTCGAATCTCGCCATTCGCATACACACAAGATCGTAATATCAGCTTCCTTTGCAATGTACACCGCGCCAACACCTTCAGAGATTGGAGCACACTCTATCAATGTCACTATTTCTGGGAGGTTGATGGTGTTTAAACTCTGTGCATGGGGACTTCCCTTGACCCGAGTTGCAGCTATATGAGCATTTTCAAACGCACTAGCCAATTCAGCACAAGTAAGCGTAGCACCTGTATAACCGACGGGAACAATAGCAATATTAGAAGGGAGATCGTCTGACAAAAAACGAACATTAGCAAGCAATCGTTCGCCTCGATCTCTGTTCGGTATACACCCTAAAATAGGAAGGCTGGAAACATTTTCGATATCTTTACGCGATTTGATAGGTGCTTTCACTAGATCAAAAATCATCACACCGCAAATCATCACAACAAAAGCCGCGATAAATCCCATAATGGCAGCTTTAGCTGGGCCTATTGACTGATCCTCTGCAGTTACTGCCTCGTTGGTGCTTATTGAAGCTTGATTGTTGGCCTTTCGGTAATCTTCACTTGCGGCGATTACGGTTGCATTTGCAGCTGCAATGCATCCGCCATAATCGCTGCCTTGAGCCTCTATAGTAATTGTTCGATAAGCCGTTGAGGTGGTCGAGGTAACCTCAATTCCGTTTTGTGAAAAAAGCTCAGCTTCGTTTTGAGCAAACCCGCCAGCTAAAGCAATGTCGCCGTTAGTCAATAAGCTTGCCTTCGCAACATACGTGGGGGGTAGAACAAACGAAGCAAGTGCAGCGACAATTGCGCAGATGACTGGCACAACGATTACATATTTCATGTAATGGCGAATTAACTGCGCCAGATCTGCCAAAGTCATACTGCCCTCCTTTTGGCTGAAAGATACAAATCAAGATACAAAAGCATGCTATCTCATTATCCTCGAAAGTACTCAAATGACATACAACGTAAATCGACTGCTTGACATCGAACATCGATTCTTCAGAACAGACCATTGCCTCGAACAATAACACTCTTAGCTATATTATAAAATCTCACAAATCTAATTCTATCTGCAAAAACATCCGAACAATTGACAAGCCGATTACCGCCACATTGCCACATTTAGATGGTCATAAATCCTAAGAATTGCGCGATGAAGGAGATGAAGACGATGGCGATCAAGATCGGGGCGATGTACTTGATCATGATGCGCCATGCAGCGCGCCACCTGAACGGAGCGGAGACCATGATCTCGTCCTCGATGATCTTCGGCTTGATGCACCAGCCTACGAAGATACAGGTAAGGAACGCAACAATAGGCATCATGACCGTGTTCGAAACGAAGTCGAAGAAGTCCAGCAACGAACTGCCTTCGCCCAGCGGCTCGATGAACGAAAGACCGTTGTAGCCCAGGTTCACGAACACGGCCGCTACCGCAATGATCGCAAACGTAAGGACCATCGCCTTCTTGCGCGAACACTTCGCACCGTCATGCATGATGGAAACGCAGGTCTCGGTAAGCGAGATTGCCGAAGTGAGTGCTGCGAACACTACCAACAAAAAGAAGCACACGCCAATGATGGGCGCGAAATCGCCAAAAGTAGCGAACATCTGCGGCAGCACCACGAACATAAGTCCTGGGCCAGAATTTTCCGTGACCGCATCGGGCGTACCGAGCGCAACGAAAGCTGCAGGTACGATCATAAGGCCAGCCAGGAACGAAACGCCCACGTCAAAGCCTGCAACGCGGATGGCGCTGGAGGTGAGTGCATCTCGCTGCTTCATGTAGGAACCATAAGTGACCATGATGCCCATAGCAATGGAGAGCGAGAAGAACATCTGGCCAAGCGCCGCAACCACCAATTCAGGCGAGAATGCCGAGAAATCGGGGATGAGGTAATATGCCGCGCCATCGAGCGCGCCAGGCTGGCACAGGGTGTAGATGACCAGCACGATGGTCATGATGATGAGCGCTGGCATCATCACCAAGTTCGCCTTCTCGATACCGCCCTTAACGCCGCGCGATACCACGAAGAACACGATGAACATGAAGATGAACAGGAAAACGTACGACTCGAAATTGCTGGTGATGAAGCCCGTGAAGTAGTCGCCGCCATCGCCGATGACCGCTGGGGCATCGAAGAAATAGGCGCTTGCGAACTTCGCCACCCAGCCGCCGATCACGCAGTAATACGGCGTGATGATGAAGGGAACCAGCGATGCCAGAATGCCGATGAAGGCATACTTCTTGCCGAACATCTTGAACGCACCGATGGTGGACTGGCGCGTCTTGCGGCCAAGTGCGATCTCTACGAGCAAGAGCGACAGGCCGAACGTGAAGACCAGCACCAGGTAGGTGAGCAAGAACATGCCACCGCCGTATTTCGCTGCCAAGTACGGGAAGCGCCAAAGGTTGCCCAGACCCACCGCAGAAGCGGCGGCTGCCAAGATGAAGGCCCATTTACTAGACCACGTATCGCGAGCTGCATTCGCAAGCTGTGCCATGAATCCCCCATTCAGGTTTGGTAAGCAGACAAAACGCAAAGCGTCCGCGCACGCGCACGCTCCGTTTTGGGTTCTGTTAAAGATAGCAAAAGACGAACGAGTCCCGCACAGGAGCGCGGCTAAGGGCGCGAGCTGGTGAACGTACGGCAAATGGATGGGGGAAACGGATTGAGGGATGGATTAGGAGGATGCTTGGGAGGATGAATTGGGGGGCGGTGGCAAAGGCGTCTGGGATAGTTTTGCCTCCGCCCCCGATCTGCCCGATCTGTTGACGGGACAGTTTGCCTGTGTCCCAGATCTGTTGATCTGTTACTGGTTGGCTTCGCGGGCACGGCGACGGGCGCGGGCGCCAGCAGCAGTGAGCACCGTGGGTGATTGCGTAGGCAGCGGTTCGGTGGAGTCGCCATCTGCCTGGGTCGCTTCAGTATCGAAGCCAGGAAGCGTTTGCTTGAGCTCGGCTGCAAAGGAGTTCGGCTGCTTCGCTTTAGCGCTCTTGGAAGCTTTCGGTGCTTTCGATGCCGCTGCTGGTTGCTCCTCGGCCTTCTTGCCCTTTGCGGGCACTTCAGTATGCGCGGCGCCACTGGGAACCACAGATTGCGCCTTCGGCTTTGTGGCTTGAGTAGCCTTGTTCACAGGCAGTGCAGAAGCGCTCGCAACGGGGTCAACCATTGCACCTTCTAGGTTCGGACCGCGCGGGATCACCATCTCGCGAGCATGTTCCTTTTCCTGCCACCATTTCGACCATGGCGATGCCTTGACTTCGCGCGCTTCCTTATCGGCGCTCTTGACGGCTTTAGTAGCTTTAGCTCCCTTGGCGGCCTTCACAGCCTTCTTCGCGCGCTTACCGCCTTTGCCGCTCTGCTTGTCAGAAGGTTCGTGCACGCGCGGCAGCTCTTCGGTGTCCGCCTCGAACAGCGCTATCTCTTCGATGGCGTCCGAAAGCGAACGCTCGGTGACCACTTCCCCGCGATGTTCGCTCGGGCGCGGATCGTAATAGAAATCCTCTTCGGGATAGACCACGTTCCACAGCACCAAACCCTGCGCTGGCGCATTCTGCCCCGCAGCTTGGCGGTTACGCGCCTCAAGCACTTCCTTCACCCACTCAGGCGGACGCTTCCCTGCGCCTACCAGCGCTAACGTGCCCACCATAGTGCGCACCATGGAGTGCAGGAACGCATTTCCCACCACGCGGATGCGGATGAAATTCGAATTCCAGATCTGCTCTTGGGTGAAAGAGACCTCGCTCACGAAACGCTTCGTGGGCTTGCCCTTCGCGGACACTGCCATGCAGAAGCTCTTGAAGTCGTGTTCGCCAATAAGATAGTGGGCCGCGTTGCGCATAGCCTCGATATCGAGCGGCTTGGCCACGTGCCAGCAGAACGACTCCATCAACAGCGGCGGAGCATCGTCCGTGCAAAGGTAATAGTGGTATTCGCGCGACATGGCCGAAAAGCGCGCGGAGAAATCTTCTGGCATGGGGCGCACTTCGCGAAATGAAATGGCCTCGTGCGTGAGCGCGTTGAGCGAACGCAACAGCGTGTCGGGCTTGCGGCGAAACCACTCATCGGGCAGCAGGTCGAAGGAAACCACCTGGCACAGCGCATGCACACCCGTATCGGTGCGACCCGCGCACGTGGTCTCTACTTCGCGATGGAACAGCAGCTCAAGCGCTTCTTCGATGCTTCCTTGCACTGTGCGCTGACCATTCTGACGCGCGAAGCCCGAAAACGGTGCGCCGTTATATGTGAGCCACGCCGCTATCCTCATGTGCTTAGGACGCTTTCCAAATCTCGCGTCCGAACAGGTCGTGCAAGTTCGCCTTCAGACTGTGATTGCGTGAATCGATGGTCATGGGCAGCTCGGCGCGCATACGATTGCCATCGGCTTGCTGGACGAACAGCACGATAGGATCGTTGCCAGGGTGGCCGTTCAATATCTCGAACAAGCGCGACGAAGCCACGGCATTCAGCTCGCGCGACTGCACCTGCAGCTCCATGCACAGTGGCTTCACGTTCTGCTGCTCTTCGGTAAGCTCCAAGCGTTCCACTTCGTAGACCACTATCTGGTTCGCGCGATCACTGGCTTCGAACTTGCCCTTCACTACCACCACCGCGTCTTCTTCGAGCGCTTCAGCGAACTTCTCATAATCGAAGCACACGCACTCGATGCTACCGGCCAGGTCTTCCAGCATGAAGTTCGCCATCAGCGTGCCGCGCTTGGTGCGGCGGGTGTTCACTTCCGCGATAAGGCCCGCGCACTTGATGTGCTTGATACTCTCATCGCGTTCGGAAAGATCGGTCATCGTGTATTTGTTGATGTTCGAAAGATAGCCTTCGTAGGAGCTGAGCGGATGGTCCGAAACGTACATCTTCAAGATCTCTTTTTCGAAGGTGAGCAAGGTCTTCTTGTCCCACTCCACGCCATTGGGTTCGGGGATCTCTTGGACGAAGCCAGCATCGGGATCATCCGCGAACATGTCGAACATGCTCACTTGACCTGCGGACTTATCTTTCTGACGCTTGGTTGCCTCTTCGAGCAGCGGCGTTTCATCGATGAAGTACATCAGCTGCTTGCGCGTGTAGCCCGTCGAATCAAACGCGCCCGACTTGATCAGCGCTTCGAGCGTCTTGCGGTTATAAGCGCTAGCATCCACGCGATTCACGAAGTCGTGCAACGACGTGAAGGGGCCGTTCTCTTCGCGTTCCTTGATGATCTCTTGGACCACCTTCGCGCCAACACCACGCACGCCAGCCAGACCGAAGCGGATGCCGTTGTCGATAGCGGTGAATTCCATGTTCGAGGAATTGATGTCGGGCGGCAGCACAGGGGTGCCATTGTGGTTCGCGCTGGCAATGTAGCGAATCAGCTTGTCGTTGCTGCCCATGTAGCTGGTCAGCACCGCAGCCATGAATTCGTTGGGGTAATGCGCCTTCAGGTATGCCGTGCGCATGACCAAGATGGCGTACGCCGCGGAATGCGACTTGTTGAATGCGTACTTCGCGAACTTTTCAGCGTCAGCCCAGATGCGCTGAGCGATCTCGAGCGAATAGCCGTTCTCTACTGCGCCAGAATTCCAATCTTCCTGCAGCTGGCGCATAACGTCGAGCTTCTTCTTGCCCATCGCCTTACGCAGCTTGTCAGATTTGCCCGCCGAAAAACCGCTCATCACCATGGAGATCTGCATGATCTGCTCCTGGTAGACCATGGTGCCGTAGGTTTCCTCCAGGATGGGACGCAGGCGGTCGTCGTAATAATGGATGGTCTCGGGGTTCTTTGCCACCTTCACGTAGTCATCCACCATGCCCGACTCGAGCGGGCCCGGACGATTGAGCGCGATGGATGCCACAACGTCGGAGAATTGGCGCGGCGGCAGGCGCTTGAACAAGCTAACGTAGAGCGGGCCTTCCACCTGGAACAGACCATCCATGTTGCCCGACTGCATCAGCTCGAATGCCTTCTGGTCGTCGGTGGGGATCTCTTCAGGAACGATCTTGATGCCGTAGCGCTCTTCGATGTTGCGGCATGCGATGGAAAGCACGTCCAAGGTTCGCAGACCCAGGAAGTCCATCTTCAGAAGTCCCAGGTCGGGCGTGTAGTGACCGTCGTACTGGGTGATGATGCCGCCGCCCTTGGTGTCGCGCTTCATGGGCACGTGGTCGCTCATGGGATCGCGGCAGATGATGGTAGCGCATGCGTGCACGCCTTCGCCGCGAACGTGGCCCTCGATGGATTTCGCCGCATCGATGACCTGCTTCACGTCGGATTCGGTTTCGTAGGCTTTCTTCAGGTCGGGGTTCTTCTCCAGTGCCTGGTCGATGGTGATGCCCAGTTCGTTGCCGATCATCTTGCAGATGCGGTCGCCCGTGGCGTACGGGTAATCCAACACGCGGGCAGCATCGCGCACGGCGTTCTTGGCCTGCAGCGTGCCGAAGGTGATCACCTGGGAAACATGGTCTTCGCCATAGACTTCTTTGATATGGTCGATAACTTCTTCGCGCCTGCCCTGTTCGAAGTCGACGTCGATATCGGGCATCTCCACGCGTTCAGGGGAAAGGAAGCGCTCGAACATGAGGCCGTTGGGCAACGGGTCAAGGTCGGTGATGCCCATAGCATACGCCACGATAGCGCCTGCCGCAGAACCACGGCCCGGACCAACGCCGATGCCCTGGCTGCGCGCCCATTCGATGTATTCCTGCACGATGAGGAAGTAAGCGGGGAAGCCTTGGTCGATGATGACCTGCATTTCGTAGTCCGCCTGCTTCTGCACGTGCTCGGGCACGGGGTCGCCGTAGCGTTTCACCAGGCCTTCTTGCACGCGCTTGCGGAACCATGAATCTTCCGTTTCGCCATCGGGCAGCGGGAAGCGCGGCAAGATAGGGTCACGCTCCAGCTCCACGTTGCACTTTTCGGCAACTTCGATGGTGTTATCGCACGCCTCGGGGAAATCTTTCAGCGCCTCGCGCATCTCCTCTTCGGTCTTCATGTAGAACTGGTCGTTGGGGAACTTGAAGCGCTTTTCTTGGTTGATGGTCTGGTTGGTGCCGATGCACAGCATGACGTCCTGCGCGTTGGCGTCTTCTTGCGTAAGATAATGGAAGTCGTTGGTGGCGATGGTCTTCAGGCCCAGGTGGTTCGCGATTTCAGTGAGTTTGCGGTTCATCTCCAGCTGGGACATGCCCGCGTTGGTGGTGATGCCCTGGTCCTGCAATTCGATGTAGAAATCGCCTGGTTCGTAGAGCGCAGAAAGTTTCTTGGCCCATTCCACAGCTTCGTCGATCTGGCCATTGTCGATGCAGCGCGGGATGATGCCTGCGATGCACGCGCTGGTGGCGATGACGCCTTCGGAGTACTTCTCCAGCATCTCGAAGGTGGTGCGCGGACGGTAGTAGAAGTTGTCCACGTGGGATTCGCTGACCAGCTTCACGATGTTGTGATAGCCCGTGTTGTTCTTGGCCAACAGGATCATATGATGAAGCTTCTGCTTGCCTTCTTTTTTAAGGCTGGAGTCAGTGGTGAAGTAGACCTCGCAGCCGAAGATGGGCTTCACCCAGATGTCGGTCTCGGCCTTCACGCGATCACACGCGTCAGCCAGTTCGGGAACACCTGACATAACGCCGTGGTCGGTGATAGCGACTGCGGGCATGCCCAGTTCAGCCGCGCGTTTCACCATGTCGTAAACCTTCGTTGCACCATCGAGAAGCGAATATTCGGTGTGGTTGTGAAGGTGTACGAATGCCATATGCTACTTCCTTAATGTGACGTCTCCAGCGTAAGTTTTTCAGGTCTTCATTGTGCCATCTTCGGCAGCGACTTTCTAGGTCATTTATGGGTCATTCGCAAACTGATCACGAACGGTTCCAGAGGGCCGCTTGATGGCCGTTTTCCGTTCGCGGAAAAGGGTGTGTAGCACGGATCCGAGCGAACATTCGTCCAAAACGCCTGGTGCTATATACACAATATATTGTGCTACAGGATGTTTCTTGGAGATTTTGTCCACAAAATATGGTGATTTTCGGTTTACAGCGCTTGGCGATTGGGTTAGAGTGAATGAGGTAAGTTAATTGATACTTCATCGGTAACAATTAACCAATGGTAACCGTAACCGAAAGGGCTACGCTAAGCAGATAGGAAGTGAAATGAACACGCTTGAAGCACCGGCATTCGCAGCTCAAAACACACTCACGGATGCTAAAGCAAACCTCAACGAAGCTCAGGCAAATGCACACGCACATACGCACAAACCAGCAGCTTCAACGGAACATAAGCACCTGCAGAATGTTTCGATCACCGTATCCTATTCGACCCCAGACGATCTTCGCGTTACCGACGAAGAGCTCGCGCAGTATATCGCTCGCGGCCGTCAGCTTGAGCCGAGCAAGGATCTTGCTTGGATCGATTGCGCGGTCGAGGCTGAAGATGTTGCGATCCATTATGGATACCATGCTCAGCCGTTCGAGCGCATCCGCCGCATCACGGGCTATCTCGTTGGTACGCTGGATCGCTTCAATGATGCGAAGCGTGCTGAAGAATCTCAGCGCGTGAAGCACGATGTTCCGTGCACTTGCCGCTAACCGCGGCTTGATCGCAGCATTTGGCTCGACACACAGCTCAACCGAATACGACAGCTAAATGCAAAAGCCGCCTTCCCCAGGCGGCTTTTTCCTTTTCGGACACTTTGGGGACAGGTCCGTTTCTGTCCGGGACAGTTTGGAACCCGTCCCCATTTTGTCCGGGACAGAAAAGGGATAGGCCAGAGATCCTATTTGGTACTTCTGGCCTGTCCCCAAAGTGTCCGGGACAAAAAACGGACCTGTCCCCGGTTAGGCTTTGACGATGCGGGCGCCTTGCGGGGTGTCTTCAATGCGGAAGCCGATCTCGTTCAGACCATCGCGGATAGCATCGGCTACGGCATAGTTCTTGGCTGCACGAGCGTTCGCGCGCGCATCGAGCAAAGCCGCCATCGCTGCCTTCACCGTGGAAGGATCAGCGCCATCGCCTGGCGAAAAGCCCGCGAATTCCATGGCAAGCACCATCATCTCAGCAGCGCTTTCAGCATCATCGAGCACGGTTGCGGTGGCATCCGTTGCATCCTTCACTTCGATCGAGATACCCAGCACATCCATCAGCTCGACCACAGCCTGAGCGGCATCGGTCAGTGCCTTGGCGTCAGCCGCGCTCACCTGCGCATCGGCCGTGAGCGTATTCACCTCGCCAACGAAGTTGAAGATGGCACCCAGGGCGCCAGCGGTATTGAAATCGTCATCCATCGATTCAGTGAAGGATTCCTTCAGCTGGTCGACCAATGTCTCCACCTTCGATGCCAGATCAGAGCCATCGCCTGTGGGCTTCTTCGCCAACCACAGTGTGTTGGTGACGAAGTTCTCCAGGCGCTCGAGCGCCGCGGCCGATTCCTTCAGGCGCGCATCGGAGAAATCGAGTGGGCTGCGGTAGTGTGTTTGCAACATGAGCATGCGCAGCACCGCGGGGTCGGTGGTCTCAAGGATGTCGCGCAGCAGCAGGAAGTTGCCAAGCGACTTGCTCATCTTCTCGGAATTGATCTGGAGCATGCCGCCATGCATCCAGTAATTCGCGAACGTAGTATCGAACGCTGCCTCAGATTGAGCGCGCTCGTTTTCGTGATGCGGGAAGCACAGGTCTGCGCCGCCGCCGTGGATGTCGAAGGGCAGCTTCAAATACTTCTCCGACATGGCCGAGCATTCGATATGCCAACCAGGCCTTCCCTGCCCCCAGGGCGATTCCCAGCTGGGCTCTCCAGGCTTAGCAGCCTTCCAGAGTGCGAAGTCAAGCGGATCGCGCTTACGATCTTCCAAGCCTTGACCGTCCGCGCGCAGTTCACGATGACCCGACTCCATCTCGTCAACATTGCGATTCGAAAGCGCACCGTAGTCGGAATAAGAGCGCACCGCGAAGTACACATCGCCATCGACCGCATAAGCATGACCTTTGTCGATGAGCTTCTGCACCAGGTTGATCATGGTGTCGATCTCTTCGGTCGCCTTCGGGCGGATATCGGGATCCTGCACGCCAGCCGCATGCATGTCAGCGATGAACGCATCCGTGTATTCTTTTGCTACCTCAGCCGCTGTGCGATCCTCTTCGGCCGCTTTGGTGATGATCTTGTCGTCCACGTCGGTGACATTCTGCACGAACGTTACTTCGAAACCGCGCCACGTAAGATAGCGACGAATGGTATCGAAGGAGATGAACGTGCGTGCGTTGCCGATATGGATGTAGTTGTACACGGTGGGGCCGCACACGTACATGCCCACCTTGCCTGGCTCAACGGGGACGAATTCGCGCTTACTGCGTGTCTTGGTGTCATAGATCTTGATCATGGTCGGGTCCTTTGGGTCGTTTATTCAAACGCCGTTTTCGGCGCTAAGCATTCGTATCGGAATCTTGATTGATAGCGCGCTCTTGCGCAACTTCAGCTTCAGCAAGGTCCAGATCTTCCACCTGCTTCTGGGCTGCTTGCTGTTGCACTGCGAACGCCTCAAGTTCGTCCACGCGCTTGTACAGGTTGCGGATCGCACGCTCAACAGGGTCGGGCAAGTCTTCTAGGCGGCTGTCCTCCTGAATGGAGCCACCGTCGAGGAAGTAGTCGCGATGATTCGCTCGAACGAAGGCGGTCTCGCGCTGAGATTCAACAGAGTTGCCAGTTACCGTAACGCTCGACTGCGTCACTTCAACCTCCACCTGCGTTGTGCCTGATAGCGAAGCAGAAGGCGCGCCTGCTGACGAATCCACCGAAGCCGCTTCGATCTTTGCAGCGGCAGCTTTCTCCAGTTCGGCCTTACGTTCTTCTTCGGCCTTCTTCGCCGTGGAAACGCCATCGCGCATGACAATGTGGCCAGGAACGCCCACCACGGTGCAGTTAGGGGGCACATCCTTCACCACCACAGAACCGCCACCGATCTTGGAGTTATCGCCGATAGTGATGGAGCCGAGCACCGAGGCGCCCACGCCCACCATCACGTTGTTGCCCAAGGTTGGATGGCGCTTGCCAGTCTCTTTGCCCGTACCGCCCAGGGTAACGTTCTGATAGAGCACGCAGTCGTCGCCGATGATGGTGGTCTCGCCGATGATCACGCCCATAGCATGGTCGATGAAGAAGCGGCGACCGATCTGCGCACCGGGATGGATCTCTACGCCCGTCCAAAAGCGAGCACACTGAGAAAGGTAGCGCGCCAATCCACGCAGACCCTTCTTCCACAGCCAATGATTGATCACATGCGCCCAACGCGCTTGAAGGCCCGGATAGGTGAGCCAGATGAGGAATTTCGAGGGGGCGGCGGGGTCCGTTGCTTGGACGGTGCGGATATCCTCCGCCATGGTTGAAAAGATGTTCATGGGATCTGCCCTTCTTGTCTTGCGAAATAGTACCACGTATAGCGCGGGCACCGCTCCATCAATAGGTGGTCCATCAATGGGCGGCGGTTGCTCTGTGCGTGCACTAAGATCCGCACGAGCGCGCCGAAAGCACTAACAACATCGACAGACAAGGGCAACGGCCTGGGCCGAGATGCCTTCTTCGCGGCCTTCGAAGCCAAGATGTTCAGTGGTGGTGGCCTTGAGGCCAACATTTTCAGGGGTAAGCCCGCAAGCGCGTGCGATATTCTCGCGCATTGCATCGCGGTACGGAGAAAGTTTCGGTGCTTGAGCTGCGATGACGCAATCGATATCCAAGATGTCGAAGCCGTTTTCACGCACCAGGTCCGCAACCGCCTTCAGTAGTTTGAGCGAATCGGCACCTTCATAGGCGGGATCAGTATCAGGGAAGAGCTTGCCGATGTCCCCTAAGCGCGTGGCCCCGAGCAGCGCATCGGCAATGGCGTGGAGCACCACGTCGGCATCGGAATGGCCATCGAGCCCCTGATGATGCGGGATGGTAACACCGCCCAAGATGAGCGCGCGATCAGGCGCGAATGCATGCACGTCATAGCCAAGGCCAACGCGCAAGCTGCGCAATTGTTCACTTGCGGTCTTCGCCATTAGGACTCGATCCCCTCGATGAGTGCCTGACGTACTGCCGCGGAGATGATGAGGAAATCTTCGGGCACTGTAAGCTTGATGTTGTCGCGCTTACCTTCGACCACCATCACGCGGCCGCCAAGGCGCTCGATCAGCGAAGAGTCATCCGTGCCAACGAAGCCATCGGAAAGAGCTGCCGCATGCGCGCGACGATAGATGCCCGCGCGGAAGATCTGCGGGGTCTGCGCATTCCAAAAGACTGAACGATCAGGGGTTCCTTGGATGATGCCATTCTCCACGATCTTCAGCGTGTCGATGGTAGGATGCCCCACCACCGCGCCGTCGCAATCGATATTGCCCTTCAGCACGCTAATGGTATGCTCCACCAGGTCGCGCGAGATGAGCGGGCGGGCGCCGTCATGGAGCATAACGTATTCGAAATTATCGGGGACCAATTCGAGGCCCGAAAAGGCCGATTCCTGACGAAGCGAACCTGCTGGCGCCATGACGATGGGCGTTGCGAATGGGAACGGATCGATGGCTTTGCGCAGGTATTCTTCGGTGCGCTCTTCAGGACACACCACCACGATAAGTCCCACGTCGCCTACGCTGTCGAACACCTCGGCCGAACGCGTGAGGATGGGCTTGCCTGCAACCTCTACCAGCTGCTTGCCGCCTTCCACCCCGAAGCGCTCACCACTGCCACCAGCCAGGATGATCACTGCCGTCTGCGCGTTTTCGTTCACCGTGCCCGTGAGCTGCATCTGCGTGCGAAGCGCATCGAAGGTGTCGCTGTCCTTCACTTTTTGCAGGAGCTTGTCGATAGCCTGGGGGCTGAAGACGGGGTCGATGGTTTCTGGCATAGAGACCTCTTATCGTTATGCTGCCTAAACAGCTTGAATTCTTGCCCTTCTAGTTTACTTCATCTGCTAGGTTTTTGATAATGCACGTCCGAAGACTGAGGCACCTGCGAAGTTCAAATTCTCCTGCTACCCTGCTCGCCCTTCGGGCTGGTGCGGTCGCTCGATGTACTACTTAACTTATATTTATGCATCGAGAGAATCTGATACCTCACTGGCACCTCAGGCGTCTCTCTCCTTTGTTGACTATCGTCCAACAGATATAAAGCAAGAAAGCCCGCTTAAGTAAGCGGGCCTTCGTTGAGGTCTCTCTGCTGCGTAGAGGCTTAGTCGGCGGCGGAGTCGCCTGAAGAGCCGCGGCCCGAACCAGAGCCACCACGGGTAAGGCCCGCACGACCAAGGTCGTAACCGCTCAAGATGAGCTCGGCTTCCTTAGCGATGGTGTCGCGCTTGCGCGGAGCTGGGATCAAACCAGAGCCCTGCTTGAACACGAGCTTCTCGTCGTCCACGTCCACATCGATGACCGAACCGCTGGTCCACTTGCCTTCCAGGATCTGCTCAGAGATTGGATCTTCGAGCAAGCGCTGGATAGCGCGGCGCAGCGGGCGCGCACCGAAGGACAGGTCGGTGCCCTCCTTGGCAATATAGCGATTCGCGGCATCGGACATGTTGATGGTCATGTTCTGCTCGATCAAACGGTCGCGTAGGTCTGCCACCATCAGATCCACGATCTCGACGATCTCATCTTCAGTGAGCGACTTGAACACGATGATGTCATCGATACGGTTCAAGAATTCGGGGCGGAACAGGCGCTTTACCTCGCTCATAACGCGGGTCTTGATCTCGCCGTCGTCCATGCCCGAGCCTCCGCCAGAAGTGAATCCCAGCGGCGTGGTAGCGGTGATCTCGCGCGCACCCACGTTCGAGGTCATGATGATGACCGTATTGCGGAAGTCGACCATGCGACCCTGCGCATCGGTCAAGCGACCCTCTTCAAGGATCTGCAGCAAGATGTTGAACACATCGGGGTGAGCCTTCTCGATCTCGTCGAAGAGCACCACCGAATAGGGGCGCTGGCGCACCGCAGTGGTAAGCTGGCCACCTTCATCGTAGCCCACATAGCCCGGAGGCGAACCGATCAGACGCGAGACCGTATGCTTCTCCATGTATTCGGACATATCGAAGGAGATGAGCGCATCCTGGGAGTTGAACAGGAATTCCGCGAGTGTCTTGGACAGCTCGGTCTTGCCAACACCCGAAGGACCGAGGAAGATGAACGAACCAGCAGGACGCTTGGGGTCCTTCAAGCCTGAACGACTGCGGCGGATCGCCTTCGAAAGCGCCGTTACCGCTTCATCCTGGCCGATGACGCGCTCATGCAGCACAGACTCCATGCGCAAGAGCTTCTCGGTTTCCGCCTCGGTCAAATTCGAAACGGGAACGCCGGTGGTCATCGAAACAACATCGGCGATATCTTCCACCGTGATCTCGTTGATGATCTTCTGGGTCTTCTCTTCCCAATCCGCCTGAGCCTTCTTACGCTCTTCGCGCACCTTGGCTTCACGGTCGCGCACATCAGCGGCACGCTCGAAATCTTGATCAGCGATAGCGGAATCCTTCTCAGCACGAAGCTGACGCAACTTGTCGTCAAGTTCCTGAAGTTCATCAGGCAAGACCATGTTACGGATGCGCATGCGCGCGCCCGCTTCGTCAAGCACATCAATAGCCTTGTCGGGCAGGAAGCGATCTTGGATGTAGCGGTCGGAAAGCGAAACGGCAGCCTGCAGCGCGTCGTCCGAGAAGTGCACATGATGATGCTCTTCGTACTTGTCGCGCAAGCCCTCCATGATGCGGACCGCCTGCTCTTCGTTGGGCTCCTTGATGACGACCGTCTGGAAGCGACGCTCGAACGCGGAATCCTTCTCCAAGTGCTTGCGGTATTCATCGAGCGTGGTAGCGCCGATGATCTGGATCTCGCCGCGCGACAGCGGCGGCTTCAGGATAGAAGCTGCGTCCATGGAGCCTTCGGCAGCACCCGCACCGATGAGCGTATGCAGCTCGTCGATGAACAGGATGATGTCGTTAGCCTGCTCCACTTCTTTGATGCATTTCTTCAGGCGCTCTTCGAATTCGCCGCGATACTTCGAGCCCGCGACCAACGCCGAAACGTCCAAGGTGACCAAACGCATGTTACGCAAGATATCGGGCACCTGGTCAGCTACGATCAGCTGCGCCAAGCCTTCGACCACCGCGGTCTTACCCACGCCTGGTTCGCCCAAGAGCAAGGGGTTGTTCTTCTGGCGACGGCACAAGATCTGCATGACGCGTTCTATCTCGCCCGCGCGCCCGATAACGGGGTCGAGCTTGCCATCAGCAGCCTTCTTCGTTAAGTCGACGCTGAATTCCTTCAGCACGCTATCGGAAGGCGCTGCCTGAGGGTCGAAATTCTGGCCCGCGAACACAGACGACTGACCGACCAGGTCGTTCAGTGCAGCACGCAGATCGTCACCCGAAACGCCCATGCGCTCGAGCACTTCGATGGCCGTGCCTTCGTTTTCGCGGATGATGCCGAGCAACAGATGCTCGGTAGAAATGTAGCTTTGGCCCATCTGCATGGCTTCACGCAGGGAATTCTCCAACACGCGCTTCACACGCGGGGTGAAGCTCAAATGGCCCGACACATCGGTAGATTCATCGATGGTGACCAAACGGCGGATAGCAGCCACCGTGGCTTCGTAATGCACGCCCAAACGCTCGAGCGCCTGTGCGGCTAGGCCATCTTCTTCTTTGAGCAAAGCCAAGAGCACATGCTCGGTACCGACGTAGGGCTGGTGGAGCCCACGAGCTTCCTCCTGAGCCAAGACCAGTACCTTGCGGGCTTTGTCAGTGAACTTGTCGAACGACATACGCCACCTCCTTTGTTACTTGGCTTCGTCGCGCATATGAGGGAATAGCAATACATCGCGAATCGTAGGTGAATCCGTAAGAAGCATGGTGAGGCGATCTATGCCAATGCCGACACCGCCGGCGGGAGGCATTCCGTATTCCAAAGCGCGCACGTAGTCATCGTCGAATCCCATTGCCTCATCGTCGCCCATGTCCTTGGCAGCCAACTGCGCTCGGAATCGCTCCGCTTGATCAACGGGATCATTAAGTTCATTAAAAGCATTAGCATACTCGTGGCCAGAAATAAACAGTTCGAAGCGGTCAGCCACCTCATCTTCACCAATTTTCCGTTTTGCGAGCGGTGAGACCTCGATAGGATGGTCAGTAACGAAGGTAGGTTGGATAAGGGTCGCTTCCACGCATTCCTCGAATAGCTCAGCGATGATCTTGCCCTTACCCCAGGCATCTTCCACGTGAACGCCATGCGCTTCAGCGATGGCAGCGACCTGTTCGCGCGTCATATCGAAGCTCACATTCTCGCCCGTGGCTTCATTGACCAGTTCTACCATGCTGGCGCGGCGCCACTGCCCGCCAAGATCGATGGTGGTGCCTTGGTATTCCACTTCCAGCGTTCCGCATGCTGCCAGCGCGGCTGCCTGAACAAAGCCCTGCGTAAGCTCCATCATGCCCTCCAGATCGGAGAATGCCTGATAGGCTTCCATAGTGGTGAATTCAGGATTGTGATAGGGGTCCATGCCTTCATTGCGGAACTGACGGCCGATCTCGAATACCTTCTCGAACCCGCCAACCAACAGGCGCTTGAGCGGCAGTTCCGTTGCGATGCGCAAGAAATAGTCGCGATCGAGCGCGTTGAAGTGCGTGGTGAAGGGCTTAGCATTCGCGCCACCCATGATGGAGTGGAGGAACGGTGTCTCGACTTCGTAGAAGCCCTGATCTTCCATGTAGCGGCGGATAGCCGAGATAATCTTGGAGCGCTTCTCGAAGGTGTCACGCACTTCGGGGTTCACGATAAGATCCACGTAGCGCTGACGGTAACGCAGCTCCTTGTCGGCCAGGCCGTGGAACTTCTCAGGCAGCGGGCGCAAGGACTTGGAGAGCAACTCGTAGGTGTCGACCGCCACCGAAAGCTGACCACGGCGGGTGCGCATCATGCAACCTGAAACACCGATCCAGTCTCCCACGTCCAGATCCTTCATGGCTGCGAAGGTGTCTTCGCCAAGCGCATTGATGCGGCAGAACAACTGGATGCTGCTGGTAGCATCGCGCAGTTCCATGAAGATGATCTTGCCCTGGTCGCGCTTGGCCATGATGCGGCCAGCTACTTCCACGCGATCTTCGGTGGTCTCGCCGTCTTCCAGGCCCGCGTACTTCGCTTCCAGCTCATCGATGTGATGAGAGTAGGTGAAGGCGTGGCCATACGGGTTTTCACCCGCAGCGATGAGCGCCTCGCGCTTAGCGTGACGCACCAAGATAGGGTCATCTTCGGGGGTCTCTGGCGCGTTTTCCAGATCCGCGTTTTGAGGTGTGGTCTCGGTCATCGAAAGCCTTTCTGGTATAAACAACGCCGGTGCCAAAGCACCAGCGTTAGATTCGGGTCGATCTTCAGTTCACGATCGTGCAAGCGTGCAGCACGCAGGCGTTCGCCTGCATCCTGGATGAGCGCATGCTTAGTGCTCGATCTTGAGGACGGTCATGTGAATGTCGCGTCCGGTAGGGCCTTGGATATCGATCTTGTCGCCCTTCTTGCTGCCCAGCAGCGCTGCGCCAACAGGCGATTCGTTCGAGATCTTGCCTTCTGCGGAATTGGATTCCGCTGCACCTACGATGGTGAAGACGCGCTCAGTACCGCTCATGTCCACGGTAACCTTGCTGCCGATGTTCACCTTAGAAGAACGCTTCGGCGTGTCCACAACGGTAGCTTCGCCCAGGATGCGAGTGATCTCGGCGATGCGGCCTTCCATCATGGCCTGTTCGTTCTTAGCGTCATCATATTCGGAGTTTTCCGAGATGTCGCCGAATTCACGTGCAACGCGAATGCGCTCGCCGATCTCGGCGCGCTTCTCGGTCTCAAGATAGTGCAGCTCTTCTTCGAGCTTAGCTTTGCCTTCTTGGGTGAGGATGTAATCTTTTTCCATGGGTCCCCCGTAGTGTTCGTTCGTGTGCTTCAGCGCCGCAGGAGATGGCGCACCTTTCGAGTAAAAGAAGCGCGCTTGGATAGGTGCGCGCTCTTTTGGTTCTATTCAGTCGGTTCCTTCTTTTCGGTCTCTTCAGTGACCGCATCTGAAGTGCTGAAATCCTTTTCAGCTTCCGCCTGGGCCTTTGCGTCATTTTCAGCAGAGCGCTTGCCTGGTTCAGGCTTGTCTACCACTTCGAGCTCTTCAGGCTCTTCGGTCTTGGCCTCTGCTTCGGCCTCTTCGGCTTTCTTCTTCTTGCCGCCTAAGCCTTCACGCAGATTCTTCACGGTCTTACCGATGGCCGTGCCAAGCTTTGGAAGGTTCTTGGGGCCGAAGATGATCAGGATGACCACCAAGATGATGACGATTTCCAGAATGCCAATGCCAGTTCCTGGAATTTTCATAGTTCTTACACCTCCGCTGGGATCGCTCCCGCTGTTAAACGTGTTGTGCGTTTTCAGTATGCGCTACCGTACCTGTGCACGGTAGATATGCGCCCAAGAATTTTATCAAAAAACACACTGCGGACTCGCGCGATCACGCGCAATCCCTTTAAGTGGTCGGTGGGAGCAGAGAAGAGCCAGCTGGGGCTCTTCTGGGGTGCTGCGGCTGCAAGGTAATCGTGCATAACTTACCCGTTCCGCTGTTCGCCCTTCGGGCTCATGCGCTGCACTGCCTCATGCATCGTTACGCGAATTCAGCTTTGCTGAATTCTGGTTTGGAAATTAGTGTTCAGAGTAAGTTCTGCGCGCCCACCTTACACCCGCAGCACCGCACAAAGAGTTCGAGCAGAGAGGCTGGTTCCTCTCTGCTCGAGTGGTGATTTATTTTGTTGTAGGAGTAATAGTGGTCGTAGAATTGCCCACTTTCAGGGTGTAGGACTGGTTGGAGTGGAAGTCGGGAGTGCTGACGATCACGGTCTCGAAAGCAGCCGTGGGCGTGTAGGAGACAAGGGCCTTGCCTGAGCTGTCAACTACAGAAACCTGCTGATCAGCTGAACCTTTCACTTGCACCATGGTATAGGCCTGAGTACCTCCAGAGAAGTTCTGGGCCATGCCAGATGAGCCAACGATGAGGACGGTGCCACCATTGCACTGAGCATCGAGCGCGTAGTCGAGCGCGCCGTCCCCGCCACTCGTAGGACCGGTCACATACACAGTACCGCCATTGATCTCGAGCGAACCGTTGCTGTCGATAGCATCACCTTTCGCTTCAAGCGTGATAGTGCCACCGTTGATGATGATCTTGCAATTCTCGTCGCCGCCATCGGGGTCCATGCCGCCCATTCCACCCATTTTGTCGCTGTCGAATCGACCGTCATCAGGACGTTCACCATTCATATCCTCGGGCAGATCGCCTGGCGCTTCGCCCTCGGGGAGTTCACCTGGCTGGGAACGATCGGGGCGCTGACCGTTCTGCATGTCAGGAGCCTGGCCCTTGTCGTGGTCTACCCCCTGAAGGTTCTGCTCCTTCAGATCGGTAGTCTGCATGGATGCGCTCTGCATGCCATTCTGGGTGCTATCGCTCTGGTTGCCTTGGCCTTGCTGACCAGGTGCACCCTTCTTGTCGGACATATCCCCATTTGGCATATCCCCTCTAGGAGGCTCAAGTGCACCGTCCTGACCCTCAAGATCTTCAAGATCGCGCTCGAAAGCTTGCATATTGCCAGGCTCGCCCATGCCTTCGCCACCAGCAGTACTCGAAGCATCAGACGGTGCCGAGGCATTCATCGCATCATCGTTGGACACTACATGGATGTCACCCGCGTCAACCTGGACCACCATCGCTTCAAGGCCCTCTTCGCATTTCTTCACGTCGATGTTGCCTGCGGTCACGCGCAAATACGTTTCACCATGGATGGCATCGTCACCTGCGTTCAAAGTAAACGTTCCGCCATCGATGCTCACAAAACCGCGCGTGGGATCATCGTCGCGGCTCGATTTCAGCGCATCTTCACCCGAATCAACCGTGAAGGTGCCGTCAAGGATCTTCAGGCTATCCTTGCCGCGAATACCGTCTTCGACTGCTGTGACGTTATAAGTACCACCTGTGATCACCAGGTCGTCCTTGGAGTAGATGCCGTGCTCGTAAGCGCTGGTCACATTCAGGGTTCCGGTGCCATTTATGGTCAGGTCGTCCTTGCTGAACAGCGTCGCATTCGGCTCGTCCTCTCCTTCTGCGAACACATAGTTCGCGCCATCGGTAAGGGTGTTGGTGGAGCCTTCTGCAAGCGTGATGAAGCACTTGTCAGCCTTTTCGACGAATACCGCGGCACCATCTTCGTTATGGATGGTCGCACCTGCAAGTACGATCTGAGCCTTTTCGGAATCGCCGATATTCACCTTAAGCTGACCATCAGCAAGCTCGCCTGTGACCACATACGTGCCTTCCGCATTGATGGTTGCCGTAGAACCTTCGACGCTCACGCCATCGCCTTCGCAGGTGATCGAATCACCCGCGAGCAGGATCTTGGTAGCCGTGGCATCATCGTAGGTGTCGCGTTTGTCGCGATCGGTGTATTCGAAGTCCATGTTGTCGATGTCGGCGTAAGTTGCAACGCCAGATTCAGCAGAACTGTTGCCTTCATCACCTGTTGCCGCACATCCCGCGAGTGCGAACGCGCACGCGCAGGATACGCCAAAGGTTGCTATCTTATGGATCAGTTTCATCGTAGTTCCTTTCGTTGGCATTTAGTGCACACAGCCAGGGTGCGTCTGGGCAAATCCGCTTGGGCGAATCGTTAGAGCGTGTCGCGTGCTGCCACCATGCGCCCGCACGAGATCTTCAGGTTACCGTTGCGGCAACGGATGTCGTCGATCAGCTTCTTCTCATCTTCAGGACTCTTCAGGTTCACCTGGTAATCCAGTTGGAACAAGCTGCCCATGTTGGTGGTGCGCACCTCCACCAGCTCGTGCGAAGTGGTATAGCGCTCGAACAGGTCATCGAACACGCCAGTGTAATCAAGGTCTTCAGGAATGGTCACTTTCAAGAGCTTGCTCGGCTCCTTCTTCTTGCCGAAGGGAGAGAGCACGTAGACCACATTCGCGATGCCCACGATGACCGTGAACAGCAACGCCAGGGTTAGGTATCCCATACCTGTTGCCAAACCGATGGCCATGGCGAAGAATACGCTACCGATGTCCTTCGCGCTGCCAGGGATCGAGCGGAAACGAACCAGGTTGAACACGCCCATCACCGCAATGCCTGCACCGATGTTGCCGTTGACCAGCGTGATGACCATCTGCACGATCAATGGCATGAGCGCCAGCGTGACCACGAAATTCTTCGAGTAATCGTGCTTGAACATGTACGTGAGCGCGCACAGGCAGCCAAGCACGATCGAGGCTATGCAGCAGATAAGGAAGTCACCTGAGGTCACACTCCCAGCAAGTCCATCGCTGGTTTGGAAGATGGAAGTGAATACTGAATCAAGCACATTTATCACCCTTTCGGTGGTCCAGAAGGTTCATATAGGCATATCCATATTTGGAAAACGACTGCGGATAAGCTTTCGCACGATCGAGCGCATCGATGAGCCACGCGGGCAAGGGCCCGGCGTTCTTCACCTCCATGATGGAGATGGGCTCGTTGAAGAACGGCACACGGGCCGCTGCAGTGTCGATAGTCTGTGCGTTCGGCACGCAAGCCAGATCCGCATCAAAGGTGATGCGCAGCTCTCCGCCTTCAGGGTCGGCGTAGGCTACGCGCGAGCATTCGATGAGCGTCGAAGGCTCCAGGTTGGCGTTGCGCTCCATGGTGAAGGCGATCTCTCGCGCTATTTGGAGCGAACGCGGGCAGAGCGCTTGAGCCTGGACCTCAGGACTCGCAAGCGGATACGTCGCACATGCTTGCTCATAAGGCATGCCTGCCAAGAATGCTTGAGCCGCCGCAAGCGAAGGCCCGACGCGGCGCTTGTACACCACACCTTTGAACTTCTTCTTCAGTTCGACGAAAGCTTGAGCGCGAAGGTCTGGGGTTCCATACGTTCGCAGGCGCAGTTTCTCCTTATAGAGCGGCTTATCCAGAGAGCGCTCGATGAGCGCAAAATCAGGGGTGTCGTAATACAAGCTGCGGATGGTGGAATGCGCGAATTCACCCAGCTCCATGTGACGCGCTATCTCGGATTCGAGACTTGCGCGCTGAACTGCGTTGAGACGATATTTCATCTCTTTGCGTTTGAAGACGTCCGCATATGAAGTCATAGTTACCTTTCCTTAAGTTGCCTCAGGTGGTTTGCCGTTGCTTACGCTCTATCCATGAGGCTCAAAGGTTTCACGTGAAGCGAATCTTAAAGTAGAGAGCTTAACTAATCCTGAAATGGGGTTCAGGATGTCCCACGAGTTCAGGTAAAGTTAAGGTCGCGCGCTATAGTGGAAGGTGGAAAGGAGACAATATGACGCAGCTTCTTTTGGTCGAAGATGACCGCCGCCTTTCAGACGCACTGGCCGAGATCCTACGTGAGCATGGCTATGAGGTCGACACGGTCAACAATGGCAAAGACGGGCTGGATTACGCCGCTTCAGGCGTATATGACGTGGTCATCTTGGATGTGATGTTGCCTCTGATGGATGGCTTTCATGTTGTCTCCGAATTACGGCGCAAGAAGATCTCTACACCCGTGTTGCTCCTGACCGCAAAGGATGCGGTACCCGACAAGGTTCAAGGCTATGACAGCGGCGCGGACGACTACATGACCAAGCCTTTTTCACCCACCGAACTGCTTGCGCATTTACGCGCTTTGACCAGGCGTAAGGGTGAAGTGATGTTCGAGGTGCTCGATTTCGCAGATATCTCACTGAACCTGGAGAGCAACGATCTTTCCTGCAGGGGTGAGACGATTCGCCTACGTATGAAGGAATTCCTTATCCTGAAGATCTTGATGGAGAATGCGGGGCGTATCATCTCGAAAGAGACGCTGCTCGAAAGGGCTTGGGGTATCGATTCAGATGCAGATGCCAACAACGTGGAGGCGCACATTTCGTTCTTGCGTAAGAAATTACGCTTCCTCGATGCCCATGCACAGATCGAAACTGTGCCGAAGCTGGGATATCGCTTGATCGCCGTGGAAGCTGATGACGGCGATGCGGCTACACCAGACCAGTCTGCCGCGAAAGAAGGTGCTGATGAATAGCGCACTTCGCAAGCTTCGCATCAAATTCGTAGCCATCATCATGGTGGTGGTTGCGATCATCTTAGCCGTGGTGTTCAGCACGATCGTGGTGATTAGCTACAGTAACAGCACCACCGAAGTGTATGCGGCGCTCGACAGTGCCATCTCTCGCAATGCGATAGATGTACACGAACGACCCTTCAACAAGATGCCCGATAATAGGGCGGAAGATACGAATGGCGAAGAGCTCGACGAAGATGATAGTGCGTTTGACGGGAACGTCGGCAGCGCCGATGAAGCGCTGCTTTCCGAAGGACCCCGCTTCGAGATCGGCGGACGTGAACCCGACCAATCGCTCATCCCTGTTGCGGTCTACGAGCTTCACGAAGACGGTACGATGACCTTCGCCTCAAATGCCGCTTCTGGCATGATCGCGGATTCCGCGCTTGCTGAAGTGGCTGATCAGGCTTTCGATGTGCCCTACGGTCATGGATCCATCGATTCGCTTGGGGTTTTCTACGCCAAGCAGAAACGGGGCGCAGAAACCTACATCGCTTTCGCGGACGAGCGCTCGGTATCTGAATGGCAATCGCTCGCTGTTACGCTCACGATCATCGGTCTGGCCACTCTGGTGCTGTTCTTCGTGGTCAGCCTCATCTTCTCGAAATGGGCGCTACATCCCGTGAAAGCCTCTTGGGAGCAGCAGCAACGCTTCATCGCCGATGCTTCACATGAATTGAAGACCCCGCTTACCGTGATGGCGGCTGATACGGCCATCTTGAAGCGCAACTCCGAGGCGAGCATCGCAAGCCAGAGCCAGTGGGTAGAGTCCATTGAAGGCGAGATAAAGAACATGCAAGAGCTCGTGGGCGACATGCTGTTGCTCGCACGTGCCGACGGCCAAGGAGAAGCGATGCCCAGGAAGACTGAGGTCATAGATCTGAGCAAGTTAGTGAACGCTGAGCTACTGCAGTTCGAGCCAGTAGCTTATGAACGTTCGCTCGATCTTGATTCTAAGGTGGCACCGAACGTGACCATCGATGGCGCGAAGGATCAGCTTCAACGCCTGGCGAGCGTACTGCTGGATAACGCTTTCAAATATGTGAACGAGTGCGGCCGCATCTCCGTGCAGCTTGATAAGGGCGATGGCTCCGCAGTGCTTTCCGTGAGCAATTCGGGTGGTTTCATCCCCGCCGAAGACCTGCCCCACGTGTTCGACCGCTTCTACCGTGCCGACAAAGCCCGCACCCGCACAGGCGAGCTGAGCTACGGACTAGGCCTGAGCATCGCGCGCGAGATCGCAAACATCCACGGCGGCACCATCACCGCCACCAGCTCCGAGGCCACTGGCACTACCTTCACCGTAACCCTCCCCTTGCAGCCGTAGCACCCCAGGAGATTCGCAATTTGAACCTGCCCCCATTTTGTCCCGGACAGAAATGAACCCATCCCCAAAAAAGAACGCCGCCTGGAAACCAGACGGCGTTTGTTGAAGATGGTCGGGATGACAGGATTTGAACCTGCGACTTCTTCGTCCCGAACGAAGCGCGCTACCAAACTGCGCCACATCCCGTTGTGCGTACTAGCCTTGCTTAATAACGGACATAGTACATGTCTGAGTGAACACCACTGATAGAAACCACCGCGCCTGTGTACGGAGCGTGGATCATCTGGCCACCACCAATGTAGATGCCAGTGTGATGACTGTTGATGCAGATATCACCTGGCTGCGGATTGCTAACGCGCGTCCAACCATTGATGGTGCCCGTGGTGCACCAGTGACTACCCATTCTACCAGTAAGACAGTAACCGACCAAACCAGAACAGTCGAAACTATTCGGACCAGCGGCACCCCATGCATAAGGCTTGCCTAGCTGCGCGTATGCACGGTCGACAACAACGTTGCCCGTTACCGTCTGAGGCTTCGAATTATTGACAGGCTTGGAGCTGCCTGCAGAGGACGAACCAGCGTTGCCTGAAGAGATCGCCTGTTGAGCTGCGGCGGCTGCTGCAGCACTGCGCGCCTCTTCTTCCTGGCGCATGAGCTCCTGCGCTTCAGCGTTCAGACTGTCATAGGTTGCCTGCATTTCGGCGGTAGTTGCTTCAGCTTCGTCCTTGATGGCCTTGGCTTCAGCTGCCTTTTCAGCGGCTACCTGTTCCTGCTGTTCGTATTCGACCTTAGCAGCCTCTACCTTTTCGCGCGATTCCTTGGTCTTCGCGACCAGTTCCGCGTCGTTTTCGTTCATGGTCTCGAGGATGTTCCAGTTGGTTGCGAATTCCTCGAACGAAGAAGCACCCAGGATAACGTCCAAGAAGGTGTTGCCGCCCGTGCGGTACATGCTACGAGCGCGAGTACCCAGTTCTTCCTGGTAACCCTTGATCTTCTCGGTCTCTTCCTGGATTTGCTGCTCTGCCTCGATGACCTTCTGCTCTGCGGCTTCGCGCTCGGCTTCAGCTTCGTAATAGTTGTTGGAAGCGGCGTCGAGGGATGCCTGCATTTCGTTGAGCTTATCGAGAGCTGCTTGCGCCTCGGCTTTCTTGGAGGCGGAAGATGGCACTGCAGATGCAAGTGAAACGGGCATCATGAGCCCGATGGCCAAGATGGCCGATAAAAATGCAATGAGCAGCGTACGCTTCGGTGCTACGTTGGTATGCTTCATACTGTTTGAAAACCTCCCAATAAATGGCATAGTGTTCGTTTCTAAGCGTAAGCTGTTGTCCATACTAACAGAAATCGTACAGGGCGTACAATGCCAGCGCCGTTCATCCCTGTACAAGATCCCTGCGCTTGCAAGGAATAGGGGCTGCTGGGAGGCGTAAAACCCCTACTCAGACGCGAGCACGCGATGCACCCGTGCGTTTATGAAGAATGGGTGGTTTCTTCGCTGACCTTGGCTTTTTGGGCGAAATCCTTGTCTTCGGCCGTTGGGATCGCGCGATGTGGAGATGCTGCGCGAACTGCCTTTTCATCCGATCCATCACCTACAGCCAGGTCATGCTTGCGGCGCTTCACTTCGTGAGCAGCATGCGCCTGGAGGTTCGCGTTATCGGGAATGTGCTCTTCGTACGTAACACCACGGCGCAGTGCGATATTCGCCTGGAACAGGAGGAACACGAAGCCCAGCACACCAGCGAGCAGCGAAGCCGAAAGGACTGCGATCTTCGCGACCAATATCTGGCTTGGGTCGGCATAGGCAAGGTTCGCAACGAAGATGGCCATGGTGAAGCCAACACCGCCGAGCAATGCTGCGCCGAAGATATGCGCCCAGTTCACGTTGGTAGGCAGCGATGAGATCTTCAACTTCACGATAAGGAAGCTGAACAGGAAGATGCCTATGGGCTTGCCAAGCAAGAGGCCGAGCGCAACACCCAAAAAGACTGGGTCGGTAACTATCTGCCCGATGCTCATGCCACCAAGAGCAACATCGGCATTGGTGAGCGCGAAGAGCGGCAAGATGGCGAAATAGACCCAGGGATAGAGCATGCGCTCAAGACGCGTGGCGGGCGGTACGACCTCTTTCGCCACACGCGCCAGGCGAGAGACTTCCTGCAGGTAGTCCGACTGCCCCAGCACGGGTGCATCGGGCTGGAAGTTCTGGCGGATCTCTTTGAGCTGGCGATTGGACCAACGACCGAAAGAGAGCAGGTCAACGCGCGAACCCGAAGGGATAGCGAACGCTAACAGCACGCCAGCGATGGTGGAATGAACGCCCGACATGAAGACGCAATACCACAGCACCACGCCCAGCAGCACATACGGCCAGAGCGAATAGAAATGCAGGCGATTCAGCGCGAAGAGCATGCCCAGCACTACCAGGGCTGCCACGAGCCACAATACCGAAGGAGCATGGCCGTAGAACACCGCGATGACCACGATGGCGATGATGTCGTCAGCCACCGCAAGGGTGGAGAGGAACACGCGCACGCCGGTAGGAACGCGCGATCCGAGCAGCGCCAGGATACCCAGCGCGAACGCGATGTCGGTTGCGGTGGGAACGCCCCAACCACCCAGGGTCTCGGGGCTTGCCTGGTTGCATGCAACATAGAAGATGATGGGCACGGCAACGCCGCCTACTGCTGCACCTACGGGCAGGATAGCTTGGCGGATGTTCGTCAGTTCGCCCACGGTCATCTCGTATTTGATCTCAAGGCCTACCAGCAAGAAGAACAAGCACATGAAGATGTCATTGATGATGTGCGCCAGCGACATCGAGCTGAGCGAGTCGCCGAATCCTATGGTTATCTCGGTATGCCAGAATTCCAAGAATGGCCCATATGCTGGGGAGTTCGCCACGATGAGCGACACGATCGCACCGAGCAACATGAAGCCAGCCGCTTTGGTGGTGGAGTGCGTGAATTCGAGCAGCTTGGTGTAGCGGCGCTGATGGCCAGACACTTCCTCGATGAAAGGCGACTTCTTGCCCGAAGCGTTCTCGACCGCGCAAGCTTCGCCCTGCTGCGACTCGGTTGACTGATTGTTCTCGGCTTCGTTGGTGGTCATCGCTTGGCCTTTCAGGTGCTCGACTTCTTTCAATTGTAAACCACCTAACAGCCTGTTAACTTTTCGGTTGGGTTTCAATAATCATTCACACAATACTGGTAAGATGCGCTAGACTAGCTACTTGAAAAGGCGCATTCTAGGTGCGCTCTTAAGTAATGAAGGGAAAGTGTTATGGATATCACCGTCACCGGTCGCCGCATGAACGTCTCCGATTCATTGCGCGATTATGCGGAAGAGAAGATCGGAAACTCGATGAAGGCAATGGACATCGCTCCGCTGTCTGCCGAGGTCGTTCTGCAAGTTGAAAAGAACCCCGCGAACCCCACCCCGTGCACCTGCGAAGTTACGATGCACGCCAAGGGCCACATCATTCGCGTTGAAGAGAACGAAGAGAGCATGTTCGCAGCCATCGACGTTGCAGCTGCTAAGGTACTTCGTCAGCTCCGTAAGTATAAGACGCGCGTTCTGAACAAGCGTATCGCTAACGAACCCGTGAAGCAGAGCACCGATCTTGACCTTGATGCTCTGATGCAGGAACTGTCTGCTGAAGATGAAGAGATCGTACGCGTGAAAGAGATCGAGCTCATGCCACTCACAGAAGAAGAGGCGCTGATCGAGATCGACCTGCTGGGCCACGACTTCTTCGCTTATGTCGACCGCGACACCAATGCGACCCACATCCTGTATCGCCGCTCAAACGGTGGTTATGGTTTGCTGAAGCACACCAACGCATAAGCGTTCGCACAATATCGTGAATTTGAGGCAGCTCGGTTTTCCGGGCTGCTTTTTTATTGCCATGAGACCATCCTGCAAGCAGAGACGCTGCAGTGTTCACAATTGGGGACGGGTTCATTTTTGTCCGGGACAAAAATGAAC
>NZ_CALPCD010000002.1 GCF_943192915.1 Anaerotardibacter muris
CGATGACGCCACGCGTCTCGTGAGTCGCGCAAGGCAGTATTATCCTCGCCCACGATAGCGGCGTCAAGGATTATTTTCAAAAACATCGGTAAAAAGTTTCGGCATTTAGAAAATCGCAGGTGAGATAAGAAAAGGGCACGCGATGTGCCCTTCATAAGTCGTTCACAAACTGGATCGATGTGCTATTTCTGAGCGCGCTCAGCCTCCTTTTGAGCCAGGCGCTCAAGGGAAACGATCTTGGTGACGAACGTGCCCTCTGAAACGATATCTCCTTCGTCGTCGCGCACCTCGATCTTCCAGAACTGCTTGTTCTTCTCTTGGTGGTCGAAGGTTGCGATCGCACGAATAGCACCGAACTTGCCAGGCTTCTTATGATCGATCTCCATGTGCACGCCGAACACACGCTCTTTGGAGAAGTCCGCGCGCAACTCTACCGCACGGCTCCCTGCCGCTTCGATGAGAGCTAGCGTCACGCCACCATGCAGGAAACCGAATGGCTGATAGAGATCGGGAGTCACATCGATCTCGGCCACCGTGCGGTCGGCGGTCTGTTCCGTGAAGCGAATACCGAGCTTGCCGTTGAAGGTCTCCGTATCACGCTTTCCTACGGCAACGAGGAATTCGTCCTGATTGCTCGGGTCGATCTCGTCCATCCAGCTCATCTCAGCAGCATACAAGTCGCTCATGATGCTCCCTTCACATGTGGTCTTCTTCTCTTTTCCCTAGTTTAGGCAACCTGTCCGCGCCAATCAATTCTTAGTTTTAGGCTACCTTGCAGATAAAAGACGTGGTCATTCACCTAATTTTAGCTGGCCTCACGCGTCTGGGCCTATAAGAGATGCCGATAATAGATAATGCGTCCATGTTCGTCTGAACAGGGCGTATGCAGGTGTGAGGGGTTAAACGGTCGCCTCGGGTGAGGTGATCTTCCTGTATCAATGTACAAAGAAATGCAGCTTTTAGGGGCTACTAGATGAACTAATACAGAAGCTTCTCGCACGAAGACCTCGATAAAGGAAAGACGAACGAGCTCGCATCATGCGGGCTCGTTTACGTTTACGCGCCTTCACGTTCGGGGACAGGTTCACCGTACGCGTGCGCGGTGCTGCGGATGTGAGGTAAGGGCGCAGAATTTACTTCGCATAGCTAATCTAAAAGATAGAACCCAGCCTGAGCTGGGTTCGTGTAAACAAAACTGGAGAGCAACCGCATGAGCCCGAAGGGCGAACAGGGTAGCGGGTAAATCATACACCCTTACCTTGCAGCCGCAGCACCCCAAAAGACTTCCGATTTGAACCTGTCCCCAAACTGTCCCGGACAGAATTGAACCCGTCCCCAGGTCAGAGGATGCGGCGAGATTCGATGGCGCGACCAAGGGTGACCTCATCGGCGAATTCGAGGTCGCCGCCAACAGGAAGCCCGCTGGCAAGACGGCTGACCGTGACACCCGTGGGCTTGATAAGGCGCGCAAGGTAGCTTGCGGTGGTCTCGCCTTCTACATTGGGGTTGGTCGCAAGGATGACTTCAGAGATGTTCGGATCTGAAAGACGAGCCATGAGCTCTGCTACATGAAGATCGTCAGGTCCGATGCCTTCGAGCGGAGAAAGCGCACCACCGAGCACATGATAGTGCCCCGAGAACGTTCCCGTGCGCTCGATGGGAGGGATATCGCGCGGTTCAGAGACCACGCAGATGATCGATCCATCACGCTTGGTAGACGCACAGATATCGCAGAGGTCGCCCTGAGCGTAATTGAAACATTGCGTGCAGAAATGCACCGTATCCTTCACTTCAGAGATCGCATCAGCAAGGCGGATCGCATCAGCCTTGGGGCTGTTGAGGATCCAGTAGGCGATACGCTGAGCGGACTTCGGTCCTACACCAGGAAGTCGCTCCAGTTCGTCAAGAAGGTTCTGTATTGCGGAAGCTGCGTACACAGACCTACATCAGTCCCGGGATGCTCATGCCGCCCGTGACCGCATTCATGCGCTGATTGCTGAGCTCAGAAACACCTGCGAGCGCTTCATTGACCGCAGCCGTGACCATATCTTGCAGCATCTCAACATCTTCTGGGTCGACCGCTTCAGGGTCGATGGAAAGAGCGGTGATCCTCATATCACCTGATGCCGTTGCGGTAACCATGCCGCCACCCGCAGTGGCCTCGAAGCTCATCGCTGCGATCTCTTCCTGGGCCTTGTTCAGCTCTTTTTGCATCTTCTGCGCCTGGCGCATCATCTGTCGCATATCCATAGAGAATGACTCCTCGTCTATCGTAGTGAGCGGTTATATCGTATCAAACTTCACACCGTCGCCGAAGCTTGCAGTGAGAATCTGCTTGATCTGATCACTCTCACTGACCTCGCCTTCTGGGACAGAGCTGCCGGCAGCCGCCGTCTGAGCAGGATCGCTTGTGGCTTGAGCTGCCTCAGAGGGGCTGGCTGGTACAGATGCAGGTTGAGCAGCAGGAGCTTCTGGCCGCGCCGTCGCTGCCATTGGTTCAGCTACGGGTACTGCGGTCGGTGCGGTGGGTGCTGGCACAGAGGTTTGTTCTGCGGCTGCAGGTTGATGATCTATTGGCATGCTGTCTTCGAAGAAAGGAGATTCGTCTTCGTAACGCGTCGCCGGTGCCTCCTGCGCAAGAGGCGACTGAGGTACAGGAGCTGAGGCTGGCACTGGGGCCTCTTGAGGCAAAGCTGCTTCAGGGGCTGCAGGGACCGAAGCGGGCTGACCTGCTGGCTGAGGTGCAGGTGCAGGTGCAGGTGCGGACGTAGGTGGAACTGCAGTTGCTGCGGCAGGCGCAGCAGCGGGTGCGACTTCAGGTTGAGGCGCTGGGGCTGCCGCAGGCTGCGGGGCAGCGGCAGGTGCAGACGTGGGTTGAGCCACAGATGCAGCTGCAGCTTGGGGAGTACCGCCGTGAGATTGGCCCATCGTCAACTGAAAAGGCACCGACCCACCGACCGCATCGATGAAGGTCTGTGCGAGCAGGTCCTTCACCTCCTTCTTCTGAGCCGCAGAATAAGCGAAGCTCGAATCAGGAGAGAAGACGATGTTCACTCCCCCATTGGTGGGGTCGGGCTCGATCTTCGCACCCATGAACAACACGCCACGAGCAGGATTGGTCTTACGCAAAGTAGTAGTGACCTGATGCCACATACGCTGAAGAGCAGCAGGATTGGCGAAATCGAACTGCGCAGGCGCAGCGCTCGGAGCTTGCTGGGGAGCTGATGCAGGAGCCGTTGCTTGCACGGGAGCGGCGGCTGGTGCAGGCGCGGTGGCAGGCGCTTGCGGTGATGACGATGCTGGAACAGGTGCAGCTGGCTGCGGCGCAGGCGTGGGCACCGCTTGCGGAGCGGGCGTAGGCTGAGGTGTTGGATTCGGTTGCGGCACAGGTGCAGGTTGCACCGTAGGTTCGGTCACGGCTACAGGAGCAGGTGCGGGTGCGGGCTGCGCTGCAGCGGCCGCCTGCGGTGCTGCTTGCGCTGCCTGCGAAGCTGGAGCAACGACCACGCCAGAAGGCATGGAGAGCATCTTCATCTCCACTTCTTCCAAGCGTTCAGCAAGCGCCTCCATGGTCAGATCGGATTCAGGGCGAAGCAGACGCGTGAGCGCGATCTCGAACGCAAGGCGTGAATTCGTGGTAGCACGCAGCTCCTTCATAAGATCGCCCAATACGCCTAGAGCACGACTCAAGCGCTCAGGACCGAACAGTTCGAGTTCAGATTCCATGGATGCGCGTGCGGTGCTGCTGACCGAGATCTCCACATCGGCGTCGGTCAAGCTCAAAAGGTAGAGGTTACGCATATGCTCTGCCAGATCCTGCACGAATTGAGCGATGTCAGCACCTGTTTCCACATAGCGCGAGACCCAGGTGAAGCACGCTGCCGCGTCGTGTCTGCCAAGCGCTTCCACGATCTCGAACAGACCTTCATCATCGAGCGTGCCCAAGATATTATGCGCGCCATCGAGCGTGACGCGGCCTTCACCGAAGGCTGCTAATTGCTCAAGAGAAGTGAGTGCATTGCGCATGCCACCACCCGCTTGATGGGCGATCAACTCGAGTGCTTCAGGGTCGAACTCGATCCCCTCTTGCACGCAGACCGCACCAAGACGCGCAACGATCTCATCCACGCTCAAGCGGTGGAAGTCGAAGCGCTGACAACGTGACTGGATGGTGTCGGGAACCTTTTGCGGGTCGGTGGTACAAAGGATGAACACCACGTGACTTGGGGGCTCTTCGAGGGTCTTGAGCAGCGCATTGAACGCTGCGGTCGAGAGCATGTGAACCTCGTCGATGATGTAGATCTTATACGTGCCACGCGAAGGTGCATAATGCACGCGATTGATGATCTCTTCGCGCACATTCTCCACACCCGTTCGGCTCGCTGCGTCGAGCTCGTAGACATCAGGATGGGTACCAGAAGCGATTAGCTCGCACTCTTCGCACGTACCATCAGGAGCGACCGTTGGAGCAAGCGCACAGAGCAACGCCTTTGCAAGGATGCGCGCCATGGTGGTCTTGCCCGTACCGCGCGGACCGCAGAACAGGTAAGCATGCGAGAGCTTCTCTTGCTCGATCGCATTCCTGAGCGTACGCTCGATGTGTTCCTGGCCAACCACATCTTCGAACGTGGACGGACGATATTTCCTATACAGTGCCTCTGCCATAGCTCTTATGCCTTCTCTTTCTTATTCTTCTTCGAGCTCAATGCCGTTTTGATCGCACCGATGATAGCCGGTGCGACCGATACTGCAACGATGCCGAGCACGATCACTTCGAAATGCTCTTGTACGAACGGAACACCGCCGAAGAAGTAGCCTGTGAGCACGAATAGGCTGACCCATGCGATGCCGCCGATGGAATTGAACAGCGTGAATTTGGAGAAGTTCATATGCCCCATGCCCGCGATGAAGGGTGCGAAGGTGCGGAAGAATGGCATGAAGCGCGTAATGACGATGGTAAGACCACCGTACTTCTTGAAGAAATAGTCGAGCTTGTCCATGCGTTCAGGAGTGAGCGCCTTCACCTTACCTGAATCGATGATGCGCGATCCGAAGAAGCGCGCGATCCAATAATTCGAGGTGTTACCCAAAATGGCTGCCGCGTAGAAGACCACAAGCGACGCTACGATATTCAAGCCTCCGCCATCAGCCGAGAACACACCTGCCGCGAAGAGTAATGAATCGCCTGGTAGGAAGGGAAAGAACACCACGCCCGTTTCCACGAACACGATGAAGAACAACGGTGTATATACCCACACGGGACCCAGAGCGATGATCCAGCCAGCGATGAACGCACGCGGGTCCTTCAACAGACCGATGAAGAAATTGATGATGTCCAACAGGCTTTCCTTCTCGCGAGGCGCACGCGCCACGGTTCGTTTCGCTTCTAGGATAAAAGACGAATATCCCGAATAGGCAAGGGCGCTCGTCAGCGGTCCCTTATGGCTGCTTCCTCCCGGACCTGACCAGGTTCGGAACTTGGCGCCGCCCAAGCCCATTCGAGATATTCACATCATGCACTGAGTGCAACGGTTGAAAGTATACCTGAATTGAAGGCGCGCTACAAAGGCAGGCCTGCCTGGCGCAAAACTTCCATAACGCTGCCGAGCATATAAAGACTGCCGCAAACGCAGATGAGCGGTGGGTTCGCCTTATTGCCCGCAAGCTGACGAGCACGATCTAAAGCCTGATGAACACCGAGTGCAACATCCGGTGCAGCACTTATGGGAAGAGGACGCTGCTCTGCGGTGGCAACGTCTTGGAGAACGCGAGCAAGATCGGCGGCAGAGAGCGCGCGAGGATTGAGTGGCGTGATGGTGATGATCTCACTGGCAACACGAACCAGGATCGGAGCCATCCCGCGATAGTCCTTATCTTCGAGCACGCCAGTGACCACGATGCGCTCGTTGTTGGGATAAGCCTGGTCAAGAGCGCCAGCGAGCGCTTCCATGCCTGCAACATTATGTCCCCCATCGAAGATGATGAGCGGATCTTCGCACACACGCTCGAAGCGTCCTGCCCACCGAGCCCGTAAAAGTCCCTGACGAATGGACTCTTCGGAAATATTCCAGCCGCGGGCGCGAAGCACATCGATCGCAACGAGCGCCGTAGCTGCATTGATGGATTGATAGGCACCGGCAAGTCCGAGCTTCAGATCCGTGCGGTCCCCATAAGTGAGCAGACCTGACGCGAAGGCAAGCTGCATAGGTTCGACCACTTCGAGCGTCGTGGCCTTCGCATGAGCGCTCTGTTCGAGAACTGCGAGCACTGATTTGCCTTGAGGCGCGCTGACAACAGGAACACCTCGCTTGATGATGCCCGCTTTTTCATGCGCGATCTGCGCAAGCGTTGAGCCGAGCAGTGCACAGTGATCGAGCGCGATGGGTGTGATGACCGAAACTTCTACGGTCTCGATCACGTTAGTGGAATCCAGTCGTCCGCCCAGACCCACTTCCGCCACTACGATATCGCACTGCTGTTGGGCGAAATACAGGAACGCTACTGCAGTGAGCAGCTCGAATTCGGTGGGATGCTCTTCCATGGCCTCGGCCGCGATGCGTACCTGTTCGGTCACCTTACCGAGCGATCCATAGGGGATGTTCTCGCCATTCACCCGAATGCGATCTTCGAAGCGATAGAGCGCAGGACTTGTGAAAAGACCTACCCGATAGCCTGCCTGCTGCATCACTGACGCGATGAACGCGCAGGTAGAACCTTTCCCGTTCGTTCCTGCCACGTGCACGAAGCGAAGCGAATCTTGAGGGTTTCCTAAACGCTCCAACAGCTCGCGCGTGCGATCGAGCCCTAAGCTCACATTTTGCCATCGTGGCGCATTGATATAGGCGATGGGGTCGATCAATTGACCGGCTTCCAGTCTTGGCCGACCACCACCTGGATGTCGGTCTTCAAGCTGTAATACACGCTGCCATAGACCGCGCGCCCTATCCCAAGATCGGCAACGATGGCCTCTGCGGCAGCTTCATCGTCTTGGCTTCGGTAGATAACGAGCGTTTCGGTATAGACGAAGGAATCGGCATTGCCCGTATCCTGGATGGTATAACCGTGCTGCTCAAGGATCTGGGCCGCTTGCGCTGCAAAACCATCGGTGCCTGAACCGTTTTGGACCACGATAGAGAGCTTGCTCTTATCCACGCCCGAAGTATCGATGCTCGTGTTCGGGTCGCCACCATTCAAGAAACGTTCCTTGGTCTGCGCCCACGTGGACGTATTCGGCGCGAAGCAGATGACATCATTGGAGAAGTACTGCGAACCAGGCATGGTGGAGGTGTAGAATGCTGCGCCATTGCCATAGATGGAAGCAAGGCTCGAGAGCAGGTCATAGGACATATCGGTCTTGATCGCCGAAGACACCACATCAGAATCGTTGATCCAGCCGAGGCCTTCTTTGGAGGTCATCTTATTGAGCAAATTGAAGAACAGCTCGAGCTGATTGTCCATACGTTGCGTGCGACCACTGGTGAAATTCGTCGCACTGACGAACGCGACCGCCTGCTCACCCGTAAGGTTCTGCTGTCCTGGAGGCACCACTACATGACCCACGCGCGGGTCATCGACACGATACTGGACATTCACCTCAACACCACCGATATCGTCCACGAGCTTCTCGAGGCCCTCTTCAGTGATACGCAGATAGTGTGCGAAGTCGATGTCGGTGTAATTCTTCACCGCGCGCACCAGTTCAGCCTCTCCCCCATGGCGGACCATATTGCGAAGCAGATCCTGTTCTCCCTGGTTGTAGCTGACCTTGATGTTGTTCGGGATGTTGAGCAACGAGAATTCGTTGTTCTGCTCATCGATGCGCAAGATAGAGATGAAGCTTGCCGCTTCAGAAGGTTCTTCATAGTTAGAAAGACCAACGAGCAGCACGTAGTAGGGCTGATCTTCTTCGACCGCCACCAATTCATTCGAGACTGCTTCGTCATTGAGGGCCATGGATGCTGAAGCGAACGTGCGGAAGGCGCACGATGCGATACCGAATACAAGAAGCGCCACGACCACTATGACCACACCTGCAAGGATGAGGTTATTACGGCGGCGACGCTTCATGAACTCTTGAGCGCGCGATCTGCTGCCAGCATGCTGGCTCGTGCGCTGATCGACAGAGTTCGTGGAAACTTCCATCTGATGGATCTCTGCTGAACGCTTGTTGACCGAGGCAGGAGAACGACGGCGCGTAGAATGCTTAGCGGTGGTGCCGCGAACTGACTGACGGAGCGTTGGGGCCGATTTGCTCGAGCGTCTCACGCTCGGACGGCGAGATGTGGATGATCGGGGCGTGGCATGGGTGCCGAACACAGCCGGCGAGCTCGTACGCTTCGAGCGGCGCGATGGCCCCGAAGAACGCGAAGGGCGCGATGAGCTGCGTTTTGTAGGCATAGATTCCCCACCATGATCCGAGCGCAGGGTAAGAACCTCGCCCGACTAGTCCGTTTAAGCTTCAATTACAGGATTCATTATAGGTCATTAGACCGTGATGCGCTCCACGCTCGCGCCCAGCGAGCGCAATTTACCCACGTAGTCCTCGTAGCCACGATCGATATGGTAGATATCGTGAATGCGCGTTTCGCCTTCCGCTGCCAAACCAGCGATGACGAGCGCAGCGCCACCGCGCAAGTCTGGCGAAGAGACCGGAGCGCCCTGCAGACCCGAGACACCAGTGATGAGCGCATGATGACCATCGAGGTTGATGTCCGAGCCCATGCGGTTGAGCTCAGCTGCGAACATGAAGCGATTCTCGAAGATGTTCTCAGAGATGACCGATCGGCCTTCAGCCAAGGCAGTGAGCAGGCAGAACTGTGCCTGCAAGTCGGTCGGGAATCCAGGATGCGGAAGCGTCTGGATGTCAGTAGCTTGAAGTGGTTCGGTACGCTGGACCGTGATGGAATCTTCAGAGGTGGTGACCGTTGCGCCCATTTCCTCGAACTTCATCATGACCGTACGCAGGAAATCGGGGTCGATACCTTCGACCGTGATGGGGCCACCCAACAAAGCACCGATAGTGAGGAACGTACCCGCCTCGATGCGGTCTCCCACTACCCAATGCTCGCAAGGATGCAGGTCTGCAAGCGGCACGCCCTGGACCACGATGGTAGAAGTGCCAGCACCCTGGACCTTGCAACCCATCTCGTTGAGCATGTTCGCCAGATCGACGATCTCAGGTTCGCGAGCCGCGTTGTCGATGACGGTGGTTCCTTCGATGGTGACCGACGCCATCAGCATATTCTCAGTAGCACCCACGCTCGGGAAATCCAAGAACACCTTGGCAGGATGGAGCCCGTTAGGCGAGGACGCGTAGAGATAGCCATGATCGTTAGCGAACGTGACGCCGAGCGCTTCGAGCACGCTCAAATGGATATCGATCTTGCGCTCGCCGATCTTGCAGCCGCCAGGCATCGCCACGCGAGCCTTACCGAAGCGACCGATGAGCGGCCCCAAGATAGAGATGCTCGCACGCATCTTCGAGACCAGTTCATAAGGCGTTTCGAAGCCAGTGGCATCTGCGGTGTCGATAGCAACGGTATGACCCTCGCGCTCGACCGTAGCGCCTAAGCTGCGCAACACTTCGATCATGATGTCGATATCAGAGATGTTCGGAACATTATGAAGAACGGACCTGCCTTGCCCGAGCAAAGCAGCAGCGATGAGCTTAAGGGCGGAATTCTTTGCCCCGCTCACGCGAACAGTTCCGGAAAGATTGCCGCAACCGCGTGTGACGATTATTTCTTCTGCCATAGCGCGCGTCCCATCATCAGCATGGATCTCTCACCCATTATAAAAGAGAACCCTCTGCTTGCTAGGCTTTCGCAAAACAAACAGAGGGCCTTTGAAGGTTTGGAGCTTGGATTATTCGCCCAAGACGAAGCGGGTGAAGCTGACGATCTCGATAGATGCGCCCAGATCCTTAGCGACCTGTGCGGTGTAGTCGGCAACGGACTTATCGGGATCCTTCACGTAAGCCTGCTCGGTGAGCACGTTTTCCTTGTAGTACTTCTCCAGACGGCCAGTAGCCATCTTCTCCTGGATGTTCTCGGGCTTGCCAGATTCAGCAGCCTGAGCCTTGTAGATCTCCATTTCGTGGGCGATGATCGCAGGGTCGACCGCGTCACGAGTTGCAGCGACTGGAGATGCTGCAGCGACCTGCATAGCGATATCGCGACCATAGGTCTTGAATTCATGCTTGAAGACCAGCTCAGGGTCGCCCAAATTGAACTCGACCAGAACGCCGATCTTGCCGCCGCCATGAACATAGCTTGCAACAGCACCTGTTGCCTGAGCGGCATAAGCGAAGCGTGCGAGCTGGATGTTCTCGCCCAAGGTATGGATAGCGTCAGTGATAACAGCCTCGACGGTCTCGCCTTCAACGTTAGAAGCACGCAGTGCCTCGACATCTGCAGGAGCATTCTCGAGAACAGCCTTCGCGATCTTCTCTGCATAGTGATGGAACTTCTCGTTCATGCCCACGAAGTCGGTCTCGCAGTTGAGCTCGACCAGAGCGCCAGCGCGCATGTCTTCGGTAACGCGAGCGACAACAGCGCCTTCGTTAGTAGCACGACCAGCCTTCTTCGCTACAGAAGCAAGACCTGCGGTACGAAGAACGTCAACGGCCTTGTCCATATCGCCATCGGCTTCAACAAGAGCCTTCTTGCATTCCATCATGCCTGCGCCGGTCATCTCGCGGAGTTCTTTGACCATAGCTGCGGTAACTTGTGCCATAGGTAGATCCTTTCTTGAAAGAGAAGGCAGGCCGACCATCGAACCTGCCCCTAGTTGATCAGTGAAGCGAAATGCTCGATTAACGAGGCATTTCCTCGGGGTTACCCTGAAGCTCTTCGTTGACAGGAGCCTGTTCTTCGACGACCTCTGCTGCTTCAGAAGGTGCTGCCATTTCCTCGACGGTAACCTCGGTGCCCGTACCAGCGATGACCGCATCAGCGATGAAGTCGCACAGCAGACGGACCGAACGGATCGCGTCGTCGTTAGCGGGGATGCCGAAATCGACATCATCGGGATCGCAGTTGGTGTCAAGAGTGCCTACGATAGGGATGCTCAGACGACGAGCTTCATGGATAGCGATCTGCTCGCGATTGGTGTCCACAACGAAGACTGCATCAGGGATGCGCTTCATATTGCGGATGCCGTTGAGGTTGGTCTGGAGCTTAGCCAGTTCCTTCTTCAGCAGGATCTGCTCCTTCTTGGGAAGCTTCTCCATGCGACCATCAGCCTCCATTGCCTCGAGCTCTTCCATGCGCTTGACGCGAGACTGGATGGTGACGAAGTTGGTGAGCATGCCGCCCAACCAACGGGAATTCACATAGGGCATGCCGCAGCGATTAGCAGCTTCAGCAACGGATTCCTGAGCCTGCTTCTTGGTGCCAACGAACAGCACGGTGCCGCCTTTAGCAGCGATACGGGATACCTCGGAGAATGCGGAGTCCAGACCATAGAGGGTCTGCTTGAGGTCGATGATGTAGATGTCGCCACGATTGCCGAAGATATAGGGCTTCATCTTAGGGTTCCAGCGACGGGTCTGATGACCGAAGTGCGTGCCTGCATCGAGCAGGGCTTTAAGATTGATCTTTGCCATGGTTCTCCATTCGTTAGTCCTCTGCACGGCTTCATCCCTGTTCCGCAACCTATTGGGCCACTAGCGAACGCAGGTCCACCATGCATGTGTGATAGATCAGCCGCTCCAAACGATCCGCGTATGAAGCAGCCTTGCTATTGTAGAGGAAGAACCCGCCCCTGCCTAGTACATACTTCGTGAACGGAGCAATGCGAACCGCAGCACCGAAGAGTCAGACGCCTGCGAGGTTCATATTCTCCCGCTACCCTGCTCGCCCTTCGGGCTCGTGCGGTCGCTCGATGTCCTATTAATCAAAATTTGCGCATCGAGAGAATCTGATACCTCACTGGCACCTGACTCTTCTTGCAGCCGCAGCAACCAGGGAGACTGCCATTCCTATGACAATCGGTCGCGGAGGGCTTTTAGCTTGTTAACGGTTTCACTGTTGAGACGATCGGCGACAGTGGCCTTGCGCTTGGTGCGCGCCTGGTTGTCGGATTTGGCTTCATCTTGCAGGTCATCTGCTTCCATGGAGAAGCCATTGGCGCTCATGCGCGTGACCATACCGCCGAAGACCGTATCTTGAATAGTGGCATCGCTCGTGACCACCAATACTTCGTGATCGCGCTCACGTGCATCATGGGCCAGCTTCTCGATCACCTTATCGGCGCTTGACCCATAGGGCGAGAACATCACCTTTACGCGGCCGATCTTCTGAACCTTCCCTGCCGATTCCGCGTTCTCTGCTGCATCGAACACCACCGTGACCGACTCGTACTCGCTGCCCGCAAAAGCCGCGACATCACTGATCAGCGCCTCACGAACTTGGTTGTATTTCTCGAACGTGTAGTCAGGCTGAGCGCGCATGGAACGATAGCGCGAACCACTGCGCAATACGTTATAGCCATCAACGATCAATATCTTCGTGCGTTTCTCTGCCATCGCTTGCCTTCGGTCTGCTCGTCTGCGCTTTCAGGTGCTACCTGCGCTCATGTTCAAGGCTTACCCTTGATCTTGCACGCGCGCCTGACGCATCCACTCATACATGCACGCGGTCGCCGCCTGAGCCACATTGAGAGAGCCAACTTGGCCTGCCTGCGGAAGACTGACCAAGAAATCACACTGCTCTTGCGTAAGGCGTGCAAGACCATTTCCTTCATTGCCCATGACCAAAGCGAGCTTGCCTGCCATGGGTGCATCCCAGATGCATTGCGGCGCTTTCTCGGTAGCGCCCGCCACCCAAAACCCGCTCTTCTTCAAGCGGTCGATGAACTGTGAGATATTGGCTACCTGAGCAACAGGAATATGCGAGACCGCACCTGCTGAGCTCTTATAGGTAGCTGCGGTAACTCGTGCGCTGCGCTTGTTGGGAATGACCAAGCCACTCGCTCCCACCACTTCGGCCGAACGCGCGATAGCACCCAGATTGCCCGCATCGGTGATGTGGTCGAGCACGATGATGAGCGCATTTCCGTTGTTCTCTTCGGCATGCGCCAACGCTGCATCGATGAGCGACTGAGCGCTGACATATTCATAAGGACGCGCTTCGAGCATGACGCCCTGGTGCGATCCTCGCTCTGATCGTTTATCCAGTTCAGCGCGCTTTACCTGCTTCACGGAAAGACCCATCTTGTGGGCTCGCTTCACGAGGTCGCTCATCGCTTTGTCGCCATGAGTGCCTTCTGCTACATAGAGGCACTGGACTGGCACGCCCACTTTGAGCGCCTCGAGAACAGGGCGCTTTCCTTCGATATATTCAGCCATAACGATCCTTGGTGTTCGGGTTCGACAACTGGCCCGACCTTTCTCATTCGCACGGGGTGCAAGACGATCAGCTTGAGCCAGTGAGCCTTATTATCTAACATTCTCCCAACAGTGACCAGCGCATCTGCGGTCAGCGCACCGGAGAGTGCTAGAATTCAGCCCTATGGAATTACTTCTCGACATCTTGAGCGACGCTGCCATCGACACCCTGCGCTTGGTGCCGTTCCTCTTCGTCACCTATCTGATCATCGAAGCCATCGAGCATCGAGCCAGCGATAGGACCGAAGAGCTGATCAAGAAAGCTGGCGTGGCGGGTCCGTTGGTCGGTGCGCTCGTGGGCATCTTCCCCCAATGCGGTTTTTCGGCGGCTGCTTCTACGCTCTATGCAGGACGCGTGATCACGCTCGGCACGCTCATCTCGGTCTATCTAGCAACCTCCGATGAGATGCTGCCCGTACTATTGGCTGAACAGGCCGACCTTAACATCATCGGTATGATCATGCTCTCGAAGCTGGTCATCGGCATGTTCATGGGCTTCTTGATCGATGCCATCCAGCGCTTCGTTCGCCGCGAGCGTCACGAGAAGATGAATATCCACCATATGTGCGAGCACGACCATTGCGGTTGCGGCGAAGAAGAAGGCGGTATCTTGCGCAGCGCCATCTCTCACACGCTGCAAGTGACCTTCTTCGTATTCCTCATCACGCTGGTGATCGATGGTCTCATCGACATCGTAGGACAGAATACACTAGCCGCATTCCTCGATACTCAGCCCGTGCTGTCGGTCTTGGTCTCCGCCACCATAGGTCTGATCCCTAACTGCGCGGCAAGCGTCGTGATCACCGAGCTGTTCTTGGAAGGCACCCTCTCCACGGCATCCATGATGAGCGGTCTGCTCGTTTCTGCGGGCGTGGGCATCCTGGTCCTGTTCCGCGCGAACCACTCTGCAAAGCAGAATATCGGCATCCTGGCCATCCTCTGGGGCACCGGCGTTGTTTGGGGGCTCATCTTCATGGTCGCGGGTATCACGTTCGCATAAGCGATAACGATGAATTTTTCGAGCTTGCGAACGAGCATGGTAATTTCCGCTTTATAATGGGCATATCAGTCTGTCAACTTTCGGTTCTCTGATAAGGACGTGAGACCTATCGCGACGAACGATACAACCAAGAACACCATCCTGATCGTCGATGACACGAAGATGAATCGTGACCTGCTCATCGACATCCTTGAAGATAAGTACAACATCCTCGAAGCTGAAGATGGCGAACAAGCCATTGCTATCCTGCAGCAACATGCAGCAGAGATCTCGCTGGTGGTATTGGATATGGTCATGCCCAAGGTCGATGGCTTTGGCGTGCTCGAGGCCATGAACAAATACCGCTGGATCCAGTACATCCCCGTCATCTGCATCTCCACCCAGGATGACCCTGAATTCATCGAACGCTCTTACAACATGGGCGTTACCGACTTCATCAATCGCCCGTTCGACGAGCTCATCGTCATCAGACGTGTGGATAACACGGTGAAGCTCTATGCCAAGCAGCGTCAGTTGATGAACATGGTCGCTAACGAGATCCTGGAAAAGGAGCGCAATGGCAACCTGATGGTCACCATCCTTTCGCATGTCGTTGAATTCCGAAACGGTGAGAGCGGCATGCATGTCATCAATATCGGCAAGATCACCGAGATCCTACTTGCCGAGATCGCAAAGCATACCAGCCAGTATCACCTGTCCTACACCGATCGCGACTTGATCGTGAAGGCTTCCGCCTTGCACGATATCGGCAAGATCTCCATCGACGAGCACATCTTGAACAAGCCCGGCAAGCTTACCGATGATGAATTCGAGCACATCAAGACGCATACGGTGATCGGTCACCAGATGCTCGCCGATGTGCCCTTCCAAGAAGAACCCCTTATCAAAGCTTCTCGAGAGATCGCGCGTTGGCATCACGAACGCTACGATGGTCGTGGCTATCCTGATGGATTGAAGGGCGACGAGATCCCTATTTCAGCACAGGTGGTCGCACTGGCAGACGTCTACGATGCGCTCACGAGCGAGCGTGTGTACAAGCCAGCCTTCAGCCACGAAAAGGCTGTTCAAATGATCTTGAATGGTGAATGCGGCTCCTTCAACCCACTGCTCTTGGAATGCTTGGTCGAAGCTCAAGACACCATCCAACAAGAACTGAGCAAGCCCGGTCAAGTATTCGACAGCTTCGAAGAGCTACAGGCCATCACTCCCGCGATCCAGAATACCGAATCGCTCGACGTGACCGAATACGTGCTCGGTCAGCTTGATACCGAACGCCAGAAGAATCACTTCTCGGCAGAAGTATCGCGCGAGCTGCAATTCGACTACAACGCTGCTTTCGATACGCTCTCCATCCCTGTATGGGCATCGAAACGCTTCGAGGTCCCCACCTCTATCTCGAACCCGACCGAAAACGAGAAGCTCATCGAAGTGGTGGGAGCAGATACCATCGAAGGATTGCGAGAAGCGATCCGTCAGACCACTCCGCATGATCCGCTGATCAGGCTCGATTTCACCATCAACGATAACGGCGATCGCTACGATTGCACTATCGTGGCCAAATCGCTCTGGGCTTACGACGACGAAGATGAAGCCCAGCTTACCGGCTATATCGGCAAGATCTTGCGTCGGGATAAACCCAGTGATTGGCTCGAAGCACCTTTCGAACTTTCGAGCGGTCACGGTACTACCTATATCCATAATGTCACCCCCGAAGAAACGAGCAACTAATGGCTAATCCTGTACCTACTGAATGTGTTGAAGCGCTCTACCAAGTCACTGGCGGTGACTACGAAGGCGTCGTGGCACGCCTGCGCAACAACGATCGCATCGCGAAATTCGTCACCATGTTCGCGGACGACCCCAGTTATCAGAACCTTATCTCGAACATGGAATCTCAAAACTGGGAAGAAGCTTTCCGCGCTGCTCATACCTTGAAGGGCGTTGCGCGCGACATGGGCTTCATCGTGGTTTCAGAGAATGCCAGCGAGGTATGCGAAGCGCTCCGCGCTAACAACCCCGATCTTGCCAAAGAGCTGCTTCCAGCACTTCAGGAAGAATACACCCGCGTTGCTGAGGCGATCGCGGCATTCCGCCAGTAGGCGATCGGGAGTTAGACGACCCTAGACGATCAAAAGCTTTCGCGGCCGCTATCAATGATGCGGCGCGGACACGCTGACGATGCCGACAACGCTGGCAAGCGCGCTCGAAGGGCGTGTTAGCAATGCCACAGCACCGTCACTCCTCTTCCTGCGGTAGCCTTCTGTGACCGCCGCATCCCTCAATACCAAAGGCCGTAAGACGAACAAACCCCGTCGCTTCATTGCAACGGGGTTTGTTATTGCACGATATTCGCCCGACAAGATCGAGCAGGCCATCGGGAGACGATAGCCCAATGCGCACGGGCAAACTTCGAACTACTTCGAACTAGATACCCTCTGCGTCGAAGCGCTTCTTGAGTGCTTCCTGATGGATGCCATACTGCAGAGCGATCTCTTTTTCGACCTTGCCTTCCTTGACCAAGTCGAACAGGCTCTGATCCATGGTGCGCATGCCAGCTTCGTTGTTCGCCGCGATGATGCTGTCGATCTGATGGGTCTTCTCTTCGCGGATCAGATTACGGATGGCAGGATTAACGCGCATGATCTCGAAAGCAGCGACCATACCGCCATCAACGCTGGGCACTAGCTGCTGACTTACCACAGCCTGCAAGACCATGGAGAGCTGCATGCGGATCTGACGCTGCTGATTCGCAGGGAAGGAATCGAGGATGCGGTCGATGGTATTCGCGCCACCCGTAGTATGCAACGTGGAGAAGATGAGCTGAGCCATCTCGGCAGCGGTCACCGCAGTGCCGATAGTATCCTGGTCGCGCATCTCACCGAGCAACATGATATCGGGAGATTCACGCATGGCAGAACGGAGTGCCTCGGAATAGGTAGCGATGTCGGTGGGAACTTCGCGCTGAGTGACGATGCACTTATCATGACGATGAACGAACTCGATAGGATCTTCCATGGTGATGATGTGACCGCTACGTTCATGATTCAAACGATCGATCATGCATGCGAGCGTGGTGGATTTACCAGCGCCTGCAGGACCCGTGACCAGCACCAATCCCTTTTGGAAATCAGCACAAGCCATGACTTCATCAGGGATGCCATAAGCTTCAGGGGTTGGGAGCGTGAACGGGATGATGCGGATGATGGCACTGAGCGAACCGCGCTGACGGAAGACGTTCACGCGGAAGCGGCCAAGGCCAGCGACCGCAAAGGAGAAGTCGTCGTCACGATTGTACGAATTGAGGAACGGTTCGATATCCCTTTCCGCAAGGCCGTAGATAGCACGAACGACCTCGGCTGTGTCAGCAGGCATCAGCGGTGCATCCCAGCGCACCTGCTTTCCGTCGACCTGATAGGTCAAGGGCAAACCAGCGATGACGAAGATGTCGGATGCATTCTGATCCACCATTTCCTGCAGTAATTCCCTAATCTTCATTTCTTCTTTCCTATCCCTTCGTAGCGTGTTCGATCCCGCTATTGATTCCGTTGATCCGTTCGATGTTCTTTCGATGTGAGCTATGAGCTTGACCAGAAGATCACATCGGGGTCGTCTTCATTCCATTCGGTCGAGGCGCGCCAGGCGATGACCTGATACCCCGACTTGTTCGGTATTGACACTTCTATATCCAAACGCCTGCCTCCAGGCTGTTCGAATGCAACCTTCAGCACGCCATTCTCGAACGTAGCGCCTTCAGGCAGATCGAGAGAATCGAGCGCTGCTGCGACCGTCGGTGATGCTGCGAGCGCTGCATCAAGTCTGGCAAGGAAGGTCTGGCCTTCAAGTTCGTTCGCATACATCTCGATGGTGGATGCTTCCTGACGCGAGGTGATGGACTCTTCAGCCCGCGAAGTAGTGAGTGCGAGCACGGCCATAACCGCCAAGCACAACACGATAGTGAGCACGAGGATGCTCACTGGCCCGACACGGACCGATCCCTGTCTTCCTGCCATCAACGCTCACCCGCCTTCACATACCGAGCAGTCTCGAGTTCGCAATAGAGCGTAGGGCCTTCTTCAGGACTTGAATCTTCAATATCGTAGACGCTGATGGTAGCCGTATAGAGCGTACCAGTGGACTGAGGCTCATCGGTGACCGAAGTGTAGGCGACCAGATCATCCACCACTTCTACTTCAGGCACGCTCAGTGGGTCGGCGGCGAAAGCTTCAGCCACATCAGCGGCAAGATGCACCGCTTCAACACGGCTGTAGTTATCTTCACCCTTCTGCTCTGCATAGGCGAACATCTCGATGAGCACCGAGAAGCAACCGCAGACCAGCGCCAACAAGATGAGCATCTCGATGATGAATGCGATACCTGAGCGACTGTGGGTCTGCTTTTGAGTAGTGGCACGAAAGAGCGGCTTCATCATGCAGCCCCCTCTTCACTACGCAGTGCGATATCAACACTGCCGCTGTCGGTATAGATGGTGAGCAGATTGTCCGAATAGGTGAAATCGAACAGCTCGGATTCGAACAGCTCGAGCGCTTTCTGAGGAGCGTAAGGGGTACCTGCCAGCGCATATTCATAAACGATCGAACCGCGATAAGAATACAGACGAGTCTCATAGCTTCCCGCGCCTTCCACGGTCTCGAAGAATACGAGCGAGCGACCTTCGGGGCCTTCACCTACGCGGATGGCATGATGGATGTCGTTGGAATGGATGACATTAGCAAGAAATGATTGTTCGACACGCTGCGTGCTCTCATCTTCCGCCAGATTGTTGAGCGACTGGTAGACATTGATGCCGAAGAAGAACGTGAAGAGTAGCACTACGATGAACAAGCCGAAGAGGACCGCAGCGAACATGCGATTGGTCGATTCGCTCTTGGGCTTCTTCGTGGAACGCAGCGCTGAAGGCTGGAAGACCGCATTGGTCTGGTCAACTTCGCCGAATGCGAAACGCGCTGGCGTCGAGAGTGCATCGGTGAGCAGCGGTGTTGCGATGGTCATATGCTTCTTCGAGCGCTTCATCGAGGCACCACCACGATACTAGGAAGCACGTTGCTGCCGAGCACCTCATAGATGACGACATAGTCTTCATGGTTCACGCGAAGATCGTAATTGTCTTCGAGATAGGAAAGATTCGTAGGGAACGATCCTTCGATAGCCGCACACTGCATCGCCGCATTCAGGATGGTATTACGGATCGAGGCTGCACCCTGTTCACGCGCGTTCGAGAAGACGACGTTGAGAGCGATAACGAGCGCAATGACAAGAGCGCACACCACGACCACCACGGTGATGATGCGATTGCGCGTTTTATTGCGCTGCTCTTTCGTTGGTTCCTTATACACGCTTGATCCTTATAACCTTGGATTCGCCATTCATTGAACGCAAGATCGGGTGTGACCCGCCGCTTAGCTGATCGACCCCATGACGCCGATAAGGGGCAGCATGACCGAGATGAGCGTTGCGCCCACCGCTACGGTAAGGAATGCCGCCATGATAGGCTCGACGCTGTCGATGACCTCGTCGATGTCGGAGATGGCTTCATTGAAGAACAGCGAGGAGAGCTGGATGAGCACATTATCCAAGCTGCCCGAACGGGAAGCGACCGTGAGCATGCGCACATACACCGCATCGAAGAGCTCGACCTCACTGATGGCTTGCACGATACTACGCGGATTTTCGCTATCGATCATGAGCTCATAGGTCTTCGCAACATTGCCCTTCAAGCGGTCATGGGTGACCGTTGCACGCGAGGCATCCATGGCCTCATCCGTATTCAGGCCCGATGCGATGTAGATGGCGAGCGCTGAAACGAAGCGGGAAAGGGCCAATTCATACATAGCATCGCGCGTGAGCGGTATCTTCTCGAGCCACTTCAAGAGCGACTGCCTGCCGCCTGGGAAGCGGGTCATGATCATAGCTACAACGAACACGATAGCCAAGACGAGCGTGACGACCAGCGCGACCCAGCCGATACCGATCGCGATGCTGACCTCGTTGAACGAACCAGCGGTGAGCGAACCAGAGAGGCGTTCGTAAACGCCGATGAACACTGGCAAGATGACGATGACAGCAAAGAGCAAGATGACGCTCATGATGCAGAGGAGCGCAGTGGGATAACCAATGCTCGAAGCGATCTTCGAGAACAGGCGCGACTCTTCGCTGTAGTAGACGCTCAAGCTACGCAGCACATCTTCCAGATGGCCAGAGCGCTCGCCCACCGCCACCATGTCGGTGGCATAGCGCGGGAACACGCCCGTATCCTGCATGGACTGCGCGAGGCTCTTGCCGCTGATGAGGCTTCGGTAGATCTGCTTGCAAGTTTTACCGAATGAGGTATCGCCCATATCATCGGCGAGCATATGGACCGCTTCATCGGTCTGGATGCCAACCGAGAGCATGAGTGCAACGCTATCGCAAAAGACGCTGACCGCAGCACTATCTGCAAGACGCTGTGCCATGATGTGTGCTCCTATCTGGCCCTGGCGAACAGGGGGCCAAACTATGGTTAGTGGCGCAGCTACCTTGACCACGCCAACGATTTCACTAGCTCTCTATTGTAGCGTTAACTCCATGAAAATACGCCGTGAACAGTCTATACTTGAAGAAATAGTAAGGTAAACGTGCAATTTTCTTGAGTTTGTTCGACAGCGAGCGCGCTTGCTTTCGATTTGCGCGGCATCTCGCTATAATGGTTCGACTAGGCTTGAGGGTCTTTCATGTCCTCTGGCCTGAAGATTCGCTGACACCATCCTGTTTGAGATGGGCACAGGAAGAGGGTCCCTGATCGGTGACTAGAACGCGCAACATATCTTTGCTCAGCTTGCTCTTTGCGCTGATCGCATGCGTGATATGCGCTTGTCTTCTGGTGGGCTGCGGCGGTGGTGGCGGTGCTACCAGCGAAGGAACCGCCGAAGATACCGCGGGCGACCCTTTCACCCCACCGAGCAACATCGCGCTGTCGGTCTTCAATGCTTCGGCAGCCACTGGTCAGAACAATGCATTCATCGACATATCCCAAGCATCCTTAGGATATGTGGGCGCCTCAGCAACTTCGGGCAGCCGCCTGAAGCTCCAAGTGACCAAGAACGGTCAGTCCATGAATTACGACATGCCCTCGGATGGCACACCTATCATCGCTCCGCTTGACATGGGCAATGGCACCTACACCATCTCGGTCATGCAGAACACATCGGGCTCGCGCTACGCTGAGCTGTATTCCACCAGCGTGAATGCCAAGCTCCAGACCGAACAAGCGCCTTATTTGGTTCCCAATGTCTTTTGCGATTACGATGAGAACAGCCAGGTGGTCTGGAAGGCCCGCGAGCTGACCCAAAACGCTGAAAATGAAGGCGATGCACTACGGCTCATCTACGAATGGATCGAGAACAATGTTTCATACGATAATGCGAAAGCCGAACAATTAGCGGGTAAGTCGGGCTATATCCCCGATCCCGATGAGACGCTCCAGACCCAGCGTGGCATCTGCTTCGATTATGCTTCATTGGCTGCTGCGATGCTTCGCAGCTTAGGGATCCCCTGCCAGATCGTGACTGGTTACGTTTCACCTGATGGCGTTTATCATGCCTGGAACATGGTGTGGATAGATGGCAGCTGGAAAGCCGCCCACTTCACCGTGAATCCTAAAGATTGGACCCGGGTAGACCTGACCTTCGCCGCTAATGGCGCGGGCTCCACCGTAGGCGATGGCAGCAATTACACCGACCGCTACGTCTACTGATCGCATGATCGGGAGCGGCGCAAGAACATCTGGGGCACTTTTGCCTCCGTCCCGCCTCCGTCCCCTTTTCGTCCTGGACGGTTTTCAAAACACGATTGGTGTGGCTTCAGGAAATACGTTATAATCTTGACCTCGTAAGGAACGGTCATGTATGGCTCGTTCTGAGCGAAGAAACTGGGCCATCGTCCAATGGTAGGACTCTGGTTTTTGGTACCAGCTATGTAGGTTCGAATCCTGCTGGCCCAGCCAGTTTCGACACAAGAAAGCCCCTCTGATCAAGAGGGGCTTTTGTTTTGCGCACGGCAGGCTTTTCTCAAAACAAGGTCAAGATCCAAAACGCCAAGATCAACTTACGCCACGGAAAAGATGACCTGTGGTCGTGCCATCGGCGCGAGAGACACGATCACCACTCTTGAGAGCGATATCGCGAGCACGCACGGCACGGGCAACCTTCTTGGTCACCTGCTCAACATTCATCAACGTCGTGTCCACCATGAAAGCAGAGATGCCTGCTGCGATAAGATCGGGGGCAGCGTGTGCCACATCGAATTCGACCGCGTTATACAAATGGCTGCGACCGAACGCGTCAGTAACGACGGGCAGTTCGTAACCTTTGCGATCCTTCAGGAAATGCGGGCTCTTTCGGCGTGCGCAATGTTCGCAGTCTTCATTACACGGCCCCTGGCTCATGAGCAAGCAATGCTCGGTCACCATCAGTTCAGTCTGACCGATGATGGTAAGACCCAACGGCACAGGGCTGACCTCCCCTAACTCTTCGATCTGATAGAGCGTCAACTCTGGCGAGAGCCACACTCGATCAGCACCGAAGTCGTGAGCCAGCTGCAGATCGATGCGGTTCGTGAACGGCAAGAATGGGCCGATCTCGAGCGCTGCTCCGAGTTCGGTGGCATGGATGACCTGACCGAGGTTCTGAACCATGACCGGTTTATCTTCCTTCACGCGATTCCACACATCGAAGCCGCCACGACGCTGCTCGTCACCATCGTGTGAGACCACGGGCATCACAGGGATGCACTGCTTCGGATAACCCGCTTGCTCAGCGGTCTCAGAGCGTTGGCCAGCGATGATCGCTTCACCGCGACGATAGTTCAACACGGGAACATAGATCAGGTCGGCACCTGCACGTTTTGCTGCACGCGCACACGCAGGATTCGTGGCAAGTACCGCGACCTTACAAGAACCTTTGCGGATACGCGGGGCATAAACGCGCGATGGCGCCCTCTCGAGCGAACGGTGGTCGAAGGGAGCGAGCAGTGCCTTCTCGAGCTGCTCACAAGCACGAGCACGTAACTTGTGGAGCGCGGAGAAGCCGATGCCAACGCCTTCATCGAGCTCGACCTCAACCGAAGAAGCGATGAAGGGCGTCGAGCCCAGACGATCGATATGCTCGACCACCTCCTCACGCGATACCGCCTTGGTACGCGCTGGCTCAACCATATCGCCTTCGACATTCACGCTCACCACATCAGGAAGCGCTGCAACGGCAGGAGCATCATCAGCTTCGAGCGCTCCCCCACGCCAGGGATTCGACGTAGAGACCTCGATAGAGAGCGGCTCGCCAAGAGCAAGCTTCGCCCTGATCTGGATGGGGATGCGCGAATCTGAAGCGCTATCGTGGAATGCCGCTTCTGCACTGCGTACACGAAATACGCGATCACCCTGACCGAGCGGCTTCTCTACCTGCATGACCACATGACCGTCAGGCAGCGTCTTCAGTTCAGAAACCTGGTGGATGACGTGTCCCTTATTGGTCCAGAACTCGATCACATCACCTTCGACGAGCGAAAGCGCTGGATCGATCTCCACCCGGCTCCCCTTCACCTTCACCACGCGACCCGCGAAGCTCCCGCGGTTATTCGGGCGACCGTAGCCCATGATCTCGTTGCCTCGCTGACCTTCAAGATAAGCCGTAGTGAATCCGCGCGAGAACGCATCAGAGAGTTGCTGGAGCTCTTCCTCGGTGGCGCGAGGCGCATTTCTCCAATCAAGATCCTCGAACGAGACGTCGTCATCGAGCTGCACGTGTGCCCACGTATAGAAGCGGTCGAGCACCGCGCGATAGACGCGCGTGACGCAGCTGACGTATTCGGGCGATTTCATGCGGCCTTCGATCTTGAGCGAAGAGACCCCCGCATGGATGAGTTCGGGGATTATCTCAGCTGTGCATAGATCCTTGGGCGAGAGCAGATGTTCACCAGGTGCCTCGAGCGGCTTGCGCAACGCCTTGTTCCGTAGTTCATAGGGCAGACGACATGCCTGTGCGCACATACCTCGATTAGCCGAACGACCTCCAACCATCGACGACATGAAGCACTGTCCCGAATAGCATACGCACAGCGCACCATGCGCGAAGCATTCGGTCTCTATGCCAAGATCGGCAGCGAAGTGGCTCAGATCAGCCACTTCAGCAAGCGAAAGCTCGCGCGCGAGCGTGACGCGTTTGGCACCGAGCGCGGCTTCGGCCACGATGCCGTCTTTAGTATGCGTGTTCATCTGAGTAGAGATATGCACGCGCGCACCAGGAATGGTGCGGGCGATCTCTTGCGCGAGACCACAATCCTGCACGATGAACGCATCGACACCTGCACGATAAGCCTGCCGCGCCAATTCGAGAGCATCCCAGATCTCGGAGGGCAATATCACGGTATTCACCGTCAGATACACCCTCACACCACGCAAGTGGGCATACGTGCAAGCCTCCTGCAGCGTTTCGATGGTGAAGTTATCGGCACTGCGACGCGCATTGAACGATGATGCGCCCAGATAGACCGCATCCGCACCCGCACTCACCGCTGCATGAAGGCAGGTCATATTCCCTGCTGGCGCTAAAAGTTCGATTCGTTTCATGGCTTCCTCTGAATATGGCACTGCACCAGAACAGCGCATGCGCTTCCCCGTGCAGGATCTACGAATATGATGTCGGCGGCATGTCTCACCTGAGCTTAGCCGCTACACGCTCAGAAAGACTGTCGGGCGAACCTAGGCGTCGGAAGCTTTCTGATCAGCGTTCTGGATCGCTTCGATGCCTGCTTCATAATGAGAGCGCACATCATCCAGGCGACTGCCATAGGTGCCATAGTCGAATTTGCCGTTCTCAGGTGCCTTCACGTCTTCGTAGAGCGCCACATAAGCCGCGAAAGCGCTCTGCAATTCCTCAACACCCTTCACATAATCGGACTGGATGTCCTTCATGTCGTCAGGCACCGAAAGATCCTTGAGCTTATCGACTGAATTATTGATATTGGCCAACTGCGTGCTGAGCGAAACGACTTCGCCATCTTTGATGATGGTGGCGAATTCGGTCATCTCTGCATCGATCTCTTCCATGATCTGGTTCACATTCGCCATGTACTGGCGGTTGAGCGTTTGAGGGTCGTTCGCCTGAGTGGCGCCCGATGCACAGCCTGTCAAGAGCAACGCACAAGCAATGCCAAGCGCCGCCAAGATGCCCGCAAAACGGGCCTGAAGAGAGATCGTTTTCGTCTTGTTCGTCATAGCTTCCTTCACTTTTTTCCTTATGGGAGCAGCTCCCTTGAGATCCGTCTTTTGAAGATGGTGCCTGCTTCGACCGATGAAGTGCCGCGTGCACAAGAGCAACTTGAAAGGACCCGCCAGAGCAACCATCTTTCGCTCGATGGCTGTAAGCGAGCATGCAGCTCTGTAGCCCTGTAGCTCTGCCTGTGGTCTTAGGTGCCTGAAGCAGCCCCTTCACCGGCTGTTCCTCCACCGCCTGAAGCAGGTGGTGTGGTGGTCCCGCCGCCAGCGCCCTCTCCGGTGCCACCAGCGTTGCCGCCTTCACTACCTGTTCCGCTACCGGCTCCTGCAGAGCCCGTACCTTCGTTAGCAGTGCCTTCATCATCAGGCTTCGTGGTCTCTGCGGGCTTCTCTTCTTCTGGCTCTTCGCCTTCAGCAGAAACATCTTTGCCCGACGAACCCGAGCCGTGACCGATATCGGTCTTAGTGAACTTGATGGTGCCCGCGCCTTCAGGGAAGTCTTCCTTTTCAGCATTGCGCAACAGCTTGTTCACAAAATCGCCGAAGATGCTGTCGGCAGCCACCCAAGAGGGCATGGATTTCTCGTTACGATCACCGATCCAGATAGCGACCGAGATCTGAGGTGTGATGCCACAGAACCATTTGTCGCGATAATCTTCAGAAGTACCCGTCTTGCCTGCAACAGGCTGATCGCTATAGAGTGCTGCGTTGCGACCCGTACCACGCTGAACAACACCTTCCATGACCTCGACCGCAGCCTGGGTCAGGTCGGTGCTGATGACCTTTTGACCCTGCGTGTCAGCGCGATAGATGACATGGCCAGAAGAATCAGTGATCTCCTCGATGCAATTCGCTTTATGCAGCGTGCCGCCATTGGCGATAGTGGCATACGCTTGCGCCATCTCAAGAACGCTGACCTCTTCTACGCCTAGCGTGATCGAAGGTACGGCATCGAGGTCAGATTCGATACCGCACTTGTGTGCCATATCGACCACTTTCTGGGGACCGATCTCGGTGCAGAGTTCCGCAAAGCCCGTATTGGATGAGACCGCGAACGCGCTCTCGATGCTTCGCGTGCCGTAGTTCGCGTTACCGTAATTAGCCACTTCCCAGTCGCCGATCTTCACCTTCGAAGTGCAGTTCAGATTCGTCTCAGGAGAATAGCCTTCATCAAGGGCTGCCAGCAGCGTGAAGGTCTTGAAGGACGAACCTGCCTGACGCTTTGCCTGGGTGGCAAGGTTGAATTCATCGGTATGGAAATCTCGACCGCCTACCATGGCTTGGATGAAGCCCGTATCGGGATCGATAGCAACCAGCGCCACTTCCAAATTGTCGGGCAGACTATCGAGCTTGCGATCGACCGCAGCTTCAGCCAGATCCTGCGTATTGGGATCGAGCGTGGTCTTCACTACCAAGCCGCCCTTGAATACTTCGTTGACCGAATAATCTTGCAGCAGCGTATCGCGCACGTAGCTGGTGAAATAGTCGTACTTCATGATGCCATTGGTGGATTCTTCGCGCGTGACATTCAGTTCGAGCGGAGTCTCACGAGCAGCATCGAATTCTTCTTGGGTGATGTAGTTGTTGCTGAGCATGCGGTCGAGCACCAGGTTGCGGCGCGAAAGACAAGCATCAGGGTTGTCGATGGGATTGTTGTAGGTGGGCGACTGCGGGATACCGATGAGCGCAGCGGCCTCTGGAAGCGTCAGGTCCTTCGCGGGCTTCGAGAAATAGAGCTGCGAAGCTGCTTCGATGCCATAAGCGCCCTGACCATAATTGATGGTGTTGAGATACATTTGCAAGATCTCATCTTTGCTGTACATCTTCTCAAGCTCAAGAGAGATGTATGCCTCGCGAACCTTGCGCTTGATGGTCGATTCGGTTGCTTCGTCGGCTAGAACAGTGTTTCGCACGAACTGCTGGGTGATGGTGGATGCACCTTCCCTACCCGTACCGGTGATATTCACCACGATAGCGCGAGCGATGCCCATCAGGTCAACGCCGTCATGCTCATAGAAGCGCTCGTCTTCAGTAGCGACCGTACCTTCGAGCACGTATTTGCTCATCTCGGAAAGATCGACTGGATCGCGATTCTCGACATAGAATTCAGCGAGCAGCGTTTCGCCATCATTGGCATAGACGCGGGTCTTCTCCGCGTAGTTGAATGCAGTGGAATCTTTGTAATCGGGCAGATCCTGAAGCCAGACCGTGCCTGCAGCTACTGCTGCGACCGCACCAGATCCGAGGATGACCAGCACGATGCCCAGAGCGATCATTGCTTTGCTGAGCGGCTGGCGTTTTTTGCGATGGGCCCTCTTCTTGCGAGTACGAAGCGACATCCTACCTCCATAGATATACTGCTCCGTATTTTATCACGGGCGCGCCACTTGCAAGCACACCAACTACCGTGTGGGGGTATTCACACGGTTTAGTCATACATCGCAAGGAATTTGTAAGGTTTTTATGGTGGAAAGCCGTCATACAGCGACAGACCGCGAAGGATCGCAGCTTCCTGATGACCAGCACCGCCAGAACGCAGTAAGCTCCTGCCAGGACGCCCGTTCGCCTAGCGGGGCGGCTCCCATTCGAAGAACCAGTCATTATCGTTCGTGTACGCATCTTCAGCAAGCTGCATCTGCTGATGCACGGCATCGTTGCCCGTGCCGCCAAAGGTATTGCGCGCCGCGACGATGCTCTCCAGGTCCAGCGCTTCGGTGATGTCCGCTTCGAACAGATCGCTTTCAGCTTTGAAGTCTTCCAGGCTCAGATCGTCCAGGTCGCAACCGCGCTTATCACACAAAAGCACCAGATGGCCTACCACTTCATGAGCCTTGCGGAAGGGCATGCCCTTCTTAGCCAGGTAGTCAGCCACATCCGTTGCTGCAAGATAACCCTTGCGCGCTTGCTCGACCATCGCTTCCTTGTTCACCTTCATGGTGGCGATCATGCCTTCCATGCAGGTCAGGCAATCGAACAAGGTGCGTGCAGCATCGATGACGCCTTCCTTATCTTCCTGAAGATCCTTGTTGTAGGCAAGCGGGAGCGACTTCATGGTGACCAAGAGCGCCACCAGATCGCCCACGACCCTGCCCGACTTGCCACGGATGAGCTCCGCGAAATCAGGGTTCTTCTTCTGAGGCATGATCGATGAGCCGGTCGAATACGCATCGGAGAGCGTGATGAAACCGAATTCAGACGTGGACCACAAGATGATCTCTTCGGAAAGACGCGAAAGATGGATCATGCTCACGCTGGCCGCATAATCCAGGTCGAGCAAGAAATCACGATCGGATACCGCATCGAGCGAATTAGGGATCGTACCGCTAAAGCCCAGCATGTCCGTAGTAGCGAAGCGATCGAGCGGATAGGTGGTGCCAGCGAGCGCAGCAGATCCGAGCGGATTCATGTTGGCTGCATCATAAGCCTGACGCAAACGACCGAAGTCGCGCGTGAACATCCAGTAGTATGCCAAGAAGTGGTGCGTGAGCAACACAGGTTGCGCATGTTGAAGATGCGTATATCCAGGCAGATAGACGCCTTCGTTCTGCGCTGCCACCGCCAGAAGCGTCTTGCGCAGCTTCAGGTTCGCCTCCATCAGCTCGCGTGCGAGCTCTTTAGCATAAAGGCGCGTATCGGTGATGACCTGGTCATTGCGCGAACGACCCGTATGCAAGCGTGCGCCCGCATCGCCGATGCGCTCGGTGAGCACCTTCTCGATGGACATGTGGATGTCCTCGTCGTTGATGTCGAACGTGAAGTCACCTTCGTCGATATCGCGCTCGATCTGCTCGAGACCGTCGACGATAGCCTGAGCGTCATCATCGGAGATGACGCCTTGCTTGGCGAGCATGCGCGCATGCGCCATGGACCCTGCGATATCTTGCTTGTACATTGCCTTATCAACAGGAAGCGATGCGCCGAATTCTTGCGTGAATTGGCTTACTCCTTGCTCGAAACGCCCAGACCACAGTGCCATCTCTACTCCACAACCTCGCCATCGGTCTTGCCATGCTCGCTGCGGTTCTTCGCCCATACGCGGGTGGAAAGACCATACAGATCGATGAAGCCCTTGGCAGAATCGCGATTGAAGGTATCGGCTGCATCATAGGTTGCCAGGCCATAGTCATAGAGCGAGAAGTCTGACTTGCGACCCGTGACCGTGCAAGTGCCCTTGTAGAACTTCAGGCGCACAACGCCATCGAGGCAGGTCTGGGTGGTGGCCAGGAACTGATCCATAGCGTGCTTGAGCGGCGAGAACCACTGACCGTTGTAGACCAGCGTTGCCCAATCCTGCTCCATATGCAGCTTGTAGCGCAGCACTTCACGCTCGAGGCACATATCTTCCAGTGCGCGATGAGCAGCGATCAACGCCAGGGCACCAGGAGCTTCGTAACATTCACGGCTCTTCACACCAACCATTCGATTCTCGATCATATCGATGCGACCGAAGCCGTTGGAGCCTGCGATATGGTTCATCTTCTCGATGATGTCGAGGTATGACATCTCCACGCCATCGATAGCGCAAGGAACGCCGCCCTTGAAGGTGATCTCGACCTCCGTGGGAGCGTCAGGCGCTTCTTCGGGAGAAACGGTCATGGTGTAGATATCCAGCGGAGGTGCAGCCCACGGGTCTTCGAGCACACCGCACTCGATAGCGCGGCCCCACAGATTATCGTCGATGGAATAGGGCTTTGCTTTGGTGGCCTCAACAGGAACATCGTGAGCTTCCGCATATTCGATCTCCTCTTCACGGGTATGAAGGTCCCATTCGCGAACAGGAGCCAAGATCTCGATGGAAGGATCGAGGGCCTGGATGGACGTTTCGAAACGCACCTGGTCGTTACCCTTGCCCGTGCAGCCATGAGCGATGTACTTCGCTCCTTCCTTATGAGCGATATCTACGAGGAACTTCGAGATGAGCGGACGCGAAAGGGCCGAGACCAGCGGATACTTGTTCTCGAACTGGGCGTTCGCAGCGAGCGCCTTGGTAAGGTAATCCTGAGCGAAGATCTCGCGCATGTCGATAACATAGCATTCGATAGCACCGGTCTTGAGCGCCTTTTCCTTCACGGCTTCAAGGCCTTCGTGCTCCTGGCCGACTTCGCCGACCACTGCGATAACGTCGAGGTCCTTTTCTTCCTGGAGCCATTTGATGCAGACCGAGGTGTCCAAACCACCGGAATACGCAAGTACGACTTTATCTTTTGCCATGTTTCTTCCTTCCTGAACTGGCTTTGTTTCCATCAATGCATTGTAGCGTTCGATACGCGTGCACGCTACTGGAGAATCTATTCAGCATCCTTTGCAGAATCGCTGTTCTTCGTGCCTTCAGCCGAAGCGTCGGAGGCGGGATCCGAAGGAGCGCTTTGGGCACCTGATAGTTTCTCGACAGCAGCTGCCTGGAGCTTATCGCCCAGCTTGCCTTCGACCGAGCCCACCTTTTCTTTCAGCATATTCATGACATCTTTGAAATCTGCATTCAAGCCTTCAGCTTCTTTGAGCAGATCTTCGTACTCCTTTTGGGCGGCAGCAGCTTCCTCAGCGGCCTTCTGAGCGGCTTTAGCTGCTTCGACCTCCTTCTGCTTGGATGCTTCGAAGATGCCTGGCAGCGCCTCGATGAGCTTGTCGATGTCGGCCTGCGTGACGATGAGCGGCGGCAGGAAACGCAGCGTGTGATCACCGGTCGCATTCAGCAGAAAGCCCGCATCGAGACCAGCCTCCACCACGAAAGGAGCCTTGAATTCTTCTTTGATATCGGCACCGATCATCAAGCCTGAACCACGCACGTCAGTGACAGCATCGAGCGCGAGCAGCTTCTCAGCGAAGTAGTCGCCCATCTCTTCGACACGCTGACCGAAGTTCTCCTTGGAAAGCGTATCGAGCGTAGCGAGTGCCGCCGCCATGGCCAGATTACTACCACCGAAGGTGGAGCCATGATCGCCTGGCTCGAAGGCATCAGCCACTTCGATGCGCGCGATGCAGCCGCCCGTAGGCATGCCCGAAGCCACGCCCTTAGCGAAGGTGATGATGTCGGGGGTGATGGCGGCATTCTGGAATTCGAAGGGCCAGGTGCCACAGCGATAGAAACCAGTCTGCACCTCATCGGCGATGAAGAGCGCACCGTTGCGACGCGCAAGCTTCGTTGCCTCGAAGAGATAATCAGGGTCGATGGGATGCACGCCCGATTCGCCCTGAATGGGTTCGACCATCATAGCTGCGATCTGACCTGGATATTCCCACCAGATATTGCGCAGCGCGTCCATGTCATTGGGAGGGATGGCAACGAATCCCTCTGGCAGCGGAGCGAACTTCTCCTGCTTTGCGGGCTGTGCGGTAGCTGCCAGCGTTGCCAGCGTACGACCATGGAAGCTGCCTTCCAGCACCACGATGATATGACCACCGCTCGATTCCTTCTTCGCCCACAAACGCGCCAGCTTGATGGCACATTCGTTAGCTTCGGCGCCAGAGTTCGCGAAGAACGTCTTCCAAGGTGCGCGGAAGAAGCGCGGAACGCATTCATTGGCCATATCAGAGATGAGCTTGGCAACTTCGCCACGCTTCTCGATGTAGTAATAGTTGCTCACATGGATGAGCTTTTGAGCTTGTTCGGTGATAGCGTTGACCACCGCTGGATGGCAATGACCCAGACTATCGCAACCGATGCCCGCGATGAAGTCGAGATAGGTCTTGCCTTCATCATCGGTCACTTCCATGCCTTTGCCTTCGACCAAGCACACAGGCTTACGTTTGAACGTAGGCATGACGAAGGTGTCGTCAAGTTTCGTCACTTCTTCAAAAGACATTGCATTTGCCATTGAGCTTCCCCCTGCTCGTCCCTTAGAGATTTTCCATCAGACGAGACGCCAGCAATCCAAGCGGTGCGTAATCGTCCTTCATGTTATGTTCATCGTCATTATATATGAGCGTACCCGCGCCAGCGGACGTGAGCAACTCGAGCAAGAGCGAGTGTGGCTTGGTGCCGTTGATGATATGGGCGCGATGGACACCCGCCTCCAATGCAAGCACGCAAGACTGGAGCTTAGGGATCATGCCCTTGCTGACCGTACCAGCGTTGAGCATAGCGCGCGTTTCATCCAGAGACATGCGAGATACCAGCGTATCCTTGTCGTCGAAGTCTTCGTAGAAGCCATCAACATCCGTAAGGAAGATGATCTTGTGCGCACCGATGGCTCCAGCGACCGCGCAGGCCACCGCATCAGCATTGATATTGAACGATCCGCCATCTTCGCCCTTGCCCACCGAAGCGATGATGGGCACGTAGTCTGCATCGATGAGCGTCTTCAAGTAGGCGGGGTTCACATCGATGACCGTGCCCACACGACCAAGTTCAGGGCTGCGCTGCTCGGCGATGATGGTGCCTGCGTCAGCGCCATTCACACCCACGGCCAGGTTGCCATGCTGGTTCATAGCGCGCACGAGCTCTTCGTTCACCTTGCCCACGAGCGTCATCTTCACCACTTCCATGGCTTCAGCCGAAGTGACACGCTGACCATTGACGAACTCGACATCCAGATCGAAGCGGTTCATGTTCTCGGTGATGGCCGCACCGCCGCCGTGTACGATAACAGGGTTCACGCCCATGATCTTCAGCATGACGATATCGGACATGACCGCATCGCGCAGCTTCGGATCGACCATAGCAGCACCGCCATATTTGATGACGATGGTCTTTCCGGTCTGATTCTTGATCCACGGGAAGGCTTCGATCAGCACCTCCGCGGTATGGGAAGAAGTAAGCTTTCTCTCTTTAGCGTAATTCATGGTAATTCTCCAACGGTCGATAGGTTCATTTAACAACAAGTGTTGTTACGCACGGGTAACGGAGCGCTTATGTTCGGTAATCGCCGTTGATACGCACGTAGTCGTAGGAGAAATCGCACGTCCACATCGTGGTCGATGCATCGCCTGCACCAAGATCAGCTTCCAGCACGATCTCGGGCTCTTCGAAGTGTTTGAGAGCTTCGTCTTCGTCGAATTCGAGCGCAAGACCTTTACGACAAACAGGGATGCCCATGATATCGATGGACACGTCTTCTTGGTTGAAACGCGCACCCGAACGCCCGAGCGCACCTGCGATACGACCCCAATTAGCATCGTGGCCGAAGATCGCAGTCTTCACGAGCGGCGAATTCGCCACCGTACGCGCGGCTAGATCTGCCTCCTCAGCGCTGCGCGCACCCGTGATCTTCACGGTAACGAGCTTGGTAGCGCCTTCTCCATCGCGAGCCATCATGCGTGCGAGCGTCTGGGTAACGTAGCTAAGCGCCGCTACGAATTCGTCGAAGGCCTGCGTGCCCTCTTTGATAGCAGGAGCTTGCGAAGCCGCCTTGCCGCTTGCGAACAGGAAACAACAATCATTGGTTGAGGTATCGGAATCCACCGTGATCTTGTTGAAGCTCTCATTCACGCACGTTACGAGCGCGGTGTGGAGCGCTTCAGGAGAGAAAGGAGCGTCAGTGGTGAGCACGGAGATCATGGTTGCCATGTTGGGCATAATCATGCCCGATCCCTTGGACATACCACCCACGGTGAAGCGCTTGCCCGCATAGGCTGGATCTGCGCTCACGTAGCTGACCGCTACTTCTTTGGAGACGGTATCGGTCGTCATGATGGCGCGAGCTGCATCAGAGCCACCCTCCGTACTGACCTGCGCACGCAGAGCATCGATGGCACTATATGGTGCCAGATCAAGGATCTGCCCGATCACGCCTGTAGAAGCCACCAACACGTCATCTGCACTGCAGCCGATAGCTTCACCGACCAATTCGCAAGCCTGCTGCGCAGCCGCAAGTCCCACTGACCCGGTAGCCGCATTAGCATTGCCTGAATTGATGACGATGGCGCGACCAAGACCATATCCACGCTGATCAAGGTGAGCCTTCGATACCTGGATAGGAGCAGCGCAAAAGACATTCTGCGTGAACGTAGCTGCTACGGGACACAGCTCGTCTGCTTCAACGAGCGCTAGATCCAGGCGGTTGGGGTCGCGGCGAAATCCCGCGTGGATGCCACCAGCTCGAAAGCCTGCAGCACTGGTCACGCCGCCGTGCTCGATGATCTCAAGGTTATCATTCGGTGCTTCTGATGAAGGATGTTTAGCCATGGTTCTTTCCTTATAGATGATGCGCTGCGAGCGTCACGAAGATCGCTCGTAGATAAGTGTACTTGTTCGGGATGAGGAACGCTCGATCTGGTTTGCAGTTCGCAGGCAATGGAGCCGAGAAACACTGCTATGCGTTTAGACGGGCATAGCTACCAGGTCGAGCCCGCATCGCTGCTCGAATCCGCAGACGATGTTTGCGCACTGGACAGCCTGGCCAGCAGCCCCTTTGCAGAGATTGTCGATAGCGCAGACAGCGATGAGCGTGCCCGTGGTCTTCTGGAAGGCGATGCCGATATGAGCATTGTTCGTGCCCACCACCGAAGCGGTGCGCGGCATCTGGCCAAGTGGCAAGACCGTTACGAAAGGATAGTCTTCGTTGTAGGTTGCTTCATAGAGAGCATGGAGCGTCTCGAGGGTATGCTCTTCGCGTGCTCCAGCAGAAAGCTGCATGGTGACCGTAGAGAGCAAGCCGCGATTCGCGGGCGCAAGATGCGGCGTGAAGACAAGGCGGTCCTGCAATCCAAGGATCTGCTCGATCTCGGGCGTGTGACGATGGGATGCCACACCATAGGCCTCGAAGTTATTGTTCGCGTTGCAGAAATGAGTGCGCGGCGTTGCACTGCGGCCCGCACCACTCACACCAGAGATAGCATCGACCACAACGATCCCTTCGGTCAATTCGACCGCAGGATAAGCTGCGAGCGAAGTTGCCGTGGGATAGCAGCCCGCACAAGCCACGAGCGTTGGATGATGCTGAGCATGGAGCTTACGTGCTTCGAGCAGCGCAGCTTCGGTGATCTCGGGCAAGCCGAAGAAAGCATGTTCGAGCAATTCGGTCTGCGTATGCGGCGTGCCATACCACTGTTCGAAGATGGCGGGGTCCTTCAAGCGAAAGTCAGCCGACAGATCGAACACCGAAACATCTGATGCCAACAGGTCAGGCACGAGTGCCATAGCTGCAGTATGCGGAGTTGCCATGAATACCACATCGCAATCAGCCAGCGTTGCAGTGTTATGAGCTTCGAACTCAAGGTCGCATACGCCTTTGAAAGCTGGATACAAGTCCGCGATAGCCACACCTTCATCAGTGGAAGACGTGATGACGCGCAGATCGAATTCAGGATGGCGAGAGAGGATTCGCACTAGTTCAGCTCCCGCATATCCAGCAGCGCCAATGATGCCCGTTGCTAATCCCATAAGCCATTCCTTTCTTATCTCGCGTCTCGATCAAGATTCTGATTCGCTAATGATACCCCTTTACCGTACCAGCCAATCCTTCTTTTCCGAGAACGACCCGCGCTTGTCGCGTGCACCAGCATCATAGCTGCAAGAGGTGGGGTCGTAGATTCATTCTGAACACAAGCAAAAAAAGAACCCGGTCGAATAACCGGGTTCCGTAAAATGCATGAGGCAGTGCAGCGCATGAGCCCGAAGGGCGAACAGCGGAACGGATGAATCCGAGACCTCACCCCTTGCAGCCTCGCTGTTCGCAGAGACGAACCTTGAGCTAGTCGAGAACCTCTTCAAGGGTGATCTCGAAATTCAGATCCTTGCCTGCCATCTCATGGTTCATGTCGAAGACCACTTCTTTGTCATTGACCTCGACCACCTTGACCGGGAACGCCTGACCACCAGGAGCCTGCATGTAGACCGTCTGGCCAACAGGCAGATCATCGACATCAGGCACGTTCTCGCGCGGGATGCGCTGCACGAGCTGCTCATCGCGTTCACCATATGCTTCAGCTGCAGGGATGTGGACCTTCTTGGTCTCGCCCACTTCCATGTCAACGACTGCGGCATCGAAACCAGGGATCATCATGCCCGCCATTGAAGTGAACTCCAGCGGCTCGCCGCGCTCTACTGACGAATCGAATACCGTGCCATCATCGAACGTGCCCACATAGTGAACGCGTACTTTCTTACCTTCATTGCTCATGATGTTTCCTTTCATTGGAAGAGCATTTTCTTTTGCTGGAAGTGTAGCGCATATTGCCAGCCAGCCTAATTCCTGACACAGAATCGTCAAACAAGAACACGCAACCACTGCCCGCTAACCACCATCGCTCGCCTTCGATGCAGAGCTCATACCTTTTGCGCTCTGCGATCATGAACAGCATTGATATGCCCGCGCGATCGATGATGCACAGTTACCGATGTTCGACTCGCTCAGTGCGCCGTGGTCGATGAACAACCTGCTATCAAGATAATCCGATCTTGATAGATCAAGAGCATCCGCCCGTCCAATGAGGAAATCTTCAAGCGGCTCGATCAGCAAGCCTTCTTCTAATGCTGCATCGGCAAGCTCACGTGCAGATACCGGCCCATCGACGCGCAAGAGCCCGTGCGACCCCGCGAATGCATTCTCTAAGACCAGATCCGTCAGCTTCTCCTGCCTCATTGCTCGCGCAAGTTCTGTAGCATTTGCCCGGAAATGAGTGCGTAAGCGATTTATGTGCCGTTCATACTCTCCCGACTCGATGAAGCGCGCCAAAGCTAGTTGGTCGATGGCATTCGCAGTACAAGAATAGAATCCGAAGTGCTCGCGAAACTTCTGGGCTAGAACGTCCGGGAGCACCATGTAGCTCATGCGAAAGGCTGGTCCGAGCGACTTGGTGAAGGTATTGAGATAGATCACTTTTTGCTGTGCATCGATGCTCTGCAACGAAGGAATGGGGCGACCAGAGAATTGCAGCTCACTATCATGGTCGTCTTCGATGATGAAGCGTTCATCGTCGCCTGCAGCCCAAGCCAAAAGCTCATACCTTCGAGAAATGCTCATGATCTGACCCGTAGGATATTGATGAGTCGGCATGACGTGAGCAACGCTCGCCCCCGATGAGCGAAGGCTATCGAGCTCGATACCATCTTCGTTGAGCGGAATGGGCGCTATGGTCACATCGTTTGCTCGATAGATGCGTGCAAGACGACCATATCCAGGGTCTTCGAGCGCGTAGCGATGACCGCGGCCGATCAATTGCACGATCAATTGATAGAGCACTTGTGAACCAGCACCGATCACAACATTATCAGGGTTCACTTCCATGCCTCGATAACCCAAGAGGAAACGAGCGATGGCCTTGCGTAGCGCGCGCGATCCAAAAGCCCCCGACTCAGAAACGAGCACTTTCTCGTCAGCGTTGGTGAGCACCTTGCGCACATGAAAAGCCCAACGATCATAAGGGAAGAGGCCCTTGCTTGGCGCTCTCCCTGACAGATCGATGTCCACGGACTTGCTCGCGCGTTCGCGTTCCATATCAATTGGATGCTTCAGGCGAAGAGCGCTCTTTTGCTGGTGATCTTGATCGATCGAGCTGTCGAGCGCGTAAGACTCTCGGGGCACGCCTACGCTGTCATGCTCGTGACGCTTTCGAACATCGCGCAACTGTGCGATATCGTTAACGTAATAGCCTCGCCTTTCGATAGACCGAATATATCCTTCTGCGATCAACTGGCTGTATGCCCCTTCAACGGTTATAAGGCTCACTGCAAGGTGCTGGGCGAGCTTACGCTTAGATGGCATCCTTTCCCCAGCATGCAGAACGTTCGAGATGATGTCGTTCTTGATCGACTCATAGAGATATTCATATAGAGGTCGTTCGCCTCTTTTTGCTAGGTCATACGTGATCACGAGAATACCAACCTCATCGTTAGGAAGAATGAGTCGAAACAAGTATATCTGGATTTGCACTGATCATAATCTGGTTATATCAGATTATGCATTTTTGGCTATATGAATAGGTTCAATAACCTTTAACGTTATCACCATGTTCGATTACACGAATAGCGACCATTGAGGAGAAAGCCATGAACGATGCATCCGATATTTCGACAGCGCAAACAGCCTCCCCTGACCGAACTGCGCTGAACCGCCAATTGGCGCAAATGCTCAAAGGTGGTGTGATCATGGACGTGACCACACCCGAACAAGCGCGGATAGCTGAGGCTGCTGGAGCATGCGCTGTCATGGCACTTGAGCGCATTCCCGCCGATATTCGCGCGGCTGGTGGCGTTTCACGCATGAGCGACCCGAAGATGATCAGATCGATCCAAGAAGCGGTCAGCATCCCCGTGATGGCGAAGTGCAGGATCGGGCATTTCGTAGAAGCGCAGGTGCTCGAAGCGATCGAGATAGATTATATCGACGAATCAGAGGTGCTCTCTCCTGCAGATGACACGTTCCATATCGACAAGAAGCGTTTTGCCGCGCCTTTCGTGTGCGGAGCACGCGATCTAGGAGAAGCTCTGCGTCGCATTGCAGAGGGTGCTTCCATGATCCGTACGAAAGGCGAGCCAGGGACCGGAGATGTGGTGCAAGCAGTGCGACATATGCGCATCATCAATGGCCAGATCGCCAAAGTATCCTCCTTGCACGAGGATGAGCTCTACGAAGAAGCCAAAAGGCTCGCAGTCCCGCTCGACCTCTTGCGCGAGGTCCATAAAACCGGAAAGCTCCCCGTGGTCAACTTCGCAGCAGGTGGCGTAGCAACTCCAGCGGATGCCGCCTTGATGATGCAATTAGGAGCAGAAGGCGTATTCGTGGGGTCAGGTATCTTCAAGTCGGGTGACCCAGTCAAGCGAGCGAATGCCATCGTGGGCGCGGTCACCAACTATACCGATGCAGAACTTATCGCTCGCCTCTCCGAGGACCTGGGTGAAGCGATGGTGGGCATCAATGCTGAAGAGATCGAGATCATCATGGAAGAACGCGGGCAATAGCATGACCTGCGCGATCATAGCCGTACAAGGCGCATTTGCCGAACACGAAAGACGCCTTGCTGCACTCGGCGAGAAGGTGTTCGAAGTGCGTCAGGCGTCTGATCTGAAACAGCCTTTTGACCGCCTCGTGTTACCAGGAGGAGAGAGCACGGCACAAAGCAAATTGCTGAGCGATCTTGGGTTATCCTGCTCGCTGCATGACCTTATAGACCAAGGAATTCCTGTGCTCGGCACCTGCGCAGGATTGATCTTGCTTGCACAAAGCATCGATGGTCGCGGGGATATTCACGACCAGGCCAACAAAACTTCTGAATTGGATTCACCTGTCGAACAACTGAAAACGCTTCCCGTAGGAGTGATGCGAAACGGATACGGCCGGCAACTTGGAAGCTTCAGAACAGTCGGGAGCTTTGCTGGCGAAGGCCACATTCCGATGACCTTCATCCGCGCGCCACGCATAACCCAGCTCTACTCTCCTGAAGTGAAGGTCCTTGCCGAAGTTAACGGATCACCCGTTGCCGTGCGATTCAAGAACCAGCTCGCTGTTGCTTTTCATCCTGAGCTCGATGATGATCCGCGTGTCCTCGAGTATTTCCTCTCGATATAGGGGCGCATTCTTCCACGGACCTACCCGAAGAACTCTATGGTCTTCCGAGCGATGAAAGGCGGCGAAGCACGTTATTCGACCTCATCTTCTGGATGCGGGTGTTGATCGAAATACCCTGTCTGGCCTCGGACGTTCCAGGCACACGCTACCAAGAAGAGCAAGATGGCCAAGGTGAGCACTGCCGCGGGATTGAGCTGACCCTGAGATATCTTGCTTGCCAGATCCCACAAAGCCAGCAACCCATCGAGAGAAACGATCCAGAAGAACAAGGTGATCTTGGTAGGATCTTTCGCGCCGATAAGGCCCGAGATAGCCACAGCAAGCCCGACCACGCCCGCTACGAGCGTCTCCCCGCCTAAGACGATGCTCGGGATAAGATCGAACGATTTCATACCGAAGAATTCCGCCAGCACCATGAACACAACACCCACTACGCACAAGAGCACCGCCAAAGCGAACATGACCACGCAAGCGTAGTAGGTGCGGCGCTGCCATTTCGTGAACGAGCTCTTATCAGCGGAGAACAGCTTCACTGGCTTCCTTCCTGGATCTTTGTCCTTCGTTTCTCTCTTAGGATTTTGTCGCAAACATGCTCTTAGCAACCATGCGCTGATGTTGGCAAACTACGAACGAACTTCGGCCCCTGTTGCACCGCATACCTTCTTGATCAGGCGTTCGTGCTGCTTATTGACCTCTTCGGTCGTGAGCGTCTTTTCAGGAGAACGATATTCCAGCGCATAAGCCATGGACTTCTTGCCCGCGCCCAAGCGATCGGCATCGCGATAGACATCGAAGAGCTGGATGCTCGAAAGCAGCTTGCCACCTGCCGAGGTCATCACCTGGATGAGCTTCTCATTGGTAACGTCTTCATCGACCACCAATGCGATGTCCATGGTGACCGCCGGGAACAGCGGCACGTCCACATAATCGCGCGCAGGCTGGCTCGTCTTCACCAGCGCATCAAGATCAAGCTCGAAGGCGACTACGGGTGCATTCGCATCGAAAGCATCGACCGCAAGCGGATGGATCTCGCCCACCCAACCGAGCACCGTGCCACCCGAGAGCACCTGCGCAGCACGGCCTGGCTGCAGATGCGGTGCTTCTTCGGCAGAGAGCGCTTTGAAGCGAACTTTTGGCGTAGCCAGTTCACGCAGCAGATTCTCAATGACACCTTTGCCATCGAAGAAATCGAACGCTGCAGGCGATGCATTCCAAGCAGGATCGCCCATAGCACCCGCCATCACAGCAGCCACGCGTTCCTTCTCCTTTGGTTTCTTCTTGCCGTCAGCAGCGAAAAAGACGCGTCCTGTTTCATAGAGCTGGACGTTCTTCACGCCATGGCTCTGGTTGTAAGCCAGTGAATGGAGCAGGCCAGGGATGATGGACTGACGCATGATGGACTGTTCTGCATTGAGCGGATTGAGCAGCTCAACAGGCATGCCAAGATCGGTCTTATCCATGCGCAGCTTATCAAGATCACCTGGTTCAGCGAAAGAATAGGTGACGGTCTCATTCAGGCCACTAGCGCGAAGAGTGTCGTTGATCTTCTCGATCCGCTGCTCTGCTAGGGTGCGCTTGCCGATGCGGCCAGCGCCCGCAGGTAGCGTAGGCTCGATGCGATCCATGCCATAGAGGCGAAGCACCTCTTCATACAGATCGATCTCGCGCTCAAGATCGGGACGGAATGTTGGCGCTAACACATGGAGCAGCTCGCCTTCAGCGCAGTCTGCAGCCTTGGATGTCTCAATATCAGCGATAGTGACCGCACAACCCAAGCGCTTGAGTGTTTCGATGATGTAGTCACGCTCGATATGCGCACCCATCATCGCATTGAAACGCGGGATGCGGAAATCGAGCATGACCGCTTCGGTCTGCTGCTCCCACACGTCAACGATGCCGGGGCGCACGGTGCCACCCGATATCTCTGCGATGAGCGCTGCAGCAGCATCAGAAAGTGCTGCGATAGGGTTGTCGTCAACACCACGTTCATAGCGCAGCGAAGATTCGCTGATCAGACCCAGATTACGACTCGTACGACTCGTATGCGCGCGACTGAAGGTAGCGGCCTCGAGCAGGACCGTGGTGGTCTCATCGGTTACTTCTGAATCAAGACCACCCATAACGCCTGCCAGCGCCACTGCGCGCTCAGGCGTTGCGATAACGGTCATATCAGGCGTAAGATCGCGCTCTTCCCCATCAAGGGTAACGAGCTTCTCACCCTCTTCGGCAGGGCGAACGACGATGTGAGCCTTGCCTTCAGCATTCTTAAGCTTGTCGAAATCGAACGCGTGGAGCGGTTGACCGAACAGGAACAGGATGTAGTTCGTCGCGTCGACGATGTTGTTGATGGGACGTGCGCCAGCCGCAATGATGCGCTCTGCCAGCCAGTCAGGGCTCGGGCCGATCTTCACGTTCTCGATCACGCGTGCGGTGTAGCGATCGCAACGTGCAGGATCAGATATGGTCACTGAAACAGCATCGGCAGTAGGCTCAAGATCCTGATTCTCGCCCAGGTTGAAGATCGGGTCGTTCAAAGGGTCAGTGAAATCACGTTCGTACATAGCGCCCACTTCGCGAGCCATGCCCTTCATGGACAAACAATCTGGGCGGTTCGGAGTGATCTCAAGATCGAGAATCTTATCGGAGAGCTGCATATAGTCCGCAAACGGCATGCCGATAGGCGCATCTGCGGGCAAGATCATGATGCCATCATGGTCGGACCCCAAGCCCAGCTCACGTTCGGAGCAGTTCATGCCGTTGCTCACTACGCCACGGAGCTTGGATTTCTTGATCTTGAAGTCGCCGAATTCGGCACCGACCATCGCTACAGGGATCTTGTCATTCTCGTTGAAGTTCTGCGCACCGCATACGATCTGCAATGGCTCGGGATTACCGTCTTCGCCAACGTTGTTCTGACCCACGTTCACCTGGCAGACCCACATATGATCCGAATCTGGATGCGCCTTCTTCTCGACGATCTGGCCAACTACCACCTTATCGAAGGTCGCGCCTGCAACTTCAACACCTTCAACGCCCGTGCCCGTTAAGTCCAAACGGTCACAGAACGCCTTCAGGTCCGCAGGCACTTCAACGTATTCACTTAACCATTTCAAAGAAACTTTCATTTTTTATCCTTTAACTTCAAACCAATTCCAGTTCGAATACTTACTCTTTCTATTCCCTGACTTCCTTGATCGGTACGGTCAGCGAGGGTTCGTCTCGTGCATATGATTGCCATGTTGCGCGGCCGAGCGCACTTCGCACTAAGGGGAAGCGCAAGAGCGGCGAGCGTGCGAGCGAGACGAAGCCGCGTCATCAATGCAGTTCTTAGAACTGCCTCAGGAAGCGCATATCCCCTTCGAGCAGCATGCGCAGGTCAGGGACGTTGTACTTCAAGCACGCCACACGCTCGACACCTACACCGAACGCAAAACCCGAATACACTTCAGGATCGATGCCTGAATAGCGCAACACGTTAGGGTCGACCATGCCACAGCCCAAGATCTCGAGCCAGCCAGTGCCCTTGCAGAAGCGACAACCTTCGCCGTGGCAGATCCCGCAGCTCACGTCCACTTCCGCAGACGGCTCCGTGAACGGGAAATAGTGAGCACGGAAACGCGTCTTGCGCTCCTCGCCGAACATCTGCTTACAGAAATAATCGAGCGTGCCCTTCAGGTCGCCGAACGTGATGCCTTTGTCCACCACCAAGCCCTCGATCTGATTGAACTGTGGAAGATGAGAAGGGTCGGCCACATCACGACGATACACCTTGCCTGGTGCGATGATGTAGATGGGCAGTTCCTGGTCCTCCATCGCGTGAACCTGCACGCCTGAAGTCTGCGTGCGCAACAACACGTCCGACTCGCCCTTCACGTTGGTGGTATCACCCGATAGGTCGCGCACATAGAACGTGTCCTGCATGCTGCGAGAAGGATGGTCGGCTGGCGCATTGAGCGCTTCGAAGTTGTAATAGTCGGTCTCGACCTCGGGGCCCGTTGCCACCGAATAGCCGATCCCCATGAATACTTCCGCGATCTCATCAGTGATGCGGTTGATCAGGTGACGCGTGCCCATCTGCTGAGCACGACCTGGTAACGTGATATCGAGCGCATCAGCCTGCATGCGAGCCTCGAGTTCGGCACCTGCGAGCGCCTTCTTCTGCGCCTCGAGCGCCGATTCGATCTGGTTGCGCGCAATGTTCACCGTCTTGCCCACTTCGGCGCGCTCTTCAGGAGCGACCTGGTTCATGGAGCGCAGATAACCTGTTAAACTGCCCGATTTTCCTACGACCTTGATGCGGATCGCTTCCAGTTCATCGGTAGTGGCCGCCGCAGCGATCTCTGCGAGCGTGGCCGCCTGCAACGCAGTGACTTCATCAATGACCGACATACACTCTGCCTTTCTTCGTCATATCCTCGTTCTTCGTAACTCTGTCTTGCTCGCGGATGTTCCAGAGCGCTCCTGGCTCCGCGGCACAAAAAAAGAGCTCTTCTCATGCCCTTGTCCAAGGACGAGAAGAACTCTCGCGGTACCACCCTGGTTACCTTCGCGCGGCATTCGATGCCTCAGCCTGCGAAGATCGCTCGTATTCGCTCTGTAACGGGAGCTCCCGATGTAACTTACTAGGATCGGCCCTGCTCTGGCATGAGGTCTGCTCTGGCAGATGCGCGTCCATTCGGCCACACTGCTGGTGAAGGGAATCATGCTTCGAGCCGTTAGGTCCTTTCAGCCAGGGGACCCTCTCTGGGAACGACCGCGCGAGGCATGCTGTCTTCGTCATCGCATTTGAATGTGTAGAGAAGTATAGCGCATCCCGCGCGCACGCTACAGGAAAAGCCCGCCAGAAACCGCCGATTGGCAGCATGATTTTGCTACAATGAGCACACCTTATCAATCACCAGTGGACCAGAGGCTGCAATGATCGATCTTGCGAAGCTCACCTATAACGAAGCAGGTCTTATCCCCTGCATCGTACAAGATGCCGATACGGGCGAGGTGCTGATGATGGCCTGGATGAACCAAGAGGCCATCCGTCGTACGATCGAACAGAGGACCACCTGGTTCTGGTCTCGTTCGCGCAATAAGTTCTGGCACAAAGGCGAAGAATCTGACAACACCCAACAGCTTGTCGATCTTCGGTATGACTGCGACGAGGACACGCTGCTCGCGCTGGTCGACCCTGCAGGCCCTGCTTGCCACACTGGCGCCCAGAGCTGCTTCTATCGCTCATTCTTCGACAAGGCCGAATAGCTACGGGCGCTGCACCTGCCACCACCATCAACGGGAGGAACCCCCCATGACACAAGATTGGAAAGAGCTCTACCGCCAAAAGGTCATCCCAGTAGAGGATATCGTGAAGGTGATCCCACCGCACAGCCACTGTTCGCTTTCCGATGGTGCTGCTGACCCGCGCGCCATCACCCGCGAGATCGAGAAACGCTATGCGGAATTCACCGATGTCTCATTCATGCAGGGCCCCCCAGGTGAGCGTATCGATATGTTCGATCCGCAGATGAAAGGCCATATCCGCTACGAGCCCTTCGTTGGTCCCGTTGGTCAATACAAAGACTACTGGGAAGGCGTGCGCACGGGGGTTTCCGACTATCTGCCGTCTTATTTTTCCAGCATCGAGCGCTTGATGCGCGATGGGCACTACCCTATCGATGTAGCCATCGTGTCGCTTTCTACACCTAACGATCAAGGCTATTGCACGCTTGGCGTTTCATGCAGCTATCAGCGCGCAGCTATGCAGGCAGCGAAGATCGTCATCGCGGAGGTGAACAAGCAGATGCCTCGCATGTTCGGCGAAACGAGCGTGCATGTGAGCGAGCTTGATCACATCATCGAAGCCGATGAACCGCTGCCGGTCATCCCTGATGCACCTATCGGTGATGCTGAGCGCCAGATCGGTGAATTCTGCGCATCGCTCATCGAAGATGGCTCCACCATCCAAGCAGGCATCGGCAAGCTTCCCAATGCTGCGCTCGATGCGCTCGTGGGCAAGAAGGATCTGGGCGTTCATAGTGAACTGTTCACTACGAAGATGATGGATCTTGCTGAAAAAGGCGTGATCACCGCATCGAAGAAGACATTGCACAATGGCATCAACATCGCCACGGTGCTCGAGGGTACCAAGGAGCTCTACGACTGGTCCAACGATAACCCGTTCGTGCAGCTCTTTCCGGTAGGGTACGTGAACAACCCAATGGTCATCGCGCAGAACGATAAGCTCGTTTCCATCAATTCCTGCATCGAGGTCGATCTGTTCGGGCAGGTAGCTGCTGAATCGTTCGGCCACAAGCAAGCAACTGGAGCAGGCGGTCAGGTGGACTTCGTGCGCGGCGCGACCATGAGTCGCGGTGGCAAATCGATCATCGTCATCAATTCCACGGCGGCGCGCGGCACGGTCTCGAAGATCCGCGTGTTCTTGACGCCAGGAAGCCTTGTTACCACGCCACGCAACGAGACCCAGTTCATCGTGACCGAATACGGCATCGCTGATCTGCGCGGTAAGACGAACAAAGAGCGCGCTAAAGCGCTGATCAACATCGCGCATCCCGATTTTCGCGAGTCTCTGGTCGAAGAGTTCATGAACTACTTCGGCTTCGATCCCCTTCGCTGAATGCTGAGCGACTAGAACGCTATCTTCGCCGCGGACTGTTCTTCTTCTTAAGGGGTATGCCCCGTTGCATCGCATGCCTTAAACGCGTGCGCTTCTTCACTGCGGCAGCTGTTAGCGCGGGCCGTTCGTGATCGCCCACTACGCTGAATTCATCGGTCGTACCGAAGATGTCGTGCTCGGGGATATCTTCGAGCACATGCAGCTCCTCGAGCTGATGGATCTTCTCATCCAGTCGCTCGGCCGTGGCGTCGATATGGCGAATGCGCGCAGTGGTATCGGCGTCCGAATGATCAAGATCCGACACGGACACACTCATCGCATCTTCGTCTTCTGAAAGATCGAGCATGGCAGCCAGGTCGGCTGCACTGCAGGTCTCAAGCGGCTCGCCCCATCCAGCACCTTCGATGCCCTCAGCTACCAGCTGCTCAGGGATGCGGCGTGGATCGAGCAGCATCACTGCGTGCTCTGCATCCATCGCGAACTGGTAGTTCGCCTGCAAAACGCGCTGCACTTCATCGCGCAGGTGGCGATCCGATTCCGACCACTTCTTGCGCATCTTCGTCTTGTTCTTGTGAATGCTATAGGAAGCGATCGCCCGGTTAAGATCATGCGCCAGCTCTTCGAGCAGCCACGCATTCATATGCGTGTAATAGAGCAGCTGGACCGTACGCCACAAACTCACATGGCCCAGATCAAGACCCTGATGGATATGGGCCGCCAAACGTGCATCGATACGCTCGAGCTCTTGTATCTTGGTCTTGATCGCGGTACTGCGCTTCGTACGCAAGATACTGAACACCACCATCATCACGAACGTTACCGCAACGAACACCAAGAAGAGCCGCCCGAACAGAGCATCCTCAAGGGTCGCTACGGGATAGAGCGCGGTCAACGCCATCTGCGTGCCCGCCATCGTGTTCAGGATAGGATGGATATCCATGAGGATGATCAAATAGCTGATCGGCACCATCGCATACATACGATAAGGCTCAGGGATGAATTGCACGAACAGCATGAACACGCCCAAGCCAACGAGCGTGCCGAAAGCATTATCGATGGTCGATCGCAGCGTTTCATCGTTGTAGGTGTTGGTCACCGCAAAAGCCGTGATGGGGATCCAGATGCCGAACTGTGCGCCAGAAAGATCCGTGAAGAACAGGTCGGCCAAGACCGCTATCTCTACGATGAGCGCAAGCCGCAGGGCAAAGCGCGTTTGCGTATGCTTGAAGCTGAAGTTATCGCACAAGAAGCGTAGGCGATAGCGCAAGCCCTTGAACAACGGGGTCGTCTCATCATGCTGCATGCTGGTATCGCGAAGCGTACGAATGAGCGCCTCGAGCACCGTGCTCCATGATTCCTCGTAACAGCTCTGGTTCAGATGATGGGTCTCAAGAAAGCGCTCGAGCCGATCGGTCATGACCAGCAGATCATGGTTGCTCTTGCCGTATTCGCAGAAGATCGCTGCCAAGTCGAAAAGATAGGTGCGCTCAGTGCTATCGATAGCCGCGCGGTTCTTTGCAGCTGCATGAGCGATATCGGCGATCTGTTCGCACGCCAAGAGCAGTGCGAAGGTATAGCACTGACGTCCCGATAGCAGCCCATTTTGCCGAAAGACCGTGCCATATTCGAGGCGCGCATATTCTTGGGCTATAGCAAAGGTGCTCTTGGGATGCAGGTCGGGCGCAGCTTCATTCGGACGCCCCGCACTTTCCGCAAGCGCCTGCAGTTGCTCCCCTACATCGCTGAAGGCTCGACGCAGGTACGCTTCATCACGCGTGAAGGCATCCAGCTTACCCGTCTTGCGATAGACCGCGCGCATCAGGTAAACGAAGAGTGCCGTGAACACGATGGAGACTACCACCGCCATCAGGCGTGATGGCATCCCTTCAAGACCCGTGGGATAGATGAGCAGCAGCAGATACCCCATACCCAGCCAATAGAAATTGCGCGGCAAATAGTCGTCCGAATTCATGATGGTGATGAAGAACAGATAGAGCGGCGTTACCACGATGAACGCCAACTGGCTGATGCCCGCGAGCGACGAGCACACGCACATGACGATCATCCAGCATGCGCGACGAAAATAGTTCGCAAAAGAAAGCCCCGGCTCATTGACGATGGTTCGCGCGAAAAACAAGAATACGATGCCGATCAGTGCATCGGATACCCCAAAGGCCGCATACATCGCAAAGAAGAGCACCACGAAGAACGCGATGAACGGGATCGCGTCAAGGACTCTGCGTCCGAGCGACTTGCTATATGAGACCACGTTTCCTGCCATAAGGGCATTCTATCAACACTGTGGCCCGCATGCGCCGCGCACAACAACCGCCAACATTTCGTAACAAAACCCGATCGATCCTGAGAAGCCTCTTCGAGGTGACGTTGCGATGAGCCTCTTCTCGGCTACACCTTGACCGGTTTTAGGTAATCTTTGGCAGCTTCAAGCAGCTTGGAAGTTCGCATCAAAAAACGCCGAAAGCTCAGCCTTCGGCGTTCGATGTGGCCTGTCCCCAAAGTGTCCCGGACAGTTTGGGACCTGTCCCTAGGTTATTTGCAGACGAGGACGGGAATGTCAGAATTGCGGAGCACGCCGAAGCTGACACTACCGAGCATGCCGCGAATGGCACCCAGACCGCGCGAACCCATGCAGATCAGATCGCATTCATAGCGCTGGGCCGTCTCGATGATGGTCTCGACCGTATAGATGCCATAGATCACTTCAACGGTCAGGCTGCCCTTGAAATCTTTCACCAGGCCTTCAACATCAGCCTCGAGCTTCTTATCGCTCTCTTCGGTGCGCTCTTGTACCGCATCAGCGAAGTCTTCTTTCGAGACCAATGACACACCCATGCCGAAACCAGTTTGATTGAAGCTGCTGAAGACCAGGTCTTGGGGCGGTGCGCTGATCTCTGCGATATGGATCGCCGCATCCGCGTTATCGCCGACCATCTTGATGGCTTCTTTCACTGCAACTTTCGCATGATCGGATCCGTCATAAGGAACCAAGATATTAGTAAATGCCACGATGGCCTCCTTTTTGCGATCACGTGCTCTTATATCATAGCCTGATTATAGCCTGAATCCTTGCGCCTCGCCTAAAGTTCGTTCCGATTCGTATGAATGTCGCTATATTGGAATGGTGAAGAGAGTATGAAGATAGAGCCTTGCGCAAGACTCTCGGATACTTTATCACTCTACTGTGCTAAAGTAGCTACTTGACACAACATGCCCTACTAACTCTAAAGGTGGCTCGGAGAAGATGAATTTTGTAACGCCTATCGGTTTTCGTGATGTTATCAGCGATGAAGCTTTAGTCAGAGAGGAACTGACCTATCGTGTCCAGCGCTGCTTTGCCGAACATGGCTACAAGCCTATCGAGACCCCTACCCTCGAAGTGCTCGATGTGATGGAAGCTGGCGGCCATGTGCCCGCATCGCCTTTCAAGCTCTTCGATTCCCGCGGTGATCTTCTGGCCATGCGTCCCGACGTTACCATGCAGATCGCACGCATGTGCGCTACCCGCATCACTTCGTTCGAACCCGCCGTGAAGCTGCGCTATACCCAGCGCGTCTTCCGTGAGAAGACCGCTGAAGCTGCGGCGCGCGAGGTTACCCAGATGGGCGTGGAATGTCTTGGCGAAGATGGCGTTGAAGCTGATGCTGATATCATCTCGCTCTTTTCTGAGGCGCTTTCGGTGACGCGCTTGCACAACTACCGCATCGCGCTCGGTTCTGCTCGCATCTTGAACGAACTTGTTTCGCGTTGCAATATGGATGCCGCCTGGCAAGATGACGTATATCGCGCATTCCATACTTCCAATTTCGTAGCGCTTGCCAACCTTACGGATACCACCCAAGGGAACACGCCTGCCATCCAGGCGCTCGCCCAACTTCCGCTCCTACGCGGAGGCAAGGATGCACTTGCCAAGCTGCGCAACGTGCTCAAGCCTCTTGGTTGCGAAGAAGGCATCGATGAGCTCGAAACGCTCTACGATAAGCTGGTCGAACGCGGCATGGAGAACATCATCCTCATCGATTTCACGGTGATGAGCTCGTTCGATTACTACACGGGCATCGTCTTTGAGGCATATGAGCCTGGTCTGGGCTCACCCATTGGTGGCGGTGGTCGCTATAACAATCTATTAGCTGCTTATGGCGGCGTTGCGGTTCCTGCAGCGGGCTTCGGGTTCTATCTTGAACAGGTCATGGAGGCTTTCTCTCTCGAGAAACAAGCAGATGACCGCCCCTTGCGCATCGCGGTCCCTAAAGGCTCGCTCAACGAAGACGCCATCGCAGCTCTTGATGCGGCGGGTCTTGATGTGGACGGTCTAGCCGATGCAGGCCGCACCCTTATGCTAAGAAATGGCGATGTGGAATACATCATCGTGCGCCCCACCGACGCCCCTATCTTCGTATCGCTCGGCGCAGCCGACTGCGGCATCTGCGGCGAAGATTCGCTCGTCGAAGCTGGCGTCGACGTGGTGGAATTGGTCGATCTGGAATTTGGCGGCTGTCGCTTCGTGGTGGCGGAATCTGCTGGCACCAACGACAAAGTTGAGAAACGTTATCGTGAACTGGGCTCGATCCGTATCGCAACGAAATATCCGCATATCGCACGCTCGCACTTCGACAAGAAGGGCAAGCAGGTCGAGATCGTGAAGCTCCACGGCAATATCGAGCTTGCCCCCATCACGGGCATGGCTGAACAGATCGTGGATATCACTGCCACCGGCACCACGCTGCGCGAGAACAATCTGGTGGTGGTCGAAGATGTGCTCGCATCTACGGCGCGCTTCTTCGCGAACCCCTGCTCATACCGCACGAACCCCCGCGTTGCAGCGCTCGCTGGAGCGCTCCGCGCGATCGATAAGGAGAACTAGATGAGACGAATCACGCTCAAACCAGGCCAAGTCTTCAAAGAGAGCCAGCTTCAACGTGTCGGCGCATTCGATGCGCGAGCATTGGTCAGCGCCACTACCATCATCGAAGCAGTGCGCCAACGCGGTGACGAAGCTCTGCGCGAATTCACCGAGGAATTCGACGGCGTGAGGATCGATAACTTCCGCGTAAGCGATGCCGCGATCGATGAAGCTATCACCAAGGTCGACCCGCAGGTAGCAGACGCCCTGCGCGTTGCTGCAAAGCAGATCCGTGATTTTCACGAGCGCCAGCGCCAACAGAGTTGGTTCACGGTACGTGAAGACGGCGCGTTGGTAGGAGCCAAGATCGAACCGCTCGATTCTGTGGGCATCTATGTTCCTGGCGGTCGTGCGCTCTATCCCTCTTCGGTGCTGATGAACGCTATTCCTGCATCGGTCGCTGGTGTGCAACGCATCGTGTGCGTGACCCCACCCACCAAAGATGGCACGCTCGATCCTGCCATCTTGGAGGCTTGTCGTATCGCCGGCGTGACCGAGATCTATTCGGTCGGAGGCGCTCAGGCTATCGCAGCACTTGCCTATGGTACCCAGTCCATCAAGAAGGTGGACAAGATCACAGGCCCTGGCAACGCCTTCGTAGCAGCAGCGAAGAAGGTCGTCTCGGGCGATGTGGGCATCGATATGATCGCAGGCCCCTCTGAGGTATGCGTGCTCGCTGACGAGACCGCACTTCCCGAATTGGTGGCCATAGACCTGATGGCTCAGGCTGAACACGACCCACTGGCAAGCTGCTATTTGGTCACATTTTCCGAAGAGTACGCCAGCCAGGTCGAACGTGCGATCGACAAGCTCATCAAGGATTCCACGCGCGAAGAGATCACCAACCAGTCGCTTGCCAACAAAGGCCTTGTGGTGATCTGCGATTCGCTTCCCCAAGCGATCCAGACCATCAACGTCATCGCACCTGAGCATCTCGAGCTGCACGTTTCGCACGCCATGGACCTGCTCGGTTCTATCCGCAATGCAGGCGCTATCTTCCTGGGTGAATGGACACCCGAAGCCGTGGGTGACTACGCAGCGGGCCCGAACCACACGCTGCCCACAGGCGGCACCGCGCGCTTCTCTTCCCCGCTGTCCGTAGATGAATTCGTGAAGAAGTCGAGCGTCATCCAATATTCTGCAGCAGCGCTAAAAAACGATGCGAAAGCCATCGAGACCATCGCCGATCATGAAGGCTTGTGGGCTCACGCTCAAAGCGTGCGCCTGCGCATGAAGCTCATGGACCAAGGCCATGCAACGGTCGAAGGCACTGCGGCCTCCGCTATCGACGAAGAGAAGAGCCGTGACTAAGATGGCTGCACAAAAGCGCTCCGTGCGCGAACCGCGCCCGGTCTTGGAAGGTGTCATCCCTTACGACCCGAAATACCTTCCTGCAGAAGTGATGATCTCTGCCAACGAAAATCCACGTCCTGTTCCTGCTGAGATACAGGAGCGAATCGCGCGGGCCATCGCTCAGGTGGATATGAATCGCTATCCCGATCCGCTGGCCAACGACCTGCGCACGATGATCGGCGAAGCCTGGGGGTATTCGAAGGACTATGTGCTGCTCGGCAATGGCGGCGATGAACTGCTGTTCAATATCGCACTCGCCTGGGGCGGCCCAGGGCGCACCATGCTCACCTGTCCTCCTACGTTCTCGGTCTATGAGACGAACGCTTCGCTCACGGAGACCAACGTGGTCGCCATTGCGCGCAAGCCTGATTTTTCCCTTGACGAACAGGCTATTCTCGATCGTGTTCGTAAAGGCGACATCGACTATGTTACCATCACCAGCCCCAACAACCCAACAGGCGGCGCAGCGAACATCATGTTCATCAAGCAGCTGCTCGAAGCAACCGATGCACTCGTGATGGTCGATGAAGCCTACGGCGAATTCGGTGGCGAGAGCATGATCCCCTTCATCGATGAATATCCCAATTTATTGGTGCTGAAGACCTTCTCCAAGGCCTACAGCCTTGCAGGTGTGCGCCTGGGTTATATCATGGCTCAACCTCAGGTCATCCAAGAATTCATCAAGGTTCGCCAACCTTATTCGGTCGATGCCATCTCTCAAGCTATTGGTGAAGTGGTCTACGAAAACCGCTCGGCGCTCCAACCGCAGATCGATAACATCATCGAAGAGCGCGACCGCTTGGCAGAAGAGCTTGCAAAGATTCCAGGCATCAAGGTCTTTCCCAGTGATGCGAACTTCCTTTTAGTGCGCATCCCTAATGCAGGCCGCATTTGGCAAGAGCTCTTCGATCGCAGCATCCTGGTGCGCGACCTTTCCGCTTCATCAGGACTGGAAGATTGCTTGCGCATCAGCATAGGCACCGAACAGGAAAATGATCGCTTGCTGGATGCCCTAGGCGACATCCTTGGACGCAGCCAGTAGAATAAAGACGACCGACCATAGAAGAAGGATCCAACCATGACTTCTCGTACCGCCACCATCACGCGCACGACCAAAGAGACCGATGTGACCATCGCACTCAACATCGATGGCGCAGGCTCGACCTCCATCGATACGGGTATTCCGTTCTTCGATCATATGCTCGATGCATTCGGCCGCCATGGCCTGTTCGATCTGGACGTGAAGGCGAAGGGCGACTTGGAAGTTGATGCGCACCATACCGTTGAAGATGTAGGCATCGTGCTGGGCCAGGCGTTCGCTGAAGCCATGGGTGCGAAACGTGGCATCACCCGTTTCGCATCCCAGGCGCTTCCCATGGACGAGGCGCTGGTGATGGCCGCTATCGATATATCCGGGCGCGGTCAGATGCATTTCGACGTGCTCGTTCCACCCGCTATGATGGGCCTGTTCGACTCATCGCTCGCTAAGGAGTTCTTCATAGCTTTCGCTACCAACGCAGGCATCACGCTGCACGTGGTCTCTTTCAAGGGAGAGAATGCTCATCACTTGATAGAAGCCGCCTTCAAAGCAACTGGTCGCGTACTGCGCAGTGCGCTCGAGATCGATCCGCGCGCAGCCGATCAACTGCCCAGCACCAAAGGGTCGCTTGCATGATAGCCGTCGTTGACTACTGCAAAGGCAATCTGAAGAGCGTTGAACGCGGTCTGCAAGGGGTGGGTGCCGATGCACGCATCACCGATGATCCGCGCACGATCCGAAAAGCCGATGCTATCGTGCTGCCTGGTGTAGGCTCATTCGCCGATGCTGCTCGCACCATGGCTGAAACAGGTCAGATGGACGCTATTCGTGAAGCCATCGCCCAGGGCAAGCCTTTCTTGGGGATCTGCCTGGGAGAGCACCTGCTCTTTGCAGGCGGCACCGAACATGCAGGCAGCGAAGGCGCGGTACCGGGCCTGGGCCTGATCGAGGGGATCGCTGATAAGATGCCTGCTACGGATGCGCAAGGCAATTCGTACAAGATTCCCCACGTAGGCTGGAATTCAATCGAGTTCGTTGATGCAGCCTGCCCGCTCTTCGAAGGCATCCCTGATGGCGAATACTTCTATTTCACCCACAGTTATTGCGCACCCAAAAGTACCGCGACCGTGGCCACTACCACGCATTCGGTCACGTTCCCCTCGGTCGTCCAAGTAGGCGACCGCGTCTTCGGTGTGCAATTCCATCCCGAAAAATCGTCTACGGCAGGCGCTCAAGTGCTCGCGAATTTCGTAGCATTGGCCAAGAGCAAGACCGCAAGGTAGGGTACGCCCTTCCTTGTTCAGTAAGGAGCAATCATGCAGCTACTTCCCGCGATCGACATCCTCGACGGTAAGGTGGTGCGTCTAGCAAAAGGCGACTACAACGCCGTGACCGTATACAACGAAAGCCCTATCGACCAGGCGAAAGCCTTTGAAGACATGGGTGTTGAATGGTTGCATGTGGTCGATCTGGATGGTGCGCGCACGGGAAACCCTTCCAACCTGCCCATCATCGAAGACATTCTGGCAAAGACCATGTTGAAAGTGGAAATGGGTGGTGGGATCCGCACCATGGACACGCTCCAACGCATCTGGGATGCAGGTGTATCGCGCGTGGTCCTGGGCACATCGCTCATCAGCGATCTTGATTTCGCGCGTGATGCTATTGCGAAGTTCCCCACTATGCTCACTGCAGGTATCGATGCACGCAATGGTGAAGTGTCGGTCGACGGCTGGAACAATGGCAGCGGCATTGCAGCTGAAGAACTGGTAGCCAAAATGCGCGATCTTGGTTTCAAGCATATGGTCTATACGGATATCAGCAAGGATGGCATGCAGACAGGACTTGATGTGGATGTCTACGTTCACTTGGCCAATATCTTCGGGAATCCCGTCATCGCATCAGGCGGCGTGGCAAGCGTAGCTGACATCGAACGCCTTGCTCCTGTGGCCGCGAGCATCGAAGGTGTTATCACGGGCCGCGCAGTCTACGAAGGAACGCTCGACGTTCCTGAAGCATTAGCTCTATGCGAAGCTGCCACCAAACGCGCGATGGCCGAAGGCATCAAGCCTTGCTCGAAGGAATGCGGAGCCTGCGATGCTAACTAAACGCGTCATCCCCTGCATGGATGTGAAAGATGGTCGCGTCGTCAAGGGCGTGAACTTCGTGAACCTGCGCGATGCAGGCGATCCTATCGAGCTGGCTCAACGCTACGACGAACAGAAGGCTGATGAGGTCATCTTCCTGGATATCACCGCAACCAGCGACGGTCGCGCTACCACCATAGATATGGCTTCACGCGCAAGCGAAGAGCTGCACCTTCCCTATTGCGTGGGAGGCGGCTTCCGCAGCGTTGCCGACATCCGCACGATGATCGCCGCTGGAGCCGACAAGGTCTCTGTCAATTCCGCAGCCATCGCCGATCCAAGCCTGATAACTGCGGCGGCTACCGCTTTCGGCACCCAAGCGATCCTCTGTGCGATCGATGCGAAGCAGGTGCCAGGCAATCCGAACAAGTGGGAAGTCTTTGTAGCAGGTGGCCGCAAGAACACGGGCATCGATGCTATCGAATGGGCCACTGAAGCTGCCAAGCGCGGCGCTGGCGAGATCTTATTGACCAGCATGGACCGCGATGGTAGCAAGGACGGGTTCGATCTGGCGCTCACCCGTGCTGTTGCGCGCGCGGTGCCCATCCCAGTGATCGCATCGGGCGGCGTAGGAAAGCTCGAACACTTCGCTGAAGGTGTGATCGAAGGCGAAGCTGATGCAGTGCTCGCGGCTTCGGTCTTCCACTTCGGCGAACTGACCATCCGCCAGGTGAAAGAATACATGGCCTCCCAAGGCATCCCCGTCCGTCTGTGAGCGAATATGGGGACAAGGGTACAAACCATCTTGATGACCTTGGTCTATGCTGGGTTAGCCATTAGCCTTACAGGAGTACTGTCAACCGCGCTGATCGAGAACTTCCCCCATCAGATCTTTGGTATCTCATTCTTCGCGCTGCTCATCTGCCACCTTATTCTGAATCGATTTTGGATCCGCCACTCGCTTACGGGAAGATGGGATCTTCAGCGAGCGATCTTGATGATCGTCGATGTAGCCCTTGCAATACTATCGATCGCTCAGGTTGTGAATTGCGTCTTGCTCTCAAGCTTCTTTTGGAGCTTACTGCCTCAAGATGTCGCCTTCTTCTCGAGCAGCTTGCATATGTGCATCGGGACGTGGATCTTCGTGCTAGCAGCACTCCATCTTGGACTGAATGCCAATGCTCTGATCGGCAACAGGTTGCACTTCCATCGCACAGGAATGGGAAAGTTGCTCAGGACGAAAGGCAATGTTGCGTTGCTGGTCGTTTGGGTGGCACTGGCAGCAGTTGGCGCATATGGCGTCTTCGAATTCTTCCAGTTGGGCATGGGGCAGTATATGCTCATGCTCGATGGCGCTCGGGTCGAAAGCGGCATTGCCTTGATCGGTCGCTTCGCCCAATATCTCTGCGTAGGGATCGCCATCGCTGAGATAACGCACTGCGTATCCGTATCTCAGCAGAACCGAAAGCGAGGCTGTTCGACGGCGCAAGAAAAGTAAGACTAGACGTCTCTCGCGTTCTTCTTGAAGCTTTCGTCTAGCTTGCCAGCAGAATCTGCACCGCTTCGCCATTCTTCGCGCGAAGGCACGCATCCATCATGGAAGATCGCACCATCATCGAAGGCTTCTTCATGATGATGCATCGCATCGCAAAAAGGCTTGTTCATCGATTTACCGCAACGACACAACGCGTAACGATTTTGCGTTTCGTACACGAAACCGTCTTGTCCGACCAGCTCGACCCCGCCGCGAACGAAGAGCGGGCCCGAGCAATTCAGCCCGACATCCTCCAAGACGATGATGCTCGGTTCGTATTCAGGCTCATACACAACGCCCGTTTCTGCGTCTTCGACAACAAGCCTTCCTGAAGGACAATGCCATGCAGCATTGATCTGTTCCTGTTTCATCTCGCCATCGAAGGTGCCTGACATATTCCAGACCGACTTATTGTCATAATGGCAAAGGCGGACGAAAGCGCACCTGCCATCGTCATACATCTTCAGGCCGTTACCTTCATAGACTTGTGCGCGTTCGCGATAAGACGCACGGCTGGCCGTTTCGGGGCCTTCGAATTTCGGCGATTCGGTCATGTGGCGATAATCGCAAAACGGCATGGTCTTCGACCGACCGCATCTACAGAGCAGATAGTCCCCTTTTCCCGTTGGGATCTGCCGCATACGGCGATGCTCCAAGCACAGCTCATCCTCGCTCTTACCTACCGCATTCTGATAGAGCGGGATCCCGCCTTCGACCACATAAGCTCCGTCGGTTATGACGATCCTTTGTTTTGTCACGGTTTCCCTCTAGGAATCAAGCTTCTGGGTAAGGAGTTCGTTGATGACCTTCGGGTTGCCCTGGCCCTTCATCTCCTTCATGCATTGACCAACGAAGAAACCAAGGAGTCCCGTCTTGCCGCCCTTGTATTGTTCGACCTTATCGGGGAATGCCGCAAGCACCCCATCGACAACAGCCTCGATCGCACCAGTATCCGAAACCTGCTCCATGCCACGGTCGGCAACGATAGCCGCCGGGTCCTTGTCCTCTTCCAGGATAGCGGCGAAGACCTCTTTACCCTGCTTGGACGAGATCTTGTCCTGAGCGATCAGAGTGACCAACTCGAGCGCACGCGGGGGCGTGAGCGCGGTCTGTGCTAGATCGGTGATTTCGGGGTTCGTATTCAGATACGCTGCAACATCGTTGATGATCATATTCGCGAGCGGCTTGGCCACTTCACCTGCGCCTTGCAAGCGCATGCATTCCTCGAAGAAACGCGCAGTGGTGCGATGTTCGACCAAGTGACGTGCGTCATAAGCCGAAAGACCATAGTCTTCTTCGAAGCGCTTCGCCTTCTGATCGGGCAGTTCAGGCAGGCGCTGACGCACCTCTTCCACGAACTCGCGTGAGATGTCGAATGGCGCCATGTCGGGCTCAGGGAACAAGCGATAGTCGTCCGCTGTTTCCTTCACACGCATCACGATAGTGCGCTTCTTGGACGGGTCCCAATGGCGTGTTTCCTGATAGATGATGCCGCCTTCTTCGAGCACTTCCGCCTGACGGCAGATCTCATATGCCAGGCCATCGTGAAGGTTCTTGAAGGAATTCATGTTCTTCAGCTCGGTCTTCGTGCCCAGCTTCGTCTCGCCACGGCGACGCAAGCTCACGTTGCCATCGCAGCGCAGCGAACCTTCCTCCATCGAACAATCTGAAATACCGATAGCCAGATAGATCTGACGAAGCTTCTGCATGAACAGGCGTGCTTCTTCAGGGGTACGCAGCTCAGGCTCGGTGACCAACTCGATGAGCGGCGTGCCGCATCGATTGTAGTCGATGAGCGAATGGGTGGCACCTGCGATACGGCCTTCCCCACCGCCAACATGCACCATCTTGCCAGCGTCCTCTTCCATATGGATGCGTTCGATGCCAATATGCGCAACATAGCTGCCGTTTTCCTGTGCTTCCTTGAGATCCACGCGCTCTTTCGCAGCTGCACCGTCCACCTCAAGATCGAGGTGTCCACGCATGCAGAATGCCACGGGACCCTGCGTGATCTGGAAGTTCTTGGACATGTCGGGGTACATATAATTCTTACGATAGAACATCGAGTGCTGCTCGATATCGCAATTCGTTGCCAAGCCCGCCAGCACGATCGATTCGATAGCTGCGCGATTCGGCACGGGCAGTGCACCAGGCAGGCCCAGGCAAACAGGACACGTATGCGTATTAGGGTCTGCGCCGAATTCGAGCTTGCAGCCACAGAACATCTTGGTCTCGAGCGTGGTCAATTCCGCATGGACCTCCAAGCCGATGACCGCTTCCCAATCTTGGAGCACTTCTTCGAGCTTCTTCACGTTACTCACCAGCCTTTGCAGGATCGACCTGAGCGAATGCAGGAGCCACTGGAGCAGCACCGTAGCAACGCTCGAGCTCAGCAGCTACACGGAACATGTTCTCATCGCGGAACGCTGGGCTGATCAGCTGAGCACCGATCGGCAGCCCGCTCTCTGCACCCAAGCCTACGGGAACGCTCATACCGCCGTTGCCAGCGATATTGATGGAGATAGTGAACATATCCGAAAGATACATGCTGGTAGGATCATTGATCTCGCCGAACTTGAATGCCGTGCGGGGGCTGACCGGTGCCAAGATGCAATCGACCTTGTGATAGGCATAAGTGTAATCTTGCGTGATCAAGGTGCGCACCTGCTGTGCGGGATAGTAGTACTTGTCGTAAACGCCCGAAGAGAGCAGATAGCTTCCTAGCATGATGCGCCTACGCGCTTCCAGACCAAAGCCGCCAGCACGAGAGAGTTCATATTGCTCGGCCAGATCTTTGCATCCCTCGACGCAATAGCCATAACGTACCGAATCGAAACGCGCCAAGTTCGAGAAAGCCTCGCACGGACCGAGCACGTAATAGGCGCTCATAGCCGCCTGCGCGTTGGGAAGTTCCACCTCGATGATCTCTGCACCTGCATCCTTGAGCTTTTGTGCAGCTTCTTCGATGCGCTCTTTCACTTCAGCATCCAAGCCTTCAGCTTCCATGAACGAAGGCACGATGCCGATACGCATGCCTTCGACGCCATCGCCCAAGTTCGCCGTGAAATCAGTGTTGATCGATTGGCTCGTGCAATCCATACGGTCCTTACCGCCCGCCACGAGCGCATTGAGCGCCAATGCGGCATCTTCGACCGTGCGTGCAAACGGACCTACCTGGTCGAGCGAGCTGCCGAATGCCACCACGCCATAGCGTGAGACCACACCATAGGTCGGCTTCACGCCCACAACACCGCAGAAACTAGCTGGTTGGCGGATCGATCCGCCCGTATCAGAACCGAGCGTGACCGTTGCCAACCCAGCCGCGACCGCAGCCGCAGAACCGCCCGATGAACCACCTGGCACACGCTCAAGATCCCAGGGGTTGAGCGTAGGACCAAAATACGAGGTCTCAGTCGAGGATCCAAAGGCGAATTCGTCCATGTTCAGCTTGCCCAGCGGCAGCGCACCTGCCTGCAGCACACGCTCCACGCAGGTTGCCGTATAGGGCGAAACATAGTTTTCCAGCATATGCGACGAACAGGTAGTATGCGTGCCCTCCATGTTCATGTTGTCCTTGAAGGCTACCGGCACACCTGCCAACGGGCCGAGCTCGTCGAAGGTTCCGGCCGCCAGCGCAGCATCGACTGCCTTGGCCGCCTCAAGGGCCGCTTCAGGCGTGAATTCAAGGTAAGAATGGAGCTGTTCATCTGCTCTCGCAATATGATCGATGCTTGCCTGCGCCACTTCAGCAGCGCTGAAATCGCCCTGCTTCAAGCCGTTTTGGATCTCGGGGGCACTCAGGGAAGTGAAGTTCATGCTATTCACCCCCACCGAGGATCGCAGGGATCAAGAAGCTGCCATCTTCTTGCTTGGGCGCATTCTCGAGCGCCACTTCTTGCGTGAAGCTGGCGCGTTCGTTGTCGGAGCGCACCACGTTCACCATGCCACCGATGGGATGGAACGTAGGCTCGACTCCTTCCAAGTCGTATTCAGTGATAGGTTTCAGGCTATCGATGATGTTGTTCAGATCAACCGTCATCGCAGCGACCTCTTCATCGGTCATACCGATGCGCACGTACGCAGCTATATTGCGTACGTCCTTTTCCGTAACGTGTTCTGTCATGGGCGATCCTTTGCATGACGAGCGCTTCGCTCGAGTCTCAAATTCGTTCGATCACAACTTGCATTAGCGCTTTCAATGATAGCAAATGATGCTTTCGCGCCGATGCGTGTGAAGCGTCAGTGAACATATTTCATGAGAGCACGGAGAAATTGTAGAGACACGCGATGATCATACGGAACAAAATGGTCTCACCTGCACTTTGTTCAAAATGACCGTCCCAAGTCGAAGGCAATCCATTAGAATAGTGGATGAGCTTAGCGCTTTTGCCTATCCATTCGCTAAGCTACCTTGCAGTTGAGAGGGGCTAGACATGATGAGATTCACCAACATTCTCGTACCCTATGATGGGTCCGTTCATGCCGATCGCGCACTCGATGTTGCTGGCGATTTTTTGCGCAGCAATCCCGAAGCGCGTGTCAATGTGATCAATATCACCTACGTTGCGCTCGATGCGACCGACTTCAATCCTGATCCACCAAGCGAAGACGAACAGTACAACCTGCTTGGTTTCGAACAGTATGAAGCGGCCTTCAGTGCCGAGCAGAAAGCTGCACACCATAAGATGTGCCAGGCAGCGAAAGATATCTTGCCCGATATCGATCCTAGTCGCGTCATCTGCGACACCATCATCCGCCCTTCGGCTGTTGAAGGCATCGAGGACTATGCGAAGCGCAACAAGTGCGACCTCATCATCATGGGTCGTCGTGGCTTGGGTGGCTTGCGCCAGTTCGTTGGTAGCGTGACCAAGGAAGTCCTCCACAAGGTCGATCTTCCCGTCATGACCGTCAAATAGCTCTGACCACATACCGCAGCATCATAAAGAAAAGCCCCGATTCGCTCGGGGCTTTTTCATGCTGATATTCAGTCGCGAAGTGGAATGATCGCCTAGCTGCAGGCAACTTAGTTATAGGTGATCTCAGTCTCGCCAGCAAGCGGTGTGGTGCGGACCACAAGATCCCCTTCAGCATTCGGCGCAGTAGTGACTTTATAAGATATCGAGGCCTTAGCTCCCATAGCAAGATGAATCCACGCATGCCAAAGGTCGTTGCCTTGATAAGTTGTTTCATTCACCTTATCGTCGCCTCCTGCAGTAATCGCAAAGGGGTGATCAACGTACTCGGAAGGCGTGACGAACAGACCCTCCGTAGAAACATCGGATATTTTGCCGTCAGTTGGGGCTAACAGATAGACAAGAAACTGCATGCTGCCATTGGTGTGACCGTTGGTCACATAATTCGGAAGCGTTGCAACTTCAGCTTCGGTAAGCCCGTCATAGAATTCAACGCGCACATCATACGTAGTGGACCCGTCAGCGTTCTTCTTACCTGCGCTCACGTCAATATCGGAAGTAAGGTAATAGTACATCTTTCCGCCATAGCAGGCAGACATATAGATACCCGTTTCAGGGACGGTCGGGTCGCTCGAGACCGTACCAGCAAGACCGAAGTCTTCGAGCATAGCCTCTTCTTGAGCGTTAGCCATATAGATCGCGATACGACCCTCTTCGAAAGAATTCTTCAGCACATTGACAAGCTTAGCGATGTTCACCTTGCCGATATTGCCGAACACTGAATCCGCAGCTGTCGCAGCTACGAGCGCGAAGATCATATCTTGGTCGGAACCCTGAGGGTACTTCTTATACACTCCATTGAGCAGGAAGTTCGAGGTGTTCGATCCATCAAGCACATCTCCGCCTGGCGTAGTCACGCTCGATCCAGTGAGCGCCATCATGCGCTCCAACACCACGGTATCCATGGCAATAACGCCATCCACTTTGCCGTGCCCATTGGCCTCCCAGATCTGAGACTCGATCTGACCTACTCGCTTGAAATCGATGATCTGCGTAACGTCGCGAGAGTCGACCGAAGTCTCCCAGCGGAACAAGTTGATATCTTCTTGAGTAGCAGCTGAAACGGACTCTGCCAAACGCGGGTTTTGATCAGCTCCCACGAAATCGCCCAGACTGATCTTGCCATTATTGAGCGTCATCACACCAAACGAGCCCGCAAAGCCTACCGAAGAGCGCATCTCCGCACTAGAGCAAGCGATGATCAAATAGTTTCGCGCGCCATCAGCGCCGAGCATCTCAGGCAGCGTATCCTTCAATTCAGTAGCATAATCAGCCACTGGACCAAGCGCCGACATGATGTCCTTCACCTGCGCGATGGGCTGTTTCAGCTGATCGATAGTGGGCTCTGGAGCAGCGTTGAGCTGGGTCGCATATTCAGAGAGAACGGGGCCAGAGTCCGAGACAACGGTGAGCAGATCCTCGATCACCTGCACGTTGATCGAGCCATCAGAGCCCATAAGACCAGCCAGGCCATTGGATGGGAATACATCCATGGCTGGTACGAGCACATCGCTGGTAAGCACATAAGCAGAATCAGAAACGATGCGTACCGTGTTGATATCGCTGCCGACGAAGGGAATGAGCGTAGCAGCAGCCCATAATGGGCTTGAGGTATTATCATGCAGCTTCGAAGCAGTCTTGGCCATCTGCTCGCTCGTGGTCTTGGCTGAGGCCATATCACCGCTCACGACTTGGCTCTTCAACTGGCTTGCCTGGCTTACCAGAGCCTGAGCATCATCCTTTGCATCCATTGCGCTCGTTGCGAATGCCGCACCAGAGATACCGAATACCACGACCAACACCAACACCACTGCGATGATGATCTTCGGACGCTTATTGTTGCGCTTCTTCTTACGGCGCAGACGAGCAACTTCTTCTTGCCTGTTGGCATAAGGAACTGGGCCGTCATTCTGATCGAATTTGCTATAGGGATTGGCGGGAAATTCTCGCGCGGGTCTCTGGAAGAAAGGGTTTGGCTCTTCAGGAGCGGGAACCCGTCCGTGCTTGCCGCGAGGGCCAGTGTTTGAGGATCTTGCCACGCAGTTTCTCCTTGGCATATCGTGAATACGATGCACAGCTCACGCTGTTACAGTATTCCAATGATACCAATTCACGCTGGCATGAGGAAAAACCTGCATGAAATTATAAAAATGAACGGTGCAGCCAAGCGCCTGATTGGTGGACGCGATCACGGCTCGACGCGCTCGGCCACAGGCTCCTTTTGGATGAGCGGCGCAACAGCGCGGGTGATGGCGTCAGAGACCGCGGTGGATTTCGAACCATCTTTGATCATGAGCGAGATGGTGCCATACAAACCATGGTCGCCAACCTTGCTGAAGGTGACCGTTGGATCCTTCGTTACCTTATTCACCGATTTCGCTGCCTCGAGCGCAGTCTTGGCAATCTGATCAGCCAAATCGTCAAGATTCTTCAGGTCTTTCTTCACCACGATAGGCACTGATACATGGCGCAATGAAGGCAGGTGCGTGACCGCATTGCTTGCCATGACCGAATTCGGGATGATGACCGTTTGGTTGTTCGTATTATGAATGGTGGTATAGCTCCAGTTGATGTCTTTGACCACACCCTGATTCCCCGATACGCTTACGTTATCGCCTGGTTTGACAACATGAGTGACGGTTATCTGCAAGCCGCCGAAGAGATTCGACAAGGTATTCTGAAAACCGAGCGAGATGGCGATGCCGCCAACGCCCAGAGCAGCGATGACCGCGTTCATGTTCACATCGAAGCACACATCGGCTATGAAGCAAACTCCCAAGCCCCACACCACGATGCGCACGATGTTCACCACGATCGATGCTTGCGAAAGCGAGGTATCTTCGATCGAGAGCAAACGCTGCAGCGTCTTCACCAATAAATGGCTGATGAGTGCCAAGATCGCTACGATGATCGCAGCGATGATGATGCGCCCGATCACATTCGAGTCCGTGATCTGAGTGACAAGATCAGAAAGGCTCTTCATCACATCCATAGGGGTTCCTTTCAGCCATTTGCGCTGCCACCATTCGACCTATGCATCGCATAGCAGCTGCCCTGAAGCAACTCGACCGAAGTTGCTCTAGTTCATAGTCTAACGGTATCATGAGAGATCGTGAGCTTTGTTATGAAGCTATTACCTGAAACGAACCGGCAGGCGGGGATAATGGATCTGAATAACATCGATTTCAAAGGTTCATATGGCACTTCCGAGCAGATTCCCGCATCTAAACTGCCTGAAGTTTCGTTCGTGGGGCGCTCCAATGTTGGGAAATCATCACTCATCAACAAGCTACTGAATCGCAAGCAGCTTGCTCGCGTGTCCCAGGTTCCTGGTAAGACAAGCACCATCAACTTCTTCGGCAACAATGATATCGACTTGGTCGATCTGCCTGGCTATGGCTATGCGAAAGTATCGAAATCAGAACTTGGCCGCTGGTCAGAGATGATAAATGGATATTTCGACCAATACCGTTTCTATGCGTTAGTGGTATCGCTCATCGACATTCGCCACCCCGCCTCCAAGCTTGATGAACAGATGATCGAATTCTTGAAAGCGTGCGAATTGCCCTTCGTTGTTGCCCTGACCAAGGCAGATAAGGTGAGCAAGAACCAGGCGAACAAGCAGATAGCGGCACTGCGCAAACAGCTTGACCTCGGGCCCGATGTTCCGATGATCTTGACCTCCTCTGAAAAGGGTACGGGCATGGACGAGCTGCGCAAGACCATCTTGGCCGCATGCCGCTAGCTTTCTCCCGTCAACAGAAGCAATGCTATTTCAGGTATGCTGTAACCCTCATTCGATTTCGAGAAACGAGACCTTGTGCTGAAAGTGACCCTCTATAGCGACGGAGCCGCACGTGGAAACCCTGGCCCTGGCGGCTATGGCGCAGTGCTCACCTTCGTTGATGGTGCTGGTGCGCTCCACACCAAAGAGCTTTCCCAAGGTTATGAATGCACCACGAATAACCGTATGGAATTGCTCGGGGTCATCCGCGGGCTTGAAGCACTGAAAACACCCTGTGAAGTGGATGTTTATTCTGATTCGAAATATGTGGTCGATGCCTTCAACCAACACTGGGTAGAAGGCTGGCTGAAACGCGGCTGGAAGAATTCCAAGAAAGAACCCGTTAAGAACAAGGATCTGTGGCTGCAGCTGCTCGAGCTAATGAAGACGCACACCGTCACCTTCCACTGGGTGAAAGGCCATGCAGGACATCCCGAAAACGAACGCTGCGACGAACTAGCGACCACCGCCGCCGATGGCGAAGCCTTGATCGCAGACGAAGGCTTCGAAGCCTAACGCCTTAATATTTGCTTGCGCAAGCAGCGAGGATGCATAGGCGGGGTCGTAGATTCATTCTGAACACTAACTTAAAAAGACAGAAGGAACCCGCAAGGGTTCCTTCGTGTAAAAATGCATGAGGCAGTGCAGCGCATGAGCCCGAAGGGCGAACAGCGAAACGGGTGAATCCGAGGCCCTGCCCATCAGCCTCGCTACTTTCGAAGCAGCCTTACAGCCAAGACATCCTAGGGATCTACTTCACGCGACGGACGAGGTAGGCACCTTCGAGATCTGCCATCTTGGCCAGTACATCGTCTGCCAATTCTTCCTTCACGTTGATGAGCGCATAGCCATGCTCATCGCGCGTCTGGTTCGCGAAGTCGAAGGTCGCACCCGCTTCTTCCAGGATCGCCGTAACCTGACCGATCGCTAGATCCGCAGAGTTGTACAGCACAGCAATGCGATGCTCACCTTCAGGACACACGCCCAAAGAGCATGCTGGGTAATTCACGGAGTTCACGATGTTGCCGTTATCGATATAATCCATCAGCTCGAGCACGGCCATCTTCGCGCAATTGTCTTCCGCCTCTTCGGTAGAAGCACCCAGATGCGGCAGTACGATGGCATTGGGCATCTGCATGACCTCAGGCGTTGCGAAGTCGGTCACATACACACCAACCTTGCCCGAAGCAAGCGCATCGGTCATCGCAGCCGGATCGACCAGCGTATCACGCGAGAAATTCAAGAACACCACGCCATCCTTCATCAGCGCGCAGGCATCCTTGTTGATCATACCGATAGTGCCCTGAACAGCAGGAACATGGATGGTGATGTAATCGCAGGTGCGATAGATATCCTCAACCGCGGTGGTGAACTCGACCGCAGGCTGAAGCCTCCAAGCTGCAGTGGGCGAAAGGAACGGATCATAACCGAGCACATCCATGCCCAGACCGAGCGCCGCATTGGCAACCTCAGCACCGATCGCGCCCAGACCGATAACGCCCAGCTTCTTGCCCATGATCTCTTGGCCTGCGAATTCTTTCTTCGCACTTTCAGCATCCTTGGCAATATTGGGGTCTTCAGCGTTGTCACGGCACCACTCGATACCGCACACGATACCGCGGCTACCCAGCAACATGCCGCATAGCACCAGCTCCTTCACCGCGTTCGCGTTCGCGCCAGGCGTGTTGAACACCACGATGCCTTCTTCAGCACAACGCTCGAGCGGAATATTGTTCACGCCAGCACCTGCGCGCGCGATGGCCAGCAGGTTATCCGAGAACTCCATATCATGCATAGCTGCGCTGCGCACCAGGATCCCCTGAGCTTCATCGGCCGCATCGGTAAGCGCATAATCGCTCGTGAGCAGATCGGTTCCGTAAGCAGAGATATTGTTCAAGCAGTGGATGTAGTTCATGTTGAGCCTTTCAAGTTCCGTATCGTTCATTCGCATTCCGCGAAGCAATTACCCGTTGAAGTTCGTAGCGCCCTGAGCGTTCTGCGGCTCTGGACCCGAAGCATCCTTGCCCATCTCGAAGGGCAGTCCCTTCTTCTCCATAGCACGATATTCTGCGGTTGCCGTGAAGATAACGTCGGAAGACGAATTGACTGCGGTCTCCATCGAGTCTTGCACCACACCGATGATGAAGCCGATGGCAACCATCTGCATAGCCACATCGTTTCCGATGCCGAACAGCGAACATGCAAGCGGGATGAGCAAGAGCGATCCGCCCGCAACGCCCGAAGCGCCGCAAGCCGCCACTGCCGAGAGCACGCTGAGCAAGAAAGCCATGACCGGATCGACCGACAGACCGAGCGATGCCGCAGCGCACATGGTCATGACCGTGATGGTCACCGCGGCGCCCGCCATATTGATGGTCGCACCAAGCGGGATCGAGACCGAATAGTTATCCTTCTCAAGACCCAAACGGCGGCACAGTTCCATGTTCACTGGAATGTTCGCCGCAGAGCTACGCGTGAAGAATGCGGTAATGCCAGAATCCTTCAAGCAGCGAAGCACCAAGCGATACGGGTTCTTGCGCGTTGCGATGAAGACGATGAGCGGGTTGGTGACCAGAGCGATGAACAACATGCAACCCACGAGCACCAGAATAAGATGGCCGTAAGAGATGAAGATGTCAGCGCCGTTCTCGGAAACTGCCACATAGACCAGACCCAAAATGCCGAAAGGTGCGAAGCTGATGATCCAGCCAACCACCTTCGAGATAGCATCGGATACCGCCGTGAACACATCCTTCACGTTCTGACTTGCTGCACGAAGAGCAATGCCCAGTACGATGCCCCACGCAAGGATACCCAGATAGTTCGCGTTCATCACCGCGCCAACGGGGTTCGACACCACATTCATGATGAGCGTAGTGAGCACTTCGCCAAGCCCTTCAGGCGATGCCTGATCGAGCACTGGTTCCACTGCTGGAACCACCGTAGGGAACAAATAGCTGGCGCATACTGCCACCAGCGCCGCGACCAGCGTACTGACCACGTAGAGGATAACGACCGTCCCCATGGACCCAGCACTACGCGCATTCGCAAGAGCACTGATGACCAAGAAGAAGACGAGGATGGGCGCGACCGCCTTCAACGCCGCAACGAACACATCACCCAGAAGCGCGATGACCTCGTTGCCTGCTGGCACCAAAAAGCCCAAGATCGCACCGATGATCAGGCCGACCAGGATGCGCTTGACCAAACTGATGCTGTTCCATTTCTTCAAAACGTTCATACGAACAAGCCTTTCATAATTCCAAACAGGGAAAGTTTAGCGCAAGAGCGCACGAAAGCCGCCATGTTTACGTCTGAGGAAAGCTAAATATAGTTAGCGGTGCACCTTCGACCAGAAAACCAAGCCGAAAAGAGCGAAATGGGCGCACAAGCCGCTTCTAACCAGAACGCTAGATGCTCCACTCGAGCAAACGGCTTAAGAATCGCTTGAGCTCTGCTGTTTGCGGCTGATCGAAGATGCGCGCCGCATCGCCGTGTTCCAATAAGCGACCATCATAGAGGAACGCGACCTTGTCACACGCATGGCGCGCGAAACCCATCTCGTGCGTAACGATGATGAAACGTGTGCCCTCATCCTTCAGATCGCGCACAACATCGAGCACTTCGGTGGTGAATTCAGGGTCGAGTGCGCTCGTAGGTTCATCAAGAAGGAGCAAACGCGGACGCACCGCCAAGGCTCGCGCAATAGCCACGCGCTGCTTCTGCCCACCTGAAAGTTGTGCAGGGCGCTTCTTGAGCGAATCTGCTAGACCAAGCCGTTCGAGCAATTCGAGCGATCGGCTCTGTGCTTCATCTTCCGAAAGGTGATGGACCGTCCGCAACGGAAGCGCCACATTTTCGAGCGCATCCAGATGATGGAACAAACCGCCATCTTGGAATACGAAACCGAGCGTGGTGCGATAGTTGCGCAACGCTGCTTCATCGAATTCGATCGGATCGCCATCGATCTCCATGCTTCCTGAAGTGGGAGCGAGCAAGCCTCCAATGATGCGCAGCAAGGTCGACTTACCTCCGCCCGAAGGACCGATGATCGCAAGCGAAGCGACCTCTTCATCGAACGAGATGTCGTGAAGGACCTCAACGCCATCGAATGACCTGCAGAGATGCTCGAGCTTAACGCGCATAATCGAGCTTCTTCTCGAAATGACGGCTGATCGCCATGATGGGTAACGTGAGCACTAAGTACAGCGCGCCAAGCAGCAAGAACCCGCCGAAGAAGTTATAGTTCGTTGCCGTGATCTCGCGCATCGTTTGCGTAAGCTCGATCACTGCGATGACCGAGAGCAGCGACGAATCTTTGATGATGGATGCCACCTGCCCTGTCAGAGCTGGCAGTGTGCGCGCCACCAGCTGCGGGGCGACCACATACCGCATCGTTTGCCAACGCGTGAATCCTACTGCCCGCGCCGCTTCAAGCTGTGTTGGATCGAGCGACATCAAGCTGCCGCGCACGATCTCTGCAATGTAGGCACCCGAGAAGAATGACAGGATGAGGATGCCTGCGAACACCCGATTGTCCACGCCCCACGCAGTGCCGATGATGTAATAGAAGAAGTAGACCTGAACGATCAACGGTGTTCCACGGATGATCTTCACATACAGGTCGCACAGATAGCGCAGCGGCAAGAAGCGAGCACCTTGACCGAGCGCCACCAAGATACCGATGATCAGGCTTGCAACGAGCGAGGCTGCTGAAATGCCGACGGTCATACAGAAGCCATCCCAGATGCGGGTGCGATATTGCGCAACGAAGTCGAAATTCACCGAGATGCCCGCAAGGCCGAGCGAGACCCATACGAGCGCTATTACCGCCACGCATACGAGCAGGTAATTCAGCGCTGTCTTGCCTGGTCGCACGCTTCCTGGATCTGTAGCGAACAGGAAGTTGCCCAGCGGGCGCTTGCGCACCTGCGGAGAACTTCCTGTCTTTTGTTCGCTCATGCTAAAACTCGCTCTTCTTGCATCGATCGCTCATTTTGACCACTTGTATCGACCACTCGTATCGATCGCTTGCGTTAACTTGCGGTGATCATTCAGCACGGTGCAAGACTCATCGAGCGCTCGCACCGCACTATCACATTCAATACTACTCGAATTTAATCCTCGAAATCGAAGAACCACTTGAATCCGTATTGGTCGAATGCCTTCTTCTCTTCAGCAAGATACTTCTCGGTCAGGCGGTCGAATTCGCCATCTTCTTTCGACTTCGCGATGAATTCATTGAGCTGATCGAGCAGTTCCGTATCGCCCTTCTTCACTGCGATGCCCCACTCCTCTGCATCCTGGAAGGGAATGAACACGGCCTCAGTGGTATCGGGGTTCGCCTGATGATTGCGATAGATGGTCAGCTGGTCATACAGGAAGCCATCAGCTTTGCCCTGAACCACCTCGGTCACGCATGCGCTCTCGTCAGCAAGACGCACGATCTGAGCATTGGTCAGATTCTTCGTAGCGTATACATCGCCAGTCGAGCCCGTCTTCACCGCAACCTTCTTGCCTGGCTGATTCAGGTCATCGATCGAAGCGATGCCTGAATTCGCGTTCGCCAAGATCGCAAGTTGCGCCATCGCATATGCGTCAGAGAAATCAACCGATTCCTGGCGCTCAGGCGTGATGGTCATCGAGCTGATGACCAGGTCGGCCTTGTCTGACTGGAGCGAAGGAATAAGGCCGTCCCATGCGGTATTCTCGATCTGCACGTCATAGCCGTAAGCCTCGCCGAAGTCGCGGATGAAATCGACCGCCAACCCTTCGGGATCGCCGACATCATCCTTCGTCTCGAACGGCGGATAGGCCAGCTCCATGGCCACTTTCAGCGTCTTGTTAGAATCGCTCGATGCTTTCTTGTCATCCGATGAGCATGCGCTCAATCCGCACAGAAGGATCATCGAACAGGCAATGACCGCTCCGAACAAAAGCGCACGCAGGCCCTTTGCTTTGATCTTAGCTATGGTTGTCATCTTGGTCTCCTTGCTCTAGCCGTTCTTCTACATTGGTCTGGATCGTTTCCATAGTGCGATAGGTCGCCTTCAGATCGTTCGCATCGATATTGTGCGAGATCACGGTGATCAGCTCGGTCGAGATTCGTTCGACCGCAGGTTGCAGCGCCCTGCCTTGCGCGGTCAAAGTCACTTCCCTGATGCGCCGATCGCTGGGGTTTTCGCTCTTCTCAACATATCCAGCCGCGATGAGCTTGCGCACGAGCGCAGTCACCGTTGAGGGGTCGCGCCCGATCGCTTCAGCGATCTGAGCCATCGACATGCTCTTGTGCGTGAAGAGCTGAATGAGGATATCACCATGCGAAGAGACGATATCGGTAAGGCCTTCTTGCGCCATCAACTCCACGAGCAACCGCGTCATGTCGCGATGCGTGCGCGCCACCACGCTAAGGATATCGCCGAATGAAGCGTTGCCCATCACGCATCGCCGCCCTTGCTCACCACCGCATCGGAGGGGCACACATGATAGCAGTTGCCACATTCATCACAACGCTCACCGCGAATGCGATAGGGCGTACCTGGTTCGATGGCCTTATGCGTGCACGCATCCAAGCACGCACCGCATTCGATGCAGTCTTCAGTGATGGTGAGCCCTGGCTGCACGAAGCCTGCCCCGCCCCATGCAAAACGCTCGCGCAAGATCTTGTGATCGCGATGCACCATATTGAAGTCGTAGTCATAAAGCTCGCCCCAAGCGCGCTCGAGCACGAGCACGCGCGTTTCGGGATACTTGTTGATATCGTAGATGGCCACATTGAACTGCGGGTTAACAGCTGACTTTGCCTGCACCTCGTCCGCATCGAGCAAGCGCACATCACCCGAGACGCGCACCATGAACCCAGGCTGGAAATGAGGCATATTGTCGTCGTCCCATTCGCAAGGTGCGCTGGTCTTCTCGCCGCACACGCTCAACTTGCCGCCTTCGACCAGCTGGCGAAAGAACGGCTTCACCTCCATGGTACGCAAGTAGAGACCTTCTTCGTCGCACGCGAAGAAGTGCGCGATGCGCGAATCCACGCCACCCTTTCCGTCCAAAGTAGCAAAACTGCAGCATCCGATCTGTTCGAACAGATCATAGACCTGAGCTATCGAGAGCATAGGCGATCCTTCCCTTACCTAGTTTGCTTGCACGGCTTTTGCTTGCACAGCTCGCGCACGATGCCGACGCGCGATCGCTTGAGCGTATTGCGCCATCAGATCGAGGTGGAACAACTCCGTACAGTCTTCCGAAACATTCGACACGCTGTTCGCATCGATGATGAAGTTGCCCTGCTGCGCCTCGATCACGTCGAAGCTGCCGAACTGAATACCGAGGATATCAGCCGCTTTGATCACCTCATCGACCACCTCTTGCGGGCATTCGGGGTAAAGCTCGTACGTTGAGCCTTCATGGTAAGAAGAAAGACCGTTTGCAGCCACCGAGCGCTTCACCACGAGCACGATAGCACCATCCACCACTTCGATGCGTGTAAGGAATCCACCTTTAGCTACCAGGTAGTTCTCCACGATGAACTCGAGCGCAGGGGCATTGTTGAGGAACTCAGCTGCTTCTTCGACCGAGTGGAGCACCGCCGTATGAGTGGTGCGTCCGCCACAATTCGGCTTGATAATGCAAGGATAGGGCCACGCATCGAACACATGTGACGAAAGAAGCGCTTCAGGGGTTCCGCTCGCGATGATAGCGGGTACCGAAAGCCCTGCTTCACCGAGCGTTTCAGTTGCTAGACGCTTGTCAATCTCAAAAGCATGCGCTCGACCAGGATTGATGAGCTCGATCCCCTGTTCGTCCACCAGTGCGATGAGCGCATCCATCGCCGCATGTGACCGATCATGGCCGCGGAACGCAGCGCTCGCAAACACGCGGCTGATCAGCAGATCGCACTTTGCCGCCTGCTGCAACGCGTCTGGTTCTTCCATATCGATCATACGAACTTCTTCGGGGTCTAACAGCGCGCGAAGCTCGTCGCCAAGCTTCCAATCAGACCATTCGTTCGATTCGTACAAGATTCCGATCACGCCGCCCCCTTCCATGAAGATCGCTCATCACATTACTTTGACATCAAAGTAATGTCAAGGATAGGCAGCTCATAAGATATTTTGCGACAAGATCGCGGCAGCCTATAGAAAATAAAAAACCAGGCCAGCCAAAAATAATGACTGACCTGGTGGTTTCCAACTGGTGCGGGCGAAAGGACTTGAACCTTCACGAGCCGGAGCTCACTAGCACCTGAAGCTAGCGCGTCTGCCAATTCCGCCACGCCCGCGTGAGTGGGTGCTGTTCAGCATACCCCACAAACCACCCCATCGCAACCGAAAATTCCTGAAACGACCCGTCATTTCTGTGAAAAACGCCGCTCGTTTCGCGAATTCAGTCCTCACAAGGTTTTCTATATGACGATTGCATAGATTTAAGCCGCTTTACGCTCGAATTATGGCAATATATCGATAGTTCTATGTTGAAACGCACCCGTAATCTGATAGGAGAACCTCCATGGGACTTTTCTCGAAACTTGAGCGCCGCGTCGAAGACAGCTTCGAAGGCATGAACGACAAGCTCTTTGATGCCCCCATCTCTCCTGTTCAGATCACGAAGAAAGCCGAAAAGCAGATGCGCCGCGAAAAGATGGTCGGCGCCGGCAAGGAATATGCCCCTACGCTCTACACCGTGCTCGTGAATCCCGATGATGATCGTCGCCTCTTCGGCATGTACCCTACGCTCGCAGGCGAAACTGAAACCTATCTACGAGCCAAGGCAAACGAAGAAGGCTGGGTCATGGACGGCGCCCCTTTGGTGCGCTTCATGGTCGATGACAATCTGCGTCACGGCAAGTTCGACGTTATCGCAGAGTTGGTGTCCGCCCCCATCGTGGCTCAATTGCGCAATGAGGAGCTCGAGCGCTACGGTCTTGCCCAGCAATCTGCTTACCGCGGTGCTGGTCAGGTGCAGCCTGGTTATCATCCTCAGCCGCAGCAGCCCGTTGGCGGATATGCAAGCTCTGGCATCGATGTTCCCGTTTCTGGTGCTGCGGGAGGCGCTGGCATGGCCGCTGCCCACGGTGCTCACCAGGCGGCTTCTGTTGCCGAGCCCATCCCTATCCCGAATACGGTCATGTTCGATCAGGAACCACAAGCAGAAGCACAGCCCGCTGCTGCTTATTTAGTGAACGTCACTACCGACCGCTCCTTCCCCTTGAGCAATTCCCGCGTGCTCATCGGCCGCGCCACTAACTGCGACATCGTCTTGGACGACCTGAACGCGAGCCGCACTCACGCTGAGATCTTCCGCGAATCGCCCACGGTCTGGGGCCTGGCCGATCTTGGCTCCACCAATGGCACGCTGGTGAACGGCAAGCATATCGCTTCGGTCTTGCTCAACGATGGCGACCGCATCACGGTCGGCACTACCACCTTCGTCTTCACGTTCCAGTAAGCCTCCTAGGGACGCTGCCGTTGTTCTCCATTGATCGATCAGCGCTCAGACGCCCGTTGTTCGTAAGTTAGGTGCTCCTGTGATAGACATTGTCCTATTAATCGGTCGACTCCTGTTCGTAGTCCTGCTCTACTTATTCCTCTTCGCCATCATGAAGACTGGTATTGGTCTGGTGAAAGGCCAGCGCAAGAAGGAGAAGACCTGGTCCGTGGCAGTAGAGAAAGGCCCGAAAGAACTACGCGGAGCTGCTATCGATGTTCATGGCCCTGTTGTGGTAGGCCGAAGCCCTGGCGCCGATATCGTCATCGGGGCCGAATACGTTTCCTCGCGCCACGCGCGTTTCGTGCTCATGGGTCAGAATCTCTTCATCGAGGACATGGGGTCGCTCAACGGAACCGCCGTCAATGGCATGCATATATCCGAGCCAACAGCACTCAAGAACGGTGATCGCGTAATGGTAGGCGATGTGACCATAAGGGTAAGGTACGCTTAAATGACCACTAAGAACGAAACCGAAGCGACAAGCCTAGATTCCTCTTTTGGCAGTCGCACCGATGTAGGCTATGTCCGTGACCACAACGAAGATAGCCTGGTGGTTGCCCCTCCCCTCTTCGCCGTAGCAGACGGCATGGGTGGTCATGAAGCTGGCGAAGTGGCTTCCGAGATAACCGTGAATACCCTTGCAGAACTAGCGCCCGACCATCTGGATGCTGAAGGACTTACTGCCGCGGTCGAAGCTGCGAACTATAACGTGATGAAGGCCCCACGCCAAGGCATCGGACGCGATGGCATGGGCACCACGCTCACCGCTGCTATGCTCGAAGGAGAGCGCCTGCTCATCGCTCAAGTGGGCGATTCACGCGCTTACCTGCTCCATGGTGGCAACCTCCAGCAGATCACCCGCGATCATTCCTTGATGGCAGACCTCATCGAGGCGGGCCAGATAACCCCTGAAGAAGCGAAGGTCCATCCTAATCGCTCGGTCATCACGCGCGCCATCGGATCGGACATCCACATGCGTCCCGATATCTACGAACTGAATGTTTCGGCGGGTGACCGTCTGCTCTTATGTTCTGATGGTCTGAGCACCATGGTCTCCGACCACGCGATCCAGGCTATCATGCGCCGCCAAGAAGACCCGCAAATGTGCGCCGATGAACTAGTGAACGCTGCGCTCGAGAATGGTGGCGTGGACAACGCTACCGTGATCGTGGTCGATGTGGCGGGGTTCAGCGCTGCACGTGAAGAGAAGAAGGCCCGCAAGAACCGTGCCATGTACATCGGTCTGGCCGTCGCACTGATCGCGATCCTCTTCGCTGCAGGATTCGGCGGGTGTTCCTATATCAATAATTCCGCTTACCTTATCGAAGAGAACGGTACCATCAGCGTCTATCGCGGCGTTCCTGATGAATTCATGGGCATGAAGCTCTCTAGTCTTGAGCGCACCACCGATCTTGAAGTGGACAAGCTGCCTCCTGGGGTGGCCAATCGCATCAAGGAAGGCATGAGCGTTGCAAGCCTTGACGAAGCTAACAGCCTGATCAACGACTACCAGCTTGAGATCGCGCGCACGGATGCTGAAGCAGCTCGCGCTGCAGCAGCGAACGCTGGGAACGAGAGCGCCTCTACGAATTCGAACGCCACCCCTGGCCACAGCGCCGACGGAGGTGACGCCCACTAATGACGCGTCGCAATATCGAACTTGCGCTGCTGTGCATCGCCGCACCGCTCGCCATCTTGCTCTTCGCCATGATCGCCCTGAACCAGGGTGAAGAGCTTGGTTGGGCAAGTTTGGGTGTGCCGGTCGGCATCTTCGCGTCATTCATCGTTGCTCATCTGGCCATTCGCAAGTTCGCGCCAGGCGCAGATCCAGCGATCCTACCCATCAGCTTCGCGCTTTCCAGTATCGGCATCGCATTCGTTACGCGCTTAGCCCCCGACCTGGCTATCAGGCAGGTAGGCTGGCTCTTCTTGGGTATCGTGTTCATGGTGTTGGTCATCGTGTTCATGCGCAACATGGATCGTACGGCCAACTATAAATATACCTTGATGATCATCGGTCTTATCCTACTGCTCTCGCCGCTCTTGCCTGGCATCGGCCGCGAGATCTACGGCAGTAAGATCTGGCTTTCCATCGGCGGCTTCTCATTTCAACCTGGCGAGATCGCGAAGATATTCATCGTCTTGTTCTTGGCAGCCTACCTGGCCCAGAACCGCGAGATGCTCTCGGTGTTCACCCACAAGATCGGTCCCTTCAAGTTCCCCGACCTGCCCACTATCCTGCCGCTTCTTATCATGTGGCTCATCTCCATGGCCATCGTCGTGTTCGAAAAGGACTTGGGCTCAGCGCTCATCGTCTACTTCGTCTTCTTGACCATGCTCTATGTAGCTTCTGGCAAGAAGTTCTACCTGATAGTAGGCTTGGTCACCATCGCTATTGGCGCAGTGATCCTGTTCTTGTTCTTCAGCCACGTGCAGGTACGCGTGGACACCTGGCTCGACCCCTTCGCCGATCCTACCGACACAGGGTATCAGCTGGTCCAATCCATCTTCTCCATGGCTGATGGCGGTCTGTTCGGTGTTGGCATTGGCAGCGGCCTTGCCGACAACATCCCCATCGTCGAATCCGACTTCATCTTCGCGGCCATCGCCGAAGAGACTGGTCTTCTGGGCGCTGCGGGCGTGCTGCTGCTCTATCTGTGCTTCGCGATCCGTGGCCTGGTCACAGCGGCGCGCGCGAAGTCGGATGTAAGTTCGTTCATTGCAGTTGGCCTAACCGCCACTATCGTGTTGCAGGCCTTCATCATCGTTGGCGGCGTTACGCGCCTCATCCCGCTCACGGGTCTTACGTTGCCCTTCGTGAGCCAAGGTGGCTCTTCCCTGCTGGCAAGCTTCATTGCTGTGGGCTTCCTGCTGAAATGCGGCGACCAGTCCACTGGTCTGAACTCCGAGATAGCCCAGGGCACGGGCGGGATCCCCTCTGAGGGTGTGCTCGGCCGCGTTTCGCTTGGCAAGCGCATCACCAACACCATGATCGCTTTCTCGGTCATGTTCGCGCTGCTGGTGGCCAACCTCACCATGATCATGGTAGTGCAGGCCGATGAATACAAGAACATGCCCATCAACAACCATACCTTGGTGAAAGAATCGAAGACCGAACGTGGCACCATCTCTACCTACGACAATGTGGTGCTCGCTCAGAGCATCGAGCAACCCGATGGCACCTACAAACGCGTTTACCCCGCTGGCACGCTTGCTGCTCATATCGTTGGCTATGCTTCTGAGAAATACGGCACGGCTGGCATCGAATCGAGCTACAACGACACCCTGAAAGGCGAGCGCAATTATGCATCTTGGACCGATGTACTGAACGCCACCACGGGCAACAATGCGGCGGGCAACGATGTGAAGCTCACCATCAATTCAACGATCCAAAAGGCCGCACAAGAAGCACTCGAGGGCTTTTCGGGCGCGTGCGTGGTGATCGACCCGAAGACTGGAGCCGTACTGGCGCTGGCTTCTTCGCCCACCTATAACGCAGGCGACATCGAAGAGCTGCTGCAGAACAGCTCGAATGCAGCGGATTCTTCAGCGCTCTACAACCGCGCCACCCAGGCGCTCTACCCGCCAGGATCCACCTTCAAGATCGTCACTTTGACAGGCGCTCTCGAGAACAACGTGGCTACCGAATCGAGCGTTTTCTCAGCACCCAGCTCCATCGAGATCGGCAACGGTGATATCACCAACTTCCACGATCGCAGCTATGGCGAGATCACCCTAGCGCGCGCTACCGAGCTTTCCGCGAACACGGTGTATGCCCAGGTCGGTGAACGTATGGGTTCGAAGATGCTCGTTGAGGCGGCGCACGATTTCGGCTTCAACCAAGACGTTAAATTCGACCTTCCGCTCGTTGAATCGCTCATGCCCAACCCCGATGAGATGACCACCTGGGAAACCGCTTGGGCTGCTGCTGGCGAACCGGTCGGTGAACACGAAAGCCCCGCTGGTCCGCAAACCTCAGTGCTCGAGATGGCCATGGTCGGTTGCGCCATCACCAATAATGGCGTGATCCAGAAGCCTTACCTGGTGGATAGCATCTATAACGCTGAAGGCAAGTGCAGCTTCACCGCTCAACCCTCCACACTCATGACGGCAACGAATTCCGCGATCGCTAATCGCGTCAAGACCATCCTCGAAGGTGTGGTCGCATCGGGTACGGGCACTGCAGCCGCCGTCCCTGGTGTCACCATCGCAGGCAAGACTGGTACCGCAGAAACAGGCAAGGCGATCGACGACAGCTGGTTCGTGGGCATGGGCCCCTCGAATAATTGCAACGTAGTGGTGGCTATCGTGCTGGAGGAAGGCGCCGATCTTCCTGGCGGTGCCGCATCGCGTGCCCGTGGCGTGCTCCAAGCTGCCCTTCAAGTACAAGGTGTCATCAAATGATCACTAAACCGCACGAATATGATGGTATGCTAGTAAGATACATATTTCTTGCTAGTACATGGGTTCCAAAAGGAGATTAAACGTGGCCGGAAGCATGATTGGCAAAACTCTGAACGACCGCTATCAGCTCACTGAACGCGTGGGCATCGGCGGCATGGCTGAAGTGTACCGCGCTCACGATGCAGTGCTCGATCGCGTGGTAGCCGTGAAGGTCATGTTGCCGCAATATGCAGCGGATCAGACATTCCAGCAGCGGTTCCGTCAAGAAGCCGCATCAGCAGCAAAATTGCAAAGCCCCTACATCGTTAGCATCTACGACTGGGGTCTGGATGCAGATGATGAGACCTACTACATCGTCATGGAGTTCCTCAAGGGAACCGACCTGAAGACCGCCATCAAGGAACGCGGCGCCATCAATCAGCGCAAAGCGGCCGAGATCGGATCACAAGTTGCCCAGGCACTCCAAGTTGCGCACGACGGTGGCATCATCCACCGCGACGTGAAACCGCAGAACATCATGATCCAGCCCGATGGCAACATCAAGGTGATGGACTTCGGCATCGCGCGCGCAGGCGATGCAGGCCTTTCTCAGACCGCAACCGTGCTGGGAACCGCCCACTATATCTCCCCTGAACAGGCACAAGGCAAAGAGCTCACGGGCTTGAGCGACGTTTACTCCCTTGGCATCGTGCTCTACGAAGCCACCACGGGCCGCTTGCCCTTCGAGGGCAATGACTCGGTCAGCGTGGCCGTGAAGCAAGTCAACGAGATGCCACCCGCACCACGTTCGATCAATCCAGATATCGACCCTGTGCTCGAAGCCATCATCATGAAGGCCATTGCCAAAGACCCAGCAGAGCGCTTCGACAGCGCTCAGGCCATGCGCCAAGCATTGAACGACTTCCTTGCGGGCCGCCCTGTTCCTGGACTTGGCGTGAACAGCGATAAGACTCAGGTCATCGCTGGAAGCATCCCACCGATGAACGGTACGGTTGCTATGCCTCGCACCGAATCGAGCGCACAAGCGCTCGGCCAGACCACGGCCTATCGCAACAACACCACTCCCCCGAAGCAACCGCCGAAGAGCTCTAAGAATAAAGTGATCATCGGCGTTGTGATCGCAGCGATCGTTGCGATCATCATCGGCGTTCTCGCCTTCGCGCTTGGCGGCAATGAAGAACGTCAGATCGTTCCCGATGTGACCAACATGTCCGTTGGCGAAGCGAAGACCGCACTCGAAGATGCCGGTTTCAAGATTGGTGCCGAAAATCAGGTCTTCAGCTCGACCATCGACGAAGGCCTGGTAGTGAGCACGAACCCGCCAGGCGGCCAGGAGGCCGCGAAGGGCACGCGCATCGACCTGAATATCTCCAAGGGCACCGAGCAAGTTCAGGTCCCCGATCTTAAGGGTCAGACCAAAGATGAAGCTCTGCGCACGCTTTCCACCTATGGATTGAATGGCCAAGAAGGCGAAGCGGTCTTTTCGGATAACGTGAAGGAAGACTGCGTCGCCGAACAGGAACAGCCTTCTGGCAGCATGCTGAACAAGGGTGATACGGTGGTATTCCACCTGTCCAAGGGTGCCGAGAACATCGATGTTCCGAACGTAGTGGGTGCCAGTGCATCGAACGCTGAATCATCGCTGAAGAGCGCCGGTTTCCAGGTGAAGACGAGCTATCGCTACAGCAGCGATGTTTCGGAAGGACGCGTCATCTCGCAAGACCCTTCGGGCAAGGCTGCGAAAGGCTCGACCATCACCATCTATGTCTCCAATGGTCCCGAAGAAGCAACCGTACCGAATGTGGTCGATAAATCAGAAGCCGATGCTCGATCCGCGCTCGATGCAGCAGGTTTCAACGTCACCATCCGCACCTCACATAGCGCTGAAGTTGCAAAAGGCCTTGTCATCTCACAGGATAAGCTTGGTAAAGCAGAGAAAGGAACCACCGTTACCATCGTGGTCTCCAGTGGTCCTGCGTAAGCCATTCCCCTTGCCCACCGAATGGGCAACCCACGCGAGCCGCTCATATTCACCTTGGGCTTCGTGATAGAATGGCAACCACTATTCCATCTGTCCCCGTAGCTCAGTGGATAGAGCGTCGGTTTCCTAAACCGTGCGTCGGAGGTTCGAATCCTCTCGGGGACGCCAATCATCCAAGCGGCAGCCGCTCAGCTGCCGCTTTTTCATTGTGCTGTTGCGCGCACCAAAGGGCACTGTTAGCATTTGTGTTGCTGTTTCAGGGCGAGGTGAAATTCCTCACTGGCGGTAATGGGTGATCGAGAGCGAATGGCTCCGCCCAGAGCCCGCGACCCCTTGGCACACATGCCAAGGGTTGATCTAGTAAGATTCTAGAGCCAACGGTGATAGTCCGGATAGAAGAGACAGGAGGCCCCTTGATGTCTGCGAACGCAGCGAAACAACCATCTAACAACACGAACATCTGGAGCACACGACAGCTCGTCACCATGGCACTCATGGTCGCCATCGGTGTGATCTTGTCATTCATCGAGTTCCCGCTCCTGCCAGGCGTCACGTGGCTGAAGTTCGACGCATCCAACATGCCCGCCATGGTGGCTGGCTTTGCCTACGGTCCTGGTGGTGGTATTGCGGTGGGCGTCCTCACTGCTATCCTGCACGGCCTCTTGATGGCTGACTTCAGCGGTGCTGTGATGAACATCATCGTCGTGGTGTTCTATGTTCTGCCAGCGGCGCTCATCTATAAGTACAAGCATACCTTCGTGGGCGCTATCATCGCGCTAGTCGTGGGTACCATCTTCGCTGTTGCAGGCTCTATTGTGGGCAACCTCATCATCACCCCTGGTTGGCTGGGCGTACCCGTCGATGCGGTCATCGCCATGATCTGGCCCGTCTTGGTACCGTTCAACCTTATCAAGGGCATCATCAACTCAGTGCTCACGCTGATCATCTACAAGTCCATCTCGAACCTCATCACGCCTAAGAAGGACCAGAAGAAAGGTCGCGCGTAGATGATCTCGTTCGAGAACGTCACCTTCACCTACACCGATGAAGAGCACAACGTCCTTGAGGATATCTCTGTTGAGATCCCTCAAGGACAGTTCGTGTGCGTGCTCGGCGCGAATGGCTCGGGCAAATCAACGTTCTCGAAGCTGATCAATGCGCTCTTGCTTCCCGATTCTGGCACCGTCATGGTCGATGGGCTTGAAACTTCCAACAGCGAGAATACCTTCGCCATCCGCTCACGTGCGGGTTCCGTGTTCCAGAATCCTGACGACCAGATCGTGGCCAGCCTTGTAGAGAACGATGTAGCATTTGGGCCCGAGAACCTGGGTATCCCTAACCCTGAGCTGCGACAGCGCGTTGAGAACGCGCTCGCCCAAGTTGGCCTGACCGGCTTCGAGAAACGAGAGACCACCGCCCTTTCTGGCGGACAGAAACAACGCGTGGCTATCGCAGGCGTCCTAGCCATGGAGCCGCAGATCCTCATCTTCGACGAAGCATCGGCGATGCTCGATGTGCGCGGCCGTCGCGGCCTGATGCGTGTGTGCAAGGAACTGAACGCTCAGGGCATGACCGTGGTCATGATCACCCACTACATGGAAGAAGCCGCGGAAGCTGACCGCGTACTGGTGCTGCGCGAAGGCTCGATCGTGCTCGATGGCACGCCTGAAGAAGTGCTCACCCAAGATGCGGTACTGCGCGAGCTCAACCTTGATGTTCCCTTCGCAACTCACCTGTCACGTCTGCTCCAGGACCGCGGCGTCGATATTCCCACCTATGTTGACCAAGATTCCCTGAAGGAGGCGCTATGGCACTGGTATTCGACCACGTAAGCTACACCTATGCGCCCCTGACCAAACGCCAGATAAAGGAAGGTCAAGAGCAGCTTTGGGCGCTCGAAGATATTTCCTTTGAGATCGAGGACGGCGAATTCCTTGCTATCGCAGGGCACACAGGCTCGGGCAAATCGACCCTGGTCCTGCATCTTAATGGCGTGATGAACCCCACCAAGGGAAAGGTCCTTTGGAACGGACAAGACCTGGCCGACAAGAAGGTTGCCGACCAAGCACGCGGCGATATCGGCGTGGTGTTCCAATACCCCGAACATCAGCTCTTCGCTGCCACGGTCTACGAAGATATAGCATTCGGTCCGCGCAACTTAGGGCTTTCTGCCGATGAAGTGGAAGAGCGCGTGAAAGAGGGTCTTGAGCTGGTCGAGCTTGACTACGATGTCTTCAAGGACCGATCACCCTTCGAACTTTCAGGAGGTCAGCAACGTCGTGTGGCGTTCGCTGGCGTACTGGCCATGCGTCCCACCACGCTCGTGCTCGATGAGCCCGTAGCGGGCCTCGACCCTGCCTCACGCAACGATTTTCTTGACCTTATCAATAAGCTTCATGAACGAGGCATCACCATCGTGATGGTCTCGCACAACATGAACGATATCGCACGATTAGCTGATCGCGTATTGGTGCTCAACGGCGGCAAGATCGCTGGGTTCGGCACGCCTGAAGAGGTGTTCTCGCATGCTGCTAAGCTGCGCGAGATCGGTCTGGGCGTGCCTGATGCGCAACTCATGGCCAACGAACTACGCGAAATGGGCCTACCGCTCGAAGAGAGGCTCTATTCCCCTGAACGCCTGGCGAACGCCGTCGCTGCGCTACTCGAAGGCAGGTAACACATGAACCTGCAAACGATCTTCGGTAGGTATGTCTCTCGCGACTCGATCGTGCACCGCATGGACCCGCGTGCAAAGCTGCTGCTTTCCATCCTGTTCATGGTAGTGGTGTTCGTAGCTCAAAGCTATGCGGCGCTGGCAGTGGCGGCCGTGTTCACCTTCGGTATGTTCTTCTTCGCGAAGATCTCGGTCAAGCAAGCGTTCGTGAGCATCGCACCACTAGCTATCTTGGTGGTCTTCACGGGCTTGCTGAACATATTCTTCGTACAAGGTGGTCAAGTCTATTTCCAATTCGGCATCATCTGCATCAGTGAACAGGGCTTGAAGCAATGCTTGTTCATCGTCATTCGCCTGACATTGCTGCTGTTGGGAATGAGCTTGCTCACGCTCACCACCACCACGCTCAACATCACTGACGCTTTCGAGCGCCTGCTCGATCCGCTCAAGCGCATCGGTGTGCCTGCGCACGAACTTGCCACCATGATGGGCATCGCTCTGCGCTTCTTACCCCAGTTCGCCACCGAGCTGCAGACCATCTATCGCGCGCAGATATCTCGTGGTGCGAACTTCAAGACCAATGCGCGAGGCACTTTCCAGATGATGGTCGCGCTCATCGTGCCGCTGTTCACGAGCGCGTTTCGTCATGCAGAAACGCTGTCGCTAGGCATGGATGCGCGCTGCTATCACGGCGGCGAGAACCGAACATCGTTGCGTGATCTGCACTATTCCAAGCGCGATCTGGGCGGTCTTGTCTATCTGCTCATCGCGCTCGCATGCGTGATTGCAGTGAATATCGTAATGGCTCATTTCGGCTGGTGATGAACACTCGTGAAGAATAGCGGCTTGGTGCCGCAAGGATAAGAAGGAGTATCCCCATGGATGAAGTAGTAGACTATCTGACTCGCATTCCCGCATGGTTCCTTGCCACGTGCGAAGGGGATCAGCCCCACGTACGTCCTTTCAGCTTTGCCGCCGAAGACGATGGCAAGCTGTGGTTCTGCACGGCAACGAACAAGGATGTGTATCTGCAACTTGAAGCCAACCCTAAGTTTGAAGCATCTGGCTGGCAGCCAGGGCACCCCTGGATCGTAGTGACTGGCGAAGCAGACTTCGATGGCGCGCCGAGCGAAGCTGTTCGCGTTGAAGGCTACGAGCACATGACTGGCCTTGGCGAGACCTACGAAGGCCCCAACGATCCGCGCCTTACCTTCTTCTCCGTCCGCAACGGCGTTGCCAAGATCGCCGATATCGACGGCTCCGAACGCACTATTGAGCTGTAAAAGTCGCAAAGCGATCAAACCACCTATCATCTCAAATGGGGAGCATCATAGCTCTCCATTTCTAATTCGTTCTTCTTTTCTTGACTTTTAGGAAAAAAAGGAAAGAATAGGAAAAAAAGGAAAAATTGGGAAATAAAGGAAAACTGCAATGGAGCAGTTCTGAGAGGTTACGATGACTGAAGCGCTATTCTCTCCTTCTTTTGGAAACCGTCCCCATGAGCTTGTAGGAAGAGAAGCTATTCTCGACAACATTCTTACTGGGCTGAAAAGCCAGCCCGGTAGCAAGGACCGTGCCGTGGTTATCCTCGGTCAACGCGGTAGTGGCAAGACTGTTCTTCTATGGGAATTAGCGGACCGTGCATCAGAAGCCGGATTCGTTGTTGCTACCCCAACTATCGTTACCGACGGAATGCTTGAGCGTGTTGTAGAAAAAATCCAAGACGCAGGTGAGAACTGCCTGCGAAAAAAACGCGTGCCCATCTCAGGCGGCAACTTAGGAGTGCTCGGTTTTTCTGTAGGGCTTCAATTTACGCCAGAGATTCAGGACTCAAAGAGCTTCCAGTATAAGCTTACCCAGCTTACGCGAGCGCTTAGCAAGCAAGGAAAGGGCATCCTTATTCTTGTAGATGAGCTGCAGGCGAATTCTCCTGATATCCGTCAGTTGATCATTGCTTATCAAGAGCTTGTTGGCGAAGGGCAGAACATCGCCATAGTAATGGCAGGATTGCCTGGCGCAGTATCCGCCACCCTCAACGATAAAGTTCTCACATTCCTCAATAGAGCGAAGAAGGTCGTTCTTGAGCCTCTTCCTTTTTCAGATGTTGACGCATTCTATCTGAACGCATTCAAAAAACTGGGGCTGGATGTGCCAGGCGAATTACGACGCGAAGCATCCACTGCCGTACAGGGGTCTCCCTATTTGTTGCAACTCATAGGCCACAACGTTTCTCTTTATGCAGGATCAGAAAAGACCATTGACGATGCAACGATGAGCGAGGCCATCAAGAGCGCTCAAATCGACTATGAAAATGACGTATGCAAAACGACCCTTTCTGCTTTGTCCGACAAAGATAGAGCTTTCTTAACCGCAATGGCTAAAGTTGGAACTCCAGCAAAAATGTCTGAGGTCGCGCTCGCAATGGGCGAATCCCAAGATTATGCGCAAAAATACCGCCGTCGCCTTATCGATGCTGGCGTGATCGAATCTCCCGAACGCGGAAAGGTTGATTTCGCAGTCCCCTACTTAGAAAAATACCTCGAACAGGATATCTGATCAAAAAGACTCGCCAAATGGCTGGTAATCAAACTCTGAGGCTTGAAGCCGATGGTCACGTCTGCTTCTCATTTGTTATTGGTAATTTGCGCACTGCCATAGCAGAATGCGCCTAGCTTTCCGTCTTGATGGTTGGTTCTTCTTGTTTCTATATGCCAAGGACTTTTTTCTTCAGCGCATCAAATTCAGCCTGGTCAATCACGCCCGAATCAAGAAGAGCTTTCAGCTTTAACAATTCGTCTGCTGCGCTTTGTTGTTGCGTTACAATAACCTGCGGCTGCTGCGTATCTTTTGGTTTACTTACAACATCCTGAAGCTTGTCATATATCACGGTACCGAGCACTTTCGCTACCCTAATGCTAATTCGTTCAGAAGCAGTGATTAACTCGATAACGCTTCCAGTCACCTGATTGGAAAGGCTTACGTCTAACAAGTTGGAAAGACTGATAGCCTTCTCGTGCGTATATGCCATAGCTTTCTGAACGAATAAAATTCTCTCAGTCGTAAAAGCACATGCAATTCCGCTATTACTCTTAGAGAATGTTGTCGTATCAGACAGCAAGAGAGCTGGAAAGACCATTTCAGCTTTTTCATCAGGTCTTATGTTATCTAGCAATAACTCGAAATGCTTTTTGAAATATGGACCGGTGAAATAACTCCCACCATAAGGAAGTTGTTTATTCTTAGAAAAATACTTGTATGCGTCTTTTCCAGAACTAAATAGTTCGTTCATTAGCAACTCCAATCAAGCATCAAAGTCTTCATCAAGGCTCAGTGTATACCAAACTACGCAGCCATGAATCTCAAGTTGTTTGTACTTCTCGTTGTTCTCTTTGAGCACAATCGATTTTCGTCTCCAAAAGTCTCCAAAAAGGTTCACTTGACAACACCATGATAGAATGGGTTCGCAGGTCAAACGTCTCCAAAATTCTCCAAATTTTATGACAAATTATGAGACGTTACGAAACAAAAAATAATACTTAAACTGGTGTTTTGTGTTTGAGTAGATGGCGGAGAGCTGGGGATTCGAACCCCAGATACCCTTTTGGGGTATACTCGCTTAGCAGGCGAGCACCTTCGGCCTCTCGGTCAGCTCTCCACTTAATACAGACAAGTTGAAATGATACCGCTCGATAGGGCAACTTGCAAGGAGGAACCCGTGCCGAACCGCTCACTTCTACACAGCGAAACCATTCTTAAAGTCGTGGTTGCTGTGGCATTTTGCCTCTTGGCTGGAATCTTCGCGCTGGGGAATCCAACCCCAGCCCACGCAAAATCCTACAACATGCCAAACGTGAACATCGAAGCTAGCGCCAGTGATGAAGGGGACCTTACGGTCACTGAAACGCGTACCTTCGATTTCGATGGCAGCTTCACCGCTGTTTGGTGGTATTTCGACAACCTCCCCTACGGCGCCGCCATCCAGATCGATGGTGTCGAGATCACCACTAACGGCAAGACCACCAAGCTCTCATCAGTGCCGTTCCAATCCAGCTGGCGAAGCTCAGGTGGTCCTGGAAAGGCCGCTTATTCATTCGACGGCGTAGAAGATGCTGCCTATGTTTTCTTCGATATCTCCGACACCACCGCCGATATCACGCTTCATTACACGGTGCTCAATGCGGTCCAGGTCTACGCCGATACTGCCGAGCTCTACTGGCAATTCGTGGGCGAAGGATGGGCGGAAGACTCTGAGAATATCTCGCTCACGTTGAATCTCCCGATCCCAACTGGCGAAGACATCGTTAAGGGCGAGACGCTTTCTGCCTGGGGACACGGTCCGCTCGATGCCACGGTACGGATCGATGATGCTACTGGCCAGATCACCTGCGACGTTCCGCATCTTTCAGCCGGTTCTTATGCCGAGATTCGCGTGGCATGCGATCCAGAGTGGTTCGCTGGCGTACTGCAAAGCGACGCGAACGCGCATTTCGATACCGACCGCTTAGACTCCATCAAGAACGAAGAGCAAGCGTATGCAGACCAAGCGAATAAGGAACGTGCAACCATGCTCATATCACTGATCGTTGCGATCGTGGTGTGCCTTGCAGCCTGCATCTGGGCGCTCTGGTCGTTCAACCGCTATGGCAAGGAGCTCAAACCGAACTTCACTGACAAATACTGGCGTGATGTTCCCGTTAAGGGTGAGCAACCAGCAGTTATCGGTCGCCTGATCCGCTTTGACGAAGAGAGCAATACCGATCTTACGGTCACGTTGTTGAACCTTATCAACAAGGGTGCCGTGCTCATCAACAAAGGCACCTACGAAAAGTCTGGCATGCTCGGCAACAAGACCGTCGAGGACTACTATCTCTCAAAAGCTCCTGGCTACGAATCGAAGCTCACCAACGAGATCGACCGTCTGGCGTTCAACTTCGTCTTCGACACGGTAGGTGGAGGCGCAGAGTCGGTCTGGCTCACCTCTATCTCGCAGTTCGCAGAAGAGAACCCAGCCGTATTCAGTGACAAGATCGCCGCCTGGCAAGGTGAAGTGACCGCGCGTACCATCCAGGGCGAATACTTCGAGCCTTACTCCAAGGCCAAACGCAGTACCATGGCAACGGTGGCTATCTTCTTATTCGCGCTTCTCTTGCTAGCCAGCATGTTCTTCGACAATTTCTTCTTGCTCATACCAGGCATCATAACCTTGGTGCTGCTGCTCGTGCTGAGCCGCTTCATGGACCGACGTACGCAGAAAGGTGCCGACGACTATGCCAAATGCCAGGCGCTGAAGCGTTGGTTGAAGGATTTTTCGCGCCTAAACGAACGCCCCGTGATGGATATCAAGGTATGGGGTGAATTCTTGGTGTACGCCTACCTATTCGGCGTGGCTGATGAAGTGATCGATGAACTGCGCAACACCGTTCCAGAGCTCTTCGAGCAGGATGCATCTCTTGCAGCGACCAGCTATTACGTGCCCTGGTGGTACATCTATTCGACCCACAGCATCGCTGGCGGCGGCCTGAACAGCTTCGCTGATAGCTTCTCGCGACAGGTGAATGATTCGTTTTCTGCAATTTCGTCCGGTGCCGATGGCAACTTCTCAAGCGGCGGGGGCTTCGGCGGTGGCTTTTCCATGGGCGGCGGAGGCGGCTTTGGCGGTGGCGGTGGCGCCCGCTAACGGGGATGCTCCAAAGGCCAAGGCTTAACCAAAGACCAAAGCCAAACCCAAGGGCCTAACGAATCCGTGCGAGCAGATCCTCTCGCACAAAAGAACTAGAGCGCTTTCTCGAACACCACGAAATTCGGACCCGTGATAGCGGTATAAGGCCCATAGTTCAAATGCGCGTTGCCGATATTCGTAAAGCCGAGCGCGGTGTAGGTGTGCTGAGCACCAAGGTTCTTGAGCAGCGTGTCAAGCCGAAGCACCGTGAAGCCATCTTCGCGTTTGGCGCTTGCAGCAGCCTCTACCAACGGTCGCGCAAGCCCTTTTCCGCGGAATGCTGGGTGAATGGCGAACAGATGCATCACGGCTACTTGGTTCGGCTCAGCCTCGATCTGCCAGGGAACATCCTCATAGCCTGATGCCTGGTCATTGTCCACCACCAGAGCGCCAGCCAGTTCTCCGTTCACCGTCCCCACGAAGAGCGATCCAGTTGCAGCCGCTTCGCAAAGCTCCTTAGCCGAAGGATGTTCGCCAATGATCCAGAGCGGATCGTTGTCGGTGCCAGCGACCGTTTCCTGCACAGCTGCATACATTGCAAGCAACTCGTTCACATACTGGTCGGTCAGATCCTCTGAAGTTGGACGCGAAATGACCAAGTGTTCCTGCAAATCTGTCATGGGCACCTACCTAGCACATAGCGAATCGGAATGAAATCTCAAACAAGGCTCTATTATCGCTCAATGTTCAGGATATCCATAGCCCTCTATCGTTTCTCTCAACTCTCGAAAAGAAACGAAGCGTGCTATAGTTTTAACAAGTTGAACGAAGGCGCAGCAAGCGCCATCACGCTGAGGAGTTCGCATGGATAAGACAAGTTGTATCACGCTCATTGGCATGCCTGGTGCAGGCAAATCCACGCTTGGCGTTGTGCTGGCAAAGATCATCAACTTCAACTTCATCGATGCTGACCTGCTCATCCAGACCCACAGCGACAAGACCCTGCAAAAGATCATCGATGCCCTTGGCCCTGAAGGCTTCATCGAAGTTGAGAACGAGGTCTTGAGCACGCTCCAAGCTGAACGCAGCGTTATCGCAACGGGCGGTTCGGCGGTCTACTCCGACGAAGCCATGACCCATCTTGCCACCTTGGGTCCCGTTGTCTACCTGCGTGTTTCTTACGATGAACTGAAGAACCGCCTTGGCGGCTTGCACGAGCGTGGCGTTGTTATGAAGGGTGGATCGAACATGAACCTTCTTGACCTTTACGAAGAGCGCACCCCGCTCTACGAAAAATACGCCGACATCGTACTGGATATCGACGGCCTTTCCGTGCGCGACGCGGCCAACAAGCTGGTCGACATGCTTTCTCTGGTTTAACGCAGGATTAACGCGAAAACCGCGGAAACTTCCGCTACATCGTCTAAAATTGCATATACGAATGTACACACCTTGAAGTAAGGCGGACGCGCTATGCAGCACTCCGGACGAATCAGCGGAGCAACCAAACTGATCGGGCTCATTGGCAGCCCCGTGCAGAACTCTGGATCCCCAGCCATCCACAACGCCGTGTTCGAGCACCTTGATCTCGACATCGCCTACATCGCATTCGATGTGGACAACACGCGTCTTGAAGCCACCGTACGCGGCATGGCAGCCATGGGCTTTTTGGGCTACAACGTCACCACGCCTTGCAAGACCTTCATCCTTCCCTTCCTGGACGAGATCTCTGAAGTTGCCGAGATCATGGGTGCGGTGAACACCGTGGTCATCCAAGATGGCAAGTCGCTGGGTGACAACGCAGACGGTGCAGCTTTCATCCGCAACCTAGTACTGAACGGCATCGACATTCGTGGCAAGAAGATAACGGTCATGGGTGCAGGTGGCGCAGGTTCAGCGCTCATCACCCAAGCAGCACTCGACGGCGTTGCCGAGATCGACCTGTTCAACCGCCAAGACGAATTCTACGCAGGCGCTGAGGAGCTGATCGAGCGACTGAAGAGCCATAGCAGTTGCAACGTGACGCTCTACGACCTAGCCGACGAGACCCAACTGCGCAACTCGATCGCAGGCTCGACACTGCTTGTGAATGCGACCAACGTGGGCACGCCTGAAGTGCCTGGGTGCTTGGTCACTCAAGACATGTTGCACGAAGGACTGATCATGGCTGATACGGTCTACGTTCCGCGCGATACACAATTCGTGGAGCTTGGTCGCGCCAATGGCAACAAGGTCATCGATGGTTCAGGCATGTTCTTGCAACAAGCTGCCATTGGCGAGCGCTTATGGATCGGTCGCGAGATGCCGCTCGATTTCGTGAAGAGCACGTTCTTCCCCGACGCTCCGAATCCCCTTGTTGAGCTGCTGAAATCGTAAGCGTCCAGCGCATGCGGCCTTCCCCCGCCCACAAAAAAAATGGCCCCGCTCAAACGAGCCAGGGCCATGCAAGAACAATGGCGGAGGAAGTAGGATTCGAACCCACGGTACCTCTCGGTACAACGGTTTTCAAGACCGCCGCTTTCAACCGCTCAGCCATTCCTCCGTATGCAAAACTGCGACCCCTAGGATAGCACAAAATAATGCAAACCACCCAAAGTAGAGACATCGAATATATGCAGCTGGCACTCGAAGAAGCGCGCGCTGCAGCTGCAGCCGATGAAGTTCCTATCGGTGCAGTGGTGGTGCGCGATGGCCACGTGATCGCCGCTGCCCGCAATACGCGCGAAGGGTCGCGTAACCCTGCAGGGCATGCCGAATTCACGGCGCTGCTCGAAGCTGCTGCACATGAAGATGCGTGGCGCCTTTCGGGCTGCACGGTCTATGTTACGCTCGAGCCTTGCATCATGTGCGCGGGCCTGATGCAGCAAGCGCGTATCGAGCGCTGCGTCTATGGCGCGTCAGATCCAAAGGCTGGGGCGCTGGGTAGCCTCTATCAGATCAATGCCGATGAGCGCCTGAACCACACCTTCGAGGTGGAATCGGGCGTGCTCGAAGATGAATGCGCGCAGCTCCTGAAGGATTTCTTCGCCGCTAAACGCGCGCAGAACAAAGCCAAGAAGAAAGAAGGGCTCTCATGAACTATGTGAAGCTCATCGCTCCTGCGAAGATCAACCTCGTGCTCGCGGTCGGGCAGAAGCTTCCCGATGGGTACCACGAAGCGCATACCATCCTGCATGCGCTTGCGCTGCACGACACCATCGAGATCCGCCGCACTACGCTGGCGATGGATCCCCTGTTCGGCGGTCCAGCGGCCGAACAACCCACAGATAATGAAGGCGGTCTGTCGATCCGCATCACCTGCGAGGCAACCAATGGCGTGGATAACCTGGATATTCCCGCAGAAGAGAATATCGTTTACAAGGCCGCGATGCGCCTGGCAGAGCGCTTTGAACGCACGGAAGCGGAGCATCTTGATATCGCGATCGAGAAGAAGATCCCCCACGAGGCAGGTCTGGGTGGAGGCTCATCAGATGCTGCGGCAACCTTGAAGGGCCTTGCGCTGCTATGGGACATCCCGCTCGATCATCCTGCGCTTGTTGAAGTAGCCGCGGGCCTTGGAGCGGATGTACCGTTCTTCTTGTATGGCGGCTGCGTGTATCTGGATAACAAAGGCGAACACTTCGTTCACACGCTCGAACCGCGCAAAGGATTCCTTACGCTCGTGCGTCCTGAAGGTGCTGGCGTTTCCACTAAGGAAGCCTATCAACGATTCGATGAAGATCCCGAATTCCCTACGACGAACTATCTGGCGCAGATCGCCGCGATCGAGGATGCGGCTGCGGTTGAGCCATGGAACAATCTCACACCCGCTGCACTGAAGATCAAGCCCGAACTCCAAGAAGTCTTCACCCTGCTCGGGGAGCAGGTTGGCGCCAGCTCGGTCGTGCTTTGCGGTAGCGGATCGGCAGTCGCAGCCCTTTGTGAGAGTTACGAAGCGGCATCTGCTCTTTCGCTCGAAGCCCTCAAAAAAGGGTGGTTCGCACGCGTCACATCCTTCGCCTCGATCGGCGCTGAAGTGCTGAAGAGCTTCTAGCTGCGCTAGACCTTATCGAGACTGGTACAATAGCACCACACGCTCAAAGGAGAGATCATGATCATTCTCATCGTTGTTTTGGTAATAATCCTTGCGCTGGTCATTGCCGTGATCGCGCTTTACAACAATCTGGTCCAGCTGCGCAATCGCGTTGACAATGCGTGGTCGCAGATCGATGTGCAGCTTCAGCGCCGCTTGGACCTTATTCCGAATCTGGTCGAAACCGTAAAGGGGTATGCGGCTCACGAGCGCGGCACCTTCGAGGCCGTGACTCAGGCGCGCAGCGCAGTGATGAGTGCTCCCACGCCCGAGGCCAAGATGGAAGCCGACAATGTGCTCTCGGGTACACTGAAGAGCCTGTTCGCGGTGGCCGAGGCCTACCCCGAGCTGAAGGCGAATACCAACTTCCAGCAGCTTCAAGCTGAGCTGACCGCCACTGAAGATAAGATCAGTTACATGCGTCAGAGTTACAACGACACGGTGATGATCTACAACAACGCCATCCAAACCTTCCCCGGCAACATCATCGCGGGCATGTTCCACTTCACCAAGCGCGACGGCTTCGATGCGAATGCGGCTGCTTCTGGTGCGCCTGTGGTTTCGTTCGGCCAGGGCAACGCGCCCGGCACTCCACAGGTGAACTTCGCGACCGCTCCTACGGATGCCCCGCAAGCTCCATCGATTCCTGCGCAAGCCCCTGCACCTGCTCAGTCGGCAGTGCCGGCTAACGACGCTCCTGCAGACAGCAACCAAAACTAATGTTCAACGTTCTCATTGTTGGTTGCGGCGGCTTCATCGGTGCCGCCTTGCGCTATCTTGTCTCGATCGGCGTATCAGGCGTGTACGCGCACGTCTTCCCCTTGGCCACACTCATCGTGAACATCGTGGGTTCGTTTCTTATCGGCGTATGCTCGATCTGCCTGCCGCATGTTTTCCCCGAAAATAAGGAAGCGATGCTGTTCTTGACCACCGGCGTGCTCGGCGGCTTCACCACGTTCTCTACCTTCAGCCTGGAGACCATCCAGCTCTTCGAAGATGCTCAATATGGTATCGCCGCAGGCTATATGGCACTTTCGCTCGCAGCCTGTATCGCCGGCGTCTTCGCCGGCCGCCTCCTCGCCCGCACCCTCTGCTCATAACTGGGACAAAAAGGGGCCGGTCCTCATTTTGTCCGGGTTCGATCTCTTGCGAATCAACTATAAGAGGTCGGAGAGTTCTAGCCATTCTTCTTCTAGGGTGGCTAGTTGGGACTGGAGGTCGGTGATGCGGGACTGGATCTTGCCTAAGGCAACATAGTCGCTCGGGTCAGCTTCGGACTGTTCGGTTTGGGCGTCGGCGATCTTTCCTTCGAGGGTTTGCATGCGACGCTCGAGTGAGTTCGCGCGCTTACGCACTTCGCGCTGCTCGCCGCCAGAGAGCGTCGGCTTCGTTGGTGCACCCTCACCCGCCGCAACACCCCCAGATGAAGCCGTCTCACTAGCATCCGCTCCTTCTTCAGAAGCATCAACACCACCTGCAGCGAACTTGCGGTCGCCGCGGTTGCGATGTGAAGCTTCCAGTAGTTCCAGATACTCATCGGCACCGCGCGGCACGTGGCGCAACTTGCCATCGATCAACGCGAACTGATGGTCGGTCACGCGCTCCATCATATAGCGGTCGTGTGTGACCAGGATGAGCGTACCCGGCCACGTGTCGAGCATGTTCTCCATCGCCACCAGCATATCGATATCCATGTCATTGCTCGGTTCATCCAAGATGAGCACATTGGGTGCATCGAGCAAGATGAGCATCAGCTGCATACGACGCTTTTGTCCACCCGATAGGGCTTTCACCTGGGTGTTCAGGTAAGCTTTCTCGAAGCCCAACTGCTCCAGCAGCGCGGCGGGCGAGACCACCTTGCCATCCACCACATAGCTTGACTGGTAGCGATTCAATACTTCTCGCACGAGCGAATCGCCCAGCTCTTCCAATTCAGAGAGCGCCTGGCTCAGAAACGCTATCTTCACTGTCTTGCCTACCTCGACCTTGCCATGCTGGGGCTTCAGATTCCCCCGCGCGATATCGAGCAGCGTTGATTTGCCTGCGCCATTTTCTCCCAGCACACCATAGCGATCACCTGGTCCGATGAGCCACGTCAGTCCTTCCAGCACAGGCTCCTGCGCGCCATCGAAGGTGAAGTCGACATCGGTCAACTCGATGCACTTCTTGCCCAGGCGCGAAATTGCTGCACGCTTCAGCTCGACACTATTGCGGATCGGAGGCTCCTGCGCGATCAACGCGCGCGCAGCTTCCACATGGAACTTCGGCTTGGTCGAACGCGCTCGTGCGCCACGAGAAAGCCACGCCAGCTCACGGCGCGCCAAGTTGCGACGCTTCTGTTCGGCCTGCTCGATCTGCCGATCACGCTCAACGCGCTGCTGAACATAGGCAGAATATCCACCTTCGAATGACTCCACGCGCCCATCATGCACTTCCCACATGGAATTGCATACCTCGTCCAAGAACCAGCGATCATGCGTGACCACCACCAGCGCACCCTGCTTCTTCGCGAATCGCCGCTTCAGATGCTCTGCTAACCAATGGATGGCCTCGATATCAAGATGGTTCGTCGGTTCATCGAGCAGCACCACATCTGCATCGCTCACCAACACGCGCGCCAAGTCCACGCGCCTTCGCTGGCCGCCCGAAAGCGTGCCGACCTGAGCATCAGGCTTCAGATCGCCCACCAAGTTATCCAGGATCGCGCGAATACCCGCATCCGATGCCCACACGTATTCAGGAACATCCCCCACGATGCTCTTCAGCACCGTGGCATCATCTGCAAGCCCATCCTTCTGCGCGAGCGCCACCAACCGTACGCCACGCGTGCGCAACACGCGCCCATCATCAGGCTCGATCGAGCCCTCGAACAAACACAGCAAGGACGACTTACCATCGCCGTTCTTGCCCACTACCCCGATCACATCACCATCATCGATACCAAGCGAAAGCGATTCGAAGATAGTCTTGGTCGGATATTCCAAATGCACATTTTCGCATCCTAGAAGAAATGCCATGAAGCTCCACTCGCGCGCGTCATATTCACCAAACAGCGTCCTGCTCAGCGAAAAGATTTTCATACAACGTCTATTCTTGCCGTAAAAGCCAACGCAAACAAGACCAAAAGCATACTTTGCTAAACTCGAATGAGCGTTGTTCTGCGTATGGCCCCTTTGGCTACTTCGAACTGCGAGCACGCAGAAAGGGCATGGAGATGCAAGAACAGCGATCGAAGATAGGCGTAGTGCTCATGAATACGGGCACGCCCGCATCCCCCAATGCCCGAGACATCAAACCCTATCTTGCTGAATTCCTTGCCGATCCTCGTCTTATCAGCATGCCGCGTTTTCTTTGGCTGCCCATCCTGCATCTTTTCGTGATCAACGCGCGTCCGAAGGCGACTGAGAAGCGCTATCGCGCGATCTGGACCGAAGAAGGCTCTCCTTTCATGGTGAACTCCCTGAATCAGGCGAAGAAGACCCAAGAAGCGCTCGAGCGCCAAGGACTGGATATCCCCGTGCGCTTCGCTGCACGCTATGGCAAACCGCGATTGCAGCATGTGGTAAGAGAGCTACAGGCCGCTGGCTGCACCTCTATCTTAGTGGTCCCTCTCTTTCCTCAGACCGCGTACTCGACAACAGCCTCCTGCAAAGACAAGGTGGCCGCCGTAGCTGCTCGCTTTCCCGATCTTTCGTTCGAAGTGATCGAAGGCTATGCGACTGATGAAGGTTATCTGGATGCGCTCACCTCCTCGATCGAAGAGGCTTGGAACTACGAACCGGGTGCGAAGCTTCTTTTCAGCTTCCACTCCATCCCGCTGCGCGATGTGCGCAATGGCGATAACTATCCCCAGCAGGTCGAGGCAACGGTGGAAGCGGTCACGAAGCAGCTTGGTATCCCAGGCAATAGCTGGGCCATCTCCTATCATTCTCGTTTCGAAGATTCACGCCGCTGGCTTGGGCCAAGTCCCAAGAAAGTGCTCGAAGGCTGGGTGAAGCAAGGTGTGACCAACGTTGCCATGGTAACGCCAGGGTTTTCGTCCGATTGCCTTGAAACGCTGCTGGATGTGGATGTTGAACAGCGTAACTTCTTCTTTGCCCAGTGCGCTAAGCAGGGCAAGGAATGCACGTTCACCTACATTCCTGCTCTAAATGATCGCAAGGATCATATCGATTTCCTGGTGCAGCTCATCAAGAAGAATCTAAGGTAAACCGCAAGCAGCTTTTCGCCCGCGCGAACATCCCCGACAGATCACAAAAAAACGAGCCGCCTTCTCGTAGAAAGCGACCCGTTCTTTAGCAAGGTGCTAATGCCTGATCTTAAGCAGCTGCATTCTGTGAATCCGAGTTAGTAGCAGCTTGAGTGTCGGCCTCGACGCTCCTCTTGCTAGCAGGCTGAGCATTTCTGAGCCACTTGCCGTTCTTGTCGACGTAGTACTTACCACCATCGACCCAAGAACTGGTAGCCATCACGCCATCGGAACCGACCCAATACTGACCGCCGATCCAACGATTCTTAGCCACGGTGCCGTTTGACGTGGTGTAGTACCACTTGCCACCCGTCTTCACCCAGCTATTCATCTTCATAGCGCCAGAGCTGTTGAAGTAGTAGTGATCGTCGTTGATCTTCTGCAGGCCAGTCTGCATGACGCCGTTCCAATCGAAGAAGTAGTACTTACCGCTGATCCAGGTGAGCGTACCTGTGTACATCGCGCCAGAGCTACCGTAGTAATACCACTTGCCGCTCTCCTTGTTCCAGCCTGTCTTCATGGCACCAGAAGAAGTGAGGTAGTAAACATCACCACGCTGGACCCAGTTAGAGTCGTAATAAGTCAAGTCGAGCTTACCAGTCTGCATAGCAGTTGTGGTGGGATCCATGTAGTACCACTTGCCGCTGACCTTCTGCCATCCAGTCTTCTTGGCACCATCGTTCTTGCCGCCATAGTAGTACCACTTGCCGCTGACCTTCTGCCAGCCAGTCTTCATCCAGCCATTGCCATCGAAGCGATAGGTCTTACCATTGATGGCGATCTCTTCGTTGCGCGGATATGCTTTACCTTTAGCTGCCGCAACTGCAGGAGAATACTTGTACCAATAACGCGATCCAGATTTGATCCAGCCACCTGCCTGAGACGAGGAAGCCGTTCCAGTCGAAATAGTGATCGACTTGATCCTGATAGTGCTGTTCGGCTTCTCGCTGGTTGTTGCAACGTTGTTGAGCTTGTTCACCACATCCATGCCGCTGATAACATGACCGAATGCAGCATACTTGCCATCAAGTGCGTTCGTGTTCTGCGTGCTGGTGGTAGGAACGATGAAGAACTGCGAACTTGCACTGTTGTAGTCACTAGCACGCGCCATGGAAATAGTGCCTGCTACGTGCTTGATCGGATTGACCACGCCATTGGCAGAGAATTCACCTTTGATCTTGGTGCTCGATCCACCCGTACCGTCACCTTTCGGATCACCGCCCTGGATGGCGAAGTCCTTTGCAACGCGATGGAAGGTCAACCCATTATAGAAACCACTTTTAGCAAGCTTCACGAAATTGTCGACCGTGATCGGAGCAGCATTACGATCAAGTTCCGCCTTGATCGTGCCGAAGCCTTCGACCTCGATGGTCGCAATGTAAGTATCGTCTGCGTAAGCCTTTTCAGGCTCCTGCATGAACGCGGCACCTACACACATGAGCAAGCCCGCGATGAGCGCAACAAAGGATGCTTTGGCCACCGCGAACGGTGTCTTTTTCACATTCTCCATTGAAACCCCTTTCAGTGCCGAAGCACTGTGATCGAATTCGTATAAATGACTATCGCATGATAACGTGCGCATAGTGCTAGGTCTATACGTTGGAGCCGACACCACAGAAAGACCATTATGTCCGAAAACTGGGACAAGGACTCCTTATCTTGAACGGCAAGATGTCACGCTAAATACCACCTTTCATCAGGTGATACACACCTATCGATCCCAGAACCGCTCCAGATTTGCCAAAAACAAGAGCGGCCGCCCTTCATGGACGACCGCTCGATTTGTGAAGCTCTGATGAAGACGCCTGGAATGAACCCCGAATGCGCCCTTTAAGATGTCTATTTCACGACCAGGATCGGCACGGTGGATTCGCGCAAGACCGCGTAGCTCACCGATCCGATAACGCCGCGGATAGCGCCCAGGCCACGAGAACCCATCACGATAAGATCTGCTTCGATCTCTTTGGCGAATTCGATGATGTCATCGGCTGGCGTATAACCCGGGATCACATCGATGGTTACCTGATCTTCGATGCCATCGATAGCCATACCCAAGCCTGCCTTGACCTTCTCAGATTCCTCCGCGATGGTACGGTTGTAAAGATCCATCACGTCCTCAACGGACAGCAGATACTGTTCAGGGTCGAAGGAAGAATTGTTGAAGCTTGCCGGCAGCTGAGCATTCGGATGGGTGGTAACGAAAACCACATGGATGCGTACCTCTGGATCTGCCAGCGCGAAATCGCGCGCCTTCATCACCGCATCGACTGCATGATCAGAGCCATCATATGCAACTACGATATTGTTGAAAACCATTGGAGTCCCCTATCTATCGCGAACCGCCAGCATCGCTGACGCACATTCCCCTCTTCAGACCGTAAAAACGGTACGCATCCAGTCTAGCACCTTCTTTCTGTTTTCTTCCACATAACAGCTCATTTTCATCGCTCTTCTGATAACATTTCCGTATGAACTGGGCAAACGAGACAAGGATGAACTATGTCGCCAAGAAATAAATTCATTTCTGCCCAAGACACCCGCGAACACGTTACCCGTGAAAAGCTTCTCGAGACTGCCATCGATCTGGTGAACCAGCACGGTATGCGCTATCTCACCATCCGCAATATCTGCGATGAGGCTGGAATTTCTACGGGCAGCTTCTACAATCTTTTCGACGATAAGGACGACCTTATCGCTTACTATCTCAGCAACATCTTCACCTCCTACAAGCAGAAGGCTGAAGATCTTGCAGAGACCCACACGGCACTTGAGCGTGTGGTGCTGATCTATCGCTTCTATATCGATTGTGTTTTGGAAACAGGCATCGAGTTCATCACGGGCCTGTATTCATCCATCACCAACCCGGCGTTCAACTTCCTCGAACGCGACGCTGACAAGGAGCTCGTGCTCGACCGCGTACGTCAAGACCTTGAAGAAGGTGTTACCTCGGGCGAAGTGAAGGCTGATCTTGATATCAACGAAGCCTTGCTACGCATCGCTATCATCATCACTGGTAGCATCTATTACTGGTGCGCATTCGAAGGTCGCATCGACCTTACCTATCAGGCCGATTCCATGCTGCAGAACTATCTGCACTCCATCGCCACTGACCGCGACAGACCCTTCAACGTCCCCCCTATCCCCCGTAACGATCAGGCGTTGATCTAACTCGCATTTCACGAACCAAGAGAGGACGCTTCGGGGCCAGGTTCCGAAGCGTCCATTTTTTACGCAGTAAAACCGTGCACGGTGCTGTGGATGTAAGGTGAGCGTGCAGAACTTACTCTGAACACTAACTTGAAAAACAGAATCGATCGAAGATCGATTCGCACAACAATGCATGAGGCAGTGCAGCGCATGAGCCCGAAGGGCGAACAGCGGAACGGGTAAGTTATGCACGATTACCTTGCAGCCACAGCACCCCAACAATCTCACCAAAACAAAAGGGCCCCTGCTTTCGCAGAGGCCCTTTAGCTGGTACGAATTCGAGAACCAGATTAGACGTACTGATCCTCTTTCTCCTTTGCCGCCAGCTGCACCTTGCACCAGCGCAGCTTACGCGTCAAAACAGAGCGGGAGATAACGCTTTCCTCAGACAGATTCGCGATGCGCTCTTCCAAGGCAGGGATCTCCTTATTGAGCTTATCAACGTTGATGCGGTTGAGAGCTCGCGTCTTATCGCAAAGAACGATAACGCGCTCACCGAGCACCTGAACATAACCACCCATGATGGCAGCGCTCAGAGTGGTTCCACCCTCCTGCTTGGTACGAGCCCAGATGACGCCATCCTTAAGCGCGGAGACGAAAGGCTCGTGGTTCGCCATGATGCCCAGCTCACCTTCGGAGCCGGGAACCATAACGGAATAGAGGGATCCAGAGTAGAGCACCTGGTTCTTTGCTACAACATCACAGATAATCTCGGACATGATTTACTCCTCGTTCTTGAGCTGCTCGTAGGCCGCGTAGACCTCGTCGATGCCGCCCTTCATACGGAAGCACTGCTCAGGGATCTCGTCGCAATTGCCCTTGAGGATCTCATCGAAGGAACGAATGGTGTCCTCGAGCTTGACGTAAGAGCCGTCCTGGCCAGTGAACTGCTTCGCAACGTGGAAGTTCTGGCCGAGGAACTGCTGGACCTTACGAGCACGGTTAACGATGATCTTCTGTTCTTCAGAAAGTTCATCCATACCGAGGATCGCGATGATATCCTGCAGGTCCTTGTACTGCTGCAGGATCTCCTGAACGCCGATCGCAACGCGATAGTGCTCTTCGCCGACGATGTCGGGATCGAGTGCGCGAGAGGTGGACTCCAGCGGGTCGACCGCAGGATAGATGCCCAGCTCAGCGATGGAACGCGAAAGAACGGTCTTAGCATCCAAGTGAGTAAAGGTGGTTGCCGGAGCGGGGTCGGTAAGGTCGTCCGCGGGAACGTAGACAGCCTGCACCGAGGTGATGGAACCAGTCTTGGTCGAGGTGATGCGCTCCTGCAGTTCGCCCATCTCCGTAGCCAGGGTGGGCTGATAACCTACTGCGGAAGGCATACGGCCGAGCAGTGCGGATACCTCAGAACCTGCCTGGGTGAAACGGAAGATGTTGTCGACGAACAACAGAACGTCCTGGCCCTGATCACGGAAGTATTCCGCTTCGGTAAGGCCAGCCAGACCAACACGAAGACGTGCTCCAGGAGGCTCGTTCATCTGGCCATAGACCAAGCAGGTCTTATTGATAACGCCAGAGTCGCTCATCTCCAGGAAGAGGTCAGTACCTTCACGAGTACGCTCGCCTACACCGGTGAATACCGAAGTACCACCATGCTCCTGAGCGAGGTTGTTGATGAGCTCCTGGATGATAACGGTCTTGCCAACGCCTGCGCCGCCGAACAGACCCGTCTTACCACCCTTGATGAAGGGCTCGATCAGGTCGATCGACTTGATGCCAGTCTCGAAGATCTCGGTGGTGGTGGTCAGTTCGTCATAAGCAGGAGCCGAACGATGGATCGGCATCCACTGCTTGATGTCAGGCATGGGCTTGCCGTCAACAGGCTCGCCAACTACGTTCCAAATGCGACCCAGGGTCTCAGGACCGACAGGCATCATCATAGGTGCGCCGGTGTCCTGGACTTCAAGGCCACGAGTAAGGCCGTCCGTAGACGACATCGCAACTGCACGGACCAAGTCGCCAGGGAGGTGCATCTGAACCTCCAAGACCAACTTGATGTGACCAACGGGGGTTTCGGTATCGATGTGAAGCGCGTTATAGATCGCAGGCATTTCGCTCGGTGCGAACTCAACGTCAACAACAGGACCGACGACACGGACGATATGTCCGATACCACCCTTGGCTGCAGGTGCATTATTTGTTTCTTCAGCCATTAGTCCTCCAAAGCTTCGGCGCCACCAACGATCTCGTTGAGCTCTGTGGTGATTGCGCCTTGACGTACACGGTTATAAACACGATTGAGCGTCTCAATCATTTCATTGGCGTTATCCGTCGCATTCTTCATAGCGTTACGACGAGCAGCCTGTTCGGCTGCAGCCGAGTCGATCAGTACGTAGAACAGGTAACCTGCCATGTACTCCGGCAACAGTTGGTCCAGAACCTCGGTCTCGTCAGGTTCGTATTCGAACGAGCCCTGCAGATCGGGGTTGTCTTGGTCGGTCTCGGTGATAGCACCGTAATTGAAGACCGCACCTTCGGGCCTGAATGAAGCCAGGTTGATCGGCAACAGGATCTCTTCGACAAGTTGCTGTTCCGCGGCGTTCTTGGAGTGGTTGTAGAGCACGAACACTTCATCCAATTCACCAGCGGTGTACTTCTCGATGCAGTAGTCGGTCAAGGTATCGGATTCCTCGACACGGGGGTCTGCGGAGAGGTCCCTGAAGGCCAGAACGGTATCGGCCTTGCGGTACTTGAAGTAGGCGATCGCCTTCTTGCCGCAAGCCGCGATAGTGACGTTCTTACCTGCTGCCTTGCATTCCTTCATGATCTTATCGGCACGACGCAGCACGCTGGAGTTGAAGCCGCCTGCCAAGCCACGGTCAGAGGTGACCGCGATGATGAGGGTATTCTTGATCTCATCATGAGGCTTGGTGAGGACCGCATTCGTCTCACCCAGAAGCGAGAGGTTCGAGAGCAGCTCGTACATAGCGTTACGATAAGGAGTCGCGTGCTCCACGCGTTCGGTGGAGTGGCGGATCTTCGCTGCTGCGACCATCTGCATGGTACGCGTGATCTGCTTCGTCGATTCGACGGAATTGATGCGCCTTTCGATATCGTGAAGGGTAGCCATAGATGCCTTCCTTACGCGATGAACTGAAGCTTGAAGGCTTCGATCGCTTCGCGAAGTTTAGCCTCTGAATCGTCGGTGAACTTCTGTTCATCGCGAACCATAGCCACTACTTCACAGTAATTGATACGCAGGTAGTCAAGCATTTCCGTACGGAAGCGAACGATGCTCTCCACAGGCAGGCTATCGAGGAAGCCCTCGTTGCCAGCCCAGATAGCGATCGCTTGCTCTTCAACAGGCATGGGCATGAAACGACCCTGCTTCAGAAGCTCGGTCATAGCTGCACCACGAGTGAGCTGCTGCTGGGTTGCCTTGTCCAGGTCGGAACCGAACTGGGTGAAGGCCTGCAGCTCGCGGAATGCCGCGAGGTCCAGACGCAGCGTACCTGCAACAGACTTCATGGACTTGACCTGTGCAGAACCACCAACGCGGGAAACGGAGATACCAACGTTGATAGCAGGGCGCTGGCCCTGGAAGAACAGGTCGGTCTGCAGGAAGATCTGACCGTCGGTGATGGAGATCACGTTGGTCGGGATGTATGCAGAAACGTCGCCAGCCTGAGTCTCGATGATGGGCAGTGCGGTCAGTGAACCTGCACCGTTCTCATCAGAAAGCTTAACAGCGCGCTCCAACAGGCGAGAATGCAGATAGAAGATGTCGCCTGGGAATGCTTCACGTCCGGGAGGACGACGCAGGGTCAGAGACATCTGACGATAAGCAACTGCCTGTTTGGTAAGGTCGTCATAGACGCAGAGAACATTACCACCAGGATTGTCGGCATTGGCGGGCTTGCCGTCCTTGCCGTTGTACATGAAGTACTCGCCCATTGCGGCACCAGCCATAGGAGCCAAGTACTGCAGCGGAGCTGCGTCTGCAGCGGTTGCCACGACGATGATGGTCTTGTCCAGAGCACCATGCTTTTCCAGAGCTTCAGCAACGTTAGCAACAGTGGAAGCCTTCTGGCCAACAGCAACATAGACGCAGATCATGTCGTCATTGCGCTGGTTGATGATAGCGTCGAGCGCGATGGACGTCTTACCGGTCTGGCGGTCGCCGATGATGAGCTCACGCTGACCACGTCCGATGGGGATCATCGAGTCGATAGCGATGATACCAGTCTGCATCGGCTCTTCAACAGGCTGACGCTCGTGAACGCCAGGAGCCTTGAACTCGACCGGACGATAGCCGTCGGCCTCGATCGGGCCCTTGCCGTCGATCGGCATACCAAGAGGATTGACTACACGGCCGAGCAATCCGCGACCGGAAGGAACCTCCAAAATCTTACCAGTGGTGCGTACCTGGTCATTCTCTTTGATTGCAGTGAGGTCACCCAGGAGTACGGCGCCAACTTCCTCTTCTTCGAGGTTCTGAGCCAAACCATAGACAACGCGGCCGTCTTCAGCGACAAACTCGAGAAGTTCGCCTGCCATGGCACCTTTAAGACCGTCGATGCGGGCAATACCGTCGCCGATTTGGACAACGACGCCGGTCTCGCGAGAATCAACACTGGTGTTGATAGCATCAAGCTGCTTGCGCAACGCTTCATCGATAGACTGTGCGGTGATTTCAGTCACTAGCATTCACCTCCATCTGTCTTTTCTTTCAGCACAATGCGCGCACGATCGAACTGGGAGCGCAGGCTCGCGTCGATGTAGTTGCCCATTGTGGACATGACGATGCCGCCCATGATGGAAGGATCGATGTGCTCGACGAGCACGCAATCCCTACCGAGGTCGGCTTTAATCTTGTTCTTAATTACAGTTCGCAAGTTGTCATCAAGATCAACAACCGTCGTTACATCAACAACATTGAAGTCGAGCTTGGAAACGATGAGCGCTTCATAGTCGGCATAGACGCGGCGCAGCTTTTCAACGTCGCCACGAGAAGCCATGACCGAAAGCAGGTCTACCAACACGGGGTTGTAGCCCTCGAACACCTTACGCGCCAGCTCAGAGCGCTGTTCAGGGGTGAATACCTCGTCGTCAAGGGACAAACGAAGCTTGATGTTGGTGGACATGAATTCCAAGATCTGGACCAATTGGTTGCGAACCTCAACGACAGCATCTCTTCCGCCAGCGTTGTTAGCGCCGTTGAGAGCAGCGTTGGCATAGGCTGCGATAATTTCATTGATGACGTGACGATTAGGCATTTAGACTACCTGCCTCTTTCACGTAGCGCTCGATGAGCTTGCGATGCTCTTCGTCGCTGAAGTCTTCGCCGATTACACGCGTAGCAACGTCAACGGACAGGTCGACCACAGAACCCTTGAGTTCCTCGATCGCCGACTGCTTTTCAGCCTCGATAGCAACTTTTGCCTTAGCAACGATCGCAGCGGCCTCTTCTTGGGCCTTTGCTTTCATCTCGGACTCCATTGCTTCACAGGATTGACGAGCATTATTGAGCATTTGCTGAGCTTGGGTCTTAGCGCCCTCAAGCTGTTCGCGGTATTCTGCCAGCACGCGTTCGCTTTCCTGGCGAGCCTCTTCGGACTTCTCCAGGGAATTCTTGATGGTGTCCTCGCGCTTCTTCAGCATGCCGTCAAAGAGCGGCCAGCCGAACTTCGCCAGGATGATCCACAAGATGATGAAGGCGACGAGCATGGGAATGAATTCGTCCATCTGAGGAAGGATCGCACCGATTCCCGCGCCATCTTCAGCAGCGAATGCAGGCAGAGGGCAAATTGCAGACGCACCGAGCAACGCGACAAAGCCGCTAGCGCAGTTGCGTACATATTTGCTTGCTGTTGCGTTCAATTCGCTTGCCTCCTTCTTTACTATCGGAAAATTCGTATCTGTATGAGCGATTAACCGATGAAGAAGAGAACCAAGCCGAGCAGTGCCAACGCCTCGGACATTGCAGCACCGATGAAGAAGTAGCCCATGAGCTGACCCTTCATTTCAGGCTGACGAGCTGCAGAGACGCACAAACCGTAGGTAGCGATGCCGATACCGATACCAGGACCGATAGCTGCGAGGCCATAGCCTACAACCTTGAGTGCGGCGAGCGCAATACTCATTTCAATCACGATTACCTCCTTTTTTGAATGAAGGCCTATTCCCTCATTCACGTCTAATATTTCCAGCTGCTCTTTCTTTTCGTACCAGCTGAACACCGAATTCGTTTTGCCTGTTCATGCTTGGGCAGACCTTAGAGCTCTACGCTCGACAGGCGGGGTCCTAACACCCCAAGGCATGCCCCCCTGCGGACCAGTCCGCAGGTCCTTGATCCTCGTTCCTAGTGAGGATGGATGGCCATACCGATGTAGGACGAGGACAGGATGGTGAACACGTATGCCTGCAAGAACGCAACGAGCGTTTCGAGAGCGTACATGAAGAACAGCAGGAAGAACCAAGCGATGGACGGAAGACCGACCAGCAAGTCACCGCTGAAGATCGCGGTCTGCAGGAAGATAGTGGTTGCCAAAGAGAAGACAGCCAAGATCATGTGACCTGCGAGCATGTTGCCATAAAGACGGACGGCCAGCGTAAGAACACGGATGACCATGGAGACGAATTCAAGGAACCAGATGATGGGGATCATCGGAGCAGGAATGCCATGAGGCGCGAAGCTCTTCATGTACTTGAAGAAGCCAAGCTGTTTGAATCCGTAGAAGTTGAAGTAGATGAAGGAGACCAGTGCGAGCGCCCAGGTGATGGAGATGGTACCTGTTGCTGCCTTCGCACCAGGGATAAGGCCGACCACGTTCGCGATCAGGATGAAGAAGAACAGCGATGCCAAGAACGGAATATGCTTCTTATAGCCTTCACCGATAACATCTGCGCCAACGCTGTTGGAGATGAAATCGTAGCCATATTCCAGCGCCGCGGTGAACTTCTTGTGTGGGATGAACTCGAGCTTTCGAGCACCGATGAGAACCACGAGCAGAACCAACGCGAATGCGATGAACATGTACAAGGTGTACTGGGAAATGTTCCATCCGCCGATGGAGAAGAGCGTTACAGATTCGAAGTTAGCATACAGACCTTGCGCATGCTCGACGAATTTCTCCAATGCTTCACCCATTGAGATTCCTTACCTTTCCTCTACTTATCGTTAGCGCGCTTCTTCTGGAGCACGTTCTTGTACAGTACGTAGACCACAGTGGCCACAATAAGGACGGCAATTTCAGCGATAGCGAACGGAAGGACCATGTCACGCGCCACCATCGCACAAACGACGAGCGCAACGGCTACGATGATCAGCGAAACGCTTGCTCCGCCCAGTCCGTAAAGCCCCGCATTGAATGGAGAGGTAGAAGTGGAGCGGCGAGAGAGCCTGAGCGCAACGAACAATGCCAGGAAACCCACAAATCCTGCGATGATCCCCAATACGATTGCTGCGATCATTCAACCAACTTTCAAATCTGCACAAATTGCACACTTTTTGAGCCTTTTGAAGCATAAACCAACGGTTCAGAGGCCGTTGTTTGCTTCCGATAAGGTGCTCGATTCAAGGGTAAGTGGTGAAATGAATGTGTTCAGATCATTCGTGGTCGAAAACGCGCAGAGCAATGCCCGATTCTTCGAGCAGTTCCATGGCAAGCTCGTCGGGATAAGGATTCTTATAGATGATCTCTTTGATGCCTGCGTTGATGAGCATCTTGGCACATACCACGCACGGCTGCGTGTTGATGTAGATGACCGAGCCTTCGATGTTGATGCCATAGCGGGCAGCCTGCAACAGTGCATTCTGTTCCGCATGAAGACCGCGGCAGATCTCGTGGCGCTGACCTGACGGAACGCCAAGCTGTTCGCGCAGGCAACCAGTCTCGGCGCAGTGGCGAAGACCAGTGGGCACACCGTTGTAGCCCGTGGCTAGGATGCGGCGATCCTTCACGATAACAGCCCCGACCGCACGACGCATGCAGGTGGTGCGCGTAGCTACCTCTTCGGCGAGCTTCATGAAGTATTCGTCCCAGGATGGGCGCGTATCGAGGTGGGTCTGTGCGGTTTCGGCATTGGTCATGACAAGCTCCTTTGAGAGCGCCGCGCAAGAACATCGTGCTAGAGCATCGTGCTAAGGCATCGTGCATACGAAACGCGGGCGCATAGTACATGCTATCAGTGTACCAACCCTGTCAATCAGCCGATTGGGGACGGGTTCATTTTTGTCCGGGACAAAACAGGGACAGGCTCAGACTCCTGATCGAGAATTTGAACCTGTCCCCAAAGTGTCCGGGACAAAAATGAACCCGTCCCCCGGTCAGTCGTTGATGGCTAAGGTGCCGAAGATGCGATCGCCCGCATCCCCGAGGCCCGGCAGGATGAAGGCGTCATCATTCAGGCGTTCGTCAAGGGCAGCTGTGAAGATGCGTACATCAGGATCGTATTCGAACACGCGCTGCACGCCTTCAGGAGCAGCCACCATCACCACGCAGGTAAGATGCTTCACCCCGCGATCACGGAGCGTCTTGATAGCGGCGATGAGCGAACCACCCGTGGCGAGCATCGGATCGACCAGCAGCACGGAACGTTGCGCGATGTAGGGCGGCATCTTCGCCAGGTATTCGATGGGTTCATGGGTCTCTTCATCGCGATACATGCCCAGATGAGCGATAGGTGCCGTGGGGATGAGCGTCGTGAAAGCGTCCTGCATGGCAAGACCCGCGCGCAGGATGGGCACGATCACTGGCTCGCGACCACTGATGGTCTCACAGGTGGTAGTAGCAAGCGGCGTTTCGACCTCGATGCTGGTCGTAGGAAGCGTGCGCGTGGCCTCATAGACCTCGAGCATGGTAAGTTCGCGCGCAACATCGCGAAAGATATTGGTGGGAGTACGCTTATCGCGCAGCACCGAGAGCTTGTGCGCGATCAAGGGGTGATCGATCACCACCAAGCGATCGCCGAATTGCTCTGCAACTTCCTGCTTCTTGCTCATAAGGTCTCCTTCGAATCTGGGACCAAGGGATGAAGACAAGCGTGCCTGGGACACTTCTGCCTCCGTCCCCGAATTGAATGTTAAAGGCCCGGATAGAGCGGATGGGCCGCGATCAGCTTCTCGATCTGGGTCGAGATCTCGGCTAGTTTCACATCGTCTTCAGCGTTGAACACGGTCTGGGCGATAAGCTCGCCGATCTGATAGAACTCTTCAGCATTGAAACCACGCGTGGTGCCCGCGGCTGAACCTACGCGAATGCCGCTGGTCACGAAGGGCGAACGTGTTTCATTAGGGATGGTGTTCTTGTTCACGGTAAGGCCCACGCGCTCGAGCACCTTTTCAGCATCCTTGCCGGTGATGTTCGCAGGATTCAGGTCGACCAGGCACAAGTGATTGTCCGTGCCACCCGAGACCAAACGCAAGCCGCCATCGGCCATGCCCTTACCAAGCGCCGCAGCGTTCTTCACCACGTTATCGATGTAGGTCTTGTATTCGGGCTGGAGCGCTTCTTCGAATGCGACCGCCTTGCCTGCGATAACATGCATGAGCGGGCCACCCTGAGAACCAGGGAACACTGCCTTGTCGATCTTGTTTGCTAGCTCTTCGTTGTTGGTAAGGATGAAGCCACCACGCGGACCACGCAGGGTCTTGTGGCTCGTGGAAGTGACGATATCCGCATAAGGAATGGGGCTGGGATGTGCGCCCGTTGCCACCAAGCCTGCGATGTGAGCCATGTCGATCATCAGGTAAGCGCCCACTTCGTGCGCGATCTTGGCCATGCGCTCGAAATCGATAACGCGGGGATATGCTGAAGCGCCACCCACGATCAGCTTCGGCTTATGCTCCTTGGCCAAGCGCTCCATTTCATCGTAGTCGATGCGCTCGGTCTGAGGGTCCACACCATAAGCTACGAACTGATAGTCCTTGCCCGAGAAATTGACCGGAGAACCGTGGGTAAGATGTCCGCCATGATCGAGCGAAAGGCCTAAGATGGTATCGCCCAAGTTCACGGTAGCTGCGTAGGCAGCCAGGTTAGCATTCGCTCCACTATGAGGCTGAACGTTAGCGAAACCGCACTTGAACAGCTCTTTCGCGCGGTCTCGTGCCAGATCTTCCACGATGTCGACCTTTTCACACCCGCCATAATAGCGCTTGCCCGGATAGCCTTCAGCGTACTTGTTGGTGAGCACGCTGCCTACAGCCTCCATCACCGCACGAGAGGTGAAGTTCTCCGAAGCGATCAGCTCTACGCAACCGCGTTGGCGCTGCAGCTCTTCATTGATAGCAGTGGCGATCTGCGGGTCTTGCTGTGCCAGGATCGATTGGGTCATCATGTTCTCCTTTCGTGCCTGAAGGCTTGCTTCAGGGGGATTTCTTTGATAAATGAGGTGCGCTTTTGAAGGGCGCAAAGATTGCCGGCTATTCTTCGGCCGATTCATCGGCAGCATCGGCAGCTGGCGCTTCACCCTGCGAAACGGGCAACTCTACACCAAGCGAAGTCAGCGCCTCGAAAGGAGCGATGTAATAGCCTGAAAGGTTCTCTGTCGAACCCAGCAGCGCATCACGGTACAGGCCATTGTCTTGGCTGGCCACCACGCTCCATGCGTCATCGTACTTCTGTACCTGGATCATGCACTCAACGAGCGTAGGCTCGTTCGACTCGAACATGCTCTGCAAGAGCAAACGGCCATATTCGCACGGATCTTCAGTCTGACCTGCCTGAATAGCGATACTGTTGCTCACCAGCCAGGTAACGTATTCATTCGACCACTGCCTGATGATCGGTTCGAGCTGACGGCACGTGATCTTGGCGTTCACTTCACCAGCATCTTCGTCGACGTTCAGTTCCACATCGCCCAGGCTATAGCTGAAGCCTTCGAGCCACCAATCGAAGAACTCTTGCTCGGAAACACCGATCTGCTCAAGGCTCTGCGCCTCGACGACCTCTGGAATGTACCCGATAGCCTCGGGATCCTTCTTATCGAGCGCACCCATTTCGGCGATAGCAGCATTAGCTGCGAGCTGACCAGCAGGCGGCTTGCAACCAGCCAAGCAAAAGGCCGTGGCAAGGAACAATGCGCAAGCGACCAGCGCCAGCACGAACTTCTTCGTAGGGCTAGCCGACAGCGGGCTGATAGTAGAGATGCGATCCGATTTCATAAGGTCCCTTCGAGTCATATACCTGCAATCTGTTCGAGCGATCATTCACTATCGAGCGCCATCATCTTCTCCACGCGCTGTTCGTGGCGACCGCCGCCGAACTCAGTAGCGATGAAGGTGCGCAAGATCTCTTTGTTGGTCTCAAGGTCGACGAAGCGGCCTGAGAGCGTGATGATGTTGGCGTTATTGTGCTCGCGACACAACGCCGCGAATTCGGGGGTGATGATGTTGGCAGCACGAATGCCGGGCACCTTATCTGCTGCCATGGCCATGCCGATGCCCGTACCGCACACGAGCACGCCATAATCGGCAACGCCATCGGCTACATCGCGCGCTACGCGCACTGCGTAGTCGGGATAGTCTACACGGTCATCCGTTTCGGGCCCACGGTCTATCACGTCATAGCCTTGCTCGATCAGGAAGCTTGCCAGCTGGTTCTTCTGCTCGAATCCTGCATGATCCGCGCCGAGTGAAAACACCATGAACGCTCTTCTTTCTGTGAGGTGGTTCGCCTTGCTTGCGCGCTATTCGGGGCGCTGAGGCGAAGCGTTTTCAGGATGTTCTCATTATACGTAAGCCCACTGCGCCCGCACCCACACTCTGGGGACGGGTTCATTTTTGTCCGGGACAAAATGGAGACAGCTTCAAATTGGGAATTCCCGAGACAAATTGGGGGCGTAGCCCTTTTTGTCTACACGGGGTTTGTGGACAAAAAGGGCTACGCCCCCAAATTGTCTACGGGTTACAGTTCGATGGAGCCTTGACGGATGACATTGGGAGTAGGACCAGTGCAATCGACTACGGTCGAGGCGATGCCTGATCGGGTTTGGCCCAGAATGGCCGGGAGGGTGCTTTTGAGGGCTGCGGGAACTTCGTCTAAGGAAGCGGGGGTGGGCTGGCCGGAAAGGTTGGCGGACGTGGCAGCCAAGGGCCCGACCGCTTTGATGAGCTGGAGGGTCTGATCATGATCGGGCATGCGCAGCGCGATGGTTCCGTTGGAAGCGCGATAAGCAGCAGGCACTTCATCGGAGGCCTCGACGATGAGCGTAAGGGCACCTGGCCAGTGATGAACTGCTAGGTCTTTCGCCCAAGCAGGAATGTTCTTGCCGTAGAGCTCAAGGTCCTGCGGGCTTCCCACAAGCCATGCGATGGGCTTGCCATCGGATCGCTGTTTCAGGTTGTAGAGCTCCACTGGTGATTCGGCAGCCTCAACAGCAACGCCTAGGCCATAGACGGTGTCGGTTGGGAACAGTGCAGGCTCTCCTCTGCGGAGTGCGTCTACTACGCTTTCGAAGGATCGGGCGTCGTTGCTGTTGTCGTTGTCGTTGTCGTTGTCGTCGATATCGTCGTTGCTGCCGTTATTGTCGTCGTGGCTCTTGCTGCTCTTATTTCGGCCAAGATCGATGCTGCGAGCACGCCCATGAATAGCCATATCATGGCCATCATGACCAGCTTCTTGCTCCTGATAGCGCGCGGCAACCGCTTGAGCCACTTTGAGTCCATCGACCGCAGCCGACATGATGCCACCTGCGAACCCGGGGCCTTCCCCACAAGGATAGACTCCTGTTTGCAGCTCGAGAACATCATCGCCATCCGCGACCTCATTTTGAATCTGTCCCTGAACCTGTCCCTTTTTTGTCCCGGACAAAAATGAACCCGTCCCCAGGGCTTGGAGGGTGTCGTCTCGGCAGATGCGAACAGGTGAAGATGAGCGTGTCTCGGGAGCAGTAAGGATCGCGGCTGGGTCGTCGAAACCAGCGATCTTCTTGCCCATGAGCGGAAGCGCTTCGCGCAAAGCGTTCGTTATGAAAGGCGGGAGCACTTCATCAAGCGGCGCTTCGACCACGCCGCGTTCATAAGTAGGTTCGCATGAGGCTTGATCGCTTGATGCGCTCGGTACGGATGACCGCCCAGAACCACCCAAGAATGCTCCCACGCGCTGGATCGGCGCCTGATACGGAGCGCCACCAGCTTGTCGCGAAACCTCGAAAGCGCGTTGTTCGACTTCACGCTGAAGCGCGACACCCGCAAGCACATCATCGCTCTTCAGATCGGCAGGATCCACGTTCACCAAGAGCGCCGCGTTCGCATTCTTGCCATCGCGTGCATGATTGCTCATGCCGTTGGTAACGATGCCGCCTTCTTCACTGGCAGCAGCAACCACTTCCCCACCTGGGCACATGCAGAAACTATAGACGCTTCGGCCATTGGGAAGGTGAATGGCCAGCTTGTATTCAGCCGCTTCGAGCGCAGGATGTGCACTGGCGCTTCCCCACTGCGCTGCATTGATGAGCGCTTGAGGATGCTCAATGCGCACGCCCATGGAAAACGGCTTCTGCTCCATGGCAAGCCCCGCATCACGTGCCAACTCGAAGGTTGCGCGTGCCGAATGCCCGCACGCCAAGATGAGCGTGCAGCAAGGCAGCTCTTCGATCTGGCCCGAACGTACATCCTTGATAGTGATGGACTTGAGCGCACCTTCAGCAAGATCAAGACCGACAAGCTGCGTATGAAAGCGCACCGTGCCGCCAAGCGAGATGATCTCTGAGCGAATATTCGCCACGATGTGCGCAAGATTATCGCTTCCCAAATGCGGATGCGCCTGCCACAAGATGCTCTCAGGCGCACCTGCCTCTACGAACCAATGCAGCACGTGAGGGGTGTAGCGATTCTTCAAGTTGGTGGTCAATTTGCCATCCGAGAACGTACCCGCACCACCTTCGCCGAATTGGATGTTCGACCAGGGGTCCAGCTTGCCGGTCTCGAAGAACCGTGCCACATCCTCAGTGCGCTGCTCAACAGGAGCGCCTTGTTCGATGACCAGGGGACGCAAGCCACACTTCGCCAAATACCAAGCTGCGAACAAACCTGCAGGCCCAAGCCCCACCACAACAGGAGGGATCTCTGGCGCAGCCATAGGTGGGATATCGAGCGGTTCATAAGGTTTGGCGGGATTGATCTGCAGCCCCTTCAGCCTGCGATCCTTCGCCGCTGCACGCTCGAGCAACTTCGCTTCTTCGTTAGGTGCAAGCTCGAGACGGTAGGTAGTGATGAAGTGGATGTTCGACTTCTTGCGCGCATCAACGCTGCGCTTGAGCAACTGAGTCGAAATGATCGTCGAAGCAGGTAATCCCAGCTGATGCGCGATCTGATGGATCGCCTGTTCACGATTCGATTCTAGGCCCGCATCAAGGGTGAGCTTCAACCCTGAGACATCGATCATCGCGCACCCTCTTACAGATCCGAATAGTCGCGCGAAATGCGGCTGCGGAATGAATGCTCCTGCATGAGCGAAATGCCCGCGAGCAAACCAGTTGCCCACGCCCAATGCAAGTTATAGCCACCACACGGGCCATCAACATCGATCACTTCACCGGTCACGTAGAAGCCTGGATTCACGTAAGCTTCCATGGTAGTAGGCACCACGTCTTCCACTGAGATGCCGCCGCGGCTCAGCTGCGACTGATCCACGCTACCGCGATCGGTCACTTTGAGCGAAAACGCTTTGATGCTGGTAGAGAGCAACGTGATGCCCGCTCCACTCACTTCAGAATCAAGTCCATCGGTTGCACTGGGGAGTTCAGCCAAGCCTGAAGCGACCAGCGATTCTGCCAATTCAGGCAGGAAGAACCCGCGCAGAAGCTCACGATACGTATGAGGGTATCCGTTGCGCCGCATCAGCACGCGCGAGCGTTCGAATAGGAATTCTTCAAGCTGGTCAAGAGAATAGTCAGGCGCCAGATCGACAACGATGGTGTCGCCAGGCTCCACGAAGCGCGAAGCGTCGAACACCACGATACCTGAAACACCATAGGGACGAAACAGTAGCTCGCCTTCTTCGGAAAAGCCTCGCTCAGTGCAGCGCAAGCGCACCTTCGCGCGCATGCCATCAAGGTCCTTCAGCAGCGCAGTATCGGTCTGCAGAGGGCCGAGCACGGGAACGGACGGGATCCAATCAAGTGCGCCGAGCACGCCCGTTGGCTGCACATCGGCACGCAGCGCCCCACCGACCGCATAGACCACCATGTCTGCGTGGAAGGCTTGAGGAGACTGCGCCAGTTCTCCTTCTGCAAGCGCATCGCCTAAGTCGAGCGAGTAGCGATCGCTGATCTTAGCGATATTGAACACTTCGATGCCACAATAACGCTCCACGCCGCAGCGATCGAGTTCGGCAGCAAGCACCTCGAGCACCGATGTTGCCTTGTTGGAAAAAGGATAGAGCGCGCCTTCGTTCTGTGCGCTTTCGGTCCATACCAGACCCAAGCTCTGGAACCATTGCAGAACAGCATCTTCGCTCGATCCTCCAGGAAGTTGGCCGAGCGATTCAGCCAGGGGCGAAAGCGTGAAGGCGGTATCGAGCGCTTCGAATACCTGCTCGACGAAGACGGGGCGATTATAAGCCTCAGGCGTGATGCCTTCATGAGAGAAATTGCAGCGGCCGTTACCACTGCGCAAGATGGATGCGCCGATGCGCCTACCTCGTTCAAGGATGACCACGCGCACATCCACGAAGTTCATCTTCGCGATCTTGCCGATCGCGCATGCCGCAGCGATCCCAGAAGCGCCGCCGCCCACGATAACAACGGTGAAGCGGCTTTCCTCGCGCGGGAATTCCGTGGTGCTGGCCTGCGTCTTCGCGGCCTTCTTGTCTTTGCGTCTTACCATGCCTTCAATGATACCAGCAGTACTGCCCTGCAGCAGGACGTTTCACGCAGACAGATAGGAGTAGCAACCTTTTGCCCAGACGCTTTCTGCTCAGATATCTTTTGCTCATAGGACGAAGGCAAGACCATCTGGGACACGTTTTGTCCTAAACGCACACTTTTGCCTCCGTCCCAAAAAAAGAACCTGCCCTCGGAATACCCAAGGGCAGGTTCGACACAACGCTTGTGCTGGCTTGTGCCAGCTTGTGCCGGCTTGTGCAAAAGATTACATCTGATGGACCCAGAGGCCATGGATGTTGCAGTAGTCATAGACCGCAACAGGATTCTCGCCAGGAGCGAGGGTGAACTCTGCTTCTGGCTTGTCACCAGGCTGAAGCTCTACATACTGGAAGCCGCGGTTCGTTTCGAGCACGATCATGGTGATCCAGTGGGTGTCGATCATGGGGTGCTCTTCTGCACCGATCTTGACCTTGATATCATCGGTCACTTCAACAACGGGAACATGCTTTTCTGCAGAAGCATCAACGCTGTCAGGGACAAGCTCGGTCATCTGCTGGCCACAGCAGAACAACGCGGGACCTTCGTCGAACAATTTGACTGCTACATTACCGCAGTGTTCGCACTTAAAGAACTGAAGTTTCATGAGTTTCCTCCTCTTTCCTTAACGAGTTCGGGCCGACTTGCGGCTTTTTCGTTACACAAGCATATATAAGCAGAAAAACGCCCAGAAGTATAAGGGGAATCGAAAGAAGTTGCCCCATTGTAAACCAATCTCCAAACAGGTAGCCGATCTGAGCGTCGGGTTGACGGATGAATTCCACCGCGAAACGGAACAAACCATAACCCAACAAGAACACCCCAATATAGGTGCCACGAGGAAATGGTGGCTTTTTGAACGACATCGCATAGAGCACGATGAACAGCACCAATCCTTCGAGCAGCGCCTCATAGAGCTGACTGGGATGGCGTGGCTCCAACCCCGCCGAACCACCAAAGACCACGCCCCAGGGCAGGTCGGTAGGTGCGCCCCACAGTTCGCCGTTGACGAAGTTCGCGCAACGTCCGAAGAACAATCCGATCGGCACACCGATGATAGCCACATCCACAAGCGATAGATACGGCATCTTCACCAGCTTGGCCGCAACGATGCCCGCAAGCAGCGCGCCCACAAGCCCACCATGGAAGCTCATACCACCATTGGCGAAGTTGAGCACTTCTAAGGGATGCGCCGCATAGAATGCATTGTTGTAGATGAGCACATACCCTAAGCGTCCGCCCACGATCACGCCCACCATGGCACAGATGATCACCGTGCACAGCGCGTTCATGTCGAAACGCATCTTCCAGCGTTTGCCCACGAAATAGATGACCACGGCCGCCAGGATGAAGCCCAGCGCATAGGCAATGCCATACCAGCGCGCCGTAAAGGGCCCGATGGAGAAAGCTATGGGATCGAGTGTTTGATAGAGGTCGTTGAGCATACGACCATTATAGCGAGGAATGCATCGATGAAGGAGGAGCGAAAAGCAACACGGTGCAGGTAGCAGGCTATTCGACCGTGCGACCCATACCTGCGTTCACTTCAGAAGCAGCCTGGAAAACATCGGGATAGAGCACGCCCGGGATGGTCTCAACCGCAGAAACGGTCTGTCCGCAATGATCGCAATGGGCCGCGAACAAGGCCTGGGTATTGCTCAGCACCATCATGGACGAATACGTGCGCAGATCGAGCGCTTTAGCGCCGCAGTTCGGACATTTCACGACCGTCTCTTCCATGACAGGGCCTCCTTCCCTCTTCCTTGTTCCCTGTCCTTGCTCCCTGGGCAACTTCACTGCTTCATTTGAACCTGCCTGCTCCATTTGAGACAAGCTAGTTGGCCTGAAACCGTCACCCTTTTTGATTCGATGATCATATTATGGCCCAAAACATCGCCGGTAATGCCGCCACGCGCGTTTTGCTGCCTAACCGCAACTTTTCGCACAAAACCCCTGCGCGCTCACATCCTGATGATTACAGCTCAGGAACATCGGGGCGGCTATCGCCATAGAACGAGAAGCCGTTCTTGCCCTGAGACTTCGTGCGATAGAGCGCTTCATCGGATTGTGCATACAGCTCGCTGACCGTGGTGGTCAGATCTTCGGCACATGCAACGCCGATGGACACCGTAGGATGAACGTCGGCATCGATGTAGTCGCGTGAATCGAAATCGGCAAAGGCCAGTTCATTGATGCGGTTCACCAAGTAACGCAGGCGCTCACCATCGCTCAGCCCAACTACGAAGGCTGCGAATTCATCGCCGCCGATGCGCGCCACGATGTCGCTTTCGCGCAACGCATCATCCAGATGGTGCGCCAGATGCTTCAGCACTTCATCGCCGAAAGGATGCCCGTACGAATCGTTGATGCTCTTGAAATCGTCGATGTCGATGAGCAACACCGAGCACTTGCCTGAGCCATGGGCGCGCTTGTCGATGACGCGCTGCATAGCCGTTTCGCGATTGAAAACACCCGTAAGGCCATCGTGTTCGGCCATCTGTTTCAGCGTCTCGCGCGAGACCATCTTCTCGGTGATGTCGAGCACTACCACGTAATACCACGCATCGCCGTTAGAATCGACGATCAGGTTACCCCAATCCTCAAGCCAGCGGACCTCGCCATTCTTAGCGATGATGCGGTAAGTGACCTTATTGGAACCAGTTTGCGCCGACTGCTCAGCGATCTCTTTGATCACGCGCTCGCGGTCATCGGGATGGATGAAGCCACGAAACGTATTGCCCGTATGGACGCGGAAATCTTCTTCGTTGCGACACCCAGCCATCTGTACCAGACCAGGACCGATGTAGTCGAATTGGTCTTCTCCGAGCACATCGGATGCGCGGTAGCGGAACAAGCCGCCTGGCGTGCGTGCTAGCATCTCTTCGATCTCTTCCCGCGCATTTGCGAGTTCGATGTTCGAACGCTTGAAGTCGAGTGCCGTTTCGTGCAGCTTGATGTAATTGAGCACACGGCGGTGTGCATAGACCGAATAAGGGCGAATGATCACATCGGTAGCGCCAGCGTTGAAGCCTTCATTGATGAGCTCGTCAGAAATATCGTCGACGATCAAGATGATGGGCGTGTCACCCGTGGTGTCCAGGTCGCGAATGGACGTGACGCACTTGATGGCATCCTCATCCACGCCACGGGTGTCGATGAGATAAGCAGAAAATGGGATGGCACGAACCTTGATATCTTCGATGATCCTCGAGCGATCCTTCGCGATGGTAACGTTACAGGTCCCAGAAAGACGCTGAGCCATCTCACTTTCCTGGAACGGGATCTCAGTGGCGATGAGCACCGAATAATATTTTTCGTCTTGGGCTGTGTCTTGAGTTGCGTCTTGGTTTGCTTCTTGCGTCATGGTCGTGATCCTCTTCTTCGATTCAACTACGTTTCAGAAACATGCTCGCTCGACTATGCGCGCCTAACTCTTACGCGCTTCGAATTCCTTTTCAGCTTCTGCCAGCTCTTCGATCACGGGTCCGTTCGTAAGGAAGAATTCGCAGAACTGGCAAATATCCTTCATGCAATGCTCGCGGTCCAGATCAACACGAAAGACAAGAGCAGGATCCATGCTCACGTGGTGGGTCGGACGGTGGCAAGCAGCAAAATGGCAATCTGCTGGACAGCGTTCACCTGGAATGTTATGCGGACAGCGCGAGAGCATTTCCTCATCGCAGCCACGCGTTTCCCAACATTTTGCCATCTAAGAACCTTTCAACATTCGACGAAGACCAGCGCGCCGCCCCGAAGAGGAAGCGGCGCGAATAGTGCACGGTCTACTGAGCAGGAACCACCTTGGTGATGCCAGGGATGCGCTCCTTCAAGATGCGCTCGACACCATTTGCCAACGTCATCTGCGACATAGGGCAGCCCTTGCATGCGCCCTGCAGCTCAACGGTGACCACGCCATCTTCGCTCACATCGACCAGGGCTACGTCGCCGCCGTCTGCCTGGAGCGAAGGACGAATAAGTTCGAGCACTGCTGCTACGTCAGTCTTTTCTACCATGGGAATCTCCTCATTCTTGCCCTAGTGGGCTGTATCTTCTTGTCTTGCAGCCATTCTATCACGCACGATTGCGCCCACTTGTTGAAAATCAGCTATCAACACATCACGCTTAGAACGATCGTAGATGGCAGCAGCAGGATGGAAGGTGGGCAGCACCAAGAAGCGCCCCACTTCCTGCACCGTGCCGCGCAACTTCGTGATGCCCGTATTGGTACGCAAGATGAATTGCGTGGCGAAATTGCCCAGAGTGACGATGACATCCGGATCGATGATCTTGGTCTGTGCGCGCAGATAAGGAGCGCAAGCCTCGATCTCAGCCGCTTGAGGATTGCGATTTTCGGGCGGGCGACACTTCAACACGTTCGCGATGAAGATATCTTCGCGCGCAAGGCCCGCGTCTTCGAGCAGCTCATTCAAGAACTTACCTGCCGCACCTACGAAAGGAACACCTTGAGCGTCCTCGTTCTTACCAGGCGCTTCGCCGATGACCAGGATGCGAGCGTGTGGGTCGCCATCGCCGAAGACGATGTTCGTGCGGGTCTCGCATAGATCACAGCGAGTGCAACCTTCCACCTGTTCGCGCAGCTCTTCAAGCGTTTCTGCAGGCGCGATGGGATTCGCTGGAGCCGTTCGTTCTGGACGGGGCCCCGCATGCTGCATATGCTTGGTGACGATATCTTTTTCGCTCTTCACAGCTACCAAGCCCTTAAACGTAATAGCGCGGCATACGATGCGAGAACCCGATGGTCACTTCATGCTGGATGGTCGCCGCCTTCTTCGCCATGGTGTCGATAGAGGTGTCCACCATGGCATTCGGACCTGCGATCTGCACCAGGTCGCCGATCTGCGGATCAAGCGTGCGCTGATTAGCGCGCGAACGAATATCCACTTCGAACATGCACTGATCCATGCAGATGTTGCCCACTTGGTTCACCGCACGGTCTTGATACGCGAACTTGATCTGGCCTGAAAGCAAGCGAATGAGGCCATCGGCATACCCAACGGGTACCGTGCAGATCTTCACACTGCCTGGGCTACGATAGTTCATGCCGTAACTCACGCCTTCGCTCATAGGCACCTGGATAACGTTGGTGATGCGCGCAAAGACGCTCATGGCCGGACGCAATTGCACGATACGATGCGTGTCGTTGGCCGGCTGATATCCGTAGAGCGAGATACCCAGACGAGCCATATCGAAGTGAGTCTTCGGGAAGCGATAGATGGCCGCTGAATTGTCGCAGTGCACGATGCCTGGATTGATGCCCGCCGCTTCGAGAGCACGCATGCTCTCGACGAAGCGGTTGATCTGGATCTGGAAGTCGAGCGTTTCAGGAGCATCAGCTGTGGCGAAATGCGTGAAACATCCCTGAAGGTCGAGCGCTCGATGGAAGCTCACTTGCGAAAGGAATTCGATCACCTGGTCGAAGCGCACACCGATACGGTTCATGCCCGTATTGATGGCCAGATGGTACGGCGCCTTCATATTGTGCGCGTCAGCGATCTCCGCATAGTTGATGGCAAAATCGGGCGTGTAGACCGAAGGGATGATGTGATAGTGAAGGAGCAGCGGAACGCTCTCTACGGGCGGTTCGGCCAGCAACAGAATAGGCTCGCGCAAGCCCGCATCGCGCAGCTGAATGCCTTCGTCGATCGTGGCAACGCCTAGAAACGATGCACCAGCCGAGATCGCTATCTTCGCCACCTCAACGGCGCCATGGCCATAAGCATCAGCCTTCACCACCGCCATCAAACGACAACGCTCACCCAGCAACTTGCGTGTGACCATCACGTTGTGCTGGATAGCTCCGCGGTCGATCTCTACCCACGACCAGCGGCGATCCTTTTCAGGCACCGCTTGCAGTTCAAGGTCAGTAAAAGGCTGCACTTCGCTGCCGCGCTCACGTTCACGCGAATACTGGAAGTTCGTATTGCGGTCTTTATACGATCCAGCTGTAAAACCATTGATCATGTTGTCCACCAGCGAACTCCTCTATTACTGCTTATAGTGCGTTACTTGTCAGTAAGACCAATGGGGCCAACTATGCTGCGTTCGAAAGCTCAGAGGCGCCTGCGGAAAGCGTCTGCTGGAGCGCATCCACATCGCCGAGGATCGCATCGCGAAGTGCTTTCTTGCCTTCTTCAGTAGCGAGCACGTCACCCGATTCCTCTTGAGTAGGAACCGTAACAGTGGTGTTGACCGCCTCTTCGTTCTTCAGCTGATCGATGATCATGCTCGCAAGATGCTCCCGCATCTCGTCTTCCGACGCACCCCTGGATAATGCGCTGAACAAGTACTGGGGCATTTCAGAATTCGCATTCTTGATCGCAGAGACGAGCTGCTTAGAATGGATGGATACCTCGACATCGATCGTACCTGTTTCAGAGTTTTCCTTTGCGCCCTTGATCTCATACGAGAAGTCCTCGATCATCGCAGAAGCCAGCTCTTGTTCATCGACGCCCATATTGGTGATCTCGTTCGATTCAGAGCTATTCAGCAGATCGAGCGTGCCACTCTTGTAGTCTTCCAGCATCGACTTAACAGCATCTTCGGCTTGCTGCTCTTTCGACTGACAGCCCGAAAGCGCCACTGCCGCGCCAAGAACGAGCGCGAGCGCCACCAAGAATGCGATGATGCGATGCGTTGTACGTGCGGTCTCTTTCATGAAAATCCCCTCCAATGTTCAAAGGGGCTCCGACCCAGCGAAGCCCCTTTCAGTACCTTTAGTCGCGCTCTAGCGCTTGATGTTGTAGAACGCCTTCATGCCAGCATATTCGCCAGCATCGCCCAGTTCTTCCTCGATGCGGATGAGCTGATTATACTTGGCCACGCGGTCTGAACGCGCCGGTGCGCCCGTCTTGATCTGGCCAGCGTTGGTGGCAACTGCCAGGTCGGCGATGGTGGTGTCTTCGGTCTCGCCCGAACGATGGGACATGACGCACGCATAGCCAGCCTGCTTGGCCATCTGGATAGCCTCCATGGTTTCCGTGAGCGAACCGATCTGGTTCACCTTCACCAGGATGGCGTTCGCACAACCCAGCTCGATACCCTTGGCCAGGCGCTTGGAGTTGGTAACGAACAGGTCATCGCCCACCAGCTGCACCTTGTCGCCGATGCGCTCGGTAAGCTTCTGCCAACCGTCCCAGTCTTCTTCAGCCATGCCGTCTTCGATAGAGATGATGGGGTATTTCGCAACGAGCGCTTCCCAGTAATCGACCATTTCGTCGCTGGTCAGTTCGCGGCCTTCACCTGCGAGCACATACTTGCAGGTATCGGCGTTATAGAATTCAGTGGAAGCCGGGTCCATGGCGAACATGATGTCGGAGCCAGGCTTGTAGCCAGCCTGTTCGCATGCCTTCACGATGTATTCGAGCGGTTCTTCATTGGTCTTGAAGTTCGGTGCGAAACCGCCTTCATCGCCGATGCCGCCGCCCAGGCCAGCATCATGCAGGACCTTCTTCAGGGTGTGATAGATCTCGGCGCACCAACGCAAAGCCTCTGCAAAGGTGGGAGCGCCAACAGGCATGATCATGAATTCCTGGAAGTCAACGTTGTTGTCGGCATGAGCGCCGCCGTTCAGGATGTTCATCATGGGAGTGGGAAGCAGGTTCGCGTTCACGCCACCCACGTATTTGTAGAGAGGAAGCTCAGCCGATTCAGCCGCAGCCTTTGCCACAGCCAGAGAAACACCCAGGATGGCATTCGCGCCGAAGTTGCCCTTGTTCTCGGTGCCGTCAAGCTCGATCATCTCCGCATCGATCGCGCGCTGATCTTCAGCCTCGAAACCGATGAGCGCATCTGCGATCTCTTCGTTCACGTGGGAAACAGCCTTCAGCGTTCCCTTGCCCAAATAACGTTCCTTGTCACCATCGCGCAGCTCAACTGCTTCGAATGCGCCGGTAGAAGCACCAGACGGAACTGCTGCGCGACCCATCGAGCCGTCGTCGAGCGTCACTTCAACTTCTACTGTCGGATTGCCGCGCGAGTCAAGAACTTCGCGACCGTACACATCGATGATGATGCCCATGGAATTTCCTCCTTGATTTGTTTGCATGAGCCTGAGGTTCAGGCAAGGAATAATGATACCATGCCAGGCGCATCGGGCAGCGCAAATTGTGCCCTATTGCGGCAGCAGATACTATATTTTGTGTTTTGGGGTTCGACCAGGGTCATTCAGGCTCGTGCGTCGAGCTGCGCCGTAGCAGCGTGCATCCATAGCTTCCGCCACCGTATTCGCCTGGCGGAAGAAACCCACGAACAGCGGAATGAGCACCACCATCCAGGTCTTCAAGCGGCGCCAGAGCGAGCCCGTATCGAATTGCGCGCCACGCGAAACTTGTGCCAATTTGATGCGGCTAAGCTGCTCGAACACCAGCGGGATGAAACGCAAGGCCAGGCTGAGCGTGAAGGCCACATCGTCAACAGGGACGCGCAAAGCGCGCAAGGGTTGCAAGATGGATGCAAGAGCATCGGTCAGCTGAGTGGATGTAGTGGTGAACGTTATGACGAAGCTGGCCACGATAACGAGCGAGATGCGCACTACATAGCCGAGTGCATGCATGCTGCGCTCGGCCTCGAACGGAATGGAGTTGCATATCCAGATGAACACCAAGATGGCCGCCGCTGGCAACAATGTGCGCGCATACGTGCGCAGTGGAACGCGAGAGGCCAGCATAACAGCAAACAAGATCGCCGCGCACGCCCCCACCCCGATCCACGAGGGCACGCACAGAGCCACGATCGAGAACAGTATCAGTACGAGCAACTTCACCCGCGCATCGACCGCGTGCACCACGCTCCCTGTAGGTATGTACGCCATGAAGCTGTTCATGTTGCGCTATCCTAGCACACGCTTCACGCGATCGATATTCTTCTGCAAGCCTTCGAAAATGAAGTCCACGCGGCCTTGCATCGACGGATCTTCATCAAGGAGTTCACAGGCCCATTCAGGAAAACCTTCAAGCGCGCCAATATCGAGCCAGGAAGTATCGTAAACCAGACGCAGCTGACTGCTCACATCCTCGTTGAATGGTTTCGAGAGAAAATCAGCTGTGACGAATTGCAGCTCTTGCATGGACAGGTTGCACCACAGGCTCGTTCCTGTATCGAAGATGGGTGCCGGTCGATACTCTAGCGTCTCGACATTGCGTATCAATCCGAAATTGCGCCAATGGCGATCAGTGTTTGCCATGATTGCATCGATCACGATCATCTTGGAAACTGCGGCTTCCGCACCCTCAACACCAAGAGCAGCGCAACATTCGAGATAGTGGCGATGCTCGTTTCGATGAGGTTCGCGTGAAAGCACTTCATTCACATAGACCGCAGGAATGAATTCTTCATCAGGAGAAACGAAGCAAGGGCATGAACTTACCCACGAGTTATTCCAGGTTTCTACTGCATAGGGAACATAATCGGTCGGTTGCAAAATGCGCGAACCCAGGTTGCTCGCGATAGCTTCATTGAAGGGCTCCTGGTCGTATGATGTGCCGCCTTTTAGCAAGAGGAACTCATTGTCGCGCGAAATCCAGCGTTTCGAGAGCATTCCATCCGAGGTGTTGTCAGGCGAATCCAGGCCCACATCAGCAAGCCATTCCTCAGTCTCCGCCTCAGTGAAGGGATTACTGAAGAAGTTAACGTCCTTCCACGCTATCTTACTCTCATAGGGACGGATCCAATACTGATCTGACAGCGAAAGCCCCATACTGCGGAAAGGCAGATCATAGGTTTCAGCGATTCCCAGCTCGGTAAGTTTCTTTTCGATGCCTGTACGCGTGCGCGGAATGGTGCGGTGTCCCCACCAATGAGTGAGCGCCTCTTTGGACGCGGAAGTGCCGCGCGGCGACATGACGGAAAGCGGGGCGCGCGAGGCATCGAAGATCTCATCAGCATCGAAGAATTGGCCTGTTGCGGAGTCGAAACGAAAAGACAGTACTTCGTGATCGCGGTTCATCAGCATGAAGCGCGGACTATCAGAGGCGCCATGCTGCGCAGGTCTGCCAGCCTGAGGTTTCGCGCTCGCACGGCTTTGCACACTGCGGCTATCGACCAGCCACGAATTGCCAATCTTCTCGGCATTGAGCGAGCCATTCTTGATAAGTTGCAATACGCGAGCCCTAGAAATACCTAATTGCTCAGCAGCCTCTGCAGCGGTCATATCAAACATAGCTAGATCCTTAATACTTCTAAATCTATAAGTATTATATCAAACTTATATTTTCAAAAATACTTATAGGTTTATAAGTATTTTATCTATGAACCAACAAAAGCGAAGAACAAAATTGACAAACCGAAAAATCTTGATTTATTCTAAGCATGTTCTTGCACAAGAACTTTTATCAAGAACTGGCGAGAGACTTAGCTCTTTGACCCAGTGCCAACCTACCAATAGGCAAGGTGGTAATGCTGAGATCGATGAAAGGAACAGTTATGACTATCTCTGCAAAACAAAACAACAACCATAAACCCCATATGCTTCTCTCTTTTAGGCGTGTAAAGAACTTCTATACACCCGTAGTTCACGTCAACTCAACTTCAACAAACGTAACTTCTAGTCTTAAATATCAAGTTGAAGAATCTCTCAAGGACTTAGAATCCGAGCTTAGAGAACGAGGTAAGGACTATGTGTTGCATCTTGAGCAAGACGATCGCGAGGTTATGCGTAGATGGGATGTCTATTTGAACGGAGAGCACTTCGCGACATTCGATGAAGATTACGCTTACGACTGCTTTGATATCAGCGGGACTCATTTCAAGGATAGTATTGCAGCTCTAATTGAGCTGTCTGAAATTGAACCCCTAACCGAACTCGAAAGAGAGATCTATGATGCCCAAATCAAAGCTGCAAAGATGATCAAACATTCGAAGTTCTCTGACCGAGTCAACTCCCTAACAAAAGAAGAAGCTAGCTTGCACAAGGATCTGGACAGAGCATTCAGCCGCATAAAAAGAATGTAAAACAAAATGTGTCCGGGGATTCTCCCGGACACATTTTCTAAACCAGTAGTTTTATAGATACCGTCTAAGAGCTCTTCGTTCCAAGTTTTCCTTTTCATATGCTGCATCCTCAAGAATTTTATCTACAAAGACTGGTATATCGCTCAGTGCGGTCTTCTTTAACCAGCGAAGCTTGTCCATGTTTTCTTGCTTGATCATTTGGTTAAAGGAAACATGTATAGCATTTCGAAGGTCTTTAGCGATCTTTTCGATCTCAATAAGCTCATCTTTGTTCAATTGAACAAACCTTATAAAGCTTTTCACATCTAAAAAACTTTTAAACGGTTCTTCTCCTAAATATGCGCGGATAGGTGGCGAATAGTCTCTAATATGGCAGACAAAGCGAAATGTCGAAATTTCGCCTGGCTCCTTCTCTCCAGAATGTATCTGCTGTCCTTCTTCTATCCACTTGTCTAGGAGCTGCTCAATAGCTTCTGGTGTATCGGCCTCCTCCTTAACTTCCGCGATTAACTCGTAATAAGGGCGTTCGGCGCCTTCTTTCATCCTTGGAACTCTAGCTTCCTTAGTCAAAACAAGCTTCATCCTATATCTCCCTTCTTACAGACCCGCCAAGAAATATTATGGTTTCCTAAATATACCCGAGAGGTTTATTTACTTTACGCTAATACAAATCATCAGCCGAGATCCAGCTTTTTTACCTTTCTGGAAATTGAGCTGCGCAAGTTATACGAGGCCTTAAGCGCTTGTTCGTGTCTAGCATCTCTTTTTGCTTGAAAAACATAATCCAATACAGCGCTATCCTTATGGCCGGTCGACGCTAAAAGTAGAATAACATCGCTACAATCTAACAGGTATTTTTGATATTCGTCGCATAGGTCCGATGGCCCGCTCAAGAAGAAGTTGGTAATTCCTCGAATCGCAAACTTGCCTTCCTTGTCTCTAAGGATTGCAAGCTGCGTCATCTGACGATGGTCAGAGAAAAGATCAGGACGAACATGATTGAGCAAGCTTGCAAGCTGTTTTATGTCAATGACTTCTGCTTCTGCAACCGATCGAGGGATGCCTCGAGCCTCACCATCAGAAAGGTCTTTCCATTTAAACACCTCAATCAGCCACCTGATCAAATCAGATGCTTGCTCGTCGTCTAAATTTAGAAGATTCTGAAGGTCGACGGTGTCACCTTCAAGCCATGCTTTACGACAAAAATACACTCCATTATCAACTTGTCTCGCCATTTTAGAGATCTTTTGTGCAAGTTTCTTTTTTAAGTCCTTGCCCAGATTAGTGTTGTTTAGACGGTAATAAGCAACTTCTTTATTCTCGAGTTTCATCATATAAAGAATAAAGGGCATATCCAACGTGTCGACATCTCCCCCAGATGCTACATGCTCAGCATAAGCATCAAAGGTACTTGCCATGAGATCGTAACTAGCACAATAAATATGGGCAGGAATGGGCCTGATATCCTTTATCCAATCCAACCCCATGCCTGATTTCTTCCAGAACCAAATAACGGGATTATCGGAGCAAAGCAAAGAAAAGAAAAGCCTGCGCCGTTCTTCAAGAAGATCCGGGCCTTCTTGCTCTTCAGGATTAATAACATGATCGTCCATGATCAATCACCCTTTGCGTTCGTTTGGTCAATGTCGGAAAGAGTCTAATCCTTACTAAATAAGAATGAGTCCCTTTATTGGGACTCAAGAAGTCAAAAGTCTCTCTATTCTGTATTTGAAATAGTTAAAACGACTCTCGACGTTTTGAGCACAAGAGGAGCAATTATGGCGAACCGACCAAATCAAAAACTCAGATTGCTGCACCTCGCAAAGATCCTCTTTGAACAAACCGACTCTAACCATGGCTTAACAACAAAGCAAGTGATTGAAGAGCTTTACAGTGTTGGATATGAAGCTGAACGAAAGGCAATTTATCGCGATATTCGCGCTTTAAAATCGTTCGGTCTTTCGATTCAGCAGAAGTCTGGTAAGGAATGGTACATTGCTTCGCGGCCATTCGATTTGCGTGAGTTACTGTTTATTTCGGACCTTATTCAGAGCTCGCCTACGCTAACAAAAGAGCTCACTGATACATTGCTTGCAAAGATTCACTGTTTCTGCAGCGCGAATCAAAGAAGGCTCTTTCGAAGGCAAAGCGAGACTGGGTATTCCGTAAAGCAAGATAATGAGCAGGTTTTGACCAACCTTGAACAAGTATGCAATGCACTCCAAAACAAGAGAGCGATCGAGTTCAATCCGAGCTATAGAACAAAGGGGGGCTTAAGTGACACTGACAACAAGAAATGTGTCTATCCCATTAAGGTCGAATTAAGTGAAGGCTTTTACGATGTTACCTATTTCGACCCAGCAGGCGAGTTCTCAACTTATCGCCTTGACCATATGGAACAAATCAATGTTCTTGAAGAGCATGAGAAACGCAGCCCAACAAAAAAAGAGCTGGTGCATCGATGTCAGGCAACGGTAAAAACACCTGTTGTTCTTGAATCCAAAATGGAGGATCTTTCTTTAGTTCATGACCGCTTCGGTTCTCAGACCGAAACTATTGAAAAAGCTGGTGGTTTCATTCGATCCTATGTGCGGGCTCCTCTTGACGCTTCTTTCTTTAGTTGGGTCATTCAGCATTATCCAAAAATCAGGCTAATCTCGCCAGAAAAAGCAGTAGAGGCATTCAATAAGAAGATCGAACAGATACATCGCTCCTGCAAGATGAATCGGATGCTCCTATCCTCTGGGGAGTTCAAGGAGTTGACAAGATATTTAAAACAAGCAGTTGAAGACCTGATCGAAGAAGACCGGGCAGGAGCTAAATTCGAAACCGAAGATGATTTTTGTGAGGTAGCTGCTGACAAAGTTGAGAGCTAGCTTAAAAATCACGAAATAAAAGATGGCATGCCCCACAAACAGCCAACTGAACTTTCTTCAGGCTCTCTTTATTTTGGTTCTATAAACCGCCAGCAATACAGAGCTTATGGGCAAACTATTGGCGATGCCATCTTATTCATAGGCCCGCAAAATTATGCAGCTGCAGGCAGGAAGAAATATTTCACGGATAGCAACTCCCGCTACAACTCGAGCAAAGGAGGAGCTTTTACTTTTGAGCCGCTCCCTCTTTCAAGCTCGTGGGAAGGGAAATATTCGAATAAGACCTACCCGCTAGATCGATATCATCACTACGAGCTTCAACGGAACACTTCAACGAGAAAAGACCGCGAGGCGCTTTATGTTGCATGCGAGCCAAATACAAAGCCACCGAACAAATCTGTGAAAGTTCATCTCGACCCCTGGATGGGCGAAGCTCAAGGCAATGCTCCCCTATTTGCCATATTTAAACACTGGCAACGGCACGCATATAGATTCTCTTAATCAAATTCACCTCAACTGTTATTCAGAGTGCAACTCTAATCTTAAAAGGAGACCCTTTGATGGAAAAATTAATAAACCTAGATGAAGGCCATCTAGAACTGAAAAAGCACATCTCCACTTACGCTGCAGCGCAATGTAACAGGATTCCAAATTGTTTTGCAGGTCTCAAAGGCTTAAAAACAAAAGAGGTAACTACTATCTTCTCTGACGAAGAACCTGTGGGAACCGCTTTCGCTCTGAAGATTGCAGCATTTGCTGGCATCAAAAGGTATCCAGTATTCGTAATTATGCCAGGAGTGGATCCTAAATCATTCGATGACTTGCTACTCGGTTCTTATTATGGAGAGTTTTTATCCCAAATATCACCTAAGCTGTTGGAAACTGATCAAAAGCTATGTCGCGCTCTAGCCAAGCTTTTCTCTTATATTTACGTAACCACAAGCGAAATGAGCCAAATAGACCAGATTGGCAGAGGGATAAGTAGACTCTCTGCCGCCTTTCCTGCAGTACTTGTCTTAGACCACAGAAAACACCCGGATAAGAGCAGCAGTTTATCCGGTAAAGATTTTTTTTCAAAGCTTAAACGGCTAGCTATAAAACTCAATCTCGCAGTCCTTGTTGTTCTTGACTCAAAGGGTTCTGAACCGGATGAAATAAAAGAGGCCCAAAAAGAAAACTACAAAAGCCACTTTATCGAGCATGTTGACAGAGCGTTAATCTTGGCTGCCAAAAATGACGAGAATATTGTTGATGTTATTGATTATGAGCAAGCTAGCAATAACAAGAGCTCTTTCAAACTCCGGGTTAAATCAAGCGGGAACTATATAAAGGTCATTGATTATTTTGAAGCGGATAAGAGCTCTCAAATAAGAAGTCTCGAGATAAGTGATCGCATGAATATAAAAAATTCTCCTGATCGAATTACTTCAATCTTAGACAATGTCATCAGACCTATTTGTAATGAGGAAGAGCTTAACGGCTACGCGAAAATAGAAATAGGCGCTTGGACTCGTAATCGCATTCCTGAAAAACTTCGATTTACTCTTATTGTAGGTTGTGCAGCTTCAGGACTCGACGAACCAAGGTTCAGAACTTGGTAACAATCTCAAGGATGAGAGGTTGAATTATATGCCTCTCCAAAAAATAAGGGTGCCAATCCGTATCAGCACCCAAAAACAAATATGCTTCCCAGGCAAGCACTTACAAAAACACTAAGAATTGATTAATCTAGTGAAATTAGATACAGCATCGGATAATCGATACAAAGTCATTATTGAATCAAAACAATCTCTCAGTTCCGCTTCAACAACCATATCCCACCCGCCAGTATTGTGGAGTACAGGCACATTGATACGCAAAGCTGCGGACTTGCTTGCTTTCTCTGCAAAGATATTTCGCAATCCGAGATAATTAAGCTGTTCGGCGATCTCTTTGACCTCTTTCATTTCGCTCGCCGAATTGGGAATTATGAGGCAAACCTGACCCTCTTGAAGTTTGTGAAGGATATAGACACCCCTCAGCTGTGTTCGATATTGTATCCAATCCCCCAACTTTCCTTCTTGAGTTGCCATGTCGAGAACTGAATAGTTGTCTTCTTGGAACTTTTTATAGTTCCTCAAAAAGCCTTGCTTAATTTCGTCGTGCTTTGCAGGTTTTTTAGCATTACCAATCGCGACGCTAATCTGCTGTCGAAACAAATAGCTCATTGCATCGTTCTTCGTTTCCAAGAATGATTCGCATTCCTCGTACGTAATCGAATACTGATATTTTTTCGCCTCCTCGTTTCCTTCTAGATAGCGCCTTGGGCAAAAAATAAACACACAGAAATCGGAATATTCACCTTGGTCCACAGAATGACTGCCTCTTTCAAAATAGCGGGCACATTGATTCTGCATCGCCCCTGCATCAACTTTATCCTCGATAAGCAAACCTATTCGAATCCCATTTTGTTCGACAATTAGCTCAATATCTGACTCGCCCAAGCTGCCCATAACCTTAGAATGCTCAGCGGCAACCAAACGCACACCTGTGGAATCTCGGCCTGTTTTTTTAAGGAGCATTTCCAGAAAATCTTGGTAATAAGATGCCATCTGGATAAACAAGAAATCCATATCTCGCTCATACACTTTGTCAAAATGATATTCGGTCAATTGCTCTACCACCATTCAGAATTAACTGCACTCTATTGACGCTATAGATTAGGGCTGAAGTTTCCGTAGCCCATGTTGTAATGATTGTTAGAGTATCGACTAACGAATTCACTTGCATCGGACCAAGTGTAATAATCTGTCATCTCCATCACATCAGGCTTCTCAAGCAAAATTGGATAGAGGTCACTAAATTGCACCTGGATACATGAGTTGTGAGCGTTGTTGATTGCTACTCCCTCATCCATCCAGGAGCTAAAATCATTGTTCGCCATTTTCCACCTTTCTCTCAAACCTAATAGTACTATAGCCAATGCTTTCACCACTTAAGTACCATGAATAGGACTAGGCATCATTAAGCAATAACAGAATCCTCGGCCATAGAGCATCAATACACTGAACAAAAGAGGCGCCCACATGGGGCGCCTCGGGAAGTTTCACATTCAACGAAGAGAATCGCTAGTTACTTGATGCCAGCTTCCTTCATCTCTTCTTCCATGAACTTCTCTTCGGTCTCCTCTTTAGCATCAGCTTGTTCTTCTGCTTTCAGAGCGTCAAGATCTTCTTTTACTTCATCCGGCGTCATGGCGATCAGCCACCTTTCTTTAGAATCAGAGCCCGTATTCGCGGTCCATCTCAAGCCTCGAAGGGTTCTGATTCCTCGGGGTGATCAAGCGGAACGACTAACGCGCTGTCTCAACTGACACCCTTATTATTCACCCTTTTGGGCTTACACAACGGCAGGTCAGGCGTTGTTTACCAGTTATTAGGATTCTTGTCACCTTCCCGTTACCGACGCAGGATGACACGAAGCGAAAGCAGCTCTACATTGCGGTATAACCGCCATCCACAGGAAGCTGCACGCCCGTGACATAAGCACTATTCGGGCTTGCAAGGAAGATGGCTGCTGTATCGAGCTCGCCCGCGCTGCCGTAGCGCTCTTCGGGGATCATGGTCTTAGCGTTCTGCTGGAAGAATTCGGAATCCAACGTCTCCTGCGTAAGCGGGGTGCGGAAGTAGCCAGGGCAGATACTGTTGACCGTGATGCCATACTTACCCCATTCAGCAGCCAGTGCGCGCGTCAGATTCACGACGCCGCCCTTGGCAGCATGATACGGAGCAGAACCAGCAACCTTATTACCGACCAGGCCATACATACTGGCAATATTGATGATGCGGCCATACTTTGCAGGAATCATGGCCTGTTTGGCCACTGCACGAGCTACCTTGAAGCTCCCGAACAGATCGATGTCCATCTCGTTCGCGAACTGCTCGTCAGTGATATCTTCAGCTGGAGCGACCGCGCCCGTGCCCGCATTGTTCACCAAGATGTCAATGCGACCGAAGGTCTTCATCACTTCCGCTACCGCTAAGTCAACGTTTTCCGTATCGGTAATATCACAACGAATCGCCAGCGTCTCTACGCCGAATTCATCGGCGATCTCTTTAGCAACCTCTTCGATGAGCTCCTGGCGACGTGCCATGACCACGATCTTGGCGCCCTGATTTGCCAACGCCTTTGCCATCTGCACACCCAATCCGCTGGATGCACCCGTTACGATAGCCACTTGATCATGCAAGTCAAAATAGTTCTTCGTCATTGAGAAAACCTTCCTTTAGCTGTGTTGACCTTGCCAAATTTGAAACATGCGCATCATGTTAACAGAGTAAAACCCTTCGTTGGTTTCAAGCAAGTTACGCCTTCTTAGACCTCAATGCAATTGGATTGCCGCAACAATGGGACACTTTCAAGACCGGCTCTATTTTGCTCCAAAACAAGCAGCACTCAACCAAGGCGGGGCAAACCTGTCCCGGACAGTTCGACCCCCAGCCCCAAACTGCCCTGGACACTTTGGGGCCGATTCCGAAAGTGTCCGAGCGTGCTGTATCATTGAGAAGCACCTATATCGAATACGCAAGAAGGAGGTGTGGCCATGACAGCAGATTCACCAGACGGGTTTGAGTACGAACCATCGAGCAAGCACTCATCACCCAAAAGCCGTGAACACTATTGGGCTGTAGCCATCGGCCTTCAGCAGGTTGACGGACTTGAGGTTTCACCTTTCTTGCGTGACGTAGCGGACGCGCACATCCGAGGCGACCATGATCTGGCAGAGGTTGGCTCGCTCATTCGTGCGCATCATGAAAATGGCGAACACGAAGCATTTCGCGAAGCCGACCATGTCAGCCATCGTATTGCCGAGATCTTGTCAAGCAAAGTCTTCTTCCTGTCGCCCGATTTCCTCATCCACATCCATCGCCACCTCTTCCAGGACCTGGACGCATCCGTGTATCACCCTGGCGAATTCAAGACCGAGCGCATGGTAAAGCAAGAGGAGATCCTCAACGGCGATAGCGTGCTTTATGCCGACCCTTCTACCTACGAAATGGCGCTCCATGGTGCCTTTGAGCGCGAACACGCCAAGGACTATGGCGCGTTCGATGATAAGAACTTCAAGGATTTCTGCCAAGCCATAGCCTTCTTGTGGCAGATCCATCCATTCTATGAAGGCAACACGCGCACCATTGCTGTATTCTCAGAGCTGTATCTGAACTACCTTGGGTTCGATATTTCCAATGAACCATTCGAGAAGCATGCGCGCTACTACCGCGACGCACTGGTCCGCTCCATGTATCGCAACGCTGCCGCGAACACGTTCCCCACGCTCGAATTCCTCATGTCTTTCTACGGAAATGCGATCGGCCTGCGTAACGATACGCTCGATCGTGAAGCGCTCATTTGCTCCGCCCTCTTTGACAACCCAGAGCTTCTCCGCAACGTAAGCCCTCTCCAAGCCCTCCATAAGAAGAATTAGCAGACCCAAAGCTCTCTCTGCTGTAATTTAGTTTCGATCACAGTCGAAACTATGCGGAAGAGCTTAGAAGGAAAATCGTTGAAATTGCCGACATCGGCAAGAAATTGCTTCCGATTTGCTAAAATCTATATATAGGAGTTTGCCGATATCGGCAATATCAGAAGGGTTGAAATGGAATTCCTTTCCGCAAAGGAGATTGCAAAACAGTGGGGCGTTTCTGAGCGAACCGTTCGAAACTATTGCGTCCACGATCAGATTCCTGGCGCTTTCAAAACGGGAAAAACCTGGAACATTCCTGCATCAGCAGATAAACCCGCGCGTCACCATGCCAAAGCCCCTTCCCCGCTCCTCACGAGCCTAAGAGAAGAGCAAGAAGCCCAACTAAAAGGCGGCATCTATCATCGCGTCCAGATAGAACTGGCCTACAACTCCAATCACATAGAAGGCAGCAGACTTTCGGAAGAGCAGACACGCCTTATCTTTGAGACGCACACCATCGGGTTCGAAGATAGCGACATCCGCATCGATGACATCATCGAAACGAGCAACCATTTCAGGGCTATCGACTATATAATCCATCATGCACAGCAGCCACTCTCACAAGCTATGATCAAAGATCTTCACCGTATCTTGAAGACGGCAACAACAGACGCGACCAAGGATTGGTTCGCCGTGGGTGATTACAAGCTGCATCCAAACGAAGTTGGCGGACGAATGACCGTAGAGCCTGAAGCGGTTGAGCCTGCCATTGCGAACATCCTAGCTAGCTACAACAAGATTGCACATCCTACTCTGCATGACATCATCGAGTTTCATGTACAGTTCGAGCGCATTCATCCCTTCCAAGACGGGAACGGCCGCGTGGGCAGACTCATCATGTTTAAGGAATGTCTTGCGAACGATGTCGTTCCCTTCATCATCAGCGACGAGATGAAGCGTTACTACTATCGAGGCCTGAATGAATGGCACCGCGAACCTGGTTTCCTTACCGATACGATCCTAACTGCTCAAGACCGCTTCAAGCGCTACCTCGACTACTTCCGCATCCTTTACAAATAAATGAGATATTGACCTACATCAATATCTCATTTATTCATAGAAACACTATTTGTAGTCTATTGCGCTGTTTTAAGAATTTGCCCAATATTTTGCCATTCGAATAAGCTGGTCTTTGTGGCTATAAATGTCCTCAAGAGACTCCAGTTCATATCTAGTAAATTCTTTGTTTTCATTTGGAATAAAAATATACTTTGTAGAAGCATCAAGCTGAAGTCGGCAAATCGGTTTTCTATTATTATCTGCGAAGAATATCGCAAAGTAGGATTCTGCATCGCGATATGTTACCTGCGAAGCAGATACATGCTCAGCCAAAATCCCACGAATAATATAATATGCTTCTAGTTCTTCCTCCGTAGTGACAATCTTTGTAGCACGGGCGGCCTCATCTTCTTCTTGCGCCTCTTCCTGTGCTTCTGTTTCTGTTTCAAGAGCAGCTGCAAGTCTCCTCTTTACTGTTTCGTCAGCCATATTTTGGAAAGTTCGTTTCACCATAGGCTTAAACTTTTCATATGCATTCTGAGTAAGACGACCCTCATAGATTCCTTTAAGAACACATCGAATAAAATCTTCTGACGGGTCATCCAGCTCAGCTAAGATCTTTTCCCTGATCAAGCTGCTGTATTTTAAGTCTTCAGCGTGGGAAATAATCTGACCCGAATCGAATTCAGGCTTACAAAATTTTTTCAACTCCGCAATTGACGATCCGCGCAAATCAAGTAAATCAATCTCTAGGAATGGAATCTCATCCATGAGGTTGTTTTTATCTAAATCTGTATAAAAAAGATAGGTGACACCGTTTGTCAAAATACCGAATCTTGCTGTTGGAGTTGCATTGAAATAGCGATAGAGTTGTGTGTCATAGTGGCTTTTATGCAAGCTGTCGCTTGCAGCTTTGCATTCAATTAAGATTATCGGCTCCCCATTTTCTAAAATAGCATAATCAACTTTTTCGCCTTTTTTAGTGCCACGATCCGCATCGTATTCTGGACAAACTTCATTATGATCGAAAACGTCATATCCAAGCGCTTGAATCATTGGTAGAACTAAAGAGTTTTTTGTTGCTTCTTCCGACTGAAGACTGTCACGCACCTCTCTAGCTTTAGCACCTAGCACGCGAACATCTTCGCTAAAATCTCTATCCATAGAATCCTCCTCATGCATAGCACACATAGTTCTCCTACTGTTTATCTTGCCTCATAAACAACATTTGTCAAATACCATCAGGGATAACACTTAGAGGTACCGTAGCGAATGCCCTCCAGGCAACAAAAAAGCGCCCCGTGGGGCGCCTTTCGCATCATGTGATGTTGGAGCGGAAAGCTACTTGGCCTTCTCTTCCTTTTCAGCCGCGGCAGCTTCGGCATCCTTAGCAGCAGCTTCTTCGGCCTTTTCAGCCTCTTCCTTCTGCTCCTCTTCAGCCTTGGCGTTCTCCTTAGCTTCTTCCTTGGCCTCCTTGGCTTCTGCTTCTGCAGCAACTTCAGCCTTAGCGTCTTCAGGCTTTGCGCCTTCTGCTTCAGCTTCCATCATCTTAGCCTGATCTTCAGAAAGCTCTTCAGCTACGTCTTCTGCAACCTTAGCTTCTTCCTTCTTAGGAGCAGCCTTCTTAGCGGTCTTCTTCGGCGCAGCCTTCTTCTCGGCCTTAGCGTCGTCCTTCTTGGCTTTCTTCTTCTTGCCAACAGGCTCGCTCACAAGCTCCATGATGACCATAGGAGCGTTGTCGCCCTTGCGGTTACCCAGCTTCATGATGCGGGTGTAGCCGCCCTGGCGATCGCCGAACATGCCCTGCTCGACCTTCTCGAAAACCTCGCGGACCAATTCCTTGTCACCCAGAGCAGCAATAGCTAGACGACGAGAATGCAGGTCGCCCTTCTTTGCCCAGGTGATGATCTTATCAACGTCAGGACGAATTTCCTTAGCACGAGCCTCGACCGTCTTGATGCGGTCGTTAGTGAACAGCGCACCTACCAGGCTCTTGCGCATAGCCTTGGTGTGGCTGGAGTCAGTGCCAAGCTTGCGTCCCTTTTTCTTGTGTCTCATCTTGTATCTCCTATTGCTTCAAATTGAGGTCCATCGAGATGAGCTTATCCTTAACCTCTTCGATGGACTTCGCACCAAAGTTCCTAATATTGAGCAGGTCGTTTTCGGAATATTCGACCAGCTGACGAACTGAATGGATGCCAGCGCGCTTCAAGCAGTTGTAGGAACGAACGGAAAGGTCCAGATCCTCGATCTGCTTGTCCAACTCAGCATTGGTCTCCTGGCTTTCAGGAGCGAAGATGGAAACCACCTCGCCCTCTTCATCCTCTTCGATCTCATCGAGAGAAAGGAAAGCGCCCATGTACTGGTTGATGATGTTCGCTGCACGGCAAACTGCCTCGGTGGGGTTGATGGAACCATCGGTCTCCACTTCAAGGACCAGCTTGTCATAGTCGGTACGCTGACCAACGCGCGTGTCGCTGACATTCATGGTGCAGCGACGGACTGGCGAGAACAGCGAGTCAACATGGATGATGCCGATAGGATCTTCCGTACGCTTGTTGCGCTCTGCAGAAACGTAGCCACGACCAACGCCAATGCGGATGGTCATATCGAGCGTACCGCCATCAGCGACCGTAGCAATGACATGCTCGGGGTTGATGAGGGTGAACTCGGTGGGAACGTCCAGGTCGGCGCCAGTGACCGTGCAAGGGCCTTCTGCATGAACATGCGCAGTAGCTTCAGTGTATTCGCTAGAGAGCGCACTGAAGACCAAGCCCTTAACATTCAGAACGATATCGGTGATGTCTTCGATGATGCCTTCGGCAGTTGTGAACTCGTGCTGAACGCCTTCGATCTGGATCGCGGTTGGCTTAGCACCATCCAGCGAGGAAAGGAGCACGCGACGCATGCAATTACCCAAGGTGTAACCGTAGCCACGCTCGAGCGGCTCAACAATGAAGCGAGCAACAAGATCGTTCACTTCTTCGGTTGTAACTGTCGGCCTCATGAACTCTGTCATACCGTATAAGCCTCCTTAAATACCGCAGGGGTAGCGTAGATTACTTCGAGTAAAGTTCGACGATGAGCTGTTCGTGAATGTCCAGGTCGATCTGGTCACGCTCAGGAAGCGAAAGAACGCTGCCCTGGAGCTTTTCGATGTCGACCTCGAGCCATGCAGGAACCAGGCGACCCTCGTTGGAAACGAGTGCGCTCTTGATGACCAGCAGGTCCTTGGACTTAGGACGAACAGAGATAAGGTCGCCAGGACGCACACGATAAGAAGGAATATCGACATGCTTGCCGTTCACCTGGATATGACCATGGGTAACGATCTGACGAGCCTCCTTGCGGGTCTTGGCGAAGCCGAGACGGAAGACAACGTTGTCAAGGCGAGACTCCAGGATCTGCATCAGGTTAGCGCCGGTGATGCCGGGCATTGCCTTTGCGCGATCGAAGTAGCCATGGAATTGCTTTTCCAGCACGCCGTAGATGAACTTGGCCTTCTGCTTCTCACGAAGCTGCATGCCGTATTCGCTTTCCTTACGACGGCGCTTAGGCTGACGAATGGAGCTCGATTTGCTTTTACCGGTGTAGCCGAGAACGATAGGATCCAAGCCCAGTTGACGGCAACGTTTGAGAACCGGAGTTCTGTTAATAGCCATGATTAACTGATCCTTTCATTTAGACGCGACGACGCTTGCGCTGACGGCAACCGTTGTGCGGGATGGGGGTGCAATCCTGGATGCTTGCCACTTCGAGGCCTGCTGCCTGCAGAGAGCGGATGGCGGTCTCGCGACCAGAACCAGGGCCCTTCACGAAAACAGAGACCTTCTTCAGGCCGTGCTCCATAGCGGTCTTGGCTGCTGCTTCAGCTGCCATCTGTGCTGCGAACGGGGTGGACTTACGGGAGCCCTTGAAACCAACCGTGCCAGCAGACTGCCACGAGATCACATTTCCCTGAGGATCGGTGATAGAAACGATCGTGTTATTGAAGGTAGATTTGATATGAGCTGCACCAACAGCAATATTCTTGCGCTCAGAGCGCTTGATGCGGGTGCGGACGTTTTTCTTAGCTGCCACTTACAACACCTCTACTTATTCTTCTTGCCGCCGATTTGCTTACGCGGACCCTTGCGGGTACGTGCATTCGTGTGGGTACGCTGACCACGAACGGGCAGGCCACGACGATGACGCAGGCCACGATAGCAACCGATCTCCATGAGGCGGTTGATGTTCTGGCGAACCTCACGGTGGAGGTCACCTTCAGTGGTGATGTTTGCGGTGATATAGTCACGGAGCTTAGCCAGATCATCCTCAGTAAGATCGCGCACGCGAACATCGGGGTCTACGCCGGTTTCCGCGAGGATCTTCTTAGAGGTGGTAGGGCCAATGCCGTAAATGTAGGTCAAGCCGACTTCAATGCGCTTATCGCGAGGAAGGTCGACACCAACAAGACGTGCCATGAATCGATTCCCTTCTCTTTAACCTTGACGCTGCTTGTGGCGTGGATTTTCGCAGATGACCAAAACCTTGCCATGGCGTCGAATGATCTTGCACTTGTCGCACATTTTCTTGACCGAAGGACGTACCTTCATAATTAATTCCTTTCGGTTATGCGTTCACTTTATAAACACGTCCAGCCGCAGACGGTAGTTTGTAAAACGAAAACGGTTACTTACTTATAGCGATAGGTGATGCGACCACGATCGAGGTCATAGACGGAAAGTTCGACCTGGACCTTGTCGCCGGGAAGGATCTTGATGTAGTGCATGCGCATCTTGCCCGAGATATGGGCCAAGATCTTGTGGCCGTTTTCGAGCTCTACGCGGAACATTGCGTTGGGCAGCGCTTCGAGAACCGTACCCTCTAGTTCGATTGCATCTTCTTTAGCCAAGATCGCTCCTCTAGTTTCAGCAAAGACATTGCTTCCATACCGCACTTGCCTGCTTCGTGGGTGGTCCAACTGGGCCGACTCTGGGTTAAGAGCCTGCCATCAGGGTATTTACCCTGTTTTACCGCGCAGTGAACCACGGCACACAACGTGCAAGCCTTTCAATTCTAGAATAACTCCATGCACCTTCACAATTTCTCCACAATTCGCATCGCCGAATGGTTTTTCACGTGCGATCGGTAGGCGAATAGGAGCCGCGGCGCTTTTAGTCCATAAAAAAGTCTCGCGGAGGCGAGACTGGATGGTTGGAATGGTGCGCCGTGAGGGAATCGAACCCGCGACCTTGGGATTAAAAGTCCCCTGCTCTACCAACTGAGCTAACGGCGCATATGCAAGAAAGTATTCTATCTTTGAACCTACAGGCGGTCAACGGGACAAACGGGTGCCAGGTTCATTTTCGTCCTGGACAGCGTACCGATCCGTGTTGGCCCGAGCGCGGATCCGTCCAATTGCCTTGATGCTGAGAACCTTCTTGCTCCAGACGGCTTGTCCAGCGCCAAAGCGTTGGATCATAGTTCGATGAACTCTACAGACTTCACCTTTCCATCGTCGATGAATAGGCGCGCCACACTAGGAGCGCTACCACCGCGAGGGCGCGAAGGGCTACCCGGGTTCAAGAACAGCACGCCATCGGCGCCATATTCTTCACGCGGAATATGAGTATGACCGTGCACCACCACCTGCACGTCATCAGGAACTGCGCCGATATCTTCAGGACGATGCACCATGCGAAAACGCACGCCACCCAAAAGCGGTGAAGCGATGTTCTTCACGGAAGAACCCAGGTCATAGCGATCACAATTGCCACGCACGCAGATAGTAGGCGCGATGGTCTCCAGTTCATGCAACACCATCGGGCGTTCGATATCCCCCGCGCACAAAATGTAGTCGCTGCCGCGAAGCGCCTCGTAAGCTTCTTCGCTCAAATGGCCGTGAATATCTGAAACAACTCCAACGATCATGGCACACAGGTCTTATTTCACCACGATGTTCACAAGGCGACCTGGGATGACGATGACCTTTACCACGTCCTTGCCTTCAAGTGCCTTGGAAACTGCAGCCAATGCCGTTTCACGCACCACATCTTCAGCAGCTTCAGCATCGACCACAATGCGCGTCTTCACCTTGCCGTTGACCTGCACCGCAAGCTCGACTTCGTTAGAAACAGCCAGCGACGGATCGTACTCTGGCCATGATTCTTCATGCACGGAATCGCCGTGATCGAGCGGCGTGTGCCACAGCTCCTCAGCCCAATGAGGAGCAAAAGGAGCCATCACTTTCACGAGCGTTTCGGCCATATCAGCATCGAACGCCTTCAGGTCCGCATTACCCTCGCGCACGTCAGCAGGAACTGCACGCAGGTATTCACCAACGGCATTCGAAAGTTCCATAACGGCTGCCAGCGCCGTGTTGAAGTTATTGCGCTCGATATCGTCGACCACCTTGCCCACCAAGCGATGGCGCTCACGATTGAGCTTCTCTGCCAACACTTCGGGGGTGTCTTTGCTCGAGCCTTCTTGATAGAGCGCATCGTCGCCTGCCTTACCCACCAGGTCATAGATCTGACGCCACAAACGATTGAGGAACTTGTACATGCCCGCCAGACCGTCTTCGTTCCAGAGCTTCTCCTTATCGGGAGGACCCATGAACAGCATGGCCGCGCGCACCGCATCAGCGCCGTAGACATCGATCATTTCCTCGGGCGAGACCACATTGCCCTTGGATTTGCTCATCACATCGCCATGTTCGTCCAGCACCATGCCTTGGCACAGCAGATTCGTGAAGGGCTCGTCGAAATCGAGCATGCCCGCGTCACGAAGCACCTTCGTGAAGAAACGGCTGTAGAGCAGATGCAAGATGGCGTGCTCGATGCCGCCGATGTACTGATCGACCGGCATCCAATAGTTCGCCTTGGCTGGGTCGAAAGGTAGTTCGGTATTATGCGGGTCGGTATAGCGCATGTAGTACCAACTGGAGCATGTGAAGGTATCCATGGTGTCGGTCTCGCGCTTGGCAGGCGCACCGCACACAGGACACGTGGTATTGATGAACGATTCATGTGTTGCCAGCGTTTCACCCGCTGCTAGATCGATATCTTCAGGAAGCAGCACGGGCAGCTGATCTTCAGGAACGGGAACCACGCCGCAGTGCTCGCAGTGGATGGCTGGAATGGGGTTGCCCCAATAGCGCTGGCGCGAGATGAGCCAATCACGCAGGCGGAATTCCACCGTGCGCTTGCCCTTGCCCATGCGCTCAAGCTCAGCGACCACTGCCTCTTCAGCAGGCGAATGCTTACCACCCACCAGGCCCGTGTAGGGACCGGACTGCACCAGCACGCCTTCAGCAGCGTAAGCTTCAGGCCAGTCGACTTCAGTGACCACCCTACCCTGCTCGTCCTTGAGCTGAGGGTAGAGCGGATCATCTTCAGAGAGGATGATGGGGATGATGGGCAGGTCATATTTACGTGCGAACTCGAAGTCGCGCTGGTCGCCACAGGGAACTGCCATCACAGCGCCCGTGCCATAGTCAGCAACCACATAGTCGGCCACCCAAATGGGCACCTTTTCACCATTGACGGGGTTGATCACGTAGCGCCCCGTGAAAACGCCATGCTTGTCGTGGTCGCCTTGGGCGCGCTCGACAGCGCTCACCTTCTTAGCTGCTTCCACCAGTTCCATAACAGGGGCTTCATATTCGGTACCTTCGACCAAGCCCTTCAGGCCTGCATATTCTGGTGCCAGCACGAAGAAGCTACAACCGAAGAGTGTGTCAGCACGCGTGGTGAACACGGTGATGATCTCGTCTGTGGGGTTGCCATCAAGATCGCACAGCGTGAAGTCCACCTGCGCACCTTCAGAACGACCGATCCAGTTCGCCTGCTGCTGTTTCACGCGCTCGGGCCAGCCATCGAGCTGGTCCAGGTCGTCCAGTAGTTCCTGCGCGTAGTCGGTGATCTTGTAGTACCACTGGGTCAGGTCACGCTTCTCCACTTCGGAGTCGCAACGCCAGCAGCGGCCCTCGATGACCTGCTCGTTCGCCAGCACGGTCTGGCAGCTTGGGCACCAATTCACTGGTGAATTGCGGCGCTCCACCAGGCCACGTTCCCAGAACTTCAGGAATATCCACTGACCCCAGCGATAATAATCCGGATCGCACGCCACCACGGTGCGGCCCCAATCGAACGAAAAGCCCATGCGCTTGAAGGAAGCTTTCTGCGTGTCGATATTCTGATAGGTCCATTTCGCAGGATGGCTGTGATGCTTGATCGCAGCATTTTCAGCGGGCAGGCCGAATGCATCCCAACCCATGGGGTGCAACACGTCATAGCCGCGCATGCGCCAATAGCGCGCAACCACATCGCCGTAGGTGTAGTTGCTCACATGGCCCATATGGATATCGCCCGACGGATACGGGAACATCTCCAAGATGTAACGCTTCGGACGAGACGTATCCTCGGTCACTTCGTTGGCGCCATTGTCTTCCCAGACGCTTTGCCAGCGCGGTTCGATATCGTGCGGATTGTATTCGTGCATGGGTGATCCTTACGTGTAAAACGTGAGCATATGGAAAAGATTATAGAACGAAACGCTGCGCACGTGGCTGAGGTGGCCACGGTTGCGCAAAGAAATGCCTGAAATGCCTAAAGGAAGCGGTAACTAACCGTGCGCAAGCCCCAGGCCTGGCAAGTATTGAAACCAAAGGCTTTGAACACACCTGGCTGCAAGTCGAGCGAACGCGAACCGCCGCCCATGTTACCGCAGTCGTTCACCGTTGCGATGACCGTGCGACCGTTGTACTTGATCTCTACCTTACGGCCAAGATAGGAACGATAATTGGGCCATGCCATGGGAACGGCAACGCCCATGGAGGTATCGTTGCAAATAGCGCCCGTTGCGGTAGTGCCAGGGTTCGGGGTGGTCTTATCCGAAGAGCCGCCATACGCAGAAGCGATACCCGTATGCCAGCCGCTGCCAGTAGGCGCAGTCACATCAGATCCCGAAGAACTGGAACCGCCTGAATTGCTCGAGCTGCTCGAACCGCTCGAACTGCTGGAGCCAGAATTGCCAGTGTTCCAATTTTGACTGATAGAAGCTTGCGGGCGTTCCTGTTCCTTCAAAGAATTGGCCTGCTGCTGGAGCGCTTCGATTCGAGCACGCTCAGATTCGATAGAGGAAACCTTCGAAGAAGCCGAAGCCACGATCTGTTCTGCCTGATCTTTCTTCTCCTGGGCCTGTGCAGCAAGCTGCTCTTGCTCGTTCTTCTGCTGATCGAGCTCATCAAGGACTGAATTGAACTGCTCCGAGCGCTTCTTCTGCTCGGCGATCTGCTCAGCCTTCTGCTGTTCGATGGAGCTGTAATAGGTAACGTTGCGGATGAACGATTCCATGGAATCAGATGCAAGGAATACGTTCACCAAAGAGCTGGTAGCTTCGTTCTTGTATGAAGAAACGAGCACCTTGCCCAGTTCCTTCTGACCTTCGAGCAATTCAGCCTGAGCCTCTTCGGCCTTTGCGGTGGTCTCGCTGATCTGAGATTCAACTTCAGCGATGCGGGACTGAATGGCGTTATATTCGCTTGCGACCGTAGAAAGCTGAGCTTCAGCGGCACTGAGAGCTGCTCGCGCATCAGATAGTTCGTCTGCCTTCGCATAATTGCTAGGCAGAAGCGGAACGCACATCGAAAGAACAAGGCAGACACAGAGCGCGAATGCCGCGATTCTTGTTGTGAACTTCGTACACATAGCCTTAAATGCTACCGTAGTTACCCTCTTCGGGCAAACAAACGCAACCTTTCAGCGGCCTCTAATGGTACTTAGCGGCACTTAGCGGAGCGAATTGCCCGTATACGGAGTCTTGTCGCGCAGCACAACGTCGTGTGCGCCACCCTCTACGATCGAGGTTGCGCTGACCACTGTAAGCTTGGCCTTCTGCTGCAACTCGGGGATAGTGAGCGCGCCGCAGTTGCACATGGTAGAGCGCACCTTAGCCAAGCTAAGATCGACGTTGTCTTTGAGCGAGCCCGCATAGGGAACATAAGAATCCACGCCTTCTTCGAAGGTCATGCCCTTCTTGTTGCCACCTAGGTCGTAGCGCTGCCAATTGCGAGCGCGCGCGGAACCTTCGCCCCAATATTCCTTCATGTAGTTGCCGTTGATGTTCACCTTGTTGGTGGGGCTTTCATCGAAGCGCGCGAAGTAACGACCCAGCATGAGGAAGTCGGCACCCATAGCCAAAGCAAGGGTCATGTGGTGGTCGTAAACGATGCCGCCATCAGAGCAAACGGGCACGTAAACACCAGTTTCCTCGAAGTATTCGTCACGCGCTTTAGCAACTTCGATGAGCGCAGTTGCCTGACCACGACCGATACCCTTCTGTTCACGAGTGATGCAGATCGAGCCGCCGCCAATGCCCACTTTCACGAAGTCAGCGCCAGCATTGGCCAAGAAACGGAAACCTTCGGCATCGACCACATTGCCTGCGCCTACCTTGACCGATTCACCATAGTGTTCACGGATCCAGGCGATGGTGCGGGACTGCCATTCGGAATAGCCTTCGGAGCTGTCGATGCAGAGCGCATCGGCACCAGCTTCCACCAACGCAGGAACGCGCTCTGCGAAGTCGCGCGTGTTGATGCCGGCGCCAACCAAGTAACGCTTATGGTCGTCCAGCAGTTCGTTGGGGTTAGACTTATGGCTTTCGTAGTCTTTACGGAAGACCATATAGAGCAGGTTGTCGTCCTTGTCCACGATAGGCAGAGAATTCAGCTTGTTGTCCCAGATGATGTCGTTGGCAGTCTTGAGCGATGTGTCCGCATCGGCCACGATCAGCTCAGAGCGCGGGGTCATGAATTCCGTTACCGGTGTGGAAAGATCCATGCGGGAAAGACGGTAGTCGCGACCCGTAACGATACCGAGCAGCTTGCCCTGAGATTCGCCGTTTTCCGTGATAGGCATGGTGGTGTGGCCGCGACGCTCTTTCAGCTCGACCACGTCGGCCAGCGTTGCTGTGGGCGGAAGGTTCGAGTCGGAGCGCACGAAGCCTGCCTTGTGATCCTTCACGCGGGATACCATGGCCGCCTGGCTTTCGATGGACTGAGAGCCATAGATGAAGGAGATGCCGCCCTGCTGCGCGAGCGCAACAGCCATGCCGTCATCGGAAACAGCCTGCATGATAGCGGAGACCATGGGGATGGAAAGCGTGATGGAAGGCTCTTCGCCGCGCTTATATTTCACCAGCGGAGTCTTAAGACTTACGGCTTCAGGGATACACTCGGAAGAGGAATAGCCCGGCACCAACAGATACTCATTGAAGGTGCGTGAAGGTTCGCTGAAAATGTAAGCCATCTAAAAACTCCTCTGCTTCGAAAATCCTGGTAATGTTCCTATTATAAGGATGCTGCGGAAATTTGCATCACCTATCGCGAAAATTCCTTTTTCGCGAACAAAACACGCATGAAATAAGAAGGAGAATCTTTTAGATTCTCCTTCTTATTAATACGCTGATTATGATCAACCTGCCAAACTAGCTACCACTTTGACTGCTACCTTGGAAGTCGTAAACGATTACGTAATACCAAACGCCCTTAGAGTTCTTATAAGCTGCAACTCCTGCTTTTTTCGCAGAGCTACATTGCATCATCTTCCGATGTCCATCAGAACCTTTCCAAAACTGAACTACCTCGTTTGCGGTCTTCTTCCAGGTCGAGTACTGAAGGATATCGGTTCGATTTGCTCCTGTAACTCCAAGGCGGTGAATCAAACTACCTCGATTTGAGCATCCTACAGCAGAATCATATGCCATGTTCGCATAACTATTATCCCACGCAACGCGCGAATATCCCTTTGATGCTCGATAATTGTTGTATGCATCAAAAATCTGTTTTGCAAGCGTGTACTGCTCCGCATTCATTTTCGTACCGTTACTTGCTGCTGTAGAAGTGGTCTGGCCATATGGCTTCGTTGCTGTTAGATGCCAAGACTGCGCTCTGGTTCCATTTGAATCCCAAATTAGAACATTTGCACCATTCACATTGGATCCACCTGACACGTCAAGAGCTTTGCCTGTTCCCTTATTGATGAACACATAGCCACCGTACAGCGAGCGATATGCCTTCCAGAGCTGAGCACCAGAATTATTCCAATCCCATTGCTGCACATTAGTGCCATTGGCTTTATTTCCACCCTTCACATCAAGCACTTTACCCGAATTAGCGTTCACGATGCGGTAATAACCACTGCCCATAGCTTCAAGCTTCCAGACTTGTGCGTTAGCTTTAGTATCGGCCCATATCTGCGCATTACCGCCGTTTGCTTTACTTGATGCAGACATATCCAAATACCTAGAGCCTACTGCTGACTTGAATGTGAAATACTGGCCACCTAAATTTGTAATGGCGGGCTGAGAATAGCTTACTTTACTAAGGGTCCAGGACTGAGCTTTCGTGTTGTTTTCTGTCCAAATTTGAACATTGGTTCCAGGCTTATTGGATCCAGAGGAAACATCAAGAGCCTTACCAGTTGCCTTGTTGATGAAAACATATCCACCATACTTCGACTCATAAATCTTCCAAAGCTGAGCTCCAGAGGTATTCCACTCCCACTGGCGAACATTCGTTCCATCAGCATTATTGCCACAATATACATCTAATGGAAGATTTGAATTTGCATTAGTAATACGGTAATAACCACTACCCATATTGGTAAACTGCCAAACTTGTGCGTCCGCTCCATTTGTTGTCCAAATTTGAGCATTGCCGCCAAGAGCAATGCTCGATGCGGACATATCCAACATCACATTGCCCAAAGCGCTTTTCACGCGATAATACCCATTTGCAGGCGTAACCGCTTTCTTCTGTTTTGTCGAGCTAACATATTTGCCATTAGCATTAACGTAGTATGCTTGATTGTCGACCCAGGCGTTAAGAGCCATCCTGCCTTCCGAGCCAACCCAATAATCACCTATCCATGCGTCAGTAGCCATTGCTCCAGAGGATTTGTAGTAGTACCAGTCGCTGCCTTCCTTGTTCCAGCCTGTAGCCATTACGCCATTGCTGCGGAGCAGGTAAGTATCATTCCCGATCTGGTACTTCTCAGTAACCATCTCACCGTTTTCGTCCAGGTAGTACCACTTTCCGCCAGACTTGACCCAACCCTTCTGGGCAACGCCTGAATTATTGAAGTAGTACCATACATCTGATACCTTCAGCCAGCCCTTGGCCATAGCGCCCGAAGACTTCAAGTAGTACTTCTTGCCATTTTCAGTGAACCAGCCAGTCTTCATTACACCGTTAGAAGGATCGAGGTAATACCACTGACTTCCGGCCTTCGTCCAACCCTTGGACATAGCGCCAGAACCGTTGAAGTAGTACCAGTTGTTCGAGATCTTCTTCCAACCAGTCTGCATCACGCCGTTGCTATCGGCATAATAGCGAGAGCTTCCCACATTGAAGAAGCCAGTCTTCATGGCACCCGTGGAAGCATCGAGATAATACCATTTTCCGGAGAGCTTCTTCCAGCCCTTGGCCATCGCTCCAGAGCTTTCGTGGTAATACCAGTAGGAACCATCTTTGACCCAGCCAGTGCGCATCCAACCATTTGCGTCGAAACGATAGGTGCTACCAGCAATAACCTTAGAGCAGCTCTTCGCGTAGGTGCCGTCAGAGATCTTGTACATCCAATGGCTACCGCTCTTTACCCAAGCTTCCTTGCCGTTGATCTTAAAGGTAATGGTCTTGGTGCCGGTGTAATTGCCTTTACCCGTGATAGTAATGGTGGCAGTACCTGCATTCACGTTGTTTCGATAGATCAGAGTATAGTCCGTACCGTTTTTTAAAACAGTCGAATCGCTCTTAACAACAGGAGTAGGGGTAAGCGACTTGCCAGTGTAGTTCTGGTCTGCGACCGAAGCTGTGGCAGAGGAAATATTCTTTGCATCGATTCTGAACGTGATTGTCTTGGTTCCAGTATAAAGACCCTTACCGGTAATAACTACCGAAGCAGTGCCCACATTGATATTGTTGCGATACGAAAGGGTGTAATCCGTACCTTCTTTAAGTGCGGAATTTCCGTATTTCAGAGATGGATTGGGCAGGATAGCCAATCCAGTATAAACGTAATCCGAGACAACGCCCACCGAACAACTTGAAACATTCACCTTAGTTACTGCTGGTGGCTCATTTGAACTACCAGTAGTACCAGAAGTGTTCTGCGGGGAGACTTTACCCTCGTGACCAGTTAAATTTAGCCAAGCCTCAAGTGCTGAGAGATCTTTAATTGAATTTCCTTGACATTCCAATTTAGTCAAATTTGCATTGTTGCTGATATCAAGCGAAGTCAATTTATTGGACCCGCAATTCAAAGTCAATAATTTAACGTTATGCGAAATATCGAGTGCAGTTAAGCCCAGGCCGAAAAGAGTAAGATTCTCAAGAGAACTATTTGTCGATAAGTCGATCGAAGTAATATCACTACAATATTCGCACGCGAGAAGTTTGAGCGCCGTGCATCCATGGACATCTAGTACATTAAGGGACTTCACATTAAAGAATGCCGCATGTTCTAAAGCTTTGCAGTTTGATGCATCTACATTTTTTATTGAACCCGAATCACACCTTAAATAGGTTAATGAGGGACAGCCTTTTACAATAAGGTCTTCCCCTTGATAATTTATCAAACGTATATTTTTCAGAGACAAACAAGCTGTACAGTCTAGAGTAGCAATCTTAGTCGTACTATCCTCTGAAGTAGCAATGCTTGTAACAGGTTTTCCATCAATCTGATTTGGTACGATTTGTTTGCTATTTGTACCGATCTTCGTAATCTTAATTCCACCAACATTATTTGAATCGTCTTCATACTCAAAAGAAGAACCATCAGGCGCAGTATAAGTTGCAGCGTAGCTAGCCTGCAAAGGTATAACGCATAGGAAAAGTGCTGCGAGCAAACAGACGCAGCCGATTACGAGCTTCCCCTTTAATGAAAAGTTGCCGAGAGGTTCAGCAGCTACGATTTGCTTAGAAGAGCTGCCCCCCCCCAGAATTTTTTTGGAAGATCCTTGGAACATCAAACTCTCCTTAAGCCATAACCACAAAGCTTTAAAAATATAGCATATTTTTAAAGCTTTGATAAGGTGCAATGCTATTCGGAACAACGATCTAGCGCGGCGAATCTACAAAACCTAAAGCAGGGTATTGGAGTTCGAACCCTTAACATTCACTCCAAGTAAAGTCCAAGTGAACATGGAATGAACGGTTTTCGTGAAAGGTGCCTTTAGTTATTCAAATTGGGCTTCAGCCAAAACTTCAGCAAGATCCTTCACGGGCATTTGGGAATCGTGGGCAGCAACGCCGTCAGTTAGCATGGTCAGGCAGAACGGGCATGCGGTAACGAGTGCATCAGCCTTGGTCTGAAGCGCTTGTTCGGCACGCATGTCGTTGATCTTGGTGCCCTGTGGCTCTTCCAGCCACATATGACCACCGCCGGCACCGCAGCAGAAGCTCTTGGATTCATTGCGCTCCATTTCCACCAACTGCGCACCAGCACCCTGCTTCAGTACGTTGCGCGGTGCATCGTACTGACCATGATAACGACCCAGATAGCACGAATCATGATAAGTGACCTGCGCATACTCGCACGAGCCTGCCTTCAGCTTGCCTTCTGCGATCAGCTGCGCCAGCAATTCCGAATGATGCAGCACTTCGAAGTTGCCACCCATCTGCGGATAATCCACCGAAAGCGCCTGCAAACAATGCGGGCACTGCGTGACGATCTTCTTCACGCCCGCCTGTTTGAGCGTCTCGATGTTCTCTTGCGCGAGCATATAGTAGACGTATTCGTTGCCCAAGCGACGAGCCGAATCGCCGCAGCATTTCTCGGCATTGCCTAAGATGGCAAAATCCACACCCGCCTGCTTCATTAACTGCACGAAGGCGGTCGAGACCTTACGACTGCGCGCATCGTAAGCACCTGAGCAACCAGGCCAGTAAAGATATTCCGCATTTGGATTCTCTTCGATAGTGGGTACATCCAGATCCTTGGTCCACTCGGTGCGCTTCTGCCAACCGATGCCCCACGGATTGCCATTGGTCTCCAAATTGCGGAACGTCTGCTGAGCTTCGGGTGGGAATGCGCTTTCCATGCATACCTGGTAGGTACGTGCCTTGATGTCCTTTTCAGGATGGACCACACGCGCGGGACATTCTTCTGAACAACTGCGGCAGGTGGTGCACTGCCACAGAGCCTCTTCCGAGATCACGGTGCCTACCACGCCCTCTTCGAGCAGTGTCTGTTGCTCTTCGGTGCGCGCATCTTCAGGCACTTTCAGCAAGATCTTGCCGCGCTCGAGGTTCTGCGCTGCCATATTCTGGATGAAACGCATGGGTGAAAGTTCTTTGCCGCTCAGGTAAGCGGGACAATTCTCCTGACAGCGGCCGCACTTGATGCACGCTTGCGCATCGAGCAAGTCCTTCCAGGTATATTCCTCCAGTGTGCGCACGCCCATGGTCTCAAGTTCTTCGTCTTCGAAGTCGATGGGCTCGAGCGTGCCCGCGGGCTTCAGCGAACGATAGTAGTAGTTGCCAGGGATGAACAACACATGCGCCATCTTGCTATAGGTGAAGAACGCCAAGAACGCGAATGCCAACACCAGATGGCCCCACCAGATGATCTGATGCGTGAGAGAGAGCGCTTCAGGGCTCATGCCCGAGAACATGAGCGCGAACACATAACCCACGGGCGACCAGATGGCCCACGGGTCGTTCGTGCCAACGATGCGCAACCCTTCCGTTGCGAAACCAGAGAGCAAGATGACCAGCAGCAATGCCAGCCATACGATATCGGCAGTGTTAGTCTCCAGGTTACTGTTGATCTTCGCCGCGCGGCGCACCAGCGCAATGATCACGCCAACGATGCAGACCAAACCTGCCAGATCGATGCCAAGCGATATGAAATACAGGTAGAAGTCGCCATAGAGAATAGGGATACCGAAGTGGTCTTGCAGCGCCACGAGCGTAGTCGCCACCAGCAAGAACAGCATGCCCCAAAAGATGAATAGATGCATGATGCCCGAAGACTTCTTACGCACCACACGCTTTTGGGTGAACACTTCCTTGAACGCGCCGAAGAAACGCTCGCTCTTATGATCTGAAAGCTCTTCGGGAGCGCCCAGTTTCCAAAGGCGATAACGACGATAGAAGAAGATCGCGAAGCAGACGACCACACCTACGAACAGGACATACATGAACCAATGGCTTGGGATGTTCCAATAAAGCTCGCGTGTTGCTTCTTGCATGGTGCTCCTTTATCTTCAGCGTTAGTTTCGGGAGAGATAGTGGCTAGTGCCTTGCGTTGCTCAGGGTGCGCTCACGCGCGAACGCTACCCAAGGCTTATGGTGGCCAGCGCTTACGCTTTCAGCTTCTTAACTTCTTCGGTCATCAGCGGCACCACTTCGAACAGGTCCGCCACAATGCCATAGTCGGCAATGCGGAAGATGTCTGCTTCGGGGTCGTTGTTGATCGCCACGATGCATTGCGACTGACCCATGCCTGCCTGATGCTGGATGGAGCCCGAGATACCGCATGCAATATAGAGCTGCGGAGCCACGATCTTGCCAGTCTGGCCCACCTGGAACTGCTTGTCGATCCAACCTTGCTCGACGGCTACACGCGATGCACCAACGGCAGCGCCCAGCTCATCGGCCAGCTGCTCGAGCACCTGGAAGCCTTCGGGGCCTTTCACGCCACGACCACCAGACACGATGAATTCTGCGTCGCGCAGATCAACGCGATCAGATGCCACGCGCAGCACGTCCTTCACGATCTGGCGAATGTTACCAAAGCCCGCTGGAGCCTCGCGCACGATGGTAGCGGTGCGGCTCGTATTTGGCTCTGCGATGGTGAATGCCTTGGGGCGCAACGTAACGATATTCAGATCGTCATTGTTCGTAAACGCGCACTTCTCCAGGATCTTGCCAGAATAGGGTGCGCGCACGTATACCGGCTGGCCGCCTTCGTCCTCGATAGCCACGATCTCAGAGATGAGGCCAGCATTCTGGTGCTGCGCCACTACGGGTGCGATGTCTTGGCCCGTACTGGATGCCACGAACATGATAGTGTCTGGATGGTGAGCCTCGATCAGCCCATCAAGTGCTGCCGCATAGGCGTCAACGGTGTATTCAGCCAGCGCTGGATCGTCAACCACGATCACCTGATCAGCGCCGTACTGTGCCAGTGGTGCTAACGCGGCATCGTCCACATTGCTGCCGAAGACCACCACGCTCACCGTTTTGCCCTGCGCATCAGCCAAACGGCGCGCTTCGCTCACTGCTTCGAACGTGACCTTACCGATCACACCATCTTTATATTCTGCAAAGACCCAAATGGTTGCCATAGTTTCCTCCACGCTTAGGGAATTGTGTTTAGAGCACTTTTGCTTCGCTTGCCAACAAGCCTGCCGTTTCTGCAACTGCATCAGGCACATCGCCTTCAACGATGCGACCGCCTTCACGCTCAGGCTTCAAGGCGTATGACTTCACTACTACCTGAGCAGCGGCTGGCCCAACCAAAGAAGGATCGATGCCGATAGCAGCAAGATCCTTGGTATCGATCGGCTTCTTCTTGGACTGCATGATGTCACGCACAGTAGGATAGCGTGGTTCAGCCAAGCCTTGCTGTGCAGTGAAGAGTGCAGGGAGCGCCACCGACACGCGTTCAACACCGTCGTCCAGCTCATGATCGACCAACGCGGTTTCGCCCTCCAGCTCCAGGCCAGTGATCCAACCTACCTGAGGAATTCCCATGATGGCCGCCACACGTGGAAGCGTCTGTGCTTGACCCGTGTCGCCAGACTTGTAGCCGCCCATGATGATATCGGGCTGCTCTGCTTCAAGGACTGCCGCAAGGATACGCGCCTTAGCAAGCGGGTTGGTGGTGTCGATGTTCGCGTCTTCGATAAGGATCGCTCGATCTGCACCCATGGAGAGCGCATGGCGAATGGCTGGTACATCGTCTTGCGTACCGACGGTGACCACGACCACTTCCCCACCGTTTGCTTCTTTCAGCTGTACGGCCTTCTCGACCGCGAATTCCGCGTAGGGGTCGATGATGAGCGCAGCACCATCGGTCACTACCTGGCCATCCGCATCGAGCGTGATGACCGCTTCAGTGTCGATGGTCTGCTTTACACAAACTGCTATCTTCAAGTCAAACTCCTTTGGTTAGAGCGCGAATTGCTTGCGAACTTCATCGGCGATGATGCGGCGCTGGATCTGGTTGGTGCCGCCAAGGATGGTGAATGCCTTAGCGTCGCGATAGTAACGCTCGACAGGATACTCCTTGCAGAAGCCATAGCCACCATGGATCTGCACCGCATTGGTAGCAGCCTGCTGGGCCGCATCCGAGCAGAACACCTTGGCTGCTGCCACGCGTTCCTTCACATCGCGCGCATCGTTCACGAATGCATCGATAGCGTCATCGATCAGACCATGCGAAGCTGTTGCCGCGATGCGCATGTCGGCCAACATGAACGAGACCGCTTCGAAGTCGAACACAGGCTGACCGAACTGCTTGCGACCTTCCGCATACGTTGCCGAAGCCTTCAAACTGGCGCGCGTGATGCCAAGCGCCGTTGCCGCCAGCGCTATACGTCCGCGATTGAGCGCATGGAACGCGATCTGGGCACCCTGGCCGACTTCACCGATGAGCGCATCACTGGCTACTTCAACCTTATCGAAGAAGATAGGACACGTGGGAGAGCCATGAAGACCGAGCTTCTGCTCGTGCGCGCTGATCACTACCCTTTCATCATGTGCGTCAACGATGAATGCTGCAGGCTTCCTTTCGCCATCCACATCCACCTGTGCGAACACGCAGAACAGGTCGGCTACTTCAGCATTTGAGATGAACATCTTGTTGCCGCTGATCACATAGCCATTCTCAGTAGGCTTAGCGCTGGTGGTGAGCGACCACACATCCGATCCTGCATTGGGTTCGGTCATCGCGAAGCTGATCTTCTTCTCGCCCGCGATGATCTCGGGCAAGTAGGTATTCTTCTGCTCATCGGTGCCATAGGTCATGATGGCATCAGCTCCGATCGCAGCTACGAACAACATCAAGGCCACCGCCGGCGACTCTTCAGCTAGGCGCGCCACGCACTGAGCCCAGCAGTTCACGCTCACCGCGAAACCGCCCTGTTCTTCAGGCATCGCAAGACCGAACAAGCCCTGTTCAGCCAGTACATCGTAGATATCCTGCGGAAACTCGTCCTGCTCGTCGATCTCCGCCGCGCGATCAGCGATGATATCGGTGCACACACTGTCCACCATCGACAAGATCATGCGCTCTTCTTCTTGCAGTTCGTACATGGAAACTCCTTTGGTTACTTGAGCGGATGCGCTTTGAAGTATTCGATCATCCGGGGAACAACGGTATAGAGATCGGCTTTGCTGCCGTAGTCAGAATGCTCGAAGATGAGCGCGTAGGGATCGGTGTTCACGCACATGATGGTAGTGGCGCCATCGCAAGCGACCATGTGCTGTGCCTGGCCCGAAATACCGAGCGTCAGATACAGATCGGGAACCACCGTACTGCCCGAAATACCTACGAGCGCTTCTTTAGGAAGCCAGTTCTCGGCTTCATAGATGGAGCGAGAACAACCCAGTTCAGCATCGATGAGCGAACAGAGCTCACGCACCATATCCAAGTCCTTCTCTTCTTTGATGCCGCGGCCAACGCTGACGATGCGCTTGGCGCTGGGCAGGTCGACATCGCCCTTGACGCGCGGGCCTACCTCGGTGCGTTTGACCTCGTAGGAGGGCTCAACGAAAGGCACCATCACCTCAACGTTGTTGCCACTAGGTTCTGCATCAGGAAATGTTGCTGGACGCACGAAGAAGAACGAGGTGGTACCGTCTTCACCCTTGTACTTACGATTCGCCAGACCACCGAAATACATGGTGCTGGCTTCTTTTGCGCCTGGCATCGCGTTCACGTTCGATATCACGCTGCCACCCACGCGTGCCGCCGTTCTGCCCAACAATAGTTGGATACGGCGCGAAGATTCAGCGAACACCGCGTCCGGTCTTTCTTGCTCGATCAGATTCGCCAAGGCAACGTATGCATCTTCCATCATGCGGCCTTCAGGAACCTCAAGACGATAGACCTTGTCGGCCACACCGTCCACCACCTGCGTGGTGGGGAGCGCCACCAGATCGACCTCTTCAGCGAACTGACGCGCACCAGCGCAAAGCTCGCTCACGGGCTGTTCGCGTTCTGCGATAACGAAGATCTTCATCGCTTATGCCCCTTCCGTGGTCAGGTAGGTGTGGACCTGTTCGATGAACTGATCGATTCCTTCATCGGTCGCCTCGAAGAACACCATCTTGCGTGGCGTGGGTTCAGGAACCTTAGTTTCCAAGATCTGATATTGAGCCGCGGGAAGTTCGCACTGGATATCCGCCAGCGTCAATTCATGAACGGGCTTACGACCCGCGGTCATGATGTCCTTCACCTGGCAGATTCGCGGCTGCGCCATGTCCGAGAGCACCGAGAGAACAGCCGGGGTCTGCACCTCGATGTGCTCTATCTCTTCATCCAGCTCGCGCGTTACTTTGATGGTATTTCCTTCGGCCTTGAAGTCAATGACAGCATTCACATTGGGAATGCCCAAGATCTCTCCCAGCTGGATGCCCATCTGGTGAGCATATACGTCTGCAGAACCATCACCGCAGATGATCAGATCGATATCGCCGATCTTTTTCACAGCTGCCGCCACCGCCTGAGCGGTCTGGTGCGTTTCTGCATCTTCCAGTGCATCATCCATGACCAAATACACTTCGCTCGCACCACGAGCAGCGACGTTCTTGCGCATGGTGGTGTCATGGATCTTGGTATCGCCCACCGTTAATGCGATGAGGTTACGATCTTCAGGATCTGCCTCCACGAACTGAGCAGCAGCTTCGATCGCATTCAGGTCATAGAGCGAAACGATATGGGGAACAGCTTGGTAGTCGAGGGTCTTGTCGGAATTGGTGCGGATAGCCACATCATCATAGACCGACTTGAAACAAACGAGAACGTTCATGCATCTCCTCTTAGATTCAGATTCTGGTGCATTCGTGCGAATACGAAAGACCAACGAGAACAATAGCAAAGCATACGATAAACCTTAGAGAACGCCATTGAGAATCGAACATGAACCTGGCGCTTGACATAAAAGCCAAGCAAAGCGAAATGCCCGTTCAATGCAGCTTTCTAAACCCTATCGAAAAACAAAGGAGGAAGAGTTGCCCCTTCCTCCTTCATAATCCCTATGTGAGAAGCTAAAAAGGCTTACAGTTCGTCCTGGTTGCCCTTTGCATACTCTTTGAGGATGCCACGGCCAGCGATGTGGACCATGATCTCGACGGTGCCGCCACCGATCTGGAAACCACGGCAGTCGAGCATCAGGCGAGAAACGCGAGTTGCGTCGGTGTAGCCGAGGCCACCCATGAGCTGGAGAGCACGGGAGCAAACGTCGGTAAGAGCAGGTGCACCATAGCGCTTCAGCATAGCTGCGTCGTTGTTGACCGGAATGCCGTTGTCGAGCTTCCAGCAGGTACGATACAGGAAGTTACGGGTGTTGGTCAGAGCGATCTGCATCTCGACGATGTGCTCCTGAACGAGCTGGAAGGTCTTGATGCCGACGCCGAACTGCTGACGCTCGTTGGTCCAAGCGCAAGCGTCGTCCATTGCTGCCTGAGCCTCACCGAGAAGCTCTGCGAGGAGAACGCAACGCTCCCACTCGAAGTTCTTCATGAGCTGCAAGAAGCCCTTGCCCTCTTCACCGAGGAGGTCCGACTCGTTAACGATAACGTTGTTGAAGTGAACCATAGCGAAGGGGTTGATCTGCATGCCGATCTTGTTGAGCGGCTCGAGGACAACACCAGGGGTGTCCTTGTCGACCAGATACATGGACATGGACTTGTTCTCAGGAGAAGGATCCTCGTCCTTGCAAACTACGATGAAGCCGTTTGCATGCTCTGCAAAGGTAACCCAGGTCTTGGTGCCGTTGATCTCGACCTTGCCGTCGCCGATCTTCTTAGCAGTAGTGGTCATGTAGATGTTTGCGGAACCTGCTTCTGGCTCGGAAATAGCGAGGCAGTAGGGAGGGTAACCGTTCTCATAGTAGAAGTCGCAAGCATACTTGATCTGCTCTTCGGTACCGAATTCGCAAACGTCGAACATGATCAACAGGTTTGGAGCCATAGGGACGTTACCACCGATGTGGCAAAGCTCTTCGATGGCAATAGCCATGGTGACATGATCGCAGGGGGTTCCGCCGTACTCAGCAGGAATACCGAGCTTACCAAAGCCCTCGTCTACCCAAGACTTAGCAATTGCCTGGTCGATGCCACGGTTCTTGTAAGCCTCTGCCATCTTCTCCTCGGGAAGATGTTCTTTACCCCACTTGCGGATGTTCTCACGCAGCAGCTTCTGCTCATCAGAGTAGCTATAACTAAGCATACTTTTCCTCCTTCAGGAAATCTTTCCTCTTGAACCTTACTTCTTATCTTATGGCGGGCAGAGCTCCAACACTGCCCGCTTAAGATCAACTAGTGCTTGGTCTTTCGACCTGGGGATATATCCCCGTGTAACCAGATTTAGCCAGTTACGGTTTAGACAGTTACGTCAGGACCAGGAGCAGCCTGCATGTCAACAGGGATCTCCTCGTTGATGGTCATACCGATCAGATAACCGTCACGTACAGCCTCGAGAAGACGCTTATACTCTTCGGTCTTATAAGGATCGTGCGGACCAACGCCAGCCCAGGTGGTGTGCGGTGATGCATTACCGATGAGGTGCAGGTGGCCTTCTTCGACAATGCCACGAAGCTCATCGTAGAAGTCGGTGTTGTCGACGCACTTGGTGCCCGTGATGATGGTGTCAGCGGGAACGGTGAATACCTTACCCTCTTCATCCTCACATACAACGCCTTCTTTGTTGTATTCCTTGACCTTGGTGGAGGTGAGAATCTTAACACCTTCGCTCTTGAGCTTACGCAGCTCAGGATTACGGTCGATGATGCCGATCTCTGCGCCAGCCTTCTTAGCCTCTTCGATAACGGTGACCTCACGGCCTTCGTTCATGGAAGAAGCAACTTCGATGCCAGCGAAGCCGCCGCCGATGACAGCAAGACGCTTGCCAACGAGCAGGTGGGTGCCGATGCCCCACTTCATGAGACCCAGCGGTGCGCCGAGGATGCCCATGCCGAAGCAGGACAGACCCCACATAGCGCCCTTACCCGGGGTGCCCTGGCCTTCAACGAGACCCTTCAGTGCGTGGGAATCGATGACGTTCTTGTTGTCCTTGCCAGGAACGTTCGGGGAAACGGTCTCAGGACCAACAGCGAGGATGACCTCGTCAGCGCCGAAGTCCTTGATGTAAGCGGTGGTAACAGGAGTGTTCAGGCGCACATCGATGTTGAGGCGCTTGATCTCTTCGTTGTACCAATCGACCATAGGAGGCAGTTCGTCATTAAGAACCTGAGCGAGGTTCAGAAGACCGCAAGCCTTCTTCTTCTGATCGACAACGGTGACGTTGACATAGCCACGCATGCGCATGGTACGAGCAGCTTCAAGACCAGAAGGACCAGCACCGATGATGAGGATCTTCTTCTTTGCCTCGTCGCCACTTACCTTGTGGTCCTCAGGCAGACCATACTGGGAGAAGTAGACGTTAGCGTTGACCGAGCACTTGCAGGGCTTACCAACGAAGATGTTGTCGAGGCAGCGCGAGCAAACGATGCAAGGACGGACCTCGTTAGCACGGTTTTCCTTGACCTTGAGGCCGATCTCGGGCTCAGCGATCCAGTGACGAGCCATACCAACAGCGTCGCCAGAACCGTCTTCGATGATCTTTTCGCAAACATCGAGGTGATTGATACGGGTACCAGGGAAGGTAGGAAGCTTGGTGTACTGCTTTGCAGCCTTGGAAAGGTAGATGAACTCGCCTTCTGGAACAAGCTGGTTAGCAACAGGACGAGGAGCCTCATGGAAGCCAGCCTGGATGGACCATGCGTCAACGCCGTGCTTCTCGACGACTTCGATGACCTCCTTGAGGTCTTCGAGACGCTGACCACCTGGCATGAGGTCGTCTGCAGAATAACGAATGAGGATCGGGTAGTCTTCGCCGCATACACGATGGATCTCATCGATGATGTCGGTGAGCAGACGGCAGCGATTCTCAGTGGATCCGCCGTACTCGTCGGTACGATGGTTGGAGTACTTGGAGATGAAGCGCATGACCATGTAACCGATACCAGCGTGGATCTCGATGATGTCGATGCCTGCGGTCTGGCAGCGCTTTGCAGCTTCGCCGTACTGCTTGACGACGAGCTGGATCTCTTCTTTGGTGAATTCGCGCTCTGGCATGCCTACGAACGGACCAGAGACAACGTCCTTAGAAGGAGCGTAGCTGAGCAGCTCGGACTTTCCGTCGGGGCGCCACTCGTAGCAGAGCTGCAGCTGAGCTGCGAGCTTTGCACCATGCTTGTGGCAAGCCTCAGCGGTGCGGGTAAGACCAGGGATAAAGCAGTCGTCCCATACACCGCACGCACCAGTGGTGGTGTGGTATTTCGGATGGGTGTCAAAACAGTCGCAAACATAGCAAGAACCGATCTCGATAAGACCAGCTCCACCGATTGCGCGCTGCTCGTAGAAGTCGACCAGGTCGTCACCAATGGCATAGTTATCGGTCTTCTCGATAGTCATTGGCAGCATGACGAAACGGTTACGAATTTCTACGTTGCCGATTTTGAACGGCGTGGTAAGTGCCTCGTATTTCACTGCACAGCCCCTTTCTACAGAACATGTGTACCACTCGTTATTCCTTTAGAGCTCCATCGTTATTACTGACATAAACGGTTTAGGCGCGTATTGAACCATGACCTACTACTTTCGGCCATCGTTCATACATAAAACTGTTTTTATCAGTAATGACGGATGGTTAGTCAGCTCCTCTGCTATAAGTATTGTAAAGCAGTTGTTACGTTTATCGATGGACATTATGATTTTTTTGTTGGTCCATAGGTAAGATTTATGAGTTTTTTCATTCGGCGTTGATGCTACTGGCTTGGAAATACCTATCAATGGTTGCTTATCGATTTTTTGGCTTCTACACAATTTTTCAAATTTGACCAATTAGCCTAGATGACTATAATGATGCAAACGGGCAGCACTTCCTGTGCGCGTATTCTAGTTCGTATCTTTCATCAGGCGAAACAGAGTATCGCTTCCAAGCAAGCTCCCGCATGAACCACACGCCTCTTTAAGGAAGGGCGGCCATATGGGGCCACTTGATACGAAATTGCTCATCGCTGACGCGTTCGTAGAGCTGTGCGATGAAATGCCCTTGAAGAAGGTATCCATCTCGGACATCGTGGCGCGCACCAATAAGAACCGCAAGACCTTCTACTATCACTTCGTTGATAAAGAAGCGCTGATCATCTGGAAGTTCCGCTATGATCTTGGTCAGGCGCTCCAGCGCAAGTTCCCCGAGAGCATCCTGGTCTACGAAGAGCCCAGCGAAGACTCCGTCTCGCAGTTCCCCTTCTATATCACGCAGAAATCAGGTGTGCGATCGCTGGACCATTCCAAGTTCTTCGATGTTTTCGCAAGCGTTCTGGAAAAGCGCCGTACATTCTACACTCAAGCGCTGCTCGAAACGGGCCCGCATGCATTGCGCAACTATCTCTATGACCTGTATCTGCCCGCGCTCAAGAATGACATCGACATCATCTTGGCGAATCGCTATCTGCCAGAAGAGAATATCGAGTTCTTGAGCGAATTTTATACCTGCGCGTTCTTGTACTACTTCATCCGCAAATGCGACCAGCCTGTGGTGAAGCACCTTATCAGCAACGCAGGTCCATTCTCGAATCTCATTCACAGCTCGCTCGAGATGGAGATCAAAGAAGCCCAGCTTCGTCGTAACCTCTAATCCCCTCCCACCGCAAACCTTTTTAGAACACCTTGGGGCTGGTCCCGAAACTGTCCCTTTTTTTACCCGTGCACGGTGCTGCGGCTGTAAGGTGAGCGTGCATAACTTACTCTGAACACAAATTTAAAGGACCAGGATCAATCGCAGATTGATCCGCGTGATAATGCATGAGGCAGTGCAGCGCATGAGCCGAAGGCGAACAGCGCCAGCGGGCTAAGTTATGGACGACCACCTTGCAGCCGCAGCACTCCAGCAGATTCTCAATATGACAATCGAGCACGATGCGAATGCTTCAAAATGCAAAAAAGAAGAGCACCCCTGCGGGTGCCCTCCTTTGATTCAGGTTAGTCTCTCTCAGACTGTTCGATAAATTCGATTAGTTGGTAACGAACTTATCAGCTGCGTCCCTCTTACCTGCACCATAGCATGCAGTACAGAGGACGTAGATCAGAATCATGACGATGATGTCCAGGATGAAGAAGAAGTCCCATCCGAACGACTGGTTGATAAGTGCCAGACCAGATGCAGCGAAGCCGCCGACCAGGTTGACAGGAATCAGGATGACAGAGTAGATCTTGTCATAGTGCAAGTCGCCAAAGATCTGACGGGTAAGGTACGGCAACAACGTTGTAACGAACGCGTAGATGAAGCCGTAGATAAGACCGCCACCGAAGAGGATCGGGAGGATCTTGTTGTAGCCGCCGAACCAGATGCCGCAGATACCAAGGATACCAGTAACGACACCAACGATAAGAGCGAGCTGAACAGACTTGGACTCGAAGATACCAGTACAAATCTTACCGATCATCATACCGACCATGGAGAATGCCTCCAGAGTACCGGACATGATCATGAGCTCAGGAATTGCATCCTGGGTACCCGGGATAACAGCAACAACGCCCTGATAGAAGTTGGTGTAGTGCTGCGGGTAGATACCGCAGATGTTCATCAAGCAGCCCGCGATGATGAGTACGTAGAAGTACCAACGGGTGTAAGCGACCTTGGGCTCCATACCCTTCAGGTGAATGTCTTCGTCGTCGATGACTTCGCCTGCAGCGATAGGTGCACCGTATGCCTTCAGTCCAACGTCCTCAGGAGCGTTGCGGAGGCAGAGTGCGGTCCAAGGAATGGTGCCTACGAGGCAGAGTGCGCCGAACACCATGTAGAGGTTACGCCAGGTATCCTCGACCAACAGGTTCGGGCCGAGAACGAACTGACCAACGATGTTCAAGACAGCGCCACCTGCACCAGTCATTGCGTAGGAAAGACCGAGTGCGAAACCGAGCTTTTTCTTAAACCAACGGCCAAGAACACCAGCAGTCATCAGCCAGAGCAGAGTGATCTGGGAGAAGCCGATGAAGATAGCCTCAACGTACCACATCCAAATTGCAGTGTTCTGCGACATGCAGAAATATGCGCCAGTTGCGCAGACACCTGCAAGGGTGCAGATGATACGAACGTCAAACTTCTCGAGCAATACACCGACGATTGGCGAGAAGATAACTTCGCAAATGTAAACAATGGACATGTAGAGAGAAACGTCGGAGACCTGAACTCCGAACTGCATCGCGACTGGACGATAAGCCAGACCCGGGCAGCTGAAGGTGATAGCACTAGATGTAAAGATACAAATCATGCAAGTAAACAGAACCAAGAAATGACGAACTGTAAACTTCTGTTCTTTAACATTTTCAGCCATAACCCCTCCTTCTTCTCGTGGACCGCTCGCGCGATCCCGCTTCCTTTACATGCAACCATTCTTTGGGAGGCTCGGTGTAATTTCTCCCTAAGGACAATTGCACGCAAGGGCACACAAATGCCCTCACCAGTATTTTGTGCCTCCATTTCACCTTCAAAAATGGTCAGATATCAAATTTTGTCCAATAGAAATTCCCCGTGAACGCGTTATACTATGCCCCTTTTTGAACATGTCCATCCTCATAAAACACCAGGTAGATTGCCAGTTTTTCTTCGCCTTCAAAACGCGAGCGATTTTTTGGGCCTCGAAAAAAATCTGAGAATTCTTCGTTTCTTTGGCTTTGAATCGAATAATCGGAAGCTTTTTCCTATGTATCGAGCGCAAAACCACTATGAAGATCGTCATCGAACCCATGCAAACCTGCAGATTGAGCTATCAAAGTACGGTCGATCAAGGGCACGAGGATCTTGAGTTCCCCGCTCCTACCCCCCCATACGAAAACTGGGTGCCCGGCCCGAAGGCCAGACACCCAGTAATAAGTAGGTGCTCTTGATCGAAGCGATCAGATATTAGTGAGCAGAACCTGCAGCCTTGTCACCGCGATAGTCCTTGGTACCCCACTTCACAACGATGAAGCCGATGACGAAGCAGGCAACTGCAACGATGAGGCCAACGATGAAGTACCAATCCCAGCCTGGACCCTGGTAGATAAGAGCCAGACCAGAAGCAGCGAATGCGCCAACGAGGTTAACAGGCATCAAGATGACCGAGTAGATCTTGTCGTAATCCTTCTCACCGAACAGGAGTCGCGTGAGGTATGGAAGAACGGTGGTAACCAACGGATAGAGCATACCGAAGATGAAGCCGCCGAAGAACAGGGGCAGGAGCTCCTTGTTCATGCCGCCGAACCAGATGCCCAGCAGACCGACGAAACCGCAAACAGAACCGAATGCAAGAGCAACGGTGACGTTACGGGATTCGATAGCGCCGATGGTGACCTTACCAACAGCCATACCGATCATGCAGCATGCCTCAAGGGTGCCGGACATGATCATAAGGTCTGGAATGGTGACGCCTTGAGCATCAACAGCAACCACGGTCTGATAGAAGGTGGTGAAGTGCTGCGGATAGATGCCGCCGATGTTGAACAAGCAGCCAGCGATGATGAGTACCCAGAAATACCACTTGGTGTAAGCGACCTTAGCAGGGATACCCGGAAGCTCGATATGAGCAGAGTCGATGACTTCGCCCTCTTCGATCTCTGCACCGTATGCCTTCAAACCGCAATCCTGAGGATAGGAGCGGATGGCGAACAGGGTGAAGGGAACGGAGAGCACAGCAGCTGCGATACCGTAGAACAGGTAGAGATCGCGCCAGGTCTCTTCAACGAGCAGGTTCGGACCGAGGATGAACTGACCGATGAAGTTGAAGACTGCGCCGCCCAGGCCAGTCATTGCATAGGAGATACCCAGCATGAGACCAAGCTTAGCCTTGAACCAGCGGTTCAGCAGACCAGCGACCATCAGCCAAAGAAGGGTGATCTCGCCGATGCCCATGAAGAAGCCAGAGACGTACCACTGCCAGAGCTCAGTGTAGGTGGACATTGCGCCGATACCCACAGAAGTGAAGAGCGCTGCGATAGTGCAGATGATGCGTGCGTCGAACTTCTCGAGCAATGCGCCGATGATGGGAGAGAAGATAACTTCAGCGAAGTAAACGATCGACATATAGAACGACACGTCAGAAACCTGCACACCGAGGTAATTTGCTACCGGACGATAGCAAAGGCCAGGACAGCTAAAGGTGATAGCTGCGCAGCCAAAGGTGCAGAAGACGCAAGTCAGAACAATGAGAATATGACGAGCGGTCATCTTCTGAGTTGTAGCTGTTGCCATAACTTCTTTTCCTTTCCGACGACCCACGACAGATGTCGCGAAGACGTCACACTTTCCTTTACTTTCAATACAGCTTGTGAGATCACCTGGCGGTACTCGGTTCATTTCGTCAGGTGATACCACAGGGGAATATCCCCCATATAGTATTTTGATGGGTGGTTTTTTGCTCAAAAATAGTCAGGTTTGCAAATCTGACCACTTGACGAGCTTTTTTCATTATGCGTTTTGGCTTTTCGTGTTGGATTTTATATATAGGTTCCTGATAATTCATAGACTAAAACTATTGTTGACGGGCATAATCAACTTAATGTCCAAAAATGAACGTGTTTTGGACGCGTTCAAATGAACCGTGAACACGTTTTGAACCCGTTCACGGAAAAACAAAAAGAGAACCGCGGGCAAACCTGCGGTTCTCAAGCTTTGAAGATCTGTTCTTCGGAGGTGCGCTACGTTGCGGCGCGGCGCAGTGCGTATGCGCAAGTGAGCGAGAAGTGCTTAGCGCTTCTTCTTTTTGCCGCCCTTCTTGCCGCCTTTGCCCTTCTTTGCCTTGTAGGCCTGTCGCGCTTTCGTATCGATACGGATCGCCTGAACTACGAAATACAGGAAGATACCGTAACCGATGATGCCCACGCCGATCAGGTTCAGCAGATTGAAGCCAGCGTTGTACATATACATGATGACGAGGGTCGTAATAGGATTTATGATGAGCGCATAGATCCAATACTTAGTGCTCTGTTTCATTGAACATCTTCCTTTTCGTACTTTTCCATGATGAGCGGAGCAGAGATGTAGACCATGATCTGGTCAGTGCCTTGGGCTATCTGGTTCCCGCGACAGTCTTCCCAAATGGAACTTACTCGTGAATCTTCAGTATACCCGAGTCCACCGAGAATCTGCATCGCATTACTGGCAACCTCGGTCGCGGCCTTGGGAATGTAGCGCTTCATGAGCGCCACTGACAAACGTTTGTTGGATGCGTCATTCTCGATATCCCACACAGCGCGATAGAGCATCATGCGCATGTTATAGAGGCTCACTTCCATATCGGTGAGCAACTGCTCGATCTGCTGGAACTGACTGATGGGCGTACCGAAAGCCGTGCGGTTGCGAGCGTGAGCCACCGCATCTTCCATGGCGGCTTGGGCCATGCCCACCGAAGATGCGCAGATGAACACGCGGCCAAATTCGAGCAAGCGGAACAACTGGCGGAAGCCGCCTTCATTGCCACTCAGACGATATTCAGGTTTCAGCTCCACGTCTTCGAAGGAAAGCGACGCAAAGGGCAGCATGGATTGACCGATCTTATTGATGGGATACGCACGGATACCATGCAGATTGCGCGGGATGAGCCAGAATGCCAGCGCGGGATACTTCCCTGGCGTTTCTTCGTCCTTGTCGATAGCGGCCACCAGGATGTTGGGAGAATATTCGCCGTTGTTCACGTAATTCTTCCGGCCATTCAAGATGATCTTGCCATCCACGGTCTTCGTGAAGGTCTGCATGCCCATGGAATCGGACCCTGCTGTAGGCTCTGAGATGGCGAACGAGAACATGAGACGTCCAGTCCTGCGATAGAACTCGAGCGCATCGGAAAACGTGGTCGATTCAGCGAACCAATTCATGATCTGCAGATTGAACAGATCGTTCTGGAATGGCAAAGTGGCGCCAGCGCAGCGTGAGAGCTCTTCGAGGATGAGCGTCTGAGACATGATGTTATGCGCGAAGGTCTGCTCCGTGGGCGATTCAAAGCTGAAATAAAGATCGGTGAACCCCTTCACGACATCGTCAGGCAACCCTTGATCGCGCTTCCACTGGAAGACGCGCTCAGGCGTGAAGACCGTTTCTCCGAAATTGCGAAAAGCAGCAATGAGTCGCTGTTGCTCGGGTGAAAGAGCAAAGCTAAACATAGTTCCTCTTTTGTAGTGTATTCAATAACCTATTTAATATAGTAGTAGCGTATAGGATAGCGCCGCTCTTTTGAAGCACCAAAACGGCTTGAGTGTCCAAAGAGCATCTGGCAAGACGCAACCTATAGAGCTTTCCAGTAAGTACGCAGCACGAGCGATCCGTCCGATTCCGTATAATTGAGGGTGTGTTGAAGTTTCAAGAAGAGGGGGATCTCTATGAAGATCTTAGCGATCAATGGCAGCCACCGCGTAGGCCAGAACACTGACTACCTTATCAACCAGGCGCTCACTGCCGCGGCAGAACTGGGCGCAGAGACCGAAGTGATCGAACTGGCCGAGAAGAACGTAGAGTATTGCACTGGCTGCAACCGTTGCTTGTTCAAGCCAAAGTGCAGCATCAAAGATGACGATATGGAAGAGATCAAGGCGAAGATGCTCGAAGCTGACGGCATCATCTTCGCATCCCCTGACTACTTCTCGAACGTATCTGCGCGCATGAAGTGCTTCATGGACCGCACGCGTCCGCTGCATATGGTTGCGAATCAGCTCAAGGGCAAGGTTGCTGGCTTCATGACCATGTCCGGCCTGGACAATTGTGGCTCTGAGTCCACTAGCGCAGCACTGAATCAGTTCTGCGCCACCCATGAGATGCTAGTCGTTCATCCGCGCCCCGAAGGACCCGTTATCGCATCGAGCATCACTGGTTCGCTGATGGCAGGTATGAAGGACGGCAAGCCTCAGTGGCGTCGTTCGGTTGCCGACGACCCCATCGCGCCCGTTGTTGCCCGTCAACTTGGCATCGACATGACGGAGCTCATCAAGAAGATCGGCTAGCTTCCACGGGTTATTCCGCAGGGAGCGGGGTTGGAGGGGCAGAGTCTCGGATCCACCCGTTTTGCTGTTCGCCCTTCGGGCTCATGCGCTGCACTGCCTCATGCGTTTTACGGAACCCAGTCATTCGACTGGGTTCTTTTATTAGTTAGTGTTCAGAATAAATCTACGACCCTGCCCCTCCAACCCCGCTCTCTACGCACAACGTATTTAGGGGGCTAGCGAGATTTTAGATTCGCGTAAATAAAAAGTCCCACCCGTTACCGAGTGGGACTTCAAGAAGCATGTTAACTGGTTATTACCAGTTGCAAGGTGCTTCGCCTGCAGCCTGACGCTTGGAGACGAAGATCTTGTCTTCGATCTCAGGACCATCATAGACCACTACGCCACCGTCTTCAGCGATCTTGGCGATCTCGTCGTCGGAGTAGCCATAATCCTTCATGAATTCAGCGGTGTGATAGCCGATCGGCTTGGAGAGGATGACCGGAGGATCACCATAGGAGCCGAAGCGAACAGGAGTCATAGGCAGTGCGCGCTTGCCCCATGCGTCGTATTCGACCATACGGAGTGCGTCGTTGTCGTAAGCCTCTTCGTCCTTCACAACGTCGGTGTAACGGAAGCACTTCTGAGCAGGAACCTGGTTCTCTTTGAAGATAGCCATCCACTCGTCGAAGGTCTTCTTTGCGAAAGCCTCTTCGAGCCACTCGATAACTTCGACGTTCTTGCCAGAAGCCTTAAGAGAGGTGAGGTTGTTGGTGTCAGGATTGTCAACCTGATCAGCGCGATCGAACAGACCCATCATCATCGGGTAGTACTTATCGTACTGAGGCATGCAGATGTAGATCCACTTTTCGTCATAGGTACGATAGGTGTTGTTGAAGGGGTTAGGAACGTGCTTACGAGACTTAGGATATGGAGCACCGAACTGCGTAGCACAGATACCGATGTTGCCGCCCCAGATAGCGCCAGCATAAAGGTTGGTGACGACCTTTTCGCCCTTACCAGTACGAGTGCGGTTGAACAGAGCACCCAGGATGCCCGTTGCAAGCATGTGGCCGACGTTGTAGTCGCCGAATGCCTGAGGAGCGATCGCAGGAGATTCGCCGTCCTCACGGAAAACGTTAGCAACGCCACCGCGAGCTGCCCAGCACACTGCGTCGAAGCCGGGGCTGTCCTTTTCAGGGCCATATTCGCCATAGCCACGCATCTGTGCCCAGATGAGCTTCGGGAATTCCTTGTGAAGGGTTTCGTAGTCGAGACCCATCTTGATGAGAGCCTTGTCGCGCAGATTGTTAACGAAGATGTCTGCGTCAGCAAGAAGCTTCTTCATGAACTTCATGCCTTCCTCATTCTTGAGGTTGATGGAAACGAAGTTCTTGTTGGTGTTGTTAAGGTCGATCGTAGGATCTTCCATGTCGGTCTGCTCGCAACCAAAGCCGGGGCCCTGAGTACGCTGAGCGTCGCCGTAAGGGGGCTCTACCTTGATGACCGTTGCGCCCATTTCAGAGAGGCAACGAACCGCAGCAGGAGCAGCAACCCATTCGCAGAGTTCAACAACTTTAACGCCAGCAAGTGGGCCATAGCCATTGAGCTTTTCTGTAGTTGACATACAGAATATCTCCTTTCATTCCTCACCGGTAATTTCGGTTCCTTTCCAGTATGACCTTACGCCTTATGCGTGTGGATGGTCAGTAATGAATCTTTGTCCGAACGGCCGAAAATTCAGCTCGAAAATTTCAGCGATTTGCTGCTGTTTTTCGCACGAATCATTGCTGATTTGCGGATAATTTCGTCAAATTGAGGTTCGCTTCATGGACACTTTCTTTGTTTTGTCCGTAAATAAAAGTCGGTACCGCAAGCAGCGAGACTGCAGGGGTGGGGTCTCGGATCCACCCGTTCCGCTGTTCGCCTTCGGCTCATGCGCTGCACTGCCCCATGCTTTGTCTTGCGAACTCAGCAAGCTGAGCTTCGTCTTATCAAGTTGGCGTTCAGAGTGAATCCGAGACCCCGTCCCCCTACCGCCTCATTGTTTGCGCATAGCGTCTTCAGTGAACAGGATCGATGCCCGCTTCGATGACAAAAAAGGACCCAGCGTAAAGCTGGGTCCTTGAAGTTCCGTTCGTTTCGCACGGGGCGAAACCATAGGGAAGGGAGTGGCTTAGAGATTGTTCGTGATGACGTACTTCTCGGGATGAGCCTTGACTTCCTCGCGGTTCTTCGGGTTCATCTTCTGCATGCCCCAATATGCGTCCTGGGTGTTTGCAGCCAGAACCTGGTTGCGGTTCTCCATCTTGACCTGGTCGGCCAGAGACAGACCGTCGAGAGAGCTCTGGAGAGCTTCCTTGGTAAGGCGCAGACCGAACGGAGAAGTCTCGCGGCAGATCTCCTCAGCCAGCTTGACAGCCTCTTCAACAACATCGTCATCAGCGACGACCTTGACAGCATAGCCCCACTCAGCGAGGGTCTCTGCCTTGAAGCGGCGCGGGTTCATGAGGATCTCGCATGCACGAGCATAACCAACGATCTTCGGGAGATAGAAGGAGCCGGACATGTCGGTGCCGGTATAACCGATGGAGAGGTAGCCAGCGTTCATCTTGAAGGATTCGCCGAGGATACGCATGTCGCAAGCGGTTGCGATGGAAAGACCGCCACCAACTGCGAAGCCCTTGAGAGCGCCGATGATGGGCTGCTCGCACTTAGCCATGTTGAGAACCTGGTCGGAGCACATACGCTGCATAACATAGAAGTCGCGCTGGATGCGGCCCATGTCCTCAGGAGGATCGAGGAACAGGTCGTTCAGGTTGAAGCCAGCGCAGAAGGAATTGCCTTCGCCGGTAAGAACGATGACGCGGCAGTCCTTGTCGTAGCGGACGAGGTTCAAGAAGTCGTTGAACTCAGCCATCTGCTCATAGGACATTGCGTTGAGGTTACCCGGATCGTTGAAAGAGCAGATATAAACAGGACCACGCTGTTCAATCGTCAGCTTTGCATACTTGTCGTAGGTAAACTCTGGCAAATGATATGCCTCTTGGTAAACGCTCATACGTTTCCCCTTCCATTTCTGAAACTAATAAATTTAGCGTTTATTCATCGTAGGTTTCAATGTTTCGGTTGTCAATAAACAATCGCGGCAACCTGCGTAGGTGAACACGCGTTTCGCCCTTTGAGCGGCGCGAATGGTAGCGACCTGGGCATCCTTCGTCTGAAGCAACTGGCATGCACGAGGGTAGCCGATACAGCGTTTTGCCACTGCGGATAACGAGCCGAGGCCGGGCAGCCCCAACGCGTCACTGCTAAGACACTGACGCGCACAAGACGAACAGCGCTCTATTTGTAAGGACCTTTCCCACTATCTTCTAGTAAAGTAAGAAGACCCCGAACAAATGAACGAAAGGTTTCCTATGAAGCGCTTTGCTGCTTTGATAGCCGTTCTTGCACTTGCACTGTGCTGCATGAGCGCCTGCTCGCAAAACGAAGAGCTGCGCCTGGGCACGGGCAACAACGAAGGCATGTACTACCAATTCGGTTCGCTCTTGGCCGAAGAATCGCAAAACGACGATGCGGTGCCCACCGTCTCGGTCGAGACCACCGCAGGATCGAGCGCGAACCTCCGTTTGCTCTCTCAGGGCTTCTTGGATATGGCCATCGTGCAGGCAGATACCCTGAATGACGCTTATAACGGCACCGGGTTCTTCTCGAATTCAGGCGAATACACTGGCTACAGTGCCGTAGCTGGCCTCTACACCGAAGTGTGTCAGATCATCGTTCCTGCTGATAGCGATATCTATTCGGTCGAAGACCTCGCAGGCAAGACCGTAAGCTTGGGCGAGCGCGAATCGGGCGTGTTGCAAAATGCGCTGCAGGTGCTCGATGCCTACAACTTGCAGGAATCAGACTTCACGGCAGAATACTTGAGCTTCTCGGATTCGGCTGCTGCCATGAAGGAAGGCTCGATCGATGCCGCCTTCATCACCGCAGCGATCCCCACCCCAGCAGTGACCAACCTCTCCGAGAGCATGGGTGTTCGCGTGGTCTCGCTCGACCCCTTCGCAGTGAACGTTCTGACCAAGCGCCATAGTTATTACACGCCCTGCACCGTTCCTGCTGGCACGTATGCGGGCCAGAACACCGAGGCTCAGACCGTGGGCGTGCGCGCAGTGCTGGTTGCCCGTAACGACGTACCTGCCGATCAGGTAGCCGCCATGATGGCGCTGCTCTTCGACGGCGAGGTCGATTTCGCTGGCAAGTTGAAGAGCTCGATGCAGCCACTGGTGATCGAGGCCATCGAAGGTATCCCTATCGCTTTCCATCCTGGCGCAGGTGATTTCTATGCTGAGCAGGGAATCAACGTGACCGTGATGGATGTTGATGATGAAGGCAGCTCGGTCAACGCAAGCCAAGACGATTAACCCACCCGTCCCTTCGGGCTCGCGCAATGGCTCGCCGGCCCGCCTGAAGAAATAGATAAGGATAAGCCCATGGCTGAAGTTTCATTCGATATGTATCAAACGCTCGCGATAGCAGTAGTGGCGCTGCTCATCGGTGCATGGTTGAAGACCAAGATCAAAGTGCTCGACCGTTTGTGCATTCCCTCCCCTGTTGTGGGCGGTTTGCTCTTCTCGATCATCACGTGCGTGCTCTACGTGACGGGCGTGGTGGACTTCGCTTGGGACGACACGTTGAAGACCGTCTGCATGGTGGTGTTCTTCACTTCGGTGGGCTTCCAAGCGAACATCAAAGTGCTGAAGAGCGGCGGCAAAGCGCTGATCATCTTGCTCTTCTGCGTGCTGTTCTTGATCGAGGCGCAGGATATCATCGCGGTGGGAGTAGCTAATGTGTTGGGCATCGATCCGATGATCGGCCTTGCAACAGGCTCTATCTCCATGGTGGGTGGCCACGGTACCGCAGGCGCATTCGGCCCCGTGCTCGAAGACTTGGGCGTGACTGGCGCGACCACGGTCGCCACAGCCGCAGCGACCTTCGGCTTGGTAGCAGGCTCTCTTGTTGGTGGCCCCATCGGCAACCGCCTGATCAAGAAGAAGGATCTGCTCAAGACGCGCGTTATCGCAGACGATACTCCGCTGGTCGAAGAGGAAGAGAAGCATCATCGCTCCATTTCCCAATATGCGCCAGCAGCCTATCAACTTGCGATCGCCATGGGCCTAGGTACGCTCGTTTCCTATTTGCTTTCCATGACCGGCATGACCTTCCCCATCTATATTGGCGCTATGATCATTGCAGCCATCATGCGCAACATCGGTGAATACACGGGCAAGATCACCATCCACATTGGTGAGATCAACGACCTGGGTGGCATCTGCCTTTCGCTGTTCTTGGGTATCGCCATGATCACGTTGAAACTGTGGCAGCTTGCTGACCTGGCGCTGCCGATGATCATCCTGCTCACCTGTCAGGTGATCTTCATGGTGCTGTTCGCGCGCTTCGTGGTGTTCAATGCCATGGGCCGCGACTACGATGCGGCCGTGCTCACCGCTGGTAGCTGCGGTTTCGGCATGGGTGCCACACCGAACGCAATGGCGAATATGCAGGTTTTGACCGATAAATATGGACCTTCTGTTAAGGCCTTCCTCTTGATCCCGCTCATCGGTAGTATGTATGCCGACTTCGTCAACAGTTTGAGCATCACGTTCTTCATCAACTTGTTGTAGAGGATGGTTTGCAATGTTTAATAAGAAGCATCACGATCAAACGAAGCCCAGCTCAAAGCCCAGTTCCGAAGCAGTATCCGCGGCTGACAATCTGGGCAGCAATGCAGGCGATAATGTCGCGCTGCCTGAAGTGCATACGGGCAAGGTTGACGTTCCTGGCGATTTCGAGCGCGAACAGCATTGCGATGAGAAGCAGAGCGTAGTGTTTGATACCCTTGCGGTACCAGAGTTCCATACGGGCAAATGCGAACAGATCGACTCTACTACCGAGGAAAAGCCTCATCACAAGCATGGCTTGTTCTCTGATCTGGCGCGCACGCTCGTGAACGGCACGCCCGACGATTAGAGGGCGTTCGCTGAACCATACACAGTGCTGCGGATGTAAGGTGAGGGTGCAGAACTTACTCTGAACACTAACCAAAAAAGAACCCAGCTAAGCTGGGTTCCGTACAATGCATGAGGCAGTGAAGTGCATGAGCCCGAAGGGCGAACAGCGGAACGGGTAAGTTATGCAGCATTACCTTGCAGCCGCAGCACCCCAAAAGATTCACCATTTGAACCTGTCCCCAAAGTGTCCGGGACAGAATTGAACCCGTCCCCAACTAGAGCGCGTGGATGATCGCCTCTACGGAATCCTTTGCGTCACCAAGGAGCATATCGGTATTTTCGTTATAGAACAGCGGGTTCTCTACACCAGCATAACCAGCGTTGCCGATAGAGCGCTTCGAGACGATGACGTTGTTCGCATCCCATACGCGCATGACCGGCATGCCTGCAATAGGTGAATTCTCGTCCGTTTCAGCTGATGGATTCACCGTATCGTTCGCCCCGATGACGAGCACCACATCGACCTGATCGAAATCGTCGTTCACTTCATCCATCTCATACACATGGTCGTAGGGCACTTTCGCCTCTGCGAGCAGCACGTTCATATGACCGGGCATGCGGCCAGCCACGGGATGGATGGCGAATTTCACGTCGACCCCACGCTCGATGAGCTTGCGCGTGAGCTCTGCCACAGGGAATTGCGCCTGTGCCACCGCCATGCCATAACCAGGAGAGATGACCACGGTCTTAGCCTGCTTCAAGCGCTCAGCAACTTCTTCGGGCGTAACTTCAGTATGGGTAAGATCGCCTAGATCCTGGCTGCTCGAAGAAGAGCTCGATCCCCCATCGCTGCCAAAACCACCCAAGATGACCGAGATGAACGAACGGTTCATACCCTGGCACATGATGTAGGAAAGATACGCACCAGAAGAGCCAACGAGCGCACCAGTGATGATGAGCAGGTCGTTACCCAGCGTGAAGCCAGCCATAGCGGCCGCCCAACCAGAATAGGAATTCAGCATGGAGATGACCACGGGCATGTCGCCACCGCCAATAGCGAGCACCAGATGCGCGCCCAGGATGAGCGAGACCACCGTGAGGATAGCGAGCGGAACGAAGCCCTGGTCAACGCCTTGGGTAGCCACGAACCAACCGATGCAGACCAAACAAACGACGAGCATGAGCAGGTTCAACAGATTGCGCCCAGGCAGCATGAGCGGCTTGCCAGAGATGCGCGCAGAGAGCTTCAAGTTCGCGATGATCGAACCCGTGAGCGTGACCGCGCCGATGAACACAGCAAGACCCACTTCGCCCATATGGAATGCGCCTTCATAAGTGCCATCGCCCGGTGTTGCCAAGAATGAATTGATGCCGACGAGCACCGCTGCCGCACCCACGAAGGAATGGAGCAGCGCGACCAACTCTGGCATCGCGGTCATCTGGACGCGCAGGGCTTTCCAGACACCTATTGCAGCACCGATGAGCACTGCCACCAGGATGAAGCCGAGGGTAGCAAGGGGCATCTGATCGCCTTCGACCGTAGTGGCCACGATGACGATGATGAGCGCTGCCGCCATGCCGATGATGCCGAACACATTGCCGCGCATAGCGCTCTTCTGCTTCGAGAGGCTTGCGAGCGCGAGGATGAACAACAGCGCCGCCGCGATATAAGCGAGCGATTCCGAACGATTCAGGATCTCTTGCACGAGGTTAGGAGCGCCTGCTGAGAGCGAATCGAGCGCGAGAATGCTTCCACTCATTTGGAGCTCCTTTCGAACATCTTGAGCATGCGTCGGGTGACCAAGAAGCCGCCGAAGATATTGATCGAGGCAAGGGCCACAGCAACGAACGACAGGCCAACGATGAGCGGATCGGATGAGCCGATCTGCAAGAGCGCGCCCACTACGATGATGCCCGAGATCGCGTTTGTCTCAGACATGAGCGGGGTGTGCAGCGTATGGGAAACGCCTGTGATGACGTAGAAACCTACCACGCAGGCGAGCACGAATACGATGAAGTGACTGGACATGGAAGCTGGTGCGGCCACGATGAGCAACACCGCAAGAACGCCAAGGAGCGCCTTCCACCACAGACCACGGAAGCGCGAAGGTTCTTCTTGCACCTCTTCTGCAGTGGAGGCGCCTTCGGCTTTGGCTTTGGCGTCGGTTTGAGCCTGGCCTGGGGCCTGCGCCTCGGCAGGTTTTGCTGGTGCCGGCGCAGCTGACACCTGAACAGGAGGTGGTGGCCACATAAGATTGCCATCGCGAGCAGCGAGCATGCCACGCACGACCACATCCTCTTCATCCCAAACTGGCACACCATCCTTCTCAGATGTGACCAACTTGAGCAGATTCACGATGTTCTGGCCGAAGAGCTGCGAAGCCTGGCCGGGCAAGCGACCAGGAAGATCGGTATAGCCTACGATGATGACGCCGTTTTCGGTAACGGTGACCTCACCAGGCTTGGTGAGCGCACAATTGCTGCCCAGATCGGATGCGCCCATATCCACGATGACCGAACCGGGCATCATGCATGAGACCGCCTCTGCGGTGAGCAACAGCGGTGCAGGGCGACCAGGAACTTGCGCCGTGGTGATGACGATGTCGCTGGCTGCAGCTTGTTTAGCGTAGACCTGCTGGGTGCGAGCCTGATCGTCTTCGTCGAGCTCACGAGCATACCCATCGCTGGATTCTTGCTGGACTGGGATCTCCACGAAGGTGGCACCGAGGGATTGGACTTGATCGGCCACATCGGCACGCACGTCAGTAGCAGATACTTCTGCACCCATCGAACCAGCGGTGCCAATAGCTGCAAGGCCTGCCACGCCCACGCCGATAACGTAGACCTTCGCGGGAGCCACACGACCAGCAGCGGTGACCGCACCAGCGAACTGGCGGCCGAACACGCTGGCAGCCTCGATGACCGCACGATAACCCGCCACGTTCATGAGCGAAGAGCGTACGTCGAGCGACTGGGCGCGCGAGATGCGCGGCACTGCATCGAGAGCGATAGCGGTGATGTTGCGCGCCACGCATTCCGCGATAAGCTCGCTGTTATTCTGAGGATCAAGACGTGAAAGCAGTGTTGCACCCGATGCCATCTGAGCGACCTGCTCGAGCGAAGGTGCATCCAGGCAAACCACCATGTCTGCTGCCCAAGCATGCGCCGCATCGACCACGCTTGCGCCCGCTTCTTCATAATGCGCGTCATAATAACTAGCCAGTTCACCTGCGCCACGCTCGATCGCAACTTCATAACCGAGCGCGATGAGCTTCTTTACCGTGTTCGGCGTAGCTGCAACAAGCGTCTGACCCGCGCGTGTTTCTTTTGGAATTCCAATACGCATAGTTAACCCCTCGTATTTTTGAAGCCTCCATTATAGCGCTACGGCCTCTTGCGCGAAGGATATTCGTGCATGAGTTTTACAACTTGTTAATCTTGCATCGACCCCTCCTCTCTGAAGGTAAGATCAAACAAAGCTGCGCTGCATCATATGGACGCAATATGACCGAGCAGGTCCAGCGAACGGGTCTATACTGAGTATCGTGGAAACGAAGAAGCATTACAGACCGATCATCGTTGCATGCGCATTCTTGCTGCTGTTCGTGAACGTAGGTTTCACGTCAACATCGTTCAGCATCTATCAGTCGTATATCGTCGACCTACCTGGCGTGGGTGACGTAGGTGGGTCGGTCGTGGTTACTGTGCGCACCTTCGTAGCGCTGGTCTGCATGTTCTTCACGGGATTCTACTACCGTCGCATCGATCCGCGTATCGGCTTCTTCGTGGCAACGTTGTTCACGGTGCTTGCATTCGTGCTGTTCGGATGTGCACGATCGCTAGCGGGCCTGTGCTTTGCGAGCTTCTTCGCGGGCATCGGTTACGGTCTGGGCGGCATGGTGGCATCCACGTTCTTGATCGGCAACTGGTTCCGTGGGAAGGTGGGCTCAGTTTCAGGCATCGCCACCATGGGAAGCGGTGTGGCAGCGATAGTCATTCCCCTGCTGGCAGGATGGCTGATCGATGCGTTTTCGCTCTCCGTTTCGTTCTATGTTGAAGCAGCGCTGGCTTTGGTAGCAGCACTTGCGCTGCTCGTATTCGTGCGCGCAAAACCTGAGGATGTGGGAGCAAAACCGTTCGAGGCGAAGAAAGCGGCAGTTGAAGATGCCGAATGTGCGACCGCACGTAAGGCTGAACACGCTGATGCCGCCGCGTCAGAGAACGATCATCGCCACAAGCATCGCCGCCACCACTTTCATCGCGTGCATCACTATCACCACCTGGGTCCATTCGCACAACCCAAGGTGAATCTGTCCATCGTGCCGCTACCTAAAGCGTCGTATCTTGCGATGATCGTGGCCATCGTGCTGCTTGGCGGTGTATCCGTGGCGGGGTACAACTACTTCGGCATCCTGCTCACCACCCAAGGCATCGATATGGGTGTGGCCGCCGTGCTCATATCGCTGGCGGGCGTCTTCCTAACCGTGTCGAAGTTCATCGTGGGCGTGGTATGCGACCGTTTCGGCACACTAGCTGGATCGTTCTTGTTCTTCATCCTGCTCACGCTTGCTATGCTGTTGTGCGCGCTCATCGGCGCAGGTGGCATTCCCGAAGCTGCTGCAGCAGCAGTGATCTTGGGCATTGGCATGCCGCTTGGCACCACGGGCATCGCGCTTTGGTCGCTCGAATTGAGCTCGGCTGAGCAGATGTTGAAGACCATTCGACATTTCCAGCTTGCCTATGCCTTCGGCGGATTCATCTTCAACTTGATGCCTGGCGTATTGTGCGCTTTGACCGGCACCTATACCACCAGCTATTTCGCGATGATGGGCATGACCATCGTGTGCGCCATTATCGTGATCACGGTTTATGCTCACCACATCACTCGCAGCGAAAAAGCTGCCGAACTAGATGCCGCTCGCTAACCGGAGACGGATTCAAAACTGTCCCCAAAAATGGTGCACGGTGCTGCGGATGTAAGGTGAGCGCGCAGAACTTACTCTGAATACCGTCAAATAAAAGAACCCAGCTAAGCTGGGTTCCGTAAAATGCATGAGGCAGTGCAGCGCATGAGCCCGAAGGGCGAAACAGCGCCAGCGGGTAAGTTACGCACGATTACCTTGCAGCCGTAGCATCCCAGGTGATTCGCAATTTGAACCTGTCCCCTTTTTGTCCCGGACAGAAATGAACCCGTCCCCAGGTTAGTTGACTTTGGGAACTTCAACGCGATCGAAGCCGGCACTGCCAGTTGCCACCATGCGCTCGAGCGGCATGACGATGAGCCCGAGCTTCGGGGTATAGCAATATACCTCCATACCACGCTTGCAGCGGAACGTGCATTCGAGGCATGGATCTTCGTCGCAATAGGCGTAGGCATCTTCATCGGCGAACGCGAAGACAATGGGCGGCCATTTCTTCGGCGTGACATATTTGGTCATCACGCCCGTGAAGGTCTTAATAGCGAACCAGCGCGGTTCATAACCAGGCTCGACCACCTTCCAAGTAACGCGAAGCGCATTGTGATCGTAGCTGCCCACGATCTGATAGTCCAGGTCGAGCTTGTCCTTCACCTCAAGGTAAGAGATGCCTTCAAGGCGCTCCATAGGTTTGCCGCAGCATTCAGGATGAAAATCGGTATGAGCATAGGGCAATTCCGCTACTTGCGAGCGATGATTGTCGCTCATGGTTATCTCGACATCGCCGTCAACGCCCTGCAACACAGCGCCACATTCTTGGCAGCGAAAATAGGGGATAGGAACCGGGGTTACGCGCGGCTTCCACGTTGCATGGGTGCGCGTAGGGCTGAATTCCGCCATGGCTATTCCTCCTCGGTCTCGTCCTCTTCTTCGTACTCTTCTGAATACGCGAAGAGATCGTTCTTCTTCGTGAAATAGACAGACAGGATGATGGCCAACGCGATGGCCAAGAACGCGATCACGAACAGCGCGCTGCGTGTAACGATGCCAGTCACCGCCGCACAAACGATGCAGAGGATGATGATGGCCACAGGAACCGTAACCGCGGTGCGTTCACGAGAGGCGCGGGCACGCACCAGCGCATCCTGACGCAGCGATTCGTCGTCACGACGCGCACGAACATCGCGGTCCGCCCATTCCATGATCTTGCGCTGGACCTCAGGCGGGTACGAGTTGAAGATATCTGGATGCGGAAGCAGAAGATAATCGGTATCCGATTCGACGACCGTAGTGGTGCCTGCATCGCCCTTTGCAGAGCGGCGCTGCTTATCGTCTTCCCACAGGAAATCGTAGTTGTTCGCATTATCCTTCATCGTATTCGCGGAACCTTTCGCATGAGCGTTTGCGTTTGCGTTGGCATTCGATCGATCATTCGCCTTCGAATTCTTCTTGTTCTTGCCCTTGTTGGGGTTAGGGGTGTTGTTAGAGCTGTTGGGTGCACCATTATTGGAGCCCTGTGCGTTCTTCGAGCCGTTCGAGCTATTGTTAGTGGAAGAAGGAGGATTCGAGCCCTTGTTCGAGCTACCCTTCCCCGCATTGTTCATGCTCTTCTGATCGCCCTTGGACCTGTCGGCCTTGTTCGAAGCGCCCGAATAGTCTGGGGCTTCATCACCAGAGACCACTGGAAACCCGAACGCAGGGGTAGCCTGCGAGTCGAATGGTGAAGCGCTGGGGTCGAAATCGTCAGCGAAGAAGGACGATCTGCCACTGTTGCTGGGATTATAAGAATCGGCGCTCACGGGCGTTGCTCCTTGGTCTTAGATAGAGTGAACCGTATATTGCATGATACCACGTAGGAGCAGCGAGCCTTTGCGCCTGCACTCAATTGCACATAAATACGCACTGGTATGCCCCAAGTCGCGCTTCGCCGCATAATCAACGGCCTTCATCACCCGAATTGATATAATAGCTCTTTGAATTGAACGCGACTTGCAAGCGCATTCGGCACCGCCCAAAGCGCCACAGCAAAACCACTAGAGGATCTGACTTGGCTAACCAGACGAAGCTCTTCAGCAAGCATAATTGGTTCATCCTCACCTCGCTCGTGAGCAAGGACTTCAAGCTGAAATATCGCCGCAGCGCGCTGGGCATGTTTTGGTCGGTCTTGAATCCCTTCCTGATGATGTGCGTGCTCACAGCTGTATTCAGCTTCATGTTTCGCTTTGATATCGAGTATTATCCACTCTATCTTATCTTGGGCACCACTCTTTTCACGCTGATGGGTGATTCAACGTCGAACGCCATGAATTCGATCATCGATTCGGCACCGCTCATCAAGAAGATCCGTATCGAGAAGATTCTCTTCCCGCTTGAAAAAGTGGTATTCCAGCTGATCAACTACTGTCTTTCGCTCATCGCAGTGGCTGTAGTGATGATCTTCTTCCAAGTAGCTCCCACCATCAACTTACTGTTCTTGCCGCTTCTATTGTTCTACGTACTGCTCTTCAGTGCGGGGTTGGGCTTTCTGCTTTCTGCGCTCGTAGTGTTCTTCCGCGACATCGCGCACCTATGGAGTGTTGTCATCACTGCCTGGACCTACGCCACGCCGCTTTTCTACCCCATGAGCATCCTACCCGACTGGATGCAATCTCTCATGAATTTCAATCCGATGTATCACTACGTCACCTACCTACGTGACATTGCGCTATGGGGCATCACGCCCAGCCTCGAGCAGAACCTGATCTGCTTCGCCATGGGTGCAGTGGTGCTGGCCATCGGCTACCTGGTATTCCGTAAGCTCGAGAAGAAATTCATCCTTTATGTTTAGGGCGCATCGATGAGCAAGAATAACGAACAAATAGCCCCTAACCAAACCTATCTGAAAACGACCGAATTCAACGACGATCAGCTTGAGACCATGATCGAGGTCAGCCATGTGAGCATGATCTTCAACATGGCCACCGAACAACTCCATAGCTTGAAGGAGTACGCTATCTCCATTGCCCGTAGGAAGCTTTCATTCAAGGAATTCCGTGCGCTCGACGATGTTTCTCTTACGGTGAAGCGCGGCGACGTGTTCGGTGTGATGGGGACGAACGGGTCGGGCAAATCAACCCTGCTCAAGATCATCGCGGGCGTTCTCGATCCTACGAAGGGTACCTGCGAAGTGAATGGCACTATCGCGCCACTTATCGAACTGGGTGCGGGCTTCGACATCGAGCTGACTGCTCGCGAGAACATCTATCTGAATGGTGCGCTGCTGGGTTATTCAAAAGAATTCATCAACGAGCACTTCGACGAGATCGTCAATTTTGCCGAGATCCGCCCGTTTCTTGACATGCCGCTGAAGAACTATTCTTCTGGCATGGTGGCTCGCATCGCTTTCGCAATCGCGACCGTTATCATTCCTGATGTTCTGATCGTTGACGAAGTGCTCTCGGTGGGCGACTTCATGTTCCAGCAAAAATGCGAACGCCGCATTCGCAGCTTGATCCGTGACCATGGCGTGACCGTTCTTATCGTTTCGCATAATAGCGACCAGGTCGAACGCCTTTGCAACAAGGCTATTTGGATCGAAAAAGGCCACACGCGCATGATCGGCACCGCTGAAGAAGTGTGCGAGATCTACCGTTCGATCGGCGGGCGCGCTGGAAGCGAAGAGTCGGAATCGCTGGTCTATAACGTTATGAATAGCCCCATCGCACCTGATGAAGAAAGCGTTCAGGTTATTTCGGGCAAGGATCGTTACGATATCGCCTCCCAGCTTTTCGAGCAGTCCTTCCCGCTCTCAAAGAAAACGTCGGTGGTAATCGCTTCAGGCGAAGATGCTTCTTCGTCCCTGCTTGCTAATGCGCTTGCAGGCTCGCTCGAATCAGCACTGCTGCTGGTAAAGCATGGATCGATCCCTGAAGAGGCTCTGAACACCCTTGAGTCCACACAAGCCAGTGAGCTTTTCGTGGTGGGCTCGGATCCCTTCGTTTCTGAAGGCGTGGTCAAAGAGCTTGCACTTCATACTGAAGCCACCATCAATATCGTTGCTGGTAATACCTTGCAAGAGCTGACCCTATCCGTGTATCGCGCTGGCATCGATTATGGATCTGGCTGGGGAGACACCGCTGTCATCACCTACGATGGCTGCATCGGCGATGTGGTTTCCTTGATGCCCTTCATCTACGCGAACAAGGCTCCCCTGTTCTTCAGTGTCGCGAACAATCAATTAACTGAGGAAGTGAGCGATCTGTTTGCTACCAAGCAGTTCAACCGCTTGATATCTTTAGGCGGCCTGAGCTTTGATCTTATCGACCACTACAAAGAACAGAGCTTCGAAGTTACCAGGATCGTGGGAAGCAGCTTGGCGGATGCGAGCCGCATGATCAATGAGTGGCAAACTGAACAAGGTCTTGCTCCCAAGGATGAAGTGGTGGTTGCTTCGGTCTGGGGGCTGCACGATGTCTTGTCCATCGGTGCCTATCTGGGATTGCGCGGAGCATTCATCTGGCTCGAAGACTCCCAAAGCTTGGACAGCATCGCGAACATCCTTGGCTTCGTTCAGGATCACGCCGCGCATCTTGACCAGGTCACTTTCATTGGCGATGACACGCGCTCCAACAAGAATGACCAACAATTGATCGCGAAGGCACTCAAAGCTGCTCGCTAGTCGCCCTTACGCGTAAAGACATTCCTTAAAGATCGCATCGGAGCAGTCAAGGCGCGGCCAGCCTTGAAGCTTACACTGCCACGAATATCGTCGATCGTGCCCAGGAGATGATCGATGGCATCACGATTTTCTCGAGTCCATTCGAACAGTGCGATGTACTCATACCACGTTTTCCAGAAACGCTGAGCAAAGCGTTCTTGCTGCATCAGCGTTTTCGTATAGCCTCGATAAGGGAATGAGATATCTCCGCGTGGCTGTGCCTGAGCGAAGATCTGGTCGACTTGCGATCCCATGTCGAACTGCTCCCTGAGCCCAGCAAGATTGGCCTGCAGGTAGACAGAGGCCTGCTCGTAACCGTCCAACAAAGCAGAGACGATCTGGTCTGCAGACATCTTCGCACCGCCGCGTCCTGAGAAATTCGCATATTGCGCCGCTTGGATGTTCTTGTCATTCAAGTAGCCGAATCCGCCCAAATAGTCATAGACGAAAACGGGCGTGGCCGAACACAAACAATACTGCACGGTCTTGCCGATGGTCACCACTACATCGGCCTGTGCGATCACCTCGGGGGTGACCTCGCGCTCGTTTGCTCCAGCACCAATATGGAGCACCTCGCAACCTTGACTCTTCAACATATCCATGGCTTGATATGCTTCTTCAGGCAGGTGACTCGAAACGAATAAGATCGATCCAGGCTTTGCACCTTGCGCAAGCGCAGGGCGGTCGAAGGCGAACTGCTGCGGCGCAGGATTAGGAAAGACCACTTGTGGGATAGCCGCATTGCGGTCAGCATCATAATAGGGTTCCATCACCTCACGCGCTTCAGAAGAAACAAACACCTCGAGCGAAGCTAACGACTCTTCCAGAAGCGGGATATAAGGATATTCGTCACTCACTTCTTCCATGGCACCCATGTGGTTAAAGATGAAGCAAGGCATTTCCTTCAACAAGATTTGCTGCTGCTCTTCGGTCGCACCATTGAACTGGTCGAGCGCCGCCACGATAGATAGTGGTAAGATCTGGGAGTTCACCCAGATGTAATCGAACGAATACAGATCGAACTGAGCATCTTCATCGAAGACGACATCAATGGCAAGTCGCTCGAACATCTCCTTTGCAGGATTAGCGAAGGAAGTCGAGAACACGGTGACCGCGGCGCCCTTTTCCTTCAAGCAGGAAGCAAGCTGCGCCGCCACCACCGTCGATCCCATGATCTGGGAGATGGTAGTGTGCGTGATCAAGATTCGCTTTTTTCGAAGCCCGCCATTCATAGCAAAACCAACCTCTTTATTTCTGTACCTCTACGCATAGAGAACGTTGTCTGCGAAGAAGCTATTAAACGTATTCCTTGTTATTCAAACGCAAAAAAATCAGGTTTTCTTCGAGACAATCCTGAAATATTCGAAGAATGCGCGACAAATACAACAGCGTCAATATCAGCGTCGCAATTTGCCAAAATCTGCTCTAATGTATCTGAGCTTGTGTCACCCATTGACAAGCTAATTCCTTGTACGAGGCTATTACACGATAACGGCAAAAAGTATTGCAGAGCACCACCATATGAGTCGCTTAGAAGAAGAACGTTCTTATCCCCGTTTCCGGTTTTTATCGTGGCGCCTTCGAGTGTTTCGGAGTAAAGCGTGTAAGCATTGTAGTGTCTCTCTAAACTACCAGCGTCAAAATATCGAACATGCTCACCCATTATCCATTCATGATTTCTGTAATCGACTATAGTCGAGTCTAGTCCATTGCTCACACCAACAAACGGCTCGGCAACGTTCATCGAAGCACTTCGCGCATAAGCGCCCGAATACGGTTCACCTGCAATATCAAAACAATAACCCGCATCCCGCTGCGGTAAGTTAAGAGACTCTGCAATTTGATAATATGCACGTGCAGCCCCTCTATTATTCCAATGATGATCAAAACGATAATAGTCTGCTAGATACTTTGCCTCATCTTGGTCACCATTGTATTGAGCAAAGAGATATTTAGAATTCGTCGAACCGCCTTTATCTTCTAATGCACTGTCCACGATTTCCTGCACCTTTGCATAAGAGATGCTCTCGCATGTCAGATCGTTCAAAGGAGAGTAAAGTGCGGTATCCCACCCTGGAGCAAAATATGTAACAAAATCTATATCGGGATGAGCTTTAGAAAATTCATCTAAGTGTTTGATATAATTTTGAAACGCCTGTTCAGTTTCCTGGGTCATGCGCTGAGGTATTGGAAGAATTCTGTCTTGTCTAGGGATATAGCAGTATGCCGATCCGAAAAACGCTGGATAACTCTCCCAATTAAACAGCGCGTTCGAAGCCTCGATGCATTGACGCTGTAACGCGCCATTCATATAGATTACTTGCGCTTTGACGGGTATGTTATTTCCGATTTTGTTCTCCAAAGCAGATTGAAGTGTCTTTGAAGCGTACCCATCTAAATTCAAGCTTTCCTCGATGTTCGTTTCTACAAGACCGCCCGTTAAATAAGCAGAGTCTTCAGCGGTTAACCAACTAGGAAGGTCGACTCCCCCGCTTCCAATCACAAACACACCAAAAGGACCAAGAAGAAAAATGCAAACGATCACTGCAAAAATCAGATTACGGGACTTCATCGCTACGCCAGTAAAACCAGTATCGTTGCTCTTATATTCAGGTGATACTAAAGACAATTCACTACCTTCTCGTTATACAAATCCTAAAACTGGAAGTAAATGAACGGATTGTACGAACTGGAAACTATTGAAAAAGAAGAGAGGACCAGAATAGCAATGAGCGCAAGATCAACCGCGATATTCACCATGGTCACCACGCGCATACGCGCAGGAATCACCGAAACTGATCGGGCGATCTGAACCTGACACACGGGAACAGCTTCGTTTCCTTTTTCAGGAGCTGCAATTACATTACAATCCGATGCTCCCTCTGCCCATAATTGTATCTTCTTACGCAACCAAGGTGCCCAAGGCAACGATCCGATAATCATTACTGGAATTAGAGAAATATAGCTCCAAGACTGAAGCTCCCATAAAGTTGATGTGCCCGTAAGTCCATATGCACCAAATAGTGCCGCAGTCCATTGAAGAACATTTTGCAGACCTGTCACGGAGAATAAGAGCCAGCCAAAGATGAAAAGCACGATACACCAAACGTGGCTAACGAACGAAGGAAGCTTATTGAGCACTTTCATCATGAAGAATTTCTCAAAAAGGATAAGGGCACCCCAATAGATGCCCCACAGCATAAAATTCCAGGCAGCACCGTGCCAAATGCCCGTAAGAGCCCACACAACCATCGTATTGAATACAAACCGCGGCTGCTTTACACGATTGCCGCCTAAAGGAATATAAACATAATCCCGGAAAAAGCCCCCTAAAGACATATGCCATCGACGCCAGAATTCTGTTGCCGACTTCGAGATATAAGGATAATTAAAGTTTCTTGGGTAATCGAAACCCATCATCTTACCTAGCCCAATAGCCATATCGGAATAGCCCGAAAAATCGAAATAAATTTGAAAAGTATAAGCTAAGACTCCTGACAGACAACCAATAAAACCGATATCAGCAGCCTCTTTCATTAATAAGGAATCTGCTAAAATACCAGCGATATTGGCAAGGAGAACCTTCTTGCCAAGACCCACAATAAAAAGTCTAAGTCCTTGAGTGAACCCATCCATAGTTACCACGCGATGGTCGATAGCATGCTCAATATCGGCATACCGAACAATTGGGCCTGCAACCAACTGAGGGAACATGGCGATATACATACCCATATAGAGCGGATTCTTTTGAGCGACAACTCTGCCACGGTATACATCAACGATGTAAGTAATCGCCTGAAGGGTAAAGAAAGAAATACCAATCGGAAGGGCTAATTCGAGCTCTGCAAGAAATTCTTCACCAAGTGCACGATTTATATTGAATGCAAGGAAACCCTGATATTTATAAAATCCAAGTACGAGCAAGTTCGCAATGATTGCCAACACGAGCACCGTCTTCTTGGAAAAACGCTGATTTGTCTTGGATATTCCCAGGCCCGCAAGCCAGTTCACTGCGATCGAGCCAATCATCAGAAACACATAAACGGGCTCTCCCCACGCATAAAACAATAATGAGAAAGCGAGCAGAACAATATTTTTTACAGCGAGTGAAGGTACTAAGAAATAGATAGCAAAAAAGAGCGGAAGAAATCCAAATAGAAAAATTGTGCTCGAAAACACCACTGGATACTAAATCCTTTACAAAATGCTTTACCTGCAAATATGTTAGCTCAATGCCCAGCCGCACAGACATCCGCTCATTTAAGGAGCGGGATTTCAGGAGGAACGGTCTCCTAAAGTGTCTAACGCAGACTAACCCCTAGATAGTTTTCCCAGAATTCCCATGAGATCAATTCGGGTTGAGCCTGCTTATAGGCTTCCCTTACCTGGCGACCTTGTTCGGCGTAAGCCTTCTTCAAGCCCTTCCAACGCTTCATGAGTGCTGCATAGCGGTCATGATCGATCGTACGCACATTGGCAACGCTGCCATGATGATCAACAGCCACGATGCTATCGGTTAGAAGCGAATCCCATGCGAAATTAGCCGAGCTGGTATAGACTGCATTGCCACGCTTCTTGCGCAGCAGGGCCTTGGGAAGACGGTGACGGTCATAGGGCAAAGTGCGCCATACCTTGATGAAAGCGTTGGCCAGTGATCCGACATTGTCGCCTTTCGCATACTTTTCTGCAACCTGCTCAAGGCCTGGCACGTCCATCTGGGAAAGGTCGACCATCTTTTCGTTCTTAGCACCTTTTTCCTTCATGATCACATCGCCATTAGGTTGCTTGATGAAGTCAGGGCCTTTGAGATAGTCTTCGATGGCATCAAGGAGCAGCTCCACCGTATCGTAGGCCATAAATCTCATGTTGAAGCGGATGTCGCGATCGACGCGCGCCATGAAGAGCTTCTCGCTAGCGATATCGTCCGCCGCGATCGAGATGAGGTAGTTCCTAACATATTGATAGCAGTCGACCGACGCCCTGAAGCGCTCTCCAAAGCCTTCGTGCCAAACGCAAATGCCGTTCATGGTCATGTACTTCGCCTTAGCGCGCAGACCAAAATCAACGTCGTCACAGCGAATGAAGAGCGGCAAGGGAAGGCCACTTTCTTCGATCTTCTTAACGGGAATGCAGTTGAACCACCACGCACCATAGGCATTGGGAACCTCAACGCTGATCGCTTCATTCGTGACGATGTCTTCGGCACGATCCACGAAAAGATCCGACTTCACCTTGTGATAACCGCCAGAACGGCGAACATAGGAAACGTCTTCATACTGCCTGTTGGGTTCGCCGAGCGCGAGCATCGCACCATTGATGAAAGCGTCCTTATATTCGTCCTGCACCAAAGAGAGCAGGTTAAAGGTCCTCTTTATAGATTCAGAAGAGATGCTCACATCATCGTCCATGAGCAGGACGTGCGTGATGCCGCGCTTTGATGCCATCGACTCCATCATGCCACGAGCGAACCCTCCAGCACCACCCGTGTTCTTATTGGGCACGATATGCACGTGTTCGCTCTCGAGCGCTGCTGCATCGAGCGTCTGACCATTATCCACAACGAACATCTCGAAATGCTGCGCGATCGGGTCGTCGCATGAAAGGATCTCTTGCTTCACAAGCTCGATGTTGGGAACGATATATTCTTCCTTCTGGAAAGTGGTGGTGCACAGTGAAAGCACAACGGGATTGATCTTGCTCTCGTCAACGGTCACGCGATAGGCACCGCGCGCAAGGTTCATCGGCTCGTGGGCTTCAAGGGTGAAGCCCACGACCTGTTTATCAGTGGCGGGCATCGGGATGACAAGCTTATACGAGCCAGTCTTGGTCATTTCAACTTCAAGGGCAACCAGACGAACACCGCTTTCAATGGGCTGCGTTTCCGTATCGCCTGAAGAGCGTCCCACCCACTGAAAAACGCCGTCGAGACTGCTCAGTTCAAGTTCAAGAAAAATGTTCTCTACCTGCGCGTACTGCTTCCACTTCCCCAACGAGCAGGCATTGAAATAGGTGAAGAAGTCAAGTGAACCTGAAAAGGTGAGTCCCTCAGCGCTTGGCTGGAAGCTTGAGGTGCTGGGATTAGCCCCTTCCTCGCCCATGACGTGCTTGCAGAATAATTCCCATCCGCCCAAAGGGTCGGGAACGGCAGGAAGAACGATGTTGGATAGAGTGTGATTCACTACGCCCATGTTGCGCTCCGAACGATCCAAAGTTGAATGATCTTGCCTTCCATCATAGCAAACACTCCCCTGTTCGCGGCTGCTCTGCTTTGCTTTAGGAGCTCTGTAGGTCCTGGATCTTGTAAAGCCGCATGTTCTCACTTGCAAGAACTAGTTCGAAGCCTGGCGTATCATCCGCGATAGACTCGATACCCACCCACTGCTCGGGCTTATAGCCTGAGGTGAAGCTCATCTCTTCAGGATCGATGGTCAAGATAAGAACATAATCCGCGCTCGTTTCTTCAACAGCCCTCTTCACCTGGTCATTGGTAGAAATATCTGACAACCCTTCGCGCAAGATCGCACTCTGCTGAGATTCGCCCAACTTGCCATAGCCAGAAATAGAGCGGTAATAGACTGGGAAATCGCTCATGCCATAGGCCATCATCGATCCATCGTGAGGCAAATTCAGCACCACGTCATCTTCGCCGACAATTGCTTTAGCCTGTTCGATGAAATCCTTCTCTGAGTCGGGGTAAGCAACGGCGATCTGACGCGCTGCATGAGTTGCTGTGATGTTCTGCACGTGCTTGAAGAATGGCAGGTTGCCCGGAGCTACAGGCGAATAGATCGCGATGCACACGACCACGACGGTTGCCACGAAGATGATCTTGTTCCGCTTGGTTTGCTGACCTTTCCGAAGTGCAGGCTTGAACAGGTCAAAAAGATGCTGAATGACCTTTACCAGCGCATAGAGACCTAACGCCGCAAGAGGCACGCCAGCCATTCCTACGATCGCTGCCGCACGGTAAGGGTCGGTGTACCAGAAGCCTGAAAGAAAATGCTTGAGCCAGCAATCACCCAGCGAGGCTGCGACGACGAAGATGCAACAAGCAAAAAGATACGAGAAGATGAGCCAGGTGAAGTTCCTTTTCTTCGCAAGGATATAGATGCAACCAATCGCTACCATCAAAGCGACCACATATTGCTGGAGGGGCAATGCCAAAGACATGCTCAAGCAACTGGCCATCGCTTGGGTAGGCATCAGGATGGGCGTCCAATAGTAATTGACGGTCGATTGCATGAAGGGAAGGCTAAAGAGAACCCACCAAGCAACCGCGATAAGAGCGATGATCGCAATACCAAAAAGGAATCGAGAAAGCGAAGTTGAGCGTTGAGCCAAAGAGGGGCGCTTTTTCATGCGGACCTTGCGCAGCGCTGCAGCTGCCGCCCTAGATCCTTCACTGACCACATAGGGAGCGAGTAAGACCACTGCAACGAACACCGCGCTTGGCTGACAAAACGCCTCTGCCAACACACCGCACAAGAAGATAAGAGCAAAAGAGACCCTCCATCGTTTCGTGGCATCGCGCTTGGTTGCGAACAGGAACGATGCGCACAGAAGCGGCGTCATGGTCATGGAAATAAGATTCGGGTAAAGCGGCCAATGTGCAAGCAAGACCCAGGGGTATGCGCCAAAAGCAAAGGTGACGAACGCACCGATGATGAGCGCTTTTCGGTTCGAAGCGAAGAGCGCACGCAGAAGAAGGCACATCGAGAGCGCATAGACGAACACCACGAAGACGAAATTCGTCGCATTCGCAGCAACGGGCACCGACACGCGCAGAAGCGAAACCGGGAAAGCGCTTATGGCGTGCCAAGCAGCTGGATAGTACACCCCCAACAGAGTGAAGGCTGAAGGATAGTCGCTCGCACCATCAAGGTAGACCGATCCATTGAGCGAAGACCATACTCCCGAATCGACGAAGCTGCGAATAAGGTTGTAGTGGAAGACATTATCGTAGGTTTCAGCCGCATGACCCATTGATGGCATCGCGGCCAAATAGAAGAACGCATAGAGTCCAAAGCCAACCGCCACGTAGAGCAAAGGTACCAGACCAAGCTTGCCTTCTGGTTCGTCATCAAACCGCGAGGCGCTCGTTGCTCGCTTCCGCGAGCGCAGTACCCCTACGCCATAGACGACCAGCGCAAAGAGAAGAACGGGCAACCCGATGGTCCACCCTGTTGCCGTTATGCCTGCCTTGCTATAAAGAACCCCCAAAATGCTATAGAGCAAGATAGAGAGCAGGGGGGCAAAGGCTATGGCCTTCCAGCAGGAAAGATGGGCAGCGCGCAACAACAACGTGCTGGGAAGGTACAGAACGAGCGTGATCAATGCGCATGACAAGATGAATTCAAGAACCATGGACTATCCGTATATCGCTTATCGTTTCCTATATCGTTCATAGCGCGCCTGGAGCGCCTCGTAGAATCTTGAATGATCCACCTTTTCAGCGAGACGACGCACGGCGGTCTTGCGCTCTGCGCACACCCGATAATACAAAGGCTTCAAGATGTAGGCCAGATAACCCTTTTCGCGAAGATAGGCAACGCGCTCTATTTCCAGACCAGCCTGCAGCCCAGCCATACGGTCGAGCACCTCTTCGTCGTCCATTTGGCTAAGAATCGCCTCGCCATAGTCGTAGTCGATACGATAGATCAGGCGCCCGTAAAGATCATTCAGGTCGTGCTGCTTCGCAAAGGCAGCATTGTGAGCGATACCTGCCAACATATCGCGTATCTTGACCGCATTCCAAGAAGGCTGCTTATAGTCTTCGCGATAGTAGTAAGTTGGCTCAGGGATAACGTAATAGCGCTTCGCAAGCATATTCGCCCGTACGAAGAAGACCGGATCTTCATACCAGCGATACAAGGGGAAACGCAGCCCCTCTTCAAAAAGTTCCTTGGCATAGATGAAACGAATCCATCCGTAATCGAACTGCTCTTGCTCAATCGTGCGGAATCCTTCTTCGCGAATGGTATAAGGGGTTTCATCGCCATAATAGATCGACCGATCCTTGCCTTCAGGAAGGAACGCCGTGAACGACCCACCACACATCTTCGCATCGTTGGCCAAAGCTGCTGCATAGAGATGTGCAAGGGTGTTGTTTGATGGGTAAAGATCGTCAGGATCGATGAAGGCCAAGTAGCGCCCCTGGGCGATCTCGATACCTCGATTGCGTGCGGCACCCGCGCCACCGTTCAGCTCAAGATATGCGCGGATCCTGTCATCGACCTGAGCGATCTCTTCGATGATGGAAAGCGAACCATCGCTCGATCCATCATCAATGCAGATGACCTGGATATTGAGGTCTTCCTGACCCAGGGCAGACTCCAAGCAGGTCAAAAGATATTCACCTGCGTTATATACCGGAATGATGACCGAGACATCAACTTCTCGATCGTTTGCCGAATGCTCTTGTTCAGGTCCCGCGAACCTTCCCGGGGCAACCTCGATGGCAGGATAGTCCAGCGTGGAAGGCTTCGGCGCCAGGCGAGCTCTGTCGTTATAGCTAAGTCCATCGAAAAGCCCTAAAAGCTCTGCCCACAAACCAACGAGGATCTGCTGATAGATACCCTTGAGCAGTGCTGTATCTTCTATGACCGCCCGGTAGGAAAACGCCCACTCGATCAATGCGTTGAACGTGCGCTTCGCTTCAAGATAGTCGCCCGGCAATGCGGGCGCACCCGGACTCGAGAAATGCGTTGAGTGTTGGATTACCTCACGCCAATAGCCATCGCTCTTCTTCACGCGTTCGAAGTTCGCATAAAAGCCCAAAGCCAAGAGCGGCACGACCAGAGGAAGCGACGCGTCTTGAAGACTTGCAACATCGTAGCGATAGCCCCTCGTTACAACAAAGCCCTCGACACAGACCTCTGTGTGCTTCTGGGCCAATTGGCTACGAAGACTGCGTGCCGCACTTCTGGAAAGATCGCCACACTCGATGGCGCAAAGCTCCTTGCTGCGTATCTGAGCTGCCTCGAAGCTCTTCAGGGTAACCGATGCCAGGAAATCAGCACCATCGACGATGCGCGCATCCGCCTCTGATGCCGCTTTCACTGCTCCAACGAGCGCGGGGTCGTAAGTGTTGTAAAGACAGATGAGTTCGTCGTCTTCCCCGATCATGCCCAGGATAGTCGAAGCCTTCTTCTGAAGCGATCTTGCATCCACATCCATAAGGTCAACGATATAGGTTGTCTGGACCTCGATCGGACCATAATGCTTGCGGAAGAATGCTTCGGGAGATTCGAGCATTTCGGCAATATCGCGACGCAAGCCTTCATCGAACAGGGACAGATCGAGAAAGCCTCGCTGTTTGATGGTACAAAAATCCTCAACGAAACGCTCGAAGAATTCGTAGCGCAGATTCGGCGTGAGCCGCTCAAGATTCCAATGATAGCCGCCATATTGCACCTGGGTCAGGCGCGTTCCCAGCGTATCGAGCAAACCACGCTCTTCTAAGAAGCGCCACATCTCGCTATATTCATCGCAGATGCAGAACACCTTTTGGAGCGATTTGACCGAGGAGTTGCTATTATCGATGCGATAGTGCAAACATGCTTCATCGCTCAAATAAACGCGCTTCGCACACGCGAACACCTTGAAATTGAACGAAGTGTCCTGGAAAGATGCTCCTGACGTTGGCAAGAACGAAATAGCATTCTTTTCCAAAAAACTGCGGCGATAGAGCGCACTCCAAATGGCTGGCTGCGTAAGAAAGATGTCTTGCTGATCGCGCGGATCGAACACAACGCCTAACGGGCAATGTTCAAGATTTGGAAGCACGGGATCTTCGTGAAAATCTTGACCACTCACGTGAGTGTAGAAATTCACCTTCACCACATCGGCATTGTTCTCTTGAGCGAGCACCACCATGCGCTCGAGCCCGTCTTCGTCGATGAAGTCGTCGGATTCGACGATGGCGATGAATTCGCCCGATGCTAGGGCAAGCCCCTTATTCATGGAGTCACCATAGCCTGAATTCGGCTTCGTTATCACCTTTATACGCGGATCGACCGCCGCAAATTCAGCGATGACTTCAGCAGATCCATCAGTTGACCCATCGTTGATACAGATGATCTCGATATCTTCTAGGGTTTGCCTGACCAAGCTCTTCAAGCATCTTCTAAGATACTTCTCTACGTTGCAAATGGGAACAAGAACGCTTACCGCAGGAGATTCGCTTTTCGCAGAAGACACTTCTAATTACCAGCCTTGTCGGTATTGGCAGAGATGGAAATGGTCTCGACTACCACCTCAACGTTTTCTTCTTCCTGAGCTTTCTGCAGCTCTTGATCGTTGCAATAACGCTCGAACTTTTCGATGGCCAGCTGTTGGGTGAGCTCTTTGAGCTTGGTGTCCGTTTGCGAAAGATGAACGCTCAGGTTAAACCCAAGGATGAGCAGAATGAAGATGAACAACAAGAACACCAGGTTCGCTGGTGATATGATGCCCGCAAAATCGGAAATGGCGTAGAAGATCTGCGGGAAGATGCTCAGGATGAGCAGCAAACCTGCAACACAGAACCAAAAGATGGAATCTTCTAGTTTGATCTGGGCGTTACGCACCTTGCGCGTGATGAAGATGAGTGTGAACAGAGAGACCAGGATCAAGCCAATGCGCAAGACGATGCTCATTTCGCACTACCCCCGATCTTCTTGCGGAAGAACTGCACGAACAAGATGGAGATGGCCATCTGAAGCATATACATGAACGAACGCCAGGGATTCAGATAGCTTTCGCCAGCAATGCGTTCACGTACATCGATGGGTACCTCGACAACTTTCGCATTAGCGCGCTTGATCAAATATGACACTGTATCGGGTTCAGGGCCAAAGTTGAGTCCATTGGCCATATAGGCGATCATGCGTTTGTTGAATGCGCGCATACCCGAGGTGGGATCCTTGATGATCTTGCCAGTAGTTATCTTGATGGCTAGCTCAATAAGATTGTTGCCCAACATGCGCATGGAACGGGGCTTCTTCTTATCGACGAAGCGCGAGCCAATAGCGATGTCATAGATCTTCGTTGCCTGAGCAAGTTCCTCGATATACTCCGGCGAATGTTGCCCGTCTGCATCGAACTGAATGGCACAGTCGTAGTTGTGACGAAAAGCATATTTCAACCCTGCCTGGAAAGCGCCCGAAAGACCCAAATTGGTGGATAGGTCGAGAAAAGGATAGTGGTTTTCGCGGCATACCTGCACTGTGCCATCACGCGAACCATCATTGACGATAAGAAAGTCGACTTCAGGTGCTTTTGCCAGCACCGAATCAACTGTTTTCTTCAGCGATTCTTCCTCGTTATATGCGGGAATGATCAAGAGCGTTTTCACGAAAATCCTTCATTTACACGATGTTTAGAATGCGTTTATCTCAAAACGAAATTATACGCCAATATCGAGACAATTTTCCCTTACACTCAAAGTCATCAAAGCTAGATGACGCATGTATCGGCGACCACCCTTTTACTGCATCGTTGAGGCCACAATACGATAGACTAGATATGACGAATAAACGCGGAGAAGGGATAGTTGTGGAGCAGGACGACCTCGTTGCGATCAAGGCGATCGAGCTCGAGATTTTCGATGAATTCCTTCGTCTAGCAGAAAAGCACGACCTTGAATACTTCCTAACTGCTGGCACCTGCCTTGGGGCCGTTCGTCACAGTGGGTTCATTCCCTGGGACGACGACATCGATGTAGGGATGCCCCGTTCAGAATATGAACGCTTTGAGCGCATCGCTCAAGAAGAGCTCGATGATCGATACGTTTACCAAACCATGAATACAGAACCTGGATGCGGATTCGTCTTCGGAAAGATCCGAGCTAAAGACACCGTGCTCTCAGAGTACTACTCTTACCATCTGCCCATGTCCCAGGGTGTGTGGTTGGACATCTTCCCTTTCGACGAAATGCCCGATGACCCAAAAGAACAAAAGGCACTCTATCGAAAAGTCTCCTTCCTGCGAAACCTCTACATAGTGAAATGCGGATACAAGATGCCTACAGGAAAGGGCAGGTTGTTTCCCATTCTCTATTATGGAGCAAAGCTGATCAGCAAATTCGTTTCCCGAAAAGAGATCATTTCAGCGCTTGAGCAAGCTATGACCCAATACCGCGACCTGTCCGCCAACTACTTTTACAATTACGGAACGGCCTATGCTGCTGGCAAAGAGCTTATCCCTCGCGATGTTCTGTTCGAATGCGAGCAAGCGAACTTCGAAGGCCGCGATTGCAAGGTGCCCCGCGATACTGATGCATTCCTCACACATCTTTACGGAGACTACATGACGCTTCCCCCCGTTGAAAAACGCGTAGGCGGTATGCACCATATTCATGAATTCGCCGATAACAGGAAATCTTCGAGGTAACACCTTCCATGGATTACCGGTCCATCCTTTCGAACTTTTCCGTGGCCCTCGGTGCTCAAGGCATGAGCACTCTGGTGGGTCTTCTGACCTCGCTCGTCGTTCCAAAACTATTGGGCGTGGCTGATTTTGGCTATTGGCAGCTCTTCATCTTTTACACTACCTATCTGTCTCTGTTCACTCTAGGCCTGAATGACGGCGTATACCTGATCGAAGGCGGGAAGAAGCGTGCCGAAACCCACAAGAAACAACTCGCTTCGCAGTTCTGGGTCGAATGCGCTTACCAGTGTGTATTTGCAGGCATCATCGTCGCGGTAGCACTTTCCGGGGCTTTCGGAGAAGATCGTTCCTTCGTTATCCTGTTAACAGCACTTTACCTGGTACTGAACAACGCTTCGAATTTCTTCGGCTATCTCTTTCAAGCCATGAATGAATCGAAGCTCTACTCTTTGGCAACCATCATCAACTGCACCACGTTTCTTGTACCGTTACTGATCATGCTCGTTACTGGCGATGCTGATTTCAAGCACTACATCTTCTTCTACACCATCGCTCGCTGCGCTTCCCTTGCTTTCTTGCTCTGGAAAGGACGTGATTTCCTTAGCGCTGGCCTGGTGGGGTTCGGGCGTGCCCTTAGTCTGAGCTGGAAGAGCATTCGTGTTGGCAGTAAGCTTTTGCTCTCGACCACCGCTGGCACGCTCATCTTAGGCGTAGCTCGATTCATGGTCGATGCGAACTGGGGCATTGAAGAATTCAGTATTGTTTCCCTGGCGGTTTCCATCACTTCTTTCGTGATGACCCTTGTCTCGCAAGCAAGTATGGTCTTATTTCCGGCGCTGCGCCAGGCCAAAAAGCATGAAGCTGTTGGATTCTATCTTGCAGCCAGCAACGGGCTTGATGCGCTCTTGCCGCTAACTTATGTGCTCTATGCGCCCATGGCAGCTCTTCTTACGTGGTGGCTTCCTCAATATGAAGCTAGTTTCGCATTGTTCTCCCTGCTCATGCCACTGTGCATCTTCAATAGCAGGATGGGCGTGGTGGGCAACACCTTCTTATGGGTGCTGCGCAAAGAGGGGCGACTCTTAGCCATCAATGTGGGGGCTCTGGCCATAAGCACATTATTCGCGGTCGTTGGCACCTACTGCTTCCATTCTATCGAAGTGGTATTCGGCGGCGCAGTTTTGGCTGTGATCCTACGCTGTTTGTATTCCGAATGGTTCATCTCTCGCGAATTCCAGGTGCATAAATTCAGCTCGTTGACGGGGTCGATCATCGTGACAGTCTGCTTCGTAGTTGCTTCGGCTATTCTGCCGCTGTGGGTGGCATGGGCTGTGATGGTTGGAATCTGTGGCGTCTATGGCTTTGTGAGCCGCAAGCGTGTCGAGCAAGCTCTGAATTTGCTCAAATCCAAATCTGACTAAGCCCTGCTGACAAGGTGAACCTTCAAGGTGGCGTAGGCTATAATGGAGGGGACAAACCGACAACACGCTGCCAGGCAGCATATTAGCCCTTCATCTTCCCTTGAAAGTTGGCCGCTATGAAACGAGTCCTTACCTATGGAACCTACGATCTTCTCCATTACGGGCATATCCGTCTTTTGAAACGAGCCAAAGAACTGGGAGACTATCTTATCGTTGCCGTTTCGTCTGACGAATTCAACGCTGGCAAAGGCAAGAAAGCCTATCACAATTACGAGACCCGCAAAGAGATGCTCGAAGCGGTGCGTTATGTTGACCTGGTCATTCCCGAATCAACTTGGGATCAGAAGATCCAGGACGTGAAAGACTATCATGTGGATGTGGTAGTGATGGGCGGCGACTGGGAAGGCGACCCACGCTTCGAATGCCTGCGCGACTATTGCGATGTGGTTTATCTCGATCGTACCCCTGGTGTATCTACCTCGCAGATTAAAGAGGAATTGAACCTCGGTAACGACGACATCGACGATCTGTTCACGCATTAAGAGGAGAACCGATGAGAGAGCTGGATCGTCGAGAGGTGCAGAAGGTCGAAGTTGCCCTTCTGGAAGAATTCGCAGACATCTGTGAAGCACATGGCTTGAAGTATTACTTGGCCTATGGAACTTTGATCGGCGCAGCTCGCCATGAAGGCTTCATTCCTTGGGATGACGACGTGGACGTGATGATGCCCCGCGAAGACTTCGAAAAGCTCCTTTCCCACTTTGACCAGTGGCGCTTGCGCACTACATCCAAATTCATCCATTCTCGCAACGGCCAATCCCGCTTTCCTTATGGCAGGATCATCGACACCCGAACACTGGTCGATGAAACCTATTGTGAAGGTGGCGAAGAGCTGGGGGCATGGATCGATATCTTCCCTCTTGAAGACATGCCTATAAATGGTGCTTCGCTATTCCGCAAGATCCTGTATTGGAATACGGCGAGGATGTTTGCAGTTTCTGATCCGAAAAAGGGCGCGTCGCTTTTCACACGCATGGTGAAACGCGTTGCCGTTCCCTTTTACCGTCGCAGAGGATCGATTCATTACGCCATGAAAATGGATGATGCAGTGAGAAACTGGGCCGAGCACGACTCATCATGCTATGCCGAGATACTGGGTGTTACCGAGCGAGAAAAGCCTCTACCCAAAGCTTGGTTCGAGCCAGCAACGCTACCCTTCGAAGGTCGCGAATACCGTGTCCCTGCTAGCTTCGATGAAGTGCTTGCTTCTTGCTATGGCGACTGGAAAACACTGCCGCCTGAAGATCAACGTATCCCACACCCAATGACAGTCTTCCTTAAGGACGATGCCGTCTTGGAGGATTAGCGCCTCTCACGCTGCTAGGCCGAACGAGCACGCTCGGAAAATGATCCAACGAGTATAGCCTGCTACCATTTGATGTCGTGACCTGCGCTGATCATAGCACGATAGGCTTGAAGTGCGGTTGCCATCAATCCCGAATTATAGATGATGCGCCCGTAATAGGTCTTACGAAGCGCACCCTTGTATTTGCGCGCATTACGAGCCGAAATGATCTGGTCAGTATTCCACGTGGGGAAATTCTTGTCCAGGTAAACGCGGTTATAGCGCAGCTCATCCTTCAAATCCGCAGTCTTGTCATAAGAAATGCGGAACATCAGCGAAAGCCCCAGATGCAGAAATGCGGCGGCATCGAGGAAATAGAGCAGTTTACCGCTGGCTTCCTTCAAGTAGACTTGCTTCACTTCGAGCATGGCGTTATAGGTGGATTCGATCTTGCTCTTGTCGATGGTGGTCATGATCGAATCATTTCGGATGATGTAATTGACCAACGCATGTGGCGTGAATGCCACCTTCTTCACCATAGGATAGGTAAGCAGATGCAGCATCATGTCATCGAAGATGCGCGGCGGCACTTCGAAGTCGTGGATGTTCTTCAAGATCTCGGCCTTGAAGAACTTATTCCATGGCGCACCATTTAGTTCGAGCAGGCGCTGTGGCTCCTGCTCGACGTAGAACGGCGGGCGCTCTTCGGTCATCTCAGTAGAGAGAATCTTTCCTGTGCCCACATCCACACGATGGAAGCCACCAACAGAGATGTCGGCGTCGTTTTCTTTGGCTGTGGTGTAAAGCATTTCGGCAAAATTAGGCTCCACATAATCATCGCTGTCAACAAAGCCAATATATTCTCCGCGCGCGATGGCGATGGCATCCAAACGACCGCGCCACACGCCTTCATTTTCCTTGTCGATCACCACAATGGTGTCGGGATTCTTCGCCTCGTAATCGCGCAGGATATCGATGCAACGATCAGGCGAACCGTCGTTGATGCAAATGATCTCAAGATTTTCGAGCGTTTGCGCCAGCAGCGAGTCCAAGCAACGAGGAAGATACTTCTCAACGTTATAGCAGGGAATGATGATGCTCGCGGTCTTTTGCGCCATGGTTCGGCTCCGTATCGAATAGGGTCAGTGAAGCTCCGTATAGAGCTATTCCTATTTTAGCTATTATTCACGGAATTCGACGTTTTCCTGCCAAAGGACTTCTAGGACCACTTTGGCCGATTGCGCAATCAGGCATTATTTCAACTCGAACCTATCGCCATACATCGTCCAGCTAAGCGGTCGCGACAGATCCCATTTGCCCTCTTTGATGAAGGTGCGCTGCACAGTGATGCGCGAAAGGTCGCTGTGAGCTTCTTCTTTGAGCATCACCTTGCTACGCGCATCAAGGAACGCTCCAAGATACGTTGCCTCGCTGCCCCCTTGCGCTGGGGTCTTCGCCTTCTTCAATGCCGCTGCGCGAATGCCGCCGAAGCTCTCCGCATCATTGCCCGGACCATGCATCACCAGTGCGTCATAGTAGATGTACTGACCAAGCGGGCTCAAGCCATCGCTTTGCGCAGTCTTCACCGCTGGAAGCATGTATTGTCCGTTCAAGATGGCGTTCTGCGCTTCCTTCATTTGTGGAGTGACACAAGCCTTCTTCCACGCGGAGACAAAACCCGACCCAAGACCGGCATGAGTGCTCGACCCTACCGCAGATCGGAGCGCAGGCAGATAAGGCTGGAGCGGGTTGTTGGCTGGTGCGAGCTTCACGTAGAGCTCTACCACATCGAGCAGGTCGCCCGTTGCCGATGTGAATCCGATGATGCCGCACGTATAACCACGGCCATCGCCGATGTCTTCGATATAGCCATATTCAGCGTTGAAATCGATCGTTGAATTCTCGGCGCTCGAAACCAGCGCGAACACTGTATCGCGCAAGGTTCCTTGAGCGATGGTGCCCACTAGCTTGTTGGCCTCCAGCGTAGCCTGGGGAATGTTGGCAGAACCCGTAGAGCCTGCGGCGCTCGAAGACCCTGTTGTTGCGCTTGTGGGCTTGGTGGTCCACTTGCCATCGGCGCCCACCCAATACTTGCCAGAAATGGTGGTGTTCGTAGCCATGGCCCCCGATTTCGTAAGATAGTACCAATCAGAACCCAGCTTCAACCAGCCGGTCTTCATGTCGCCATTCTTAGCATCCAGGTAATACCACTTCCCTGCCACTTTTTGCCAACCGGTGAGCATCTTGCCATTCGAAGGATCGAGATAATACCATTTGCCACCGACCTTCTGCCAGCCCATGACCAGAGCCCCGGAACTTGCCAAGCGATACCACGCGCCATCTGCCTTCAGCCAGCCAGTCTTCATGGCCCCCGAGCTGCTCAGGTAATAGCGCTTCCCCGCTACGCTCTGCCAGCCCGTGAGCATCTTGCCGCTGCTCGGCTCTAAGTAATACCATTTGCCGCCTGTCTTCAACCATCCAATTCGCATGGCGCCCGACCTGGCATAGAAACGCCATTCGCCAGCCACCTTCGACCAGCCCGTTACCATCCATCCTTTGGGATCGAAGCGATAGGTCTTCCCTTTTATTTGGAGCGAAGTGTTCGCGGGCCAAGTGCCATCCGCATAGCGATACCACCATCCCTTGGATGCCTTCACCCAGCTGCCAGCCGATCGAGCCTGTTCGCCTGCGGCAGCAACCGAGTTGGTCTGGGGCTCCTGGCCTGTCTGGCTCGCCGCAACACGGGCATCGCCGCTCGCATGGGCCACAGGGACACTTGCGGTCCAACAGACCGCACACAAGAGCGCACCGATGATGCACGCAAGCCCAACGCGACTGACGCGAACGAACACTCCTTTGTTCCTCGTGTTATTCCTAGTGTTGCCCACAGATCTCCCTCTCGATCGAGACGACGGCACATTTTGCAGGCTCCCAGTCTAACGATGTTGCGCCCACGGTCTACCAAGCGAAGGTCACACCCATAAGATATGCGCAAACTAGAATGCGCCGAACGCATTCGAGCACGTCCGACGCATTGTTGCTAGGCAATGTAGATATGATCGTTCGCGATCAGCCCTCCGACTCCATCAATCCTCCATGGGGATCCTTCGGCAAATTCTTCTTTCTGCTGAACAGTTCTTTCCAGTCGCTTGCCGCCAGGATGGTGCCACCCATGATAAGAAGACAGCAAACGATCTCGACCCAACCAGGAACCGTGCCCAGCAACACGAAACCGAACACTACCGCCCAAGCAGAATACGTGATGTTCAACGCCATACCTTTCGCCGCACCGATAACGGAGATGCCCTTGTAGTAGAACAAATAGGATGCCGTACCAGCCAAAGCTGAAAGCGCCACTACCGCTGTGCCGATCGTGGGAATCGCGCCGAGCGTGAAGGCCCAGGCACCGAAGATGGGCAGCACTACCACCAGGTACACCAATCCTGAGGTGGTCTCACGAATCTGCAGTGCGGTCTCATTGTCCACTGCTTCGTCGCGCATACCCCAAGCGCAAATGACCGCCTCGGAGCCCCAGCCCACCACGCAAAGCAGTGCGCACACCAGACCAAGGACTGGGTCGCCATATTGATCATTCGTAATGGTTATCGCACCCATGATGCAAATGCCACCGAGTGCCACCAAGAGCGCGATGAATTGCTTCAGCTCCATCTTCTCTTTCAGGAACAGCATGGCCATCAAAGCGCCGAATGCTGGATAGAACGCCGAGATCATGGCTGTATACGCTGGCCCGATATTGTTGATCGCGATGACGTAGCCGCTCATGCCAATAGGGCCGCCAAGTAGCGCGCCCAGCATGACCACCTTGCCACTGCGTGTCTTCAGTGCCGCCACGGTATCTTTCAGGCGCCCACGCAGAGCCATGTAGAAGAACATCCAAATGGCGCAGAATACGTCGTGTAGCGCCGCACTGACGATAGAGGCGAACGCGATAGCCTCCACGGTGTCGATGAACGGAGCCATCGAAAGTGCGATAGCCAAGATGGTAGTGTCCAGCGCCCAGAGGCAGCCGCTCGCTAATCCGTACTTCATTTAATTCTCCTTTTGGGTTTCGCTTGCGTGCTCGTACATCTCGAGCGCTTTGTTCAGATATCGTTTCGCGTACTTGTAATAGATGTAGAACCACTCGCCCACGTTTTCGCCGCGCGATTCCTTATAGAGCGACCACACATACCAACACCAGCCAGCGAAAGCAACGAACGCTAGATTATGGCGCAGCTCTACATCGGTAGGCTTGCGGCCGTAGTAGTATTCCAGCGCCTGGAGCGCCTGGTCTTCCGAAAGCTGCGAACATACCACGAAGGTACCGAAATCGCTGGCGTAATCGGACATGCCCGAGTATTCCCAATCGATAAGGTAGTAGCGATCATCTTCGTCGATCAAAAAATTCAGATAGAAGAAATCGTTATGGGTTAGGCACACGGGCGCATTGTCCTGCTCGACGAATTCCTTCAGGCGTGCGAACTTCGCAGCGCGATCCTTATAGCCGGGGATGTTCTCCACCGCCGAAGGGCCACCGAGTAGCTGCTCGTAGCGCTTGCTTTCCTCGAAAAAATCAAAGGCGCGCTCTACCTGCACAGGTTGCGCGTGCAACTGAGCTGCCATCTCCATAGCGCGCCTCAGCTCTTCGGGATCGAAGGGATCCAGATTGCGACTATTCGCGATGAAGTGAGATATCTTCCAGCCTTCACGCTCGTCCTCGAAGATGTACGTATTATCTAAGCCCATCTCTGCTGCCACCCGCTGAGCGATGCTCTCTGCATGGCGGTCGATCAGCTCTTCGGTACCTACGCCAGGATGGCGATAGACATATTCATCTTCTCCGATGGCAAAATGACACGAGAGATTTGTAAGGCCCTGGCTCAGAGGATACACATCATGGATGTCGTTCTTGTTGCATTTGAGCACCGCTTCGATGTTGTCGAAGATGCGGGAATTGATGTTCTCAAGAAAGTACGGATCGAATGCCCTCACTTCATCGAGAAAATCGAATTCGAAGATGGAGCCTGCTGGGTACTTCTTCATGCGCATGTCGAATTCGCTGATGTGGTCCACATAGAGCTGCTCCCACAGCTTGTCAGCAGTGGCAGGCAGGTCGTATTCGGCCTCGAGCACTTCGATGAAGTGCTGCGAGAAGGCGCGGTCGAAATAAACTTGACCGATCATGTACCAAGCATCTTCGCCGCCGATATGTACTTCGGTGATGCGCTGACCAGCGCCCACTTCCATGCACCATTCCTCAGTGGGGCCTTCCGCGAACTGAGCCGCGTAATAGGCCTTCCACACATAGGGGCGGAAGGGGTTTTCCGTGAAATAGTCGTCTGACGAGCAGATATAGGTGTTACCCAGGATGCTCTTCACAGCCATGATGGATGAATTGTTGTTGCGCGTGGCATATTCTTGATTGATGACAATATCCACGTCGTATTCGTCTTCTAGGTAGAAGAACAGCTCTTGCTTGTAGCCAACCACGATGGTGATGTCTTCGATGCCTGCGTCTTTCAGCTGTTCGATCTGACGCTCGATCAGCACTTCTCCACGCACCTTCAGAAGGCCCTTGGGTTGTTCATAGGAAATGGGAGCCAGACGACGCGAAAGACCTGCGGCTAGGATCACGGCGTTATCGACCTTGTGCTCGTTCAGTTCCGTAAAACCTTTGGGGGTGAGCGTGCCGCCCTCAACGAGCCCCTGTGACACCAAGGATTTGAGCGCGGAATTCACCGAACCTACGGACATCTCTTTCGCTTGCGCGATATCGCGCTGGCTTGAATTCGCCCGAGCGTTGAGGCTGTCGAGCACTTCGAATTCGTTTTTAGTGAGCATGGATCGGTTCGCCTCGTTCACGTTCTGCTAATGTTCAACTTTAATGAATTTAGCATATTTTTGAACATATGTGCGAACGATTCACTTTTGGGCCCGATTTGCGGCCGTTTAGGGGCGTGAACAGTGTGGGCATGACACCTTTTGTTCGCAGCTTAAACAGGACAAGGCCGAGGAAAGCGCGTCTGGAGCAAGAATGGATCTGCACCTTGTTGCCTAGAAAAAAGCGACCCCAACTGATGCTGGGGTCGCTGTTGAGGCTTGAAGTTAACTTAAGCGAGAAGCTTATGCGAACTGATTATTCGCCTTCTTCAGGTTCAGTGTCGCCGTCGCCGTCACCATCGCCAGTTCCGTCACCATTACCGGTGCCTTCACCTTCGCTGCCTTCGCCTTCATTGCCTTCGGATCCTTCACTGTTGTCATCGCCGTCTTCACCGTTGTTGTCCCCGGTGTTGCCTGACTCAGTGTTGTCACCTGTGGTACCACCAGCGTTTCCACCAGTCGTGGTGCCGTTATCGCCGCCGGTAGTGGTACCGTTATTGCCACCAGTAGTGGTGTTGTCCTTGTTGTCGTCGGTGGTGCCAGATGCAGGCTTGTCATCCTCAGAAGCAGCAGGCTTCTTCTGGTCCTTTACCCACTTACCATCCTTGTCGAGGTAGTAATCCTTACCGTCGTCAACGATCCACTTGTCGGTGACCATCTTGCCGTCTTCGCCCATCCAATACCAAACAGACTTAGACAGGACCCAATCGTTCTTCTTCAGGTCGCCATTAGGGTTCGCATAGTACCAGACATTCTTTGGATCCTGGATCCAACCAGTCTTCATAGCGCCCGACTCAACGGAGTAATAGGTCTTGCCCTTAACGTCATAGAAGCCAGTCTGCATCTTGCCGTCAGTAGGATCGAGATAATACCAGGAGCCCTTGCTCTTCAGCCAGCCAGTCTTCATGTCACCGTTAGGAGCATTGAAGTAATACCAGATGTCAGCAACCTTGACCCAACCGGTCTTCATATCGCCATTCTTGGTGTCCAGGTAATACTTCTTACCCTTGGCATCTTCATACCAACCAGTCTGCATAGCATAGTCGGTACCCATGATGTACCACTTGCCCTTGACCTGCTTCCAGCCCTTATGGAAAGCGCCAGAATCTTCAGCGTAGTACCACTTATTGTCTACCTTGATCCAACCAGTCTTCATTGCACCGGTCTTTTCATCAAGGAAGTACTGGGAATTCTTGACGGTCTGCATGCCCGTGAGCATCACGCCGTCCTCGCTCAACAGGTACCACTTGTTCTTGCTCTTCACCCAACCATTGACCTTCATATCGCCATTGGGGGTGTTGAAGTAATACCAGTTATCACCCAGTTCGACCCAACCGGTCTTCATGTTGCCATTCTTGGGGTCGAGATAATAGGTCTTGCCCTTGACTTCCTTCATGCCCTTAGCCATGAGGCCGTCTTCGCCGAAGTAGTACCACTTGTTCTTGACCTTCTGCCAAGCGTCGTTCACTTGAGCGCCAGAAGTCTTGCAGTAGTACCAGTCATCGCCAGAAGCGACCCAGCCCGTGAGCATGTAGCCATCTTTGCCGAAGTGATAGGTCTTGCCATCGATGGTAAGGGCTTCGTCCTTAGGCCAAGTATTGTCGGTGTACTTATACCACCAACCCTTGGAATCGTGCACCCACTCACCCTTCTTGGCGGGAGTAGTAGTGGTGTCGTCCTTATCTGCGGCATCGTCCTTGTCGGCGTTGTCGTCTTTGTTGGCGTCGTCTTTGTTGCCCTCATCGGTCTTATCGTCAGAGTTGCCATTGTCGCCGCCAGCCTGATTACCATCGCTGTTGCCGTTGCCAGTCTCGCCATCGGTACCGTTGCCGGTTTCATTACCGTCACCTTCGGTGCCGTCGGTAGTGCCGTTACCCTCAGTCGAGCCGTTGCTGTCGTCAGTATCGGTGCCTTCGCCGTCACCATCGGTCTCGGTCTGTCCAGCGTTCGTGTCGCCTCCGCCAACTACTTCGTCAGCAAATGCCTGAGAAGCAACGAAGACCGAGCAGCACAGCGCCAAGAGCACCGTGGCCAATGCAACGACTGCGCGCTTCGAGAGCTCGCCGAGCGTTACTGCGTCATTAGATGAATTCTGCATCCAACCACCTCTTTCATGTGTCGCGTTTTCTTCTTAATACCAGGCTAACATGCAAAAAGATGAAAACAAGCATTGTATTGCGAGTGATTCTATGATTCGTCAAGGGGAGCAGCGCGCACTTCTGCTAGACCTGTCCCTAATCTGTCCCGGACACTTTGGGGACGGGTCCGTTTTTGTCCCGGACAGTTTGGGACCTGTCCCCCAAGTGTCCGACTGGCAGGGGGCAGAAGGAAGCTGCCCCGCTTTGCGCGAACGTTTCAAGGGGCGAGCAAAGAAAAAGCCCTCCGCCAGGACACGAAGGGCTTGAGTGTCCAGTTGGGACACAGTCCGAATTGGACAGTTAGTTGTAGATGACCACCGTGGTGCCAGCACCAATGTGGTTGTAGATCCACTGCGCGTCAGAAACGGCCAAGCGCAGGCAACCGTGTGAAAGGCTGTTGCCCAGTTCGCTATTGGACGCGAGGATGGTGTGGAAGAAGTAACCGCCACTGATCTGCGTGCACCAATGCGCACGGCTATCGGTGCTGAGCGTCATGCGCTTCATACCTGTAGTGCGGAACGTGCCCGTGATGGTAGGCGAACCTGGCGCGCCCGTAACGCACGAGAACGACATGATACGGTTCCAATGGCCCTTCGAGCCGCTGAATACGCCCACACGATGCAGACTACGATCGACCAAGATCAAATATCCCGTACCACTCGAATAGCCCTGAGCCTTCGTTGCCATGTTGTCGGCGCCGATCCACTTGCCCGAAGCGGTAAAGATGTTCGCTTTACCGTTGATGGTATAGGTACCCGTTACCATTGCCGCATTGCTATCGAAGTAATACCAGGTGCTTCCCAGCTTCAGCCAACCAGTCTGAGCGATGCCCGTGCCTGCTTCGCCATAGAACCACTTACCCGCAAGCTTCTGCCAGCCTGAAAGCGTCTGACCTGCTGCATTGGTTAGCACCAGCTTGCCATCTCTATTCTCGCCGATGCGCGTGATGGCGCCCGAGCCAGCAGCGTAACCAACCACATTGTCGCCCAGATCGATCTTGCAATTCGCACGCATAGCACCATCGCTTGCGAATGAGTACTTCATATTGTTGATGGTCTTGAAGTCATTTGCGAACATCAAGCCTTGCTTGTCGCCCTGGAGCCAGTACCATTTGCTGCCCGACTTCACCCAGCCATTGTTCACCCGTGCACCAGATTTGTTGGTGTAGTACCAGTCCGAACCGTTCTGCACCCAGCCAGTCTTCATGGCGCCTGAGCCAGTAAGGTAGTATTGCTTGTTCTTATCGGTGATCCACTCGTTCTTCGCCATCAGGCCCTGCTTGTCAGATTGCATCCAATACCAGGAACGGCCCGACTTCACCCAGCCGCTGGAAATCTGAGCGCCCGACTTGTTGGCATAATACCAATCATTGCCCATCAGGATCCAACCAGTCTTCATAGCGCCAGAACCCGTGAGGTAGTAACGCTTACCCTTATCGGTGATCCACTCGTTCTTCGCCATCAGGCCCTGCTTGTCGGCCTGGAGCCAGTACCAAGACCGGCCAGACTTGATCCAGCCGCCAGTCACTTGAGCGCCTGATTTGTTGGTGTAGTACCAGTCGTTGCCGATCTTCACCCAGCCCTTCACCATCACGCCACTGGCGTTCAGGTAGTAGCGCTTACCCTGATCGGTGATCCACGTATTGGTGGCCATGGCACCGTTCTTATCGGGCTGCATCCAGTACCATTTGCCACCCGACTTCACCCAACCAGTGGCGGGCTTAGCGTTCACGTTCGCAAAGTAATACCAGGTGCCATCAGTGTCCTGCATCCAGCCAGCCTTAGTGGGCTTCTTCTCAGGCTTCACTGCCTGAGCAGGGGCAGGAGTCTCGGTTGCAGGCTTATTCTCGGTTGCGGTAGACGAACCCGTGGTAGCACCTGAGGTGCCGCTAGTAGCGGTATCGGTCTTCGAATCCGCTAAGTCCGCTGCATCGGCGTTGTCATCTTGATCGACTGTTGCTGAAGCAGCAGCATCCTCATCATCTTCGGCAAGCACGGTGGTAGCAGAAGAAGCCCCTTCAGATTCGTCCGCGTAGGCGAACTGTGTGGCAGCGCCCATACAAAGAAGCGCGACCAAAGCTGACAGGATAACACCCGCAGCAGCACTGAAGAACGAACGCTGCGAACCTTCTACGTTTTGGGACATGATCGAACCACCATCTTCTCTTGGAGTAGAACAGACTAAGAATGAGGAATAAATTGTAATACACCAACGAAACGGAATCGCAGATGAAATCCTAATAATTCGCGAAGGATCGAGGTCTGCGTTCTACTGGCAGCCGAGCTTCTCTTTCATGATGGTAGTGAGCTTGGTTCCATAGTTCGCATCCGCAGCCCAACCAGTGCCAAACGGATTAGTAGGAATGCCCAACCATTCGACCAACTTGCTCTTACCGCGTGCATTTACGGGAATCAGATCATAGCGCGGGTCGACCTTCGCCTGATTCAGTGGCTCAGTGCTGGCATAGCGCTTCAAATGCTGAACCTCTGCACGAATACCCGTACGAACATCGGGGAACGAATTGCCAGGCTCTCCGCCGCCCGTTGCGCCAATGCCTGCGAAGTTGAACTGGCCGATCTTCACATCGCCGCCAAAACGCAGCCAACCTGTTTCGAGCATGATCTGGGACCAAACCACTTCAGCGCGCACGCCTTCGGCTTTAGCCTCTTCTTCGATCATCTTGCAGAAATCTTGAATGGTCGCCGCACCGCCAGCACCCAGATCGGCGGCTGGATACGTATAGCCAGCCGCAACATAAGCCTGCGCCATCTTGGCAGCATCTACCTGGGATGCACCCATGATCGGAGTGCCATGGCCTACGAAGGCACCCGACAATTCGAAGAAGCAGGGCTCATCGTCGATGATGTGCTGGCCCGTATACATCTTGCCGTTCTCATCGAAGTAGTACTTCTTGCCACTGATAGTCTGCCAGCCCGTGAGCATCGCGCCTGAACCATTGAGGTAATACCAGGTGCCGCCCAAGCTGAGCCAACCCGTTTTCATATCGCCATTAGCGGTGTTGAGGTAATACCAAGTGTCATTCACTTTGGTCCAACCCGTCTCCATAGCTGCGGTAGCGGGGTCAAGGTAATACCACTTGTTCTTCACCTTCGCCCAGCCAGTGGCCGCTGCACCAGAGCTGGTGATCCAATACCATTGATTGCTCTCCTTGAACCAGCCAGTACCGCGCATAGCGCCAGAGCTGTTCAGGAAGTATTTCTTGCCATCGACCGTTACCCAGCCAGTGGTCATCTTCGCGGTATCGCGGTCAAGCCAATACCACTTGCCCTTCACCTTTACCCAGCCGGTGGCCGCTGCGCCCGAGCTGGTGATCCAGTACCATGAACCACCGTTGTTGAACCAACCCGCACCACGCATAGCGCCAGAAGCATTCAAGAAGTACTGCTTGCCATCGACCGTTACCCAGCCAGTGGCCATCTTCGCGGTATCGCGATCGAGCCAATACCACGTGCCCTTCACCTTTGCCCAGCCAGTGGCCGCTGCGCCAGAGTTGGTGATCCAGTACCAAGTACCGCCATCATTGAACCAGCCAGCACCGCGCATAGCGCCTGAGCTGTTCAGGAAGTATTTCTTGCCATCAACACTGGTCCAGCCGGTAGCCATCTTCGCAGTGCTCTTATCGAGCCAATACCACTTGCCGCCAGTCTTGAGCCAGCCCGTCTGCGCGATACCTGCCTTCAGGTAGTACCACGTAGAGCCGATCTGCTGCCAGCCCGTCTTGGAGGTCTTCGCGCCAGAATCATTGAAATAATAGAATGTTCCGTTCACGTTCTGGACGCCTGTGGCCATGATGCCATTCTCATCGATCCAGTACTGCTTGCCAGCTTCGGTCACCCACTGACCTTTTGCATAGGTGCCATCTGACTGGATGAACTGATAGTTGCCGTTCTCGTCCTTTTCCCATTCGCCCTTCACCAGGCCATAGGTCTTCGCAATGCCTGTGGCGTCAGCCACACCCAGCTTCTTCAAGAAGGAATCATCGGCAAGCTTCTTCTCTTCGTCAGGGTTCGAGATGAAAGCATGCTCGACGATGATGCCCGGAATGCCACGTTGACGCGCAGAATTGATCACCGTGTAATAATCGGCAACACTGCCATCGGAATACTTACTTCCGTTCGCAGAGTCTTTGGTCTTGATGCCACGGTTCGAAAGGCCGAGCGCAACCAATTGGTTCAAGATGTTCTGGCTCAGTTCCTTACCAGTAACATGAGCGTCTTTGTTGTAGCTGCTGCTATTGGGATACCAAACCTCAGCGCCCTTTGCGCTGGTCGCGGATGCAGAATTGATGTGAAGACTGACGAACACCTTCGCGCCCTTGGCGATCGCACGATCAACGCGCTCGGTAAGGCCAACGTATTCATTCTGGCCGCGCGTAATGTACGCTTCCACATCCGCGTACTTATCGAGTTCGGTCTTGCAAGCCTGTGCGATCTTGTAGGTAACATTCGCTTCCTTGAGACCCGTGCTGCCGCCAGCTCCTGGGTCAGAGCCACCATGGCCCGGGTCGAGCGCGATGACGAATTTACCAGCAGGCTTTTCTGCCTGCGTGCTGATGCCGCCAACGATAGCCGCAGCAGCTTCCAGGTCTTCAGCCTCTTCCATTTCGCCCGCTGCATTGAGCGCGTACACGGTCATGCCGTCTTCATCGACTGCCTCGTCTTCGGACTGAGTGCTCAACGTCATGCCCATATCTGCCGCCGCTTCGAAAGAGCAGTTGTCCCCTTCTTTGGCAAGATCGACCACTACAGCAAGCGTATCGCCCGCCGTGGTCTTAACGTTGGCCTTCATCTCGATAAGACGATAGACCCCAGGACCTTCGGTCTGGATGGTGAACAAAGCTGCCGCATCGGCGCACTTTTCAGAGACTACTTCGTGCCTGGTACCCTGCGGATCTTCATAGGTCAACGTAGCCGAAGAGACACTCAAATCATCATCGACAGCCACCGCGATCTGTTGATCGCCGCCTGCGATGATGTCAGGATCGCCAAAATACACGAATCCGAGCGACCTTGCTTCAGGCTGCTCATCGGACTGAGTTGCAACAGCTGCCGCTTCAGATTCTTGAAAGCTGCTCTCCCCCGAACCGCCCTTCTCCGCATCGAGCGCTTCATTGCTGCCAGCGTCTTCGACCTGCGAAGCAACAGCAGGGTCGGCCGTTTCAACATCATCAGCAAAAGCTGGCTGCGAAACCGCCGGCATAAGAGAGACTATCAGTACGATCGAAAGGAAAACTCGAATGAGCGAAGAAGAAAAACTGGTGCGTTCCAAAACGTCCTCTTTCGTAATCTGTGCTGCGTTTAAGTTATTCATACGTACAAGCATTATATAGGGAGACTGTGCGCCTTCACGAAAAGACCGCGCGACCGAACAACCAACGGCGCTATCTGGTGCGGTCCCACTTGCCGCTCGCGTTCACGTGATATTTGCCGATCCATGTGTTGGTGGCCATCACGCCGTCAGAGCCAACATAGTAGTTGCCGATCCACTTGTTGTATTGCATGGCACCTGAGCCATTGAAATAGTAATACTTCCCGCTGATCTTCTGCCATTTGGTGAGCATGGCGCCCGACCCGTTCGAGTAATACCACGTGTTGCCAACCTTATAGAAGCCCGTGCGCATCAGGCCATTGGATGGATCGAGGTAGTACCATTTGCTTCCTACCTTCGCCCAACCCTTAGCCATGACACCAGACGACTTGTAGTAATACCAACCAGAACCTTCTTTGTTCCAGCCCGTCTTCATCGCGCCATTAGAGGTATTGAGATAGTACGTCTGGCCACTGATGGTCTTCTTGCCCGTTTGCATGATGCCGTCGCTGGCCAGGTAATACCACTTGCTACCGCTCTTGATCCAGCCCGTCTTCATCGCGCCATCGGTGCCGAGCCAGTACCATTTGCCACCCGACTGCAGCCACTTGGTCTTCATATAGCCAGAGCCGTCGAAGTAGTAGCGCTTGCCGCTGATGACCACCCATTCATTCTTGGGCCACGGCTTGCTCTGTGCGGCTTGAGTCTTGGCGTCATAAGCGAACCACCATTTACCGCCCGACTTCTTCCAGGTTCCCGTTACAGGTTTCGCGCTTGGCTGAGCTTGCGTGGTCACGGGGGTTGGCTGCGTTGGGACTACGGCGCTATTGCTGCCTGAAGGGCTCGATGCCGCCGGCGGTGTTGCAGCTCCGCCGCTCGAAGAACCGCCAGAACTTGAACTTGAGCTCGATGCTTGATTGATGGCGAACGAAACGGTCTTCGAGCCGTTGTAGTTATTGATGCCCTTGATGGTTGCCTGAGCAGTACCAACATTCACGTTGTTCGAATAGGTGATGGTGTAGTCTGTGCCCTCTTTCAAGGTGCGCGATCCGTCCTTCACCACAACAGGGCGCTGCGCTTTGCCGTTATAGGTAACTGCAGGAGCAGAGATGGTCACCTTGTCGATCGACTGCGCCACGATGTCGAAAGTCGAACTCTTCGATCCGGTGCAGTTTGCATTCGTGGGCATGATGGTGATGGTCGCTTTACCCACATTGATATTATTGCTGTACACGTAGGTGTAGTCGTTCGTAGGTAATACGCCGTCACCAGTGCGCACTGCTGGGGTGGGCGTTATCGCGCTGCCCGTATAGGTCTTCTGCGACCATGGATAAGCAAGTCCATCAATGGCAACCAAGCTCAGATCAAGTTGCTTGATGGTGAAGGTCTTCGTAATGGTGCCCGAATAGTCGCCCATGCCCGTGATGGTCACCACAGCAGGCTTGGACGCCGTGCTGGCTTCGATATTGTTGGAATAGGTGAGCTTATAGTCGGTGTCGGCCACGAGGCGCTTGCCATCGAGCGTCACCGTGGGCTTTGGCTCGAACGCCTTACCATTGAAGGTCACCGCCTCGATAGCAGAAACCTCTGCGCCTTCGAGCGAATACGCTGCTTGGCAGGTTATCGCATTGTTATCGTAAGCAGCCGCAACCTTAACGTTATTGTCCCAATCATGCTCTTGGATCTGATGAGCAACCAAAGCATAGACGACATTCTTATAGTTATCAGGCCAAGAAGCGTTCACGGGCGGAAGCTCGAATGAGGTCTCTTTGGCAGCAAGTTTAGCCTTAACGCTATAGACGCCACTCGTATCCTCAAGATAGGGCTTGGCGAATTGTGTGATCTCGCCCGACTTGATGAAATAATTGTCAGCATAAGCGTCCGCATCGAAAGCAGCTCTATTCTGAAAACCTACCGCATAATTTCCGTCCCATTTCGTGTGCACCTTTTCCATGACACTGGTAGGCAATGCGAAATAAAGGCGCTTCAGATCAAGACCTTGTTGATTGGAGCTGCTGGAATCATTCCAGGTCGTATCGATGTTGTACCACGTGCCATCGAGCTTTGCGCCCGTCCATACGTGAAAATCACCCTGAGAATCCACGCGACGCGTTTCGATACCAACCTTGTTCAGCAGCTTGACGTATGCCTCGTGATAACCCTCACACGTAGCCAAATGGCGGTTCAATGCCGACTCTGCACTGCAATACATGAGCGAATTATCGTAGTCAGTATTGTCGACCAGCCAATCATTCAGCCAAAGCGCGTAGGCGTACTGGCTCGTATCGCCTTTGGCAGCGCATTCCTTCTTGCACTGATCGGCAACTTCCGCAACGATCGTCTCAACGCTCTTCATGTCAGCTGTGGCGGGCACTGTAAAGGGGATCTCGAATCGAACATAGGAATCAAACGATTTGGTCCCATCGCTATTCACGCTATAGGGCATGACCAAGAACGAAAGCTTGTAGTTTCCAGGCGTATAGAACGTATCTTCGAAATAGTCGAGATCGCTATAGCCTTCGCCAAATTTTCCTCGGGTCGAATCAACAACAGGTTCCCACCCGTTCGAGGTTTCTATGCTAAGAGCATTGAGCTTGTAGAGAAGATATGGCTTCGTGTTTCCTGAAACGTGGTAGGTGAACTTGGTTGGCTTTTCACTTTCGAAATCGTTGTCGTAGGTGACCGCTGCAGAAAGCGTCGTGGAGGAATACGAGGTCACCTTTGCTTGAACTCTAACCTCGTTATCAGCAGTTACGATAGCGCCACTTGCTGTGCTGCTTTCGGCTGCCTCAGGTTCTGCCCACGCGAAGTTCGGTGCCACAACGAACGCAAGAACGAACGCCAGCAGCGCGCATACGAAGGCAGCACTCGCACGCTGGCTGGCGCTCCCCTTCGCTCGTATGTTCTGCAACGTGTTCGTCATCGCGGTTCGCATCTCCTAGGCGCGCGCCCTAGCGCGTCTGATCCCATTTTCCGTTCTTGTCCACGTGGTAGTTACCGATCCACTTATTCTTGGCCATCTTGCCATCAGATTCGAGGTAGTAATTGCCTACCCACTTGCTCTTCTGCATGACGCCAGACTTGTTGAAGTTATAGAAATCGTTGTTGAGGCTTACCCAGCCTGTGACCATAGCGCCGCTGGAATTGAGGTAGTAACGCTTACCACTGAGCGTAAGCCAGCCAGTCTGCATCATGCCTGTTGAGGAGTTCAAGTAATACCACTTGCCGCCAACCTTCTGCCAGCCTGCTTTGCGCGCGCCATCGGAGCCGAAGTAATACCACTTGCTGTCAAGCTGAGCCCAGCCTGTGAACATCGCGCCGTTGCTGGTGCTGAGATTATAGGTCTTGCCGCCGATGGTCTTCCAGCCCTTTTCCATGATGCCAGTGGAAGGGTTCGTGTAGAACCACTTCTTCCCAACCTTGGTCCAGCCCTTGGACATAGCGCCAGAGCTCTTGAAGTAATACCAATTATTGTTCAGAAAGCGCCAACCCGTGAGCATCACGCCATCGCTGTTGGAGTAATAGCGCGCGTTGCCTACGTTGTAGAAGCCCATGCGCATCTGGCCATCGGAGGAAGGATCGAGGTAGTACCACTTGCCACCACTCTTGAGCCATCCTTTGGTCATCGCGCCAGAGGACTTATAGTGCCACCAATACATTCCTTCTTTGTTCCAGCCAGTGACCATCGCACCCGACGAATCGTTCAAGTAATATTTGGTGCCACCGATGGTCTGCTTGCCGCGCAGCATCTTGCCGTTGCTGCCCATGTAATACCATTTCTTGCCGCTCTTGACCCAGCCAGTCTTCATAGCACCGCTCGATGCAAGGTAATACCAATCGTCACCCTGCTCTAGCCAACCTGTACGCATCCAACCTGCGGAGTCAAAGAAGTAGCGCTTGCCACCAATGGTGACCCACTGGCTTGCAGGGTAAGATTTCTTCTGAGCAGCTGCGGTGCTCGAATTGTAAGAGAACCACCATTTACCACCCGACTTGCGCCAGGTGCCTCCTACACTAGGAGCGGCTGTCGGGGTGTTCGTAGAAACAGTCGAAGGTGATGACGAACTTGATCCATTCGAAGCGCTGTTGTTCGAGCTGTCGCTGATGCCGCCCGAAGACGCGATCTTGAACGTGCGCACCGCGAAGCTGGAACAAATGCTGCTCTCGTTCGTCGGGCGAATAGTGACCGTAGCCGTACCAGGACTGGTGTTGTTCGAATACTGAACGGTGTACGCATTGGACGGAACCGTGTAATTACCAACCTTGACGCTAACGGCTGGCTTTACCTGCGCGCCACCTTTATAAGCATAGGCCTGAGAGGACAAACCTGCGATAGTAGCATGAGACAGGTTAACCTTGATCTGGTAGACCGCTTTTATGGTGCCAGTGAAATTGCCTTTGCCTGTGCACACATAGGTTGCCGTACCAGGACCAACGCCATTTTGAAGATCGAAGGTGTAATCAACGCCCTTAACGAGCTTCTTCGTCTCGCCATTCACTTTGACATAGAGATCGAAATTCTTGGGCGCGGTCTTACCCGTATATTCAACAGGGTCACTGCCGTTTTCCCAATGGATCTCTGCATTCGCAATAGAGGTAGCTGCCTGCGTAGTGATATCCGCCTGCGCAGAAATATCAGTGCCCGCCTCTTCTTCAGCAGCGGAAGCCACTGCTGGAACGAACGCGAACAAGAGCGCAGCCAAAGCTACGCCCATCGCCCATCTTAACCAGTGCTTGTTCAGTTCTTGCGTCTTGTTCATCAAAGTTGATTCCTTGCCAGTCCTCTGCTCTTATTTTCGTGTGGCATCCCAAAGGCCATTAGCGTTGACGTGATAATTTCCGATCCAAGTGTTAGTGAGCATCTTGCCCTCAGAGCCAACATAATAATTGCCCACCCACTTGTTCTTCTGAAGCACGCCCGAGCTATTGAAATAGTAGAAGTTGCTCGTGGCCTGTCCGCTCATGGTGGTGGTTATCTTGTTCCAGCCCGTTAGCATGTCGCCATTAGCGGGATCAAGGAAGTAGCGCTTTCCGCTCAAGTCGAGCCATGCGGTCTTCATGGCACCCGTGGACGTATCCATGTAATACCATTTCTTTCCGCTCTTGACCCAGCCTTTGGTCATAGCACCAGAAGAACCATAATGGTAATAGGTACCGCTCTCCTTGCTCCAGCCTGTGATCATCACACCTGAAGCGTTGAAGTTATAGGTCTTCCCGCTGATGGTCTGCTTGCTAGTTTGCATAGCTCCATTGCTGGCCATGTAATACCACTTACCACTAGACTTGAGCCAGCCTTTGGTCATGGCTCCCGATGATTTGTAGTGATACCAGACAGAACCTTCTTTGTTCCAGCCTGTCTTCATGGCACCCGATTTCGCATCAAGATAATACGTGGCATTGCCGATGTTCTTCTTGCCTGTCTGCATGATGCCATCGCTTGCCATGTAATACCACTTGCTGCCTGACTTCTGCCAACCCGTCTTCATGGCACCATCGCTGCCAAGCCAGTACCACTTGCCGTTATACGAGAACCATTTCGTGTTCATATAGCCACGGCTGTCGAAGTGATAACGCTTGCCCTTGATGATGACCCATTCGTTGGATGGATACGACTTATCCTGGGCTTTGGTGGTCTTCGAATCGTAAGCGAACCACCACTTGCCGCCTGACTTCTTCCACGTACCCGTTACGGTTGGCGCTTGAGGAGCAGATTGCGTGGTCACATTAGTTGCACCATTGTTAGCCGTGCTCGAATTAGGCGCATTAGAGCCCGAGTTCGACGAGCCATTCGAAGAGCCGCTTTGGGAGCTTCCATTAATGTAGAACGCTATTCTCTTTTCTCCTGAAAAATTACTGCTCTTGCTTTTGAGGATGATTGAAGCAGCCCCTGGGCCTGTCTGATTTGTGTACCCTGCAATATAAAAATCGTTCGAAGTCAAAGTGTACGAATGGACCACTTTTCCGTTTTCGTATGTGTCAAGCTTTAGGGAAATGCCTTCTTGCGTTATTGGTCTTCCAGTGTAGCTTACATTGCTGCTAAAGCCACTTTTTATTTCAACGGTGGTCATTGGGGCAGGAGTTATGGTGTATGACTTAGTAATGCTACCTTCCCAATTCCCGATGCCTGAGATAGTTACAATGTATTCGCCTGCTTGCCAAGGAACGCTATTCAATGAAGCAGAGTCGCTTTTTCTTTTGTAAGATAGAACATAATCCACGTCTTCAACTAGATTGAGATCTGTTCGGTTAGGTCTCAAAATTGGCTTCAGGCTCTGTCCCGTAAACGTCCGATTCGCAATTGTCAGACTACCAAATGCAGCGCTAATATCTCTGATAATTGACACAGTGAATACAGAACTCCCATATGATACCGATGCCTTAACGCCATCAAATGTCTGATCTGTCAAAAGTGCCGCTGTCTGTGAATAGATTAGGTTTTCTGGACTATCGATATAAACGGAAATATTCTCACTAACAGGAGGTGCTTCAACAGTATAAGATGCCTTTCCAGAAAAAGACTCCTTCGTAATACGCTCTTGTACTATATCGGCCCAAGTTTGAAGCTCTACGCCATTTCTTGAGTAATAATAGTAGTTATTGACAAGTGACCTTGCTTGACGGTCCTTATCGACTGAGTAATCTTTATGAACAAACTTGATTTGCTCATCCGTAAGACCGAAGCATAGATACTTAAATCCACGAGGGGCGTTAGCCTTGTCAATAGCTACATCTATATGGGTCCATTGACCTTCAAGTCGAACGAGCGTCCACGCCTGTCCACCAGCTTCAACCTTTCTTACATCATTATCGGAAATCCCCATCTGAATCAGTAAGTAAGCAAAAATCGAGTGAAAAACTTGGCTGCTAGTTCCCTTGCCTTTCGCTGGATCGTTAAAAATAGAACTCAAGCTTGTGTCAGTGTTTGTGGGGTTATATACAGCATCCAATGACATCATGAATTCGTGCGCCGTGAATGCTTTTTCGTAGTCAGAAAGCGACTTGAACTTATCGTAATTTTGATTTTCGCCGCAAAACATACCATCAATTATCTCGTATGCAGAAGCATTCGGCTCATCTGAATCGTCTACACCTTCAGAGGGTTCTTCGGTAGCACTGAGACCGCTTTTCAAAAATAGAATGTTCTCTTGGTCGTCTGTTTCAGCAGCCTGATCATCGGTTAAGATATCGGTCGCAAGCTCTTCGGCGCTTGCCGTCTCTGACCCCTGCACGCCTTCGGCCGTAGCGAACGCCAGCCCTGGCGTGAACGCAAGGGTGAATGCGATCATGCATGCGAGCACAGCTTGATATGCACGCATCATGCGCTCGCTCTTGAAGCTTCGAATCATATGTTGCAACTCGTTCATCATAAACGTCCTACCTAGATTCGCGGTGACCAGCTTTACGCGGTTGCGACCCACTTGCCGTTACCGTCCACATACCACTTGTTGTCGACCCAAGTATTCTTGGCCATCACACCATCGGAGCCAACATAGTACTTGCCGCTGATCCACTTGTTCTTCTGCATGTAGCCAGACTTGTTGAAGTAATACCAATTACCGGCAAGTTCGCCCCAACCCGTGATCATGGCACCTGAACCCTGAAGCCAGTAGGTCTGGCCACCTGTTGTGAGCCAGCCAGTGCGCATACGGCCATTGTCGCTTGGATCGAGGTAGTACCACTTGCCCTTCAGCTTCTGCCAGCCAGTCTTCATGGCGCCAGATGAGGTGTAATACCACCAGCCAGTTCCTTCTTTGCTCCAGCCCGTGATCATAGCGCCAGAGGATTTGAAGTTGTAGGTCTTGCCACCGATCGTCTGCTTGGTATTCTGCATAACGCCATCGCTGGCCATGTAGTACCATGTGCCCTTGATCTTCTTCCAACCAGTCTTCATCGCGCCATCGGAACCAAGCCAATACCACTTACTGTTGAGCTGCAGCCAATTAGCCTTCATCCAACCAGAACCGTCGAAGTAGTAGCGCTTGCCGTTGATCATGGCCCATTCGTTCGAAGGCCAGGACTTGTTCTGGGCCTTCTTGGTGGTGGCGTCATAGGAGAACCACCAACGGCTACCCGACTTCACCCACTTGCCCGTAACCTTGATCGGATACTGTGGGGTCGAGTTGATCTTGAAAGTCTTGGTGATCGAGCCTGAGTAAGAGCCCTTGCCCTTGATCACCATGGTTGCTGTACCAGGATTAACGTTGTTGCTGTAGGTGATGGTGAAGTCCGTACCATTCTTCAAACGCGTGCCATTGAGCGTGAGCGTGGGAACAGGCGTCTGAGCCTTTCCGTTCGCATCATAGCTCGCGCGAAGATCAGAGATCACCAGCAAAGGCGAATTCAAGCTCTTGATAGAAACCTTGTAGACGCTCTTCTGTGGCGTTGCATTGTAGGAAAGATCGATCAGCACAGCCTTCCCACCAAACGAAGAAGGTGAACTGTTGGAAGCCTCTGCCAAGTACTTCGCTGCGTTATCGCACATGATGATGTACGTAGCAGGATCTGTCTTCAGGGCATTACCGACATAATTCGCAGCAGTGAGCTCGAAAGAGATCTTGCCGCTCCTCACTTGATTGGCGATCGTGCTCTTCAAAGAAGCACTCCACGTAGGCATCGCGTTGGTCACGCCTGATTTTGCCATGTAGTAATTGAGCTTATAGTTAGTTGCGGTCATGCCCGAAATGGGGCTAAAGCCACTATGGAGCTTCTTCATCTGTGCGTCGGTCACGCCGAAGAACAGATGATTCCAATTGGCATCGCGAGAGCTATCGGCTGCCACGTCAACATGCATATTCTGGCCACCATCGACCGTGACCAGATTCCATGATCTACCATCAGCAGTTACCACGCGATTATTGACGCCCGCTTTGCTGAGGATAAGGTTCATGGCCTGAGCGAAGCTTTGGCTCGTACCCGTTTCGTAGAACAGAACTGCCGTAGCGCCTACATAGCGAGTGTTCGATGCTTCCTTGACCTTCAGCGTATTGATGATGTAATCGTGCGCGTACAGCACCTTTTCATAAAGGTTCGTACGCTTCTTGCATTCATCGGCGATCGCCTGGATCTTGGCATCAAGCGTAGAGACGTTAGTGCCAGACGTAATTCTAAAATATGCATTTACGTAGCTTTCTGCGCTAGATCCGTTCTTTCTGGCTGTAACTCGTACACGGTAGTCACCGGCGGCTTTAAGCCTATACCATTGGCTTGCTTTACCATTTATTCCATAATCGGCAGCAGGAAGAAAGGTGTTGTATCCTTCGATCTCGGGCGTATACGCACCATTGATCTTAAGGTCGATACCATCGATCTTAAAGGTGTAATCCTTAGATGTAACGGTATTGGGTCCGGTGGTAATACCAAGCTCGAACTTAACCAGGACAGCATCTCCATCTACGCTAAAATTTGCCTCAACGCTGATTGGCATACTTGCATTACCGGAATGCTCAGGTGCGTGATCAGCTCCAACAAAAGTGCCACCTTCACCTGATTGCGTAGTAATAGATTGAGCTTCGATTGAAGCTTGATCGCCTTCGCTGGCTACCGCAGCTTCACTGTCAGCAGAGCTAGCCGACTCCGCATTCTCAGAACCTAGCGTTGCCTCAGTAGAGATTCCAGTAGCAACATCGACCTCTCCTGCTTCTGCAACAGCAGCGTCCGCTTCCTGCGAAACAGAGCCCTGTTCGATAGAAGACTCTTCTGCAGCGCTAGTTGTTTGATCAACCTGTTCCTGGACAGAGTCTTCTTTGACCATACCGCCTTCGGTCGCAAAAGCCAGGCCAGGCGTTATCGCAAGCGCAAGCGACAGCAAGACCGCAATAGCCGCCTTGATGAATTTACTCGAGCTAAGCTCTGCTGTCTTTCCCGAGATCATGTTCTGAAAACCGTTCATTCGCATTTTCCTTCGATTTGCTGCCTATCGTGTTCTGCCAGTCCACTTGCCGTCAGAACCAACCCAATATTTTCCAACCCACTGGTTAGTGAGCATCTTGCCATTTCCATCGACATAGTAGTTGCCTACCCATTTGCTCTTCTGCATATAGCCAGACTTGTTGAAGTAGTACCACGTGCCATCGATCTTGATCCATCCTGTGAGCATGCGCCCATCAGGCGAGAGCAGGAAGTACGTCTGCCCACCTACTGTGAGCCAGTTGACGCGCATTGCACCCGAGGAGGTGTCCATGTAGTACCACTTACCACTGCTCTTGACCCAGCCTTTAGCCATCGCGCCCGAAGACTTGTAGTAATACCAGGTGTTGCTCTCTTTGTTCCAGCCCGTCTTCATGGCGCCGGAGCTGGTGTTCAAATAATACGTTTGGCCACTGATCTTCTTCTTGCCAGTCTGCATGATGCCGTCACCAGCCAGGTAATACCACTTACCACCCGTCTTGATCCAGCCTGTCTTCATGGCGCCATCGGTGCCAAGCCAATACCACTTTCCGCCCGATTGCAGCCATTTCGTCTTCATCCAGCCAGAGCCATCGAAGTAGTAGCGTTTACCGCCAATGGTGACCCAGCGATTGTAGGGGTAGTTCTTTCCACCCTTCAGCGAGGTGGTCGACTTCGCATCGAGTTGGAACCACCATTTGCCACCCGACTTCTTCCACGAGCCCGTTACTGCGGGAGCATCGGGTGCTGATTGCAAGACCACGTTGGTTGCGCCGCTGCTATCGGGAGCATTGTTGGTCGAATTATTCGAGTTGTTGGAATTATTCGAATTGTTCGATCCGCTCGAATTGTTTGGATTGTTGGTCGAGCTGCCCGAGTTGGAGCTACTCGGGGCGTAAATCGAAAACTCGCGAACAATGGTGCCCGTATAAGGGTCCTGGCCCACGATCACCATTTCATAAGTGACATTCTTTTTACTATCACCGATAGGAAGGACTGAATCTTTTTGACCCTTTATTCGATAGTAAATTCGATAGTCTGTTCCATTCTTAAGGACTTTACGTTCGGGACCGTACTTATCGAACGTAACCGTCACGTTTTGAGAGCGAACTTCGCCATTGTAGTTAAAATCATTAATAAAGCCATCGACTGTAGTAGTGGTCTTGTTGAGGGAAATGTCACTAATTTTGAACGTCGCGGTAATTTCGCCCGTATAGCATTTACCAGTGCCAACGATTCTAATTTGTGCCTGACCTGCTTTTGTGTTGTTTGAATAGTACGCCGTGTAATCAGTGCCTTGGGTTAATGCCTTCCCGTTATACGAAACAGTAAAGGATGGCCTGATTTCTTTCCCTGTATATTCCTGAGTTGGGATGGCAGATACAACAACGCCATGACTTAGGTCGCGAGGAGTAATCGTAAAATCACAGTCCCTGGTCACGGCCGTAAACATTGCTCGTCCTTTAAGCTTAACAGAAGCTTTACCAGGCTCAATATTGTTACTGAACCCTATGATTTGAAAATCGCCTGCGGAACCTTCTTTAAGAGTCATACCGTTATAAGTGGCCTTGATCTGCGGTGCACGAATTTCACTACCCGTATACTCTTGATCTGCAACTTCTATAGAAACCTTATTGAAGTCATAAAGAATACTGAAATGTTGTTCGATGCTGTCTTTGTAATTCCCTATTCCAACAATTGTTGCAGTGGCCAATCCTAAACTGGCGTTTGTGTTGCTGCTAAATTCGACCTTATAATCAGTACCCCTGGTCAATCGCTCCTGATTTACACCAGAATAAACAATGACATCCCCAATCGGCTCCACTGCGGCTCCCGTATAAATCTGATCAGGAATCGATGAAACGGTTGCATTTTTGATGCTGGCCGCCTGGATTCCGAATGTAGCCGACTTGGTTCCGTCGATATTTGTATTCGTGCCTTTTGATATAGTTACCGTTGCTGTACCCACATTGATGTTATTCGAATAAGTTGCCTTATAGTCAACATTGGGTGTTAAGGTCTGAGTTTGACCATTTACCTGCACTCTCACCGTGATAGCGGGCTCTTGAGGACCGCCTGTATAGGTTTGGACAGGAATAGGAGTAATTGTTGCGTCAGCAAGATTAATAGCTTCAGCAGTCTGACTTAAATCACTCGATTCAACGCTGATCTCTTTAGTAATCGAACGGGTGTCGATAGTTTTATGCGTTGCCGTGAGCGTAGCCGTGCCTGGGCTAACAGCGCTTATGGTGCCAGTATTAGGATCGACTGCAAGGACATTAGGGTTACTGGAGGTCCAGTCCCACTCCTTAGGATCGATGCTCTCATTATCTGCGCAGCACAACTCCAGCGGAACTGCTTTTTCACCATTAGCAAGAACGCTCTTGCCTGAGATCTCCGCACTCAAGATCTGCAGGGCACGATAGGCATCCACTTCGCCATAACCCGTTTCCCTGTCCCAGCCTTTTGAGCCAAGATCGGTCGCTGTTTGTTCAAGGATCTTACGCGCATCTTCTGCGGTCAAGCTAGGATCATAGGCAAACAGCAACGCTGCAACGCCCGACACTGCAGGGGTTGCCATAGAGGTACCTGTCTTATAGCCGTATTCCGAATCACCAGTATTGACCGCACTCACAATGCTCGTTCCTGGTGCAGAAATATTCTTGGCAGTGCTAAGGTCGCCGTCGGCAACGTTATAGTTCGATCCTGCATAGCGTGATACGTTGAATGAACCTGAGGCATCGTTCAAAGTGCTTGAAGTGCTATCGTGGGTCAAGTTGATAACAGTAAAGCAGTCCTCATAATCGCCAGGGATACAGTTATAAGGTGGTACCGCCGTACCCGCCGCATTACCAGCTGCACATACCGTAAGAATGCCTTGCTTCTTGGCCTTAGTTATATTCTTGTAAAGAGCATCGTCTCGATTGAGCGCGCCCTCTCCGCCTACGCTCATATTCACCACGCGAACGTTATGCGCTTTTGCGTTAGTCTGCACACCGTTAACTTCCATAAGCCAGGCATAAGCCTGAGCCAACGTTGCAGTAGTAAAGTTCTGCGTGTCCCCAACGCTTGCTTTAATAATGACCAGACCTGCATCATAAGAAATGCCCGCAATACCCTTGCCATTATTTGCATCCGCCGCAATGATACCTGCCACGTGGGTTCCATGTCCATTCTTATCAGCTACAGCATCAACTCCTGGGGTGTTGGTCTCGGAGTTGTAGGTCGCGCGAATGTTGTACACCAGGTCTTCGTGAGTGGCTCGGCAACCAGTGTCGATCACGGCAACCGACACCTTTGGTGAAGTAGCAGCGTCGTCTTTGCACTTCGCAATGCCCCAAGCCTTGTAGGCATTCATCGAAGTGAGCATCCATTGCCCCGATGCGCTCGGGTCATTCACTTTCACCGCTGCAGCTGTATCGATCGACTCGGAAGAAACGAAGCCCTCGCCCGTGCTCAGAGCGGTGAAGAGCTGACTTACGGTATCAAGATCATTTTCGGGGGTTTGCGCGGAAGCAGACTCGCTCTTTGCATCGTCTTCTGGATCAACAGAGCCATCCGCCTCCACAGAACCTTCACGAGCATCGTCAACCACAGAAGCCTCATTGACTTCAATAGCGACTTCATCAGCGCTCGAAACGTCTTCGAGCTGATAGTCAGAAACGTCGCCCTCGAGCGGATGATAGATATAGTTCGGCTGGGCCTGCAGGCCTGCAGCTCCCAGCGCCTCAAGGGCATTGCTCATGGCAACATCGCCATTGATGCTCACTTGAACGAATCCAGCAGAAACATCCTGTTCAGATACAGTTTTCGTCTCAACGAAATCCGTGTTTTCGAGCACAGCATTCAAGGCCTCCATATCGGTCGCATCATCGACCAGCAGGAGCACCTTGCCCTTTTCGTATTCACCATATGTTGAGTCGCTTACAACTTCCACCACATCGTTTTGCGGCTGTGCGTTGGTCACCTCGACCACATCTTCAGTGAGATTCGTGGTCTGACCTGCACTGGAGTTCGACTGCACCTCTGCGGTGCGCAGGTTGAAGAAACCTGCTCCAACCACCAATGCTATTGCAACAACGAAGCAAAACGAGGCGAGAACACCTCTTGGGCGGCGAAGTTTCGCGCGCTTGCTTTCATTCCTATTCATTTCGTATCCATACTGCCAATCCGGCCTCGACAATAAAGATGGGTAGAATTCTATCGCGCGCGCGTAAGAACTGTCATCAAGTTGCAACTTTTCTATACAGGAAATACACGCTTGAGCGAAAGTAGGTGCCACTGGAGCGCGGAGGCCCCCGTCTGCGGTCAGTGACATTTTGTATAATGAGGGTTCACAGCAGGTTCGATCGGGCGAAAAGAGGCTCAATGGCTGACAAAGTTGCAGTGCTTATTCCCTGCTACAACGAAGCGGTAACCATCGGCAAGGTGATCGACGACTTCAAGCGTGTTCTACCTGATGCCGATATCTATGTTTATGACAATAATTCCAAAGACGATACGTCCGCGATCGCCAAGGAACATGGCGCTATCGTGCGCATGGAGCCACGCCAAGGCAAAGGTAATGTGGTTCGCCAGATGTTCCGCGAGATCGATGCCGATTATTACATCATGGTCGACGGCGACGACACCTACCCCGCTGAAGCTGCTCCTGCGCTGCTCGAGCCGCTGATGAACGACACCGCCGATATGACGGTGGGCGACCGCCTCTCGAACGGCACCTACGGCGAAGAGAACGACCGTGCATTCCACGGATTCGGTAATGACCTGGTGCGTTGGCTCATCAAAGTGATCTATGGCTATGCCTTCGACGACGTGATGACCGGCTATCGTGCCTTCAACCGCATCTTCGTGAAGACCATGCCCGTGCTCTCTGAAGGATTCCAGATCGAAACTGAGATATCCATCCACGCGGTGGACAAGCGCTTCCGCATCAAAGACGTGCCCATCGACTACCGCGACCGACCTGAAGGCAGCTATTCCAAGCTCTCCACCTTTGGTGACGGTGCAAAGGTGCTGCGCGCCATCGCGTCGCTGTTCAAGGATCACAAGCCCATGGCGTTCTTCGGCTGGCTGGCGCTGATCTTGGTGGTGCTCGGCCTGATCGCGGGCATTCCTGTTATCGCCGAGTTCTTCCAGACGGGCTTGGTGCCACGCTTCCCCACTGCTATCCTTGCGATTGCGCTGGTCATTTGCGGTGCGCTCTCCTTCACAGCTGGCATCATCTTGGACACGGTGGCGAAGTCAACGCGCAAACAATGGGAGCTGTTCACCTACCAGGCCTACGAAGAGGCGCAGCAGCATCAGAAAGAAGAGGGCTAGAGCGCCAAGGCTTACCTTGGGCTAGGAATTTACGCCCCAGCGCTGCGTCATAGCGCTCTACACGCTCAGATGACCGCAAAGTACGAACCTGCACGATGCGATACGGTTCGCCGCCACAGATCGACTCCAAATATGAACGAGGCACCTGCATGACTAGGTGCCTCGTTCTTCATAGGATACGTTTTAGAGGGTGACGCGTTTGCGGAAATTACCCGAGCCCGTAGGCGCGCCGCCACAAAGCTATTTGTTTTCAACGAAAGTCTTATTCAGATAAGCGATGATGTCGTCAGATTCGTACATCGCAGTGCCATCGATGTCCAGGCAGGGAACCTGGAACTTACCGCCCAGATTGATGAGCTGGTCATAGATGACATCGTGCTCCATCAGATTGATCCTTACGATCGGCAGGACGATGTGATGTTCGTCCATGAAGTTGAGCACCTTCTCGCAGAACGGACAACCGTCTTTCACAAACAGCGTGTACTTTTCGTTTTCCATCAGGATCACCTTCCCAAAATTGGACTTCCAAGGGGCAGAGCCCTAACCGTCCAACGAACATTTTCTAGCGTCGGAAGGAGCCGAGATCTTCCGACGCCCTTCATATTAGAGTGCCTGATGGCGGGTGCGAGCTGAAAGCGGGGTTTGTTACGTTCCCGAAAGTTTTAGTTCACCGTTCTGTCGATTACGCAGCAAGGATCCCAGGCGGGAGCAAGAAAAGGCCTCACGGTCCACCCGCAAGGCCTTCGGTCGATCTTCATCTCAGCTCGGCCGAGCCACCAAGCTGCACGGTCCGCTCAAGCTAGCGCTGACCACCATGGTCGAGTGCTTGAGCCGCATGCTTTGCCTGTAGCGTTTCAAGGAACGCTTGCGCATCGCCTGGGTCGTCGTCGAGGGTCTCATCGCCCAAGTCAACTTCAGTAGGTACACGACGGTAGAGCAAGTCATACATGATCGGCACCACATAGAGCGTCATGAATGTAGCGTAGAGCAAGCCGCCTACTACGACCAGCGCCATACCGCGCTCCATGCTCGCGCCGATAGCCACGCTGAACACCATGGGCAACATGGCCAAGATGGTAGTGAGCGCCGTCATCATGATCGGGCGCATACGAGTCTTACCAGCAGCAACCAGCGCATGGTGCTTCTCCAGCCCGCCACGGCGCAACTGGTTCACGTAGTCTACGAACACGATACCGTTGTTCACGACCGTGCCCATCAACACCGCGAAGCCCATCATGGAGAGCATGGTAAGACCTTCGCCGCTGAACCACAGCGCGAAGAAGCCGCCTGTGAACGCTAACGGCACGGTGAGGATGATGATGAACGGCGAGAGCAAGCTCTGGAATTGAGCCACCATGATCAAGTAGATCAGCACGAAGCCCAGAATGAGCAAGAGCATCATCTGTTCGAGCATGGTATTGATGTTCTCGAGTTCGCCGCCGTAATAGATCTGGTAGTCGTCGGGCACATCGTAGGCATCGAGCTTCTGAGTCAGCTCGCGCGAGAGCAGTGCATTGTTGAAGCTGTCTTCCACTTCAGCGGTGACCGTCATGGTCTTGTTCGAATTCAGGTGAACGATGGAATCCGAGGCCAAGCCCTCTTCTACCGTGGCAACATCGCCCAGCTTCACGTCGACCGATTCACCCTGCTGGCTGGTCATGGTGATGACCGTGTCCAGGATGTCTTCGCGGGTAGGTACGTTGGTCTCGTCGATGATCTCGACCTGAACCTGAGTGCCGTCGATGGCCAGCTTGCTGGAAGTTGTCGAGGTGTTCAGCATCCCCGCAAGCTGCTGATAGAGCTGTGCAACGGTGAAGCCTTCACGCGTAAGCTTGTCTTCGTCCACGATCAGGTGCAATTCGTGATCGGCTTCTTCCATGCCGTTCTCGATCTCGGTATAGCCTTCGACCTCATCGATGATGCCCATCACGTCTTCACTGATGCGCAGCAGTTCGTCCTGGTCGGGACCCGTGATGGTCACGGAAAGGCCGCTGCCCATCATCGAACTCATAGCCTCCGAAGAAGAAGCGTCCGTGATGACTTCGCAATCAAGGCCCGCGGTCTTATCTGCCAGCTCCTGGCCGATGTCGAGCACCTGTTGTTCAGTGGTGACCGAATCGTCCATCTGCAAATAGAACATGAACATATCGTAGACTTGATTGTCGCTCGAAGAGGAAGTGCTCGACACCATAGAGATGGTGGAGGTGCCATCGATCGCCGCCACATTGCCCACGCCTTCGATGCTCACTGCTGCATCCATGATGTCGTCAGCCATGGCAAACGCATCTTCTTTTTCCACATCTTCAGGCATGATCACCGTGACTGACATGTTCTTACCCGTCATAGTGGGAATCATGGTGATACCCATGTTCACCACACCGCCGATAGCCACTACCAAAAGCACCACCGAAACCGCCAACGGAATGACCTTATGCTTCAGGAAGAAGTTGAGCGAACGGCCATAGGATTCTTGGAGCTTCTCGAACCACTTGTTCTGGCGCGGTACATAATTGCGGAACACGAAACGCGAAAGGCTGGGCACCAACGTGAGCGCCACCACGAGCGATGCGCACAACACGTAAGCGATGGTAAGCGCGAAGGGCAGCATCAGCTGATTCACGATGCCCGTAGTGAACACGATGGGCAAGAATACGCAGATGGTGGTCAACGTTGAAGCGATGACCGCGCCAGTGATCTGCTTAGCGCCCTGGACCGCCGCGCGCTGCGCTGGGATGCCGCGACCGCGTAGACGATAGATGTTCTCCAACACGATGATGGAATTGTCCACCAGCATACCAATGGCCAGTGCGATACCGCCCAAGGACATGATGTTGAGCGAGATGCCCGAGAAATACATGAGCAGCAGTGCCACCAGCACCGAGAACGGGATGGAGAACGCAACGATAAGGGTGGGCTTCCAACTGCGCAGGAAGATAGCCAAAACGATGATGGCCAGGAATGCGCCGAGCAAGAGCGACTGCAAGATGGAATTGATGTAGAGCGAGATGTACGATCCTTGGTCGCTGACGATATCGAGCGTAAGGCCAGGATAAGACTCGCGCAGCTTTTCGGCCTCTTCACGGCACGCATTGGAGATATCGCTCGTAGATGCGGTCGAACTCTTGAATACGGTCAGACAGGTACCTTCGGCGCCATTCAAGCGCATGTAGGCATCGCCCACATTGTCCACCAGCGTGATATCAGCCACGTCTTCAAGGCGGATCTCACCCACATTATCAAGATCGACCAGCATGAGGTTGCGCAGCTCATCAAGGCTGGCGATGTTCGTGCCCACCTGCAAGAGCCACTGTTCGTCGTCGGTGGAGTTGCCCAGATAGCCCGCAGGCATCGAGAAGTCTTGAGCCTTGATCAGACTGGCGAGCGTGTTCTTGTCCACCAGAGCATCGATGTTCGCCGAACTGATGGCCTTATCACGCGCATCTTCATACTGCGCCTGAGCTTCATCGAGCTGCGTCTTGCTCTGCTCGAGCGTGCTGAGCGCCGCAGCAAGCTGCGCCGATCCGCTGCCGAATTGGCTCGCTGCGCTCAAACCGCCCGCTTCTGCTGCAGCCAATTGATTCTGATAGGTAGAAAGCTCTCCCGTTGCCTTGGTGAGCTGCTCTTGAAGAGCTGCGATCTGCTGATTCAGCGCAGGCTTCATAGCTTCGGGGGCCGCCGCAAGCTGAGCCTGCAGCGATTGGATCTGCGCATTCAATGCCGCGACCTGCGCGGTACCCGAAGAGACTGCCAAGGTAAGGCCCGAGATGGTCTGACCCAGCTGATCAGTGGTAGTTTTCTCGGTAGAGGCAAGATCTTCCTGCTGCTTCTTCAATGCAGATTCTGCGCTGGTCAGTTGAGACTTGCCTTCATCGATGGACTTCTTCGCATCGGAAAGTTCCGAGTTCACGCTCGAGAGCAAACGGTTATTGATGTCTTCGATCTTGGATTCGTTCAGGCGCACTTCGACCGACTGATTCACCGCGCCCACCACAGAAACATCCGCCACGCCATTGATGCGCTCGAAAGCAGGTGCCAGCGTACTCTCAGAGAAATCAGAAAGTTCGTAGATGTCCTTGCCGTCATACGAACAGGCGATATAGAGCGTGGCCATCATGTCCATGCTCATCTCCATGTAATTAGGTGAACCCGCCGTTTCGGGCAGCAGGGACTGAACCTCGTTCACCGCTGACGACACCTTCACCATGGCTGAATCCATATCGGCGCCGTCCTCGAATTCGAGCACGACCATGGAATAGTTGTTAGCGCTTTGCGACTGGATCTCGGACACGCCGTTGACCTTCGAGAGTGCATCTTCGAGGACATCGGTCACTTCGACCTCCACCTTTTCGGCGCTAGCGCCAGGGTCGGTGGTGATGACCATAAGATAGGGAATGTCCATTTCGGGCAGCAGATCGGTCTTCATCTTGCTGACCGAGACACCACCGAGGATAAGTGCGATAATGACCGCAACGACGATGATATAGGGACGCTTAACGCTAAATTTTGAGAGCATGAAAGGCCACGGCACCTTTGGGAATGCGGGAACAGGAGTGCGTTTAAGCTGCGTTTAGGTCCTCTTCATTCTGCCACATTTCGCGTGCGCTTTCCCGCGCATCCTCCACCCCGCCCACGAACGGCAAGGGGGGGGTGAACGGTGAAGAGGAAGGCGAGTGCCCGAACAATTTGGGGCCGGTCCTTATCTTGTCTGGCCGTAATTGGGGACGGGTTCATTTCTGTCCGGGACAAAAATGAACCCGTCCCCAATTGTGCTTGCGCACTGATAGGTGCGATGGCCTAGACAGGTTGGTAGCCGCTGAATCCAGCGGCGATGAGCGTTGCGCCACGGATGATAGCGAAGACCGCGATGAATACCACCAAGGTTTCAGGGAAGATGAAGAACATGATGCCGATGATAAGGCTGAGGATGGCCGAGACCAAACCCACGCCCCAGATCGAACCGAGCTGCTTGCGCATTGCTACGATGCTGAAGATCTCGACGATCGCGTAAGCGATCACGAACGAGCCGATGAGCCACGGAAGCACATAGGCGGTGGCCAGCGGATGGATGACGAACATCAAGCCGATGATGATGTCCAAGATACCGTAAGCGATATACCAACCAGTCAGCTTCTGGATCTTGCGCTCACGGAAATAGGAAACGAAGTTCACCACGCCTGCGAAGATGAATCCAGCACCTGCCACGAACGTGACACTGAGCAGCGTAAGTCCTGGGTAGAAGGCGCACAAGATACCGAAGAAGATGAGCAATACGCCTGGGACGATGATCGACCAGTTCTTGTCTTTTTTCACTGCATTGGAAGCCATGATTCCTCTTTTCGCCATAACGCACATGCCACAAGGTCTTTGTCACGGTCATGCGATGTTCTTTCAGGAAGGGACATGTGGCTGCCGAATAGCCACTTCCCCTGTGAACAGCCTATCAGGCAACCATGCTCGCAATCAGACGCCAGCGAAGCGTTCACGGTCTTGAAAGAAAAGTGTTGCCAAAGAGTAAGAAAGTCGCAGAGTGTGCGCGCTATCATTAATGCTACGAAAAGAACCTTTCGAAGGAGGAACCATGAGGCTTGGTTTCATCGGATGCGGGAACATGGCGAAGGCCATCATCCAAGGGATCCTGGCAAAGGGCCTAGTAGCGCCCGAGGATATCTTGGCATCGAACACCACTCAAGCTCATGCGGATGCCACTGCTGCAGCGCTGGGCATTCAAGCGACCACCGACAATACCCGTGTTGCGGGCGAGTCTGACATCGTCTTTCTGAGCGTGAAGCCCCAACAGTACGAAAGCGTCATCGATCAGGTGAAGGACAACCTGCATGAGTGCCAGATAGTAGTGAGCATAGCGCCGGGCAAGACGCTCGCATGGTTGAGCGACAAGATCGCTCGCCCCGTGAAGCTGGTACGCGCGATGCCGAACACTCCTGCTGTGGTAGGCGAAGGCATCACCACGTTCTGCGTAGGCGACCTTACCACGCCCGAAGATACGAAGATCGTAAAAGAGCTGCTCGAGAGCTTCGGTTTGGCTATCGAATTGAAGGAATCTCTGATGGATGCGGCAAGTGCGGTAGGCGGAAGCACTCCAGCATTCGCTTATATGTTCATCGAAGCGCTGGCTGATGGCGGCGTAGCCGAAGGGCTGCCGCGCGAACAAGCACGCACGATCGCAGCTCAGGCGGTACTCGGAAGTGCGAAGATGGTGCTGGAGTCGGGCAAGCATCCCGCGCAGTTGAAAGACGAAGTCTGCTCTCCTGGCGGTTCGACCATCGCCGGCGTACAAGAGCTGGAATGTGGTGCTTTCGATGGCACTACCATGAGCGCAGTCCAGGCCACGGTTGCCAAGGCGCGCAGCCTCTAGGCCCAGCAGTCTCCAAGCTCGAACTCCCTATGTGCCAGCAAGGCAGGGTTTAGCCTAGTTCGCCACCAACCCTGTCACGGCTATGATTATTTTGTGCACGCGCACGGAACTGAAAACGCTTTATTAGCACTCTACCTATTAGAGTGCTAATTTCTTTAGTGACAAAAAAGTGGGTAAGAAGGGCCGCCCCCCGATCCGTCCCAACATATCCACACCAGCGAACGAACGAAGCAAGAAAGGACCGTGGATGAAACAGTTTAAGACCGAGAGCAAGAAACTGCTCGACTTGATGATCAACTCGATCTACACCAACCGCGAGATCTTCCTACGCGAACTGATCTCTAACGCATCGGATGCGGTCGATAAGCTCTATTTCAAGAGCCTGACCGATTCTTCCATCACGGTATCCAAGGACGACCTGTTCATCACCGTTTCCTTCGACCGCGATGAACGCACCATCACCGTCGAAGACTCGGGCATCGGCATGACCAAGGCCGAGCTTGAAGAGAACCTTGGCACCATCGCTCATTCGGGAAGCCAGCAATTCAAAGCCGAGAACGAAGAGCAACAAGGCAAAGATGTCGACATCATCGGTCAGTTCGGCGTGGGCTTCTATTCCGCCTTCATGGTTGCCAAGAAGGTTACAGTGAACACGCGCGCATGGGGCGCCGATGAATCTTGGAGCTGGACCAGCGATGGCATCGAAGGTTACTCCATCAAGAAGGGCAAGAAAGAGACGCACGGCACGCAGATAGTGCTGGAACTGAAGGACAACACCGAAGAAGAGGATTTCGACCTGTTCCTCTCCGAACCACAGCTGAAAAGCCTGATCAAGCGCTACAGCAACTACGTGCGCTATCCCATCAAGATGGAATGTCAGAAGTCCGTCGAGATGCCCAAGCCCGAAGATGCAGGCGATGACTATCAGCCGCAATACGAAACGGTCACCGAAGTGGAGACCATCAACTCGATGATCCCCATCTGGAAGCGCCGCAAATCTGAAGTGAGCCAAGAAGAATACGACGAATTCTACAAGTCAGATTTCCACGACTACGCCAATCCCTTGCGCACTATCTCCATACACGCCGAAGGCACCTTGGCCTACGATGCGCTGCTGTTCATCCCGAGCCACGCACCTTACGACCTATATAGTAAGGACTACAAGAAGGGCCTGGCGCTCTACACCTCCAACGTGCTGATCATGGAGAAGTGCGAGGAGCTGCTGCCTGATTATTTCAACTTCGTGCGCGGCGTGGTAGACAGCCAGGACCTGACGCTGAACATCTCACGCGAGACCCTGCAGCACAACGGCCAGCTGCGTGCCATCGCCCAAAAGCTTGAGAAGAAGATCAAGTCCGACCTACTGAAGATGCTCGAAGATGACCGTGAGGCATACGAGAACTTCTTCAAGGACTTCGGTCGCGGCATCAAATACGGTATCTATTCAAGCTATGGTATGGATGCGGACAAGCTCTCTGATCTGCTGCTGTTCTATTCAGCGACCGAAAAGAAGATGGTCACGCTAGCGGAATACCTGGAAAAGGCTGCCGAAGACCAGAAGTCCATCTTCTATGCGGTGGGCGAATCGGTCGATCGCCTGGCGAAGATGCCCATCGTGAAGAGCGTCATGAACAAAGGCTACGACGTGCTGCTGTGCACCGAAGACGTGGATGAATTCTGTCTGATGGCCATGAATAGCTTCGATGAGCGTCCTCTGAAGAACGTGGCTGGCGGCGATCTGGATCTAGAGACCGAAGACGAAAAGGAAGCAGCCGAGGCGATCACCAAGGAGAACGAATCGCTCTTCACCGCCATGGCTGAAGCGCTCGATGGAGCCGTGAAGCGCGTTGCTGTTTCTACGCGCCTTTCCGAAACGCCTGCAGCCGTTACCACCGAAGGGCCGATCTCACTCGAGATGGAGCGCATGATGGCCATGGGCCCTGATGGTGAGCGTATCAAAGCCGATCGCGTATTGGAGCTGAACCCACAGCATCCCATCTTCGAAGTGCTGAAGAAAGCTCAGGAGGCTGGCGATTCTGAAAAGGTATCCCTCTATTCCACCATCCTCTACAACCAAGCATTGATCGTGGAGAACATGCCCATAGATGACCCAGTTGCCTACGCGCAAGCGGTCACATCCCTGATGGAATAACGGGGACGGGTTCATTTCTGTCCGGGACACTTTGGGGACAGGCTCAGAATCCTATTCGGGGACTGAGCCTGTCCCTTTTTTGTCACGGACAGAAATGAACCCGTCCCCCGAAGCGAGCATTTTTTCGTTATACATGAACAAAGCGTGGGATTTTCGCATTTTCACTACAAATTCGGAGTAGAATGGTGCCCAGTTCAATGAATGATTTCTAGTAGCGAAGACACACGAAAGACCGACCATGCCTCAAGATCATCATTCTTCACGCCCCCATCGTCGCCCTTCCCCTACGCGTCGTCGTCCAGAACGGCGATCGGTCGAACGCGAAGTGGTCCAGAGCGATGAGTTGTCATCAACGAGCGGTGCGCGTCTGATCTCGAGCGAAAATCCCTACGATCCCAGCATGAACCCTCATGCATCCGCATCCTTCTCGGCGGTTTCGGGCGCAGGTGCCCCACATCCTAAATCTCCCGCAGGTCGCGCGCGCCAGCAATACGAGGCCAGCAAGACAGGCGACATCCCTCGTGTTACCGTGAATTCCGAATTACCGCCTTCTTATACAGGCGAACACCCCGCCGTTGCAGGCAGGCATGCTGCAGTTGCCCCCGACCAGCCCACTGGTACGGGAAGACACGCAGCGATCGGCCGCGGACAAACGAACCCCGCAGCTCATCGCACCGGCGGCATTCCGCGTGTTGCCGCAAGCGTCAGCTCGACAAGCCCGCAAAACCCCAACGCTACTGGACAGACTCCTCGCGTGGCAGCTCACGCGAATCCTCACCCTTCGCGCACAGGGCAGCAGGCACCTGTCATGGGCACGCACACCGAAGCGCCTAAGCGCTCTCCGCAACAACCCGTCCAACCAGCCACCCACGGCTCTCTGCAGCAGCCAACTCAACAGCTTGCCCAGCAGCCAGTACAAGGCCCTGAAAGCACCAGTTCTTTCATCCCTGCTACTGCACAGCTGAACAGCGATCCTCATTCAACGGGTGCCCATCAAGCCTATCAAGACTACACAGCCGCAAGCGGCCGCTATAAAGCGCGCCCTCATGTGAACGCTGGCAAGCCAGGCCATGGCAACGACCGCAGCCAAAGCGTTCACGCTGGTCAGGGGGGCACGGGAAGTTTCCTGCCCGTTAATGCCCAAGCGCAGCATTCCCGCCGTCGCAAGAAGGGCATACCTCGCGTCGTCGCCATCGTTGCTATCGCTATCGCAGTGGTCTTCGGCGGCTGCTTCGCATTCAATCAGATCGTCTACGCTGGCCCCATCGAGGCTACGGTCAATGGTGAGAAGGTAACGCTTCAGGGCAGTGAACGCTCCATCGAAGGACTGCTCGACAACAACATCGTCAGCGTGACGCCCGGCAATTATGTAGCGGTAGACAACTCGATCATCCGCGAAGGAGATGGCCAGCGCTGCAGCGCGCTGATCAACGAACAGCAGGTCGACTTGAATGCCCATATCAACGAAGGCGATTCTGTAGTGGTCTCTAACGGCGGCGATGTGATGGAAGAATATGTCGATTCCGCCCCCACTGTCTTGCCCGCAAGCTATACGCGTGAAGGAGATTGGGGTGCGCTCCATGTCTTCTTGCCTGGTCAGGATGGCGAAATGGTAACGCGTACGGGTTCTGAATCGGGCATCACCGTCGATCAGGTGACCAAAGAGAAGATCGACGAACGCCTGGTCTACTACAACGCGGATACGAACGGTAAAAAGGTGATCGCGCTCACATTCGACGATGGTCCTTGGGATGGATCCACCGAGCAGATCCTTGACATCCTGAAAGAGAACGGCGCGAAAGCAACCTTCTACACCATCGGCAATCAGGTTTCCGAACATTCCGATTCCATCAAGCGCATGGCCAGCGAAGGCCACGAGATCGCAACCCACACGTGGGACCATGCGGATGGTTCTGGCAAAGGTGTCTCGCTCGACTTGATGAGCACCACTGAACGTCAACAAGAAGTTGAGGAGGGTCTTGCCGTGATCGAAGAGATATCGGGCAAAGCGGGAAGCCTCTTCTTCCGCGCACCCGGCGGCAACTTCGGACAAGACACCGCATCCGATCTGATGGCCCTGATCGATGGCGAGATCGGCTGGAACGTAGACACCGAAGATTGGCGCAGACCAGGCGCAGATGTCATCGCTGAGCGCATCAAGAGCGTCCAGCCTGGCGGCATCGTATTGATGCACGATGGCGGCGGCGACCGATCCCAGACCGTTGCAGCTCTGCGTGAAGCGCTCCCCTACCTGAAGAGCCAGGGCTATGAATTCGTCACCATCTCTGAACTGATCGAACAATACCCCTACCAACAATAGCGGGCAAAAAGGGTCACACCCCCGTTTGTCCACTCCAAACCGTGCGACTTTCGTTTTATACTAAGTGAACTGTAAGAAACGAAAGGAACGCTATGAACATCAAGAAATTTGGTGTGGTCGTCCTGCTCGGCGCCCTTGTTGCTTCGTTCGGCCTCTTCGGCTGCTCGAGCAACAACGCAAGCTCCGATTCTTCCGATGACTACACCCTCCTGAACGATGGCGTGCTGGTCGTGGGTCTTTCCCCTGACTATCCGCCGTTCGAGAACCTTGAAGGCGACGAACTGGTCGGCTTCGAAGTTGAGCTCGGTCAGGCTATCGCTGAAGAGCTTGGCCTCCAGTACGAGAACAAGAACCTTCAGTTCGACGCGATCATCCCTGCAGTGACCGCAGGCGGCCAGGTTGACATCGGCATGTCTGGCTTCACCGTTACCCCTGAACGCGCAGAGCAGATCGACTTCACCGACACCTTCTACATCGACGACCAGGCTGTGGCCGTTATGAAGGACGAAGGCATCACCAAGGACAACGCCGCAGATGCACTGAACCAGGAAGGCGTCATCATCGCTGTTCAGTCTGGCACCACGGGCGAAGTCTACGCTCAGGAGAACTATCCCAACGCAGTGATCCAGCCCTATGGCAACTCCACCGACTGCTTCGCAGCGATGCAGTCTGGCCAGGCTAACGCAGTCTGCACCAATAAGGCTGTTGTCGAGAAGATGATCAAGGATGCATACCAGAACGCAGAGATCGTAGCCACCAGCGCAACGGGCGAAGAGTATGCGATCGTCGTTTCCAAGGACAACCCCAAGCTGACCGAGGCTATCAACGAAGCACTCAAGAAGCTCCAGGAGAACGGCACCATCGACGAACTCACCGCGAAGTGGTTCTAATCTCTTGAACTCGCGCCCTCCTCACCATTTGGTGGGGAGGGTTTTTTATTAAGGACACATCATGCAACAACGCATATCTTCTGCTGCTGCCGTGCTGATGGCCTTCGTGGTCGCTTGCGCGGTGGCATTCGTTGGGCTCACCGCACTGCCCGCTGATGCTGAAGCGCTCGACACTGCCAAGTGCACCGCGCGCCCCAACGCTGATGGCTCGAGTGAGGTAAAAGGCGCTACCGAGACCCGCATCACGTGGGAAGGCCAAGCGGCCGAGGATGAGAGCATCAAGGGCATCACGCTCACGCTTCCTCAGGGCACATCGTTCACCACCAAGAACGCGCGCATCACCATGCTCTCAGGCGAAGACCTGATGCAGCGCACGAACATCGACGCGAGCTTCTCCCAGGAGGGAGACTCCATCGTAGCGACCTTCGACAACGCTGCTCCTGCTGGCGGCTATTTCCGCTTCGAAGTCTACGAGGTGAAGTTCCCCGCTACTGGTGGCGCCATGGAGCTTACTGGCACCTATGAGCTGGCTGATGGCGACTATAAAGAGATCGGCGAAATACCCGCTATCAATGTAGTGAGCGTGGATCCTGCAGAAGAATTGTCCAGCTACCTGGGCAAGCAAGAATGGGTCCAGGCGTGGAATTCCAACAAGTTCCTCCACCTATTCCTTGATCCCACCATCTTGGTGACCAGTTTCCCCGTGGTGGTCAAAGGCTTCTTCATGGCTTTGGGCATCGTGCTGGTAGCGTTCCCCTGCGCGATCCCCTTCGGCCTTATCTTGGCACTCATGCGCATGTCACGTCTTCGCGTGCTGCGCGGCATCGCTACCACCTACGTGAACGTGGTCCGCGGCACCCCGTTGTTCCTGCAGATCTACATTGCATTCTTCGGCTTGCCACTGGCGGGCATGCAAGTGCCGCCTTTCCCGCTGGGCGTAGTGGTGCTGGCCATGAATTCGAGTGCGTATCTATGTGAGATATTCCGCGCTGGCATCCAGTCCATTCCCAAGGGGCAATTCGAAGCTTCACGTTCGCTGGGCATGAACGGTGCGCAAACGATGCTCTTCGTTATCATCCCGCAGACCGTGCGCCGCGTTATCCCCACGATGACCAGCGAATTCATCCTGCTTTACAAGGACACTTCGCTGCTTGCGGCAGTAGGCGTCATGGAAGTGGTCATGTACGCGAAGACCATCGTGGCAGCCACTGGCTCCATCACGCCTTATATCGTTGCAGCTTGCTTCTACCTGGTCATCACGCTTCCGCTGGCTAAGATCGTTGGTCATCTGGAAGATCATCTAGCAAACAAGGACGCGGGTGGCTCCAAGAAGAAGAAACGCAAGAAGCACAAGGCCCCTGCCCCGCTCGACCCTGAACTCGAAGGCAATCTTGCGGTAGCGAGCGAGTCGCGCTTCGGAGAGAATCTTCGTGCTGCCGAAAAGGCGATAGAAGCCAAGGCGGTCTCAGCTGCAGACTCCTTGGTCGAAGAGTTGCATGCCGAAAAAGAAGCCGCCTCTGCCGCATTGCGCGGCGCTTCCTCCCTGGCCACTGAGAGCGGAAAGGCGGAGTAGCGATGAGCGAAATGAACAATCATCACGTGACCGATGAAGTGGTCGTACGCATCGAGAACCTGACCAAGAGCTTTGATGAGCTACAAGTCCTGCGCGGCGTTGACCTGGAAGTGCATCGCGGTGAAGTGGTGGTGATCTTGGGTCCTTCTGGATCGGGTAAGTCCACGCTCTTGCGCTGCGTGAATCTGCTCGAGGTTCCCACGTCGGGCAAGGTCTTCGTCGAAGACACCGAGATAACCGCCAAGGATGTGGATATCAACAAGGTACGCGCGAAACTGGGCATGGTGTTCCAGAGCTTCAACTTGTTCCCGCATCTTACCGCCAAGAAGAACGTGATGCTGGCACAACGTAAAGTGCTGAAGCGATCAGAGGCCGAAGCAGAGGCTAAGGCGATCGAAGAGTTGACCAAGGTTGGCTTATCCGAACGCGTTGACTATAAACCCAGCCAGCTTTCGGGCGGCCAGCAGCAGCGCGTGGCTATTGCTCGCGCACTGGCCATGGATCCCCACGTGATGCTCTTCGACGAGGCAACCAGCGCGCTCGACCCTGAGCTGGTTCGTGGCGTTTTGACCGTCATGAAGGATCTTGCTCGTGAAGGCATGACCATGATCGTGGTCACGCATGAAATGGGCTTTGCACGCGACGTGGCTGACCGCGTCATCTTCATGGACGGTGGCGTGATCGTGGAGGAGGGCACTCCCGAAGAGGTCTTCGACCATCCCAAATCTGACCGCACCAAGGATTTCTTGGGTCATATCGTCGAAGTTGCTTAGCGGCCACTTGTTGCAACCCCGAAGATTCCCGATCGATCTACAAAGAAGGCGACCCATATTGGGTCGCCTTCTTACGTTCGGCATGAAGCCTTCGGTGCTTACTTGGCAGCTACCAGGTCAGCCTTCACGCCGTTGTTAGAACCGATGACCTGCTTGGTCTCGAGTTCCTTGATCTGATCGGCGGTATAGCCGAGCGCAGTAAGGATCTCTTCGTTGTTCTCACCCAGGTTAGGAGCACGCTTATAATCAGGAGCGAAGTTGCTCATCGTGAACGGCAGACCGATGGTCTTGAAGGAGCCACGAGCCTTATCCTGATCGATCTCGACGATGGTACCGTCGGAATTCAGGTCGGGGTCGTTCTCGAGCTCGTACCAGTCCATGACCGGGCCCACCGGAACGCCCTTAGCGCCCAGTTCCTTGGTAAGGGTGTACTTGTCGTACTGCATGGTGTATTCCTCAACACGCTTGTACACTTCTGCCTTATGCTCGTCACGCGCATTCGCGGTGTTGAACTTCGGGTCGGTCAACCAATCTTGGAAGCCCATTGCGTTGCAGAACTCCTCGAAGCCCTTTTCAGACTGCTGGATAACGATGTAAACGTATGCGTTGGGGTCGGTCTCCCAGCCCTTTGCACGGTAGCACCAGCCAAGGACCAGGCCGCCTTCTGCATTCTCACCACGAGGAATTGCCTTACCCCACTTGATGTTGGGGTATGCAGCGTAGTAAGAAAGCTCGCCCAGGTTATCCAAGATCAACTGGTCACGAAGCTTGATACGGCACAGGTTCAGAACTGCGTTCTGCATGGACTGATAGACGTAGCAGCCCTCACCAGTCTTCTGACGCTGAAGCAGCGCAGAAAGAATACCGATGAGCAGATGCATACCGGAGTTAGAGTCGCCCAGTGCAGCACCAGACTGCGTAGGAGCAGTGTTGTCGCCCGTATTCCAACCAGTGGAAGACGCTGCGCCACCAGCGCTCTGAGCAACAGGCTCGAATGCCTTCACATGCTCGAAGCGGCTGCCCTGATTGAAGCCCTTCAGAGATGCCATGATCAGCTTCGGGTTCAGCTTATGGACCTCGTCCCAACCAAAACCGAGCTTCTCAACATCGCCAGGACCGATGTTCTCGACGAAGATGTCTGCATCTTTCAGCAGATCGGTAAGGATCTTCTTGCCTTCAGGATCCTTCATGTCCAGCGTAATGGACTTCTTGTTCGCATTCAGCTGAAGGAAGTACAGGGAATAGGAACCGTCAACGTCGTTCATCTCGCTACGCGTTGGGTCGCCGCCGTTTACTTTCTCCAACTTAATGACTTCTGCGCCCATCCATGCCAAGAGCTGAGTACAAGAGGGACCAGACTGAACCTGCGTCCAGTCGATGACCTTGATACCAGCCAGGGGGGCGGTATTCGTTGAATCTGCCATATCAATACACCTCGGTTCGGTAGGTTGTCACAAGCCTTTTGCTTGATAACGGTACAAGATTCATTCTAGGCACGAAAGAAGCTGGCCTTACCCGCAATGAGCATCGTAGAACCAATCGTAAGCCCACGGTTGCCCTCCTGTAATAAACGAAGGGACACCGCATAGCGATATCCCTTCATCTTGCTGCTGGCTTATATGGAGCTTCCTAAAGCGCCGAAGGATCATTTATAGGCTTATAGACCTCTACCTCACGGGTAAGATGCTCGAAATCTTGCATCACTTCTTTGGAAAGTTCGCTATGCAAGCGCTTAGCTCGAGTTGGTTCGCGATCCATCAAAGTGGCGAAGCGATCCTGTTCGTCCAAGAAATCCTCGAGCTTACCATCGGGCGTTTTGTAGTCGATGATGAGCGGATCTTTGCCCGCGTCTGCAAGACGTGGATCGAAGCGGAAGAGCGGCCAATAGCCTGAATGCACTGCTTCCTTGGATGCCGACATCACCGTGGACATACCTTCCTTCAAGCCCCACGAGATGCACGGACACAATCCGATGACGATAGAGGGGCCATCATAGGAATCCGCTTCGTGAAGCGCCTGGATCAACTGGTTCATGTCTGCACCCAAGCACACCTGAGCCACGTAGACATAGCCGTAATCCATGCACATCTCTCCCAACGGCTTGCGCGGCGTGGGCTTGCCATCGAGCGAGAAACCAGAGACCGAACCCAGTTGAGTTGCCTTGCTCATCTCGCCACCAGTGTTCGAATAGCCCTCGGTATCGAGCACCAACAGATTGATGTTCTCACCAGAGGCGATCACTTCGTCCAGGCCGTCATAGTCGATGTCGTATGCCCAACCATCGCCGCCCACAGCCCAAACGCTCTTCTTAGCAAGCACCTCTCCGTAATCGGTGATGGTATCAGCCAGCTTTTCCGCCTCCGCCGAAAGCGAGGGGCGCGCTTCTTTGAGCGCCGAGAGTAATTCAGCACCGATGCTCTTTGACCGAGCAGGATCTTCGGCGGCCTTGAGCCAATCCTCCATCAGGTCGTGGACCTTCGCTGGGAGGGCACCAGCACCGAGCGCTACCGCATCCTTCACAGCAGTTTTCAGTATGTTTCGCCTGATAGATACCGCCTTCATGATGCCATACCCATATTCAGCGTTGTCCTCGAACAACGAATTGCCCCAAGCCGGACCATGGCCATCAGCCGTAGTGGTATACGGCATCGCGGGGCTGTAGGCGCCCCAGATGGAACTGCAACCAGTAGCGTTAGCGATGATGAGGCGTTCACCAAAGAGCTGCGTGAGCAACTTCACATAAGGGGTCTCGCCGCAACCACCACAGCACCCCGAGAACTCCAAGAGCGGCTTGCGCAACTGAGTGCCTACCACCGTGGTGTCGGGCATACGATCATCCTTCAAGCTGATGTGCTCTTGGGCGAAGCTCAAGTTCTCGATCTGTGGTGCAAGGTCTTCATCAATGGGATGCATGGTCAATGCCTTGCCTGGAGCAGGACAATTATGTGCGCAGCTTCCACAACCCACGCAATCCTGAGCGTAATTCTGGATGCGCAACTGCAAACCCTTCAAGGATGGATTCTTCGCATCCACGGTAACGAAGGACTCTGGCGCGCCCGCCATCTCTTCTTCAGTTGCAAGATAGGGCCTGATAGCGGCATGAGGACATACGAACGAGCACTGGAAGCACTGCACGCATTTCTGCGGATCCCAGCGCGGCGTATTGTTCGCCACGGTACGCTTTTCGTATTGTGAAGTTCCTGGCGGCACCAAGCCTGCGGGGTCGAAAGCGGAAACGGGCAGCTTGTCGCCTTGCAAATGCTCGATGGGCCAAAATACCTTCTCCAGGTAATTCTCGAAGGAAGGATCTTTCGGCATCGGAGCCGCTCCTTCGGCGCCTTTCGAAACAGCTGCTTTCTGATCTTTCGCATCCGGATCCGTGGCACTGCCCCACGACGCTGGATAGTTCACCTGCTTCAGTTCGGAAAGTGCGCTTCGGATCGCTTTGATATCTGCCTCGATCACCGCTTGACCCTTTTCGGCATAGGTCACTTTGATCTGTTCTTCGAGCTTTTCGATGGCCAGATCAAGATCGATCGCGCCCGAGAGCTTGAAATAGACCATTTCCATGATCAGATTGATGCGTGCACCAAGTCCTAGCTTCTGCGCAATGCCATTGGCATCGATGATGAAGAAGCGGCTCTGCTTATCTGCGATGCTCTTGCGCACGCTAGCGGGAATCTTCTCTTCAAGCTCCGCCTCGCTCCACGAGGTATTCAGCACGAAGGCACCGCCCTCTTTCAGCCTGTCGAGCATCGAATACCCGCGGCGCACGTAGATGTCCTTATGGCACGCCAGATAGTCGGCATCGCTAATAAGATAAGGCCTGTTCACGGGCTTGTCTGCCACTCTCATATACGAAATGGTCAAACCACCCGACTTCTTGGAGTCGAACCAAGAATATTCCTGTACGAACTTGTCGGTATTGTTACTGATGATGGTGGCTGCCATCTTGTTCGCGCTGACGGTACCATCAGAGCCAAAGCCGTAGAAGACCGCCTGAGCCATATCCGCTCGAGGCAGATCGAGCGGCTTGCCAACATCCAACGAAAGATGGGTCACGTCATCGTCGATGCCTACCGTGAAGCGCGTCTTGGGCGAAGCTGCTGCCATATTGGCGAACACTGCCTGCACCATGGAAGGATCGAATTCCTTGGACGAAAGCCCGTAGCGCCCGCCGATCACCTTCACTTCAGGACGAGCGGCGAGCACCGCTGCAGCAACATCCAAGAACAGCGGCTCGCCGAGCGATCCAGGTTCCTTGGTACGGTCGAGCGCGCACACCACTTTCGCGGTCTTGGGAAGCGCGCCCAACAGATGCTCAGCCGAGAATGGACGATACAACCGCACCTTCACCAGGCCCACCTTCTGACCTTGGCCATTCAGATGGTTCACCACTTCCTCGACGGTGTCGCAGCTCGATGCCATGGACACGATAACGTATTCCGCATCGGGCGCACCGACATAGTCGAAGAGCTGGTAGTGCCTGCCCGTGAGCTTGCCCACTTTGTCCATATTGGCCTGAACGATATCCACCAGATCGTTGTAGTGGACATTGGCTGCCTCGCGATTCTGGAAATAGATATCGGGATTCTGTGCCGTACCACGAATCTGCGAACGCTCAGGCTCCATGCAGGATGCCCTAAAGCGCTTCACCTTGGTGCGGTCGACCAATGAAGCCATGTCCGCATCAGCGATAACGTCGATGGTCGCCACTTCATCGGACGTGCGGAAGCCATCGAAGAAGTGCACGAAAGGCAGCGAACCATCGATAGCGCTCAGGTGAGCCACGAGCGAAAGGTCCATGCATTCTTGCACGTTGCAACTTCCCAGCATCGCCACGCCCGTTGAGCGCACAGCCATCAGATCTTGGTGGTCGCCGAAGATCGAAAGCGCGTGGGCTGCGAGCGAACGCGTGGTCACATGCAGAACGCCAGGCAGCAATTCGCCCGAGATCTTATAGAGATTCGGAATCATCAGCATCAGGCCCTGACTTGCCGTGAACGTGGATGCCAGCGCACCGCCTGCCAGTTCACCGTGAAGCGCACCAGCAACGCCTTTCTCAGACTGCATCTCCTTCACGTCAACGGGCTGCCCGAACATATTCTTCTTTCCCTGGGAAGACCACGACTCCACGGTCTCGGCCATATGAGATGCTGGTGTGATGGGAAAGATCACCGCCGCATCGGAAAGAACGTAGGCCGCGTGGGCTGCGGCGGTCATGCCGTCCATTGCTCTTCTGGTCATGGGCTTCTCCTTTTTCCTTGAAGCGTGCTCTTAGCGGATCACATGAACACGCTCATCTTTCATTCCATTGTATCGGTAACCCGTAGGCAGTGCGGCACCACTTATCACCGTACCGCTTATACAAAAATGGCCCACGCCAGAGCATGGGCCATTGTAAGAACAACTTCCCTGTTTCATTTCGTAGGTTTGAACTAGACCATACCTACTACCACGGGGACCAGCCATATCCACAAGATGCACGTGACCGCGAATGCCACGGTGGAAACTGCCACCGAAGACGCGCCCTCACGAACGTAGATGTTGTAACGGCTGGAGATGATGATGCCAGAGAATGCAGGAGGCAAAGCCACTGCCATGACCAGCATGGAAAGCTTGTCAACGTCGCCGCCCATACCGAACAGCAGGCCTGCACCCAAGAACACTGCCGGGGTCAGGACCAAGCGGAAGAAGGTGTTCCACCAGGTCTCAACGCTGAAGCTGAACTTGACGGTAGAAAGCGCAAGACCAGCTGCCAGAACTGCCAGACCAGAGTTCGCCTTCGCGATAAGGTCGAACGTAGGATCAAGTTCGTCAGGGACCTTGATGCCCAGAAGAACGAAGACCACTGCCAGCAGCGGAGCCCAAACGACAGGCTGCTTCAATGCATTCACCACTGCTGCAACGTTGGGGTTGCTGATGGCGTGATGCGCCTTGCCCTTGTTCGAAGAAGTTGCAAGGATCTCTGCCTTCTTGTCAGTAGTGGACTTCTCGTCGACTGGGACCTTAGCATCGCTCGTTGCTGGCGTGCCAGCGCCCGCCGTTGCGGTTGCACTCTTGCCGGCCTTCGCGAGCGACTTCTGCTGACCAACATTGATCAAGTAGTAGCCGATCGGGATCGTGATCGCATTCACCACGATGGAAACGATGCCGATGACCAGGTCGGTGCTGGCGGTTGCGCCATAGATCGGGTCCAAAACCGCGAATCCCAAAAAGCCGATGGTCGGCGAACCTGCGATCAATGCACAAACTGCTGCTTCCTGGATGGTGTGATGGAAGATGAGCCTACATAAGAAGAAGCTCAACATGAACATTCCAACGATTCCTACGATACTGATGATCGTCAGCGTAAGGTCACTTGCGAGCATCTCGCGTGATGCCTTGACGATCGAAATGAACAAAGCTGCGGGTAACGCGATGTTCAACACAACTTTATTCAGTCCCTGCCTTTGATCATCATCGAAGAATGTGACCTTGCCACAGATGTAACCTAAGATCATGATGACCAGAATCGGGACGATGTCCTCTATGATTATCTTTTCCACGACCACCCCTCCTAACTTTCACTCACTCTGGGAGCCTTTAGGGTGAAAGGCTCCCAGATAGTTCCATTTCTACAGCGCTCTTCGCGCGGATGAATTCGTTAACCGATCTGACCAGTAGCGTTAAGGTCTTCCATTTCGTTGCCACCTGCCAAAGGACCAGTGACCGGCTGCGGGTTCAGATAGCTGATGTGACCTGATTCCTTACCAGAGTGGATCGAGAGCTCGCAGCAGACCATAGTCGGCTTCTTGGATGCCACACCTTCTGCAACGTACTTCTCTACTTCTTCAGGAGTGGTCGCATAATATGCCTGGCCGCCGAATGCTTCCATGATCTTCTCGTAATGGCCCTTTGCCGAAAGGGTAAGAGGCGAAGGATCGCCATCGTTGCCAAGGTTCTCGAAGTCGCCACGGTAAACGCCGCCGTTATTCAGGACCACTACCGTCACCGGCAGGTTGTAGCGGCACACCGTTTCAACTTCCATACCATCGAAACCGAATGCGCTATCGCCGTGGATCGAGATGACCGGCTTACCCGTGGTCACCGCAGCGCCGATCGCATAGGGAAGACCAACGCCCATAACACCCCAGGTGCCGCAATCGAGTCGATGACGCGGCAGGTACATGTCTACGATGTCACGGCAGATATCCAGTGCGTTCGCACCTTCATTGGTGATATATACGTCATGGTTCGCATCGGTGACCTTCTTGATAGCGCCCAAGGCGTTGTAGTGGGTCATGGGAACTTCAGTAGAGTTCACGCGCGTTGCGAACTTCGCGTTGCTAGCCTCGCTCTTCTCGACGATGCCCTGCATCCAAGCGGGGTCAGCCTTGAAGGGATGTGCTGCCAGATATTCATTGAACAGCTTCACCGTGGACTTGATGTCGCCAACCACTGGAGCAGCGATGTAGCGTGAGTTGTCGATCTCTTGCGGGTCGATATCCACCTGGATGAACTTCACATCGGGGTTCCATTGCTTGCCCTTGCCGAAACCGAGCATCCAATTCAGGCGAGCACCCAGCATGACCACCACGTCAGCTTCGCGCATGGTGGCACCACGGTCGCTCGCTGCATTCTGAGGATGATCATCGGGCAGCAGACCCTTCGCCATGGACATTGCCAGGTAAGGTGCGCCTACCGATTCGACGAACTGCTTGATCTCATCGTCTGCCTGAGCATAAGCTGCGCCCTTGCCCAGATAGATGAGGGGCTTCTTTGCTGAAGCCAAAAGCTTCATCGCAGCTTCAACGCTGGACTCTGAAGGGATCACTGCTGGAGCGGGGTCATTGACCGCATAGATGAGCTGATCGGCTTCTGCCTGGGGCATGGTCTGACCGAGCATGTCGCCAGGAAGGTCGATGTAAACACCGCCAGGGCGTCCAGAAGATGCGGCGCGGATCGCGCGTGCGAATGCCAGCGGAATATCTTCGATCTTGTCGACACGATAAGCAGCCTTAGCGAACTGCTTCGCATAGTTGTATTGGTCCATGCCTTCGTAGTCGCCTTCGCCCATGTCGATCAGTTCACGCGAAGATGAGCCGCTCATCATGATAACGGGCCAACCATTTTCGGTAGCTTCTTTCAAAGGGATGATGCCATTCAGGAATCCTGGAGCAGAGACCGTCAGGTAGATGCCAGGCTTACCCGTGATGAAACCTGCAGCTGCTGCAGCATTGCCTGCATCAGATTCATGCCTCAGGCCAATATACCTGATGCCTTTGCCCTGCGCGATACGAGCGACGTCGGTGACAGGAATACCGATAACGCCATAGAGCTTGTCCATGCCGTTCTTCAGCATGGTCTGCACCACCATGTGCATGCCGTCGGTCATCGTCTGATCGCCAGGGTTCGTGGTTGCGTTTGCACTTGCCATTTTATTTCCTCCTTTAAGGATGGTTCTTATCAAAGCGTTTCGAGTTGCAATGATCGGGAGGATGCGAATGGCTGGTGGCCTGCTCTTCCAAGCATTGTTTCGCGAAGGCTTTTGCTTCCAAACACCCTTTACGTTATTCCTCTGTCGCAGAATGAACGACCAGGATCGCCCTACGTTGCCTCGCGGTTACCTTTTTGGGGATTTGCTGACGCATAGAGACGGGCAAAAAGAGAAAAGCGATGGCCTAAGGTTACGCATCGGTGAAGGCTGCAGAGCCAGAACCGCCGCCAAAATGATTCACGATAGAATGGTAGAGCCGGTCACGCGATCGGCTCAATGAAGTGAAAAGCCCACCACAAAAGTAAAGGCGGACATCATGGCTACCAACTCAGATACCATTCTCAAACCAGCCGATAAACCCGATACCCCAGCAAAGCTTCGCGAAGATCTTGCTGTCCCTGGCGAAGTTGCCACAGCGCCGCTCGATGGCGTCTTGGTCATCGACATGACCCAGGTGCAATCAGGTCCTACCTGCACGCAGATGCTGGCATGGTTCGGCGCTGAAGTGATCAAGATCGAGAAGCTCACTGGCGACCAGACTCGCGGCGAACTTCGCGATATCCCTGGCGAAGACTCGCTCTACTTCCTGCAGCTGAACAGCAACAAGAAGTCATTGACCTTGAATCTGAAGACCGAAAACGGCAAGAAGATCATGGCCGACCTGATCAAGAGCGCCGACATCTTCGTTGAGAACCTTCATCCTGGTGCCATCGAAGAGCTGGGCTTTGGTTGGGAAGATGTTCACAAGATGAACCCGCGCGTGATCATGGGTTCCATCAAGGGATTCAATCCGCATTCACGATTTGAGAACCTGAAGTGCTTCGAGACCGTTGCTCAGTCCACGGGCGGTAATGCCACGGTAACAGGCTGGAACGAAGGCGACTACAACGTGCCCACCATGGCTGGTGCTTCCACTGGTGACGCGAATTCGGGCATGCATCTGTTAACGGGCCTGATGGCTGCGCTCTTCCAGCGCGAGAAGACAGGCAAGGGCTGCTATGTATATCAGTCCATGCAGAACGCCGCGATGAACTTGTGCCGCACCAAGCTTCACGATCAGATCCTGCTCGATAAGACCGGAGTGCTGCCAGAATATCCCACCTATCCCGATGGCAAGACTGGCGATACCGTACCACGCCAGGAAAATTCCGAAGGTGGCGGAGAGATCAGCTGGATCTACAAGTGCAAGGGCTGGGAGACCGACCCGAACGCTTATGCGTGCGTCATCGTGCAGTGGGATGAAGCAGGCTTCGAGAAATTCTGCCACGCTATCGGTTTCGAAGATTGGCTCACCGATCCGAAGTTCTCCACGTCTACCGAGCGCTTCAATCATAAGAAAGAGATCCGCGCAGCCATCGAGAAATTCACCATGACCAAGGACAAGTATGAGGTGGCGCAGATCCTCGGCGATGCAGGCGTGCCCTGTGGTCCTGTGCTCAGCTGGAAAGAGATCGAGAACGATCAGGAGCTGAAGGACGCCAAGATGATCGTAGAGGTGGACGAAGGCGGTAAGCGCGGCACGTACCTGACGCTTGGTTGCCCTACGTTCTTCTCGAACTATTCCCCCGATATCACGCGCGCTCCGAAGCTGGGCGAAAACAACGTTGAGATCTTGACCCGCCTGGGCTATTCCAGCAGCGAGATCGATCAGCTGAAAACCGACAACGTCATCGCCTAACCAGCCCTGGGGACAGGTCCCAAACCGTCCGGGACACTTCGGGGACAGGCCAGGAGTACCAAATGGGATCTCTGGCCTGTCCCTTTTTCGTCCGGGCCAGTTTGGGGCCTGTCCCCTTTTCGTCCGATACTAACCTCATCGCAGCTTTCACGCTGGTCGACCGTTCACACGATGGGTACTTGTACGATTCCAGGTAAGCGACTAATATAACTAACTGTCGCTTTTCATTCTTGTGAATGGGCTGGCGGCAACCACATACATTGCGGGGTGGAGCAGTCTGGTAGCTCGCCGGGCTCATAACCCGGAGGCCGTAGGTTCAAATCCTGCCCCCGCGACCAAGAAAGACCAGGTCAGGCGTTTGTTTTTAGCCTGACCTGTTTTCTTCTTAGGGCGAATTTAGCCCTGGCTTACACGGGGCTTACACAGTGAATTCAGAAAATGCCAACTTTCCTCATCGTCTCGCTCCTAGGGTGCATTGTCGCTGCGGTTCTTGTCAGCGTGGGAAGCTCATGGCTCACAAGCCAGCTGTTCGGCTCTTTTGGCATTACGAGGTTCTCTCTTGATACGTCCCCCTTGCTGATTGGCGGCCTTGTTTGCGGGCTTGTTCTGATCTTTTCGTGGCTGCATACTGGAGCGCTAGGAAGGTCAAAGACGTTTCAACGAGCATCCTCATAACCGAATAGCTGGAACAGGCTCTAACATGTACGCATCTCCGAGAGATGAGGGTGGGACAAAATGTCTCACCCTTTTTCATGAGATGCGAAGCGACAGGTAAAGCCCAAATGCGCATGCCTTGACAGAAGTCCGATGCAATATATAATTTGCAATGTAAGATATATTTTGCATTTAAACTCGCTGTCTAGGAGTGCCATGAAAGGCGAAAAGAACTTGCGAATGAAGAACGCCCGCAACGATGCCGGGCTCTCGCAGACGGATCTAGCAGAGCGCGTAGGGGCTACGCGTCAAACTATCGGGTTGATCGAGGCGGGCAAATACAACCCTTCGCTCAAGCTATGCAAGGCGATATGCCAAACACTTGGAAAGACACTCAACGACCTGTTCTGGGATTAAGGGGGAAATGATGAACCTTATCAAACGATGGAATGCCTTCATGGGCCCTAAGGACGAGCGCCTTGAATCAGAGTCCAACCGCTGCATGCGCGTCGGCTACACCATATTGCTCGCAGGGGCGGGAATCGCTGCCTACTACGGGATCATGGTCAACCAGGTTGCGGACACGACGGACACCCCGATCTACACCAGCGTCGGCCAAGATGTATTTCCGGTATCGGGCGTTATCGCCGTGGCCATTCTCGTATCCTGTCTTATTACTCTAGGGATGCAGATGAAGGCGGGTATCGTTGACGAGCATGTGCGCATGGCGACCATCGATCATGTGCCTTGGGGTTTCTGCGCCATCATTGGTGTGATTAGCGGCGCGATGTTGGGAGTCATCACTGCGACCATGCGCATGCTGGCGGAAATTCAGATCGTTGGCATTGAGAACGTGACTTGGGCTGGCGATCTGGCTATGGGTGTCGTTTTCTTCGTGATGGCATTTGTCCTGGGCACCTTCGGAACTGCCGCATATATCAAGTCCGCAATCGTTGGGCGAGCCAAGCAGGACAGTCTACTCGAAGATTAGATTCAGATAATTTGACCGATCTCCTTGGTGCTGAGACAAAATGTCCCAGCACCAAGAAACTGTCTAGCCTGCCTTTTCAAGAACAGCGAGCATTGCTCTGAGCTCCTCGACGGAGAACGGGATGGATTCTGGTGTGATGCCCTCTAACCGTTTTGGATCGAATTCCGCGTTCTGCTCTTCCATCTCAGCCCTGCGCTGTTCAACTTCACGTTGAAAAACGCTGCAGATATCATCGAAAGCACCTTCGATATACTTGACCGCTTGCTGTTTGGCTTCGGGATCCACATCAGCATAAATATCGAGAGTCATGGAAGGATTCGCTCCTCACGCGAGAGGGAGTTGATGGGTGTTTTAACACGTTTTGGCGGCTTACAGAAGTTGCAGGGGTTCTTGGTAAGAAGCTCTTGCGCGATGGCGTAGTTGAGAGCTTGCTTTAAGAGCCTGAAGCACTTCGAGATACTCTTCGGTGAGTGGCCATCCTCGGACATCTTCGCCATCCATCGGTTTGTCTACGTCTTCGCTTCTCAGTGGTTCACGCTGGCGGGTGTTTCTTTTGAGTAGGGTCGGCATTTTCACGCGTTGCTTCTGTTACGTATGGTATAAATGTATCGGCGGCTGAATAAGCGGCTATCAAGCGCCGGGGGCTTATCCCCCGGCATTTTCATTAAGGGGTCCATTTGAAAGAGCTTAGCGTCTTTTGCGATGAATCAGGCATTCAAGAAGGTGGGTCGAAATACTACCTGGTAACCATGGTGATGCATGACCAGTCGAATTCGCTAATCGATGCACTTAATCATTATGAGCATTCACTTGCAAAGCGAGATTTACCCGATATTCCGTTTCATGCTACCCCACTAATGAGAGGCTATGATCAATATAAGAATCTCGACATGGAGATGCGTAAGAAGCTTCTCTCCTCATTCGGAATCCTCGTTCAACGTCTTCCGATTCATTACAAGAGCTTTGCTTTTAAAAGCAAAGAGTTCAAAACTGCAGACACTCTGCAAGTGCAGCTGAGGCGCAAGATGGTTGATTTCTTGTTTGACGAGATAGACCTCTTGCAATCCTTCGACATCGTAAAGGTCTATTACGACAACGGTCAAACCGCCGTAACCGCTGCCCTCCATGCAGCCATGGAGTATGTCTTATCTAAAGATGTACCGCTTTATCGCGATTCTGATTACAAAGCCTATCGTCTAGCGCAAGTCGCTGATTATCTTTGCGAGATTGAACTTGCTGCAATCAAGTACGAGAACCATGACGAAACGCGAACCGATATAAAGTTCTTCGGTAGTATCGGATCCTTTAAGAAGAACTGGTTGAAGCAAGCAAGGCGAAAGAGCATCGACAGATAAGAAAGCTATCGATGCCTCTCATTTTGTCCTGATCTTTCCTATTCCCGAATTCTTAAAAAATTGAGCTTTTGGGAATAGCACGTTTCGGCTCCGTGAGAACGAAGCACTCGAGAGCTGCAGCGAGTGAAAGGTCGCAATGATTACTTGTCCGAATCGACTGAAAAAGCTACGAAATTCAGTCGAAACGGACACCCAAAGTCGGTGCAGATGGGCACGAAAGCCTGTCCAAATGCACCGCATTCTGCGCGATAGGCTTAGCGCAAAACGCCTTCAGTTAATTCGCTTTCACCATCTCTAGTAAGGATGGCAGTGGCCATTCGCCAACGTGTTCGGCAACGGGCGCACCATTCTCGAACAGGACATAGGTGGGAAAACCATTCGGTGCGTATTCTTGAGCAAGCTCCGGATTCTTATCCACGTCCACTTGGTACACGGACACCTCGCCACGCAGCATATCGGCAGCTTCATCGGTGATGGGCTGCTGACGCTGGCAATGCGGGCACCACGTGGCAAAGAATTCCACCAGGACTTTGCCTGTTGCTACCTTCTGTTGAAAATCTATCTGAGAAAGTTCCGGTTGCATGATGATCGCTCCTTAGGATCGCCTTATGAATCTGTTCTTACTGTAGTTGCTGCACCCTGGCCTCCAGCGCTTTTTCGTAAAGCGTTTATCAGCGCGCGCAAACACGTTGCCCGACCGTAAACTAGACGATAGCGCGACAGCGAAACGATCCCCTTCTTGAAGCCCGCGAAGCCCTGCAAAGAGGCATGCTGCGGCATTGTTGCGAACGACACACGATAGCTCGTTGCGCATCTGCACGAATTCTCAAGACCTTTAGACTGATTAGCTATAGACTTTTGCATGACGAATCTATGATGAACAAGATGAAAGACATACCAGTTGCTGGCTACAAAGCCATGCTGTTCTTCTCCACGATAATCTGGGGTGCAGCCTTCGTGGTAATGAAGGACGCTGTCGAGATCTTGGGGCCCGCCCAGCTCGTAGGCGTTCGTTTCATCCTGGCCGGGCTTATCCTGGGCGCTGTCTTCCACAAGAAGCTTCGGAAGGTCTTGACCCCTGGCGGCTTGCGCGCTGGCATCACCATGGGCATCATCTTGTTCGTGGCATTCTGGTTGCAAACCTTGGGACTTGCCAACACAACCCCTGGCAAGAACGCATTCCTTACTGCAACCTACTGCGTCATGGTGCCGCTGATCGTTTGGATGATATCGCGCCGTTTCCCAGGTTGGTCTTGCATCATCGCAGCCATAACCTGCGTGGCTGGCATCGGGCTTGTCTCCGTTGCGCCTGGCACCTTCGGCATAGGATTTGGCGACGCAGCAACACTTGCTGGCGCGGTGGTCTTCGCCCTCGAGATCATCTTCATCTCGCGCTTCACCAAGATCTATAGCGCCATCGGCATAACCATCATCCAATTCCTCTGTTGTGGAGTATTGGGGCTCATCTTCGGTTTCGCTTTCGAACCGATGCCACAGATCGATGCCATACCAGCAAGCTTCTTCGCCGACCTGGCCTATCTTGTGCTGCTCTCATCTTGCGTCTGCTATGTCTGCCAAAACGTGGGACTGGCTCACGTACCCCCTGCTCAGGGTTCGCTCATCCTCTCGCTCGAGTCGGTCTTCGGCGTTATCTGCTCGGTGCTCTTTTACGGTGAAGTGCTCACGGCTCAAATGATCGTCGGCTTCATCCTGATCTTCATCGCTATCTTGATCAGCGAACTAGCACCACGAAGAAAACGCTCCGAACAGACCGCCTGATCTATTTCTCTTGTCGAGTAGCTTTGCGTTTGCGCCTGTAAGATTTGCGGCGTGGTCTCAAGGTGTGTTCGTCGGCATGATGGAAGAGCTCGACGAAGAAGTCCTTCACCTTGCGCGTACCCTTGTTCACCTTGGGAGCCAGATCGGTGTCATTGGCAGTTTGCCAATCGAAGTAGACCGACAGGTACCGCAAGAACACCACCGTCAACACGCATACGATAGCCGCAATGGTCAGCGGTACGTTCAGAAATGCCAAGCCCGCGAATGCGAGCGCGCCAGCAATGCCCGCCACAGCGTAGTAGTTCGAACGCTGGAAGATGCTCGGGGTCTTCCCCACGCAAATATCGCGCAACGCCCCACCACCAACCGCAGTGATCGCGCCCAAGAGCACCACCACGAAGAAGCTCTGGCCACATTGATACGCTTTGTTCGCTCCAGCCAGCGCGAAGAGCGCCACCGAGAGCGCATCGGCCAAAAAGAGCATCTGACCTGTGGTTTTGAACCATCCACGAAAGAGGAAGACGAAAAGCGCAATAGCCATGCAGATGAGCACGACTTCAGGATACTGCATGAAGTATACGCCCTTGTCCTGCAAGAGCAGGTCACGGATGATGCCTCCGCCATACGCGGTGATCAGCGCGAGCGAAATGGTACCCACGATATCGAGCTTGCGGTCGTTCGCGAACATCGCACCCGTTATCACACCCACAGCAACAGCGAAGAAGTCGACGCCGAAGGGTACATCGAGCGTTGCGCCTGCTGCGAAGAACTGGTCCATTGAACTAGCCTTTGCGCGCGGATTCTAGGATAGCGCGCACTTCAGGTTCGGTCTTGGCCGCCATAGCCTTTGCCGCAACCTCATCTGCAGCCGCTTTCGTCCAATCGCCAATAGCCGCGCGCGTTGCGAGGATCGACGAAGGAGAAACGCTGTATTCACCAAGACCAAAGCTTATCCAAAGCGGAACGAGCAACGGGTCTGCTGCCGCTTCGCCGCACATACCCACCATGATGCCCGCTTCGTTGCCTGCTTCTATCACGCGCTTGATCGAGCGGAGCACTGCAGGGTCGAACGTGGAATAAAGGTAGCTCACGTGGTCGTTGCCACGATCAGCCGCCATGGTATAGCCCGTCAGGTCATTCGTGCCGATGCTGAAGAAATCTGCCTCTTCGGCAAGTACATCAGCCATAATAGCTGCTGCTGGTGTTTCTATCATCACGCCCACGGGCACATCAGCATTGCATTCCGTGCCTTCGGCCTTCAGTTCAGCGGCGCATTCAGCCACCAGTTCACGCACCTGACGCAGCTCAGCCACACCAGTGACCAGAGGGATCATGATACGGATATCGCCGAATGCCGTTGCGCGCAGAAGCGCACGCAGTTGGACCTTGAACACATCTGGACGCTGCAAGCAGTAACGCACCGCACGAAAACCCAAGAACGGATTATCTTCCTTTTCCATTCCCAGATATGGGATGTCCTTATCGCCACCAATATCGAGCGTGCGCACGATAAGAGGGCGTCCCTTCAAGATGAGCGCCGCCTGCTGATAGGCTTTGAACTGCTCGTCTTCAGTAGGCATCGCATTGCTCTCCATAAACAGGAATTCTGTGCGGAACAGACCCACGCCTTCGCCGTCGTGCGAAACAACAGCTTCGGCATCTGAAACTGAGCCGATGTTGCCGAACAGTTCTACCTGTATGCCATCAGCGGTCTCGGTAGGCTTGCCCACCAACTGCTGCAGCGCCGCACGTTCCTGAAGGAATTCCTCACGACGAACCTCGGCTGAATGGAGCACATCTTCCGTGGGATCCAGCACCACTTTGCCTGCGATGCCATTGACCACCACCTGGTCTCCCGCTGCAAGTTCTGTGGTCACATCTGCCACTGCCAGCACTGCTGGGATCTCGAGCGCGCGAGCCAGAATAGCAGAATGGCTGGTCATACCGCCCACTTCGGTGACGATGCCAACCACATTGTCGCTGTTCAGACCAGCCGTCATCGACGGGACCAGGTCATGTATGACGATGACCGAACCTGCAGGCACGAGCGAAATATCCACTTCTTCGACACCCAGCAATTCGCACAACACACCTGTACGAATGTCACGCACGTCTGATGCGCGCTGACGCGTAAGATCATCTTCGGCTGCTTCGAACATGGTGGCGAACATCTCGCAAATCTGGGTGAGAGCATCTTCAGCGCATGTTCCGCCTTCGATGAGCTTGTCCATCTCGGCCACCATGAACGGGTCCGAGATCATAAGGTTATGACCCTCGAGGATAGCCGCTTCTTCGTCACCCACACGATCACGGATCTGGTCCGCCTTCTGCGTGTTGAGCTCCTTGAACGCCTCGATAGCGCCTGCGAGGCGTGCTTTTTCAGCATCCACATCCGCGACGGTGGTGCTCTCATATTCGAGCACTGGTTCAGCAACGACCACGACCGTGCCGATGCCTACGCCGCTCGAAGCGGCAACTCCTTCGAGGGTCTTCATGCTCTTATTCTCCCAATCCCGATTCGATCAAGCTGATCGCCGCATCAAGTGCTGCTTGCTCGTCGTCACCAGTTGCCACGATCTCGACTTCGGTGCCGCATTTGATGCCAGCAGCCACGATGGCCATCAGGCTCTTCGCATTCACTTCCTTGCCGTCTGCAACGATGGTAACGTCAGCAGCAAACGGGGCCATAGCCTGGGCTAACACGCCTGCAGGGCGCATATGCAAGCCACTGCCATTGGTCAACGTGATCTTCTGTGAAACCATTTTCGTATCCTTTCATCTCTTCGGCGAACTCTCGCCAGCCTGACCTGTCCCCTTTTTGTCCTGGACACTTTGGGGACGGGTCCGTTTTTGTCCGGGACAGTTTGGGACCTGTCCCCCTATTGCTTCTTCTTCAGGATGGCCAGCATCAGCATACCGACCACAGCACCGATAGCTAAGGCCACCAGATACATGAGCGCATTACCGATGACCGGCACTACGAAGATACCACCATGAGGCGCCATCAGCGTACACCCGAACAACCACGAAAGGCCGCCTGCCACGCCCGAACCGATGATGCACGCGGGGATGACGCGCAGCGGATCGGATGCCGCATAAGGAATAGCGCCTTCTGTGATGAATGAAAGACCCATGATGTAGTTGACCGGGCCATTCTTGCGCTCTTCTTCGGTCCAGCGATTCTTGAACAGCGTGGTAGAGAGCGCGATAGCCAGCGGCGGAACCATACCACCGATCATGACCGACGCCATGATCTCATAAGCTGCATCCGTGCCCAGCGAAAGCATGCCCGTGCCGAACACGTATGCCGCCTTGTTGAACGGACCGCCCATATCGATGGCCATCATGGCTCCAAGGATGATGCCAAGGATGATGCCGTAATCATTGTCTGCAAGCCAGGTGAGCGCATCGCTCATGGCCGTGTTGATGGCGCCCATGATGGGGCCGACCAAGCACATGAACAAACTGATGGCCGCCAAACCTGCCAGTGGATAGATAAGGATCTGCTTGATGCCAGCCAGGCTATCGGGCATCTTATCGCACAGCTTTTCGATGCCGAGCATCATATAACCGCCAGCGAAACCTGCGAGCAGGCCCCCCAAGAAGCCTGAGGGAACATCGCCACCAGGCAAGCCGAACGTCGAGCCGAGCGTTGCCATGAAGCCACCTACGAAGCCTACTACCAGGCCTGGCCTATCAGCGATCGACTTCGCGATGTACGCCGCCAGAATAGGAACCATGAAGCTGAAAGCGAACCCGCCGATGGTCTTGAACCAGGCCGAAACAGGCGTGCCCGTACCGAAGCTTGAGTCTTGCGGCACGCCCGCGATCGAGTCGATCAAAAATGCCACCGCGATGAACAGACCACCCGAGACCACGAAGGGCAGCATGTGCGAAACGCCCTCCATCAGGTGCTTGTAGATCTTGCGCCCTACGCTCTCATCCGAGCCTGTTTCATCTTCGACCCTCTTGCTTGAAGCGCTGTGATAGATCTTCGCATTGCCATCGAGCACACGGTCGATCAACTCGTCAGGCTTATTGATGCCATCAGCAACCTTCACGATCACTACTGGCTTGCCATCGAAGCGATCCATGGACACTTCCTTATCGGCCGCCACGATGATGCCATCTGCTGCTTCGATCTCAGCGTTGGTAAGCTTGTTCTTCGTGCCGCCCGAACCATTGGTCTCTGCTTTCAGCGCGATACCGCGCGCATCCGCTGCATTCACCAACGCTTCAGCCGCCATATACGTATGCGCGATGCCAGTTGGGCACGCCGTTACAGCCAGGATGCGATAGCCTTCGGCCTGCGCTTGGGCTTCTTCCTTTTCAACCTTATGCTCACGATGCTCTGCCTTGGCTTCATCGATGAGGTATTCCGTACCCTCAACATTGCCTTCCATATCGGCAACAGCGTCCTGTTTCACCTCGTCAGCGAAGCGTTCGTTCTCCTTCGCATCGATCAGCTTCAGGAATTCCTCGGGCGTTGCAGCCTCCATCAAGCTCTTGCGGAAATCGATGTCCATCAAGATGGTCATCAAGCGCGAGAGCACTTCCAGGTGAACTTCACCGCCATCGTCAGGCGCCGCGATCATGAACAACAACGTTGAAGGCTGACCATCAGGTGCGCCATAATCAACGCCATCGGGAGCGGTCATAGCCGCCAGCGCAGCATGCTTGGTGGCATCGGTCTTCGCATGCGGGATGGCAATGCCTTCGCCCACCGCAGTGGTGCCCAATTCCTCGCGTGCCAAGATGGCCTGCTTGTACTTTTCCTTGTCTACAAGATTTCCCGCTGCCTCATGCAGATCGACCAGCGCATCGATCGCTGCTGCCTTGTCGGCTGGATGTGCGCCAAGCTGCATGGCTTTAGGCGAGAGAAGATCGACGATCCTCATGGTAACCCCTGTCCCCTCTGGTGTTAGACATCCTCTATCGTCTCGATGAGCAACTTGTGGCCCCTTGTCATCTGCTCGAGCCGCATGCTTCGGCTCTTTGCCTCGACCATTGCTTTAGCCTTTGCCTTGGCCTTTGCTTTGACAATTTGCCCCAGCAATTTGCCTTGGCTGCCCATCATCTTTACCTTCCTCCTAATGATGCAACGTTTTGCACGGATCAAGGAGCTGAAGGCCCAGGTGTAATGAAAATGTCAGGTACGAGCGCGAGCACCTCTTCACCTGATGCGATACCCTCGCAGAAGGCCGTAGCCGATCCGGCAGCCGTGGCGAACGTGAGCGCCGCTAGCGGATCGCCTGCTGCCGCAATCTCTGCGTCATGAAGCGATGTGGCGTTCAGCCAGCCCGCCAAGAACCCTGCTACCATGGAATCTCCCGCACCGACCGAGTTCACCAAAGCGCCACGTGGTGCAACAGAATAGCCCACCACGCCTTCTTCGTTTGCAAGAAATGCACCCTTCGCTCCCCTGCTGACCAGCACGAACCCCCTTGTCCGCCCAGCAAGCTCCACCGCTGCTCGCTCGAGCGAAGCCTCGTCAGTACCATCGATATCGAACAACTGAGCTAGTTCATCATTATTGGGTTTGATCAGGAACGGATGCGCATCAAGCGCCGCCTCGAGCAGGTCTTCGGCCGCGTCCACTACCGCAAGCGCCCCACAACCATGAGCGCGTTCCACCAACTCTCGGTAGAGCTGCACAGGGCACCCTGGGGCGAGCGAACCTGAAAGGACCAGCACATCACCAGCACGCAGTGTGTCGACCTGAGCGCGTAACCTATCGAGCGCTGCAGCATCGACCCGTGGGCCCGCTCCGTTTATCTCGGTTTCTTGGATGCATCGTGCCTGTTCAGAAGCATTATCCATTGTCTTCAGCTTCACGTTGATGCGAGTAAGCCCCTCGGGCAGATGGATAAGATCAGTAGTGATGCCGCGATCTTGAAGCGCCGCTTCGAGCGTACGCCCCGTGTCGCCAGCGATAAAACCCCAGGCGCACACGGGCACGCCCAAGTTCGTGAGCATAGTGGCAACGTTCACACCCTTGCCACCCATGGAAAGCGACTCAGAAAACGACCGATTGATGCCCCCTGCCGCGAAAGCATCAAGGCGCATCATCCAATCAAGAGCAGGATTGCAAGTGACAGCATAGATCATGGGCATCTCCCCGTCGTTTTGACCTCTCGATTATACCATCAGGCACCTGTAGGCTCGCTTCTCAGCGCACGCTTCATCGCGCCTGCTCAAGGCCTGCGCAAGACCTTGGAATGTTCATCCCATATATTAGTAAGGCGCACTACGGTCCACGAGCCGTTTCATGATAGAATTGCGCACTAAGTATGCAATTTTTCGCCCTGATAGGAATAGGTATTCAGATTTGAGCGCTCTTTCTAATTCTCCGCAGAACGATTCATCTTCCAAGACCACAACGCCCAATCGCCGCGGCGCCCTGATCGTGGCTGCCATCATAGCAGCGGTCGTGCTCGTGGTATTTTGCGCGGTAACCACCATGCAGTTCCAGAAATCGGAAACTGCTACGGGCTCGGCCACTCAAACACAAACTCGCCAGCTGAAGAATGCGAGCGAGGAAACCTTCGTCACGCTCGACAACCTTGAGATCGGCAAGCCCGATTCTACCAATCGCACAGTGAAGGCAGGCGTGTTCGCTTTCGATGGCTACCATATGAAGGATGAGGACGGCGAGCTCTACGGCTATGGCATCGAAGTGCTCGAGATGATCTCGAAGTATTCGCATCTTAACTTCGACCTGGTGGGATACGATGCCTCCTGGCAAGACATGATGGATATGCTCGAAGCGGGCGAGATCGACCTGGTAACCTCTGCCTCGAAGACACCTGAGCGCGAGGCCAAGTTCGACTTCTCGCTGCCCATCGGCCAGAAGAGCACGGTGCTCTCTGTAGCTGCTAGCAATGATAAGCTGATCAGCGGCGACTACGCGACCTATAACGGCATGGTGGTGGGCGAGATCCCAGGCAACAGCCAAAACGACATCCTTGCTGAATTCGCGAAGGAGAAGAACTTCACCTACACCGTGCGTCAGTTCACTGATAATGAAGCACTCGCTCAGGCCCTTCAAGACGGCACGGTCGACGCGATTGTTACCAGCGACCTGCGCAAGACCAACAACGAAAAGACCCTGGATACGATCGATACCGATAACTACTACGTCATCGTGCGCAAGGGCGACACGCAGCTGCTCTCCGAGGTGAATTACGCCATCGATCAGATGAACATGAACGAAGGCGACTGGAAGCACACGCTCTATTACGACTATTACGGTCCCACTTTCTCCAACGAGATCGAATTCACCGCCCGCGAACAGGCTTATATCGATGAAGTGCGCGCTGGCACGAAGAAGATCTCTGCCATTGCTGCAAGCGATCGCAGCCCCTACTCCTTTGAGGAGAATGGCAAGCTCAATGGCATCTTGATCGACTATTTCGCAGCAGTCATGGAAGTGGCTGATCTGCCTTATGAGATCGTTGTCCCGAGCGATCTTCAGCAATATCAGCTTGCCATCGAGAGCGAGCGCGTGAACGTGGTGCTCGATGGCATCGTTGGTCAATACTCTTCGGGCGACTACTTCGACAACAGCTTCAAGAGCGATGCGTTCATGTCTGCCAGCATCGTGCAAGTGACCCGCGACGATTTCGCTGGTCAGATCAAGACCATCGCCGTTCCCGATTCCTCAACGGGTGGCCTCAATGGCTTCTGGGAAGACCAAGAAGGCGTCGAGCTGATCCATTACCCCACGCGCGAAGCCGCGCTGCAGGCAGTGCTCGATGGCGATGCCGATTGCACCTATACCTACGTATACACCGCGCAACAATTCATGAACCGTGACTCGAGCGATGGGCTCACTTATAACGCGGTCTACGGTCTTGATGTGCAGTTCGACATGTTGGTAACCGCCAATACCGACCATGAACTGGTGAGCATCCTGAACAAGTGCATCAAGCGCGTGCCCGAATCAACGCTCAATCGCCTGGTGGCCGACTATACTTCCTATAGTGCCACTGATATGACCTTCTTCGAGTACCTTGAAGCGAACCCCATAATCCTCATCGTTTTGGGTCTGCTCATCGCAATGGTAGCGGTCATCATCATCGCGTTGGTGCTTCGTGGCAGATGGAGCAATCGACTGATCGCAACTCAAGAACAGTCGAACCAAGAACTGAAAGAGCAGCTCTCTATCGTTGAGGCGCTCAGTCATGACTACACCAATGTATTCTCGGTCGACCCCAAGAAGGGCGTTGCCAAAGTCATCAAGCTCGAAGGCTACGTTACGCGCGGCCTCCATGACAATCCTGACGAAGAGCAAGATTACACGGTCCTGGTCAACCACTATATCGACGACCGCGTTCATCCTGATGACAAGGAGCTTCTGCGCAAGGAGATGTCGCTTGACCATGTTCGCGAAGAAACGAAGTCGGGCGAAGAATACCAGGGCACATATCGCATCTTGGTCGATGGCGAAGAACACAACTTCCAGTACACCTACGTGATGGTGGAAGACGGCGAAGATGACTTCTTGCTCGTTGGTTTCCGCAACATCGATGAGATGGTCCGCAAGGAACAGGAGCAGAACGAGGTCCTGTCTGAAGCACTGGCGCAGGCGCAATACGCCAACCAGGCGAAGACCACGTTCCTGAACAATATGTCTCACGACATTCGCACGCCCATGAACGCCATCATCGGCTTCACAGCGCTGGCTGGCACGCACATCGACAACACTGACCAGGTGCGCAGCTATCTGAGCAAGATCATGACCTCGAGCAATCACCTGCTCAGCCTGATCAACGACGTGCTCGACATGAGCCGCATCGAAAGTGGCAAGGTGAAGATCGAGAACAAGGAAACGAATCTGCCTGAAGTGATGCACGATCTGCGCACTATCGTTCAGTCCGATATCAAGGCAAAGGGTCTGGAATTCTACATCGACATGCTGGACGTAAGGAACGAGACCGTTATCTGTGACAAGCTGCGCCTGAATCAGGTGCTGCTCAACATCTTGAGCAACGCAGTGAAGTACACACCACAGGGCGGTACGGTAAGCGTGCGCATCACGCAGACCGAAGCAGTACAGCCTGATGGCACTGCCGAATATCAATTCTCCGTACGCGATACGGGCATCGGCATGAGCCCGACCTTCCTCGAGCATGTCTTCGAGCCCTTCGAACGCGAAGAGACCGCCACGGTCAGCGGCATTCAGGGTACTGGCCTGGGTCTTGCTATCACGAAGAACATCGTGGACATGATGGAAGGCGACATCAGCGTCACCAGTACCGAAGGCGAAGGTTCTGAATTCGTCGTTAAGTTCCGCTTCAAGGTAGCCGAAGGCTCCGAGCCGCTCGCGCCGCCTGAGGAACTGAAGGACCTGCGCGCATTGGTGGTCGACGATGATGTTGATACGTGCACGAGCGTCAGCAGCATGCTGCTCTCCATTGGCATGCGCCCCGACTGGACCACACTGGGTGAAGAAGCCATCGCGCACACCAAATTCGCTACCGAGCAAGGCGATCCGTATAGCGCCTTCATCATCGACTGGATCATGCCGAACATGAGCGGCCTTGAATTGGTGAAGCGCATTCGCCGCATCATCGGCGATGAAACACCCATCATCATCGCTACAGCTTACGACTGGACCGACATCGAAGAAGAAGTGAAGGAAGCGGGCGTTACTGCCATCTGCTCCAAGCCTATCTTCCTGTCTGAACTGCGCGAGATCCTCATGCGTCCCTTCACGGACGAAACGGAAAGCGACGAAGTGATCGTGGCTCAAGGCAATGACAACATCGACCTGACGGATGCCTTCGATCAGGCTGCCGAGAAGTTCAAGGGTAAGCACATCCTGTTGGCTGAAGACAATGAGATGAGCCGTGAGATCGCTATTACCGTGCTCGAAGATGCGGGAATTATCGTGGATGCGGTGGAAGATGGTAAGTACGCGGTCGAGCGCATGAAGGAAAACCCCGCGGGCACCTATGACGTGGTGCTGACCGACGTGCAGATGCCCATCATGAATGGCTACGAGACCACCCGCGCTATCCGTGCGTTGGACGATCCTGCAAAGGCGTCGATCCCCATCATCGCAGTTACGGCGAACGCATTCGAGGAAGACCGCGAGGAAGCCGAAGAAGCTGGCATGAGCGGATATGTGCCCAAGCCTATCAATATCGAGACCCTCTTCGAGACCCTCGAAGACCTCCTCGACGACTAACGAACACCCGGACACTTCGGGACACTTCGGGGACGGGTTCAAATCTGTCCGGGACAAAAAGGGGACAGGCCAGTGATCCCGATCGGTGATCCTGCCCTGTCCCCAATGGGTCTGGGACAGTTTGGGACCTGTCCCCTACCTCAAAATATTCGAAATTCTATCTTGGTCACACAGCTAAATTGACGCTAGAGCATCGACGATGGGCTGGTTTCCGGAACGCATCATCACTACCTTGCCAATAGTGTTCGGACGCTCGAGCACGCCAGCGAGCACCGCAGCCACATCGGGAATCGGGTTCACACCGTCGCTCGAAGGATTCAGCTCGATCTTACCCGTACCTGGCTCTTCCTTCAGCACGCTAGGCTGCACGATGGTCCACTTCAGACCCGAATTGTTCACGAGCCATTCATCTGCGAAGAACTTGGCGATGTTGTAGTCCATGATGGATGCAAGCGACGGAGATTCCTGCCAGCGCTTCGGCTCAAGAGCGAACAACGAACTGAGCATGACGAATCGCTCGATGTCTGCTTCTTTGGCTGCCTTCATCAGCTTCACGGCGCCGAATGCATCAGTTTGCAGCAGATCCTTGCCACGTGAACCTGCTACGAAATAGATAGCAGCGCATCCATCAATAAGGTCGATCATGTGCTCAACGTCTGTGTGAAAATCGAACACGCACGGCTCGACACCTTCAGGCCAACCCACATCTTCTGCACTACGAGATGCGGCAACAACGCTGTGTCCATCCGCTAACAAGCACTTCACTAGTCCTTTTCCTACACGACCACTTGCTCCTGCAACGAATACCTTCATGGCTCCCCCCTTCAGATTCGATCAACGCGAAGTTTCTATCAATGCCTGCCAAGATCCACCTGACGTAGGCGCATTCGTTTAGAACTTGTTGGCCAGATCTGCCGCCTGGGCACAACCGTCGGTCTGATCGACCGCGCCCACCTCGAGCACACCAGGAACGAGCACTTCACCTACTACGTTCCACTTCACCAAAGCTGCGATGCGTTCAAAGGGCTGTTTCAAGCTGTCCATCACCTCGACCTCGTGCTCTTCGCAGCATGCGATAAGGGCACAATCTTTGTTCGCGATGGGCTTTTCAGCCACGCAGAAAGAGTAGAGCTTGTCGATCACATTCTTGATCTGACCTGGGAAGGAATACCAATAGGTCGGGGTTGCGAACACGATACCATCAGCTTCAAGGATGTCGGGGGCGATGGTGTTGAAATCGTCGTCGTAAGTACAGGCCTTGCCGCTCTTGAAGCAAGTTTCGCACGCGTGGCACCCACCCACATTCGACGTTGCTGCGTTGAAGAGCACCACTTCGTGGCCATTCTTTTGTGCCTGTTCAGTGAATGCTGCGACCATACGATCGGTATTGCCGTTCTTGCGTGGGCTGCCTGTGATAACGACGATCTTCTTTCCCATCAGATTCCCTCTTCTCTCAGTTAGGTCCATGATGTATCCTATGAAATCATTTTGAGAAGCAGAATCAAGTACGCACTTGTAAGATAGGTACTATTCACAAAGAAAGTGTAAAGGAGCGATGATGACCGAGACCACCCCTAGCATCGAGGACGCGCAATTTTGCGACACAGGCTATAGCTACACGCTTTCGCTGATCTCGGGCAAGCACAAGATGGTCATCCTCTATTGCCTGATGGAGTATCAGCCGGTGCGCTTCAACGAGATGAAGCGCTACCTGGGCAAGATCTCGGACAAGACGCTTTCGCAGAACCTGAAAGAGCTCGAAGCCGACCAACTTATCGAGCGCAAGGTCTACCCGCAGATACCGCCGAAAGTAGAGTATTCGCTCACGCCACGCGGCGCATCCCTCATGAAAGTGCTCGACCAGCTTTGCGTCTGGGGAATGGAAAATCGGCTCGCCTGATCTTGAAAGCAGAGCGATTTTTATCCAAACACCTCGGGGACAGGTCCTTTTTTGTCTGGACATAAAACTGGGCACCAAGGATCGCCCCTCAGTGCCCAGTTTCACATTCATCATTCTTAAGCTTACGCAGCATATTCAGGTTTGCAAGATTCCTCGAGCATGGACCGATTCACAGCTGCATCGAGTTGATCGTCAGAATACTTGCTCAAGACCTCATCAATCTGCTTGAGCGTCTCTGCTTTTTCCTGTTCATCACCCGTATTCACCCGCACGTGAACTGGATTCAGCATGTGATAGCTGTCGTAAACGCTCGCAACGTTCAATGTTTCAAGGAACACACGGAGCTCTTCGATCATCTCGCGCTCGGAAGCTTTCTCGTATTCGCCCGCACGCCACATATCCCATGCGCCAGTCCCCTCTGTCACCGTCATACCCGTGCTGGAGATCTGTTTCGGATGCACTTGGTTGAATAGCTCGGCCGTCTCTCTGCCTGATTTCGCGCCCGCACCCTTTCCACCAAGTCCCAAGATATAAAAGACCGTGTAAGTAATGCCAGCGTTATCCAAACGCAGCAGTTGCTCAACAGCCTCCTCGGCCGTATGGCCCTTATCCATCAGCTCGAGTGCATCGTTGTTTCCGCTTTCAGTGCCCACATACAAATGCGTACATCCATTGGCTGCCAGCTGCCTCAACTCTTCATCAGACTTGCGCGCGATAGCATCGACGCGGCTGAACATGGAAATACGCCCGTGGTCGGGCAGTTCTTCATTCACGATGTCAAGAAATTCCATCAGGCGATGGGTGGGCAACGCGAAGTTATTTGACCCCACGAAGAAGATACGCGTGTCCGCAGGATAGAACGACCGCTGCATCAGCAGCTCACGGCGAAACGTGGCTGGATCGGCAACCTTGAAGGCATAATCTTTCGAGCGATAGCAGAACTTGCAACGATTCCAATTGCAACTTTGCGAAACAGCAAGCAACATGGAACGCGCCTCCCAGGGAGGGCGATATACGGGTTCTTCAAAAGTCATAGCGACTCCTTTCCCACTATGTAAAAGATGATGTGTGAAGTTAAATGCAGATATGCTCATACGTTGATATTTCGAGATGAACTATACATACGTAAGTACACGCCGTCAACCATATATGGAGAAATGAAGATGATGGCCCAGGCGAAACCATCCTCTTTTGTCTGGACATAAAAATTGGGCACCAAGGATCACCCCTCAGTGCCCAGCCTTGCGATTGATTGGCAGACGAAACGTCAGCGAACGCCCATAACGTGCTTCAGGTCAGCTACGGTGATGGCTTGCGAATGCCCCGAGAGCAACGCGGTCTCTTCGGGAAGGACCAACACCTTATCGCGAATGCTTTGGGCCAGTTCAGGGCCATTACCCGTCGGAAACACCGTCAAGCCAGGACCGCCCTCATAGACCACATCACCCACGAAAGCCACACCCGCGCCATCGAGCACATAGACCAGCGAATCTTCAGTATGACCAGGAACGTGCAGTACCGAAAGCGTTACGCCAGGAGCCACATCGATCGCGATCTGGTCGCCTTCTTCAAGCGACTTCGTACCCTGCAGCGTCAACCGCATACCATGCTCAGCCGATAGATTCAGACGCGGGTCTTCCAAATAACGCGGCGAAATGCGCGAAGCATACACCTCTGCTCCCCATGCCTGACGTAGCGCATCAGCAGCGCCAAAATGATCGAAATGTCCATGCGTGAGCAGGATTTTCTCCACAGTCCAACCCTTTTCAGCTGCGGCCTGCTCGAAGAGCTGAGGCTGCGCGCCCGGGTCGATCAAGAGCGCATGCTGCGATTCGTCGTCGACCACGAAATAGCCGAAGGTCCCGAACACGCCGCTTGCAAGTAGCGGATAGACTGAAACGCTCATCAGTTCACCGCACATCCCTCTGGGCCACATGCAGCACCTTGTGCCGTGGTCGAGAATTCATCGTTGATAGCCTGGGTAATCGCTTGCTTGAAGCCATCGACCTCGAAGCATCCAGGAAGTGCGAGCTTGCCATTGATAACGAAGAAGGGCACACCAGTAACGCCCATGCGATAGGCCTCGCTTTCGTCAGCACGAACTTCTTCGGCAAACGCATCGCTATCGAGCATGGCGCGAACTTCCTCTGCATCCAGCCCTGCTTCAACAGCAATATCAACGAGCACGTCATGATCTGCCAAAACACGACCTTCGGTGAAATAAGCCTTGAACAGCAACGGCTCCACCGCCGTATTACCCTTAGAGTGCGCGAACTTCGTCAGGCGATGCGCATCGAACGTGTTGGAATACTGCGTGTCGGCATAACGGAAGTCGAGACCTTCCGCACGACCCAATTCCGAAATGCCCTCGATACGCTCTTCGGCTTGCGGAACTGATAGACCATACTTGCGTGCAAAGCGGCTTGCAGTATCGGAGACGACCTTTGCCTCTGCATTCGGATCAAGCTCGAAAGCACGCATCGAAAGCTCTATCTCGTCACCAAGACCCATTTCCTCAATGGCATGTTCCAGCCGTGTCTCGCCAATGTAACAATAAGGACAAGCGTAGTCTGACCAATATTCGATCTTCATGTTGATTCCTCCAAACGTGCTGAGTTTGCTCTCAATACCAAGAATAGCTCGCGCGTTTGCAGGTTCAAGCGCATCCCCGCTGTCGTAAACGGATTGTCATCGACCCGAAAACTGATACGGTTTGCTCCAGCCCAAAGCTCTCTTCGGCAAGTCAAGCTCTTTTGCTTTGGATCTTACTCTCGGCCCTTTAAGGTGAGCAATTGAGCGCGGTTAACGCTCGGCTTTTCGAATGTGCGCACTAGCCAAACCTGCAAGGGTGCAAAGCGCCACATCGATCATCCAAAGTGCAATATATGAACCGCTCATTTCAAGCAGGATTCCACCAAGCCACGCGCTCAAGAACGCACCGATCTGATGACAGAAGAAGAGCACGCCGATAAGGGTGGCAGCTTCTGTGAGCGAGAACCGGCCATTCACAATGCCTGCAGTAGGAGAAACCGTAGCGTCTCCTGTAAGGCCCAAACCAGCGCTGAAGAGTATCGCACTCAATAAGGTCTTGGGCATCAAGAAGATGAAGATCAAGACCCATACCGCACGAAACCCGTAATAGAACGCGAGCAAACCACCCTTAGGTACTTTTACCGATAGCCAACCCGAAAGCAGCGCGCCGAACACAGTAGCGACCCCATAGAGCGAAAAGGCCCATGAAGCTTCATCAGCACCAATGCCGTAGCTAAGAAACTGAGAGAACAGATGCGACTCGATCGTGACCATATGAAATCCGCAAGTTGAAAATCCTGCAATGAGTAGGATGAACACCTTGTCACTGAACGCTCGCCTAAAGAGTTCTCGAGCCGAACCATTGTGAACTACTTGGTTATCTTTCCTTTCGACCTCACAAGGGCCGCTCGCTTTTCTTGCCTTCTTGGGATCAGCCGCGGTCACCACGAACACGATCGGTATGAGCAAAACGATCGGCGCGATCAGGCTCGACAGCGTGAGCGAGATCCCACCTTCATCCAGCAAAGCTTGGATCGTTGGTGAGAGCACGAAGCCACCCATTCCTGCCGCAGCGTTCAGCACGCCCGAAATGAGCATCGCTCTTTCGGGTCCCACTCGACGGATCGACGAAGCTAAGATCAGACCAAAAGCAAGAGCGCCCGCTCCGATCCCAAAAAGAATGCCAAGCGAAAACAGGAGCGCGAAGAAGGAGTCTGCCAATAACATGCCAACCATACTGGCAAAGAGCAGCCCGACACCAATAAGAAGTACGCTACGATTCGATCGGCGCGCAGCGATGATCCCAAAAACAGGTTGCGCCGCTCCGAAGACAAGATTCATCACCGCAATGCAAAAGCTCACATCTTGATAGCTTGCCGAACAGTGTTCTGCAAGCGGATTGAGCAAGATGCCAATGTCGCTGCGCAGGCCCGCTCCCAGTCCGTACAAGATACATGCAACGAAACCGAAAGCAATTACAGGAAGAAATCCCTGCAAGACCTTTTTTGACTGTGCCATCGTTAGAAACCTTAAGCGAAGTGGAACTCGCTAAACAAAGAGCTCTGCCTGCGCATACAGTGTCGCTGGACCAGAAACGATCACGCGGTCTCCTTCAACTCGACAAGTCAGTATGCCCGAACGCTTCGATGCCTGAAAGGCTGTTATGGTATCTTTGGCCAGCTTAGTTGCCCATATCGGCGCAAGCGCACAGTGGCTCGAGCCCGTCACGGGGTCTTCGTACACATCGAGCTTAGGAGCGAAGCATCGCGAAACGCAATCGAATCGCCCGTCTTGAGTTGCACGCGCGGTGACCACCTGCAGCAGTCCATCAAGTTCTAGAAGATCATTCTTGTCGGGCTTCATCTCGAGCACCGCTTCCTCGCTCGGTAGGACGCAGATAAGATCACGTGCGAGCCAGGCTTCTTCAGGACGAATACCGAACGCCTGCTCCATCGCGTCAGTAACTTCAACTTGCACTGGCGCATAAGCTGGCATGTCCATTGAAATAAGATCGCCTGTAGGTTTTACGATCAGGTCACCGCTACATGTTTCGAACACGATGGTGTCCGCATCAGGCGCAACGAAACGATTCACTGCGAATCCCGAAGCAAGCGTAGCATGGCCACACAGGTCTATCTCGCCACCAGGGGTGAACCAGCGCAAGGAGAGACGCACCTCTTTGCCATCAAGGTCGAGTGGAACGATAAATGCAGTTTCTGAAAAATTGTTCTCTATAGCGATATCTTGCATGAGCTCCACCGAAAGCGGCTGTGCGGTCACGCATACCGCAGCTTGATTTCCTTCAAAGGGATTAGGCGCAAAAGCATCGATCATGTATTGCTGGATAGACACGACATTCCTTTCTCGGTCACTTGCAGATGCAATTCTTTCAGAAACCGCTATATTAGTAAAACGACTTTTCTTGATGTTATGTTCAGTTTTTCTTATGTTAGGAACCCATGGATACACGAAAATACGAAGCCGTGCTCAGGATCGTTGAACGCAAGAACTTCGCACGGGCGGCTGAAGACCTCGGTTACACACAGTCCGCACTCAGTCAGATGGTCGCCTCGCTCGAAAACGAGATCGGCTTCAAACTGATCGAACGATCGCGCACTGGTTCGCACCTAACCCTCGAGGGTGAAACACTACTGCCCTTCATGGAACAAGTATTGAATGCGCAGCGGTCCTTCCAAGAACGCGCAGCCCAGATCAACGGACTCGAGATCGGAGTCGTGCGTATCGGAACCATTGCGAGCATTTCGGCTCACTGGCTTCCCAGCCTCATTCGTGAATTCGAGCATGATCATCCTGGAGTGAAGTTCGTCATTCATCAGGGGGATTACACGCTCATCCCAGAATGGATCAACTCAGGACTTATCGATTTTGGTTTTGTGAATCCTTCTGGCGTGAGCGGTCTTCAAACTAAACTTCTCAAAAGCGGATCCATGTCTGCGGTATTGCCGAAAGAACATCGTCTTTGCAAGCACAAGGCTATCCCACTTCGCGAATTGGCGAAAGAACCGTTCATCCTGCTAGAAGAGGGCGCCTATTACGAACCCCTTGAAGCGTTTGCCGCTTGCGGCTGCGAACCGCAGGTAAAGTACACTATTCACGATGATTACTCCATCATGGCTATGGTGGAGCAGGGCCTCGGGGTGACCATCCTAGCGGATCTGATTATGCGAGGATGTCCTTACGACCTGGTTACTCGCCCAACTGAACCACCCATCACACGCGATATCGCACTCGCATGGAAAGATACCGCCCGCCTGCCCATCGCAGCAAAACGCTTCATGGATCTTCTCGAACAACGCGCTCAGGTTCTGCCGTAGTTTGTTTCCAGCGACACAACGCCAGGCTCAGGCCGATAGACAACCAAAAGCGGACACCTTGGGACCCAGTCTGGAGTGAACGGTTGCAAAGATTTTGTTTAGCTTTCGTTTGAATAAAGAAGGATCTTTTCGTTGTTGATTCTCTTCAGGAAACGCTCGCTAGCGCCAGCTGTTGTAACAACATCAACCTTGCAGCCAAGCCTTCTCTCAAGCTCACCCTGAAAATCAAGCAGCTGCATACCTTTGATTGAACCCTTTTCTAGCAGGATATCTACATCAGAATCAGAATTCATGTCACCACGAGCACAAGAGCCGAACAGAAAGACCTTAGCTGCTTCGTATTCTCTTGCTACTTGAATGACGTGCTCTTTAATCAAGTCTATAGAGAGAAAATTGCGAACCGGAGACGCGTCTGGCAATATCATTTTCCCTCCTTGAACCATTTTGCATTACCCTAATGATTGTATTTCACACCACTGGTCAAGGAACAGTTAATGTCGAATAAAGAATCTTTACGAGCACGAATCTACTCGACGATCGATGTAGCGGGGAGCCAGACGCGGCTCGGGCGTGCGTACGATTACCTGATGATCGTGGCGATCATCGTCAGCTTACTGCCGCTCTGTTTCAAACAAGATTTTACGATCTTCTTCATCACCGACACCATCGTTACCGTGCTCTTCATCGCGGACTACCTTGTGCGTTGGTGCACTGCTGACCTGGCGCTTCGCAAAGGCTGGAAAAGCTTCTTGCTCTATCCGTTCACACCAATGGCTATCATCGACCTGCTCTCAATCCTGCCATTCTTCCTGCCGATGAACCAAGGATTCAAAGCGCTTCGTCTACTGCGCATGGTGCGCGCCCTGCGAGCGATTCGCTTCATCCGTGAATCACGCAGCTGGCGCGTGGTCACCAGCGTGCTGCGTCGCGAGAAGAGTCTGCTACTCTCGGTCGGCGCGATGGCAGTTGCCTACATTCTCATCTGCGCACTCATCATCTTCAATGTCGAACCTGATTCATTCGACACTTTCTTTGATGCGATTTACTGGGCGTGCGTTTCGCTCACTACCGTGGGCTACGGGGATATCTATCCCATCACCACCATCGGTCGCGTAGTTACCATGCTTTCTTCGCTCGTCGGCGTCGCATTGATCGCGCTTCCTGCTGGCATCATCACGGGTGGCTACATCGAAGAAATGCGCCGCGAGACCCAAGCCGAGTAGCGCACGTTACGATAGTGTCTGCTTAAGGACTGCTCCCCTATTTTGGACTCAGTCCCTACAATCAGGCCTTTCTGGCCGGAGGCATAATTGTCCCGGACACTTTGGGGCCGGGGGTGAAAGTGTCCGGGAGGACGAGGTTGGCGCGGATTTAGTGACAGAGTGTCACCAGCATGGTATGCTTCCAATACGAACCACGGCTGAAAGGAGCCCGTCATGAGCAAACCTGTGGTCTATTTCACTAAAGACATCTCCCCTGAAAACGTCGTCAAGCTGTACGAGAAGCTGGGCGTGAAACTGCCGGGCAAAGTGGCCGTGAAGGTCCATTCCGGCGAAGAGGGCAACCAAAATTATCTACATCCTGAATTCATGCGCCCGATGATCGAAGAGGTCGATGGCACCGTGGTCGAATGCAACACCGCCTATGATGGCGCACGCGATACCACTGAAAAGCATGAGAAACTGATGGCGGCACACGGTTGGACCAAGTACTTCGATGTTGACATCATGGATGCCGATGGCCCCAGTTCTGACATCATCTTCCCCATCGAGAACGGCCGCGTACTGAAGAACAACCACGTAGGTGGTCACCTGGCAAATTATGCTTCTATGCTGGTACTTTCCCACTTCAAGGGTCACCCCATGGGCGGCTTTGGCGGCGCACTGAAGCAGCTTTCCATTGGTTGCGCATCGAACCAGGGCAAGGTGAACATCCACACCGGTGGCGCAAGCCTGAATCAGGGTGAATTCTGGGACGTACACGCCGAACAGGACGACTTCATCGAGGCTATGGCTGAAGCGGCCGAGACCATCGTGAATCATTTCGGCAGCAACATCGCCTTCGTGAACATCGCCGTGAACCTGTCCGTCGACTGCGACTGCTGCGCCGTTGCCGAGGACCCCTGCATGGGCGACATCGGCATCTTCGCCTCCCTCGATCCGGTGGCCATCGACAAGGCGTGCCTCGATGCGGTCCACAACTCCGACGACCCCGGTCGCGACAAGCTGCTCGAGCGCATCAACTCGAAGCACGGCGAGAAGATCATCGACGACGCCGTACGCCTGGGCTACGGTTCCGCAGAATACGAACTGATCGAAGTTTAAGATCGCTCGCCTCATCATCTCCCATATAAAGCCAGGAGTTCCTCACGGCTCCTGGCTTTTTTCATGCCCAAAGGGCAAACAGCGGAACGGGTGAATTCGAGGCCTCAGCCATTCGCTCTCGCTGCTTGCGGCAGCGGCTTACAGGAACTTGGTTTCGTCCAGCTTGGCATTGATGAAAGCATTGAAGCGAATAAGGGGCTTGCGGCAGAACAGACCGAACGCAAGCGATATGCTCAAACACGCAAGCAAGCACAGCATCGAGAAGAGGAATTGATCGCCATAGAAGCCAGCGATGCAGCCGCTGAATAAGTCGATCGAATGCGAGAACGGCAACCACGGATAGATATCCTGGAAGATGGGCGCAGACATTTGAACGGGCATGATGCCACCCGTTCCTGCCAACTGCATCACCAAGCAGATGATCGCAATGGCTTTGCCGATATTGCCGAATGAAATCGCAAGCGTATAGACGATGTTCGAGAACACCAGCGCACAAACGCAACAGGTGAGCAGATACAGCCAGAAGTGTTCGCACTGAATACCCACCAAGAAGATATTGCCGATGCACAGAACGATCCCTTGTAACAATGCGATCACCGCAAAGACCCCATAACGACCCAGGTAAAGCTGCCAGGGTTTCGGGTCCTTCAGGTCACGGGTACGCTTCTTCGACACATTCACTGATGCCAAGGCAACCAAGAAGATCGCACCGATCCATAGCGATAAAGATGAATAGAAGGGGCTCATCGAGTCACCGTTAGTAGCCATCTCGAACACCTTATGCTCAACCAGTTCGGTCGGTGCTGAAAGGAACGAGGCAATAGAATCAGGATCATCACCGATCATGTGTCTTATCTGGGTAAGATCATCCGATTCAAGCGCCTGATCCAAACGATCACGCGTATCCTGAAGCTGTGCGCGGGCGCTCTGAAGCGTGGCGATCGTATGCTCGATCGATCCTTCGGCATTCTCCATGCTGCTGATCAGCCCCGATGCGCCTTGAGAGATGGACCCCGAAGCAGAAGTGAGCGCACCACCAAGTCGCTTAGCATCTGAGCGGATCTCACCCAGATCGGAAGCCAATGCCGTAGCCTGGCCCTCCAGCTCATCTTCCAAAGTTGAGCTCACCTGCCCGATGCTCGCTTTCGCATTGTCTAGGCTCTCTTGCACCGACTGCTTCGCCTGCGCGATGGAAGCTGCGGTGCTTCCTACGCTTTCCTGCGCGTTGCGCAATGACTCGCTCAACCGCTCGAGTGCAGCGATAGCCGCATCGAGCTCATCGATCGCGTTTTGCGATACGGCAGCAGAAACTAACGCGCTCCGTAGTGACCGATATGCATCGATGCCACTCGACACATCATTCGACAGATCACCCAGCACTGCCTCAGCTTCTGCAGGCATTCCTTCATACGAAGCGAACGCCGCATCCACGGCTGCCTGCACGCTGTTATAACTTGCTGAAGCCTGAGCGAGCGCAGCATTGATCTGACTGGTCATGCCGTCGAGCGCGCCCGTAGCTTCATCGAGTCCGTTCTGAGAATCGTCCAAGAGTGCGTTAGCATCACTTGTTATGGTGCCCGTATCGCTCAATATCTTCTGGCTTGCTGCAATCAGATCTTGCGCCACATCCATCAGTCCTGAGAACGACTGCGCCTGTGCGATCGACACATCAACCTGCTCGATGATCCCTTCCAGCTGCGCAGAAAGCAGCTCGGCGTATTCCGAAATGCCTTCACCTGAAAGATAATCTGAAAGATCCTTGGTCACTTCGAGTGCGACCTTTGCCACCGTATCCGTGAACGTATTATCGATCTGTGTTTCCAACTGGCTAGCACCTTCGCTGGTCACGTGCGTAGCGATGGCGTTGATCTTCTGGTTCGTGTAATACTCGATCGTAGGACGCTCTGCATCAGTAGAGAACGCGGTCATCAGATCCTTCGAGAAATCCTTCGGGATGACGAATGCCGCATAGCTCTTGCCCGAACGAACCGATTCGATCGCAGCATCTTCGTCCATGAACTGCCAATCGAACTGGTCGTTTTCGTGCAATGCAGAAACTATCTGCGCACCAGCATCCAATTTGGTCGAGAGCAGCTGAGACTCGTAGCCTTCGTCCTCATTGGCTACCACCACCGCAATGTGGCCCGTATTCGCATACGGATCCCAAAATCCCAGCGTTGTTAACCACGCATACATAGGCGGAACGATGATCAGGCCCATCGCCACCACCGCAGCGATCATGTTGGTCATCAGGCTCTTCAGGTCGGCCTTGAAGATCGCAAGCACGTTCTTCACGAAGCATCACCGCCTTCGCGCAGATCATCGCTCGCGTCGCCGAGCGCAGGAGGCAGCTTCGACTCTGCACGGGCCTGCGAAAGTGAGGTCTTGATGTCTTCGTCGCTCTTCTGCGCAAGCGCCATCTGATACTCGATGCTCGACTTCAAGAACGAGATGCAGATCAGATAGATAGCTACCGCCAGCAATGCTAGGAAGAACCATGCCAGCATGATGAGCTTCGCATCGGGGCCGCCCTGGAAAAGGCTGATGCACACGATCATCAGCACGGGCATAGCGAACAATGCGAACCAACCGATGCGCGCCAGCTTGTTGTAGTTGTGGTCAAAGCGCTTCGCACGATCGATGATGAACTCTCGATACTGGCTCGTGTCGAGCAATGCCCGCACCATGGTGCGCAGACGGAAAGCTGGTTTGAGGTCGCCCGATTTCTCGGAAGTGAACACATCTGTGGTGCCCAATTCACGGTCGAACAGGATATTCAAGTTGTAGCCATACTTGCCCGCAACCAAGCCGATGATGAACCCAACAGGCAAGAACACCAGCAGCAACATGAGCATGTCGAAGAGGTAGTCCAGCCCATAGAAGCCTGCAAGAGCTTCGCGCATAGCATCGATCGAATAGGTGAAAGGCAGCAGCGGGTTCAGCACCTGATAGAACTCGGGCAACATCTCCACAGGGAACATGCCCGAAGATCCAGGGATCTGCAAGATGAGCAAGAATACCGCGATAGCTTTGCCTAGATGACGCATGGAATAGGCCAGCGCATACATCAAATTCACGTAGACGAAGGCGGTCAGCACTCCGGCCAGGATGAAGGCGGGCGGACTGACGCAAGATACGCCGATGACCAGATCGCCAATAGTGACCACAGCACCCATGATGGCACCGAGCACCACATAGGTGAGCCAACGTCCGAAGTAGGCATCCACTCGGCTGAACTTCGGCAGACCAGTAGGATCAACGCGAATGCGCACGATAGCCATCAGGATGAAGCCCGCTACCCAAAGCGCTAGGTTGGTGAAGAATGGTGCCACGCCCGAGCCATAATTCGCTACGGGGAAGATATCGTTGGTATGCATCTCGACTGGTTCAGCGAGGAACTGCGCCAGCTTGTCATCAGAAACGTTCAGGTGTGCCGCCAATAACTGATAGGTGGCCGATTCTTGTAAGGCGCGCAGATCGGTGAGCGCAGAATCGAGCCCGTCTTTGATCTGCTGCAACGACCCTTGAGCCGATGCGCAGATGTCCTTCGCGCGAGCGAGCGTTTCGTGGAGCCCTTCAGTTACCGTGATGCTCTCATCGATCACTGGCTCGAGCGAGATCAACGCACCACGAATGACCCCGATAGCAGCAGCCATATCATCAAGACTGGCGTTGAGCTTAGGTAGTACGTTCTCATGGATGTTCGCAGTGGCCTCTCGCAAAGCAGCGCTCGAAGCCTCCACTGCGTTTGCAATGTCTTGGATGGATGCCTCGGTCGAAGAAGTCGCTGATGAGAGTGACTCCGAAAGATCCCTGAGCGAAACCAACGTGCTGGAAAGTTCTGCATTCTCTTGCTCGAGCGTGGTGATGGCACTCTCAAGCCCTGGGGTGCCAGCAGCAGCCTGCGCACGTAAGTCGCTCAGTAGCGCGGCATTCAGATCGACCACACGTTGCAACTCTGAAATGGACGCATCAACACTGCCCGCCACGGCCTCGAGCTTGCCCGATATCTGCCCCGCAGACGCACTGGCCTTGGCCGCCGCAAGCCCCATCTCAAGCGAAGCCTTCGTCACTTCATCAGATACGCTCGCCGTATAGGCGTTCAACGAGTCTTGTACAGCTTTCACCTGCTCTTTTGCGCTCAGTAAGCGTGCTTCTAAGCCAGGTAGTTCTGTCTTCACATTGGAAAGGGCATCTTTGGCTTCGGCAGCGGTAACTGAGGCTGAATCGAGCGTGGGGTCCAGACCCTGCAGCGTATCCACCGTGGAAGCGATGGCCGCATTGGCTTCGTTCACGCCTTGGGTCAAGCTGCCGTTGGCTTCATCCGTGTCGTTCATCAATTCGGCACCAGAGCGTTTGAACACCGCGATGACCTTCTCGCTCACCGAGGAGACGAACTGCTCGTTGATGCTCTTCTCAAGCGCACTTGCTCCCGCTTCGGCAACCTTCACACCTGAAGCAGTCTGTTCATCGTTCACGTAAAGATCAATCTTAGGGCGCTCGAAATGTCCATCGAGCACGCTTAGATAGGAAGAGCTGAAATCCTCCGGAAGGATGATGGCCGCATAATATTCACCCGAATGCACGCCATCCATCGCTTGTTGTTCGTCAACGATCTGCCATCCTAGCTGGTGGTTCTTTGATAGATCCTCGACCACTTCATGGCCTATGTTCACATCCCCAGCCAATTCAGAATGCGCGCCTTTGTCGTTGTCGACCACGGCCACTTGGATCGATTCGGTGTTGTGATAGGGGTCCCAAAACGCTGCGATGGTATACCACGCATAGAGCGCGGGAAGCACGCAAGCCCCCGCCACGATCAAACAAGCGATCGGGTTCACCACCAAGCGCTTCATATCGCGCTTGAAGATCTGCAAGATTAAACTGATATGCTCACGGAGCTTTTTCATATACCAATTCTATACGAGAAGCTCGCCTCTCCGTATGCGGCTACTCGATCACTTCCTGCAAGGCCTCAAGAAACGCAGCAGCGGGCTTCGAGAGCGCCATCTTGCGCCAGATGATTCCTTGCGTGGAAACCAGCTTGGGCGAAAGCGGTACGAACACGAGCTCACTATCCTGTGAGGTCTCGAACAAGCCTTCGTACGTGAGCAACGCTCCTGCTCCTTCGCGTGCGAGCAGTGCGGCATTCAACGGCAAGTTGAATTGCACGCTCACTTGATAGCGATCGAGCAGCTTGCCTGCCCACTTCGCCAGCGTGCCATTCTCGAACGCCTGATGTGGCATGATGAGCGGTTCTTCGAGCAGATCCTTAGGCGTGATGCGCTTCAGCTTCGCCAGCCTGGAATCGCGTCGCACGAGCGCACCCCACCTGTCCTCCACTGGCAGCTGCAGCATATTCATGTCAACGCGCGGCTTCACCTCGCATTCGATCAGGAAATCGTACGCACCGCGAGCAAAACCATCCATCAGATCGATGGTCGCGCCGCTGTGAATACGAAAATCTACCTTGGGAAAACGCTTGCGCGTTAGCTCGATGGCAGCCGCTACGCATGACATATTCATCGTTTCACCTGCTGCTATGTGTACGGTTCCCGCAACATTGGCAGCCTTTGGCATCAACTCATCCTGCGCTTTGCCTACCAAATCCAGGATCGAATCGGCATAGCGCAACAGCATGATGCCCTGGTCATTCAGCTCCATGCCCTTGTGCGTACGTGTGAATAGTGAACAGCCAAGCTCATCCTCGAGCGCCGAAAGCTGACGCGAAAGCGTGGGCTGCGTGATGTGCAGCGACTTCGCCGCATTCGACACGTTGCCCTCTTGTGCAACCGCCTGCAAATAACGCAGTGTACGGATCTCCATCGCACCCTCCTTGATGACCGCTGCGCAGCCTGAACAAATCATGCCTTCAAAGCATGTTACTAATTACATTATAGGCATTTGATTGGCACTCAGGACCGCCGCATCATGGAAACGTACCCTCGAACGAAAGGCACCCTGGTCAAAAGCACTATGGTCAAAGCAAGCGCAAACAGCAACGTACTCGTACTGATCCTCGCCGTAGGCGTTTTCGGCATCCTGAACACGGAAATGGGCGTGGTAGGCATCGTGCCCGAAGTCGCGCGCACCTATGGCGTTTCAGTCGCGGATGCTTCACTGCTCGTCAGTGGTTTCGCGCTGGTGGTGGCTATTGCGGCTCCCATCATGCCGCTGCTCTTTTCCAAGATGAATCGCAAGGCCGTGATGCTGCTGACCTTGGGGATCTTCACGATCTGCAACGGCGCGGCGGCCTTCGCACCCTCCTTCGAAGCGATGCTCACATTGCGCGTGGTGCCTGCCGCGTTCCATCCGCTCTACACTTCGATGGCACTGGCGATCGCCTCGCAAATGGGCACGCCCGAAGCGTCCGCGAAAGCATCCTCGCGCGTGTTCGTGGGCGTATCGGCTGGTATGGTGCTGGGTGCACCAGTCTCGAGCGCGCTGGCTTCTGTCTTTTCGCTCTTCGCATCGATGATGTTCTTTGCACTGGTCACGCTGGTGGTGTTCATCGCTACGTTGTTCTTGGTACCGTCGATGCCTGTGCGCGATCCGCTTTCTTACGGCAAACAACTGGCCATCCTGAAGAAGCCGCTGTTGTGGGCCTCGCTCATCTCTGTGGTGGTATTGAATGGCGCGATGTTCGGCTTCTATGGATTCCTTGCAGACTACCTTGAAGCCGGACTTTTGTTGGTGCCCGCTGCGGTCAGCGCAATGTTGCTAGCCTACGGCGGCGCGAACATCGTAGGCAACCTGGCGGCAGGAAAACTGCTGGCGAATACCCCTGTAAAGACCGCGCGCTTCATTCCCCTTGCCCTGCTGGCTGCCTTCGGCGTGCTATTCGCAACGGCTTCGCTTGCGATCGCAGGGTGCGTGCTACTCGTTATCATCGGCATATTGGCAGGTATCGCGAACAACGTGAACCAATTCCTGGTTGCCACCGCCGCCCCCGAAGCACCCGATTTCGCCAACGGCCTTTACTTGACCGCCGCGAACCTGGGCGTGACCCTCTTCACTCCTGTGCTGGGCGCGCTCATCTCCCAAGGCGGCGCGCTGTTCTCGGTCTCTGGGGTTCTCGTACTGCTGGCTTGCGCCTTCTTCCTGATCGCTTGGCGCCAATGCCTGAACAAGACCACCTAGCGAACGAGACAATTCAGCCACGGACCCAAAGTGTACTAGTTGATGACCGACCTCGAAGCGTTCCAGCTTCATGCTTTTAAGGCATTTCATAATATCCAATATAGGCATTAGTAAACTACCGCGAGCGCTCGTAAAGTATGAATAGAACCTGAACCAACAGAAAGGCGACACCCATGCCGAAACTAGAATTGACTCCCATCTGGGACAAGGTTTTCCCACAAAGCGACGCAGTCGAACACAGCAAGATCACCTTCCACAACCGCTATGGCATCGAGCTGGCGGCTGATCTTTACAAACCTAAAGATGCGACTGGCCCCTTCGCCGCCATCGCCATCTCGGGCCCATTCGGCGCGGTGAAGGAGCAATCAAGCGGCCTCTATGCACAAACGCTGGCTGAACGAGGATTTCTCACCCTCGCCTTCGACCCTTCGTTCACGGGCGAAAGTGGCGGGGATGTTCGCTATATGGCTGCTGGCGAATTCGGCATCGAAGATTTCAGTGCCGCGGTCGACTACCTCAGCTGTCGCAACGACGTTGACCCTGAGCGCATCGGCATCCTAGGCATTTGCGGCTGGGGCGGCATGGCCTTGGCTGCTGCCGCAAACGACCCACGCATCAAGGCAACGGTCGCCAGCACCATGTACGACATGAGTCGCGTGGCTGCCAATGGCTACTTCGATGCAGACGACAACCCGCAGGCTCGCAACCAGGCGCGTGCTGCGATGGCCGCTCAGCGCACGGCTGACTACCAATCTGGCAACAATGTACGCGGCGGCGGTGTGGTGGATCCGCTGCCCGACGATGCACCCTACTTCGTGAAGGACTACCACACCTATTACAAGACGCCGCGCGGTTATCATGCGCGCTCGCTCAACTCCAACGATGGCTGGGCCGTGATAGGCCAATGGACTTTGGGCACGTTACCGCTGCTCACCTATATTGGCGAGATCGAACGTCCTGTGTTGATCGTCCATGGTGAAAAGGCACATTCCCGCTACTTCGGCGAGACAGCCTACGAACGGATGAAAGCTGGTATCGCACCCGATAACAAGGAGCTGCTCATCATCCCGGGCGCCAGCCACACCGACCTGTATGACCAGGTGGACATCATTCCCTTCGACACCATCCAGGAATTCTTCACCACCAACCTCTAAGACGAGGCGCATACGTTCAGAACGGACGTTTTAGGACAGGCTACTAAAGCGTCCGTTTTCTTACATGACGTGATAGGCTAGATGAGTATTCGACCCGCAACAGAACCGAGGCGTGCATGGCGAAGGCGATGAACATACTCTATGACGTTCACGATGGACTGTATGTGAACCTGACCAATCGCTGCTCATGCAGCTGCACGTTCTGCATCCGCAACGAAAGCGATGGTGCGCATGGCTCGGACACGCTCTGGCTCGAGCACGAACCCACTGCCGATGAAGTGATCGAAGCGCTGAAGGCTACGGATCTTTCGCCCTATTCTGAAGTGGTGTTCTGCGGATATGGCGAACCTACTGAAGCCTTCGACGTGTTGAAAGAGGTCGCGCACTGGCTGAAGGAGAACACGGATCTTCCCGTGCGCATCAACACCAACGGCCAGGGCTCCCTCATCTGCGGGCGAGATATCGCGCCCGAACTGGAAGGGCTGATCGATGCGCTTTCTATCAGCCTGAACACGCCCGATGCGGCGGACTATCTTGCTCTCACGCGTAGCCGTTACGGCGAGCAAGCCTTTGATGCAGTGCTCGATTTCGCACGACGGGCGAAAGCCTACGTGCCCAACATCACACTAACAACAGTAGGGAGCACCATCACGCCAGAGCAGGAAGCTGAATGCGCGCGCATTTGCGAAGACCTTGGCGTGAACTACCGCATCCGCCCCCTCGTCTAATTATCAAAGGGGACAGGTCGAAAGTATCAAACGGGATCTCTGGCCTGTCCCTTTTCTGTCCAGGACAGTTTGGGACCTGTCCCCTTTTCAACAAACGCGCAACAGATACGCGGTGAACGCTGCAAGCATGCTCCCACGCGAGAAAATGGTAAGCGACACATCGTTCATTAAGCATCGTAATATCTGTCATGCAAAGGAGGCACGAATGTATCCCGACCTGAATAACAAGATCGCTGTTGTCACTGGCGCAGGAAGCGGCCTCGGCGAAGGTATCGCTCGCCGTTTTCTAGAAGAGGGCATGAAGGTAGTGGTGAACTATCACAGCGACCGTTCCAAACTTGGCGCATGCGACCTAGCAGCAGAATTCAACGCCAACTCCGATAAGCCACAAGCCGTTGCCGTGCAAGCAGACTGCTCTACCGAAGAAGGTGCCGCGAAACTCTATCAGGCAGCCATCGACAACTTCGGCGACCTGGATGTTTGGGTAAATAACGCAGGCATAGAATCGCGTTACGAGACCCATGAGCTACCCCTTGAAGTTTGGGACAAGACCATCCAAGTGAACCTGACTGGCGTGTTCCTTGGTTCCCGCGAAGCGCTCAAGCATTTCATCAAGAAGGGCAAGCCAGGCAACATCATCAACATGTCGTCCGTACACGAGAAGATCCCCTGGCCAACCTTCGCCGCCTATACTGCATCCAAGGGCGGCGTGAAGCTCTTCACGCAGACCATCGCGCTCGAATACGCAAGCCGCAACATTCGCGCTAACTGCATCGCTCCTGGAGCTATCGAAACGCCCATCAATGCAGAAAAGTTCGCCGACCCTGCTGCGCGCGAGCAAACTCAGAGCATGATCCCGGCCGATCGCATCGGCAAGGTCAACGACATTTCCGAAGCTGCAGCGTGGCTCGCTTCCGACCAGTCCAATTACATGACTGGCCAAAGCTTGATCATCGATGGCGGCATGACGCTCTACCCCTCCTTCGAACGCGGTGATGGCTAATGGCAACGCCGAAGACGCGCCGTCTTTACGTAAGCGGCTACAACAACGGTGCCACCGATGCCGGCATCCATGTGTTCGACGTAGATGTGGAGAACAAGAGCTCTCAGCTGGTCGCCACTTCAGCGGGCGTTGAAAGTCCCTCGTTCATCGAGTTCGCAGGTCAAGCAGTCTATGCTGCAAGCGAAGCACCTGATCATGGCGGTCTGGCTCACTACGTCATGAATGCTCAAGGTGTCCCTGAACTGCAAGATCAGGTCTCCTTCTCAGGCGCTGCTGGCACCTGCTATGTGCTCACTAACGAAGGTACTACCCACGCTTACGGGGCGGACTATAATAGCGGCTCGATCAGCTCATGCAAGATCGACGCGCAAGGCGCACTGCGCGAGCCGGTCACCATCATCCAGCACGAAGGCCACTGCGCTCCGCGTTTGAAGGACGACCCGTATTTCGATCGTCAAACTTCACCCCACGTGCACACCTTGAGCTTCATCCCAGGTACCAACCTGCTTGCTGCCGTTGACCTGGGCCTTGACCTTATCACCATCTATCAGACCGATGAAACTGGTCAGATCGTGAGCGCTGAAGGTGACCCTGTCATCAGTTCACGCAACGACAACCGTCGCGAAATGGGATGGGAAGCAAACTTCCCTGGTATCAAACCTGTAGCTGTCGTAGAGGCGCCGCTATTCTCAGGTCCTCGTATCATCGCTTATCATCCATCGGGTCGCTATGCTGCGCTCATCTGCGAGATCGGTTGCGAGCTGATCATTTGGAAGATCAGTGAAGACGGTTTGCACTGGACGCCTGTTTCCAATTGGAACTTGCTCCAAGATGCGCCGGGCGCACTTGAGATGAAGGAAGCACCACGCGCTGCTCACGTGCAATTCACCAATGATGGCCGCTTCATCTACACATCTACACGTGGTATCGACCAGCTCATGTGGTTTGAGATCGACGAAGCATGCGATATGAAACAACGCTGGAGCTGCCCCTGTGGAGGCGGTACGCCACGCCACTTCGCCCTGAGCCCCGACGATGAAGTGCTGGCGGTTGGGAACAAGACCGGCAACAGCATCTCGATCTTCACGCGCGATGCGAATACAGGCATGTTGGAGCAGGTCATGAGCATCTCCTGCCCCCAACCCAGCTGCGTAGTCTGGGGTGACTAGAGCGCGACAACCGTGCACGCGCCGCGAATGTAAGGTAAGGGTGCAGAACTTACTCTGAACACCAACTTCCAAACCAGAAGGCAACCCATTTGGGTTGCCTTCATGTATAAAACGCATGAGGCAGTGCAGCGCATGAGCCCGAAGAGCGAAACAGCGCCAGCGGGTAAGTTATGCAGCCTTATCTCGTGTTCGCGGCGCCCTAAAAGCTTGGGCTCGAACCCTACACCAGCGCGGCTATCTCAGCTGGTTCAGCAATGCCGCGCTCGGTGATGATAGCCGTGATCAATTCCGCAGGAGTTACATCGAAGGCGGGATTATAGACCGCCACTCCTTCAACGGGTGGATCTTGCACCTCGGCCGCTGCACGCTCTTCGATAGGAATATCGCGCGCATCCTTAGCGTTCAAATCGACCGTGGTAGTGGGCGCTACCACATAGAACGGAATGCCAAAATGCGAAGCCAGGATCGCCACGCCCAACGTGCCGATCTTATTGGCGGTATCGCCATTGGCCGCGATGCGATCAGCGCCCACGCACACCGCATCGACCAAGCCCTGAGCCATCACGCTGGCAGCCATATCATCGCAGATCAGCGTAACAGGGATGCTCGCTTTCGCCAGCTCGAATGCTGTCAAACGTGCCCCCTGGCACAGCGGCCGCGTCTCGTCTGCATAGACCATCTCGATCTTGCCCGCTTCAGCCGCCGCGTAGATGACACCCAACGCCGTTCCATAGAATGCGGTGGCCAAACTACCCGCATTGCAATGCGTCAACACGCGCGAACCAGGCTTCAGCAACGCAGCGCCGAATTCGCCCATGGCTCGATTGGAATTCTCGTCTTCCACGATGAGCTGCTTGGTCAGTTCATAAAGACGGTCGACCACAACATCAAGCCCATCACCAGTAGCAAGTTCTTCGGCCACGAGCTGCATAGCCACATCGACCATGTGTTGCAGGTTCACTGCTGTAGGCCTGGCTGTTGCGATCTGCTCGGCGGCTTCATCCATGAACGTGCGGAAGTTCTCGATGTCCGCCGCGCTGTTCGCATCGAGCTCGCCACTCAAGGTCTTCGAGCGTGCTTCAACCGCTGCGAGCGCAACTGCTGCCGCGCCAGCCACCCCAATGGCCGGAGCACCGCGCACTCGCAGGACCTTGATCGCCTCGATCGCATCGCGCCAATCAGTGATGAACAGGTATTTCTCTTCGTAAGGAAGCAGGGTCTGGTCGATGATCCGCAGCACCAGATCTCCCTCTGGGATCGGTGCCATATCAGGTGTCGCGCGCACCAGATCGATCGTGCGCGGAAGGTTGTCGATGTCCAGCCTCAAACTGCCTCCTTGTTGTCCCCTGTTATTTAGTACGTTTTAACAATATACCAGCAGTTAATCACCGAGAAAGATGCTATACTTTTACAAATTGTGCGACCCTGCCCTTTTTCGGAAAGAGCCGCATGAGAACGGAGGGTCTCCTCCACGAAGAAAGAGCCTAAAAGCCCTAATCAGAGGAACGTATGCAGAGCATGTGGATCAGCGTTGTCCTGATCGTGTTGGTCATAGTGATTGGTTTGATCGCCGGATCGCGCCTGAGCGCACCTGGCCCTCAGCGTCGCGCTGTCAATGCCGCCTTCATATCGCTGGCAGTTTTGGCCATCCTCTTCTTCATCCTCATCAACGCATTCCCGGGCGACTGGATCGTTCCCTTCTTCACGGTAGCTTGCATCGTTGTTCCGATATGTCTCTACGTCGGATTCACTCGTGCGGCAGTCTCTGCACAAAAAGCAGCTGACAAGAAGGCTTTCGAGATTCCACGCGCTGCGATGGAATGGACCGACGAAGACCTTCAGCCAGATTCCGAACCTGCTAAAGCCGCTACTGCTACCGCACCTGCGCCTGCTGTTGAAGCGAAGCCCAAGGCTAAAGCAGAGGCCAAGCCAGAATCCAAGCCGAAACAAGCCGAAGCTAAGAAAGCTACTCCTGCTCAGGCTGTGGCAGAACCCAAGAAGGTCGAGGCCAAACCTGACACGAAGCCAGAAGCGAAACCTGAAGCCAAGGCAGAAAAGCCTGTTCAGGCTCCCGCAAAGAAGGCTGAAGCTGCAGAAGAGAAGTCCATGCCCAAGGCTGTCGAGGCTGCTCCTAAGCCCGAGGTAAAAGAATCTCAGCCCGAACCCAAGCTTGAGCCGAAGCCAAAAGCCGAACCCAAGATCTCCGAAGATATCCAGGCATCGCTCACTGCTAAGGGCGCTGAGCCCGAGCCCGTCAAGGAACCTGCACCTCATTTCACGGCCGCTGCTTCTGCTGACCTGCTCACTGGCAAGTCTGAACAAACGGAAGAGCCTGCAGCTCGCAAGTCTTTGCTCAACGAGATCGAGGCTCTGGTGGAACGCGACCTGAACATCGGTCGCAAGATCGCAGAAGGCGCTTCCGACGAAGAGGTCCGCGCCGCCGAAGCAAAACCGCTCGAATACGAAGGTTCTCATCTGCCCGCTTCGCTCCAGATTCCCGAAAAGCCCGCGGAACCTGCTGCCCCAGCTCAACCTGAACCAGCTGCTGTTCCTGCTTCACCTGCTCCTGCAGCAGCTCCGTCAACCCCAGCTCCAACCCCTGTTGCCGTGCCCGCTCCCGCTCCAGAGCCCGAACCCAAGAAAGAGCCACTCGATCCCTTCACCGAATTCTGCAACAAGGCAGCCACGCTGCGTGACCAAGGCTCCTATGCGGTCGCAGCGGTCATCTTCAACAAAGCGGCAGCTTCAGCACCTTCTGCTGGCGATGCCCGTACTGCTCAATTCGATGAGCTTTCCTGCTATGTCAAAGCTGGCGAGACCGCAAAGGCCAAGGCGCTTGCCGCGAAGCTTCGTCAATCCAGCGTGCTCACACGCTTTGAGCGCATAAAGCTCGATGCGGTCGAGAGGATGGGCTAGCATGGCAGCGCATCGCAAACGTCCACCGCAAAAGGGCCAAAAGCCCAAGAATTCGCAGGGTCAAAAGGCGCAAGGTCAAAAGCCTCAGGCTCAGAAGGTCGTCAAGACCCAAAAGACCGCTGTGCCCAAGCAGGTCCAAGGCCAGCGACCAGCACCTCAGGCCGCAAAAAAATCACCCAAGAAACAGCACAACAATCAGAGCGCTTCCATCTTGGTCATGGCTTGTTCGCTGCTCATCGCTTGCTGCATTGGCTTTGGTGGCGCAAACTGGCTTGCGAACCCAGCTCCCGTTGAGGCTGATACCGTTCAGACCGATGGCAATATCATCGAACCCACCTACTATCAAGAGACCATCGGCACCTACGAAGCTATCTCTCAGAGCGAAAATGCCGACCGTGCTGAAAATCTGCGTCTTGCTGCAGAAGCCATCAATGGCTACGTGATCGAACCTGGCGCAACCTTCTCATTCAACCAGGTGGTAGGCGAAACCTCACCCGAGCGCGGTTATCGTCAGGCACCCGTGCTCTACAGCAGCGGCACTAATGTGGGCGATGGCGGCGGCATCTGCCAGGTCTCCACTGCGCTCTATATTGCTGCTGTGAAGGCCGATCTTGAGATCGTTGAACGCCACCCCCATTCGGTACCTTCCGACTACGCTCCCATCGGTCTTGATGCCACCATCGTCTATGGTCAGCGCGACCTGCAGCTCAAGAACAACACCGACTTCCCCATCACCGTCTACGCAAAAGCGGTAGGTCAGAAGGTCACGGTCAGCCTGCTTGGCAAACCACGCACCGACGGCATCACCATCGATGCAACATCCCAGGTGGTCGACCGTTATGAAGGCACCGCCGCCGATGGTTCCACCCAGCAGTTCTATGTTTCGGAATCCTTCCGCATCTATTACAAAGATGGCGTGCGCATGTCCCGCGATCTGCTCTCAAGCGACATCTACCAGGTGAATGAAAACACCCCCGTCGCCCTCGCCGAAGGAAGCGTTGCTCCGAACAAATAGCAGCGAGCGCTCGGTACCCACGGATTTGTGGGCACCTTTTTCACCGAACCGAGCCAGTTTCATATACAATAAGGTCTACTAGAAGATCAATGGCGAGCTCTTTGCGATGTTCGCTCGAAAACCCTCTTCAAGAAAGGCTCAGTATGGAGACCAACGAATCGATCCTCTCTCGCAGCATTGTCGGCCTTGACGAACATAAGGTCCTTGGCAAGATGAGCGGCCTTCGCATCGACTACGATACGCAGGCAGTCAGCCACTACCTGGTGCTGAACGCTTCCACCAACAACACCATCGCACTCCCCTTCGAGAACGCGATCGCAACGGGCGATACCTTCATCACGGTGCAGTCCTACGCATCCTTCGTGGACGCTAATTCTCCCGTGGCAAAGGAGCTTGTCGCAGATACCAACAAGCTCGTGGGCGTTGAGGTTTACTCCCGCACAGGCAACAAGCTTGGTGCGGTGACTGGTTTCGATTTCGATCCCGTCTTCGGCGCAGTGAAGTCCATCTCGCTCGACAACGGCTCCGATTTCCAGTCTGACACTTTCTTGTTCTTCGCTCCTGACTTCGTCTTCGTGAACGACGGTAGCCAGTCTGCTGAAGATATGCGTCAGTCCGATGGCGGCGAAGCTGCTCCCGCCGCTGCTCCTGCCCCAGCTGCAGCACCTGCTGCTACTCCGGCACCTGCAGCCGCTCCTGCTCAGGCTGCTGCTCCAGCTCCAGCAACCAACAAGGACGGCCTCTCTGAAGAAGACGCTCTGCTCGTTGACTTCTTGGTAGGCAAGGTCCTTACCGACGATGTTGCAAGCTCCGATGGCAGCTTCAAGCTGGAAAAGGGCACCGAGATCACGCGCGAGATCGCACTCGATGCGAAGAAGAATGACGCGCTGCTCATGCTTACTATGAGCGTTGATTAATCGACTACGCACGGCACTGACCCAAAGGTAGCGAACAACCAACCAAGCAAAGCGGCGTGCCCCAGGGCGCGTCGCTTTTATTTTGAAACAAGCTATCACCAACCAAGGCTCTGGCTGAGCATCCTTAGTTGATTCCACAAGAGAGCGCCCAGCGAAGATCACCCGACAAAATCCGAACTAAAAACCCATCGAAGGGACCGACCATGGACTACCAAACCCTGCAAGACCAGATCAAAGCCGCTATGAAAGCTCACGATAATCACCGTCGTGACATTCTGCGTCAGGTACACACTGAACTGAAGTCCATCGAAGTGAACGAGCGCCGCGACATCCAAGAATCTGATGTGGACGCTATGCTCAAGCGCGTGATCAAGCAGACCAAAGAGACGCTCGATGGTTCGATCAAAGCTGGCAATAACCAAGAACGCACCGACACGCTTACCGAGCAGGTGAAGATCCTGGAAGGCTATCTACCCAAGCAGGTGGAAGGCGACGAATTGAAGGCCATGATTGACGAGGTTCTGGCTGAAACTGGTGCCACCACGAAGAAAGAAATGGGCAAGGTGATGGGCGCGCTCACGCAGCGCACTGGCGGCAATTTCGACAAAGCCGCAGCAGCCGCCGAACTCAACAAGCGTCTTAACTAAAGTGGGGACGGGTTCATTTTTGGATCTTCGCGCGCTCATGGGTCTCCTTGTCGCGTGCCTCGATGAGCGCTTCCAAGATATCGGGC
>NZ_CALPCD010000003.1 GCF_943192915.1 Anaerotardibacter muris
GCCCTTTTTGTCCACTCGGAGTTTGTGGACAAAAAGGGCTACGCCCCCAATCTGTCTCAACGAGCTCAAGCCTCAAAGCACCTGCGCTTGGCTCTCGATGCCGCCGGGCGGGGATTTCGCGGAATGATAGTTGGACAGCCCCTTAACCTGTGGTATATTGCTATGGCTTCTTTATAAACAGCGGTTCATAGCGAACTGGCACTAATGAACCGATACGAATGAACGTAAATGGAGTTGATCAAGAATGTCCAAAGTATGCGAGATCTGCGGTAAGGCACCAAGCGCTGGTCGTAACGTCAGCCACTCTCACCGCGTCACCAACCGCACCTTCCGTCCTAACATCCAAAAGGTCACCATCAAGCTCAATGGCAAGGTCAAGCGTGCTAACGTTTGCGCAAAGTGCTTGAAGGCAGGTAACGTCGAGCGCGCATAATAGATAATCTTGTCTAGTTTACGAAGACCATCCCAAGGGATGGTCTTTTTTGTGTAAGATAGTCAAGGTAAACCTGGTGTTCAGTGCTGGCTTTGCGGCCAGCTTTTGGAAAGGAAAGCCATGAATACGGAAATCCCCGGAGATCTGATCGTTTCAGAAGATGTTCTGGCAGATATCGCTGGTCATGCAGCGCTTCAGTGCTACGGTGTCGTAGGCATGGCGGTTCCTTCGGCGAACACGGGCCTTGCTAAGTTGCTCCCGCGCTCTCCATTGCGCAAGGGGGTTGTTGTTTCCGCTGATGAAGACGGCGTCCTTATCAGCCTTTATGTTGTGCTCGAGCATGGAGTGAACATCAACGCTGTTTCAACTAACCTGGTGGACCAGGTCACCTTCGCACTCGAGGAATTCCTCCAAAGCCCGCTCAAGGGCATTGATGTGCATGTCCAAGGAATCAAGGTCAGGTAAGTTCGTCCCCGCGAATCAGTTCCCACAGGAGTCTGTTCCCATGAGTAATTATTCCGCCAACGATATCATGAACGCCCTCGCTTCAGCGGCGAAGACCTTGGACGCTCGCAAGGATGAGATCAACCGCTTGAACGTCTTTCCGGTGCCCGATGGCGATACGGGTACGAACATGTCGCTCACGCTTGCCATGGTCGTCGAGAACCTAGCTGCATTGCCCATCGGCTCTTCGCTCACCGAAGTTCGTCGCGCGGTCACCAATGGCGCGCTCATGGGTGCTCGTGGCAATTCTGGCGTCATCACCTCACAGATCCTGCGTGGCATCTGCGAAGGCTTCGAAGGCCATCGTGCCTTCGATATCGATGCATGCACCGATGCGCTCCAACGTGCGGTCGAAGTAGCGTTCAATGCCGTGCGCAAGCCAGTTGAAGGCACCATCCTCACGGTGTTACGCGATACCGCAGAGGCGGCCAAGATCCCTAAGAGGAATCGTCCTGAACTGGAAGAATATCTGCAGAATATCGTGAATGCAGCGTATGCTTCGGTCCAGCGCACCCCTGATTTGCTCCCAGTGCTCAAGGAGAACGGTGTGGTGGATGCAGGTGGCTATGGTCTTGCCATCTTCTTCGACGCGTTCGTGGCAGCGCTCACGGGTCGTGCCGAAGTGCTCAGCGACGAACTTTCATCTATGCGTGCGAGCGCTCCGAAGGTAGAGATCGAGCAGATCAACGACTGGGAAGGCTCTACTTACACCTACTGCAATGAATTCCTTGTTCATTCCGATGATCTTGATACCAACGAAGCACTGGATTTCCTGCAGACCATGGGCGACTGCGAACTATGCGTCGGTTCTGCGCCAGTCTTCAAGGTGCATGTACACTCCAACACTCCAAACGAAGTGCTCGCATACTTCCTTGACAAGGGCGCTATCTCCGAAGTGCATATCCACAACATGAAGCTGCAGAGCCAGGCCCGCACGGAATCGATCGAAAAAGAATTAGAGGCCGAAAAGAAGCCCATCGGGTTTGTAGCGGTTGCTGCAGGTGAAGGCAATGCTGCGATTCTTGAAAGCTTGGGCGTTGATGTGGTGGTCTCGGGCGGTCAGACCATGAATCCTTCCACGAAGGAACTGCTCGATGCGGTGAATAAGGTCAACGCTGACGCGGTCATCATCCTGCCGAACAACAAGAACATCATCCTGGCTTCTCAAAGCTGTGCGGATGTTTCCGAAAAGCCTTGCGCTGTGGTCCCTACCACCAGCGTACCAGAGGCTTTTTCGGCCATGTTCGTCTTCGATGAGAGCGCATCGCTCGAAGACAATGTCGAAGAGATGACCGAAGCTGCAAGCGAAGTAAAGACGGGCGAAGTGACGCACGCTATCAAGGATGCGAAGGATGCCCACGGTAATCCCATCAAGGATGGCGACACCATCGGTATTGCTGAAGGCGCTATCGAAGTGGTTGCGGATAACGTCGCAGATGCCACGCTCGGTGTGCTTGCTGCCTTGGAAGCTGAAGATGCCGACACGCTTACCATCTTAGCTGGCGAAGACTTGAACCAAGACGACTTTGACGCGCTGATCGAGCGTATCGAAGAAACATATGATGACCTTGAGATCGATCCTCATCGCGGCGAGCAACCGCTCTATCCCGTGGTACTCTCGCTCGAATAAGAAGGAAGCCCGGTGAGCGAATCATCCTCACATTCTCGAAAGGCGGATCAGGCGCACCAGTCTGACCGCCTTTCTGCTACCTTGCGCTTCGATGCTCCCGTGAGCATAGTGCCGCAGGTCAGCCCTCAGCGCGCTGCCGCCTTGAAGGCCCGCGGCATCGATCGCGTACGCGATCTGCTCAACCGTTTCCCCAATCGCTACCTCGATATGTCCCAGATCGTTACCATCGCTAGTGCGCCCATTGGATTCGCCTGCACGGTGGTGGGGCGCATCCATGAATGCAAGACTAAGAAAGCACGTCAGCGTCTGTCGATCCTTGAAGTGACCGTGGTCGATGGCACCAGCACGCTCATCGTTACGTGCTTCAACCAGCCCTGGCTCGCTCAAAAGCTGAAGGCGGGGGATACGGTCAGCGTGTCGGGTAAGATCGAGTTCAACTACGGTTTCAAACGCATGACCAATCCGTTCATCGCGGTGCTCGAACAGACGGATGAAGCGCACGGCTTCGTCCAGGCTTATCATGGCACTATCAATCAGATCTCTCCTGCGCTGGTCAAACGTATGATCACCAACGCGCTCAAGGCAGTGAGCGGCATGTATGATCCGCTGCCTTTGAGCTTGCGCAAGAAATATCGCCTTTGTTCGCGCTTCCAGGCGTATCGTGGCATCCATCTGCCTCGGTCGATGGAAGACGTGGCCATGGCGCGTCGCCGCCTGCTCTATGAAGAGCTCTTGTTCCTCGAGCTTCAGTTGGTCGAAGAAGAGCGCAAGCGCGCTGAACAGGATCAGCCTTTCGAGCAGCCCTGCAGCCAAGCGCTCAAGGACTCCATAGCGCAGGTCATCCCTTTTGAGCTCACCGATGAGCAAAGAGCTGCGGTAGGGGACATCCTGGGCGACATGGCAGCCCCGCGTTCGATGGATCGCATGCTCCTTGGTGATGTGGGTACCGGCAAGACCATCGTGTCGCTCTTTGCTTTGGCTACCGCAGTTAAGAACGGCCACCAGGCGGTCATGGTCGGTCCGACCGAGATCTTGGTTCGCCAATACGGGCGCGCGCTCGGGCCGCTGCTCGATGCTCTTGGTATCTCATGGGCGGTGCTCGCGGGTACCACGCCTGATCACGAACAAGCTGCTATCCAGGATGGGCTCGCTTCTGGACAGCTATCGGTCTGTTTCGGTACCCATGCGCTCTTCGAACCTGCCATCCAGTTCGCTTCGTGCTCCTTCGTCTGCTTTGACGAGCAACAGCGATTCGGCGTTGATCAGCGTGAACGGCTGCTTAGCAAGGCGCCTGGAGCTGATGTGCTCTCTATGACCGCAACTCCCATTCCGCGCTCGTTGGCGTTGGCGCTCTACGGCACTACTGCCCTTAGCTACCTCCATGTTGCTCCGCATCGCAAAGCAACACGCACTACCAAGGTGCTCCCCTTTACGGAGGAGGCGATCGCTTATGACGCGGTCCGCTCGGCGCTTGCGCGAGGCGAGCAGGCGTATGTGGTCTGTCCGCTCATTGGCATTCCCACCCAGAACCTCGAATCTGAAGACAAGAAGGATGAAGAGCAGATCGAATATGCTTTTGTGGAATTCAGCCTGGAATCTGATTCGTTCGCGGCAGAAGAGACAATCACGACGAATAAACCCTCGATGGTCTCAGCTGCTGAACAGCACGCCCAGATCCTGCAGAACCAGGTCTTTCCTGATGCGAAGGTCGCACTGCTCCATGGTCGTCTTCCAGCCGAAGAGAAGACCGCCATCATGGAGGCATTCGTCGCTGGTCAGATAGATATCTTGGTCTCTACTACTATCGTCGAGGTCGGTGTGGATGTGCCCAATGCAACGGTGATGATCATCGAAGATGCCGACCGTTTCGGCCTTGCGCAGCTCCATCAGTTGCGTGGTCGTGTCGGACGCGGTGAAAAGCCCGGGGAGGTGTTCTTGATCACGCGCTCTAAGGCGCCTGCAGCGCTCGAGCGATTACGCGCTATGGAAACCACCGAAGATGGCTTCCAGCTTTCTGAAATGGACCTTGCTCAGCGCAAAGAGGGCGACGTATTCGGTGCGCGTCAGCACGGGCGCTCTCCGCTTCGCCTGGTGAACGTGATCCGCGACAGCGCAGTGATCGAAGCAGCTTACAACGATGCGCGCGACATCGTCCTGAATGGATCGCTCACGCAGACCGAACGAGCGATCCTTGATCGAGAGTTGCTCATGGTAGAGCAAGACTGATCAAGCCTATGGCAAGGAGGGCCAGGGCCGTAGCAAGGAGGGCCAAGGCCGTGGCAAGGCGGGTCAAGTCGGATCAAGTCAAGCCGAGCCGAGCAAAGTCAAGCCGCATTAAGCTAAGTCAAGCTAAGCTAATGCTAACGAAGGCCCAATGATGCATCCTGGAAGAAGAGGGAAGGAGAGCCGAAGCAATGCGTGTTGTAGCTGGTCGATACAAAGGCCATAATCTAAAGACCCTGAAAGGCGAAGCCACGCGCCCCACCACTATGCGCGTGAAAGAATCGCTGTTCAGTAGCCTCACCAGCATGCTCGGTTCTTTTGAGGGGCTGAACGTGTTGGATGCGTTTGCAGGCTCAGGCGCGCTCGGGATCGAAGCGCTCTCGCGTGGCGCAGACCATGTGGTCTTCTTCGAGAAGTCGCGGCAAGCTGCTCAGGTGGTGAGCGAGAATCTGAAGAAGGTGAATGCTCCTCAGGATTCATATGTGATCGAGTTGGGTGACGCCTTGAGGTCGGCTGGGCGCTTTCATGCTATGAGCTTCGATCTGGTATTCCTCGATCCGCCCTATGCTATCGAACCAGCTTGCGTGCTCGAATATGTGGAGTCCCTTGCATCTGCATCAGCGCTGAACGCTGATGCGCTCATCTGTTACGAACTCGCCAAAAAGAACAAACCTGCGTGTCTGGAACAAGCCCATAGGTTAAAATGGGCTGCGGTGTCCGTCAAAGACTTCGGCGACACCTCATATGTCCTCTTAAGGAAAGGTGATTGAATGAAGCGTGCAGTAGTGCCCGGAACATTTGATCCTATCACCAACGGTCATGTTGATGTTATCGCTCGTGCCGCTCAGGTCTTCGACGAAGTCGTTGTTGCGGTTGCGGCATCCCAGAAGAAGGGTCCTATCTTCGAGCAGGAAACGCGTGTAGCTCTCGCGACGGAAGCGCTCAAGGACTATCCGAACGTGCGCGTGGAAGGCTTCAACTGTCTGCTCGTCGATTTCGTGCGTCAACAAGAAGCCCACATCGTGGTCAAGGGTTTGCGCGCTATCACTGACTTCGAATATGAATTCCAGCTCACCGCGCTCAATTACGAACTTTCCAAAGACCTTGAAACCTTCTTCATCATGTCGCCTCCGAAATATATGTATCTCTCAAGCTCTATCGTGCGTGAGATGGCATCTATGGGCGGAGATGTGAAGCGCTTCGTTCCTGAATGTGTCGAAGCAGCCTTGAAGGAATACTTCAGCCACATGTATTAGGCTCGGGCAGACTCGAGCAGACCCGAGCCGTTAACTTGGGTGTTGACGTGAGCGCAAAGCTTACAAGGGCTGCTGCTCATCCGCCTCTGCGCGGGAGCTTTTGCCGAGTCATTAGCTCGGACGAGCGGGATATTGCCGCATTTTTTATTGTGTAAGTTAACCTTATGCACTAATATAAGAACGATTATTTCGTGTGCCCGCGCACGTTTGGAAGGATATTTATGGACGAAATCGGAGTAATGAACCTTATCGAAGAGCTTTCCGTGCTCATCGAAGATTCCAAACCAGTCTTTGGCAAGAACACCATGCGTCAAGTCGACGTTCAGGCTGCGTTCGAGATCCTCGATGAGATCCGTGACACTTTTCCAAGTGAATTTGCTCAGGCTCGTCAGATCATCCGCGAGCGTCAGGCGCTGCTCGATGAAGCTGAAGCTCAGGCCTCTCGCCTTATCGAAGATGCCCGCAGCCAGGCTATCACCATCGCAAGCGAGCAAGAGATCGTTCGTATCTCCCAGCAGCAGGCAGACACCATCATGGCTGAAGCCCGTGAACTCGAGCGCGAGACTCGCGCTGGCGCTGAAGACTTCGCTGACGAGGTCTTCTCTCATGTCGAGCAAAGCCTCGACACCGCACTCAACAGCGTTCGCCGTTGTCGCGATCGCTTGAATGCGAACTCCCTGAACGCAGGACGATAAATGGAACATCAATACCTTTCGCTGCCGGAGTCTCTCTTCGAGACCTCGGCAGTTGGTGATTTTAGGGGCGAGATTCCTCTTCCAGACATCACGATGACCCCTGATGTCTATCACTTCGCAAGACCCGTCCGTTACGATCTTTTCATCACGAACACGGGTGGCGCGCTTCTCGTAACAGGCACGGTCTCTGCTGCAGCGGAAACTTCCTGCGCACGCTGCCTTGACCCTGTTACGCTCGACATGGATGCCGAAGTGGAAGCTTATTACCTCATCCCGGGCAAGGATGAGCCCATCACCGAAGATGAAGAGATCGAATACGATCAGCTCGTTGAAGGCAAGAAGATCGATCTGACCGAACTCTGTCAAGCAAGCCTTGCTTTGGCTTTTCCCTATATCACGCTTTGCAGCGACGATTGCAAGGGTCTGTGTCCGCAATGCGGCAAGAATCTTAACCACGAAACCTGTGACTGTGCGGTCGAAGAGGCCGATGACTCTACCAACCCCTTTGCTGTTCTAAAGGATCTCAAATTCGATTAGCCTGATGATCTTCTGAGCAAGCGGTGAAGCTAGAGGAGGGTAAGGGTCTCGGATTCATCCGTTCCGCTGTTCGCCTTCGGCTCATGCGCTGCACTGCCTCATGCATTCGTACACGAAAGCAACCTCAAGGGTTGCTTTCTGTATCTGAAGTTAGTGTTCAGAATGAATCTACGACCCTCACCCTCTTCTAGCTTCGCTTCTGCACCCCTTTCAACCGCTAAAGCCGCTCGTAAGCCGCGTGCGAATATGTGATTGAATTTACAAACGAGGTTTGTTAGAGTATTTTTTCGCGTCAAACGTAAGTTTCAGGTTTCACCTGTTTTTTTGTAGAAGGAGATTTCGATGGCAGTACCTAAGCGTAAGACTGGCCGTGCTCGCACCCATGCACGCCGTAGCGAAAATGATAAGATCGCAGCACCTTCTCGCTCGCTGTGCCCTCAGTGCGGCGAAGTGAAGCTGCCTCATCGCGTATGCCCTAACTGTGGTCACTATCGCGATCGCGAAGTTATCCAAACTGCGTAAACAACGCATTTCTGGCTTTATGGATCCCTCGGTCTTTGACCGAGGGATTTTTTTGTCTACGGACCTGTTCTCGCTCCGTTCAGGTTTTCTTTTAGAATGGTGATAAGACCAAGTAACGAGGTGAGATCGTGAGTGAAATGATAACCATTGCCGTAGATGCTATCGGTGGAGACTTCGGCGCGCCTGTGGTGCTCGAAGGCGTAGCCCAGGCACTAGCTGAAGACCCGAACCTTCAGGTGATCGTTTGCGGCCCTGAAGATTCTGTGGTGCCCTTCGCCAAGGATCACGACCGTTGTATCGCGCAGGTGTGCACTGAAGAGATCGCAATGGATGAACATCCAGCCCAGGCCGTTCGCAAGAAGAAGGATTCTAGCATCGTGGTGGGTTGTCGCCTCGTGAAGGAAGGCACTGCCCAAGGCTTTTTCTCGGCTGGCTCCACTGGCGCCTGCCTTACTGCTGCTACATTGGTCATGGGCCGCATCAAGGGCGTCATGCGCCCTGCTATCGCAACCATCATCCCGTCTCCTGCTAAACCAGTGGTCATGTGCGATGTGGGCGCCAACGCTGATTGCAAGCCGGCCTATCTGGTGCAGTTTGCTCAAATGGCATCGGTCTATGCTGAACAGGTCATCGGTATCGATGATCCTTCGGTAGCGCTGCTCAATATCGGCAGCGAAGACACCAAGGGCTCGCAATTCTCGCAGGAAAGCTTCGCACTGCTCAAAGAATCCGTGCCGAACTTCATCGGTAACAAGGAAGGGTGCGACATCCTTCCTGCTGGGGCAGATGTGTTCGTTACCGACGGCTTCACGGGAAATGTTTGCCTGAAGACCATCGAAGGCACTTCGAGGACGCTGCTCGCTGAACTCAAGAAGATCATGATGAAGGATCTGAAGACCAAGCTTGCTGCACTTTGCCTCAAGAGTGGTCTGGCCAACCTGAAGGAATCGATCGACCCCGACACGTACGGTGGTGCACCGCTGCTCGGTGTGGATGGCGCATGTCTCATCGGCCATGGCTCTTCAAGCTCGACCGCTATCAAGAACGGTATCGCCATGACCGCAAAGACGGTTCGTTTGGATGTTTCAGGAATAATTGCCCGCACTGTTAAAAAAGACGAGCAGCTCGGGTAAACTTAATCTGTTTGTCCACATGAGCATGAATAAGGAATGCGCTTGAGCAATGTTGAGGAACATAGGGAGCTCTTGACTCGTGTCGAGCAGTCGCTCGGCTATGAATTCAAGGACCCCACGCTCTTGCTGGCAGCGCTCACGCATCCTTCAGCAGCTGAAGGTCGCTCGCTCTCAGATTCGTATGAGCGCCTTGAATTTTTAGGCGATAGCATCCTTGGAGCTATCGTGGCTGACCGTGCTTTTCATGCGTTCCAAAACGTTGACGAAGGTGGTCTCACGCGTATCAAGGTGGCGCTCGTTTCGGGTGCATCCCTGTCCAAGACCGCTGACGAACTTGGTTTCGCTGATTTCATCATCTTCGGTTCTTCTGAGACCGGTACGGGCAAACGAGGGCTCCACTCAGCGCTTGAGAACGTCTATGAATCCATCGTTGCGGCACTCTATCTTGATGGTGGTTGGCAGGCAGCATGCGATTTCGTCGATCGCACGCTCGTTGTGAAGATGAATATCGACATGGCACGCGAACCGGAGAACCCCAAGAGCGTGCTGCAGGAAAAACTGCAAGAAGACGGCATCACGCCAACGTATCGCTTGGTCGAGACCCAGGGCCCGCCCCATAATCGCACCTTCATCACGCAGGTGTTCGTAGGGGTGAATTCGCTTGCAAAGGGCGTGGGTCGAACCAAGAAGGAATCAGAGAGCAATGCCGCCGAATCGGCTCTGAAAGCGCTCACGTCGTTCTTCGATGCGAAGGATTCGAAGGACAAGAAGCGTCAGGCCGATGCTAAGGCAGCAGTGAAGGCTGCCAAAGCGGAAGAGAAGGCTCGTCGTAGGGCTGAAAACGCGCGAAAGAAAAAGCAATAAGGGGCTTTGAGTGTATCTTAAGTCGTTGAATTTGAAAGGATTCAAGTCCTTTGCTGACCGTACGGTCATGCGCTTCGAACCAGGACTTGCTGCTATCGTCGGTCCGAACGGGTCGGGCAAATCGAATATCTCTGACGCGGTCTTGTGGGTGCTGGGCGAGCGCAATGCGAAGAGCTTGCGCGGTCAGTCCATGGAAGATGTCATCTTCTCGGGCTCTTCGGCGCGAAAGCCCGTGGGCGTGGCAGAAGTTGAGCTGGTGTTGGACAATTCCGATGGCACGCTCCCTGTTGATTTCTCTGAAGTTTCCATTGGCCGCCGCATGTATCGCAACGGTGAGAGCGAATACCTCATCAATGGCGCGTTGGTGCGCCGTATGGACGTGCTCGATATCCTGCATGATAGCGGTCTGGGTTCTGGCACGAATTCTATCATCTCTCAGGGTAACCTCGATTCAATCCTGTCTTCACGCCCCGAAGATCGTCGTGAATTGATCGAGGAAGCTGCAGGCATTCTGAAGCACAAGGAACGTCGCAAGAAGAGCGAGCGCAAGCTTGCCCAGATGGATGCTCATCTGGCACGCGTGAACGACATCACTGCTGAAGTCGAGCGTCAACTGAAGCCGCTCGAACGCAAGGCGAAGAAGGCGATCACGTACAAGCAGCTCAACGAAGAATATCAGAAATACCGTCTGGACCTTGCTGTCGATGACTTGCGCACGCTCCAGGGTAGATGGAACAACATCCTCGAACGCGAGACCGAAAGTCAGAAACAGGCGAATGCGGCACTGGCTACGCTCACCGAAGCTGAGAAGCAGCATGATGAACTGCAGAACCAGTTGCGTGTTCGCGGCGAGAGCGAATCAGCACTTGGTCAGGACTATCAACGTGCTCGCAAGGTCTCTGAGGACATCAACTCCCAGTGCTTGGTGTTGCGCGAACGACGTAAGGCCTATGAGCAGGAGCTTGACCGCGGCGTGCGCTCCTTCGAGAATGAGAAGATCCAAGCTGGTCGTGCCCGCCAAGGACTGGTCGAGCTCACCGAACAGTTCGAAGAAGTAGAGAAGAACTACAAGGCTGCTGTTTCGCGTCTTCAGAACGTGGAAGAGAATTACAACCGCCAGGTTAGCGAACGCAACGACATGAGCAAGCAGCTCGATACGGTCTTGGCCGAGCAGCGCTCGCTCACGTATCGTACTGAGACCATCCAGGGTACGCTCGATTCCTTGAAGGAAGAGCTTCACGATGCTCAGGTGAATTCTCAGGTGGCCGATGCGCAGGTGGCCGACTCGCAGAGTCGCCTGACCGCGCTCGAGCAGAAGTGCACGAACTTGCAGCTGCAAGTCGATAATCTTGATGGTGCGCTGCTTGAAGCTGAGCAGGCAGAGCAAGAAGCTCGCGAGGCACTGAACACGGCGCTGCGCAACCGAGAGACCACGCGTGAGGAAATGGATGAGGTTCGTGAAACGCTCACGCAGGTGAGCGCTCAGCGTAAGGCCCTTGAAGAACTAGAGCGTGCGAACGAGGCGTCGAATCCTGTGCTCTCTTGGCTCATGGATGACGAACGTGACCTTGGTTCGTGGCGTGCGCTCACTCACGAGATCACCGTTCCGGGAGATCTGGATATGGTGGTTGAAGAGCTGCTCGGGTCGAACATGCATGGCTTGTTCGTTGAGGACATGGAGAGCGTGAAGCACTTCTTCGCACAGCTGGATGCCAGTGGCGAAACAGGTGATGTGGTCCTGTTGCCCGAAAAGGCCATGATCAACATCCCCACCGATGAAGCCTTCGATAGGGAAGAGCACGCCCATCGCTTGCTCGACCAGATCGAATTCTCGCCCACTTATCGCCAGGGTTTCGAAACCCTGCTCGGACGTGTGTATCTATACGACTCCAGCAACGAACTGTTCGAAGTATGGAATCGCGCCCCAAAGGGTATCACGTTGGTCAGTCGTGATGGCTGTATCGTGGATACGAACGGTCGTGCGCGCTTCTTCCGCAAGTCCGAAGAAGATCGCGCCAACAGTGCGCTCATGCGTCGCCGCAATCTTACCGACCTTCGCAAGCAGGAATCCAAGCTCACCGATCAGCTTGCCTCTATTCGCGAATCCTATGATGCGCTGGAGAATTCCCTGAAAGAACTCCAGGTCACTTCATTGCAGTCTTCTGAAAAGACCGCGACCGTCCGTGGTCAGCGCGAGTCCACTTCGAAGGACCTTGAGAGTGAACGCTCAACGCTTGCGATGCTGCGCGAGAGCCACGAGAAGCTCATCGCAGAACAGCAGCGATATCATACCTACCTCGATCAGGCTCAACCCGATTCGGATAAGCTCAAGGAAGAGCTCGCTGAAGTGCAAGTTCAGCTCCAGGATAACAAGAAGCAGGTCGATGAGATGCGCAAGCGTCTTGGTCCTGTGCAGAATCAAGTCATCACGCTTGGTGAAGAGCTCTCCGATGCGCGTTTGGAGAAAGCAAGGCTTCAGGAAGCGTATGCTTATAACGAACGCATGGTCGCATCGCGTAAGCAAGAGATTCACAACCTAGAGGTGCGTTCGCGCACTTCAGAGGCGCGTTTCAATACGCTCAAAGGGGCATCGGCGCGTGTCGAACCACTGGTGAAGACCTTGGAGCTACTCCATGAATCCATCCAGCATCGTGTCACCGATCTTGAGCTGAAGACGCGCAAGACCCAGGAATCGTCCCAAGAGCTGCATCAGCAGATCTCGGCAGCAACTCAGCGTGTGCGCGAGCTGCGCCAAGCGGTCGATGGGTACAATGCGGCTTCGAGCGAGATCCGCGTGGAGAAGAGCCGCTTGGAGATCATGGTCGATGCTGCTATCCAAGCCATCATCGAAGAATGCGATACGCCGCTCGAAACAGCCTTGGCGCTTCCCAAGATCGAAGATCGCGCAACCTGCGAGCAAGAGGCCGAACGTCTAGCCCGTCGCATCAAGAACTTGGGTACGGTGAACCCTGATGCTGCGATCGAGTTCGAACAGGTCAACGAGCGCTATAATTATCTGCTCTCGCAGCTGCAAGATATGCGCACCGCCCGCGGCGCACTCAGCCGCATCGTCTCGTTGATCGATGAACGCATGAAGGACGACTTCGTGAAGACCTTCGAACAGGTGAACGCCAATTTCTCAGAGATCTTCGCTACCTTATTCCCGGGTGGTCAGGCGCATCTCTCGCTCGTCGATCCTGATGATCTTGAGAACACGGGCGTGGATGTGAACGCGCAGCCAGTAGGCAAGACGGTCAAGAAGATGTCGCTGCTCTCAGGTGGCGAGAAATCGATGACGGCAATGGCGCTGCTCTTCGCGGTCTATCGCATCCGTCAGACTCCGTTCTATATCCTCGACGAGATCGAGGCTGCGCTCGACGACTCGAATCTGCGCCGCCTTATGAATTATCTTGCTACCGTGCGCAACGACGCACAATTCATCATGATCACGCATCAACGCCGTACCATGGAATCAGCCGACATCCTCTATGGTGTGTCCATGCAGGCTGACGGCGTTACGAAGGTCTTGAGCCAGCGCATCGATCAAGCGCGCTCCAAGGAGGACGAATAATGGGTTTCTTTTCCAAGATCTCAGATGGCCTCAATCGCTCCCGCGACAAGTTCAAGGAGTCGATGAATGTCCTGCTCGACCGCGGGCCGGATGTTGACGAGGAATTTTGGGATGAGCTCGAAGAGACGCTCATCCTGAGCGACTTCGGAGCACCCGCGGCCGATGCCATCGTTGAAGAGCTGCGCGATGAAGCTACGCGCAAGGCGCTTCCTGATGCGTATGCGGTGCTCGATCTTTTGGCAGAGAAGATCGCAGACCAGTTCATCGAGGTGGATGGTTCGATCTTCGATGATGAAGCAGTGGTGTTGTTCGTGGGCGTTAATGGCTCTGGCAAGACCACCACGGTGGGCAAGCTCGCTGCTGAAGCTCACAGCAAGGGGCGAAAGGTGCTCTTGGGCAGTGCTGATACGTTTCGTGCGGCTGCTATCGAACAGCTGGAAGTGTGGGCGGATCGCGCCGATGTCGAGATCGTGAGCCGCGAGCGCGGTGCCGATCCAGCCAGCGTCTGCTATGAGACGCTCGAGCGTGCTGAAAAGAATGGCTCCGATCTGGTCCTGATCGATACAGCGGGCCGTCTGCATACTTCTGATGATCTTATGCGCGAGCTGAAGAAGGTCGTTGATGTAGTGCGCAAGCGCTCGGAATTGCCAGTCTATACGCTGCTCGTCATCGATGCCACCACAGGCCAGAACGGCCTACAGCAGGCACGCGAATTCAACAAGGCACTCGACTTGGACGGCATCATCGTTACCAAGCTCGATGGCACTGCTAAAGGTGGCATCTCGGTCGCTATCGCCCATGAATTGGAACTGCCGCTCTATAAGATCGGAGTAGGAGAGAGCGTGGATGACCTGCAAGATTTCGATGCCCTCGATTTCGCAAACGCACTGATCGGAGAATTACGCGATGCTGGATAGTCTTTCAGATAAACTACAATCCATCTTCTCGGGCCTGCGCTCGAAAGGTCGCCTTACCGAAGAAGATATCAATTCCGCTATGCGTGAGATCCGCATGGCTCTGCTCGAAGCGGACGTCAACTTCAAAGTGGTCAAGCAATTCATCAAGACCACCAAGGAACGCTGTCTTGATGCAGAGATCCTCGATTCGCTCACACCTGGCCAAAATGTTGTCAAGGTGGTGCTCGAAGAACTGACCGTGCTGCTGGGCGGGGAAGACTCCGAGCTCAAGCTCTCTTCGCGCATCCCTAACGTCATCATGCTGGTTGGCTTGCAGGGCTCTGGTAAGACCACTGCTGCTGCGAAGCTCGCTTACTTGCTGAAGAAGCAGAATCACAATCCGCTCCTTGTTGCCTGCGACGTGTATCGTCCCGCTGCGGCTGATCAGCTCCAAACGCTTGGTGAAGAGATCGGCGTGCGTGTTTATCGCGGCGAAGGCAAGGATCCTGTGAAGATCGCGAAAGAAGGCGTTCGCGATGCGGTCGATTCTTTGCGCGATGTGGTCATCATCGACACGGCGGGTCGTTTGCATGTCGACGAAGAGATGATGGATGAAGCCAAGAACATTCGCGATGCGGTGAACCCCGATGAGATCTTGATGGTCGTCGATGCGATGACCGGTCAGGATGTGGTGAATGTGGCATCGGCCTTTGCTGAACAGGTCGATTTCGATGGTGTCATCATGTCCAAGATGGACGGCGATGCTCGTGGTGGTGGTGCGCTTTCCATCAAGCAGGTCACTGGCAAGCCCATCAAGTTCATCTCCATGGGCGAAAAACCTGACTCGCTCGAAGAATTCCATCCCGACCGCATGGCTAAGCGCATCCTTGGCATGGGTGACGTGGTCAGCCTTATCGAGGCGGCTTCCCAGATCCACGCCGAAGAGCTCGAGGCTGAAGAGACCGAGCGCATGCTGCGCGCAGACTTGAACTTGAACGACTTCCTTACCATCAACAAGCAGGTGCGCAAGATCGGCGGTGTGCAGAAGCTGGTGGCGGCGCTCCCTGGTGGCGACAAGGCCCTGAAAGAGGGCACCGTGAATGAGAATGCGCTTGACGATATGGAAGTGATCATCAATTCCATGACCAAAGAAGAGCGCGAGCGCCCGCAGGTGCTCAACGGTTCACGCCGCGCACGTGTCGCGGCTGGTGCTGGTGTTTCGGTCACGCAGGTCAATCAGATGATGAAGCGCTACAACGATACGCGCAAGATGATGAAGCAGGTCATGGCCCAACAAGAGCTCGATGCGGTCTCGCGCAAGGGCAAGAAGGGCAAGAAGAAGCGCAAGCGTCGCGGCGGCATCCCTGGTATGGGCGGGCTCGGCATGGGAGACCTCAAGCGCCTTCAAGAGATGATCGACCAATAACGGGGACGGGTTCAAATCTGTCCCGGACACTTTGGGGACAGGTTCAGGCGTCCGAACAGACGATCGCGCAAAAGCAAGCAACCCCAGTGGTTTCTCTTTGCCAGCCGTTCGGGTTTTTCGCTGCTTGCAAAAGCGCACGCTTCACCCTATTATTGGTAATTGCTGTTTTCTCAGGCAACTGAGTTGAGTATAAAATGTAAAAAGGAGTTCACCTTCATGGCAGTAAAAATTCGTCTCGCACGTCATGGCGCACACAAGGCACCTTACTACCGTATCGTCGTTGCAGATTCTCGCGCACGTCGCGATGGTCGTTATATCGAGCAGGTTGGCACCTACAACCCACTCACCGATCCTAAGCAGGTCACCATGGATCTTGAGAAGATCGATCAGTGGATCGCTCAGGGTGCAAAGCCCACTGAGACTGTCGAGCGTCTTATCAAAGATCAGCGTCAGAACGGCTAAACATGTCTGATTCCAATACCAACATCGCTGGTCTTGTTGAAGAATTGGTCACACCACTGGTCGAGTTTCCTGATGAAGTGGTAACCACCACTACGGAGACCGAAGACGGCTCTACCCTCATCGAGGTCCAGGTCAATCCTGAAGACGTGGGTCGTGTCATCGGTCGCCAGGGTCGCGTGATCAAATCCATCCGCACGCTGTGTCGCGCTGCGGGTTCCCGCCATGGAATGAACATCGAAGTCGAGCTCATCGACTAATGAGCGCTTGGGCTAATGTAGCCACCATCGGCAAAGCCAAGAACCTCAAAGGAGGACTTCTCGCCTACGCACGCGAGGGTCTTCCTTTTTTATTGGAAGAAGGCTTGGAGGTGGTCTTCGTCCCGCCTGTGCTGAAGGTGCCTCGCATGGGTCGCGTTGTTTCGGCAGTGCCACAAGGAGGGGGCGCTTACCTGGTCCACTTCGACACCATCGATTCGATCGATCTTGCTGAAAAGCTTCAGGATCATAGCTGCTTGGTACGTCGTGCTGACGTAGACGAAGAAGCACTCGAAGGTGCTGCTGACCTGGTAGGATTCGCAGTGCAGCAGATCAGGGGAGAGGTGGTCGGCAAAGTGATCGCCTTGGAGGAGAATCCTGCACATGCCTTGTTAGTGGTCGAACTTGATACAGCGGAAAGCGAACCAGACGATGAACGATCGCACCGAACCTCGCATCAGCCTATGAGCCAACCCGCGAACGATCCCGCAGGCAAACCTTCAAGCGAATCTGGATCAGATTCCAGAGTAGCCCGCATCCCACTGGTCGATGCCTTCATCATCGATATCGACCCAGATGAGAACCTTATCACGGTCGACCTTCCTGAAGGCTTGCTCGACCTTTAGCCCCACCTGCAGGAGCACGCATCCTTGTTATCCCCATCCGCGACCTGAAAGTGAACGCCATGCTCATCGAAACGCTCTCAGTCTTCCCTCAGTGTTACGACTCGGTCATGAACGAATCGATCATGAAGCGCGCCCAAGAAAAGGGCATCCTTGAGTTTCGTGCTCATGACCTGCGTGATTGGACACACGACAAGCATCGCACTACCGACGATGAACCATACGGCGGCGGTCAGGGCCTGGTCATGAAATGCGAACCCATCTTCGAAGCGACCGACGAACTGTTCGCCGCTGCCCCTGAAAAGCCCTACACTATCTTTCTTTCACCAACAGGGGAGCGTTTCAGTGAAGCGCTCACGCTCGAATTGGCTCAGAAGGATCACCTCTTCTTCATCTGTGGCCACTACGAAGGTATCGATGAGCGCGCTTATACCCTTGCAGATAAGACCATCTCGCTGGGTGATTATGTCCTGACCAGTGGTGAACTGGCATCCATGGTGGTCATCGATGCGGTGGTGCGCCGGCTCGATGGCGTGCTCGGCGATGAGGGCAGCTCGGTGGACGAGAGCTTCTATGATGGGCTGCTCGAATACCCCCAGTACACCCGCCCTGCATCGTATCGTGGCATGGACGTGCCCGAAGTGCTCCTTTCGGGTCATCATAAGAACATCGAAGCATGGCGTCACGAACAGAGCCTTCTGCGCACCCGCGCTTTGCGCCCTGATCTACTCGAAGCTGCCGACCTTTCGGAGGCTGATCGCTTGTTTTTGAGCAGTCGATCGTAACCATCTGCGTACACTTCGCATTTGCCTGTTTCGCCCGCGCCAAACTTTGTTTAATATAGAAGCATCATCGCTTGCGCACCGTATTCGGTTGTCTGGACCGCTCGTGTTGCGCGACCCGCTAACACATGAACCAAGGAAGGAAGACCGTGGATTCTGGCCTCCATGCAGACGAGCACAAGCCCAGCGTATTCAGGCGTTTCATAAGTTTTTTGGTGATGCTGGCCATCGTCGTCGCGGGCGCTTGGGTCCTCCGTACGTTCGTGGTCGAACCCTTCCAGATTCCTTCCGCTTCCATGGAAGAGACCATCATGACCGGCGATATGGTCTTCGCCGAAAAGGTCTCGTACCAATTCTCAGAGCCCGTCCAGGGCGACATCGTGGTATTCTCCGATCCCTTGGTCCCTTCACGAACCTTGATCAAGCGCATCATCGCGCTTGAGGGCCAGACCATCGACCTGCGTGATGGCAAGGTCTACGTCGATGGGGTCGAGCTTGATGAACCCTACACGGATGGCTTGCCTACCTATCCGCTCAGCACCGTTGCGAACGTGAATATCGAATATCCCTACAAGGTTCCACAAGGTACCGTATGGGTGATGGGCGACAACCGCACCAATTCATCGGATTCGCGCTACTTCGGCCCTATCGAAGAGAGCTCGGTCTTCGGCAAGGCTTTCGCCATCTACTGGCCGCTTGACAGCATCGCGCTGCTCTAGCCCAGCTAACTACTAAGAAGTGGACGGGCTGGGGTAGAGCCCTTGTCCATGCATGAGATAAGGAGACGCATGACCACGAACGTCAGCACGAATGCGCGCCCCGATGCGCTCAGTTTCCAAGAGATGATCTTAAGGCTCCAACAGTATTGGGCCGATCAGGGCTGCGTCATCCTGCAGCCTTACGATAACGAAGTGGGTGCAGGCACCTTCCATACTGCAACCACCTTGCGCAGTCTTGGTCCCGACACCTGGCGTGCAGCGTATGTGCAACCGTGCCGTCGTCCCACAGACGGGCGCTATGGCGAAAACCCGAACCGCATGCAGCATTACTACCAATTCCAGGTCATCCTGAAGCCTTCACCCGATAATGTGCAGGATCTGTATCTGAACTCACTGCGCACCATCGGTATCGACGTGGAAAAGCACGATATCCGTTTCGTCGAAGACGACTGGGAAAGCCCGACGCTTGGTGCATGGGGCCTTGGTTGGGAAGTTTGGCTCAACGGCATGGAAGTTACGCAGTTCACCTATTTCCAGCAGGTCGGCGGCTTCGAATGCGACCCCGTTCCTGCTGAGATCACCTATGGCCTAGAGCGTTTGGCTATGTATATCCAAGGCGTTGACTCGGTCTACGACCTGGTGTGGGCTCGAAGTGCTGACGGAACGGTCTTCACGTATGGAGATGTTTTCCTAGAGAACGAGCGTGAATTCTCTGCCTACAACTTCGAAGTAGCGGATACCGATCTGCTCTTTGGTGAATTCGATCGCTACGAAGCAGAGTGCATCCGCACCTTGGAGGCTGGCTTGCCGCTTCCTGCATACGATTATGTCTTGAAATGTTCGCATGCTTTCAACTTGCTCGATGCACGCGGCGTCATCAGTGCGACCGAGCGCATGGGCTACATCCTGCGCGTTCGCACCATTGCGAAAGCATGTTGCGCATCCTATTTGGAACACGTGGTCGGCATCACGCCCGACGCAGGGGAAGGTGAATAGACCATGACGCAAACACGTACGCTCGCTTTTGAGATCGGTGTTGAAGAGATCCCTGCGTTCGACCTGGTCGATGCTGTCAAGCAGCTTGAGAAGAAGGTTCCGGGTATTTTGGATGAGGCCCGCATCCCTCATGGTGAAGTGCAGGTGTTCGACTCGCCGCGTCGCTTGATCGTGCTGGTGTCCAAGGTGGCCGATAAGACCGAAGCAGAGACCGAAGTTTTCAAGGGTCCTGCGGTCAAGATCGCCTTCGATGAGAGCGGCGCACCTACGAAGGCCGCTGAAGGCTTCGCTCGCGGCAAGGGCCTTACCGTGGACGATCTCTATCGCGAAGAGCAGGACGGCACGGAATACGTGTTTGCCAAACGCGAAGTGCCCGAGGTTCAGGTGGCGACGCTGCTTCCTGGCGTGCTCGAATCCATCATCAAATGCATCGCATGGCCGAAATCACAGCGCTGGGGTTCGCGCCATGAATACTTCTCTCGTCCTGTTCGTTGGCTCGTCGCCCTCTTCGGTGATGAAGTGATCGACTTCGAATTCGCAGGCTTGCAGGCAGGCGCTCAGTCCCATGGACATCGCTTCCTGGCACCTGGCCCATTCGAGGTTGCAAACGCTGATGCGCTGCTCGATGTAGTGCGCGCGGCGAAGGTCGTGCCGTTGCATGCAGAACGTGAAGCGATCATCCGTGATCAAGTAGCTGCTATCGAGGTCAAAACAGGCTTGAAGGCAGAATTGCCCCCGAAGACGTTGGTCGAGGTCATCAACTTGGCTGAATTCCCGACTGCGATGGTGGGCACCTTCGACGAGGAATTCCTTGCCGTACCTGAAGAGATCATCGTTGATGCCATGCTCATGCATCAGCGCTATTTCCCCCTCTATGACACCAGTGGGAAGCTCACCAACAAGTTCATCGTCGTTTCCAATGGCGATCCTGCCTATACCGAAACCATCGTGGACGGCAATGAGCGCGTGGTGCGCGCTCGCCTCTACGATGCGAAGTTCTTCTACGATGAGGACTTGAAGCAGCCCCTCGAGGCATATGTACCCGCGCTTGCTGATGTGGTCTTCCAGGAAAAGCTGGGCACGGTGCTCGACAAGACCCAACGCATCGAGAATATCGTCGATCACTTGGCTGCGGTTGCTGAACTGTCTGCCGAAGATGCGCGTGACGCGAAGCGTGCAGCGTATCTAGCGAAAGCGGACCTGGTCACGGGTGCAGTAGTGGAATTCACTTCCGTTCAGGGTATCATGGGCTCTTACTATGCTGAAGCGGCGGGGGAGACCCCTCAGGTAGCGCAGGCTATCGCTCAGCACTATCAGCCGAAGTTCGCAGGCGATGCGCTGCCTGAAACAGTGGTTGGTCAGTTGGTCGCTTTTGCTGACAAGCTCGATACTATCTGCGGTCTGTTCGCTATCGGTCAAGGCCCTAGCGGCTCGTCCGACCCCTTCGCTATTCGCCGCAGCGCTATCGGCATCGTCAACATGCTCAACGCTGGCCTGCCCGTTTCGCTCTCTGACGCGATCTCGGTGGCGCTCGATAACTTCACGAACATCGAATTTGACAAAGCCGCAGTCCAACAAGAGATCGAGGAATTCTTCATCACGCGTGCGCGCGTCATGGCTCAAGATGCTGGTCATTCCCAAGACGTGATCGAAGCGGTACTTGCAGGCGGCGTGAAAGAACCTGCAGAGTTCGCTAAGCGTGTCGCCGTGCTCGAACAGTTCCGTTCCACGAATACCGAAGCGCTCCAAGATCTTTCTACCGCATTCGCCCGTGCGTATAACCTGCGCGATGAAGCAGTGGGAACCGATCTGAATGAAGCGATCCTCGAAGCGGTCGAGACCGAACTGCGTGATGCGATCGTGGCGGCTGATGCGGCGGTCAATGAAGCCTTGGCTCAGGAAAGCTACGAAGAAGCGCTTCATGGTCTTGCAGCTCTGCGCGAACCGATCGATGGTTTCTTCGAAGCGGTCATGGTCATGGACGAAGACCCCACCAAGCGCGCGAATCGTCTTGCGCTGCTCAACCGCTTCGTTGATGTCTTCGCTTCAGTAGCGGACTTCTCACACTTGGCAAAATAAGAAGGTTCCGCCTAGAGTGGACAAAATGGGGGCGGGTACCTTTTTGTCCATTCGACCAGAGGAAGATCGAAGGTCCCTCAAGGCTCTTTGTCCTCCCGTTAGAACGTGGACAAAAAGGTACCCGCCCCCATTTTGTCCACACCTAGAGAAGGGAACGCCTCATGCAGAAGTGGATCGTTCAGGGCAGCCGCCCCACGAAGCTCCCTACCATCCATGTGGTCTCCGACTCCACGGGTATCACGGGCAAAGCCATCGCCCGTGCTGCCAGTGCAAGCTTCGGCGAGGTGAACCCCTACATCGAAACGCTCCCCAGCATGAAAACACCCCAGGAGCTCACCGAAGAGCTCACGCGTCATCTAGCGCATCATCGTCAGACTCAGGTCCCTGGAACGTTCATCATCTTCTATACCCTTGTTGATGAAGAGCTGCGAAACGCCATGCATCGCTTCGTTGAAGAGGCGGGCGAAGATCCTGAAAACCCTGAGGTGATCGCAGTCGATGCGCTTGCGCAAGCCCATCAGGCGCTCTCAAAGGCAACTAACCGCAAGCCCGTGCCGCATCCCGGTGCGCTCTATTCGGTCAACGACCAGTACTTCAAGCGTGTTGCTGCTATCGATTTCACCATCAATCACGATGACGGGCGCAACCCCCAAGACCTCACCAAGGCCGATATCGTGCTGGTGGGTGTTTCTCGTTCTGGCAAGACACCGCTTTCGATCTATCTTTCGCAGCTCGGTTATAAGGTTGCCAACGTCCCGCTCGATGGCGTGACCGAACCACCCAAAGAGCTTTTCGACGTGGACCCTTCACGTCTGTTCGGCCTGATGATCTCTCCTGAGCTGCTCGCACAAGTTCGAAGCCGACGTATGTCGAAGGCCGCAGGCAAGGACGCCTACGTCGCTGCGTCCTATTCAGAGCTCGAATCGGTCTATTCTGAACTCGAGACCGCGCGTGACCTCATGCGCAAGCTTGGATGCATCATCATCCGCACCGACAATCGCGCAATTGAAGAAACCGCGCAGGAGATTTTGCGGTATTATGAGAACTATCATCCGCAGTTTTGATTGCGGGGGAGAGGGTTCAGTATTCGTTTAAGGAGATAATGGTGACTGACCAAGTAAAACGCGTCTACGCTTTTGGTAAAGATGCACAGGGTAACAACGTTACCGAGGGTAATACCAACATGAAGGCGATCCTCGGTGGCAAAGGTGCGAACCTTGCTGAAATGGCAAACATCGGCCTTCCGGTGCCTCCCGGCTTTACTATTTCTTGTCAGACCTGCATGGAATATGCCAACGCAGACAACACGTGGCCTGAAGGCGTGCTCGACACCATTCAGGAATACCGTGAAGACCTTGAAACGCGTATTGGCAAGAAGATCGGCGATGCAGAAGATCCGCTGCTCGTCTCCGTTCGCTCTGGTGCTCCCATGTCCATGCCAGGCATGATGGACACGGTCCTGAACCTTGGTCTGAACGATGAATCCATCAATGGTCTTATCAAGCAGACCGAAAACCCCCGTTTTGCATGGGACTCCTACCGCCGCTTCATCCAGATGTTCTCTAACGTGGTCATGGACCTTGACGGCGACCTGTTCGAGAACGCTATCAATGTTATGAAGCGCGACCGCGGCGTGGAATCCGACACCGACCTTACTGCAGAAGACCTGCAGGAGCTCGTAGCTGAATTCAAGCGCATCTTCACCGAGAATGTTGACGCGAACGAATATCCTTCCCTCGTAGTTGACGGCGTTGTTCAATTCCCACAGGATCCTGATGTTCAGCTTCAGCTGGCCATCGAAGCGGTCTTCGGCAGCTGGAACAACCCACGTGCAACGCTCTATCGTAAGCAGAACAAGATCTCTGACGATCTGGGCACCGCTGTTAACGTTCAGTCCATGATCTTCGGCAACAAGGGCGACACGTCTGCAACTGGCGTTGCCTTCACCCGTAACCCCGCTAATGGCGATAAGGAATTCTATGGCGACTACCTGGTCAACGCCCAGGGCGAAGACGTTGTTGCTGGTATCCGTAACACTTCACCTATCGCAGAGCTCAAGAACACTCCAGGTCTGGAAGAAGCAGGCAAGGAACTTGAAGGCGTCTTCACGCTGCTGGAGAACCACTTCCGTGATATGTGTGACATCGAATTCACCATCGAGCAGGGCAAGCTCTGGATGCTCCAGACGCGCGTTGGTAAGCGTACCGCTGCTGCTGCACTGCACATCGCTATCGAAATGGTGGAAGAAGGTCTTATCACCAAGGAAGAAGCGGTCATGCGTGTCGATCCTGAACAGCTCGACCAGCTGCTTCACCCTCAGTTCGATGCAGATGCTGAATACGATGTTGTGGCAACCGGCCTGAATGCTTCTCCTGGTGCTGCTGTGGGCGAAGCGGTCTTCTCTGCTGAAGCTGCAGTTGCTGCAGAGGCTGAAGGTCGCAAGACCGTTCTGGTCCGTTGGGAAACCACCCCAGACGACCTTGCTGGCATGATCGCTGCTGAAGGCATCCTCACCTCGCATGGCGGCAAGACCTCCCACGCTGCGGTCATCGCTCGTGGCATGGGCGCACCTTGCGTTTGTGGTGTCGATGCTCTGAAGATCGATGCTGAAGCTAAGCAGGCAACCATCGCTGGCACCGACATCGTCATCAAAGAAGGCGACATGATCTCCCTCGACGGTACCACTGGTATCGTGGTCCTGGGCGCGGTCGATCTGGTTCAGCCTGAGCTCGCAGGTGACCTGGACACCATCCTTGAATGGGCTGACGAAGTTCGCACCATGGGTGTTCGCGCTAATGCCGACAATCCCGAAGATGCTCAGCTCGCTCGCTCCTTCGGTGCTCAGGGCATTGGCCTGTGCCGTACCGAGCACATGTTCCTGGGTGATCGCAAGCAGATCATCCAAACCTTCATCCTGAATGAAAATGAGACCGTCCGCGAAAAGGCAGTGAACGATCTGTTCGCCGCTCAGACTGGCGACTTCCTGGGCATGTTCGAAGCAATGGACGGCCTGCCTGTTATCGTTCGCTTGCTCGACCCTCCGCTGCATGAGTTCCTGGAAAGCCCTCGCGCGCTCGATGTTGAGATCGCTCGTATGGAAGCAACCGGTGCAGATCCTGCCGCTATCGCTCAGAAGCGCCAGCTCATGGAGCAGATCGACTCTTTCGCTGAGCAGAACCCCATGCTCGGTATGCGCGGTGTTCGCCTGGCTATTATGTATCCGGTCCTGCCTCGCATGCAGGTTCGTGCCATCGCAACCGCTATGGCTCAGCTGAAGAAGAAGGGCCTGAACCCCAAGCCCGAGATCATGATCCCGTTGGTTTCCGTGAAGCCTGAGCTTGAGAAGCTTCGTGCTATCGCACAGGAAGTTATCGCGGAAGTTGCTGCTGAAGAGGGCGTAGAGCTGGAGATTCCTATCGGAACCATGATCGAGCTTCCTCGTGCTGCTGTTACGGCTGATGAGATCGCTCAGGCTGCTGATTTCTTCTCCTTCGGTACCAACGACCTTACGCAGACCACCTTTGGCTTCTCGCGTGACGACGTTGAATCTGAATTCGTCCCGCAGTACCTGGCTGAGCGCCTGCTGCCTTACAACCCGTTCGCAACCGTCGATCCTGGCGTTGCGAAGCTGGTGAAGATGGGTGTTGAACTTGGTCACGAAGGTAATCCCGACCTGGTTTGCGGCGTTTGCGGCGAGCACGGTGGCGATCCTGATTCCGTGAAGATCTTCTACGGTATCGGCCTGGACTACGTCAGCTGCTCTCCCTATCGCGTGCCTCTGGCTCGTCTCGCAGCTGCTCAGGCAGCCCTGGCTGACAAGTAAGTCGAGTGTCCAACATACAACCAAAAGAGGCACCCGAGGGTGCCTCTTTTTATCTTCGCAGATGTCTGAATGATCCCGGACACTTTGACCCCGGCCTCAAACTGTCTCGGACAGAATGGGGCTGGCCCCGAAGTATCCAAGACAGTTTTGCCCCCGGCCCGGAGTGAAGCGACTGGAACCTGTCGAGTATCTTTCTCTTTCATAACGCCTGTTTAGAGATGAATTTGTAGTAATAATATTCCCGAATAGGAATATGCTTGAATATAATATATAAAACCTCCCGATTGGGAATATCATGTGACGATGATGAAGCTGGACCACCTTGGGGCTGGTTCTAGGAGTGCCTTCGATTTGACAGAATGCGCTAGGCGCGTAAAATGGATGCTCCCTGTCAGGGAATTTTGGGACACTGAGGGTCAGACCCTTGCTGTCCCAGTGGGTACTTTGAAAACATGCAACTTGCATCATGGCCGTATGCTTGCGACATTGGTGCGACCAGGCATGCTGGCAACCCATTTGGGGGCGACTGGTTTCGACATGGTAGGTTGGATATGAAGAGCAGGTCGTGGTCTCCTCACCACGTTAAACAGGGGTACCGTCAAATTTAATTGGCAAAACTAACACTCAGAGCGCACCTGCGCTCGCCATGGCTGCTTAATTTAAGCCAGGCTGTCTAACCGAGGCTTGCTTTCGGCTTCGGGGCGATATTATCTTCAGGAAGCTGCTCCTTGGTACGTCGTTGGTATGACCAAGGCTAAGATCGAACCAGCTAGGGCAAGCTATTGTGTGTCAATGCACGCGGCTTACCCGAAACCGAATCATTGACTAAGCTTGTAGTGCTTCATTGATGGTCTAGTATGGACCGGAGTTCGATTCTCCGCGCCTCCACCAAGAACCAACGAAGGCGGATTCTCTTGTTCAGAGGGTCCGCCTTTTTGTTTTGTTGGGACACTTTGGGGACGGAGGCAAAAGTGTCCGCGGGACAGGGGCGAGAGCGTCCCAGTGTGATCATGCGATCTTTTTCGTCTTGCTCGTACTCCTGCATAGGATCGCGCAGGCGCATAACGCCATGTCGCCTGTTTCGCAACCGTGACAATTGAAACGCTTCGGCAACGTAGCCAACGCTCCATTCACGAAACGAACAATGTTGCCTTTGAAGGTGGCATTCTATAGCCAGGGAAAAAGGAGCTGCTTGTGTGCAGCGCGATAGAGGAAAGGGGTGAACGAAAATGAGTGATCCAAAAACATCAGGAGTACCCACTCAAACCTCTAGTGCTGCACCGGCAGCTCAGGGTAAGCAAGCGCTGAAGACGCTTGGCTTCTTCGGCTTCTTTGCTATGACTGCATCCATGGTCATGACGGTATACGCCTATCCTAACTTCGCGTCGTCCGGTTTGCATCTGATCTTCTTCTTGATCCTTGGCGGTGTGTTCTGGTTCTTGCCAGTCGCATTGGTAGCTGCAGAGATGGCTACGGTCAAAGGATGGGAAAACGGCGGGATCTATGCATGGGTCGGCAATACGCTTGGTAAGCGCTGGGGCTTCGCGGCACTCTTCTACCAATGGTTCCAGATCACGGTTGGATTTGTGACCATGGCATTCTTCGTATTGGCAGCTATCTCATTCATCGTTGGATGGGATGCACTCTACAACAACCCACTCGTTATGTTCATCGGAGTTGCGATCATCGTATGGGGCCTTACCCTCACGCAACTCGGCGGTACGAAATTAACGGCACGAATCGCTAAGGTTGGTTTCTTTGGCGGCGTATTGATCCCAGCAGTTGTTCTGCTGATCGGCCTGATTGCCTATCTGGCAACGGGCGGTATCTCTCAGCTGCAGTTCAGCTGGGACGGTCTGGTTCCTGACTTCAGTAATGTCAGCACGCTCGTTATCTTCGCATCGTTCATCTTGGCCTTTGCGGGCGTTGAGGCAAGCGCTTCGCATGTTAACGAGTTGAAGAATCCCGGCAAGATCTACCCGATGGTAATGATCGCCATCTGTGTTCTCACTATCGTGCTCGACACGCTCGGTGGCCTCGCGGTCGCAATGACCATGACCGAGGCGCAGCTCGATGCGAACCTGAGCACCGGCGTTGTCAACGCGTTCGCGAACATCTTTGACGCTCATTTCCACTGCGGTTGGGTGGTCTATGTGATCGCATTCCTGCTGGCAGCAGGCGTGCTCGCAGAGATCTCTTCCTGGATCGTTGGTCCGTCGCGCGCACTGCTCGATACCGCAAAGGAAGGTATCATCCCACGCAGTTTCGCAAAGACAAACAAGCACGGTGTCTCTGTGAAGACCGTTGTCATCCAAGGGATCATCGTCACCATTTGGGATGCGGTCCTCTGCGGATCCATGGCGCTCTCGGGTGGTTCAGGATCGTCCATCTCGTACCTGACAGCGGTCGGCTTGACCGTGGTCATCTACCTGGTCGGTTATGTCCTGTTCTTCCTGGCTTATTTCAAGCTGGTGTTCAAAGGTAAGGATCACCAGCGCGTATTCAGCATATTCGGCGGTACGGTGGGCAAGTGTATTGTGGCAGGCTTTGGCCTGGCGCTCACGATCATGGCGCTGGTCGTATCGTTCTTCCCGCCGAGCCAGTTGGATGCAACTTCGGGCATGGTATACGTCGCAACGCTCCTCGTTTGCTGGATCGTTTCAGTAGCTATCCCGTTCGTGATATACGCACTTCGCCATCATTGGAACGGCGGCATCGATCATGACCCGCCGACCATAGCGAAGACCGCGAAGAAGGAAAGAAGTTCGTAAGGGAAAAGTTATCGCATCTGTCACAGGGAAAAGGGCTTCGGCTCGTCCGGGCTGGGGTTCGCAAAAGGAGGAGATCATCATGACGGACAAAGATGCAAACTTGGTTTCAACGGAACAGCTCTCAGAGATGACAGGTAAGACCACCTATGCAACACCGATCTTCGGCTCCTACGCCGCCGACGTTGAAATGCCGGAAACCAAGCTGAACAACGATCCGATCGAACCGCGCATTGCCAAGGAAATGATCAGTGAATACCTTTCCACTGAGGGCAACGCCCACCAGAACCTTTGCACGTTCGTTCAGACCTACATGGAGCCTGAAGCAACCCAGCTGATGGCAGACACCCTCGAGAAGAACGCGATCGACAAGGACGAATATCCTATGACCGCAGACCTCGAGAACCGCTGCGTGGCTATCATCGAGAACCTTTGGCACGCTGACCAGAACGAACAGCCCATGGGTACGTCTACGGTCGGTTCTTCCGAAGCTTGTATGCTCGGTGGTTTGGCGGCACTGTTCCGCTGGAAGGCACTAGCGAAGAAGGCTGGCATCGACATCTACAGCGAACATCGACCCAACCTGGTCATCAGCTCTGGCTACCAGGTCTGCTGGGAGAAGTTCTGCCGCTATTGGGACATCGAGATGCGCCTCGTTCCTATGGACAAGGATCACCTCTATCTGAACCCCGATGAGGCGATGAAGTATGTCGACGATCACACCATCTGCGTGGTCACCATCCTCGGCATCACCTACACCGGTCGTTACGACGACGTCAAGGGTATGGACGCAGCGCTGACCGAGTACAACAAGACGGCTGCAGTGCCTGTCCGTATCCATGTTGACGCAGCTTCCGGTGGCTTCATTGCTCCGTTCATCGAGCCTGATCTGGAATGGGACTTCCGCCTTGAGAATGTCTGGTCCATTTCGACCTCTGGTCACAAGTACGGCCTGGTCTACCCAGGTATCGGCTGGATCATCTGGCGTTCCAAGGAGGCACTGCCCGAGGATCTGATCTTCTGGGTAAGCTACCTGGGTGGTCAGGAAGCAACGATGGCTATCAACTTCAGCCGCTCCGCTTCCCAGATCGTGGGCCAGTATTACGTGTTCATGCGTAATGGCTTCGAAGGTTACAAGGAGATCCAGATGCGCACCATGGATGTGGCGCACCACCTGGTCGAGGGCATCAAGGAAATGGGACTCTTCGAAATGTACGAAGAGGCTACCGAGTGCCCGATCTTGTGCTGGTCTCTGAAGGAAGACGCTGGCAAGAAATGGACGCTGTATGACCTGGACGATCGTCTGCGTATGCATGGTTGGCAGGTTCCTGCTTACCCGCTGCCGGTCGACATGGAGGACATCACCTGCCAGCGCATCGTGTGCCGCGCAGACCTCTCGATGACCATGGCGGACAAGTTCCTGAAGGATATGGCTGCCGAGATCAAGAACCTTGACAACGCAACGGTCATCGGCTCTGCTGATACCAACATCTCGAACAAGAAGTTCGATCATTCGGGCCGCTAAGCCGCACCGCTCGAGGTGTGCGCAACGGTTACGCGAGCGCGTACCGTAAGCGCTACGGCTAACGGATCGAACCGATCGATAGCTCTTGAGCCGACCTTCCGCAAGGAGGGTCGGCTTTCTTTTTGTGCCGCGCTCGCGAAGCCAAGGTTCGGACAGATTTGAGTCCGGACACTTTTGCCCCTGGCCTGAGGAGTGGGGCCGGGGGTGAAGCTGTCCCACCCAAACTATGCAGGATAGGAAAGGTTCGGAGCGGTATAATTTTCTTGGTTAAGAAAGGAAACTCATGGCCGAATCGCTCATCACGCAGATCGCGGATACCGCTGATATTTTGAAGCGCTTCTTAGGAGAGCGTCATCCTGTTTGTGCGCTGGTGTTGGGTAGTGGCCTGAATTTCTATGCGGATACCCTAGAGGATCGTAGCGTGCTTCCGTATAAGGATGTGCCCCATATGAAGGTCTCCACTGCAGTGGGTCACAAAGGCCAATTCGTCCTAGGCAAGGTACCTAGGACTGAAGTATGGGTGATATGCATGCAGGGCAGGCTTCACGGGTATGAAGGGGTCACGGCCCAGGATGTTGCGCTTCCTGTGTGGGCGCTTCATGAAGCAGGCATCGATACGCTCGTTACTACCAACGCGGCAGGAGCGCTGAATCCTGCTTTCAAGGTGGGCTCTTTCTGCGCGATGACCGACCATATCAACATGACCGGGCGCAACCCCGTTGCTCACACTGAAGCTAACCAGATAGCTGAGCGCTTCGTTCCTATGCTCGATGCCTACGACCCGCACCTGCGCGCGTTGCTGCTCGATGTTGCAGCAGCTGAACAAGTCGACGTGAACGAAGGCGTATACCTCGGGCTGCTCGGTCCTAGCTTTGAAACCCCTGCCGAGATCCGCGTGTTCTCGCAATGGGCGGACACCGTCGCCATGAGCGTGGTCGAAGAGGTCATCGCGGCACGGCATGTTGGCATGCGCGTGGTGGGGCTATCGCTCGTATCGAATATGGGGTGCGGCATAGAAGGCGCGAGCCCGAACTCTGATGAGGTCATGGACGTTGCCGAGACCGTGAAACCAGCGTTCAAGGCGCTGATGGATGGTTTCATCGTACGAATCGCTGAAGCGCCGGTAGCGGAATAGCGGGCAGACCGTGTTCGATCGCGAACTTCTCAACCTTCCGAATATTCGCAGCACGCTTGTAGTGCTGGTCGTCTGGTCACTGCTTGAAGCGACCTGCATCGTAGGCCAAGCAGCTGGGTTGTCCCTTGCGCTGGTAGGGCTTTGGGAGGGAGCTCGATTCGAGCAGGTGATAGGCGCTTTCAGTGGCTTTTCATGCTCATTCATCGCAGTACGCTTGGTGCTGAACGCGCGCGAGCGATTCATCGACGGTTATGCAACGCGTGTGGCATCTACAATGCGCGCAGATCTGTTCGATTCTATCTTCCGCACGGGTGCGCCAGCGGTTCAAGCCTTCGGTACAGGCACTACGGCAACCATGTTGCTCGAAGGTGTGGACAAGGTTCAGGACTACGTGAAGCTCGTGCTGCCGAAGTTCGTGAATATGGCGGTGCTCCCTGTTGTGTTCGCGCTGTCCATTTGGATTGCCGATTGGGTTTCGGGTGTTGTAGTGGTTATCTTGCTACCATCTATGATCTTGTTGATGCAGCTCATCGGTAAGACCACGGCTGAACGTAGTCGCGCCCAGCATGCTGCATTCAAGGTGATGTCCAATCATTTCGTAGATTCAGTGCGCGGCGTTTCGACGTTGTCGACCTTCGAGGTGTCGAAGACCTATGCCAGCCGTGTCTTTGCAGTGAGCGAACGCTTTCGTGAAGCAACCATGCGCATGTTGAAGACCGCCACGCTCTCTGGTTCGGTACTGGATCTTTTCGCTACCTTAGCTATCGCGGCGGTATCGATCATGCTGGGTCTTCGTCTCATCGATGGATCGCTGGTGTTGCTCCCTGCGCTCTTCGTGCTCATCCTGGTCCCTGAATACTTTCGTCCCATCCGCGAATTCGCTTCGGACTATCACGCTTCGCTCGATGGCGTGAATTCGCTTCGCACTATCCGCACCATGCTCGCGGCAACGAATGACGTTCCGCCCGAGGTCGATCTTCCTCGGTGGGAAAGAACGAGTGTCTTGCAGGTGCGCCATCTGAGCAAGCGCTATGACGGCGTATCTGCTCTAGTGGACGACTCCTTCACGCTGCAGGGATTCGAATGCATAGGCGTCATCGGTGTGAGCGGCTCGGGCAAGAGCACGTTGCTGCGTATCTTGGCAGGACTTGAAGATCCCAGCTCGGGGACGTTCGTATTCGATCAAACCCAGACTACCAGTACCGCTCAAAGCCATGGAACGCTGCGCCAGGCTAGTTGGCAACAGCAGATCGCCTATATCCCGCAGGATCCTTATATCTTCCGGGGGACTTTGCGCGAGAATCTGACCCTCTATAACCCACACGCTTCGGATGCGCGTATCGATGAGGTTATCGACCAGTTAGGCCTTCGTGCGCTGGTCGATGAACTGCCAGCAGGTTTGCTCTCCATCATCGGCGAAGGTGGTCGCGGCCTTTCAGGTGGTCAAGCGCAGCGTATCGCTTTGGCACGCGTGCTCTTGGATGAAGGGCGCACCATCTTGCTCTTTGACGAACCCACTGCTCATCTTGATATCGAGATGGAATATGAGCTCAAACAGATCATGCTCGAAGTGATGAAGGATAAGCTTGTGATCTTCGCGACCCATCGCTTACACTGGCTCGATAGTTTCGACCGCGTTATGGTCCTTGAAGCAGGATCGATCGTCGAGGAGGGTAGCGTGAACGCGCTGTTCGAACAAGATGCTCACCTCACGCGTTTGGTCTCTGCGCTGCGAGGCGGTGATGCTTCATGATGGCGAGCATCCGTTCCTATTTGAGCTCATCTAAGAAGCTGCTTGCGCTCATCCTTGCGCTGGGTACCACTACGGTGGTGTTCGCAGTGGGCCTTATGTTCGTAGCGGGATACCTGATCAGCGCCTCGGCAGATAACGCGTTTTCTTTGCTCATGCTCAATATCCCGCTTGCCTTCGTGCAGATATTCGGGCTTGGTAAGCCGATCGTGCGTTATATCGAGCGCTTGAAGAGCCATGAATGGGTGCTTCGCTTGACCTCTGACCTGCGCTATAAGCTCTTTCGCGCTGTGCAGGCACACGAACGAAACCACCGTCGTTTCATGACCGGAGAGCTGCTGGGCTCGCTTGCTAGCGATATCGAACACGTGCAAAACCTCTACCTTCGAACGGTCTTCCCAGTGTTAATTGCTTGGATAGCGGGCTTATTGCTCACGGTCATCGCAGGGGTGTGCTCGCTTGCTCTAGGAGCCTTCGCATTAGGCATGTTGGTAGTGCTCTGTGTGCTCTTGCCGCTGCTCGCTCTTGCGATCAACCGCGCGCGCATCGAAGGCACTCAGCAGATGCGCGCGAATCTATACGCGAGCGTTACCGATCTCGTGCTCGGAGCACAAGATATCGCCATCGCAGGCCGCGGAAGCGAGATGCGCGCACGCTTCATGGATCGCTTCGGTCTTCTCCGTAGCCAGCAGCGCGTGATCGAGAGCCGTGATCGTCTCCGTTTGATGCTCGTGCAGTTCTTACTGCTGATAAGCCTTACGGTGCTCATTGCGTGGGCGACCAGCGCATTTGGTGGAGGCCGTGGGGGAGCGTCAGACTGGATCGTAGCAGTTGCGCTTGGATTCTTTCCGATCATCGAGGTGTTCGCTCCGCTCTCGCAGCAGTTCGAAGAAGGGTTAGGGCATCTTGATGCCCTGAAGCGCCTGGATCAACGCGATCTGCTTGACTTCCAAGAAGACATCAGCGAAGGATCAGCAGCTCCTAACGCTCCCTTCGATGTGCGGATAGGGTCCCTTACGTTTGCTTATGAGCAGGGAAAGCCTGCTCTTGGATCGCTCTCGCTCACTATTCCTTATGGCCAGAAAGTTGCTGTGCTCGGCAAGAGCGGCTCGGGTAAATCAACGCTCGCCCGTTTGCTTCACGGAGATATCGATCCCACTCAAGGAACTATCGAGATCGCGGAAGTGCCGCTGAGCGATCTGCGGCCTGCCATCTGGGACTATGTTGGTTTCGTTGCTCAGGATAGCTATATCTTCGCCATGAGCATCTTCGATAATCTGCGCATCGGAAAGCCCGATCTTAGTGAAGAGGAAGCCTGGCATGCTCTTGATCTGGTAGGGCTCGAAGCACATGTTCGTTCGTTGCCTGATGGTCTTGAGACGCTTGCTAGTGAAGCAGGTCTTAACTTCTCGGGCGGTCAGCGTCAACGCTTGGTGCTTGCGCGCGTGCTGCTCCAAGACCCGCCCATCGTAGTGCTCGATGAACCAACGGTAGGGCTCGATCCGCTGACCGAACAGCGCGTGCTCGACACCATCTTCACGCTGTTCGCCTCGAAGACCATCGTGATGATCACGCACCACCTGCAGGGGATCGATGCCTTCGATCGCGTGCTCTTCATAGAAGGCGGCGCGCTTGAAATGGACGGAACCCCCGATATGCTCGAACACACGAATGAGCGCTATCGACAACTTCGTGCATTTGATAGGGGATTTCTCGCGTAGTTCGCCCTAAGAGAGGGTAGAATTAGTCCCGTGTGTAAAACGGCGCGAAGCTTGCAGCGTTGCGTCGTAAGAGAAAAGGTTCTTGAAAGGGGGATTTGTATGGATTTCTTATCTGATCCGGTCTTCTTGGCCCGTATGCAGTTCGCATTCACGGCCATGTACCATTTCTTGCTCGTACCGATTTCCATCGGACTTGGTTTGATCGTGGCCATTTATGAAACGCGCGCATACAGATCAGGCAAAGAAGAAGATGCTGCGGCGTCAAGATTTTGGATCAAGATCTTCACCGCAACATTTGCTTTGGGTGTTGCCACTGGCATCACGATGGAATTCTCGTTCGGCACGAACTGGGCGGACTATTCTCGCTTCGTGGGTGACATCTTCGGCGCACCACTGGCAGCTGAAGCGTTGCTGGCGTTCTTCTTGGAATCCACGTTCCTGGGCGTGCTGCTCTTCGGACGCAATCATGTGTCCAAGCGCTTCTATCTCATCTCCGCATGGCTGGTGTTCTTCGGTTCGGCGCTCTCCGCACTGTGGATCATCATCGCGAATTCTTGGATGCAGACCCCAGGCGGTGCAGAGCTTTCTGCGTCGGGTACTCAGGCGGTGCTCACGAACTTCTTCGCTGCTGCCTTCAATCCCTCTACGCTCACGCGCTATTCGCATGTCATCTGTGCGGTCCTTATCATGGGCGCGTTCGGCACCATGGCTGTGGCTGCATGGTATATGCACAAGAAGGACCACGAGAAGTTCGCGCTGCGTGCTATGAAGATCGGCTCGGTGGTGGCTACCATCAGCTGCGCAGCAATGCTCGTCACGGCTCACTCTTCAGCGGTGGTCGTTTCTGAAGAGCAGCCTACGAAGTTCGCCATGATGGAAGGTATGTACGAATCCGAGGTTCCGCCGCTCTACGCCTTTGGTTGGGTGGATGAAGAATCTCAGGAAGTACTTGCTCCCTTCGCTATCCCTGGAGGCACCAGCTTCCTGGCTAATGGCACATGGGATACCGAATATGATGGCCTGAACGCACTTTCCAACACTGAACAGTACGGAGCTATCGATCCTGAAGATGCGCCTGTTAACTTGGTGTTCCAAAGCTATCATCTTATGGTTGCCATGTTCGGTCTTATGGCGCTCACGCTGTTGCTCGCGCTCATCTTCACGTTCAAGGGTGGCTCCATTAAGCGCATGAAGTGGCTCCAGTGGATCATCATCATCTCGCCGCTGTTCGCAGTGCTGGCTATCCAGTCTGGTTGGGCTACCGCTGAATTCGGTCGCCAGCCTTGGGTTGTCTATCCGTCGGTCACGGGCCCCGAAGGCGTGTCCCTGCTCACTGCTGATGGTGTCTCGCTTGCCGTCTCAGGTCCAGAGCTCATCATCACGCTCACGCTCTTCGCGCTGGTCTACCTAGTCCTGTTCATCGCATGGGCGCGCATCGTATCGCGCTTCATCAAGCAAGGACCAGTCGAACCTGTTGCAGACAAGGTCGCTGGTGCTCAGACCTCATTCATGGCTGAGCCCGCAAAGCCTGAAAAGGCCGAAGGTGCTGCTGGCTCTGATGATGCAACTTCGAGCAAGGAAGGGGAGTAGTCATGGATATCACCATTCTCCAAGGACTTTGGTTCTTTCTCATCGCGGTTCTCATCGCGGTGTACTTCATGCTCGATGGTTTCGACCTCGGTATCGGTGTGCTCTATCCCATCCTAGGTATGAACGAACAAGAGAAGGCGGTCCTGCGCCGCAGTGTAGGCCCTGTTTGGGACGGCAATGAAGTATGGTTGCTCACTGCAGGTGGCGCGCTCTTCGCCGCATTCCCGTTGGCATACGCCACCACGTTCTCGGGCTTCTATCTGGCGGTCATGTTGGTGCTGTTCGGCCTGATCGTACGTGCGGTCTCGTTGGAGTATCGCTCTCACGACAATTCCTGGCGAGGCCTTTGGGACTGGTGCTTCTGCATCGGTTCGTTGCTGCCAGCTTTGCTCTTCGGTGTGGCTATCGGCTGCATCTACGAAGGCATCCCGATGACGGCTAATGGCGACTATTCTGGTGTGCCGCTGCTCGGCCTTATCACCCCCTTCACGCTGCTCTGCGGTGTTATGGGCTTGGTGCTCTGCCTCACGCAGGGCTTGGCTTGGGAGTGCGCGAAGGCTCCGCTCGGTAGCGACCTGTACAAGCGTTGCACCAAGCTTCGTCCTATCTTCCAGATCGTCTCGCTGGTAGTGTTCATCGTGCTCACCATCGTGGCGCTCACGGTGGTCCAGCCCCAGATGCATGATGCCCTTGGTTGGGTACGTATCGTGCTGGCTGTGCTCGTTGGACTGCTGTTGCTGGTCTCGCTCTTCGCGGGCGCCCAGAAGAAGGATACGCTGTGCGTGGTTGTTCAGTGCGCAGCTATCTTCATGTTCATTATGCTCTTCGCTACCTCGATGTTCCCGAACCTTGTTGTGGCATCCCCCGACAGCGTTGGCGGCACCATCACAGCTATGAATGCTGCATCATCCGAGCTCACGCTCACCTGGATGACTGGCATCACCTGCGTGGGTCTGCCGCTCGTTCTGCTCTATCACGTGCTCATCTACCGTGCGTTCCGTGGCAGGGTGGACGTGAACGACCTGAACTATTAGGTTGCCTGAACGCGATCCAAAACGAACCGCCTGTTCGCCACAAACGAAAGGGGCTGCAACCATGCGGCCCCTTTTTTATGGAATCATCTTGCATGTGCGCATGCGAGCGTTATAATAGGTGCACTTGAAAAGCTGTGATGAGGAAAAGTAGGGACGAATCCTTCTTCAGAGAGCCAACGGTCGCTGGAAGTTGGTGGAGGACGGTCTGAAAGGCGCCTCGGAGCTGTTCATCTGAAATCTTTTCGCTGATTGGAACGATCTTCCATGCGGCGCGAAGTCGGTAAGTTGAATCGGAGCCAAACCGTCAGTTGGTAGCTAAGCGCTTGTTTGGGCGAGCGTTTTCCTTTGGTCCTGATGCAACTTGCTGCACAGGATTTTTTTATGCCCCGAAAGGCCGGACGCTCCATGGCTGGACGTCCTGTTCAAGCCTCCAGGCTCGGGCCATGAAGCGAAGGCCAGAAGGCCAGAAGAAGGAGTGATGCCCATGCGTAGCGATTCTATCAAGAAAGGTCTCGCGCGTGCGCCCCATCGCAGCTTGCTGAAAGCTGACGGGTTCACCGACGAAGAGCTCGACCGCCCCCTTGTTGCAGTCGTTTCTTCACAGAACGAGATCATCCCTGGACACATCCATTTGCAGACCATCGCTGACGCGGTGAAGGCGGGCGTTCGCACCGCGGGCGGCACTCCAGTCCAGATGACCACCATCGGCGTGTGCGATGGCATTGCCATGAATCACGAAGGCATGCGCTATTCGCTCACCAGCCGTGAAGTCATCGCTGACTCGGTCGAATGTGCGGTGCAAGGCCATCAGTTCGATGCGATGGTGCTCATTCCTAGTTGTGACAAGGTCGTTCCTGGTATGCTCATCGCAGCGTGCCGCTTGAACATTTCCACCATCCTCATCTCGGGTGGCCCCATGCTGGCAGGTGAAGACAAGAACAGCTGCCAGACTGACCTCAACACGCTCTTCGATGCAGTTGGCCAGGTAACAGCAGGCACCATGGATGAATCCGAGCTGAAGTTCTTCGAGAATACGGCATGTCCCACCTGTGGCAGCTGCTCGGGTATGTTCACCGCGAACTCCATCGCATGCTTGGCTGAAGGCCTTGGCATCGCGCTTCCTGGTAATGGCACCATCCCGGCAGTCTATTCTGAGCGCGTGCGTTTGGCTAAACATGCTGGTATGAAGATCATGGACCTGATCGAGAAGGACATCACTGCGCTCGACATTATCAACGCGGCTTCCATCCATAACGGCATGGCGCTCGATATGGCTTTTGGTGGTTCCACTAATACCATGCTGCACCTCACTGCTATCTCGCATGCTGCGGGCTGCCCAGTTACCATGGCTGATTGGGACAAGACCTGCTCAGAGATCCCGAACATCACGCGCATCGCGCCTGCTGGTTCGTTGCACATCCAAGACCTGAACAAGGTCGGTGGCGTTTCGGCTATCATCGGTGAGCTGGGCCGTCATGGTCTGCTCGACGAATCTGCGCTCACATGCCACGGTACGATGAAGGACTGGATCGCTTCGATCCCGCCCGTTGACGGGGAAGTGGTCCGCACGGTCGAGAATGCGTATTCGCAGGTAGGCGGTTTGCGTGTCATGCAGGGCAATCTTGCTCCTCACTATGGCGTGGTCAAGCAGTCTGCGGTTGCCGACGACATGCGTCAGCATCGCGGTCCCGCACGCGTGTTCAATAGCGAAGAAGAAGCTTGTGAAGCTATCTTCGGTGGCAAGATCAACAAGGGCGACGTGGTGGTCATCCGCTACGAAGGTCCTGCTGGTGGTCCGGGCATGCGTGAGATGCTCACGCCTACTTCAGCTATTTGCGGCATGGGTCTCGACCACGATGTTGCACTCATCACCGACGGCCGATTCTCGGGCGCTACCAAGGGCCCGGCTATCGGACACGTGAGCCCCGAAGCTTATGCGGGCGGTCCCATCGCGCTCATCGAAGAAGGCGACATCATCGATATCGACATCGACAAGGGTACGCTTAACCTCGAAGTTTCTGAAGATGAACTGGTCGAGCGCCTGAAGCATTGGGAAAAGCCCGATCCCAAGTACACCACAGGTGTGCTCGCTCGTTACGCAAAACTGGTCTCCAGCGCTGATAAGGGGGCATATTTCGGATGATCATCGACAACGAATACGAAAAAGCCAACAATCTTGGGCCCTACACTGAAAAGCAGGGCACTACGATGACCGGTGCTCAGGCCATCATCGCTTCGCTCGAAGCTGAAGGCGTTGATACGGTCTTCGGTTATCCCGGCGGCCAGGCCATCAAGATCTACGATGCACTCTACGACTCGAAGAAGATAAAGCACATCCTTTCGCGTCATGAACAGGGCTCTACGCACGAAGCTGATGGCTATGCACGTGCCACTGGCAAGACGGGCGTGGTCATCGTTACGAGTGGCCCGGGTGCTACCAATACGGTCACGGGCATCGCAACGGCCTATATGGACAGCGTTCCCATGGTGGTCATCACTGGCCAGGTTCCGCGCAGCATCATCGGCACTGACGCATTCCAGGAATCGGATATCGTCGGTATCACCATGCCAGTCGTGAAGCACAGCTACTTGCTGCAGGACATCAACGAGCTTACCAACACCTTCCGTGAGGCGTTCTATATCGCTAATTCGGGCCGTCCAGGCCCCGTCCTCATCGACGTGCCTTCCGATTTGTGCGGCATGGAGATGGTCTTCGACTATCCGGCCGATGTGCAGCTTCCTTCCTACAAGCCAACGGTGAAAGGCAACGCTCGTCAGATCCGCCAAGCAGTGGACATGATCAAGAGTGCTAAGCGCCCGGTCCTCTACGTTGGAGGCGGCATCATTGCTTCTCATTCTGAAGACGAATTGCTGGCGGTAGCAGAAGCGCTGCAGATCCCAGTGGTGACCACGCTCATGGCAAAGGGCGCCTTCCCTGCATCGAATCCGCTCAATTTGGGTCATGTGGGCATGCATGGTTCCTACTATGCGAACCACGCGGTGACCAATGCCGATCTGCTCATCGCCATCGGCGCTCGCTTCTCCGATCGCGTTACGGGCAAGTTGGCCGATTTCGCACCTGACGCGAAGGTGATCCATGTGGATATCGACCCTGCCGAGATCGGCAAGAATCGCCTGCCGCAGATCCCCGTTGTAGGCGATGCGAAGGTCGTGCTCGAAGGCATGAAGGACCTCATCGAGCAGGACGGTGATTTCCAGCCCATCACAGGGGAGTGGCTTACCCAGATCAACGAATGGCGCGACGACCATCCGTTCTATAGCCCTGGTGTTGCCACGGAAAACGGCACCATCTCGCCTGAGGGTGCACTCGATCTGCTCTCGGAAATGCTCGATCCTGCTGACAGCATCGTTACCACGGAAGTGGGCCAGCATCAGATGTGGGCAGCTCAGCACATCGACCGTGATATTCCGCGTACGTTCCTTTCGAGCGGCGGCCTAGGCACCATGGGCTTCGGTTTCCCTGCAGCTATCGGCGCTAAGGTTGGCTGTCCTGGTAAGGAAGTGGTTTGTGTTGCGGGCGATGGTTCTTTCCAGATGAACATCCAGGAAATGACCACCGCTTCTTACTACGGCATCAACGTGAAGGTGCTGATCTTGAACAACTCTCGTTTGGGTATGGTCCATCAGTGGCAGAATCTCTTCTACGACGAGCGCTACAGCGAGACCATCCTGCCCGATCTGCCAGACTTCGTGAAAGTGGCGCAAGCTTACGGTTGGCAGGCTGAACGCGTTGAAAAGCCCGAGGATCTTGAAGGAGCGTTCAAGCGCTTGTTAGAGGCGGATAAACCCGCACTGCTTGATATGCGCATCGACCCGACCGAGAATGTCTTCCCGATGGTCCCAGCTGGTGCTCCGCTCTCTGATATGTTCGGCTACATCAAGGTCGGGCCCAATGGCGAACTGATCGACGAGCGCAAGGAGGAGAAGTAATCATGAGACATGTCCTTTCTGTACTCGTAGAGAACAAATCTGGTGTCTTGAGCCGCGTGGCGGGCCTCATCTCTCGTCGCGGTTTCAACATCGAAAGTCTGTCGGTCGGTCCGACTGAAGATCCTACGATGTCGCGCATCACCATCACCATGGAAGCTGATGATATCGCCTACGAGCAGATCACCAAACAGCTTCACAAGCTCATTTCGGTCCACAAGATCACCGACCTTACCCAGACCGCTGCTATCGAGCGCGAGCTGGTATTGTTCAAGGTCCACGTGGTGCCTGAAAAGCGCAATGAAGTGATCGAGATCGCCAATATCTTCCGCGGTAATGTGGTCGATGTGGGCAAGACGTCGCTCACCATCGAGATAACGGGCAGCGAAGACAAGCTCAAGGGTATCGAAGACTTGCTTCGCGCTTACGGTATCAAAGAGATCATCCGTACGGGACTTATCGCAATGTCGCGCGGATCGAAGGTAAGTTAAGACTATAATGTTCAAATAATGTTCTCGGCATTCGATGCGCTTGGGAACAACAGCATTGAAACATCAGTCATTAGAAGAAGGGAAATAATATGGCTGTAACTATCTATCATGAGCAGGACGCTAATCCCGAGCTGATCCAGGGCAAGAAGATCGCCATCATCGGCTACGGTTCTCAGGGCCATGCACACGCACTCAACCTCAAGGATTCCGGCTGCGACGTTCGTATTGGCCTTCGTGAAGGCTCCAAGTCTTGGAAAGAGGCTGAAGAAGCGGGTCTCAAGGTCATGACCGTTCCCGAGGCTGCAAAGGAAGCGGACCTTATCATGATCCTTGCTCCCGACGAGAAGCAGGCAGAGATCTATGAAGAGAGCATCGCTCCTAACCTGAACCCTGGTGATACGCTCGCATTCGCTCATGGCTTCAACATCCACTATGGCTTCATCGAGCCCCCTGCTGATGTTGACGTCATCATGGTTGCTCCTAAGAGCCCGGGCCACATGGTTCGTCGCGTCTACACTGAAGGTGCTGGCGTTCCTTGCCTGATCTGCGTATATCAGGACGCTTCTGGCCAGGCTAAGGAAGTTGCGCTTTCTTATGCATGGGGCATCGGCGGCGCTCGTGCTGGCGTTATCGAGACCACCTTCAAAGATGAGACCGAGACCGACCTCTTCGGCGAGCAGGCTGTTCTCTGCGGCGGCCTTACCTCCCTTATCCAGGCTGGCTTCGACACGCTCGTTGAAGCAGGCTATCCGCCCGAGATGGCATACTTCGAGTGCTTCAATGAGGTCAAGCTCATTGTTGACATGATGTATGAGGGCGGCTTGAAGAACATGCGTGAATCCATCTCCAACACCGCTGAATATGGTGACTACTATGCAGGCGATCAAGTGATCACCGAAGCTTCCCGTGAAGCTATGAAGAAGATCCTTGGCCGCATTCAGGATGGTTCCTTCGCAAACGAGTTCATGGAAGATTCCAAGAACGGCCAGAAGTGGCTGCTCGAGAAGCGCGAGAGCGAAAACGCTTCCCAGATCGAACAGGTTGGCGACAAGATTCGCTCCATGTTCAGCTGGATCAAGAAATAGTCTGTATTTCTTATCATCCCAAAAGGCCCCTTGTTCTTCGAGCAGGGGGCCTTTTCGTTTATGATTAAGAAAGATAAGAGCACTTGAGTGCAGGCCTATTAACAAGGAGTCTTCATGGCTGAAAAGATCCTAGTGACCGAAGAGATCGTTCCCGCGGGTATCGAGATACTGCGCGATAAGGGATATCAGGTCGACTGCATGTTCGATCTGAGTCGTGAGGACCTGTTGCGCGTGATCAAAGATTACGATGCGTTGATCGTGCGTTCTGCTACCAAGGTCGACCGCGAAATTTTCGATGTAGCGAAGAAGCTGCGCATCGTCGGACGTGCGGGCGTGGGCATCGATAACATCGATATCGAAGCTGCGAATGCTTATGGCGTTATCGTTTGCAACGCACCAGTGTCCAATACAGTTTCCGCAGCTGAGCATGCTTTTGCGCTCATGCTGGCGGCGGCGCGCAACATCGCTGCTGCAGATGCCTGCATGAAGAAAGGCGGGTGGAATCGCCGTGATTTCACGGGTACCGAGCTCTACCATAAGACGCTGGCTATCTTCGGCCTGGGTCGTATCGGTGGCTTGGTGGCGGACCGCGCTCGTGCATTCGGTATGAACGTGATCGCCTATGATCCCTATTGCTCGCGTGAACGAGCTGCTCAGTTGGGTGTGACCTTGTACGATTCCATCGAAGAGGTTCTGCCTATCGCCGACTTCATCACGGTGCATCTGCCTGCTACTGACGAGACCATCGGTATGTTCGGTCCTGAAGAATTTGCGATGATGAAGGACGGCGTCATCCTGGTGAATGCGGCGCGTGGCGGCATCTACGACGTGAAGGCGCTTTCTGATTTCATCGCTGCAGGCAAGGTGGCAGCGTGCGGCATCGATGAATGGGAGGAGCAGCCCTGTTATAGCAGCCCGCTCCATGAATTCGAACAGGCTACGCTCACACCGCATCTTGGCGCGCTCACGCGTGAGGCGCAGTATCGCGCTGGCACGCAGATCGCCGAATATGTTGCCGATGGACTTTCTGGCTCGGTCGTGGCCACATCGGTGAATTCGTCCTACATCCCCAGCGAAGTGCTCGAGCTCTTGGCTCCGTATGCGCCTGTTTGCAAGTTGATGGGTGCCATGCTCTCTCAGGTGAACAGGGGAGAGCTTCCTGCAGTGCTCTCGCTTACCACGGCTGGTGCTCTTGCGGGACTTGATACGGGCTTTCTTGCCGCAGCAGCGCTCGATGGCTATCTGTCGTCCCAAGAGAAGCTCGTTCGCGTTACGCCCACCAATGTTGATACCATTGCGCAACGTCATGGCATTCGTATCGAAACGCATTCCATCGCTGATGCGCTCGAGTATTCTTCGAGCGTGAAGCTCTCCGCCGACGATAAGTCGATCATCGGTACGGTCTCCGGGCTTGCTCAAACCCCGCGCATCGTTTCGTTCATGGGATATCAGTGCGATATCGCTCCAGGTGATCACTGCCTTATCATGAAGTACGTCGATTCTCCTGGTCGCGTTGGGAGCATCGGTACCATCCTTGGCGATGCGAACGTCAACATCACCACCATGCAGGTGAGCACCAAGCAGGATAGCGATCAGGTGCTGGTCTTCATGAACATAGAGTCCGATCTAACAGATGAAGTGATCGCGCAGCTCAGAGATACCGTCGATCTTCAAGATCTCTGGGTGCTGAACCTCTAGCTAAAAGCAATGCGTAAGCGATGAAGGTGTAGGTTTGGGGGTCGTAGATTCACTCTGAACACTAGCTTGAATAGACAGAAGGAGCCTAAAAAGGCTCCTTCGTGTATGAAGGCATGAGGCAGTGCAGCGCATGAGCCGAAGGCGAACAGCGAAACGGGTGAATCCGAGACCCCATTCCTGCGCCTTCATCGCTTGTGGAGATCGCTCCAACATTTCACAAGTTTCCTTGTGGTTCGTACAGGCAGCTGTGCTATACTAACCCAGTCTGTCTGGACGGGCAGATGGTAAGTATTGGACCCGAGACATGTTTGTTGTAAGCGCCCGCTTGCGAGCGCGACATACATGGTAAATGTAACTGCAATCATGAGCAAAGGTCCCCGTATTTGAAAGGGGTCCGTTTTGACCGAAATCAAGAACACGTCCGTCATTGAATTCGAAGACATTTCAGATGATGAAATGAACAAGATGATCGATGGAACGCTGACCGAATTTGACGAAGGCGACCTGATCAACGGTACTGTTGTCAAGATCGAGCATGATGAAGTGCTCGTAGACATCGGATTCAAGAGCGAAGGTGTCATCCCTGCTCGTGAGCTTTCTATCCGCAAAGATGCCGATCCTTCCGAGGTTGTGAACCTGGGCGACAAGCTCGAGGCTCTGGTCCTTCAAAAGGAAGACAAGGACGGTCGTCTCATCCTCTCCAAAAAGCGTGCTGAATACGAGCGTGCATGGATCCAGGTCGAAGATAAGTTCAAGGCTGGCGAAGTGGTCACTGGTGAAGTCATCGAAGTGGTCAAGGGCGGCCTCATCCTCGATATCGGCCTGCGTGGCTTCTTGCCTGCATCCCTGGTCGACCTTCGTCGCGTCAAGGATCTTACTGCATATCTGGGCACGGAGATCGAAGCACGCGTCATCGAGATGGATCGCAATCGCAACAACGTCGTTCTTTCTCGCCGCGTTCTTCTGGAAGAAGGCCGCAAGAACGAGCGTGCAGAGATCCTCGAGAAGCTCTCGAAGGGCATGCGTCTCAAGGGCACCGTTTCCTCCATCGTCGACTTCGGCGCATTCGTCGACCTCGGCGGTATCGATGGTCTTATTCACATCTCCGAGCTCTCCTGGAGCCACGTCAATCATCCTTCTGAGGTCGTCAAGGTCAACGAAGAGGTTGAAGTTGAGGTTCTGGATGTCGATCTGCAGCGCGAGCGCATCTCGCTCGGTCTTAAGCAGACCACGGAAGATCCCTGGATCAAGCTCGTCGAGGTTTACCCAGTCGACACCATCGTTGATGGTCGCGTGACCAAGATCGTTCCGTTCGGCGCATTCGTCGAGCTGGGCGACAATGTTGAGGGTCTGGTTCATATCTCCGAGATGGCTCTGAAGCACATCGATTCGCCTGCTCAGGTTGTCAGCGTTGGCGATGATGTCAAGGTCAAGGTCATGGACGTGAACACCGACCGCCGTCGTATCTCCCTGTCTATGAAGGCAGCTGCTGAAGACCTCGGTATCGAGATCGACGTTGAAGAGCCCGAGCCCAAGGAAGAAGCTGAAGCTACTGAATAGTGCTCGTACACACATTGCGCTAGGTTTGAGCGGCGGGGTTGATAGCGCAACCTCTGCCGCTCTTCTTTTGTCCGAAGGCTATCGAGTCACGGGGGTCACGTGCGTCTTCCATGACGACGAGGCTTCCCTTGCGGCAGTAGCAGCGGCTGAAGACGTATGTCGTTTTCTTGGTATCGACCATGTGGTCTATGAAGCCCAGCAAGCTTTCGACGAAGTGGTGGTGCAGCCATTCATCAACGATTGCTGTGCTGGCCTGACACCGAGCCCTTGCGTTACCTGCAACCGATTCTGCAAGATCCCCGTGCTGTGCCAGGCTGCAGACGACCTGGGCTGCGAGAAGATCGCAACAGGTCATTATGCGCGCGTGGTGGAAGACTTGGATACGGGGCGCCTCACGCTCAAGCGCGCGCTCGACGAGACCAAGGATCAGACCTATATGTTAAGCCTGCTCACCCAAGAGCAGCTCTCGCGTTTGGTGCTCCCGCTTGGCGGCTTCACCAAGGCCGAGGTGCGCCACTATGCTGAAGAGCAGGGGATACCAGTCGCGCATCGTCCTGAAAGCCAAGACCTCTGCTTCATCGCAGGGGATTATCGCGACTTCCTGTTGGATGTTGGCGTTCAAGACGATCCAGGCCCCATTCGTACGCTTGATGGAGTAGAAGTGGGCACCCACGAAGGTCTGCATCGCTACACGCTGGGGCAGCGTAAGGGTTTAGGGGTTGCGCTCGGCGAGCCGCAGTTCGTGGTGGACAAGGATGTTGAAGACAATGCTGTTATCATCGCGCCCAAAGAACGTGCATTCATCTCGGCGTTTGAGGTGGGCGATCTGAACTGGATGCTTGCCATGCCGAAAGCAGACGAGACTTGTACCGTGAAGATTCGCTATCGCTCGGCACCTGTGGTGGCGCGAGTCGAACCTTTAGTAGACGGTCGCGTGCGCGCGGTCTTCAATGAACCGCAATCACTCACGGCTCCTGGCCAATGTTGTGCTTTTTATCAGAGCAATGTGCTTCTGGGTGGCGGTATCATTGACAAGGTCGTTTTCAGCGCCTAAGTTTGGAGCACATGTTCGCTTCCTTACCGAAGGAGACCATTGAATGGCAAAGAGAATCTTCATCACTGGAGGCATTGGGTCGGGCAAGTCAACCTTGCTCGAGTTCTTGCGCAGCCACGGTGCTGGCACGGTCGAGGCCGATAAGGTGGGCCATGAAGTGCTCACGTTCGACGATACTAAGGCGGAGCTGAGCGAAAAGTTTGGCACGGATATCTTCGATGAAGCGGGTAACGTCATGCGTCCTGCACTGGCGGCTAAAGCCTTCGTTTCCCCTGAAGCTACCGCGCTACTCGATTCGGTCACGTTGAAGCGTGTCTACGCAGAATCACTCCGTCAACTTGATGAACTTGCCAAGACACACGATGTGGTCGCCCTTGAGATGGCTATCCTTGATGGTCGCGACGATTTCTATAAGAATGCCGATGTGGTCATCGCGGTGGTCACTTCGCCTGAAGTGCGCATCCAGCGCTTGGTAGAGCGCGGTCTTACCGAAGAGGACGCGCGCAATCGCTTGAAGAATCAAGTTCCTGATGAGCGCCGCGAAGCGATCGCGGATGTGGTGTTCGTCAACGATGGCACTATCGATGAATTCCAGCAGACCATCGATCAGTGGTGGGAATCTTTCACGGGTGGGGAAGAGCGATGAGCCACCTCGCAAGCCTTGAAGGGACCTCTATGGAGGGCAAGCTGCCTGTTGCGCGCTTGGCCACTCAGCCACTTGAGGTAGTTTCCGAATTCGAACCTGCAGGCGACCAGCCAGAAGCCATCGCCCAGCTTGCTGCCAATATCGAATCGGGCATGCGCTATCAAACGTTGTTGGGCGTCACGGGTTCGGGCAAGACCTACACCATGGCAAAAGCCATAGAGGCTGTTCAGCGCCCTACTCTCATCTTGGCGCCGAACAAGACGCTTGCCGCCCAGCTTGCTGCTGAGCTCAAAGAGTTCTTCCCGAACAATGCGGTGGTCTATTTCGTTTCCTACTACGATTATTACCAGCCTGAAGCTTATGTTCCCACTACCGATACCTTCATCGAGAAGGATGCGTCCATCAACGAAGAGGTGGAGAAGCTGCGTCATGCTGCAACGGCTGCGTTGCTGTCTCGCCGTGACGTGATCGTAGTTGCTTCGGTCTCTTGCATCTACGGTATCGGCTCTCCTGCGGAATACGCAGGCTTAGCGGTATTTTTGGATAAAGAGGTGGAACAAGATAGAGATGAGCTCATCCTCAAGCTCATCGACATCCAATACGACCGTAACGACTACGATCTGCAGCGTGGAACATTCCGCGTGCGCGGAGATGCACTCGATATCTTCCCGCCCTATGCAGATAACCCGTTGCGTGTGGAATTCTGGGGCGATGAGATCGAGACCATCGCAGAAGTGGATAAGGTAACAGGCGAGGTCATCAACGAATATGAAGCGTTGCCCATCTGGCCTGCAACACATTATGTGGCTTCTCGCCCCGCGCTTCAAAGGGCGCTCGATTCCATTCGAACCGAGCTTCAGGCGCGCCTTGAAGAATTCAAGAAGGAAGGAAAACTGCTTGAGGCCCAGCGTCTTGAGATGCGCACTTCCTATGACCTTGAGATGATCGAGACCATGGGCTTTTGCTCGGGCATTGAGAATTATTCGCGTCATATCGATGGCCGTGCGCCTGGTGTGCCGCCCTATACATTGATCGACTATTTCCCTGAAGATTTCGTCTGCTTCATCGACGAAAGCCACGTTACCGTGCCGCAGGTGCGCGGCATGTACGAAGGCGACCGTTCGCGCAAGATCACCCTGGCAGAACATGGTTTTCGTTTGCCATCGTGTTTGGATAATCGTCCGCTGCGCTTCGATGAATTCGAGGCGCGTATCCCGCAATTCGTCTACACGTCTGCTACTCCTGGCGACTACGAGGAACGTGTGAGCGAAGCGAAGGTCGAGCAGATCATTCGCCCCACGGGCTTGCTCGATCCCAAGATCGATGTGCGTCCTACGAAATCCCAGATCGACGACATCGTAGACGAGGCTCGCATTCGTGTGGAGAAGAAGGAGCGCGTGCTCATCACCACGCTCACTAAGCGCATGGCTGAAGACCTTACGGAATATCTGCTCGATCAAGGCATCAAAGCACGCTACATGCATTCTGATATCGGCACTATCGAGCGTGTTGAGATCTTGCGTGACCTGCGTCTTGGCGAATTCGATGTGCTTGTTGGCATCAACTTGTTGCGCGAGGGCTTGGACCTTCCAGAAGTGTCCCTTGTGGCTATCTTGGACGCCGATAAAGAGGGCTTTTTGCGCAATCATCGTTCGCTTATCCAGACCATTGGCCGCGCCGCGCGTAACGCTGAAGGTGAAGTGATCATGTATGCCGATGTCATTACCGACTCCATGGACCGCGCGATCAAGGAGACCGAGCGTCGCCGTTCCCTTCAGATGGCCTTCAATGAAGAGCACGGCATCACGCCTAAGACCATTCGTAAGAACATCACCGATATCACCGATCAGTTGGCAGATACCGAAGGTAAATCCGCTGATGAGGTGAATCGTGAACTTGCAAGTCTTTCCCGTACTGAAGTGTTGCGCGTCATCTCCGATATGGAAACAGAGATGATCAGCGCCTCTCAGGCTATGGATTTCGAAAAAGCAGCTGCTTTGCGTGATGAGATCGTCGCCCTTCGCATCCAGCTAGAAGGCAAATCAGAATCCGACGTAATGGGCGAACTCAAGAAGACTGCCCGCAAAGGCTCTGCCTACGGTCGCCGCAAACGCTAAAAGGGGACAGGACACTTTGGGGACGGGTTCAATTCTGTCCCGGACCCTTTGGGGACAGAATTGATTGGCGCGAGGTGATCAAGATGCACTCTGCAGCTCAGAGTTCAGTGGCGATATAGCAGCATCGGCCAACTGCCTTAACAGCTTTACATGAAAAAAGAAGGCAACCCTAGTGGGTTGCCTTCGTGTAAGTAGATCCGTTCTTGTGCCATCTTAGAAGTGGCCAGTGAAGAGGAACTTGAGACGCTTCCAGAAGTTAGGCTTCTTGGGGAACTGCTCGATAAGCTGGATCTCTACTTTCTGAGCAGGCTCTTCACGGGGGAGCATCTCGATGTCTTCAGGTTCGATCACGGTAGCCGCGTCTTTTTCCTGTTCGATCACTTCGACTTCAGGGGCAGGCACTTCAGATTCGACCGCAGTCTCTGCTGTAGTCTCGCCCTTGGATTCATCAGCTTCGCCCGCGTTTGTCTCCGCTTCTGCTGCAGAACCCGCAGTGATCGCCTCCTCGCTCTTGGCAATGGGCGCGTTGAAACTTAATTCAGCATCTTCGGGTGCTTCACTTGCAACTTTGCTACCGATATTGAGCACGACTTCTTCAGGGGCGATACCGCTTGCAGCATGCGCTTCTGCAACAGGGGTGTTGTTCAGCGGCTCTCCTTCAGTGGACTTCATCAGGTCGACTTCGTCGTCGAGTGATACGACTACATGGTCGATGTCGCGAATAACAGGAGCGTCACTTGCCGTCCTGGCCCCATCTGAAGCATCCTGCGCTTTAGTGTGATCGTCAGCCTCAGAAGCGAAATTAGTCACAACGCCTGGTTCGCCTTCTTCGAGCGGCACCGAATACGGCACCTCCAGCGAGATGCTCTCCTTAGCGTTGCCCACCGCATCTTCGCGTACGGTCGAAACTGGTGCAGAGATGATATGGTTCACGTGCGAACGTGCAGCGCGCGAAATGGCTTCTTCTTCATTCAGCAGTGCAGACTCTTCGTAGTCCACTTCCGCCTTGTGGATGAGGAAAGCCTGAGAGTCGAAGGATTCGATCTTGCCAGAAGCGGTCTCTTCCGAGAAATAACCGAGCGGAGTGTATTCGAGGTTGTTCTCCAGCATGCGCAACTTCGCGGTATCAGAGAGGGAAACATCGAGGTAATTCAGGACGATGTCCTTCAGCTCCTGATTGAAGATGGGCCATGCGATCTCAACGCGTTTGTCCATGTTACGTGTCATCAGATCAGCACTAGAAAGGTAGATCTCCATGTCTTCCTGCACGCCGAAGCCATAGATGCGGCTGTGCTCGAGCAAGCGACCGACGATGGAAACTACCTCGACGTTTTCGGTGTAGCCCTTGATGCCTGGAACGATGCAAGAGATACCGCGTACGAATAGCGTGGTATGAACCCCCGCCTGAGAAGCTTCCACGATCTTATCGATAGTGTCCTTGTCGGTGATGGAATTGGTCTTGAACACAAGGCCATTGGGAAGGCCCGCATTCGCACGCGCTATCTGCTCATCGATCTTCTCTAAGATCATGGGTTTGATCTGCAGTGGCGCAACCGAAAGGGTGGAATAGTTGGTCGAGATGTTCTCAAGGCTCATATTCTTGAAGAATTCAGCCGCATCCTGGCCGATGCGCGGATCGGCGGTCATGAAGCTGAAGTCCGTATAGAGCTTCGAGGTCTTTTCGTTGTAGTTGCCAGTGCCCAGCTGCGTGATGCGCTGCAGGCCGTTGTCGGTCATGCGCGTGATGACGCAGATCTTCGAATGCACCTTGTAGTCGCGGAAACCGTAGATGACGTGAGCACCTGCTTGTTCGAAACGCTGGGACCACTCGATGTTGTTCGACTCATCGAAGCGAGCGCGCAATTCGAACAGGGCGGTAACCTCTTTGCCGTTCTCTGCTGCCGCGAGCAGCGCTTCTGCCAGATGAGACTGGCTTGCCAAGCGATAGAGCGTGATCTTGATGGAAAGGACCGAGGGGTCGTTAGCTGCTTCACGCAGCAAGTTGATGAACGGATCCATGCTCTGGTAAGGATACGAGAGCAGCTTGTCGTGCTCGATGACCTGTTGCATGATCGACTGGTTGCGGTCCAGGCATGCTGGCCATGCAGGCGAGAAGGGGTCGTTGGTGAGCTTAGCAGCGGTTTCTGGGTCGACTAGATCCGGAAGGCTCCATGCATAGCTCATGTCGAGCGGAACGTTGGTAACGAACACTTGATCTTGCGTGATATCCAAACGCGGCAGCAAGAACTGCTCGGTCACTGAAGAAAGTGCCGTGTCGGTCTCCAGGCGCACTGGAGTAAGACGAGCGCGCTTCTTCAGGATGCGCTTCATGTGTTCGCGATAGTCGTAATCGATCTCGTCGATATCGGTATTAGGATCGATGTCAGCGTTGCGCGTAACGCAGATAACGCTCGCTCGCTTAGTGCTGTACATCGAGAAGACCTCATCCACGATCAGCTTCAGTGCGTTTTCCAGCAGGATGAACTGCGTACCTTCACCAGGCAGCAGGATGAGGCGCTTGGCTTGGCGCGGCAGTGGGATAAGTCCGAAGGTCGCGTCTTCAGCACCGAGGTTCTTCGGCTTCTTCTTCGATTTGGAGTCGCTATCGTCCGAAGAGCTCTTCGGCAGTTCTTCGTTCAGGCGCAACAGGATGTAGAGCTTACCGTTCTCGAAATGCGGGAAGGGGTGACGCGCATTGATGATCTGAGGCGAAAGGTAGGGGACTACCTGGTCTTCCAGATAGCCATGAAGCCATTCGCGCTGCTCATCGGAAAGATCTTTCACTTGCAGGTTGCGAATGCCGTATTCTGCCAGCTGATCTTGGATGTTCATGAAGATGCGCTCTTGATCGGGGTAGAGCTCGTGGCAACGCTGGTAGATAGCGTTGAGCTGCTCTTCGGGGGTCATGAGCGTCTTGTTGTCGCGGATCTCTTTCTTGATCAATGAAAGGTCGGTCAAGCTGCCAACGCGCACCATGAAGAATTCTTGCAAGTTGCTAGAGAAGATCGACACGAAAGTAAGGCGCTCTAGCAGCGGAACGTTTTGGTCCTCACCTTGATCGAGCACGCGCTTGTTGAAGTTGAGCCAAGAGAGCTCACGATTCTGCATGTAGGGCAGGCGTTCGAGCTTCTTCTTGGAAGAATCGTTCTTGACCTGGGTCTTCTTGCCCTTGGTTTCGGTGTTTGAAGCGTCAGAAGATTTGGACGACTGAGCCGAACTGTTGTCCTTTTTCGCTACCATGATTGCTCTAGATCCCCTTCAAGGTCAACTACGGTTGGTTCTGTAGGGTCCGTGCAGAGAGCACAGACGTAATCATTGTACCAATCTTTAGGCGTAGTTCGGGGTATTTTTGGGCAATTAACTGGTGATTTTTCCAAGTACTTGCTCGATCAAGAAGCCTTCGCGAACACCATGTTTTGCGATGGTCAGTTTTCGGGCACCAGTGTGTTCGAAAACCTGCAAGATGATCGAGCATCCAGCAATGAAGGTGTGGATGCGGTCAGGGATGGTCTTGATAGCACGATGCATCAGATCGCCAGGGTCTTTGCGATAAGCCGCGAGCATCTCTTCAAGCTGCTCAGGAAGCAAGATGCTCGAGCGTTTGCCGCCGTTGAAGACATCGCCGTAGACCTTCGCCGCTGCACGGATGGCCCCGCCGATACCGATAAGATTCTTGCGCACGAAAGCCTTCTGGTCTTCTCGCGCGTAAAGATCATCGAAGCTCCGAGCGATCTGCTTCATCTCGCCAGAAGTAGGCAAGACTCCTTTGACGAACTGGCTGAACGAAGAAAGAGAGCCCTGGGGGATGCTGGTGGCAGCCTTCTCAGACCCGCGGGAAAGAGCGGTCAGCTCCGTCGATCCGCCGCCGATATCAACCACGGTCGCATTGGCCAGCGTGCAGTCAAGCCGCGCACCTACCACCCCAAGATGCGCTTCCTCTTCATTCGATAGCAACGTGATCGAAAGCCCACAAGCCTTCTCGATGGCGCGCTTTGCGCTCTTGCTATTCTTGCAGTTGCGAAGCACGGCGGTAGCGAAGACTTGGACTTGGTCACAATCGAAGAACGACGCGCACTCCTGCTGTTCGCGGATGATGCGCGCGGCTTTCTTGATGCCTTTGGGTTGGAGCGTGCCATCTTGGATGTAGGAAGAGATGCCCGCCATCTCTTTGTAGTTGAGCAGCATGGTGATGTTCTTGCGCGTAAGGGGTTCATCGCGTTGTATATCCACACTGTAAACGCACAAACGGATCGTATTCGATCCGAAATCTATGACTGCATAGCGGCTCATGCTCACTCCTTCATCTTCTGCAACCACTATTATCCATGTCTCGTGTCCTCTTCATCAAATAAGTACGAATCTTCTTTTCGCAGTTAAAAAGTATTATCCTAGAAAGGCAAGGTCGCACGCTATTTGCGACCCTGTGCTAGCGAAGGGGGAGATACACGTGTCAATGCTCGAATCCAGCGATCTGAAGGAGCCGAAGCTTCCGAAAGATGAATATAAGCCCTATCACGATGCGCTCGTCGACCGTTTGGTGGTCTTGCAGCAAGATGCTAAGAAGGCTGGCACGGGTGTGGTCGTCTTGTTTGAAGGCTGGAAGGGTGCTGGCAAGGGTAGCCGCATATCCGATCTTATCTATCATCTTGATGCGCGTGGTGTTTCGGTCCATGTTACCGAAGATTTCGATGCCACCGAAGCTGAGAAGACCAGATCCCCTGAATTCGGCGCGACCAGCTATTACCCTGCGATGCAACAATTCTGGAAAGCGCTCGGTCCGCGTGATTCCATCACGTTCTTCGATCGCGGTTGGTATTCGGTATTGATCGACCATCTTGAGAACGAGATGCATCTTGCTCCTTCGAAGAGTCGTAAGAAGATCAAGAAGCGCGCACAAAAGACCCTGAAGGTTGCCATCGAAGAGATCCGCGCATTCGAGAAGCAGCTGGTCGATGATGGCTATATCGTGGTGAAGTTCTTCCTGCACATCAGCGAAGCGACCCAGCGCAAGCGATTGCTGAAGCTTCATAACGACCCTGCTACTACTTGGCGCGTTTCCGATTATGACCTGCGTCAGATGCTGAATTACCCCGAATCGTTCGACCTCTACGCTCAGCTGCTCGAAGCGACCGACTTCGAGGACGCCCCGTGGATGGTGCTTCCTGCTGAAGACAAGCGTCGCGTCAATCTTGCGGTCGCGCGCAAGTTGGTCGATGTGCTCGAAACCGTTACCACGGCGGAAAAGGACCCCGCAGCGCTTGAAGCCGAAGAGAAGGCCAAGGCGAACTCTGCAGCTCAGGGCGAAGAGCAGGTCTATCATGATGAACGTAAGCGCACCCCTGAAGAGAATCATAAGTTGCTGCTCGAAGCGCAAGAGCGAGTGCGTGTGGCAGAGCTTGAAGCTCCGCTCGCTTCGAGCTTCCTGATAGAGAAGGACTATCCGCGTTTGGACGAGGTTGACCACAGCCTCATGCTCACGCGCGAAGACTACAAGCGGGAGCTGAAAGAGCAGCAAGCGCTCCTGCATGAACTGGAGCTGCAGATGTACATCCATCGTGTTCCCATGATGATCATGTACGAAGGCTGGGATGCTGCTGGAAAGGGTGGCAGCATCAAGCGTGTCGCCCAGGCGCTCGATGCGCGTTCCTATACCATCTTCACGTCACCGGCACCTACCAAGGCCGACCTGGCTCATCCGTTCCTCTGGCGCTACTGGACGCGTCTTCCTAAGGCGGGCCACGTGGGCATCTACGACCGTAGTTGGTATGGTCGCGTCTTGGTCGAGCGTGTTGAAGGCTTTGCCAGCCCCGACCAATGGGCTCGTGCGTACGATGAGATCAACGAATTCGAACGCTCGATGGTGAACTGGGGTGCCATCCTCTTGAAATTCTGGGTGGATATCTCGCCCGAGACCCAGCTCGAGCGTTTCGAAGCCCGAGAGAACAATCCTGACAAGCAGTGGAAGATCACTGCGGAAGATTGGCGCAACCGCGATCGATATCCTGAATATTATGCAGCCATTCAGGATATGTTCCGTTTGACATCGACACCCGAAGCGCCCTGGATTATTCTTGAGAGCGACAACAAGTATTACGCGCGCGTGAAGGCATTGAAGACCATCAACCGCGCGCTCAAAGAACGCCTCAAAGAATTCTAGGCTTCGCGAAGAAAGGGTTCCTAAATGGCTAAGACCGATAAGACCTCGAAGACCGATCAAGCTAAGAACAACAACAAGACCAGCGATGCTGCTAAAAAAGCCCCTCGCAAGGGCCGTAAAGCGCTCATCATCGGCATCATCTTGCTGCTCATCGCATTGGTGGCAGCTGGCGTGTTCGTCTATCGCTATTGGTCTCAGCAGCAGGCTTATAGCGAACTCGAGTCCTACGTTGAAGTAAAGGATCCTAACGTGGTCGAGCTGGCGGACCTTACGGCTGACTGGGACGAATTGAATAAGATCAATCCAGACATCGTGGCCTGGATCTATATCCCTGATAGTCCCATCAATTACCCTGTGGTGCAGGGCACTGACAATAACAAGTACCTGCATACGTCCTTCGATGGTTCTGATGGTTGGTTCTCTTCGGCAGGCACCATCTTCATCGATGCGAAGAACAACGCCGAATTGCTCGATCGCAACACCTTCTTCTATGGCCATCACATGCGCGATGGCTCGATGTTCGCCGCCTTTGATGACTGGACCAATACCGCTGATTTCAATGAGCATCGCGACGTATACATCCTCACGCCCAACGGCAACTACTATGCCAAGATGTTCGCGGCAGTGAAGACCAACGGCTCGGAAGCTATCGTGGTCACTGAATTTGGCAGCGACAAATCCTTCCAGGAATATATCCAGAAGATGCTCAATCGCAATATCGTCGAACAAGAGGGCGAAGTGTTCACAGCCGAGCAGATCAAGCAAACGTTTGCCTTCTGCACCTGCGAATACACGCACAACGATGGCCGCGATCTGTTCTTCGCTACTGTTGTTGCTACAACGGTTCCTGATGATCCCTGGGTTGCTTATGACCCGCACGCAGAGACAGGTCTTGGCAAGGATCAGTCGACCACTTTCGGAACCGACTGATCGGGCGCGCTCTATTTACCGTGCTCGCCCAGTTTTGATGCACTTTTGAATTACAATGGTTATTCGTTCGTGAAACTGAGTGCGAGCGAACATCCACAAGAATCGGAGCAGATAAGGGAACCCTATGACAGACCGTGTTCAAGTTGCGATCACCGATGGCGAGACGAAATGGCCAAGCTGGACCTCGCAGGGCGGCGGGACCACCTACGCTGAAGCAGGTGTTGATACTGCAGAAGGTGCTCGTGCGGTCGATGCGATCAAAGATGCGGTCCATCGCACCTATCGCAGCGAAGTGCGTGGCGACATCGGCGGATTCGGCGGTCTGTTCTCCATTGGCGCTGCCAAGCAGATGGCAGATCCTATCTTGGTCTCTGGCACCGATGGCGTGGGCACGAAGATCCAGCTTGCTAAACTAGCTAATAAGCACAACACGGTGGGTATCGACCTGGTGGCAATGTGCGTGAACGATATTCTGGCTACGGGCGCAGAACCCCTGTTCTTCCTCGACTATATTGCTGTTGGTAAGCTGAAGAGCGACGCGGTCGCCGAGATCGTCAGTGGTATCGCTGATGGTTGCGAGATGGCGGGTTGTGCGCTCATCGGTGGCGAAATGGCTGAACATCCTGGTGTCATGGATCCGAACGAATACGATCTTTCGGGCTTCACGGTGGGCATCGTCGATCGTCCCGCGATGATCGGCCCCGAACGCGTGCAAGATGGCGATGTGCTGATCGGGCTGGCTTCTTCTGGTCTGCATTCCAACGGTTATTCGTTGGCGCGCAAGGTATGCACCGAAGGCAAGACGCTCTATGAATTGACCATCGCTCAAGACGAACTCGAAGGCGACAGCGTGCTTGACGCCCTGCTCGAACCAACGCGCATCTACGTAAGATCAATCCGTGCTGCATTGCTCCAGTGCCCAGGTGCTATTCATTCGCTGGCTCACATCACCGGTGGCGGTATCACGGAAAACTTGAATCGCGCACTTCCCAATACGCTCGATGCTGAAGTTCGCGTAGGTAGCTGGAACATGCCTCCTATCTTGAAATGGGTATGCCGCGCTGCGCGCCTGAATGAAACCGAGGCGCTCAAGACCTTCAACATGGGCTTGGGTATGATCTTGGCGGTTGCCCCGCAGGCAGTTGAAGAGGTAGCTCAGATCCTGGCCGATGCAGGCGAAGAGGTATACCTGGTCGGTCAGGTGGTCCCTGGCACGGGCAAGGTCCTCTACGAAGACAAGGACCAGCTCTTCGTCGAGTATGTCGATGAAGACGAAGAAGAATAGAGCCGATCACTATAAACGTTGCGCTTCAGAGCGCGCGAAGGAGTTCAAATGACCCAAGACCTGCAGCGCACCAGCACCAGCCCGCTCAAGATAGGCGTGCTCATCAGTGGCAGTGGCACGAATCTGCAGGCGCTCATCGATGCTATCGCTGCTGGTCAGCTCAATGCGCAGATCGTGTTGGTCATCTCTTCTAAGCCTGATGTTCAAGGATTGATACGCGCCCAGAAGGCAGGCATCCAAACGCTATCGATGAACCCGTCGGTCTATCAGAACGAACGGGTTGCTAACGGTCTCATTGCCGAAGAGCTGCAACGTGCGGGCGCTGAATATGTGGTGATGGCTGGCTACATGCGCAAGGTCACCGAAGAGGTGCTCCACGCATTCCCTGACAAGGTGGTGAATCTGCATCCTGCGCTGCTTCCTTCATTCGTTGGGGCACATGCCATTCGCGATGCGTTCGAATCAGGCGTGAAGGTCACGGGTGTCACCGTTCATTTCGCCAATGAAGACTACGACCGCGGTCCCATCATTGCTCAGCGCGCGGTCTCCATCGAAGAAGAGGACACACTGGAAACGCTCGAACAGCGCATCCATGAAGTCGAGCACGTGCTCTTGCCTGAAGTGGTGCAGCTCATCGCAGAGGGCAGGGTAGTGGTGCGTGAAGACCGCACGGTCTCGATCTTGCCCCAGAGCTAAAGGCTGGGAATAGGAATACGAATAGAAATAGGAACAGGAAAGCTTCCGTGTCGAAGCGTCACGGAACGATCATAAGGAGTATCACATGGCAGATCCCGTAATCAAGCGAGCATTGCTCTCGGTCACCGACAAGACTGGCATCGTCGATTTTGCGAAGGCTCTTGTCGATGAATTCGGCGTAGAGATCATCTCGACTGGCGGCACGGCACGCGTGCTCGAAGAAGCGGGTGTGAAGGTCACTTCGATCGATGCTGTTACGGAATTCCCTGAGATGATGGATGGTCGTGTGAAGACGCTTCATCCGCGCGTTCATGGTGGCCTGCTGGCTCGCCGTGATCTTGAAAGCCATATGGAGCAGGCGAAAGAGCACGGCATTCAGATGATCGATATGGTTGTGGTGAACCTCTACGAATTCCAGAAGACGGTTGCGAGCGGGGCTGATTTCGCTGAGTGCATCGAGAATATCGACATCGGCGGCCCTTCCATGCTGCGTTCTGCTGCGAAGAATTTCGCTTCAGTTGCTGTGGTCACCGATCCAGGTTCCTACGACGCTATCTTGGCCGAGATGCGCGCTAACGGTGGCGCCACCACGTACGCAACGCGTCTTGACCTTGCATTCAATGTCTTCAATACCACTGCGCAGTACGACGGTGCCATTGCCGCTTGGCTCACGCAAGAGGTGAATCCTGCGGTCACGTTCCCTGAAGCGAAGGCAGTGAACCTCTCTAAGGTCCAAGACCTGCGCTATGGCGAAAACCCGCATCAAAAAGCTGCGTTCTTCCGCGTGATCGACTATCCGAATGCAGCTACCACCTTGGCTTATGCGCAGCAGAAACAAGGCAAGGAACTGTCTTACAACAACTATCTTGACCTCGATGCCGCGTGGACTGCAGTTCGCGAATATGACGAGCCTGCCTGCGTTATCGTGAAGCACCTCACGCCCTGTGGTGTTGCGGTTGCGGGTGATGTGGTCGAGGCGTACGAACGCGCTTACGATGCTGACCCAGTTTCTGCGTATGGTGGCGTGATCGCTTTCAATCGTCCCGTGAACGGGGAAGTGGTGGTGAAGATCTTCGACAACAAGCAGTTCGTCGAGGCTATCATCGCTCCTGAATTCGCGCTCGATGCGCTCGATATGTATACAGCTAAGCCCAATACGCGTTTGCTCGAGACGGGCGGCGTGAATCCTGCTGGCAGGGCTTATGAATACCGCGCGGTCGAAGGCGGCCTGCTCTGTCAAGAATCTGATGCTGTGCTGGAACCTCAGGATGAATTCACGGTTGCTACCAAGCGCGTGCCAACGGAAGCTGAGATGAAGGACCTTATCTTCGCGTGGAAAGCGGTCAAGTCCGTGAAGTCGAATGCGATCCTTATCGCGAAGGACGAAGTGAATGTTGGTGTAGGTGGCGGTCAGCCTAATCGCGTGAATTCGGCGCGTATCGCGGTCGAGCAGGCGGGCGATAAGGCCAAGGGTGCCGTTGCGGCATCTGATGCGTTCTTCCCGTTCCGCGATGGTCTTGATGAACTGGCCAATGCAGGTATCACCGCTATCATCCAGCCTGGCGGTTCTATCCGCGACGAAGAAGTGATCGAGGCTGCCAACGAACACGGCATCGCTATGGTCTTCACAGGCCACCGTCACTTCCGCCACTAGTCAACGGGGACAGGTCAAAAACTGTCCCGGACAAAAAAGGGGACAGGCCAATACATCGATCATTTAGGGGTCGGAGACAGAAGCGTCATGGATGTTTCTGTCTCCGCCCTTCTTTTATTCGAGACCTGTCCCCAAAGTTTCCCGGACAGTTTTGGACCTGTCCCCTTTATTGGTCGTTGATCTTTTGTTTCAGGGTCTTGATCAGGCGATAGTGCCGTTGCAGGTTGCTTATATCGAAGCCTGCAGCAATGGCGAAGAATGCAATAGTGATAAGCCCCGCAGGGCTATTCGCTACGGGCATGAACACGAACGCGAGCAACAATAGCGGCATTACCAGGAACGCGCTGAAGATGCTCAGGCGTTTATAGATACCCTGCCCGATAGAGATCACGGTATAAAGATAGAAGCCCAGCGCAGGGAGCGAGAACAAGCAACAAAGCGCAAGGATAACAGCCTTCACTCCGATGAATTCAAGGTCGACCTTCAGCGAGCGCTTCTCCTTGTCCAGCTGCTGCTCAGGTGTGAGCGGGGTGCCGAACCCTGAAAAATCGAAGGGGATAGAACCAGTGAAAGGATTCGCGGTACTGAAGGGATCGTTTGCTGAGCCCCTTCCGAAAGGATTCGATCCATCCCCAGGACGATAGGTGTGTGGATTGCCTTGTGCATCCCATGTTGTCCACACGAAGCTTGCACCTTCGAACGGCCAGCCTGCAAAGGGGTTTCCTGCGCCACCGTTTCCGCCTACGCCACCACCGCCAGTTCCGCTTGCAGGACGTGACGTGTAGGGATTGTAAGAGAATGGCGCACCATAGGGTGTGCCTGCTGTGGCATATTCAGGATCCCATTTGTGCGAGATCAGCACATCGCGCGCTTCGTTGATCAGCTTGGTCTTCTCTTCGGCTTTAGCTCGCGCTGCTTCATCCTGGCCGAACTTGTCGGGATGATTCTCGATCACGAGCTTACGATGGGCCTTCTTGATATCGTCATCACTGGCACCATCTTGCAAGCCAAGTATTTTGAGCGCTTCAGACTTCTTCATATCTTCACTATACCTAACATCATGTTCGTCCCAAGAACAAATGAGCATTTCCAGGGGGTCTCTACAAGGTTGCCACGATGACGTAATGGTTTCAGTTTTGCGGTGGAGCCCCTGATACAAGGCAATGAACTGATATCTTATAGACTGGGTCGTGTAGAATATATACGGTCTACTTTCTACTTAAGAGCTTCCGCGTTTCGGCGCGCGATCATACTTCAAAGCAAAGGTGCCATGAAGAAAGCGATCATCATACTTGTCATCATCATCGCAGCGGGCTTCATCGTTGCGAATTTTGACTATCTCATGAGCATCATCAATGCCATGCAGGGTGGTGCGCTCATTCCGCTGGTGGTGGCTATCATCATCATGGTGGCGCGTCATGTGGTCCAGGCGATGTCGTACAACGAAGCCTTCGGTGCAGTCGGTCATAAGACGGGCCTTTGGCACAACATCGTGCTGATCTTCTCGCTCGTGTTCATCAACACGTTCTGCCTGTTCTCAGGTGCAACGGGTGTGGCCTTCATCATCGATGACGCTCATCGTCGTGGATGCGATATCGGCACCTCTACCAGTGGCGCGATCCTCTCTCAGATCGGCTACTTCGCTGCGGTCTTCCTCATCTCCATCATCGGTTTCACCACCATGCTGGTCGCAGGCACCATGAACGTGGTGTTCTTGATCGGCGGCTTGTTGCTTGCGGGTACGTTGCTGGTCTTGCTCAGCTTCTTCTTCATGGGCTACTACAAGCCTGGTTGGCTGGTGAAGATCTTCCGCGTGGTCGAGAACATCATCAATAAGGTCATCGGTATCGTGAAGCGTCAACTGCCCAAGAATTGGGGCAAGTCCACGGCGCAGTCTTTCATCAATTCCGCGCTGGTGCTCGCCCATAATCCTAAGGGTGCGCTCATCACGGTGTTCTACGCAGCGGTCTCAGCGCTTCTGAACATGGCCTGTCTCATCGCCATCGGCGTAGCCTTTGGTTTCGAGGATATCCCCACGTTGGTGGCTGCTTTCTCGGTCGCCGCTATCGCGGTCATCTTAAGCCCTACGCCGCAAGGTGTTGGCGTGGTCGAGGCCGCCATCGCAGCAATCCTTACCAGCGCAGGTTGCTCGCTTTCGGTAGCAACTGCTATTGCGCTTGTCTATCGTGGCATCATGTTCTGGATCCCGTTCTGCATCGGTGCTATCTTGCTTTCCCAGTCGGGCTTCTTCCAGTCGAAGAAGGACACCTCGCTCAAAGGCAAGTACAAGGACACGGGCTGGATCGCTGGTACGTTGGTCATCATCACGGCCGTGGTGAACCTGGTCATGGCCTTCTTGCCCGATGTTGCTGACACCTACAGCATGCTCACGCAGTGGATCGACATCGGTAATGTGGTCGGTGGTCCGTTGCTCGTTGCAACAGGTGTGCTCCTGCTCATCCTTGGCGTAGGCCTTATCTTCCGCTTCCGTATAGCCTGGGCTTTTGCCCTTACGCTCATCGTCATCCTTGCAGGCTTCGAGTTCGTCTTCCATGAAACGGTGAAGGTCGCTATCCCTATGACGGCATTAGCGCTCTGGCTCTTCTTTAAGCGTGATGCCTTCAGCGAGCCGTTCACGTTCGACTACAAGAAGCGTGAAAGAGCGCTCGACCAGTCTGCTTCGCACGGTGAGAAGAAGCTTGAAGAAGCCAAGGATAAGAGGGACGAAGCGGTGGACGATCTGGTGCCTGAATCAGTGCGCGAAGGTGCCCAAGAAACCGTTGATGAAGCGGTGAAGATCAAGACCAAGATCGACGCTGAGATCAATAAGGCCTAGATACGTTGCATTGACCGCTACGAAGGAGCCCTGAGGGGCTCTTTTGCTGTATAATAACCTGGCTTTACACGATCCACTGAAACACACGTCAGACAAGGAGAGCATATGGCACGTCCGATGACCATGGCTGAAAAGATTCTTGCTGCTCACGCGGGCCTTGAAGAGGTCGTTCCGGGGCAGCTGATCGAATGCGATCTTGATCTGGTGCTCGCGAATGATATCACGGCTCCGATCGCGATCCAGGAATTCAAGAAGGTTGGTGTTGATGAAGTATTCGACCCCACCAAGATCGCGTTGGTACCCGACCATTATGCTCCCAACAAGGACATCAAGAGCGCTGAACAGGCGAAGATCGTGCGCGACTTCGCGCGCGAACAAGGCATCACGCATTATTACGAAGTGGGCTGCATGGGCGTTGAGCATGCGCTCCTGCCTGAACAAGGCGTGGTGGGCGCAGGTGATCTTATCATCGGCGCAGACAGTCACACCTGCACGTATGGCGCGCTTGGCGCATTCTCCACGGGTGTTGGCTCTACTGATGCGGGCATCGGTCTTGCCACAGGTAAGGCATGGTTCAAGGTTCCCGAATCCATCCTCTTCAATATCGACGGCCAGCTGAACCCAGGCGTTACGGGCAAGGACATCATCCTGCACATCATCGGCCTTATCGGTGTCGATGGCGCGCTCTATCAGGCCATGGAATTCCGCGGTAGCGCCATCGAGAGCCTGAACATGGACGAGCGCCTTTCTATCTCCAATATGGCTATCGAAGCAGGTGGCAAGGCAGGCCTCATCCCGGTCGATGATGTCACCCGCGCTTATATGGATGGACGCGTAGAACGCCCCTATACCGAATACCACTCTGACCCAGACGCGGAATACGCGCAGGTCATCAATATCAAAGCTGAAGACATCGTACCCACGGTAGCCTTCCCGCACCTGCCTTCCAACACGCGTCCTGCAAGCGAAGCGCGCGATATCAACATCGATCAGGCGGTCATCGGTTCGTGCACTAATGGTCGTATCGAAGACATGCGCCAAGCCGCTGCAGTGCTGAAGGGCCGCAAGGTCCATCCTTATGTTCGTTGCATCATCATCCCTGCTACTCAGCAGGTCTATCGTCAGTGCATCGATGAAGGCCTGATGGATATCTTCATCGAGTCGAATTGTGCGGTCTCCACGCCCACCTGCGGTCCGTGCTTGGGTGGCTACATGGGCATCCTCGCAGCAGGGGAGCGCGCTATCGCCACTACCAATCGTAATTTCGTTGGCCGTATGGGCGACCCCACCAGCGAGGTGTATCTTTCCTCGCCAGCAGTAGCAGCAGCTAGCGCTGTGCTGGGTCACATCGGTCTGCCTGAAGATCTAGATTAGGAGCACGCCATGCACTTCAAAGGAACCGTTCATCGCTATGGTCGAGACGTCGATACCGACGTTATCATCCCTGCTCGCTATCTGAACACCTCCGACCCAGCTGAACTTGCCAAACATTGTTTGGAGGATCTGGATCCCACGTTCGTGGAAAAGGTGCAGCCCGGCGACATCATCGTTGCTGAAGAGAACTTCGGTTGCGGTTCATCTCGCGAACATGCCCCTATTGCTATCAAGGCAGCGGGTATCGATGCGGTCATCGCGAAGAGCTTCGCCCGCATCTTCTATCGCAATTCCATCAACACAGGCCTTGCGATCCTCGAATGCCCCGAAGCTGTTGACGCTATCCAGGATGGACACGTGGTGTCGGTCGAGACCGAAACGGGCACTATCACTGACGAGACCACTGGTCAGACCTTCACGGCTCAACCGTTCCCGCCGTTCATCGCTGACATCATCGAGCAGGGCGGCCTGATCAATCGCACGCGCAAGGTCTTAGGCAAGAACTAAGCGCATCACAACAACCCACGAATACCAAGGAAAACAACAATGGCTCAAACCTTCAAGATCTGTCTTCTCCCTGGCGATGGCATCGGCCCCGAGATCATCGCTGAGGGTGTTAAGGTCCTTGACGCTATCAGCGAAAAGTATGGCGTCACCTTCGAATACACTGAAGCGCTCATCGGCGGTCGTGCTATCGATGAAACGGGCAACCCACTGCCAGAAGCAACGCTTGCACTGGCATCTGCCTCTGATGCGGTGCTGTTGGCTGCGGTCGGCGGGCCGAAGTGGGACACCACCGATCCTACCAAGCCGCGTCCTGAACAGGGTCTGCTCGCTATCCGCAAAGGTCTTGGTCTCTATGCGAACTTGCGTCCCGTGGTCATCTTCAATGCATTGGCCGATGCCTCTACGCTGAAGCCCGAGGTCATCGATGGTGTTGATTGCGTCATCGTGCGCGAATTGACCGGCGGTCTCTATTTCGGCGATCGCGAACGTTCCTTCGATGTTGAAGGAGCGGGCATGAATGGCACCGCAGGTCAGCAGGCCTACGACACGTTGCTCTATTCCGAATACGAGATCGAACGTATCGTTCGTCATGCGTTCGAGACGGCGCAGAAGCGTCGAGGCCGCGTGCATTCTATCGATAAAGCCAACGTGCTCGAGACTTCTCGCATGTGGCGCGAGATCACGCATCGCATTGCCGAAGAGTACCCCGATGTCGAGCTTATCGACATGCTGGTCGACAATGCCGCTATGCAGCTGATTAACGACCCGAAGCAGTTCGATGTTATGGTCACGGAGAACATGTTCGGCGACATCCTTTCCGATGAAGCATCCATGCTCACAGGCTCGCTTGGCATGTTGGCATCTGCTTCGCTCGGCGATGGCACGGCGCTCTATGAGCCCAGCCATGGCAGCGCGCCCGATATCGCAGGCCAGGGCATTGCCAATCCGCTGGCCCAGATCCTTTCGGTTGAGATGATGCTGCGTTATAGCTTCGATATGAACGAAGCTGCTGACAATATCGCTCAGGCAGTGAATGCGGTGCTCGACGAAGGTTGGCGCACGGGCGATCTAGCTAACGCAAGCACTCCTAAGGACAAGGTCGTTGGCACCAAGGCCATGGGTGACCTGGTCGTTAGCCACCTTTCGTAAGGTAGGGTAGGGCATGGCTATCCAAGCTCCTAAGGGCACTACCGATCTTCTACCTCGCGAATCGCGTATTTGGGATCACTTCAAGCGCACTGCGTTCGGGGTGTTCTCCCGTTATGGTTACGAACCTATCGAAACGCCCATCTTCGAGCAGACCGAGCTATTCGTGCGCGGCATCGGTGAAGCCACTGATGTGGTCTCCAAAGAGATGTTCTCCACGATAACGGGCGAGAATCTGAAGACGCTGCTCGGTGGCGGGCACGTGAAGAGCAACAGCCGATTCAGCTTGCGACCTGAAGGCACGGCATCGGTGGTACGCGCGGTGGCGCAGCATAACCTGGTAACTCCTGGTGGTGTGCCCGCGAAGCTCATGTATGCGGGTCCGATGTTCCGCGCAGAGAATGTGCAGAAGGGCCGTCAGCGCCAATTCAACCAAGTGGGCATCGAATGCTTGGGCTCGGTCGATCCAGCTATCGACGCAGAAGCCATCATCATGCTGATGCGCTTCTATCACAAGATCGGCTTGAAGCCCGAAACGCTGCGCTTGCTCATCAATTCCATGGGCTGCGAGAAGTGCCGTCCCGCTTATCGCGATGCGGTCGCTCATTTCTTGCTCGATCACGAATCGGAATTGTGCGAAGAATGCGTGAGCCGTGCTCATACCAATCCGTTGCGCGCTTTCGACTGCAAGAAGGAAAACTGCCGCGAAGTGATGAAGAACGCTCCGCTCATCATCGATGCGCTCTGCGAAGAATGCAAAGACCACTATGCTGCAGTGAAGGGCTATCTTGATGAAGCGGGTATCGCTTACATCGAAGATCCCACGCTGGTGCGCGGACTGGATTACTACACCCGCACAGTGTTCGAAGTGCAGGTCGTTGAAGGTATGGGTGCTCAGAATGCCATCGGCGGTGGCGGACGCTACGACAAGCTGATGGAAGAAGTAGGAGGCAACCCTACGCCAGGGCTTGGATTCGCGCTCGGTTTCGAGCGTTGCATCCTGGCGCTAGAAGCTCAAGGCTTCCAATTCGATGAAGCGCGCGTGCTCGAATGCTACGTGGCGTGCGTCGACCCTGCGGTGAAGCCGCAAGCCTTCATGTTGGTGCAGCGCCTGCGCGATGCAGGTTTTGCCACTGATATGGATCATCAAGGCAAGAGCCTCAAAGCTCAGTTCAAAGTTGCAGGCAAGCAGCATGTTCCTTATGTGTTCGTGCTCGGTCCTGACGAATTGGCCGCAGGAAGCGTTACCTGCCGCAACATGGATGCGCATGATGAAGTTACGCTCAACTTGGAAAAGCTCACCAAAGCGTTGGAACAAGCCGCTTTGACCGATGAGCCTACCGCCTTGGGCGATGTCATCACGCAATCGTCATAACACCCTGCTTTAATAGGGAGCCAAGCAAAGAACCACGCATCGATGCAGCGAACCTGCATCGTGCGCGAAAGTAATACGAAAACGAAGTACGGAATAGTACGCAAGGAGAGAATCGAGAAATGAGCGAACTTAACAACAAGTTCAGCATGCACACCAAGACCTGCGGCGAGCTTCGCAAAGAAGATATCGGCGAAGAGGTCACGCTTACTGGTTGGGTCTGGCACAACCGCGACCACGGCGGTCTGATCTTCGTTGACCTGCGCGATCGCGATGGTTATACCCAGGTTGTCATCGACCCTGATTGCGTCACTCCCGAAGAATTCCAGACGGCTGAACATCTTGGCCGTGAATGGGTCATCAAGATCACGGGCACCGTTCGCGCACGCCAGGAAGGCGCGGAGAACCCAGATATGGCCACTGGTCAGATCGAGGTGCTCGCTCGCGCGCTCAAGGTGCTGAACACGTCGCTCACTCCTCCGTTCTCCATCGAAGACGGTATCGAGACTGACGAGACCACTCGCATGAAGTGGCGCTTCCTCGATCTTCGTCGTCCTGAGATGTATCAAGCGCTCGCGCTGCGCCACACCGTGGCTCAGGCCATGCGCAAGGCCCTTAACGAACACGGTTTCCTCGAGGTTGAAACGCCCATCTTGGCGAACTCCACCCCTGAAGGCGCCCGTGACTATATCGTTCCCTCGCGTCCGAACCCGGGTACGTTCTATGCGCTGCCGCAGTCTCCGCAGCAGTTCAAGCAGATGCTCATGATCGGTGGCGTGGAACGCTATTACCAGATCGCACGCTGTTTCCGCGATGAAGACCTGCGCGCCGACCGTCAGCCTGAATTCACCCAGGTGGACATCGAGATGAGCTTCGTCGAAGGCGAAGACGTCATGAACATGATGGAAGAAGTGTTGCGCGAGACCCTTGAAGCGGTAGGCGTCGAACAGCAGTTCCCGCTGCAGCGTATGCAGTATCGCGAGGCAATGGATCGCTTCGGTTGCGACCGTCCTGACACGCGCTTCGGCATGGAGCTAGTCGACATCACCGACATCGTGAAAGATTCTGGCTTCAAGGTCTTTTCGAGCGTTGCTCAGTCTGGCGGCATCGTGAAAGCCATCAACGCGAAAGGCGCAGGCGACTGGAGCCGTGGCGACATCGAGAAGCTGGCATCTATCGCAGAAGCGAATGGCGCGAAAGGTATGGCTTGGATCGCCTTCACTTCTGATGGAAAGGAAAAGAGCCCCATCATCAAGTTCTTCTCTGATGAAGAATTCGAAGGCATCAAGAAGGCGCTCGATGTTGAGCCAGGAGACCTGGTACTGTTCGCAGCCGACACCTATGAAGTAGCGAATGCGGTGCTGGCGGCGCTTCGCTTGCACATGGCGGATGCGCTCGGTATCGAACGAAATGGCCACGAACTGCTGTGGGTGGTCAATTTCCCGATGTTCCGCTACGACGAAGATGAAGGCAAATATGCTGCTGAGCATCACCCCTTCACTCATGTGCTCGAAGAAGACCTGGACAAGATCGAATCCGATCCGCTGGCTTGCGGTAGCTATTCATACGACCTGGTCATGGATGGTTATGAAGTGGGCGGTGGCACCATTCGTATCCACGATGCTGAAGAGCAGAAGCGCATCTTGAAGGTCTGCGGACTTTCCGATGAAGAGATCGAAGAGAAGTTCGGCCATCTTATTCACGCACTCGAGTTGGGCGCACCACCTCACGGTGGCATTGCGCTTGGTCTTGACCGCTTGGTCATGCTGCTGGGCAACAAGCAGTCCATCCGTGATGTTATCGCGTTCCCGAAGACCTCTTCGGCTTCAGACCCGATGACGGGTGCACCGAACCAAGTAACCCCACGTCAGCTCAAAGAAGTTGGTCTTCGTATCCTCTAGGGGACCTGCAAACGTTCTTTGATGAAGGCGTAGGAAGTAGGAAGAGAGAAAGAACAACATGACAGAACATACGCAACCCGCCCATGCGCAAGCAGCAGCAGAAGCTGCAGTGACGGGTTCGACCGACGAACAGAAGAAGATGAGCACGGGCAAAAAAGCGTTGCTTATCCTTGGTGCGGTCGTTTTGGTTCTGCTGCTCGTGGTTTATGGCGCAGGCGCGGTGTTCTTCTCGTCTCATTTCTATCCGAATACGCGCTTCAATGCTCAGGATATCTCCTTCCAGGCAGATACGGAATTCGTCTCTGAAGTTGAGGCTTTGGTGCCTTCTTATCAGCTCACCATCACGGGCGACGGCTACGAACAGGTGCTCACATCTGAACAGATCGAATTCGGTGTCGATCCTGATCGCGTACGTACTGACGCACTGGCTTCTCAGAATATCTGGCTGTGGCCGATCGAAGCATTCTTCGACCACGACATCAGCGATGCCATCCATGCATACTTCAACCATCGCAAGGTCTCAGACATCATCACGCCTACCGTGACCGAATATAACAAGACCGCGAATGTGAGCGTTGATGCCACCATCGGCTATAACGAAGTGTTCAACACGGTGGTGGTCCAAGATGAGGTCTATGGCAACCAACTTGATCTGGACGCGTTCCTTGGCAAGATCGATGAAGCGCTCACGGGCATGGAGACTACCTATATCATCGATGGCGAGGCATGCATCCAGCCTGCTATCCTTTCTGACGATGAACGCTTCACAGCGGCGCTTCCTGCTGCTCAGACCATCGTTGGTGGTGATATCGACCTGACCATGGCAGAAGGTGCGGTCTCTGCGGGCAAGGTTTCCAAGGAGCTGTTGGTATCTTGGCTTACGCTCGATCCCGAAACGCTGATGCCTTTGCTCGATGAAGCGCTGGTGACTGCATGGGCTGATCAGAAGAGTGCAGAGCTGAATACGGTCGGCACCACCCGCAAGTACACACGTCCTGATGGCAAGAAGGTGACCGTTGGCGGCGGCGTGTATGGTTGGCGCGTGAATACGGCTGATCTGGCATCGACCATCATCGCGAACGCTACTGCGGGCAATTTCGAAGCCATCGATATTCCCTGTGAGCAAACCTCCGATATCTACAATGGTCCAGGTGGACGCGATTGGGGCGCCTATGTGGACATCGATCTATCCGAACAGAAGGTGCGCTATTTCAACGAGAACGACGAAGAGCTCTTCATAACCGATTGCGTGACGGGTAACATCTCTAACGGTCATGGCACGCCCACGGGCCTCTATTATCTGCGCATGAAGAAGAGCCCTGAAACGCTCACGGGTCTGAATGCAGACGGCTCGACCGACTACGAAACGAAGGTAACCTACTGGCTGCCCTTCATCCGCAACAGCATTGGTTTGCATGATGCCAGCTGGCGCGGCAATTTCGGTGGGTCTATCTACAAGACCAACGGTTCGCACGGCTGCGTGAACCTTCCTACCAGCGCTGCGAAATGGTTCTACGATAATCTTGAAACGAACGTAGCGGTCATCGTCCATGAATAGCGATCAAGAACAACCCTATCGTTTCTTCGGCACCCAAGAAGAAGGCATCAATGGTGTACGTTCGGCTGTGTTCGATAATGCGCCTATTGGAGTGTTCGATTCTGGTTTTGGTGGCCTTACCGTAGCGCGCGAGATAATGAAAGCGCTTCCGAATGAGAGCATCACCTATTTCGGTGACACGCTCCATTGTCCTTACGGTCCGCGTTCGCTCGAAGAGGTGCAAGGCTTCGTCGATGCTATCTGCACTTGGCTGATGGATCGCAAGGTCAAGATGATCGTGATAGCCTGCAACACGGCAACAGCCGCTGGTCTTGCATTCGCTCAGACGAAATTTCCGGTGCCTGTTATCGGCGTTGTCGAACCTGGTGCGCGTGCTGCCGCGCGTGCAACGCGCAATAGAAGGGTAGGGGTCATCGCCACCAAGGGCACGGTGGAATCGGGCGTCTACACCGATGCTATCCGCAACATCGATGCGGGGATCACCGTGTTCTCCACGGCAACGCCGCGTTTCGTCGAGATAGCCGAAATGGGCTTGCGCATGGCGAAGGGGCCTATCGAGAGCTACACCTCGCTTGCTTCGCAAGTCTATATTCGCCCCGAATTCCAAGAGATCGCCCAAGACTACCTTGATCCGCTACGCCGCTGCGATGTTGATACGCTCGTTTTGGGCTGTACGCATTTTCCGCTGCTGAAGTCGCTCATCGGTGGCGTGATGGGCAGGGATGTTGTCCTGATCTCTTCGGCTGCTGAAGTGGCGCGCGACTGTGTTGATGTGCTCACTCGTCAGGGAATCTGCGCAGAACAAGGGCACGAACCTATCTATGAATTCTTCACATCGAGCGAAGATCTTGACGATTTCCGTCGTTTTGGCGAGCGTGTGCTGCGTTTTCCGCTCGATGATCTTCAGCATATCGTTCTCTAAAGAGCGTTCTTGTAAGGAGCCGCCATGAAGCGCGTGATCATTGCTACGAACAATGCCCATAAGGTTACCGAGATTCGCGATACCTTCGCTGATATGGGTTGGGAATGCTTGAGCTTGAAGGAAGTTGGCATCCAGTCTGATCCAGAAGAGAATGGCACCACGCTGGTGGAGAATGCGCGCATCAAGGCACGCGCAGCCCATGAGCTTTCAGGGTGTGCGGTGCTCGCGGATGATTCTGGCTTGCTGGTCGATGCGCTCGATGGTGCGCCTGGTGTTTATTCCTCGCGTTATGCCGGCGAAGACGCAAGCGATGGCGACAACAACGAACTGTTGCTCAAGAATCTTGCGGAAGTTGCGCCTGAAGACCGTAAGGCTCATTTTTCTTGCGTGCTCGTTTTCATCGATGAAGATGGCAGCGAAACGGTAGCTGAAGGCCGTGTTGATGGTTTGATCGGTTTTGAAGAGCGTGGCAACGAAGGGTTTGGTTATGACCCGCTCTTTTTGCCTGATGATTTCGGCAACGAAAAGACCTTCTCTGAACTCGGCCTTGAAGAGAAGCAAAAGGTCTCGCATCGCGCCCGCGCTCTATCGCAGCTTGCCTCTCAACTTCAAGGATAAAAAGTTGCACGATGCTGCGGATGTAAGGTGAGGGTGCAGAACTTACTCTGAACACTAAATTGAATAATAGAATTCAGCAAAGCTGAATTCGCGTATCAATGCATGAGGCAGTGCAGCGCATGAGCCGAAGACGAACAGCGCCAGCGGGTAAGTTATGCAGCATTACCTTGCGGCCACAGTATCCCAGTAGACTAAAAAAGCCCTCATCCGAGGGCCTTTGTGTGATGGAGCGGGTGACGAGAATCGAACTCGCGTGACCAGCTTGGAAGGCTGGAGTTCTACCATTGAACTACACCCGCATATAAAAAATGGTCGGGATGACAGGATTCGAACCTGCGACATCCTGCTCCCAAAGCAGGCGCGCTACCAAACTGCGCCACATCCCGACGCGTGATAAATAATTATAACAAACGCATTTTTATTCAAAACTCTAATCTGGTAAACGGGTTCGCAGCTCCATATTGCGATATGATGGACATAAAGATATTTTGCTTCGCCTTCTCACGCAGAGCCATTCACCTGATTCATGCGCGAAGGGCAATGAAGCTGACAGGTGCGCATAAGGGAAACGCGCCAAGGAAGGGGAGCTATGCCTAACATCTCTGGACACACGAAGACGGTCTGCCTTATTGGCTCACCCGTCGAGCATTCGCTATCGCCAGCAATGCACACGTTCTCTTTTGAGCATCTTGGTGAAGACGCGGTCTACCTTGCCTACGAAGTGCTGCCTGAAGACCTTGAGGCAGCAGTCGCAGGCATGAAAGCGATGGGCTTCTTAGGCTTCAACGTTACCATGCCTCACAAGACCAATATGTATAAATACCTCGACGAACTTTCCGATGCCGCCGAGTTGATGGGCGCGGTGAACACTGTTGTTATCAAGAACGGCAAAGCGGTTGGCCATAACACCGATGGCGCTGGTTTCATGCGTAATCTGAACGAAAATGGCGTGCATGTGGTTGGCAAGAAGATGACGCTCATCGGTCCTGGTGGCGCAGGTTCCGCCATCTATGTGCAAGCTGCCCTCGATGGTGCCGCCGCCATCGATATCTTCCGCCGCAATAACGACCGTCAAGACGCTACGGTCGATCGCGTGAAGAAGGTGGCAGAAGCAACGGGTTGCAATATCCGTTTGCTCGATCTTTCTGATCAGGATGCTCTCAAGCAATCCATTGCTGAATCAGTGGTGTTGGTGAATGCTTCACAGATCGGTATGGGTGAAACTGAAGGTCAAAGCTTGGTTCCCGCTGAATTCCTTTGTGATGGTTTGGCGGTTGCTGATGTTATCTATGTACCGAGCAAGACCAAGCTGCTTGAAGATGCAGAAGCACGCGGACTGAAAGCGATTAATGGTTTGGGCATGCTGCTGTGGCAGGGTGCTATCGCTGAAGATATTTGGATCGGAAAAGAAATGCCCACGGATCTTGTCCAAGAGAAGTTCTTCAACTAGGGCTTGATAGGAAGGAATATCATGGCAGTAAAACTTGCAGTTTTGGGCCTAAATCAGGGCTCGAAGATCGCGCGTGACGCGAAGGCAAATGCAGATTTCGACCTGGTCGCAGTTGCAGGCTTTGGCCAGCAGGCTGAAGATGTTGCTGCTGAACTCGATGTACCGCTGTTCGCAGATTACAATGACCTACTGAAAGAGGTCGAACTTGATGCGGTAGCTATTGCGCTGCCGAATGGTTTACACGTAAGCGCAACGCGTGCATGCTTGGATGCGGGCATCAAGAACATTTTGCTTGAAAAGCCTATCGCGAACACGGTTGCCGAAGCTGACGAGATCATCAACATGTGTGCAGATGCGGACGCAACGCTGCTCATCGGGCATCATCGCCGTTCGTCTTCGAAGTACCTGTTCCTGCGCGACTTCATCGAATCGGGCAAGCTGGGCAACCTGGTAGGTATCCAGGGCACGTATGCCATTGCTAAGCCGTTCGCGTATTACGACATCGAATGGCACACCAAGAAGGGTGGCGGTCCATTCTTGATCAATGCTATCCACGATATCGACGACCTGAATTACACCACTGGCATGAAGATCGTGCGCGTCTATACGGCAGCACGCAACTTCATTCGCGGTAATGAGATCGAAGACTCCGCTTCGGTAGTGCTCGAATTCGAGAATGGCGTTACCGCAACTTATTTCATCTCCGATGGCACACCTGGTCCTTGGAATTACGACCTGGCGGCAGAGGAGAACGTTTTCTTCAAGTGGTGTCCGGGTGAGAACAGCCTGAAGTTCTTCGGCACGAAGGGCTCGTTCGGCTTCCCGAACATGGACTTCTATCACTATGCTGATGATGACCATTATGGCTGGGCTGAAGACCTTATCAAGGAACATTTTGTGGTTGAAAAGAATGACCCTATGACAGCAGAGATCGAGCATTTTGCCGACCTGTGTTTGGGTCGTGAGACGAAGCCACGTTGTACAGGTGAAGATGGGAAAGCGACTCTCAAGGTCATCAATGCGATCCTTGAGTCAGCAGAGACGGGCAATTTCGTCGATATCGATTAAGCCACTTTCCTTTACTTCAATACAGCGGGAAAAGACTCCTTCGGGGGTCTTTTCTCTTTTCGGGGCATACTACGCTGTAGGCTATGCCGCTGGTGGGGTATAATATGTGCGGTTTGCGCCCATAGCTCAGCTGGATAGAGCAGTGGACTTCTAATCCGAAGGTCGCAGGTTCGAATCCTGCTGGGCGCGCCAGAAACAACAAGCCAGAAGCCCTTCGCTTCTGGCTTTTTTTGTTGTGCGTGCTCAGGCGAATGATCCTGTAATGGTCAGGCAACGGATGCTGTTTCCGTTGTTGTCTAGCGAATAGATCGTAGCCAGTTGTGGTCCATTGATCGCCAAGAGTGCTTTACTCATATACCCCCAGGGGGTATAATCGCTCCAACGAACGAAGTGAGGAATCTCATGAGCGAACCATGTATCCATCATAAGAATACGCCGCGAAGCGAAGAGACCCAGGCGAACCTTCAGCGCCGCCTGAACCGCGTGATCGGCCAGCTCAACGGTGTGAAGGACATGATCGATGAAAACCGCTATTGCGGCGATGTGCTCACGCAGCTGGCTGCCGCCGAAAGCGCAGTGCGTCGCATATCTGAAATGGTGTTGCGCGAACATATGCGCACCTGCGTGGTCGAAGAGATCCAAACTGGAAACACCGAAGTGGTCGATGAAGTGATGGATCTGATGCGCAGGTTCTCTTAAGCCCGCACACGTTTTCGAAACCGACCCAGACGAACCAAGATAGGGAAGCAGACCATGGCTCAAACTATACGACTCGCGATCGAGGGCATGCATTGCGCTAACTGCGCTGCTAACATCGAACGCCATTACCGTGAAACTCCAGGTGTTGAAGATGTTGCGGTGAACTTGGCGAACAATACTGGCAAGGTGACCTTCGACCCCAACGTTGCCAGCGTCGATGATATGTTGCACGTCTTCGACGATCTTTCATTCACGGCAGAGGTCATCGCGGAAGATGCTCCGCTCGTTGACGAAAAGCGTCGCGCACGTGAAGCAGTTCGCGCAAAGCGGGACCTCTTCACGTTCATTCAAGCTGCAGTGCTCACTGCTATCATCGTTGCCATTGGTATGATTCCTGGCTGGCATATGGCGGTGGGTCATTGGCTGGCTGGCTGTGTGGTCGACCAGCCTACGCACGTGCAGTCGATGTTCGCGGGCAATATCCTGCTGCTCGTGCTCACGCTTCCTGTGCAGTTCGGCTGTGGTCTACGCTTCTATAAGGGCGCATTCAGCTCGCTGAAGAGCGGCAGCGCGAATATGGATGTATTGGTTGCCCTGGGCACCTCGATCGCGTTCTTGTTCTCGCTCTGGATCACGCTGCTGCCAGTGGTCACGAACAACTGGACTGATGCTGAAGTAGCGCTGGGTGTGAACGATGGGATGCCGTATTTCGAAACGTGCGCCATGCTCATCACCTTCGTGTTGCTGGGTAAGATCTTGGAAGCCCGAGCGAAGGGCGCCACCAATCAAGCTATCGAAGCGCTCATCAACCTTACTCCGCCCACCGCAACGGTGGTGCGCGGCGGCGTGGAGCAAGAGATCCCGCTGGCTCAGGTGGTAGTGGGCGACACCGTGCTCGTTCGGCCAGGCGAAAAGATCCCGGTCGATGGCAAGGTGGTCGAAGGCGTATCAGAGATCGATGAATCCATGCTCACGGGCGAGCCGCTTCCCGTCAAACGCACAATAGACGACGAAGTCACGGGCGGCACGGTGAACACCACGGGCACGCTCACCTTGCGCGCGCTTCACGTGGGTGCCGAATCAACGCTGGCTCGTATCGTTCGCGCGGTAGAAGACGCACAAGGATCGAAGGCGCCCGTGCAACGCATTGCGGACAAGATCGCTTCTATCTTCGTACCCGCTATTCTGATCATCTCGCTCATCACGTTCTGCGTATGGTTCTTCCTGGTTCCGCCCGAGGGCATGAATACGTTGCTGGCTCAGTCTCTTATGCCAGCAATTGCGGTCATCGTGGTGGCGTGTCCGTGCGCGCTCGGTCTAGCAACCCCTACCGCGTTGATGGTGGGCATGGGTAAGGGTGCTCAACTGGGTATCCTCATCAAAGACGGCGAAGTGCTCGAGCGTCTATGCAAGCTTGATGCTGCTGTGTTCGATAAGACGGGCACCATTACGGTTGGCGACCCGCAGGTAACTTCCTGCACGGTACCTGCGCGTGAATTGCGCCTTGCTGCTGCGATCGAGGCAAAGAGCGAACATCCGCTGGCACGTGCGGTAGTGAACTATGCGGCAGCTTCGGGAGCGCTGGGCGAGCGCGTACTGCTCGCCTATAAGACCGAGCACCATGGTGAAACAGTTGGCACTTCTACACCTGCGCAAGATTCGTACGCCAAGGTGCTCGCGGAAGAGCTGCCTGAAGTGAGCGATTTTCACGCCATCGTGGGCAAGGGTGTTGAAGGCGTGGTCGAGGGCCACAAGGTCTTCGTTGGTTCGAGCGTGGTGGTCGATGGGGAAGAGGTTGGCACGTTCACCTTCAAGGACGAACCAAAGCCAGATGCCCGCGCTGCTATCGAATCGCTCGATCGTGCGAGTGTTTCAACCTATATGGTCACGGGCGACAACCGCGAACAAGCAACCGTGATCGCAACCGAAGTTGGCATAGCGGCCGATCATGCATACGCAGGCATCAAACCGCTCGAGAAAGCTGAATGCGTGGATGAAGTACGCTTCGCTACCGCAGCTAAGCAAGGTCAAGGGAAAGAGCCGATCATCGCCTTCGTGGGTGATGGCATCAATGACGCCCCTGCGCTTGCAGCTGCCGATGTGGGCGTGACCATGGCTTCAGGCACCGATGTTGCTCTTGAGGCTGGCTCAGTGGTGCTCATGCGCAACCGTCTTACCGACCTGGTAACCACGCTGCGTCTATCGAAAGCAACCATGCGCAAGATCAAGCAGAACTTGTTCTGGGCTCTTATCTATAACTGCATCATGATCCCGCTTGCTGCCGTTGGCATTCTGGCACCCGCTCTTGCTGGGGCCGCTATGGCGCTCTCCAGTGTCTCGGTAGTGAGCAACTCCCTGCTCCTCAAGCGCTTCAAGTAAAATTCCTTCACCCGCGTGTGGACAAATTGGGGGCGTAGCCCTTTTTGTCCACACGAACAGCGAAACGGATGAATCCGAGACCCCACCCGGTCAGACAGCTCGCATGCGGTACAATGGTTCTTTCGCAAGATAGACCTTCAAGGAGGACCTATGTCACAGGCTTTGTCAGGCAGGCACTTTCTGAAGCTGCTCGATTTCACCCCGGCAGAGATCGCGGGGTTGGTCGACCTGGCTCAAGACCTTAAGCAGAAGAAGCACGAGGGCATTCCTCACCGCTATCTTGAAGGCAAGAACATCGTCCTCATCTTCGAGAAGACCTCCACGCGTACGCGCTGCTCATTCGAGGTTGCTGGTCATGACTTAGGCATGGGTGTTACCTACCTCGATCCTTCTGGTTCGCAGATCGGCAACAAGGAATCCATCAAAGACACCGCGCGTGTACTCGGTCGCATGTTCGATGGCATCGAGTATCGCGGCTACGGCCAAGAGATCGTCGAAACCCTTGCGGAATATTCTGGCGTTCCTGTTTGGAATGGCCTTACCAATGAATTCCACCCCACGCAGATGATCGCTGACTTGCTCACCATCCGCGAGAACTTCGGAAGCTTTCCAGGCTTGAAACTGGTGTTCATGGGTGACGCGAAGAACAATGTGGCGAATTCGCTCATGGTTGCTTGTGCCAAGATGGGCATCAATTTCGTGGCGTGTGGCCCAGCAGAATGCATGCCTGATGCGCAGCTTGTGGAGACCTGTCGTGCCATCGCTGCCGAAAATGGTTGCGAAGTGCAGTTGACCTCGGATGTTGAAGAGGCTTGCACGGATGCGAACATCATCTATACCGATATCTGGGTTTCCATGGGGGAGCCTGCCAGCCTCTGGGAAGAGCGTATCAAGTTGCTCTCACCCTACCAGGTGAACGCTCAAGTTATGAGCTACGCTGCCGATGATGCTATCTTCATGCACTGCCTTCCGGCCTTCCATGACACCGAGACCGCGGTGGCGAAGGATATCGAAGAGCGCTTCGGCCTAACCGAAATGGAAGTGACCGACGAAGTGTTCGAGTCACCTCGCTCGCGCGTATTCGACGAAGCCGAGAATCGCATGCATTCCATCAAAGCCATCATGCTGGCAACCCTGGGTTAATCAACTCTCAGCCCAAGCCATCGCACTCAAACCAACCAGTAGGGAAGGAACCGACGGATGACCGTTCGTAATTCGTTAGAAGATATTGTCGCCGCAGCCATTGCTGCCTCAGTCGAAGACGGCAGTTTGCCGCTTGAGGAGCTGCCCGCACCCAGCCTGGAGCGTCCGCGCGAAGAAGCGCATGGTGACTGGGCTTGTACGGTGGCCATGCGTTTGGCCAAGCAAGCGCATATGAATCCGCGCCAGATTGCGCAGATCATCGTCGACCATCTTCCTGCGAACACCATGATCGATCACTGCGATATCGCAGGTCCAGGCTTCATCAACTTCACGCTCACGCCGCAGTCCTTCCAGCAGGTGGTAAGCGACGTGCGTAGCCAGGGTGTGGAATACGGCAAGTCCACGCTCGAGGTGCCCTGTAAGGTGAACCTTGAATATGTGTCTGCGAACCCCACTGGTCCCATGCATGTGGGTCATGGCCGCTGGGCGGCGCTGGGTGATTCCATGGCTCGCGTGATGCGCCATGCTGGCTACAGCGTTGACGAAGAATTCTACGTGAACGATGAAGGCAACCAGATGAATGTGTTCGCCGATTCGCTAGTGGTGCGCTACCTGCAGGCGCTCGGTGAAGACATCGAGATGCCTGAAGCATCTTACGGTGGTGCCTATGTTACCGAACTGGCGAAGCAGATCGTTCAGACCGACGGCGAAAAGTGGCGCGATGTGGACCCCGAAGAGCGTCGTCGGGCATTCCGTGAGCGCGGCTATGCTGCCATGATGGATTCCGTCCGCGAAACCCTTAGCATCTTCGGCAACAACTTCAATACGTTCTTCTCCGAACATTCGCTCTTCATCCCCGACGATTCAGGCAAGAACAAGGTCCAGCAGGCCTTCGATGCCATGAAAGAGCGCGGCTACATCTATGAAAAGGATGGCGCCACCTATTTCAAGTCCACCGAATTCGGTGATGAGAAGGATCGCGTGCTGATCAAGCAGAACGGCGAGCTTACCTATTTCATGTCCGACGTGGCTTATCACTACAACAAGAAGCAGCGCGGCTATGATCTGCTGCTGGACATCTGGGGTGCCGACCACCACGGCTACATCCCGCGTTGCCAGGCTATGATGGCTGCGTGGGGTTACCCCAATGATCTTGAAGTGTTACTCGGTCAGCTGGTGAATCTCTACCGCGATGGCAAGGCGGTTCGCATGTCCAAGCGCACGGGTGAGATGATCACCTTCCGTGAGCTCATCGATGAAGTGGGCGTGGATGCAACGCGCTATCTTATGCTTTCGCGTTCGTCCGACCAGCCTATCGACTTCGACATCGAAGTGGCGAAGAAGCAAGACGCCAGCAATCCGGTCTACTACGTGCAATATGCCCATGCGCGTATCTGCTCCATCTTGCGCAAGGCAGCCCAAGAGCAGGGTATCGAAGGCGCGCAGAATATGTCGGCCGCAGAACTGGCTGAAGCGCTCGCGCTTGATGATGCTGCGCTCGACCTGCTCACTCACGAAAGCGAACTGGCATTGATGAAGCAGATCGACGGCTTTACTGACCTAGTGGCAGGTGCTGCCCGCGACCGTGCTCCGTTCCGCCTTACGCACTACGCACAAGAGCTGGCAGGCCTGTTCCATTCCTTTTACACCAACTGTCGCGTGCTCGACCCTGAAGCCCCCGAGCTTTCAAAGGCTCGCTTGGCGCTGGTCGACGCAGCTCGCGTGAACCTAGCCCAAACCCTGGGTCTTCTTGGCGTTTCCGCCCCTGAAGCTATGTAGAGTCCACCTGGGACCTCAGCTAGGGACGAATCGGGCAAAACAGGGACAGAAGCAAAGCTGCCTCAGTTGCCTCAAGAACCAACCACCGCACGAAGCGCCCCGCACAGGGCGCTTCTTTGTTACGGCTCTGTTAAAGCACGGCCAATTCTCTTTTCCACCCTTCTAAGTTTGGTTAGATTGAATCTGCAATCAAATCCACTAGGAGGTCACATGAGTTACGTCGATAATGTCATCGAATTGGTGAAGCAGAAGAACCCCAACGAGCCTGAATTCATCCAGGCTGTTACCGAGGTTCTTACTTCCTTGAAGCCCGTCATCGATGCACATCCCGAATACGAAAAGGCATCGCTGCTTGAGCGCCTGGTAGAGCCCGAGCGCGTTATCATGTTCCGTGTTCCCTGGGTAGACGACAAGGGCAACGTTCAGGTAAACCGCGGCTATCGTGTTCAGTACAACAGCTGCATCGGCCCTTACAAGGGCGGCCTCCGTCTTCATCCGTCCGTGAACCTGAGCATCATCAAGTTCCTGGGCTTCGAGCAGATCTTCAAGAATTCCCTCACCACGCTCCCCATGGGCGGCGGCAAGGGCGGTTCCGACTTCGACCCCAAGGGCAAGTCTGATAACGAAGTTATGCGCTTCTGCCAGTCCTTCATGACCGAGCTGTACCGTCACATCGGCGCAGACACCGACGTTCCTGCTGGTGACATTGGCACGGGCGCTCGCGAGATCGGCTATCTGTTCGGTCAGTACAAGCGCATCAAGGACGTTTGGGAAGGCGTGCTCACTGGTAAGGGCCTTTCCTATGGTGGTTCGCTTGCTCGTACCGAAGCAACCGGCTATGGCTTGGTCTACTTCACTCAGGAATACCTGAACTGCCACAACGATAGCTTCGAGGGCAAGACCGTATGCGTCTCTGGCTCTGGTAACGTTGCCATCTACGCTACCGAGAAGGCTCAGCAGCTCGGTGCTAAGGTAGTCACCCTTTCTGACTCTACTGGTTGGATCTATGATCCTAACGGCATTGACGTTGAACTGGTCAAGCAGATCAAGGAAGTTGAGCGCGGCCGCATCTCAGAATATGCAAAGCGTCGCGAAGGCGTTGAATACAAGGATGGCCGTGGCGTTTGGTCCATCAAGTGCGACATCGCGCTTCCTTGCGCAACCCAGAACGAGCTGAATATCGACGACGCAAAGCAGCTTGTGGCTAATGGTTGCAAGGTTGTTGCTGAAGGTGCGAACATGCCCACCACGCTCGACGCAACCGAGTACCTCATGGAAAACGGCGTGGTATTCATGCCAGGCAAGGCTTCCAATGCGGGTGGCGTTGCAACCTCTGGTCTGGAAATGTCTCAGAACTCTGAGCGTCTTTCCTGGACCTTCGAAGAGGTGGACAACAAGCTGCATGACATCATGAAGAACATCTACCATGCTGCAGACGACGCTGCGAAGGAATACGGCGTTGAAGGTAACTATGTGATGGGTGCGAACATCGCTGGCTTCAAGAAGCTTGCCGACGCCATGATGGCTCAGGGTATCGTCTAGTCACGACCTGAAGATCACTCGATCTTGAAAGGACCCACCACACGGTGGGTCCTTTTATTTTGGGATGATTGAGAAGTGTACGAAGCGGGACACTCGCGGGTCTGACTCGAAAGCTGTCACGCGAAGCGGGACTGTTTCGTGTCTGACCCGAAAACGTGTCCCGTTTCTGGTAAGAACCCCCAGGTAGTTTGACAACACGCCAAACCCCTTGGTAGGATAGACAAACATATCAAACGACTGGAGGAGACCATCATGCTCAACCCAACAATTTTGTGGGGGGGGCACATTCTAAAGCCAATTGTTGTGAATCCAAAAAATTTACGACTGCGGTAAAGCTTCAGATCCTTCTTCTCTCCCTCCTGTTCGCTTTCGCAGCAGCACTGTTGTGCGTTCCTGTGAAGAACGCGTATGCGGCTTATATCGTAGATAATGAAACAACAACCATAGATGGTGTTACATATACGTATCAAACATGGTCTGATGATGCTGCTATCCAGATTACAGAGATCGTGAGTAATAGCAGTTATGTCGCTGTTCCAGAAATGATTGATGGTAAATATGTTGTATATGTAGGAAATAATTCTATGGATTATTATCCGGTTAGCATAGGGAAGAATATCCGAACCCTTGATCTGTCGAAATGCACCCATCTTTTAAGCGTATCTATCACTGCTGATTTAGACGGAAATTCGAATCTTGAATCGATTAATGTCACGGGATGTAGGGCTTTAGAAACCCTACACTGCTGCGATACTAATCTCTCTTCTATAGATGTATCTAGCTTAGAATCTTTAAAAAATTTATGTACGAGTAACAGTCAGATCGCTTCTTTGGATGTTTCAGCAAATTCAAATTTGACCACTCTAGCTTGCTCAAACAACAAACTTACAACGTTAGATGTTTCAAGTTGCAAGAATCTGAGACATTTAGATTGCAGTAACAACAACCTGAACTCGTTGAATGTTCAAGGTCTTTCAAACCTTTATTGGTTCTACTGCGAATACAACGATTTAACCTCATTGGACATCACTGGTCTATCGAGCCTTGCTTGGTTCTCCTGTGCATATAATGCCTTTCCGAGTTCAATTGTTTCGCATCTTAAAACGGTTGCCAGTCAAAAAGGCTATGACATTATTACCGAAAAAGAGTATACGGATGAGGGTCTGATTACTGATGGAAATCCGCGTTGGTGGATCGACCCTCAAAAAGATCGGGGCACACAAGCACCTAGCAACCCAAATACTGGTAATAATTCTAGCGATGCCAATAATTCTAATCCCAGTACATCAAATAACGTTTCGGGCACCTGGAAGCACAACTCTAAGGGTTGGTGGTATGCCTATTCGGATGGCTCCTATGCCAAGGGTCTGACGAAGATCGGTATCGCCACCTACTTCTTCGACTCCAACGGCTGGATGAAGACCGGCTGGCAGCATGCCACGGGCAATAGCGATTGGTATTACTTCGGCACCAGAAACGATGGCGCTATGAAGACCGGTTGGCAGAAGGTCGGTGGCAGATGGTACTACCTCGGTACCGACGGCAAGATGCAGATCGGCAAAGTAACTATTGGCGGTAAGAAGTACTTCCTGGCGTCCTCTGGTGCTATGTGTACTGGCTGGGTCCAGAGCGGCAATGATTGGTACTACTGCAACTCCTCAGGTGCTGTCACTACTGGCTGGCAAAAGGTGAAGGGCAAGTGGTACCTAATGGCATCCGATGGCAAGATGCTCACCGGTAAGCAGACTCTCTCTGGCAAGAGCTACTTCCTCACCTCGTCAGGTGCCATGAAGACTGGCTGGAACAAGGAAAACGGCACCTGGTATCACTATGCATCCTCTGGCGCTATGTCCAAGGGTTGGGTGAAGAGCGGAGGCAAGTGGTACTACATGGATCCTTCCACTGGCGCCATGAAGACCAACTGGCTCGATCTTGGTGGCAAGACCTATTTTCTTTATGCGAGCGATGGCCGCATGCTCACCGGTTGGATCAAGGTCGATGGATCTTGGTATTACTTCAACAAGTCTGGCGTGATGCAAAAGAGCAAATGGATTGGCGATTACTACATCACCTCTAAGGGCACCATGCTCATTTCTGATTGGGCTGAGTATGACGGAATGCTGTACTGGTGTGGAGTAGATGGCAAATGGACAGGAACGATCGGATACCTTGGTGCCTATCCAGGCTTCGTTAACCCGTAAGCAAAGAGAGTTTTCTTATAGAAAGTGAGTGATTGAATATGATCATTGATGGAATCGAAATATCTGACCCTGAGCTTGAGTTGGATCGCAATATCGTAAGAGCTTTGGTTCAAAATCTCGCTGATACTAACGACTCGATCTCTTACGGCGAGCTTGCAACGTTGGCCTCAAGCTATGGTATTGAAGTACACTATCGTCAACTGGATATCCACCTTGAGCATATCCAGCGCTTTTGTAGAGAATGCAAGTTGCCAACATTGGCTACTATGGCGGTCAATGCTGAGTCTCGTATCCCAGGTCCAGGCTATTATGGTCTCTACCGTGAGCTTTATCCCGACACTATTGAGTTCTCGAATGAAGATATCGTCGCATCCTCACAGAAAGCCTGCAAGGATTGCACCGATTGGCAAAAGCTCTACAATTTCCTCGAGATTCCCGAGTCCGCACCATCGAAATAGCAGATCGAATGGTTAGAGGAAGGCTCGAACCATTTGCCTTTAAAAAGCCCGTACCCCCCCGCGGGCTTTTTGCTTTCCCCGGACACTTCGGGACTGGTCCTCAAACTGTCTGGGATAGCAACACCCCCGGCCTCAAACTGTCCGGGGCAGTTTGAGCCAGTCCTTGAAGTGTCTGAGCTACGATAAGTGTTAGAGGCTCAAGACTTTCAGCGCATGGGGGAGAAGAGTCACGTGGTAATCCAACGCTTCGATGGGTTCGCCGTCGAGCTGAGCGGGAACTGCGTGATCGAAGGATATCACCAGTTCTTTGGCTGTCTCGAAATGAATATGACTATTGTTCACGTGTTTGCCGCTCTTAGCTTTGATGAACACGCGTACTGCCTCGAAGCGTGAAAGCGGGGGAGCAGCGTAGCAGATATCGAACTGTCCATCATCAAGCTGCGCCTGTGGAGTGATATTGAATCCTCCTCCGTAGGTGGTACCGTTCTGTACCGCGAACGTATAGAAGCTCAATTTCTGAGGATCCCTGTTATCCAACTGCACCGTGGCATCGATGGCGTTCAGGTGATTCTTAATTTGGTTGAATCCACTCTCAATATAGAGGATGGTTCCCGTACGTTTGGTCTTCTTGCGCCTCTCCATGGTCTCGAGCGCAATGGCTGCATCCACGCCGAAGGAAAGCGTTTCAGCAAAGTAACGATCATTCACTTTACCAATATCGATGGTCTTCACTTTAAGGTTCGCGGCTTCCTTGAATACCTTCATCGGGTCCAGGGGCAACCCAAGGCTACGAGCGAAGTCGTTGCCCTGACCTGCAGGCAGCACGCCCAGACACGGGCGGTCCTCTTCGGGAATCTGCATAAGGCCATTCACTACCTCGTGCACGATACCATCTCCACCCAGCACGAACACCGTGTCGAAGTGTGGGCCCAATTCATGCGCGATGATCACCGCATCGAGCGGGTGTGATGTTTCGATCATCTCGTAGAAGTGTCCACGGTTCATATCGGTGATGTCTTTGAAGAACTGGCAAACATCATGGCGTGTGCGACGTGCTTTGCCGCTTCGTGCGGTGGGGTTGATGATCAAGAGGATATTTCCGAACATGTGTTTTCCTTACGCTTTATATCAAGCTTTCGCTTCGAAGCGACACAGTGTTATCTGTGCGCTAAAATCACTATAGAAGATTTGATGCGCGCGTGGTGAGGAACCAATATCGGTAACTAAACTGACACGCAGCTGCTAGATTCTCATCAGAAACACCAGCGCGCAACCACCGGGCACACAAGGCGAAAAGAGCATTTCATGGCAGAAGAGAAGAAGACCAAACGACGCGGCGCAGACACTATAGCAACCCTGGGTCAGGTCGATCCAGAGCATGCCACGTATTTCACCTATACCAAGGAAGACGGATCTGAGGTTCGTAAGCTGGTGCGCTATCCTGAGGTCACCTTTGAGCGCAACTACCTGCTCCATGAAGACGCCCCTGGCATCTTCCATAGCAGCTACAAGGTGAACGATTTCTACTTCACTGACCGCATTGATGAATTTGTAGCGCTCGACCCTGGCAAGCAGGCGCTCTTCGTGGATGTAGGCTATAGCGACTTGTGCGGCGTTGAATTCCTGGACGAAGCGCTCGATCAGCAGGGCATTGATTGGCATGATGCTGAACTGTTCATCACCCATTCTCACGATGATCACGATGGCAACACACGCTATTGTTTGGACAAAGGCGCGCGCAAGGTCTACATCGGTTTCATTCCAGACTACGAGCCCTCCATGACCACCGACTACATGACCATGACGGGTATCGAGCGATTCCCTCATAACGATAAGCTCTCGTTTTATGTGGATCGCTTGCTGAACCGCGAAGGCCAATTCGACGGCTACGAAGACCGCGTGCAGGTGATGCATGAGGGTGACCGTATCGAGGTGGGGGACTATAGCTTCGAAGTGCTGGAGACCCCGGGGCACACAGTGGACCATCTGTGCCTGCTCGATCGCGAGAAGGGCATCTTGTTCGCTGGCGACCACATCCTGGATACGGCACCAGGCTTGATGTCTTACTACGCCGACATTCATCTACTAAAGCGCTACCTGGACAGCATCGCTCATCTGAAGACCCTTGGTCTGAACCATGTATTCATGTGTCACACCGATTCCTTAGAGGGAGCCGAGAACATCAACGCCTTCCTGGACAAGATCCTGGCAACTTATGAACGCCCCATTCAAAAGATGGAATCCATGCTCGAGACCAAGCCTCTAACGGTCTATGAGCTGGCTAAGAAGTACTATTCCTACCTGCCTGATTGGGAAGGCCAACCTCCCATCCTCTTGTCCCGTCGAGTCTCCATAGCCTTCAGCTACTTAGACTACCTCTACGACACTGGCCGCTGCCGCCGCCGCCGCGCTGAAGATGGCGCCTTTGAGTATTGGGTGGATTAACCCTGCAACAAAGTAGAGATAGCTTAGATACCAGTGAGGTATCAGATTCTCTCGATGCACAAATACTTATTAGTAGAACATCGAGCGACCGCACGAGCCCGAAGGGCGAGTAGGGTAGCGGGAGAATATGAACCTCACAGGTACCTAAGCTATCGATGTTGCGTCGTTGAGACTAGGTTTTCGGGCAATAAAAAAGCTGGTCAAAGACCAGCTGAGAGTTTCTGGTGGATCGCCGGGGACTCGAACCCCGGACCTTGGGATTAAGAGTCCCCTGCTCTACCAACTAAGCTAGCGATCCGTGAAAATATGTTCTGCGTTTGAGCGCTTAGCTATTTTAGGCGATGAACCAAAACGGTGCAAGCGATTTCAAATAGCTTCTGCTCAAAAGCTGCGCTGGGGTGGATGAAGGGACTTGAACCCTCGATCTCCAGAGCCACAATCTGGCGCCTTAGCCAACTAGGCCACACCCACCATTTGCGCAAAAAACATTATATGGGAATTCGTCCAGCTTGCAAGCTTTCCCAGAAAACATGTGAATTGTGCGCAGCAGGCGGCTTCGAGCGGCAATCCATCGGCGCTATCTATTAGTGTAGAATTGAAGTGTGACGATTTTGAAAGGGAAGAAGCGTTGGCAACATTCGAACTGATATTGCTGCTTGCAGTGGCGGTTCTGTTGTCTTCAGTGCTCGATCAGATCGTGCCCAAGGTTTCGCTTCCGCTCATCCAGATTGGCCTGGGCTTTGTTATTGCCGCTCTGGCTTTTTCACCTATCAGCATCAACATCGAACCTGAGCTGTTCCTTATCTTGTTCATCGCGCCGTTGTTGTTCAGTGATGCAAAGGAAGCGAACAAGAAGAACTTATGGGACAACCGTGTGACCATCGTGTCCTTTGCTATTGGTCTGGTGCTTGCTATCACGCTCTGCGTTGGCTTCACGGTCCACTGGCTCATTCCTTCTATTCCGCTGGCTGCAGCATTCGCCTTGGGCGCAGCACTTGGTCCCACGGACGCGGTAGCGGTGCAATCTCTTCGCAAAGAAGCATCGCTGGGCAAGCGCGAAGGCGCCATCCTGCAGGGTGAAGCGCTGATCAACGATGCATCGGGCGTTGTCTCATTCCAGTTCTCCATCGCAGCTGCTATCACAGGTGCGTTCTCGCTGATCGATGCTACAGAATCATTCGCTATCAGCTTCTTCGGTGGTATCGCCTTCGGCATCTTGCTGGCAGCGGTCTTCCTGCTCATCTCTTCGAAGGTGCGCGATCTGGGCCTTGACAGCATCACCTTCCATGTGCTCTTCGAGATATCCATGCCCTTCGTGGTGTTCTTGGTGTCCGAACTCATCCATGTGAGCGGCATCTTGGCGGTGGTCGCGTGCGGCATCGTGTGGTCGCTCTATAACGATCGTAAGATATCGCCTTATCGTTCCAGCTTGAACATCGCGCTCTCAAGCGTATGGAAAGTGATCGGCTTCACGCTCAATGGCATCGTGTTCGTGCTCTTGGGCATGCAGCTTCCTATGGCCACGCAATCCATCTGGAACGATGTCTACATCAATAACATCGCGCTGATCGGTTACGTGCTGCTCATCACGCTGCTCATCGTGGTATTACGCTGGCTGTGGGCAATCCTCATGCTTCGCATCACCAAGAACCCAGAAACGCATAAGCGCGATCGCATCAACAAGCGTACGCTGCATAATGCCCTTGTTACCACCGTCGGTGGTCCAAAAGGCGCCATCACGCTCTCTATCATCTTCTCCATCCCGTTCTTGCTCTCCGATGGTTCTGCTTTCCCGCAGCGCTCGCTCATCATCTTCATCGCTTCAGGCGTTATCTTGTGCACGCTGCTGATAGCGAATTTTGCGTTGCCTATTCTGGCGCCGAAGCATGCTGAAGAAGATGAAGAAGAGATCGCGGAACTGGAGATGACACGCATCGAGATCTTGCGTACTGTTATCGAACGCCTTATTGCTGAATCTACGCCAGAGAACGACTACGCCACCAAGATCGTGGTGTCTTCGTACAACAATCGCATCGCCTCGATCCGCGATTCGGTCGATATTGAACATCCTTCGTCCACCCAGATCAGGATCCAGGTGATCAACCACCAAGCGAATATGCTCATCGAAGCTATCGAACAGCACGAAGTCGATGCCTACGAAGGTTTTGCCACCCTGCGCATGCTGCTGCATCAGAAGAACTTGCTCACGCATCGCAAGGAGCATTTCATATCCATGCGCATGGTGCTGATGACCATCAGTCGTTTCTTCAAGCAGCTTACCAGCAGCGTATTCAGCTTGTTCCGTAAGGAAGACAAAGAAGAGAGTGTTGCTCAGAGGATCATCCGTATCGCGTGCGAGCGTGAAGCCATCAATTATCTGCACACGCTGGTGGATGACCCGCGCTATCCCAGTGAAGTGGTTGCGAAGCTGCTCATCGCGCATGAGCGCACGTTGGCGGTGTTGAAGTCCAATGATGGCCTTGCGGATCGCGCAGTGAAACAGGCCACCACCAACGTGGAATCCATCCAGCGCACGGGCTTGCTCATCGAACTGGAAGTTATCGCTGACTACGCCACTGCGGGCCGTCTTACGCGCCAGCAAGCCAAGGAGATGCGCGACAACGTTGCACTGATGATGCTCGACCTGGACGATCATATCTAGCCAGTCCATAGCACGTTCACATCCGCGTGATACCATCCGAACTATCTTATGGAAAATCCAAAGCTCGAACAGATCAAGCAGCAACTGGCTTCGGTGCCTACGCTTCCTGGTGTTTACCTGTGGAAGGACAAGGACGGCAACGTTATCTATGTAGGCAAAGCCAAGCAGCTGCGTGCGCGCATGCGTCAATATGTGAACTTCCAAGATTCGCGCGAGAAGATCCCGCTGCTGGTCTCCCAGATCGATTCCTTCGAATACATCGTGGTGGAGAACGAGCATGAAAGCTTGGTGCTGGAAAAGAACCTGATCAACCAGTATTCACCGTATTTCAACGCCGACTTCAAAGACGACAAGAGCTACCCATTCATCGCGCTTACCACGGGCGATGTGTTCCCAGCCATCAAATACACGCGCGAGACCCACAAGGCCAACACGCGCTACTTCGGCCCTTATACCGACAGCCGTGCTGCACGCGAACTGGTGGACATCACGCGGCGTATCGTGCCCATCTGCGCTTCTTCGTGTGCCGATTGGCGACGCTTGAAGCGTAGGCTAGAGTCGTGCCCTTATGACGAATTGGAGCTTTCCGATCGCCCTTGCTTCGATGCTCATGTTGGCTTGGGGCCTGGTGCCTGCTGCGGTGATATCAACCCTGAAGACTACCAAGAATTAGTGAAGCGCGTGAGCCGTTTCCTTTCAGGCCAGCACAAGGAATTCCTTGATGAACTTGAGTCCAATATGGAACACGCCATCGCCGAATTGGATTTCGAGCAGGCAGCGCGCATCAAAGGGCGCATCGACACCATCAATTCTTTGGAGTCCAAGCAGCACGTGGTCTCCTCGCTGAACCTGAATTCTGATGTGATAGGTATCTATCGTGAAGAGACCATTGCAGGCATCTCCCTTTTGAACGTACGCGGCGGCAAGGTGATCAACACCAATGAATTCATCTTCAATAAGGGTAAGGACGTGCCCTTCGAAGATCTTTCGCGCATGTTCATCTTGCGCTATTACGACCAGACCGAGTCCATCCCTCACGAGATAATCTTGGATGAGATGCCTGAAGATGCCCAGGTCATGGAAGAATGGCTCACTGAAAAGCTGAACAGCCCTCATGGCGCTAAGGTAAGCTTCGTGGTCCCGCAAAGAGGGGAGCGGGCAGCATTGCTGCAAATGGCGAATACCAACGCGCGCCATGTGCTGATGCGTTATAAAGCGCGCAGCAACTATGATGACGATCGCATCAATGCGGCGCTGTTGCAGCTTGAAAGCGCGCTGGCCCTGGATAAGCCTCCCATGCGCATCGAGTGCTTCGACATCTCTACCATCCATGGCAAGCACTCGGTTGCTTCCATGGTGGTGTTCGTGAACGGAAAGCCAGATAAGAGCCAATATCGCCGTTTCAAGATCCGTATGGAGACCGAAGAGGCGAACGACTTTGCCATGATGAGCGAAGTGTTCGATCGCCGCTACAACCCTGAGAAGATGAAGGATGCTCGTTTCGCCCAGAAGCCCGACCTTATCATCGTAGACGGTGGCAAGCCTCAGCTTACGGCTGCGCTCAAGCAGCTGAAGGAATTGGGCGCGGACGACATTCCCGTTGCAGGTCTTGCGAAGCGCGATGAAGAGCTGTTCGTGCCATGGCAGGAAAGTGGCCCCGTGGTGTTGCCTGGTGGCAGTCCGAGCCTCTATCTGGTTAAGCAGGTTCGTGACGAAGCGCATCGTTTCGCCATCACCTTCCACCGCGAGCTTCGCCGTAAGGCCATGACCACGTCCATCATCGATGAAGTGCCTGGTATCGGTCCTAAGCGCAAGAAGCAGATCCTGAAGCATTTTGGTTCGTTCGGTGCTTTGAAGGCAGCCAGTTTGGAAGAGATCAAAGCTGCTAGAATAGTACCTGACCCTGTTGCAGAAGACCTGTATGCGGTCTTGCGACATTACGAAGCAGATGAAAGCGCCCCCAAAGAGAAGACTAAGACCAAGGCGAAAACCGAGGCAAAGACCGAAGTAGAGACCGAAGCGAGAACCGAAGCGATTTCGCCCGCGAACGCCAGCGTCGAAGAAGGATGACCACTATGGCCGAAGAAACGATCAAGCAGGAAACCCAATCCGTACCCATTCCTGAAGACAATGAACCCAATGTGGTCATCATCACGGGCATGAGCGGTGCGGGTCGTACCGAAGCGGTCCACACCTTCGAGGATCTGGGGTATTTTTGTATCGACAATTTGCCGCCCGAGCTCATTATGAGCATTGTTAGCTTGGCGAACATCCCTGGCCAGAACGAAGGCTCGCGCAAGCTGGCTATTGCTTGCCCGATCCGTACGCAGTACTACTACGATCAACTGGTGAAAGAGTTAGCGAACCTGGATGCTGCAGGCTTGAGCTACCGCATCGTGTTCCTTGACTCCAAAGACGATGCGCTCATCGCGCGTTACAAGGCTTCGCGCCGTCTACATCCCTTGAGCATGGATAACCATCTTTCCATCGCTCAAGCTATTGCGCGCGAACGAGAGCTGAACAAAGACCTGAAGAAGATGGCCGATTTCTATATCGACACTTCAGAGATCTCTACCAAGATCTTGCGCGATAGATTGCGCGAACTGTATTCCAGCGAGACCAAGCGCGAGGGCATGAGCGTGGTGGTCTATTCCTTCGGCTTCAAGCATGGCGCGCCCGTTGATGCAGACATCGTCATTGACGTGCGCTTCTTGCCAAACCCCTTCTATATCCCCGAGATGCGTCCCTTGACCGGCCTCGATGAACCTGTGCACGATTTCGTCATGTACAACTCCGAGACCGAATCGTTCTTGGCGGCGTGGAAGAACTTGCTCGACGTGGTCATGCCTGGCTATGTTGCTGAAGGTAAGCGCCATGTTGCCATTGGTGTGGGCTGTACGGGCGGCCAGCATCGAAGCGTAGTTCTGGCCGAACAGACCGCGAACTATCTGAAGGATGAAGGCTATAACGTTACGGCGTATCATCGCGATATCGCCTTGGCCGATACCGAAAAGGTGGCCACAAAATGAGCGAGGGTGCATTCATCCAGGAAGCTACGCTCACTACAGAGTTCAAGGCCTTGAAGCAGAATGGCCCGGAGTTTCCAAAGGAATATAAGCAGCTCAAAGCAGTGGTCATCGGTGGCGGAACAGGTGCGCCTGTTTCCATTCGTACGCTGCTTTCCATGGGTGTGCAAACTTCTGCCGTGGTTGCCATGGCAGACGACGGCGGTTCAACGGGCATCCTGCGCGCAGAAGCCAAGGTCACGCCTCCTGGTGACATTCGTAAATGTTTGGCAGCCTTTGCAGAAGACCCCGACGACCCCATGACCAAAGCATTCAAGTATCGCTTCGAATTCGCGCGCAACCATACGCTTGGCAACCTGATGCTCTCTGCGCTCGAAGAGGCAACGGGTTCGTTTCCTGAAGCGGTGAAGATCTGCGGCGATCTGCTGAACTGTCGCGGATATGTTTATCCTTCTACGTTGAACAACGTGGAATTGTGCGCTCGTACACTCGATGGACGTACGCTCCATGGTCAAGCTACCGCTTGCAAATCCAAGACCGCGCTTGAAGAGGTGTGGCTCGAATCCGCTGGTCAACCCATGCCTTATGTGGAAGCGATCCGTGCTATCTACGAAGCTGATTTCGTGGTGCTCGGTCCGGGCTCTCTGTTCACGTCCATCATCCCGAACCTGTTGGTTCCTGGTATTCCTGAAGCTATCGAGCGGACCAAAGCGAAGACCATCTTCGTGTGCAGCTTGGCCGACCAGCAGGGCGAGACCTGGGGTCTTTCAGCGTTAGAGCATGTGGATGCCCTGCGCCGCCATGGCATTGGGTCGAACCTTGATTATGTGCTGATCCATAGTGAAAATGAGCTGATCCCGCGTCAGCATATCCAAGACAGTTTCGAGGCTATCGCGGGTGGTGCGGCGCTCCAGTCTGCGCACCAAGAGAGCAAAGAGGGCAAGCCCCTTACTGCGCACATTCGCCCCGTGGAGATAAGTCACGAAGACATCCAACTGATCCAGCGCGATGGCACCATGGTGCTTGTGCGCAACATGGTGGATCCGCAGCGTCCCACCTGGCACGATCCCCGTGCCTTGGCTGGTGCGTTCTCTGATGTGTTCAAGCTCAATACTGAAGGCTAGAACGCAGTCATGTCCTTTACCACCGAGGTGAAAGAAGAGCTCTCTCGCGTTGCTCCAACGTGTTCCCATTGCGAAAACGCCACGCTTGCGGCGCTCATTCGCATCGAGGGCACGCTGCTGATGAAAGGGCAGGGGAAGTATGCGCTCGAGATCGCTACCGATTCCCCTGTGGTGGCACGCTTCATCATCAAAGCGCTCCATGAAAGCTATCAGCTCACCACCGATCTGACCATGCGCCGCAGCGTACTGCATAAGACGCCGAACTGGCTCATAGAAGTTCCTGCTCAGCCTGGCCTCAACGAAGCGCTCATCAAGCTGGGCGTGTTGGGTCGTGAAGGCGAAGGGCTTGAGCGTGGCATCGACCCCGACCTTATTCGTAAACAATGCTGCGCATCGGCTTACTTACGCGGTGTCTTCTTAGGCAGCGGCTTCATCTCCAACCCGCGTGGAGATTTTCATTTCGAACTGAAGGTGGAGACCCAGGCGACCGCTGACGCCATAGTTGCGATGTTGGCAGACCGCGGTATCAAGGCGAAGGTCATCCAGCGTCGTAACAGCTACCTTATCTACTTGAAGAGCGGTGCTGCCATCTCGTCATTCCTGGCCTTGGTGGGTGCGCATCAAAGCGCGTTGAAGATGGAGAACGAACGCGTGGTGAAGAGCGTACGTAACGATGTGAACCGTCGCGTGAATGCAGAGATCGCTAACCAGGCAAAAGCTTCCGCTGCTTCGGTCGACCAGATCATGACCATCCGTTATGTGCTCGATCATCGCGATATATCTGTGTTGCCCCAAGCGCTCCAAGAATACATCAAGCTACGTTTGGCCTATCCCGATGCCACGCTCAAAGAACTAGGTGAAGCAGCTGATCCTCCACTCTCGAAATCGGCCATCAACCATCGCGTTCGCCGGCTTGATCAACTTGCTCAAGAGATCGCACGAAGCGAACATCGCGCCTAATGATTCGCCTAACTTTGGTCAATCTTAAGAATCTGGGTATAAATTCGCTCATATTCACAGCAAGAATGCTTTAAGAAACACGTTTCTGATATGATGGTTTCAGTCAGATCGGCTGTTTTGTCGCGCCCTGCGCGGCAGGCTTTCGGTCCCGATCATTCGATCAATGAAAAGGCGTTTGCCTCTGAACCTGTGAAAGGGGAACTCTATGACAACCAAGGTTGGTATTAACGGATTTGGCCGCATCGGCCGTTTGGTATTCCGTGCGATGGAAAACGATCCTGATCTTGAAGTCGTTGCTATCAACGATCTGGGCGATATTCCTACGATGGCCCACCTTCTGAAATATGACTCCATCCATGGCCGCGTGTTCGAAGAGGTCGTTGCTCGTGAAGAGGGCTTCGAGGTCAATGGCCGTTTGGTCAAGGTGCTCTCTGAGCGTGATCCTAAGGATCTGCCATGGGGTGAACTGGGTGTTGAGGTGGTTGTTGAATCCACTGGTCTGTTCACCGATGCAGACAAGGCGAAGGCTCACCTGGAAGCAGGCGCCAAGAAGGTGATCATCTCTGCTCCGGCGAAGAACGAAGACATCACCATCGTCATGGGCGTGAACGACGACAAGTACAACCCTGCAACTGACAACATCATCTCCAACGCTTCCTGCACCACCAACTGCCTTGCACCTGTTGCGAAGGTCTTGCTGGATAACTTCGGCATCAAGCGTGGCTTCATGAACACCATCCACTCCTACACCAACGATCAGAAGATCCTCGATCTTCCTCATAAGGACCTGCGCCGCGCTCGTGCTGCTGCGCTGTCCATGATCCCCACCACCACGGGTGCTGCTCGTGCAGTCTCTTTGGTGTTACCGGAACTCAAGGGCAAGCTCGATGGTTTTGCAACCCGCGTTCCTACTCCTGACGGCTCCATGGTCGATCTTACGGTCGAGCTCGAGAAGAACGCTTCCATCGAAGAGATCAACGCCGCTATGAAGGCTGCTGCTGAAGGCCCCATGAAGGGTATCCTTGGTTACATCGACGAACCTATCGTTTCGGCTGACATCGTGGGCGATAGCCACTCTTCGCTCTTCGACAGCCTGCTCACTATGGTGCTGGGCGGCGAAGGTAACTTCGTGAAGATCGTTTCTTGGTACGACAACGAATGGGGTTATTCCAACCGTGTGAAGGACCTCGCGAAGATCTTGCTCCCGTAAACGCTTTAGGTAAGCAACCAGGCAAGCAAGAGCTCGGTCGAATACAGGAATGTCATTGGCATGATCCAGATCAACGGGCAGGGGAGACTCTGCCCGTTTTGTTGTGAAAGGAAGTATTGATGTCCAAGGTCAAGAGCATCGATGAACTTGATGCAAAGGGTAAGAAGGTCCTTGTTCGTGTGGACTTGAACACCCCGGTGAAGGATGGGAAGGTAACCGACGACACGCGTATTCGTGCCGCACTTCCCACCATCGAGAAACTGGTGAATGATGGCGCGAAGGTTATCCTGGTAAGCCATCGCGGCCGCCCTTCAGGTGAAGGCTACGAAGAGGAATTCAGCTTGGCTCCTGTGGCTCGTCGCTTACAAGAGCTACTGGGCAAGGATATCGTCTTGAATCGCGAACTTGTGGGCCCTGGAGCCCAGGAAGCGGTCGACGCGATGGAAGATGGCGATGTGGTCTTGCTCGAGAACATCCGCTTCGATAAGCGCGAGAAGAAGAATGATCCGCAGTTCGCAAAAGAGCTGGCAAGCTTGGCGGATGTCTACGTGAACGATGCATTCGGCACGGCTCATCGTGCTCATGCATCCACTGCAGGCGTGGCCGACTATCTGCCAGCCTATGCGGGGTATCTTATGCTCAACGAAGTGAATACGCTCACCTCCATGCTCGATGACCCTAAGCGTCCTTTCGTGGCAATCCTCGGTGGTTCTAAGGTTTCTGACAAGGTGAAGGTGATCGATGCGCTCATCGATAAGTGCGACAAGCTCATCATCGGTGGCGGTATGTGCTTCACCTTCCTGAAAGCACAGGGTTACCAAACAGGAACATCGCTCATGGAAGAAGATTGGGTCGAGCGTTGCGGTGATATGATCAAGAAAGCCGAAGCGAAAGGCGTTGAGCTGCTGCTTCCCTTGGATGTTGTTTGCGCAGATGAATTTGCTAACGATGCGAAGATCCATGTTTGCATGGTGGAAGAGATCCCGGCAGACATGATGGGCCTGGACATCGGGCCTGCAACGGCTATCGTCTATGCAGAAGCCATCCAGGGCGCTGCAAGCGTGTTCTGGAATGGGCCTATGGGCGTGTTCGAGATGCCATCGTTCGAAGGTGGTACGCGTGCTGTGGCTGAAGCAGTGGCGAACAACACCGAAGCTGACACCATCATCGGTGGTGGCGACAGCGTTGCAGCGGTCAATCAGTTCGATCTGGCCGACAAGATGACCTTCATCTCAACAGGTGGCGGCGCTTCGATGGAATTGGTACAAGGAGAGCTTCTGCCTGGCGTAGAAGCGCTCAAATAAGGAGGATAAGATGCGTAAGTATCTCATGGCTGGCAACTGGAAGATGAACAAGACCATCCCAGAAGCCATCGCGCTCTCTCAGCAGCTTTGCAACTATTACAATCGTGAATGGGACAAGGTGGACGTGGTACTGTGCGTGCCCGCCATCGACATCAAATCGGTCCATACCGTGCTCGATTTCGATAAGACCGACATCGAACTGGGCGCTCAGAACGTGCACCAAGAGCCTTCTGGCGCTTACACGGGCGAGATCTCCATCCCTATGATCAAAGATGCGGGTTGCACCTATTGCATCGTTGGTCATTCAGAGCGTCGTGAATACTTCGGCGAAACCGATGAAGATGTGAACTTGAAGGTCAAAGAGCTGGTGTTGAATAAGGTCAATGCCATCGTTTGCGTGGGAGAATCGCTCAATGTGCGCGATTCTGAACGCCACATCGAATTCGTCACTGCGCAGGTTCGTGCTGCGCTTGCTGGCCTTGATGTTGAAGACCTGGACAAGGTCGTTGTTGCCTATGAGCCTATCTGGGCTATCGGTACTGGCCGTACGGCAACCCCAGAACAGGCTGAAGAAGTTTGCGCTGCTATTCGCGCAACCATCGCTGGATCGTTCACGCAAGAAGCGGCTGATTCGGTCCGTGTGCTCTACGGCGGCTCCATGAACCAGGGCAACGTCGACTCGCTGTTAGCAATGCAGGATATCGACGGCGGCTTGGTGGGCGGTGCCTCCCTTGATGCGAATTCGTTCAAGCAGCTCATCGAAGCTGCAGCAAAGGCTTCCTAGGAGCTTCATCTATGACTGAACAAAACCCGGAGCTCACGCTTCCCGCGTGCCTCATCATCATGGACGGCTTTGGTCTTGCTGAACCTGGCAAGGGCAACGCCATCAGCTTGGCGAATACGCCCAATCTTGATGCGCTCTTCGCAAGCTGTCCGCATATCGAACTGGATGCATCAGGCAAGCCTGTTGGTCTTCCTGATGGCCAGATGGGCAATTCCGAAGTGGGCCATCTGAACATCGGCGCAGGTCGTACGGTGTTCCAAGAGCTTTCGCGCATTGACAATGCCTGTGCCGATGGCTCTCTGTTCACTAATGAGGTGCTGGTCGATGCCATGCAAGGTGTGGTCAAGGCAGATTCTACGCTTCATCTGATGGGATTGCTTTCTGATGGTGGTGTTCATTCCAACAACGAACACCTCTATTCGCTGCTCGAGATGGCCAATCAGCAGGGTGTGCGAAAGATCCGCGTGCACTGCTTCATGGATGGCCGCGACGTTCCGCCTCAAAGTGGCATCGAATATATCGAGCAGTTGGAGCAGAAGATAGATGAGATCTTCTCAGGTGACGATCGCGTTGATGTGAAGATCGGCGTGATCAGTGGGCGTTATTATGCGATGGATCGCGACAATCGTTGGGATCGTGTAGAGAAGGCATGGCGCTCCATCTGGTTGGGCGAAAACCCATCTACCAAGACCCCGCGCGAAGCCGTTGAAGCTTCCTATGCTGAAGGCGTGACCGACGAATTCATCGTGCCTGTTAATCTAACTGGTGAAGCGGTACAGTCGGGTGATGCTTTCATCTTCTTCAACTTCCGTCCTGACCGCGCACGCGAGATAACCCGTGCTATCTGTGATGAAGCATTCGACCATTTCGATCGTCCTCGTTGGGGGAAGCTCACGTTCGTGTGCTTGACCGAATATGACCCCACCATTCCTGCGCCGATCGCTTTCCCGAAGGAGAATCCCAGCCATGTGCTGGCTGATATCCTTTCTGAACACGGGCTTCGCCAGTATCACATCGCCGAGACCGAGAAGTATGCGCACGTCACATTCTTCTTCAATGGCGGTGTGGAGGATCCCAAGCCGCTCGAAACGCGCAAGCTCATCGCTTCACCCAAGGTTGCAACGTATGACCTGCAACCTGAGATGAGCGAACCTGAGGTGACTGATGCGCTCGTGGCTGCGATCGACAACGATGAAGCAGATGTCTACATCGTCAATTTCGCGAACTGCGACATGGTGGGCCATACGGGTGTGATCGATGCTGCTGTCAAAGCGGTCGAAGCGGTCGATGATGGCGTGGGCAAAGTGGTCGAGGCTATCAGGCGCAAAGGCGGCGTAGCGCTCATCACGGCAGATCACGGCAATGCAGATTGCATGATCGCAGAAGATGGCACACCTTTCACGGCGCATACCACCGCGCCAGTTCCGTTCATTCTGGTAGATGCAGCAGAAAAGGGCTATTCGCTCAAAGATACGCGTGGTATTCTGGCGAACATCTCACCCACGCTGTTGGAAATGATCGGGATCGCAGTGCCTGAAGAGATGACCGCTGGCTCTTTACTTGTGAAGTAGCTGCTTGAATTATGGTTCGCACTTTGCCATAATTGTCTATTTGTATGGCTTAAACGTATGAGATAAGGGATAACTTTGTCACCATTAGCAATCATCTTTTCTATTCTGCTCGTGCTCTCGGGCATCGGGCTGATCATCTTCATCTTGCTCCATTCGGGCAAGGGAACTGGTGTTTCTGACATGATCGCATCGAGCGTTTATGGCACCAATCAGGGAACGAGCATCGTTGAGAAGAACTTGGATCGTATCACCATCGTTCTGGTCGCGGTCTTCATCGTTTCGCTCATCGTACTGATGATCGTGTTCCCGCACGGTACCATCAATCCTGGTCAATAGATCATTTATTGACTTCAGCTTTAGTGGCTTCATTTTCGGTCTTATCTGCGGTTCGACCCTTCCGCAAGAAAATGATCCATGATCGCTTGCAGAAACGCTAACTTTTGATAAGATAGACAACGCTGAAAACACGTCGGAGTGGTGGAACGGCAGACACGCTAGCTTGAGGTGCTAGTGCCCATTTGAACGGGTGTGCGGGTTCAAATCCCGCCTCCGACACCAGCTAAAAGTTTAAGGCTCCCAGTTGGGAGCCTTTTTCGTATGTGGATGCCACAGAAGGGAAGATGCTAGGCATGGCAGCCTTGAGTTCACAAGCTGAAAACGCCCGTACGCAAGCCATCAAGCGTGTGCTCTTAGGTGTGTTGCTGCTGAACTTAGCAGTGGCGCTGGCGAAGTTCATCTATGGCACCATCTCACATTCTGCAGCGATGCAGGCAGACGGCATCCATTCTATCTTCGATTCAGCGGGTAACGTAGTGGGTCTCATTGGCATCAGCTTAGCCATGCGTCCGGCTGACCGTGACCACCCGTATGGTCATTTCAAGCTTGAGACCTTTGCGTCGCTCATCATCGGGCTCATGCTCATCTTCGCTGCCTATCAAGTTGGCTCGAGTGCGGTCGTGTCGCTGGTGCAGGGGAGTTACCACACTGAAGTTACCCCTATATCGTTCATCGTCATGGTAGGGACGCTCATCGTGAACGTAGGGGTTACCACCTACGAGCGCCGTATGGGTAATCGGCTGAAGAGCGATATCCTGAAGGCTGACGCGGCTCATACGCTCTCTGATGCGCTTGTTTCCATCGGTGTTATCGTGGGGCTCATTCTGGTCGCTTGCGGTATCGAGATGGCAGACGACATCATGGCCTTGGTGGTGATGGTGGCCATCTTGCTCACAGCCTTCGATATCTTCAAGAATTCTTTTGCTACGCTTGCGGATGGGGCTCGTATTCCTGAAGAAGAAGTGCGCGAACTGGTCGAGAGCATCGATGGTGTGCGCGAAGCCCACGAAGTGCGCACGCGCGGCCTTGAGAACGAGATCTATCTTGACCTGCATGTGCTGGTCGATCCGAACATGACCGTACAGGCCTCACATCAATTGGTCGACCATATTGAAAGCGTCATCAGCGATGCTTATCCCGAAGTCCAAGACATCTTGATTCACGTAGAGCCCGACGATGAAGCGCATCGTGAATTCCCTCACCACGATAAAGTTAAAGAAGCAATTAGATAGTTAGCTGATCGCTGTTGATAGTGCGCTTCTCTTAGTTGTTGGCGCCTTCGGGGGCTTGATATTCGATATAGGTGCTTACGGTGGGGTTTGCCTCAATGTAGGCGCGTAGCTTCTGGATATAGAGCTTCGCCAGTGGACTGAGCTCGCTGTTTGCCTGATGGATATAGCCTACGGTCATTTTCTCGTCCGATTCGAGTGGAATCGCCACGATGCCGGCGTTCATTTCATCGGATAACACACCAGTGGAAATGGTGTAGCCATCGAAATTCGTGAGCAAGTTTGAAAGCGTGCCGCGATCAGAATAGGTGATTTGCTTTTTGTGGGGTAGGTGGCTCAGCGGTTCTTCTGAGAAGAAGAATGAATTGTTCGAGCCCTGCTCGAAGGAATAGCGGGTGAATTCTTCAAGCTGGTCGGGGGAGATGCGCTGCTCATTCGCGAGCGGGTGGTGTTCACCTACAAACACGTGAGGTTCTGCTGCGAAGAGCGGCACGAATTCCAACCCTGCGTCAGTGATCGCCTTTGAGATAACACGATTGTTGAAGGTGCTTAGATACAGAATGCCCAGTTCGCTACGATAACTCTTCACATCTTCGATGATCTCTGATGTGCGCGTTTCGCGCAGCGTGAATTCATATTCATCCTTGTCGTATTCTTCGACCAGGTCAACGAAGGCCTTCACGCCAAATGCATAATGTTGAGAGGAAATAGAGAGCTTGCCGATCGAGCCGCCTGCGTAGTTGCTGTAGTGTGACTCGAGCAGGCTTACCTGCTCCAAGATCTGGCGCGCATAGCCTACGAACTCCATACCTTCATTGGTGAGCGTGATACCGCGATTGCTGCGGTTGAAGATCTCTATCCCCAGTTCCTGTTCAACATCCTTAATGGCTGTAGAGAGCGCAGGCTGGGACACGTAGAGGTTCTGGCTTGCAGCATTGATGGAGCCGCATTCCACCACTTCGGTGATATAGCGCAATTGTTGTAGCGTCAGATTCGACTGCATATAGCCTCTCCGTTCACGAACTGAGGTCATTGTACCTTATAAAGTAGAAAGGCCTGACAGGTGTCAGGCCTTTCGAGTGTATTTGGCAGGGGATTCCTAGAAGACGGCCAGTACTGCACCCTGATAATTATCGTTGATGTAGTCACGGACCGCATCGCTATTGAGCACCTCGGCAAGCGCCTTGATCTTCGCGCTATCCTGGTTGCCATCCTTCACGACCAGCAGGTTCGCATAGGTCTGAGCAGCAAGGGAGTCGCTTGTTTCCTTTGCCAGGATCTTATCGAGCAGGTTGCCTTCAAGAGCATAGTTCGCATTGATGCCAGCAACGTCAACGTCATCGATCACGGTAGGAACAACAGCAGCTTCCAGTTCCTTGAACTTCAGATTCTTGGGGTTATCCACGATGTCGTTCGGGGTGGCGGTGATGCCAGCGTCTTCAGAGAGCGTGATCAGACCTTCGTCCTGAAGCAGCAGCAGAGCACGAGCTTCGTTGGTTGCATCGTTAGGAACAGCGATGGTGGCACCATCAGGAAGCTCAGAAAGATCGGTGTACTTGGTGGAGTAGAGTCCGAAGGGCTCATAGTGGACGCCTACCACGTCGACCAGATGGGTGCCCTGTTCCTCATTGAAGTTATCTAGGTAAGGCTTGTGCTGGAAGTAGTTCGCATCGACTTCTTCAGCTTCGGTCACTGTGTTGGGCTGAACGTAGTCGGTGAATTCCTTCACTTCCAGGGTGTAGCCCTGTTCTTCAAGTGCTGGAGCAACAACTTCGGTCAGGATCTCGGCATGTGGAGTGGGGACCGCAGCCACGGTGATGGTCTTGTCTTCTTCAGAGGAGTTTCCGCCCGAGCAGCCTGTCAGAGCAACGAGCGAGAGTGCGATCGCGGCCACGGCTGTGACCAAGAGCTTGGGGAACTGTTTTGCCTTTGTCATTTCATTTCCTTTCTTCAAAAGCTTCGCCTGGGATGAGCGGCGAAGCTCACAAGGCGTTTTCAACGTTGCCTAGTCTAGTGAAGCGTCCAAGAGCGCACAATGCTTTTTGCTATCAGCGCTTCTTGTAACTGGTTATAGTGATCGTTGAGCTGGTATTTTATTCAAAACTAACCGAAATACCGTCTTCCGTTCACCTTGAAAACCGCCCTTAACCGCACCGCGCTTTTGGTCTATGATAGATACACTTTCATTACTAACTGATACCTCTTAAGAAAGGTTGTCTTATGGTCGATGTGAACGAATTGCGCAATGCCCCTATCGCGGTTCTTGGCGGTGGTGCAGTGGGGAAGACTTGCGGTGCGGATTGCGCACTAGCAGGACAAGAGGTGCGCATTTGCGACCTCGATCCATTCTTCGAGAGCACTTTGGGAACCGTTGAGCGCACGGGCATCATCATCGGTCAGAAGCTTCCTGGCACGCAGACCAAATTCGGGTTCGAGCGTTATGGCCGCGGTCGTTTTGCTATGGTCACCAATTCCATCGCAGAAGCCGTGAAGGGCGCTAAGCTCATCATCGTGGGCATTCCTTCGGTCGCTCACGAAGTATTCTTCAAGGCGCTCATTCCGTGCTTGGAAGATGGCCAGATCATTCACATCATCCCTGATAATTACGGCACCCTGAAGCTGCGCAAGATGATGCGCGAAATGGGTTGCACCAAAAAGGTCGTCATCGGTGGCTGGTCCAGCGCTCCCTATGGCACGCGCGTCGATGCTGAAGGTGGCGTGATGAATGCGCATGTCAGCTTGGTCTATCGCGCTATTACGTTGCGTGGTGCCGCACTTCCTATGACCGACCAGGAAGACTTCCTGGAAAGCTCCAAGGCGCTCGGTTGCTTTGATGCCATCACTGAAGGTGAAGGCGTGGTCGGTGGCAACACCGTGCTCGACATTGGTTTTTCGAACGTGAATCCGGTCATCCACGTTCCCGGCACTGTACTGGGCGTCTCCACCATGGAGAACTTCAACACCGTGCTTCACATGAACAAGCATGACTACAGTATCTATAGCCATAGTTTCTGCCCATCCATCTCTGAAGTGCAGTACCGGTTCTATAACGAAGAGATCGCGCTGGCTGAAGCTATCGGTGTGGGCATTCAGCCTTTTGACAAGGAAGTGTTCTATCAGCGCACCAGCGTGCTCGGCCAGGAATACATGGGCGAGGGCTGCACCGTTCCTTTCGATGAGGAATGGGAAGTGGGCTACGGCACTGGTCCGTTCACTATTCAGAATCGCTATGTTACTGAAGATGTGCCAGTAGGCTGTCATGTCTATCATGAACTGGGCAAGAAGTTCGGTGTGCCTACGCCTATCATCGATTCGATGATCGTGCTTGGTGGCGTAATGAACAAGACCAACTACTTCGAGTCGGGCTTGAAGCTCGAAGACTTGGGCATCGGACATATGGACAAGGACCAGTTGCTGGCTTACTTGAACGACGGTACCTACACTGAATAGACCTCCGAAAACGATCAAGGATCATCTTATGACCTGGCAAAAAGCTCTCACCACATCAGCGCACCTCGATGAAACGTTCGCGGTGCCAGCTCACTATACTTCTGGTCATGCTATCGGTGTGATCGCGATCGATCTGAAGTATCCGAAGCTGCCAGGCAACGTAGTGAACGCTACTACTTATGATTTTCCGGTGCTCTATAAGAAGGTGGAATTCGAGATCGAATTGCTCTTCCAGGGCGCAGCTGAACTAGAAGATATCGTCATAGCTGCTGCGAAGGAGCTGGAAGCCGAAGGAGTGCGTGCGATCGTTGGTGCATGCGGGTACTTCGTCCATTTTCAGGATAAGGTCGCAGCTGCTGTTGATGTGCCTGTGTACATCTCCAGCCTATGCCAGCTTCCCATCATCAAGCTTGGTTTGAAGCCTAACCAGAAGATCGCAGTATTCGCTGCAAGCGCTGACGACATCAACGACTCGGTGCTTGCGCAGGTAGGTGCCTCGATGGACGACATCGTGTTGCAGGATGTGGGCTCTATGGAGAGCTTCGCGCCGATCCGCTGGGGCAAGAACGAACTCGATAATGGCAAGCTTACCGCCGATCTGGCCGCCCTTGCCAAGCAGGTTGCAACCGATCATCCTGAAGTCGGTGCTCTCTTGCTTGAATGCAGTGATCTGCCGCCTTATGCCTATGCGATGCAAGCAGCAACAGGGCTTCCCGTCTACGATTTCATCACCATGATCAACTGGGCGCATTCAGCCCTGGTTCAAACGCCATATTATGGATATTTTTAAGCGGGGACTTGACGCGTAAAACAGTTCTAGTATACTAATCAACCGCTGATGCGATACGTATTCAGCGTCTCTGTTTAAGTGGGCGATTAGCTCAGCGGGAGAGCATCACCTCGACACGGTGGGGGCCACTGGTTCGATCCCAGTATCGCCCACCATTTAAACAGATAACATATGCGGACGTGGCTCAGTTGGTAGAGCATCACCTTGCCAAGGTGAGGGTCGCGGGTTCGAACCCCGTCGTCCGCTCCAGATCTTCAATGACCGGCTAATCCCGGTCATTTATTTTTATCCAGCTTGCATTGGATTAGCTCTTCGGTATAATTGGTTCTTGCGCGCGGACGTGGCTCAGTTGGTAGAGCATCACCTTGCCAAGGTGAGGGTCGCGGGTTCGAACCCCGTCGTCCGCTCCAGTGCATGACCGGGCCGTCCAACGTTTCAGCTGACGGCTTTTTTATGGCGACGTGGCCAAGTGGTAAGGCAGAGGCCTGCAAAGCCTTTACCCCCGGTTCGAATCCGGGCGTCGCCTCCAAGTTTACGAAAGACCGCACTGCGGTCTTTTTTTGAAGGATGGCGTTTTTCGTGATAGATCTTTCCATCTTCGCAACAGCAGAAGCCTGGATCAGTCTTCTCACGCTGCTGTTCTTAGAGATCGTACTCGGTGTGGACAATCTGGTCTTCATCGCCATCACCACCGACCGTCTAGCTCCCGAAAAACAGCACATCGGCCGCAAGCTTGGTTTGCTCGGTGCGCTCGTGATGCGCATCATCTTCCTATGTTTCGCATCGTTCTTGGTCCATATGACCCAGCCCTTGTTCACCATCCCATTCATCGAGATCCATGGGGAACCCATGGGCTTTTCCGTACGTGACCTGGTATTGCTCGTTGGTGGTATCTATCTTATCTATAAGGGTATCGTTGAACTTCGCAGCGTCTTGAACCTTACCGAAGAGAAGGAAGAGCACGAATCGCGTGAAAAGCGCGGTAGCATCGGCTTAGGACAGGCTATCGTCACCATCATGGTCATGGACCTGGTCTTCTCCATCGATTCCGTCATCACTGCCGTGGGGCTGGCACAACACCTCATCATCATGATCTTGGCGGTGATCATCGCCGTGGTGCTGATGATGATCTTCGTGGACGCTATTTCGAATTTCATCAACACCCATACCGAGATCAAGATCTTGGCATTGGTGTTCATCGTTACGATCGGCGTGTTGCTCACCCTTGATGGACTGGGTATCCATTCTGGTGTTGAGCTGCTCGACATGCACGTAGAGAAGCTGATGGTCTACTTCGCCATGGTGTTCTCGGTCATCATCCAGCTCATTCAGATGCGCTACAAGAAGAACTACCAAGCCTGGGTAGAAGAGAAGAATCGCGAGCTAGACAAGTCCTAGCCCTTGCCCCCGTCTTTGATCTTGTGCGCAAGCACCAAGGATATATGGGTAGGGTCGTAGATTCATTCTGAACACCATCAAACAAAAGAACCCAGCAAAGCTGGGTTCCGTAAAAAGCATGAGGCAGTGCAGCGCATGAGCCCGAAGGGCGAACAGTGGAACGGATGAATCCGAGACCCTGCCCATGTAGCCTTGGTGCTTGCGGGACCGCTACTCTTGGTTCTCGAAGTACTTGATGCAATCTTCTGAAACGATGAAACGGGCTGCTTTGGGCAAGCAGCGTACGGTGAAGGGCGTATGGATGCGCGTTGGTTCGCCATCGTATTCCATATACATCTCAGGCGTTGCCTCGATGGTCACCTCGCGTCCGCGATAGATCTCAAGATTTCCCAGCTTATTCGACAGATTACCCGTATGATCGACCGCCTTGGCCAGTAGTGTAGGCAGAAGTTCGAGCGCTGTGTTCGTCTTGATGATGACGATATCCAACAGCCCGTCTTGGGGCAGGTTCTTATCGGAGACCATCAGGTCGAATTGCAGGCGCGAGAAGTTCGTGAATACCACGCCGATGCCGGCGCTTTCGATCACTTCGCCATCGATGGTCAGCCTGAATTGCGAATGAGGTGGCGTGGGGTTGGTGAATGCGGCGTGGAAGTAAGCCATGGGACCGAGTAGCTGCTTGTGTTGCTCGGCAAGACGCATGATTATCTCATCGTAACCGCAGCCTGCCATGATGGTGAAACCGAGCGATCTTTCACCAGCAACGATCTCGCCGATATCGAAGTACATGGTCTCACCTTGGTCGGCCACCTTGCACAGCGCGTGCGGTTCAGTGGGTGAAGAGAGGTTCATGGCCAGGAGATTCGCCGTGCCAGAAGGGAAGGGCAGGATAGGAATGTTGGTGTAGCGCAGTGCATAGGTGACTGCTGCAATGGTCCCATCGCCACCGCTCGCAACTACGAAATCATAATGACGAGCATCTTCGACCAGTTCGATGAAAGGCGTCTTACCATTGAACGTTCGCAGGGTGATCATATCGCCGTCTTCAGCATAGCAACGCATGAAGTCATAGATCGCTCCCGCGCCATGACCTGAGGCAATGTTATGGATGACGAGAACTTTCAACCGATACCCCTTCAAGCCCAATCGTAATCGTCTGCAATGCATTATAGTAGTTCGTTGTCGAAACTATGGTCACAATGGTTAAGTTGCCAGGTGCAGGAACCACTATCTGCAGCGGAGGCGGCGGCCATCGTAAACGCTCAAGAACAGAAGATGACCCGATGATTGAACCACAGCTTATTGAATCGAATGTTGCGCTGGCTACTTTTGCGGAATCATGCATGAACAGCCCCTATATGGCTATCGATACTGAATTCCTGCGCGAGAAGACATACTATCCCAAGACCTGCCTTATCCAGATCGGTATCGAAGGTCATATCGCTATCATCGATCCGCTTGCGGTGACCAACCTTGACGTGCTCGCACGCCCGCTCACTGATCCAGGCATCGTGAAGATATTCCACGCTTGTACCCAGGATATGGATATCATCTTGCGCGAAACGGGTGTTCTGCCTGCGCCCGTGTTCGACACGCAGATCGCCGCAACGCTGCTCGGTAAGAACCAGCAAGCATCCTACGCTACGCTGGTCTCGCAATATTGTGGTGTCGAGCTTTCTAAGAAGGACTCCTTCACCGACTGGTCACGCAGGCCGCTCTCACCTTCGCAAGTTCAGTATGCTTCCGATGATGTCCTCTACCTGCCCGAGATCCATCAGAAGATGGTAGAGCTGCTCGAAGAGAAGAACCGCCTTGATTGGCTCACGGATGCTTTCGAGGAACTGAGCAGTCCTGAGAAGTATGTTGTCGACCCTTATACGCGTTACAAGAAGCTCAAGCGTGTGAACCAGCTGAAACCACGTCAGCTTTCTGCTGCACGGGAATTCGCTGCATGGCGAGAGCTGAAAGCGCAATCGCGCAATATTCCGCGTAAGTGGGTGGTCTCAGACGAACAGATCGTAGAAGCGTGTCGCCGTGAAGCGTGCACGCTCGATGAATTGTTCATGGTGCGCGGGCTACGTGATTCGCTCAAGACTAGCGATGCACGTGAAGTGGTTGAATGCATCAAGAAGGGGCTTGACATACCTAAAGATGAACTCCCAGTGCTCCAGGGTAAGGCACGAAGCGAAGCTAACGTTGACGCGATCGTTGATGTGCTCAGCGGTATGGCACGCAAATGCGCTAAAGAGAATGACATAGCTCCGCAAACTCTTGCTTCGCACGCTGAGCTTACCAAGCTCGCGCGTGGTCACTACGATGACTGCGAATTGCTCAAAGGTTGGCGTCGGCGCCTGCTCGGTGACGAACTGCTCGATTTTCTTGCGGGCAAGCTCTTGTTACGGATCGCTGACGGAAATTTGGAGATTGTCAGCTCTCAAGATTAACGCCATCGATTAACGCTAAAGTGGAGCATCATACGAATTTATTCGCGATTCGCTTTGCGTTTCGCCCTGTAGCATAAGAACGTATCCTCAAGGAGGAAGAACCTATGTCCTATCTTCTGCTCATCTTGGTCACGCTTGCTATCGGTTTTGGCGCACAAGCGTATGTGAATCGACAGCTTTCGAAGTACTCGCATGTGCCGAATTCATCGAACATGACCGGCCGCGATGTTGCGGTGGGTATGTTGAACTATTACGGCATCCAAGGCGTTGAGGTACGCATGGGTAAGCATGGTGAAGACTTCTTCAACCCTAAGGACAATTCCATCACGCTCGGTCCCGATTCTTACAATGGACGATCCATCACTGCAACAGCAACTGCGTGCCACGAAGTTGGTCACGCATGCCAGTTCGCTCAAGACTATAAGCCCATGAAGGTGCGCTCTGCGCTCGTTCCTGCTGTCAATCTTGCCTCCAATGCATGGATCTTCATCCTGCTCGCTGGCATCATCTTGAACGTTGTGGGCTTGGTTGATCTTGCTATCATCCTCTATGCGGTAGCGGTGCTCTTTCAGATCGTTACGCTTCCCGTCGAATTCAATGCTTCTCATCGCGCCATGGACTATATGGCTTCCACGGGTATCCCTGGCGGCGAGCAGGCGGGCGCTTGGAGCGTCCTGCGTGCCTGCGCATTCACCTATGTCGCTGCTGCGCTCGTTTCTATACTTCAGCTGCTCTATCTGCTCTCAGCACGCGATAACTAGGAGCAAGCATGGTCGATACCCGCGAGGGCTCCTCAGATAACCAGCGCAAAGCGCTCAGCGTTTCTGCCGCGGTCAATATTGCAAAATCGGTCCTTTCAGAGCACACCTTCCACATCGTAGGTGAGGTGAGCGAACTCAATCAAAAGCCTGGCTATAAGGCGGTCTACTTCACCATCAAGGACGAAAGCGCTTCGCTGCCATGCCTTATGTGGATCAGTCGCTACAAGAGTGCGGGCGTGCCTTTGCGCCTTGGTGCGCGGGTGGAAGTGGTCGGTCGTTTCACCATCTTCGCGCCAAAGGGGCGTATGAACTTCGATGTCTCTTCGCTCCGTTTGGCTGGCGAAGGTGACTTGCGCGCGCAAGTGGCGCAACTAGCGCTGAAGCTACGCAATGAAGGCTTGATGGATGCAGCCCGCAAGCGCCCCGTAGTACCGTACCCCCAGCGCATCGGTTTGGTCACCTCGCCTCGAGGTGCTGCGGTCCATGATGTTCTGCGCACGCTTCGTCGTCGTTATCCGCTGGCCACCATCTTGTTCGCTGGCGTTCCTGTTGAAGGCAAGCAGGCTGCACAAGGTCTTATCCAGGGTCTTCAGACCGTCATCCAAGCAGGTGCTGAAGAAGTGCTGCTCGTTCGTGGTGGTGGCTCCTTCGAAGACCTCATGCCCTTCAATGATGAAGCGCTTGCTCGATTCATCGCTTCAAGCCCTGTGCCCATTATCACCGGCATCGGACACGAACCCGATACTTCTATCGCTGATATGGTGGCTGACCTGCGCGCTTCAACACCAACAGCAGCTGCAGAGGCGGTTAGTCCCAGCAAGGAAGACCTATTCGCAACGCTCGATTCGATGGCACAGCGCATGACCGCGGTCTTCACGCATCGCATCAGCCGTTCGATCAATTACGTGCAAGCTTATGAATCGCGTCCGATCTTCCGTGACCCGAACTATCTATTCTCGAATGACCTGCAGCTTGCCGACCATTATCAGACCCGTCTTGAGCAAAGCATGGGCAGATTCGGTGTTACGGATGCATCAAGGCTTGAGCAGATGCAGCTTCGCTTAGGCCGTGCGATCCCGCAAAGCCTCGAAGACCAGAAGCGCGCGCTTGTTCAAGCGGCGCAACGTTTGAATTCAACGCTTGGCAATCAGCTGACCGTGCATGAGCATGCCCTTTCATTGCGTTCGCTCGCGCTCAACCAAACGGGCAAGACCTTGCTCGATCCGTACAAGCAGTGCGCTGCGCTCATCACGTCACGCTTACAGGACCTTTCTCCACTAGCAGCGCTCGAGCGCGGTTGGTCCATAACCAAGGATGATCGAGGTGGGGTAGTGCGCTCGATCGATCAGACCAAGCCTGGTGCGAAGCTAGCGGTCCAAGTGACCGATGGTGTCATCGATTGCACCGTAGATGAGACCACACCGAATCCCTTGATAGCGATCCAGGACCTACCCTGATCGCTGCCATCACCGAATCCATCTTCCATTTCACAACACAGTCAAAAAGGAGAGACCATGGCCGAAGAACCGATGAACCTTACCTTTCGAGAAGCGATGAATGAGCTCAACGCTATCGTTGAAGCGCTCGAGAGCAACACCTTGGAACTTGAAGAGAGCTTGACCAAATATGAACGCGGCGTAGCGCTGCTTCGTTATCTGAAGACGAGCCTTGCTGATGCCCAGCAAAAAGTGGAGGTCTTGATGGGTGAGCTCGACACTTCAGTAGACGACGCTCAGACAGATACTGAACTGTCGAAAGCCTAGATCCATCAACAGCACTACATTCAACTAAGGTGAGTGCAGTGCTGTGGCTGTAGGGTATGGGTGCAGAACTTACTCTGAACACTAAATTCCAATCCAGAATTCAGCAAAGCTGAATTCACGTAATAACGCATGAGGCAGTGCAGCGCATGAGCCGAAGGTGAACAGCGAAACGGGTAAGTTATGCAGTCTTACCTTACAGCCGCAGCATCCCAGTTACCGAATAAGGCTCTAGCCCGCTAAAGTAGCTCCTAACCAGCAACGTATAATCGTATGAACACCTCTGGAAGGAGTTTCGTTGAACATCCTCGTTATCAATGCGGGCTCTTCATCCCTTAAGTATCAGCTCGTCGATATCGATACGAACAAAGTCCTTGCGCGCGGTCTTTGCGAGCGCGTAGGTTCTCCCGATGGCATCCGCAAGCATGTGGTCGACGACAATGAAGTACGCGTCGAGCAACCCTTGAAGGATCATACCGAAGCACTTGAGCTGGTCATCAATTCTCTCTTGTCAGGCGAAGATGCGGTCATCGAAAGCCTGGACGAGATCGGCGCAGTGGGCCATCGCGTGGTCCATGGTGGTGAATACTTCAAGAAGTCAGCGCTCATCGACGACGAGGTCATCGCTAAGATCGATGAACTTGCTGAACTCGCTCCCTTGCACAACAAAGCAGCGCTTGCAGGTATCGAAGCCTGCCGCGCGCTCATGCCTGAGACCCCCATGGTTGCCGTGTTCGACACTGCATTCTTCCAGTCCATGCCTCCCAAGTCGTATATGTATCCGATCCCGTACGAATACTATGAAAAGTACGGCATCCGCAAATACGGCTTCCACGGCACGTCCCATCGTTACCTTTCCGAACGTGCGGCCGATATCCTAGGTGAAGACATTCGCGACCTGCGCATCATCACCTGCCATCTTGGCAATGGTTGCTCCATCGCTGCTATCGATCATGGTGTGCCGATCGATACTTCCATGGGATTCACTCCGCTCGATGGTCTGATGATGGGTACGCGCTCTGGTTCCATCGATCCCGCTATCGTTACCTTCCTCATGGAGCACGAAGGCTTGAGCGCTGAAGAGATGAACAATATCCTGAACAAGCAATCAGGCTTGCTTGGCGTTTCTGGCATCAGTAATGATTTGCGCATGGTGCGCGATGCGTCCAATGCGGGCGATGAACGTGCGATCCTTGCTTACGAAATGTATTCCTCCATCTGCAAGAAGTACATCGGTCAGTACATGGCGCTCATGTCGGGTGCCGATGTCATCGTACTTTCCGCAGGCGTGGGCGAGAATTGTCAGAAGATGCGTCGCATGATCTTCACGGGTTGGCAGCCCCTTGGCATTATCCTCGATCAAGAGAAGAACAAGCAGCGCGGTTTCGAGCGCATCATCTCGCAAGATGACTCCGATGTTGCCATCATCGTCATCCCGACCGATGAAGAATACATGATCGCGCGCGATACATACGAGATCATCCATGAGAATTCTCAGATCGTTCCTATTTCGGCGGTCCAGAACGAATTCGTATAAACTTCTGTGTGTTTGGTCCAGCTTGGTCGTAGCCATGCGTCCAGGCTGGTCTTTTGTTACCAAGGCCTGGTGGCATCATTGGTCATCCGAGGCCAGAAAGAGAGCATGACACATGTCAAAAGGTACTTACGCGATCACCACTCCGATCTATTACGTCAACGCAGCTCCGCACCTTGGCACGGCTTACACCACCATCGCGGCGGATGCGGTCGCACGCTATCAGCGTATGAACGGCTACGATGTCTCGTTCGTCACTGGTATGGATGAGCACGGCCAGAAGGTCGCAGACACCGCAGAAGCGAACGGTATGGACCCACAATCGTGGTGCGATTCGATGGAGCCAGCATTTCGCGATGCTTGGGATATGCTCGACATCACCTATTCCGATTTCGTGCGTACCACCGAGCCGCGCCATGCTGAATCGGTGAAGAAGTTCTGGAACGATCTGTATGAAAAAGGATACCTCTACAAAGGTGCCTATGAAGGCTGGTATTGCGTTCATGAAGAAACGTACTACGCTGAATCCGATCTAGAGAAGAACGAAGAGGGCGTGTTCGTCTGTCCTGACTGCAAACGACCTGTTCAGAAGACCAGTGGGGAAGAGAACTGGTTCTTCAAGCTTTCCGATTTTGAAGACAAGCTGCTTGAATTCTACGAGCAGAATCCTGACTTCATCCGTCCCGAAACGCGCAAGAATGAAGTGGTCTCATTCGTGAAGAGCGGATTGAAGGATCTTTCCATCTCGCGCTCCACGTTCGATTGGGGTGTACCACTGCCTTTTGATGAAGGTCATGTTGCTTACGTTTGGGCGGATGCGCTGCTCGCATACCTTACGGGTATCGGCTACAGCGATCCCGAGCGAGCTGCAGAATTCGAAGCAGCGTGGCCCATGCAATACCACTTCGTCGGCAAGGACATCATCCGCTTCCATTGCGTGATCTGGCCAGCGATGCTCATGGCGGCTGGTATGCCCATCACCCATACGGTCTTCGGTCATGGCTTCTTGCTCACCAAGGGCGAGAAGATGTCGAAGTCGCGTGGCAATGCGCTGAAGCCTGCAGACCTGGTCGAGGTCTTCGGTGTCGACCCTTATCGCTACTATTTCCTCTCTGACGTGCAGTTCGGTCATGATGGTTCTATCTCTATCGAACGCATGGTGCAGGTCTACAACGCCGATCTGGCTAACACGTGGGGCAATCTTGTTTCGCGCGTATTCAATATGACCGACAAATATTTCGATGGTCAGGTTCCCACGCCTCCTGCAGGCGCTGAGGATAATCCGCTGGCGGATATTGCGCGCGATCTGTACGAAGAGTACGACGAAGCTATGGCCAAGGTCGATTTTTCGGCTGCTGCTGCAGCTGTTCAGAAGCTCGCTGGGCGTGTGAATCTCTACGTCGAGGATTCTCGTCCATGGGATCTGGCAAAGGATGAAGCGACCGCTGATGAACTTGCCGCGGTCATCTATAATTCGCTCGAGGCGATCCGTATCATCGCGCTGTTCATGGCACCATTCATGCCGAATACTTCGGCTGAGGTCTTCGACCGTATGAGCTTGGGAGATATCTCTAGCATCACCAACATCGAAGAAGCGAGCAAATGGGGGCAGCTTCAGCCTGGGTCGAAGATCAGCACGGGTACGCCGCTCTATCCGCGATTGGACGTCGATGCGATCGACTTCTCCCTTGAATAATCAAATGTCTGATGTGGCATATTCTTTTGGCGAAAGTGTCCCGTTCGATTCGCTTGGCGAATTCGAGCGGGATATGCTCTTTTACCAGAAACGCAAGAAGGGTAAGATCCGTTTTGCGAACCCTCCGCAGCTTTGCGGGCCGGTGGCAGACACGCATGCGCATCTTGATATGCTCAGTGATCCTGCGTTAGCCTTAGCGCGTAGCGCGTACTATGGTGTCTCGTTCATTTGCACCATCATGGATGTGCAGGAGGACCATCGAACTACCTTCGAAAAGCTCCCGCTGTGGTTCGATCGTGCATCAGAGATATATCAGCACTTTGATCTTGGTGATTTCAAAGAGGTCGCTCCCACTGTGCGTGTAGGCATAGGGTGCCATCCTCACAACGCAAAGCACTACGATGATGCATTGGAAGAGCGTTTGCTCGAGGTTCTGAAGAACCCGCTGGTAGCCGCTATCGGTGAAGTGGGCCTCGATTACCATTACGATCACTCACCACGGCCCCAGCAGCGAGAGGCGTTTCGCCGCCAGATCCGTTTATCCCATGAAACTGGTCTGCCTCTTATCTTGCATCTGCGCGAAGCGCACGATGAAGGCTTCGCCATCCTAACCGAAGAGGGCTTTCCCGAAGCTGGTGTTCTGCTTCATTGCTTCAATCTTGATGCTGACGTGCTTCGTCCCTGGCTTGATGCTGGCTGCTATGTGGCCTATGGCGGGCCGCTCACCTTCAAGAATACGCCTGAAGTGCGAGAAGGTGCACTCACAGTTCCTACAGACCGTTTGCTCACAGAAACGGATTCACCGTTCATGACGCCCGAACCTTTGCGCGGCATCGAATGTGGACCCGAATACACGATCTTCACGGCTGCGAAGCTGCTCGAGATCTTCGACCGCACGACTCCTGAAGAGCAACGTATCCTTCTCGAGCAGGTCTTCTCGAATGCCCTCTCTCTGCTCGATCGCGAGGCAACACCATGGCAGCGTGCGTGATCATCTCTGGCTCGCCTTACGCGCAAGGGAAGTGCGCACGTTCAGCACGAGCTATTGCAAAGGCACTTGGCGCAACCTCAGGCACTACGGTTACGTTATTCTCCATCGCTGAAATGGATATTCATGGGTGCATTGGGTGCGATACCTGTAAAGACACGGGTACGTGCATCTATGAAGACGACGAAGTTAAGGTCCATGCTGCTATCGATGGCGCCGATCTTGTGGTCATTATTTCGCCCATTTATTTTGCAGGAGTTCCGTCGCAGCTAAAGGCGCTGCTCGATCGCTTTCAGCCGTACTTCTGGAAGCGCCAGGAGCTCATCGCTGATCAACAATCACTGCCCCCGAAGCGCCCGCTTATCCTTGGGCTTGTAGGCGAAGGGGGAGACCCCTACGGAACCGAAGCTGCCTTTGTTACGCTTGCTTCGCCTTTGGCGCTCGCGGATCTGGGCGTTGTTGACAGATTCTCGTTCATCCAGGCGAGTGAAACTATGATCGTCGAACAGTTAAAAGTATCGATAGAGAAGATACAAGGAGGCGAAGCTTAGATGCCGCGGCTTTCTTCCCTTGCTTCTGTTGCTGACACACGCGCTGTTCTTGATCAGTTTGGCCTTATGACTAAGAAGGCGCTTGGTCAGCATTTCCTTATCAATGATGGTATCGTAGCCCGTATCTGCGCTCTTGCTGAGCTCACCAAAGAAGATAAGGTGGTCGAGATAGGTCCTGGCATCGGCACGCTTACTGAAGCGCTCCTTAAAGAGGCGGGAGAGGTGGTGTCAATCGAGCGCGACACAGACCTTCCTGCAGTGCTCGCTCAAACGCTCGAACCATGGAGCTCGTCTTTCACGCTGGTTGCAGCCGACGCGCTTGAGGTATATCCCGCCGATCTTCCTTTTGCTCCGAACAAGCTGGTGGCGAATCTTCCCTACGCGGTAGCAGCAACACTGGTGCTCGACTATTTCGAGCGCTTCTCGTCCCTTCAGAGCGCCACTATCATGGTGCAAGCGGAAGTAGCTGAACGTATGAGCGCGGCGCCAGGCACGAAGAACTACGGAGCTTATACGGTCAAGCTGAATCTTTTTGCGCACGCTGCGGGCAAGTTCTCGGTCGCCGAAAGCAATTTCTTTCCTCCGCCACGAGTGAAGAGCACGGTGATCCGTCTTGATCGTAATGAAGACCCGCTCGACCCTGTACTTGCTCAAGCAACGATGACCATGGCAGATGCAGCTTTTGAGAACCGTCGTAAGACCCTCTCGAATTCCATGAAGACCTACTTCGATCGTATGCGCCCCGATCTTGATGTTGCTGAGATGCTGCCCTTCCTCTTTGAAGAAGCCAGTATCGATCCTAAAGTAAGAGGGGAGAAGCTCAAGCTGAGCGAATATCTGCGTCTTGGCGAAGCTTTCTTGCATTTCACTGATCACAAGAACTGAATATGAAGACCCATTGCGTCATATCAGAGCAAGTCGCATCAAACCATCGTGAACAATATCAGTTGTCTTCAAGCTATAAAACCGACCGTTTGCAAGTATGAAGAGGGTATCTTTGTACAAACACCCGGGTGCGTGTTACTATAGATGAGTTTTACTGTGTCGATTTGAGGAAGTGTTTATGGATTTAGCAAAGCAAGCGCAGATCGTAGATGGTATTCATGATGTTCTTTCCGATTTCGTCGGCCAAAAATTGCGTGTTCGTGCGAATATGGGCCGCTCAAAGATCGTTGAGAGTGAAGGCGTATTGAAGCAGGTTCATCCTCGACTCTTCATCATGGAAGTGAAGCGTAAGCGCGGCGTTGCTGCTCGACAGTCTTATCAGTATGTCGACATCCTTACTGGCATGGTCGAGCTCAGCCAGAATGGTGAAGCATTGTTCGGTCCCTTCATCGAAGAACCTGAAGCCGAAGAGCTCGTTCCCGTAACGACCGATAGCTCTGTTTCTGTTGAGGCTGCTAGCGCTACTACGGTCGCTCCCACACTCTAAACGTACTAACCTCATTACCATAGAACAAACCCCCGACAGCGCTTGCTCTCGGGGGTTTTCTATTCAAGGGCTTATCGAGTTAGATCAAGCGTTTTGCTGCATGCGCGCGTAGAGACGATTGTTGGTATCGAGCCAGCTTTCGATCGTGCCCGTATCGAAGCCATCTTCTTCGTCGATGACGAGCGCATACATCTCTTCTTCTTTGAGCGCCTCAGCAAGCGCGTCAGTAAGCTGGATCTCTCCACCTGCACCAGGAGCGGTTTCTGCCAACAGCTCCATAACGCGCGGTGAGAGAAGATAGCGACCGAATGCTGCTAGATTGGTGGGAGCATCTTCAACTGCAGGTTTTTCAACGAGCGAGGATATCTTCCACACGTCATCTTCTATCTGGGCACCATCGATAACGCCAAAACGATCGACCTGGTCCTTGGGAACAGGCAGCACCGCAATGACATTCGCGCCATCATGTTGGTCTGATATCTCTTTCATACGAACGAGCATCTTGTTCTCTGGAACGAGCACATCACCTAGGAGCACGAAGAACGCCTCATCTTCGATCTTGTCTGCAGCGCAATGCACCGCATGGCCAAGACCCAAAGGTTCATCCTGGTATACGTAGCTCACGTTAAGGCTCCCAGCATGAGCCACTTTATCGGCATAAGAATCCTTACCGCGGCTGCGCAATTCAGCTTCCAGTTCTGGGTTAGGCGTGAAGTGTTCCTCGATGGATTTCTTGTCACGGCTGTTGATGATGATGACTTCGTCAGCGCCTGATGCCAGCCCTTCTTCCACTACATACTGGATGGCAGGCTTATCGACCACTAAGAGCATCTCTTTAGGTTGAGCCTTCGTAGCCGGCAAGAACCGACTCCCCAGTCCCGCCGCAGGAATGAGCGCCTTCATAAAACTACCTCGTTGTTTAAGTAACTAGTAATGCAAAACAATCTTACCAAATATAATCCCCATCACCATAGAGTGGTTTCTTTTTGCCCTCCAAAAATCTCCTGCGCAAACAGCGAGGATGTAGGGGTAGGGTCGTAGATTCACTCTGAACACTAACTTGGAAAAGATAGAATCAATCGAAGATTGATTCGCGTAATAATGCATGAAGCAGTGGAGCGCATGAGCCGAAGGCGAACAGCGAAACAGGTGAATCCGAGACCTCACCCCTGCAGCCTCGCTGCTTGCGGTATGACTTAATAAGGGCAAAAAGAAACCCGGCAAACACCGGGCAACTTTTTCGATATGCGGACGGATCCGTCTTAAAACAAATGATAGGGAAGGGTTATTCTTCGCCGTCTGCAGCTTCAGCCTCTTCGATAGCTTCAGCTTCGGCAGCTTCCTGAACTTCCTCTTCCTGGGCTGCTTCTTCTTCAGCAGCAGCTTCTGCTTCGGCAGCTGCCTCGGCTTCAGCCTTCTTCTTTGCGGCAGCAGCTTGCTCCTTCTGGGTCTTCTTGCGGCGCTTGTCCTTTTCAGCGGATGCAGCAGCCATGGCTTCCTTGCGAGCAGCCTTAGCAGCAGCCTTCTTGGAGCCAGTCTTTTCAGGAGCCTTCTTCTCCTTGGGCTTGTAAGCAGCAATATCTTCAGGAGTGACGATGGTGTTGACGAGCTTCATGATGCCAGACTTACGGTTAGCAGCCTGATTCTTATGGATGACACCCTTGGTGACCGCACGATCGAGCAGGCGGCATGCAGCAAGCGCTGCAGCGTAAGCTTCTGCGCCAGCCTTAGCTTCAACAGCTTCATGGACTGCGCGGGTAGCGGTCTTCAATTCAGAACGCACTGCACGATTGCGCTTGCGAGCTTTCTCGTTGGTGATGATTCGCTTTTTTTGACTTTTGATGTTCGCCACGTTTTATCCTCCATTGAAATACAAGTTGTAGACGAAAGCCTTAGAATCGTAACATAACTTTTTGAGTGCGTGTAGTTTTGGTCGATAAATTGTTCGCCAAGGCAGCATTGTGGTGGTCGGATGGGCTAGAATCGTATCTTGCACCTCTTCAAGCAGCTATGCGCCAAGAGAATGCGAACCTTTGATACGCGTTGGTCATCTCGAACCGAAGGATAGCAACCTCTATGTCCATCGATCCCCAATACATCCGCAATTTCTCGATCATTGCGCATATTGACCATGGCAAATCCACCCTGTCAGACCGTATCCTCGAACTGACCGAGACCGTTTCTTCGCGCGACATGAAAGAGCAGGTGCTCGACTCCATGGAGATCGAGCGCGAACGCGGCATCACCATCAAGAGCCAAGCAGTACGCGTGGATTATCGTGCTGAAGATGGACAGCTCTATCACTTCAATCTTATCGACACGCCTGGTCATGTCGACTTCACCTATGAAGTGTCTCGCTCTTTGGCAGCGTGTGAAGGCGCTGTGCTCGTGGTCGATGCTACGCAGGGCGTAGAAGCACAGACTGTGGCCAATGCCATGATGGCGATGAATGCCAACCTTGAGATAATCCCGCTGATCAACAAGATCGACCTTCCTGCAGCAGACCCAGAGCGTGTGCGTGCCGAGATCGAAGACGTGCTCGCGATCCCAGCCGACGATGCGATCTTGGCGAGCGGTAAGACTGGTGAAGGTATCGACGACCTACTCGAGGCTATCGTGTACAACATCCCTGCGCCAGTGGGGGAAAGCGATGCTCCACTGCGCGCGCTCATTTTCGATTCTTATTTCGATGCGTATCGCGGTGTTGTGGCGCTCGTACGCGTGGTCGATGGGTCTTTGCGAAAAGGTCAAGAGATCCGCATGATGGCAACCAATACCACCACGCTCGTTGAAGAAGCTGGCGTGCGCAAACCTACGGAAGTTCCGGTCGAATCGCTCGGTGTGGGCGAAGTAGGGTATCTGGTCACGGGCTTGAAGGATCCCGCTCAAGTGAAAGTGGGTGACACCATCACCAATGCGGTGGGGGGCTGCGAAGAGCCGCTGCCTGGCTATCGCGATGTGAAACCTATGGTCTTCACAGGCTTGTTCCCGATCGATGGCGATCAGTACGAACCGCTCAAAGATGCGCTCGAGAAGCTTTCCCTGAACGATCCTGCGCTCATCTATGAAGCAGAGACCTCCCATGCACTTGGCTTTGGCTTCCGTGTTGGATTCTTGGGATTGCTCCATATGGAAGTGATCAAGGAACGCCTTGAGCGTGAATTCGGTCTTGACCTGCTTGCTACTGCACCTTCCGTGGAATACCACGTCTACAAGACCAATGGTGAGATGATCTCGCTCCACTCTCCTCAAGATATGCCCGATGCTGCCGAGATCGACCATATCGAAGAACCGTATCTGAAAGCTAAGATCCTCATCCCGCCCGATTATGTGGGTGCGGTCATGGACCTTACCGTGGCGCGTCGTGGCAACTTCATCACCATGAACTATCTCTCTACCACTACCGTGGAGATGCTCTGGAACATCCCGCTCTCTGAACTGATCATGGACTATTTCGATCAGCTGAAGAGCAGGACCAAAGGATATGCATCGCTCGATTACGACTTCGATGAATATAAGACCTCGAAGTTGGTGAAGCTTGATATCCTGCTCGCTGGAAAGCCGATCGATGCACTTTCCTTCATCGTGCATAACGACAAGGCATACGATCGCGGACGCGTACTGGTGGAGAAGCTCAAGGGCATCATCCCACGTCAGATGTTCGAGATCCCCATTCAAGCAGCAGTGGGTTCTCGCGTGCTCTCGCGACAGACCGTGCGCGCTATGCGCAAGGACGTTCTTGCCAAGTGCTACGGCGGTGACATCACCCGTAAGCGTAAGCTGCTGGAGAAGCAGAAGCAAGGTAAGAAGCGCATGAAGAGCATCGGTAGCGTTGAGGTGCCGCAAGAAGCATTCATGGCTATCCTCAAGGTAGACGAATAGGCCTGCTTGCCTATGAGCACGAATGATCTCTACCAGGATAGACGCATCATCCTTGCCCCCATGGCAGGGGTGAGCGACGATGCGTTTCGCGAGATCTGCCTTTCATTTGGTGCGCAGCTCACCTACACCGAGATGGTATCAGCGAAAGCTTTGAGCTATGGGAATGTTAAGACGCGTGACTTACTCGCACTAGCACCTTCGGAAGATAAGGTAGCAGTACAGATATTCGGTCATGAACCCGACACCATGGCAAACGAAGCTTACGAGCTCGAGCAGGCCATGGGTGATGCGATCTTCTCCATCGATATCAATATGGGTTGCCCAGCGCGCAAGATCGCTGGCAAAGGCGATGGCTCTGCGCTCATGCGCGATCCCGTTCTTGCAGCCAAGATCGTGAGTGCTGTTGAGAACAAAGTTGCAGCTCCTGTTACCGTTAAGATGCGTCGTGGATTCGAAATGGGCCACGAGACCGCTCCTGAACTAGCTCACATCGTCGAAGGGTCGGGAGCTGCTGCGGTGGCGGTCCATGGCCGTTTCGCCCAACAGTTCTATCAAGGCGATGCCTGCTGGGACACCATCGCTCGCGTAAAGGAACGTGTCTCTATTCCAGTGGTCGGCAATGGGGATATCACTTCAGGAGCACGCGCGAAGGCGATGCTCGAACAAACTGGCTGCGACGCCATCATGGTAGGGCGGGGTGCTGAAGGAAACCCCTGGATATTCACCGATATCAAGGCGGTATTAGAGGGCAGCGAAGTGCCGACTGCACCTTCTGCGAGCGAACGCATCGATATCGCATTGAAGCATGCTCGGATGCTCGCTGATCAATATGACGACAACATCGTGAAGATGCGCAAGCATGCCATGTGGTATTTGCGCGGTCTACGCGGAGCGACCAAGGCCCGTCGCGCCATCAATGATGCCGTCACCTATGATGATTTTGCTCGTATCTTCCAGGAAGTGCTCGAGCTCCAAGATCAGCCTGAAGCGTCTAAGGTGGAGGAGAATCGATGAAGATCCCTGGGGGAGATATACTAGAGGATCAATACCCCTACAAGGCTCTTTACCTGCATATTCCTTTTTGCAAGAGCAAGTGCCTCTATTGTGATTTCAACAGCGAAGCTATCTCATCGAATGATGAAGCAATCGAGCGCTATGTGGATGATCTGATACTACAGATCCGTGCGGCTTCACGCGCAGACTTGCTCGGCTCGCTTGATACGGTCTATATCGGTGGAGGCACGCCAACGCACATAGGGAACAAAGAGCTGAGTCGTTTGCTCTATGGTCTTTCGCTCTCCATGCACCTCACACCAGAGGTCGAATGTACTTTGGAAGTAAACCCTGAAAGCTTGACCGAGGCGATGGTGAAGGATCTCTTCGCTCTGGGCGTTACGCGACTTTCGATCGGCGTCCAGTCTTTTGACGATGAGGTCTTGAAGACCCTCGGGCGTGCGCATGATGCAGCTCAAGCTAAACGCGCTATCGAGCTTGCTCAGATCCGATTCACCAACATAAGCGTCGATCTGATGTGTGGTCTTCCTGGTCAGACGAAAGAATCATTCATCGCCTCGCTCAAGACAGCGGTCGATCTTGGTGTTACCCACATCAGCATCTATCCGCTCTCCATCGAAGAAGGAACACCATTGCATGGGCTCATGGAGCGTCAAGCTTTTGCTGAAACAGAAGACGACCTTGGAGAATATGCCGCAGAGATGATGCTGCTCGCACAGGAGTATCTTGAGACACAAGGTTTCCATCGCTACGAGGTAGCGAGCTACGCCAAACCAGGTTTCGAATGTCGTCATAATAAGGCCTATTGGACTGGTAAACCATATCTCGGTATCGGTCGCGCTGCAGTGACCATGAAACAAAACTACGATGAACGCATTCGCATGATGGATAGCCAGGTCCAAGAAGAGCTATCGCGGCCTGAGTATCTGGTAGAGGATCTGATGCTGGGGATGCGTATGAGCAGGGGAGTGTCGGTGAAGTTCGCCGTGCAGGTAGACGAAGAAGTACCGGGTGCTCTCGATGCTTTCAAAGAACTGATCGATTCTGGCTATGTGAAAGAGGTTGATGGTAGATTCGAGCCCACCGAGAAAGGTTGGCTCTGGGGTAATGCGCTCTATGGTCGTTTGCTCGAACTTGCCTGAACCCCTACGGGCTTATGCCGACCATTTACTGTCAACCATATAAGTAGATTCCTTGCCGATGGCGTTTTTGTTCTGTGTAGGATTAGCACTCTCATCTCTACATTGCTAAAATGCCTTGTAACGAAAGGAGGAACGTGCTCTCAGACCGCCGACAGATCGTGCTCAAGATGCTCATCAATGAGTATATCGCTCATGCGCTTCCTATTGGTTCGCGTACGCTGATCGATCGCTATCAGCTCGACATCAGCTCGGCGACCGTACGTAACGAGCTCTCACATCTTGAAGATGCGGGTTACCTCACGTCTCCGCACACTTCCGCTGGGCGCGTTCCTACCGATTTCGGTTATCGAACCTTCGTTGATGATCTGCTCGAGAACCTTCCCGATTCCCCTGATCCAGCGATCCTGCGCGAATTGTATCAAGATGCTTCTGAATTGGATGATCTACTCGATAAGACCTCTCAGGTGCTCGCGCGATTCACGAACTGTTTGACCATGATCGTTCCGAATACGCTCACCAATGTTGCGATTTCGCGCATCACCTTGGTCATGGTCTCCACCTCGCGTCTGGTCGCGATCATCGTAAGCGAAGATGGCACGGTGTTCGACCAGGCGATCGATACCACTGAAGCTATTACCCCTGAACATGTGGCAGCGATCGAGACCGCATTGAACGAACTTTACGCAGGGGTGACCATCGCAGCCGATGCTGCAACATCATCCGAGCAAAACTCGATGCGCACGATGGCTTCGCTCAACGAGATGCGAAAAGATCCGCTCTTCCTTCTGGTAGAACAAGAGGTTCTTTCATGCTGCGCTCATCAAAAGACACAGCATGCTCATACGCTTGGTCTTTCGCGCCTGCTCGATCAGCCTGAATTCAGCGATTCATCTCGTCTTTCTCCTGTGGTCGAAAAGCTAGAGGACGAAACGATCCTCTTCCATTTGATGAACGATGCGCCTGAGAGCGATCTGCCTATCGTACGCATCGGACACGAGAATCCCGCCTCTGAGCTTTCTGCGATCTCGGTAGTAGCAACCCCGTATTCGTCAGGCACACAACGAGGCATGATCGCGGTCATCGGCCCTACACGCATGAATTATGAACAAGCGATCAAGGCGGTTCGTGCCGCCAAGACGCTCCTGCAAGACTCATAAGCCACGAATACGAACGAAGAACAGAAAGAACACTCCATGGCTCAAGACCTCTACGAAATCCTCGAAGTTGACAAGAATGCTAGCGATGATGAGATCAAGCGCGCCTTCCGAAAAAAAGCGCGTACGCTCCATCCTGACGTGAACAAGAGCCCTGATGCGGAAGATCGCTTCAAAGAGCTCAATGAAGCATACGATGTCCTGAGTGACCCTTCCAAGCGAAACCACTATGATCGCTATGGTACGGTCCCTGGCGCGGCCAGTGGGCCTGGTGCTGGTTATGTCGACCTGGAAGACCTCTTCGGTGGAGGTTTTGGCATGGGGGATCTGTTCAGCTCCTTCTTCGGTGGCGGCATGGGCCGTTCTGCCAACGTGCGTCGAGAAGGTCGCGATATGGGCGTAGGTCTTACGCTCACGCTTGAAGAAGTGGCCGCTGGTGTGAAGAAAGAGATCATCTATGATCGCCTTGCACCGTGTCCTGAATGCGATGGCACGGGCTTGGGTGAAGACGGCGAAGAGATCACGTGTCCGGAATGCGATGGCACTGGTCGTGTAGTAACGGTGCAGCATACCTTCTTAGGTGACATGCAATCCGCTACCACCTGCCCGAATTGCCAGGGTTCAGGTGTGGTCATCGAAAACCCCTGCCCTGAATGCGATGGGCAAGGTCGCGTTCCTGACCGTCAACGTCTTTCAGTTGAGATCCCTGCGGGCATCCATGACGGACAGCAGCTGCGTATGAGCGGGTATGGAGAAGCGGGTATTCGCGGTGCGGAATCGGGCGATCTGATCGTTACGTGCAGGATCGAACCTAATGAATATTTCCGCCGTGAAGGCAACGACCTGCATGTGACCACGGTCATATCCATGGTTCAGGCTGCTCTTGGTGCAGATATCGAGATCGATGGTATCTTCGAAGATGAAGTTGTCCAGATCAAGGTTCCGAAAGGCTGCCAATATGGACAGGTCGTGAAAGTGAAGAACCATGGCATGCCCAAATATGGCAGCGATGCTCGCGGTGACCTCTATGCTCATATCGAAGTAGAGATTCCCAAGCGTCTATCCAAACGCGAACGCGAATTGCTCGAAGAGCTTGCTGAAGAGATGGGCGAGGACTTCGCTGAAGCACGCACACCACTCAAGAAGCTTCGTAATATGTTCAACTAGTTAGTGCACCCATGTCCCTTCATCAGCTCTTTTGTTCAAATCCATCTTTAGAAGCCGAAACACATGACTCGTTTCAGCTTCAGCTCGATCCTGATGATCGCAAGCACGTAAAGGCATTGCGTCTTGAAGTGGGCGAACACATTGCCGTTGTGGATAAGAGTAGTGATTATTTCGAGGTCGAGATCGTTGATATTCGTGACGGGGAGCTGTGGGTAAGGATCGCGCAGCATCTTGACCAGCCTCGCAACAACGCGTGCGTCTATCTGGTCCAAGGTTTAGCCAAGGGCGAGAAGATGGATACCGTGCTTCGTCAGGCTACCGAGCTTGGCATAGCAGGCTTCGTGCCTACGGTGATGGATCGCAGCATCGTGCAGCTCGACCAAAAGAAAGCAGAGAAGCGCGCGCTGCGCTTTGCATCCATTGCTCGTAATGCGAGCATGCAGTCGGGGCGCACTTCGCTTCCTGAAGTGTTCCCGTTCCTTGAGCTTTCTCAGATTGTCGACCAGTGGCGATCCGATGATGCTGTCCTTCTCTTTTGGGAAGAAGCTCCGCTTGAACAGGGGGTCGTTGAACTCTTTTCGGACCATGAAACAGCAAAGACGCTCGTAGGTGCTTCGCGCATCTGGATCGTTATCGGTCCAGAAGGTGGCATAGCGCCAGACGAGGTAGACCGTATCGAACAGAGCACTGCTCGCGTATTCATGGTCTCGCTTGGACCCACGATCCTTCGCACTGAAACTGCTGGCGTGGTCTCATGTGCGCTCGTACTTAGCCAGCTGCGCGCGCTTACGCAAGACAAAGCCCAAGGATAGCAACCATGAAGTTTCATGTCGTGAACCTTGGCTGTAAGGTGAACAAAGCAGAATCCGATGCCATCACGGCTAACCTGCTCGCTCAAGGCAATAGTCTCGTAGGCGAAGAAGAGGCCGATACCATCATCATCAACACATGCACCGTGACTGGCGATGCCGAGAAGAAGACCCGCAAAGCGGTTCGACACGCTCTTCGCGAGAATCTTCATGCTTCAGTGATCGTGACAGGTTGCGCTGCTGTCATCGATCCAGGATTCTATCAAGGACTTGATCCGCGCATCAGCGTTGTTCAAAAGGACAAGCTCACTCGCGGTAGCGATGCCTTACGCGTAGGAGAGCTGTTTCCGCAGCGCGTTTCAGTCAAGGTGCAGGATGGTTGCAACCATGCTTGTACGTATTGCATCGTCCATATCGCACGCGGCAAGGCATGGTCACGCCCGCTAGACGAGATACGTAGCGAGGTGCGAGCGCTCGAAGCTGCTGGTATCCATGAAGTGATGCTCTCAGGGATCGACCTGGGTTCATATAGCTACGAATCTAGTCACCTTGACGATCTGCTCGAGCTGTTGCTTGAGAGCACGGATGAAATGCGCTTCCGTATCTCATCCATCGAACCATGCTCGATCAGCGATCGCACCATCGATCTGATGGCAAATGCCCAAGGACGTATCTGCCGACATCTTCACGTGCCACTCCAGGCGGGTTCGAGCAAGGTGCTCTCCGAGATGAACAGACCCTATAACGCTGCATTCTATGGCAAATTGGTCGATCGACTCTACGCCGCAATGCCTGAGCTTTCGCTTTCCACTGACATCATCGTCGGATTCCCAGGAGAGACCGACGATGATTATCACGAGACCCTCAAGATGGCGAAGCATGCTCGCTTCTCGAAGATCCATGCTTTTCGTTATTCCATGCGTGAGGGAACTCCAGCAGCTGCGCGTAGCGATCAGATCGACCCACGAATAAAGGAGCAGCGCCTACGAACACTGTTCGATCTTGCCGATGAGCTGCGCTTACGTGATGCCCAACGACGTATCGGCACGATCGAAGAGATCCTCATCGAACAGCCCGGGATCGGCACGAGCGAATCCTATTTTCGTGTCGAGGTTCCTGCCGATCTTCAAGTTGGCAGCCTCGTGCCCCTTTCCTTAACAGCAGTCGATTCATCTTGTATCATGAGAGCATGAGTGAACTTACCAAACAGACCATCAATCTGAACAACCATACCGTGCTCGCATCGTTGCTTGGCGCAGGGGATGAGAATCTCCGCTTCATCCAAGATGCCTTCCAGTCGCGCATCACGGTACGAGGCACTTCTATCGAGATCGAGGGATCGCCCATCGAAGTGAGCTCTATCACAACGCTCGTATCTGATCTGCTATCCGACATCGAGCAAGGCAGCGATCCCGATATCGAATCGATCAAGCGCGCGCTCGCGCTGCTCCATGAAGGCGAATATGCACCCAAGGAACTCCATAACGATGTGGTGCTCTCTTATAAAGGGCGTGTCATCAGGCCGAAGACGCCTATGCAAAAGGAATACCTGGACTACATCCGCCAAAAGATCATCACGTTCGGTATCGGTCCTGCTGGCACAGGTAAGACCTATCTTGCTATGGCTATGGCCATTGCGGCGCTCAATCGAAAAGAGGTGGGCCGTCTATTGCTCACGCGTCCTGTCGTCGAGGCGGGGGAGAACCTAGGCTTCTTGCCTGGTACGCTCACGGAGAAGATCGACCCCTATATCCGGCCGCTCTATGACGCGCTCTTCGACATGATGGACCCCGTCCGCGCCAACAAGCTCATCGCTGATGGTGTCATCGAGATAGCTCCGCTCGCGTTCATGCGCGGTCGTACCCTGAACGACAGCTTCATCATCCTTGATGAGGCGCAGAATACCACGCCTCAACAGATGAAGATGTTCATCACGCGTTTGGGCATGGGTTCGAAGATGGTCATCACGGGTGATATCACACAGACAGACCTACCCAAGGGCATATCAGGTCTCAAGACCGTGCGCCAAGTGCTCGAAGGTATCGATGAGATCGGCTTCATCGAATTCCACAACCGTGATGTGGTGCGCAATTCCCTCGTTTCCAAGATCATCGCTGCCTACGCTCAGGCCGAAGCGAAGAACCTGCGACTCTAAGGCACTGGTATGGATATCGCTCTTCGAATCGACCATGGAAAGCAGCAGCTCAACGCGTTACCCCTTAAAGCGCTCGCGCAATATGTGCTGACCGAGTTGAACTACCCACAGAACACGAGCGTATCGATCACTTTCGTAGACAATGATCGCATCCACGAATTGAATCGCGACTATCGCGGTATGGATAAGCCTACCGATGTGCTCTCCTTCGAATGTGACAATGTCCCTTTCGAAGACGAGTCCCTTGAGGAAGTTGCTGAATATGAGCTGGGGGATGTGATCATCGCTACCGATGTTGCCGTGGCGCAGACTGAAGAATTCGGCACTTCGCTCGAAGAAGAGGTGAGCCTCTTGCTCACCCATGGGCTGCTCCACCTTTGCGGCTATGATCATATCGAAGATGCTGAAGCCGAAGAGATGGAAGCTTTAGAGGACCAGCTGCTCAAAGCCTGGTTCGGCGGTATCCGTCCAGCATCGGATGCGATGCAGACCGAAAAGGACGCTTAGCTCTATGACCATGCCTGACGATAATAAGAAGTTCACCTTCATCGATGCGGTCCGTTGCGCGCTCAAGGGCGTGGCTCTTGCGAGCAAGGAGCGCAATTTCCGTATCGATATGGTCTTCGCGCTGTTCACTATCGTACTTGGTCTTATTTGCAGCATCAGCACGCTCGAGTGGCTCGTCGTGTTGGTCTGCTTCGGACTTGTCCTGGGTGGAGAAGCCTTCAATACCGCTATCGAGCATATCGTTGACCTGGTCAGTCCTGAATATCACGTACTTGCAGGTAAAGCGAAGGATTGTGCTGCAGGAGCCGTATTACTCTTCGCTATAGCAGCATTCGTTGTTGGCTGCATCATCTTCATTCCGAAATTGCTAGCCCTTCTCTTTGGAGCGTAGTCTCATGGATAACAAGGATTTCAGATCAGGTTTCGTCACGTTGCTCGGACGCCCGAATGCAGGCAAATCAACGCTGCTCAATGCCATCATGGATCAAAAATACGCCATCGCTTCTCCCACCGCACAGACCACACGCCATCGTTTTCGTGCGATCAAGACCACGGACGATTATCAACTCATCATCGTGGATACGCCTGGCGTCCACAAACCCCATGATGCGCTTGGTGAAGAGCTGAACACTACTGCATTGAAGTCGCTCGAAGGCATCGATGTGATCGCGTTCCTACTCGATGCTCACGAGCCACTTGGACGAGGGGATGAATGGGTCATCACGCAGCTCAAGGCGGTCAAGAACACTCCGAAGATCTTGGTCATATCCAAATCTGACCTCGCCACCGAAGACCAGATCGAAGCACAGATCGCCAAAGCGAACGAACTTATGGAGTGGGATGACACTATCGTGCTCAGTGCAGTCACTGGTTATCATGTGGACGAATTCATAGATACCGTCGTCTCTTATCTACCTGAAGGACCACTATGGTTCCCTGCAGATATGCAGACCGATCAGCCACAAGAGGTCATCATCGCCGAGTTCATCCGCGAGAAGATCCTCTTCACCGTCCACGATGAAGTTCCTCATGCTATCGGTGTTGTAGTGGATGAGATGAGCTACGACCGCAAGAAGGATCTGTATCGTATCTTCGCCACCATCTATGTCGAGCGCGATTCTCAAAAGGGGATCTTGGTAGGGAAGGGCGGTCGCACCATCAAGCATATCGGCATCGAAGCGCGCAAGGATCTGGAATCCTTATTGGGCACGAAGGTGTTCCTCGATCTGCAGGTGAAAGTTAAGAAGAACTGGCGTCGCGATCTTAATCTGATTCGTCGCTTCGGGTATGGCGAAGGCGCCTAGGGTCCTGTGGCTTCTCCTACCGAGACCATCACTGCGCTCGTATTGAGACGTACCAAGCTAGGCGAAAGCGACGTTATCGTCACGCTGCTCACTAAAGATGGCTCACTACGCAAAGCAGTAGCGAAAGGCGCACGAAAGCCCACATCAAGCTTTGCTTCCAGGCTGGAATTGTTCTCGGTGGCAACGCTGCTGCTCGCTCAAGGCCGCTCGCTTGACATCGTGAAAGAAGCGCGCCTTATCGAGGGCAATAGCGACCTGCGCAGCGATTTCATCCTCTCGAGCGCTGCTTCTCCTTTGGTCGAGCTCCTGAGCAAAGCAACGTTCGAAGACCAACCAACACCGCGACTGTTCGACCTGGCTGTCCGCTCGCTCAAGAGTCTTGGTGAGACTCATGAAAACCCACTCACTATCACACTTGCCGCACTCTTGAAGACCCTTGCATTCCTTGGTTTTCGTCCCACCTTCCAAGAGTGCATCGAATGTGGAAGCGCTCTTGATCTGGCCCATCAAGGGGTTCAATCTCTTTCCTATTTCGATGGTGGATCGGTCTGTTCTCAGTGCACTCCTCACCATGAGACCACTCTTCTAGACGCTCAGATGCTCCTGTGGTGTCATGTGCTGCTCTATTCCACGCTCGACGAAGTCTGCACCTTTCAGATCCCCGACCAAACGCTTGCAAGCGCGTTTCGCTTCGTGAACGAATGGATCAACCTTCACCTTGGCATCCGCATGCGCTCGATCACCTTCCTATTCAAGAACATCCTCCCTATGAGCTAAATGCTGTGCACAATCATCGGGGATGCAGGGGGTAGGGTCGTAGATTCACCCTGAACACTAGATCGAAAAGATAGGACCAGCTGAAAGCTGGTTCGCATAAAAATACTGGAGAGCGTCCCCAATCATGAGCAGGGTAGCGGGTAAATTATCCACCCTTACCCTGCAGCCGCAGCACCCCAAAAGATTTTCTTGCTAATGTGCCGTTCGCGTGAATTTGGGTTGTTCGTGCTGGACGTTATATATACAATAGAGCGGCTGTGAAAACAGTGGCTTGGTACTTAGCTCATATGCACCACCGCTTATGGGCTCAGTTCGCAAGGCATGAAACGAAGAAAGGTGGAAATCATGGCAAACAAGGACAGCATCTCCAAAGAGCGTACTGCAGAGCTCATCGCAGAGTACGGCAAGAACGCTCAGGACTCCGGCAGCGCAGAGGTTCAGGTGGCTATCCTCACCGAGCGTATCCGCAACCTCACCGAGCATCTGAAAGAGCATCCTAAGGATCATCACACTCGTCGCGGCTTGCTCATGTTGGTTGGTAAGCGCCGTCGTCTTTTGGTCTACATCAAGAATCGCGACATTCTCGAGTATCGTGAACTCATCAAGAAGCTCGGTATCCGCGACAACATCTAGTCTTAGTCCTAGCATCACTAGCCCGCGTTTCGCGGGCTTTTGTGTATAAGCGGTCGGCATCGTAGAGACGATGCTGCTCGTGTGTTCTTCCGAACACGAAGAAGCTTCATCGCAATACGGCATGAAGGAAGAAGGAAGAGAAAGAATATGAAGAAAATCACCAAGACCTTCGAACTCTACGGCAAAGAGTACTCGATCTCGACAGGCGAGCTTGCTAAGCAGGCATCTGGTGCGGTCGTTGTCACTCAGGGCGACACTACAGTGCTGGTCACTGCAGTCATCTCCGACTCTGAGAAGGACTTCGACTTCTTCCCGCTCACCGTCGACTTCATCGAGAAGATGTATGCGGTCGGTCGCATTCCTGGCGGTTACCTCAAGCGTGAGGCAAAGCCTTCTGACCACGGCATCCTCACTGCTCGTATGATCGACCGTCCGATCCGTCCTGGCTTCGCTGATGGCTTCAAGCAGGAAGTTCACATCGTCGCAACCCCGCTCGTGCTCGATGGCGAGAATCTACCTGATACCATCTCAGTCATGGGTGCATCCGCTGCGCTCATGTGCGCGAGCGCTCCCTTCGATGGTCCAGCAGCTTGCGTACGCATCGGCCGCAATGTTGAGACTGGCGAATTCATCGTGAATCCTACCCTCGAAGAGGATGAGAATTCCGATCTGGAACTGACCATCGCTGGTACTGCAGACTATATCTCCATGGTCGAAGCAGGCGCGAAAGAGATCTCTGAAGACGACATGTTGGCTGCTATGACCTTTGGTCAGGAAGCTATCAAAGCATTCTGCGAGCAGCAGAGCGCATTCCTTGCTGAAGTTGCTCCCGAACCCAAGGAATGGCCTGTTCATGTTGCTGATCCTTCGATCGCTGAGCGTGTTGACAAGTTCTTCGATCAGATGAGTGCAGCACTCAAGGATGCCGACAAGCATGCTCGCATGGCTAAGGTCGACGAATTGAAGGCTTCCATCAAGGAAAACGAATTCACCGAAGAAGAACGCGCTGCTTGGGGCTCCGATATCGCCGCTGCACTGAAATCACTTGAGAAGCACGCGATGCGCGCTATGGTCATCGAGACGGGTGAACGCGCTGACGGCCGTAGCTCTACCGAGATCCGCCCGCTGCACATCGTAGCAGGCTATCTACCGCGTGTTCATGGTTCTGGTCTGTTCCAGCGCGGTCAGACCCAGGCACTTTCCGTATGTACACTCGGTATGCTCAACGAATGGCAGCGCCTTGACACCATTTGGCCCGAAGAAGGCAAGCGCTATATGCACCAGTACAACTTCCCGCCCTATTGCACCGGTGAAGTAGGCCGCATGGGCGCTCCTAAGCGTCGCGAGATCGGTCATGGCGCGCTCGCAGAACGCGCTATCCTTCCAGTTCTTCCCGATGAGGACGAATTCCCTTATGCTATCCGCGTCGTTTCCGAGGTGCTCGAATCGAACGGCTCTTCATCCATGGCTTCTACCTGCGGTTCTACGCTCGCTCTGATGGATGCTGGTGTACCTATCAAGGCTCCCGTTGCTGGTATCGCCATGGGTCTTATCAAGGAAGGCGATGATATCGTCATCCTCTCCGACATCCAGGGTCTTGAAGACTTCCTGGGCGACATGGACTTCAAGGTCTGCGGTACCGCTAAGGGCATCACCGCATTGCAGATGGACAACAAGGCTCGCGGTCTTTCTGTTGACATCCTTGCTCGCGCGCTCAATCAGGCTAAAGAAGGCCGTGCATTCATCATGAATGCCATGCTCGAAGCTATCGCAGAGCCACGCGCTGAACTTTCTCCCTACGCACCTCATATCGAGACCATCCATATCCCGGTCGACAAGATCCGTGACGTCATCGGTGCAGGTGGTAAGGTCATTCGTGGTCTTCAGGAAGAAACGGGTGCCACCATCGAGATCCAAGAAGACGGTACGGTCCATATCGCTTCTACCAACGCCGAAAGCGGCGACGCTGCACGCGAAGCCATCCTTGGCATCGTGAAGGTTCCCGAGGTAGGGGAGATCTACGAAGGCGAGGTTGTTGGCATCAAGGACTTCGGCGCTTTCATCCGCCTTACTCCGGGCAAGGACGGCCTGCTCCATATCTCTCGCATGGCGAATGGTCGTGTAGCTAAGGTCGAAGATGTCATGAACATCGGCGACACCGTACGCGTTGAAGTGATCGAGGTGGGCGACAATGGCAAGATCTCACTCGACCGCTTGGACAAGCCCGACGTTAAGAGTGACGCTCCCCGTGGCGACCATAACGGCAACAAGAGCAACGATCGCAAGCCCCGTCGCCGTCATAACTAAGCACGAACTTCTCTAGCTTCTGCTCATCAAAGCCCCTTGCACGCGTCAAGGGGCTTTTTGTTGTGTTCGTCTAGTAAAACCCCTGCGCGGATCATCGTTTGTTCGTAAATGGACTAAACTAATACCATCAACTTCACACTACAGAAGTCTCCAGTGAAGGAGCAATGCAATGTATAGCTTCAAAACCTCAGGCACCTGTGCACGAACCATCGACTTCGATATCGATGACGCAGGCATCATCACCGCTGTTTCATTCCAGGGCGGATGCAATGGCAATCTTCAGGGCATCTCACGTTTGGTGGTCGGTCGCCCAGCAACCGAGGTCATCGAGACCTTGAAGGGTATCACCTGCGGGAACAAGTCGACCAGCTGTCCCGATCAGCTCTCCATCGCACTCGAAGAAGCATTGAACGCACTTTAAGCGTGCTCGCATCAAAAGGAAGGTTATCCATGATCAACGTAGCAGTAGCAGGGTATTCAGGACGCATGGGATCGGCGGTCGTCGATGCGGTCACTGAAGCAGACGGCATGCAGGTCATCTGCGGTATCGATCCATATATGACCGATCAACCCTTTGCGGTCTACCGAACCATCGATGAAGCCATCGAAGAATCCCAGATCGACGTGCTCGTCGATTTTACCCAGCCTGATGTAGTGGCAAAGACGCTCGAGCGCGCCCTGCCCGCGGGGGTCGATTGCGTGGTAGGCACCACTGGCATGACCAACGACACGCTCCAAGCCTTGGCTGATTCCGCTGCTGAAGGCACCTGCCTGTTCTATGCACCGAACTTCACCACAGGTGCTGTATTGATGATGGAATTCGCGAAGGCAGCAGCACCTTATTTCCCAGAAGCCGAAGTGATCGAGTTCCATCACTGCAATAAGAAGGATGCTCCGAGCGGCACCGCTATCCGCACTGCAGAGATCATCCAAGAAGCACGTGGTCGCAATAGCGAAGCACCTGGTAAGGAAACCGAGAACGCGGGCTGCGAAGGCGCTCGCGGCGCGCTCGTGGCAGGAGTTCCCGTGCATTCGGTTCGTTCGATGGGTTATGTTGCCTCTCAAGAGGTCATCTTCGGCTCGATGGGGCAGACCCTTACCATCAAGCACGATTCATGGGATCGCACCTCGTACATGCCTGGTGTCATCCTTGGTATTCGCAGCGTTGGTGAACTAAGCGGTCTTATTGTCGGTTTAGAGAACTTTATGTAAGACCAACGGCAACTCGTGCGATAATGAGAAAAGATTTCTCAGGCACGTTGAGCTACACACGTTGAATGCGGTCACAGGGCCGCGTGGTTAGGAGAAGAGATGTCAGCAGCAACAGAGCCTCGTTTCGGACGCATGATCCCGGCAATGGTCACTCCTTTCGATCAGAACCTGGAACTTGACCTGAAACAAGCTCGTGCGCTCGCTCGTCGCCTGGTCGATGGGGGAGCTGATGCGCTCATCATCAATGGCACCACAGGCGAAAGCCCCACGGTCTTCTATCCTCAGAAGATGCAGCTCTTCGAAGCGGTCGTGGGCGAGATCGATGGCCAGGTTCCCGTCATCGCCAACGTTGGAGATAATTGCACTGCTGATACGGTGGATTTCGCACGTGATGTACAGAAGCTCGGAGTCGACGGTTTCATGCTGGTGGTACCGTATTACAACAAGCCTCCTCAAGAAGGCTTGTATCAGCATTTCAAGACCATCGCGAATGCGGTCGATCTTCCCTGCATCCTTTACAATATCCCGGGTCGTTGCGTTATCAATATGACCGCTGAGACCACCCTTCGTCTTGCCAATGATGTAGAGAACATCGTGGCCATCAAGGAAGCGTCAGGTGATCTAGAACAGGTTGCCACCATCATCGAAAATGCTCCCGCAGGTTTCGATGTCTACTCAGGAGACGATGCGCTCACCTACGACATGATGAAGCTCGGTGGCGCTGGCGTTATCTCCACTATCGGCAACGTTGCACCAGCACGCATGAAAGAGATCGTCGATCTGTGTGCAGCTGGTAATTTCGAAGCTGCAGCGCAAGCTAACGAAGCGTTGATGCCACTCATGGACGAGCTGTTCATCACCTCGAATCCCATCATGGTCAAAGAAGCGCTCAACTTGCTCGGATTCCCTGTTGGTGGCGTACGCTTGCCGCTCGTCAATGCCACACCTGAACAGTCGGCAGAATTGGAAGAAGTAATGCGCCAAGTAGGCGTATTGGAATAATCGCTATCGAAAAACAAGCCCTTCATCAGCCATAAGAGGGGAGTCACTTGTTTAGAAATGAGAGGAAATGGCGCAAGAGAAGACAGAATCGAAGAACCAGAAGAAACGCAACAATGAAACTGTCAAGCACGTTCAGCTTGAACGAAAGCGCCCCAAGCTTTCAAAAGTAAACGACTCTAAACAGAGCAACAACAATAACAGCAAGAAGAAGCCGCGCCGTCGTAAGCCGGCTCAGGAAAAGCGCGACCCTAAAGCAGTACTGCGCATCATTCCTTTGGGCGGTCTTGATGCTATCGGTAAGAACATGACCGTGTTCGAGTGCAAGAATGACATGGTGCTCGATGACGCAGGTCTGATGTTCCCTGACGACGACCATCCTGGCATCGACCTTATCTTGCCCGACTATACCTATGTGCTTGAAAATGCTGACAAGCTTCGCGGCATCATCATCACGCACGGGCACGAAGACCACACTGGCGCGTTGCCGTATCTTTTGAAGGACCTGGACCGTCAGGTGCCTATCTATGCTACCAAGCTCACGCTCGGACTTATCGAAGGCAAGCTGAAGGAACACAAGATCAAGAACGCCAAGCTTTGCGAAGTGAAGCCTGGCCAGGTCATCGATCTTGGTTGCATCAAGGCTGAATTCTTCTCGGTGAACCATTCGATCCCCGATGCGGTAGGCGTGTTCTATCGCTCTCCTGCAGGCAACGTTTTGCACATGGGCGACTTCAAGCTCGACCAGTCTCCGATCGACGGCATCCAGACCGACTTCGCCGCCCTAGCGCGCTTCTCGAAAGAAGGCGTTGATCTGATGCTCTCTGACTCGACCAACGCTACCAACCCTAACTTCACACCCTCTGAGGCTGAAGTGGGCAAAGCTCTCGATACCATCATCTCGGGCGCTAAGGGTCGCGTGATCGTGGCCTCGTTCGCATCTCACATCCATCGTATGCAGCAGATCTGCGACGCGGCGGTCAAGAATGGTCGCAAGGTGGCAGTCACCGGCCGCTCCATGGTGCAGAACACTGACATCGCTCGTCGCTTGGGTTACTTGAATATCTCCGACAACGACATCATCGATGCTTATGACCTGAAAGGTATGCCACCTGATAGCTATGTGGTCATGTGCACTGGTTCGCAAGGCGAGCCGCTCTCGGCCCTTGCACGTATCGCTGGCGGCAACCATAAGACCATCTCCATCGAAGAAGGGGATACGGTCATCATCTCGGCAACGCCGGTTCCCGGTAATGAAAAGGCCGTTACTCGCGTGGTCAATTCTTTGGCGAAGATCGGTGCCGATGTGTACGATAAGTCGCGCGCTCGTGTCCATGTTTCTGGCCATGCTGGCGCCGAAGAGTTGAAATTGGTGCTCTCGATCGTACGTCCGCAGGCATTCTTGCCCGTTCATGGCGAAGCGACCCACCTGCGCGCCCATGCGAACCTTGCAAAGGACACGGGTGTTGAAGCAGAGAATATCTATATCTTGGAAAACGGCGAATCCATCGAACTGAGCCCCCAGGGAATCAAGATCGGAGAGGCGGTACCGAGCGGCATCGTCTTGGTAGATGGATTGAGCGTTGGAGATACCTCTGAGGCCGTGCTCCATGAGCGATCGAGCCTGGGCGCTCAAGGTGTTGCGAGCATCGCTTGCGCGATCGACCGATCGAAACATGAGCTCATCTCACCTGTTGTGGTCGAGATGCACGGCATCCCTGGCGGCGATGATCACGAGCTTGTGAAGGCTGTTCAGAATGCAGTTTCAAGCGCGATCAAGCGGTCGCTTTCCAAGCAAGAATCCTGGAAGGAAACGAAGAAAGTGGCACGTAGTGCGCTCCTTTCGGTACTGTGGGAGCGTACGAACCAAAGACCGCTGGTCATCGTGAACATCCTTGAGCTTTAGTCTATAATTCGATGAAGAACTAGTTAACGAAGAAACCTTACACGAACGCACTCTAAACACACTAAGGAAAGGTTTTATGGCGCGAACGCAAAACAATCGCACCCGTTCTACTTCCCAGAAAAGATCCAAGGGTTCTGCTCAGAAGCGCTCGACCCAAGGTGCCATCAAGGGAAAACCTGGTAATTACAAGAAGTCCTCAGCCGCTCCGAAGCAAGAGCTGCTCGATTCTCGTACCAAGCATGACATCGTAGGTGTCGTGCTTGCGGTGTTGGCAGTCGCGCTATTCATCACGGCGCTGCTCCCTGCCGATGGCATGGTCACCTCACTGCTTGGGGTAGGGCTTCATAGTGCTTTCGGTATCGGTGCTTACATCTTGCCATTCTTCTTGCTCGCCGTGGCTATCTCTTATTTAGTGCGCTTCGATGCAGGGTTGGTGCCCGCGCGCACGGCATTGGGTTCGCTCATCATCTTCCTTACGTTGCTCACCTTGTTCTCGACCATGATCCCGAACGCGGAATCGGATCCGAACATCGTATTCAGCCCACTCTATCTGACCAGCTTTGGCGGCTATTGCGGTGGTGCCTTTGCTTGGGTGTTCTTGCGCCTCTTCGGCTTCACCGTAACGCTGATCCTCATCATCGGGTTGTTCATCGTGGGCATCCTCATCATCGGCTTCTCGATCTCAGCCGCCTTGGAACGTATCCGTGAAGAGCGCCTCGCACGCGAAGAGCAAGAAGAGAGCGCCGAAGCTCTTTTCGCTCGCATGAATCTCGCTCATACCCAAGACCAGAATGGCCTTCCACGACGCCGCATATCGAAGAAGGCGATCGATCCGAATAAGTTACCTAATATTGCAGATCAGATGCCTGTTCAGGCTCCCGCTGGCAAGCACGCTGCAGATCAGACCATCGTACTCGATCACGATAACGCAAAAGACGCGCAAGCGCTCACTCGTAAGCTCGGCCCGCGCAAACGCAAGCTCGATGACGCAGTAGAACCTTCGAAGAACGACCAAAAGACCATCGTGCTCGACACGGATGCGGTCAATGATGCGGTAGAGAAAGCAGCCTCTGCTCCAGCTAAGAAGAAGAGACCGAAGACTCCAACTGCAATCCCTAAGCCCATGGATGGTTTCGAGCTGCCACCGTTCGATCTGCTCAACGTTAGCTCTGCTGCTGATGCCAAATCTGAGACCGATGCAACGCTCAAGATGGTCGCACAGAATCTCGAAGACACCCTGCACGATTTCGGCGTCGATGCCGATGTGGTCGGTTGGGTCGCTGGCCCTACGGTCACGCTCTTCAAGGTCGATCTTCCTTCAGGCGTACGCGTGAACCGTGTTTCGAACCTTACCGACGATATCGCTCTTGCGCTCGCATCCCCTGGCGTGCGCATCTTCGCTCCGATCCCTGGCACGAACTACGTTGGTATCGAAGTACCGAATCAAGTGCGTCAAACCGTTTACCTGGGCGATGTGCTCAAGGATGCCACAGGAGGCCCGCTCGAGATAGCTATCGGTAAGGACGTAGAGGGCGAGCGCATCGTTTCTGACCTGGCCACCATGCCACATCTACTCATCGGTGGTACCACAGGCTCTGGTAAATCGGTGGCCATCAATGGCTTCATCATGTCCATACTTATGCGCGCGACCCCTGCAGAAGTACGCTTCATCATGATCGACCCCAAACGCGTCGAGTTCACACCCTATAACGGCATCCCGCACCTGTATGTACCCGTGGTCACCGAAGCTCGTGAAGCTGCGAGCGCGCTTTCCTGGGCGGTCGCAGAGATGGAGAAGCGTCTTAAGGATTTTTCGAAGATCGGTGCGCGCAACATCGGTCAATATAACGCCAAAGCTCAAGAGTCGATCAAAGCTTACGAAAAGGATCCAGAGAACACCCAGCTGCTCGAGGAATTGCCTTATATCGTCATCATCATTGATGAGCTTGCTGACCTCATGATGAATGTAGGCAAGGAAGTCGAATTCTCCATCTCGCGCTTGGCGCAGCTTGCTCGTGCAGCAGGTATTCACCTTATCGTAGCTACGCAGCGTCCTTCCACCAACGTGGTCACGGGCCTCATCAAAGCCAATATCACCAATCGAATCGCCTTCAACGTAGCATCGGGCATCGACTCGCGTGTTGTGCTCGATACCCCTGGTGCCGAGAACCTCATCGGCCTGGGTGACTTGCTGCTTTCCAAGCCTGAACTGGCAAAACCACAGCGCATCCAAGGCTGCTTCGTCTCCGAAGACGAGATCACAGCAGTAGTCGAACACCTCAAAGAACAGGGTGAACCCGAATACCACCATGACATCCTGAAGACCAATCTCATCACCTTGGGCGACACTGCACCTGATGGAAGTGGCGGAAGTGCTGGGGGAGAAGACCCCTTGTTCTGGGATGCTGCCGAGATCGTGTGCTCATCGGGCATGGGCTCCACTTCCAACCTTCAACGACGTTTGAGCGTTGGTTATTCCCGTGCAGGTCGTATAATGGATTTACTCGAAGCAAAAGGAATCGTTGGTCCGCCCAATGGCTCCAAACCTCGTGAAGTGCTCGTCGATCCGGTCGAACTCGAATCGCTCCGCGCTCTTGAGGAAAATGACTAACACTACCTGGAGGGTCATCTGTGAACCATATCAGTTTTGGCAGTGTGCTCAAAGAGGCACGCATCTCGAAAGGTTATGAGCTCACCACGGTGTCGCGTCGTTTGCGAATTCGCCCCGACATCCTTGAGGCTATCGAGAACAGTGATTTCGAACGAATGCCACCACGCGGCTATTCGCGCAACATGATCAACGCCTATGCGCGTTTCCTTGGCTTGAACGCTAACGATGTCACGCGCATGTATCTGGACGAAAGCTATGCGAACCAGATCGGTCGCGCTCACCAGAATGCTATCGAGAATCGCTATATGCACCGCAACACCTCGCAAGCCACCTCGCGTCCTGGCAAGCGTCAACCTACCAATCAATTCAAGGCTGTTTCTTCCACGCGTCAGCGCATCGATGATGGCACGACAAGGCAGAACGGCCGTCGTATCTATTCCGATACTCCTGACGATGTTTCACGCGCCTCGGCAGCTCGCGCTCGCGCTGCAGCTCGGCTCAACCGCAATGACGATCCACAGCTGCATCCTGCGCGACGTGAAGCTATCCCTGACGGCAAATACGTGAACCTCTACGCCAATCCAGCGCGTGGTATGGGCCATGCACCGCGAAACATGCTTCCGGTCATCATCGGCGGCGCGATCGTCGTCATCATCCTCATCGCCATCATCGCCTCGGTCGTCTCATGCTCTGGAAACGATCAAGATGTGCAGAATATTCCTGTTACGGGGATCGAGAACCAAGATGGCGAAGGCCAGGGAGAAGAGACACAACCTGCCGCCGTGGCTCCCACTGACTTCACGCTCACCTATGAGGTCGAAGCTGGTAAGACTGCCTATATCGAAGTGATCGTGGACGGGAAGACCAAAGAGGCGGGCGATGTTACGGGCCAGGCTTCCCAAACCTACACCAGCTCGGGCACGATCAAGTTCGTCACTTCAAACCCGAATAACCTGGTGCTCAAGGTCGATGGGGAAGAACAGACCCTTGAAGAGAACAGCCGTGGCGTTGCGAGCGTCACCTTCAATTTCAACGAGATATTGAATAAGTGGTACGCCGATCATCCTGAAGTACAACGACCTGCGGGGTCAACAACCTCTACCACGGGCACCTCAACAGGATCGACCACCACTCCAAGCACGACACCCACCTCGACCAGTAATAACAGTTCGAGCAATTCCAACAGTTCGAACTCTGGGTCATCTTCGAATTCCACCAATTCCAGCCGCTCGGGCGACTAACCCCACGAGCACCTGAATCGAAAGGATAATCCATGGCAAAAGATTCTAGCTTCGACGTCGTATCGCAGGTTGACATCCAAGAAGTCGACAACGCATATGGCCAGGCCACCAAAGAGATCGCTCAGCGCTACGACCTGAAGGACTCAGGTGCCACCATCTCGCTCGATAAGGCGAACAAGACGCTCACCATCAATGCACCGAGTGATTTCGTAGCGAAACAGGTCATCGACATCATCAGCTCGAAGCTCGTCAAACGCGGCATCGATCTTGGTGCGGTATCTTGGGGCAAGGTCGAGGCAGCTTCTGGCGGTACCGTGAAGCAGACCGCCACCATCGTTGATGGCATCGACAAGGAAACTGCCAGCAAGATCAACAAGGATATCAAGGCCACGAAGCTCAAGGTGAAGGTCACCATCGAAGGCGATAAGCTTCGTGTTTCGGGTCCTAAGCTCGATACGCTCCAAGAAGTCATCGCATTCTTGAAAGAGCAGGACTACGGTCAACCGCTCCAATTCAACAATTATCGCTAGGCTTGCTTCATGTCCAAACGAGTATCCTTCATCACGCTAGGTTGTGCCAAGAACGAGGTAGATACGGCGCATATGACCGCTCGTCTTGTCCAAGCAGGCTATGAGGTGCTCGATTGGGAAGACCTATCGCCTGAAGCGATCGATGGGGGAGAAGCACGGCTCGATGCCATCATTGTGAATACCTGCTCGTTCTTGCGCGAAGCGATCGAAGAGAGTCTCGATACCATCTTTGACGCTGCAGGACTACCGAGCGTTGCTGATGGACGCACGAAGCTCGTGGTAACAGGCTGTCTTCCAAGCCGCTTTGGCGATGATCTCGAATCTGAACTGAGCGAGGCCCAGGCATTCATTCCGTGCAAAGACGAGACGGCTATCGTTGCCACGCTCGATCAGCTCTTCGGTATCGTTCGAGACTCGCGCACCGAAGATACCACTGGATCTATCGCGCGCACTTCGCGTCTTACCACCGCCCCAAGTGCCTATGTGAAGATATCAGATGGATGCGACCGATTCTGCTCTTTCTGTGCGATCCCCTTCATCCGTGGACGCTACCACAGCTTTACGTATGAATCCATTCATGAAGAAGTTCAGCAGCTGGTTGAACAGGGAGTGGTCGAGGTCGTTCTGATCGCACAAGATACGGGCATCTGGGGCAGCGATCTTGAACCGAAGCGAACGCTCGCAAGTCTTCTTGACTCACTTGCATCCTCTTTCCCAGGAACATGGTTTCGCGTGCTCTACATTCAGCCTGAGCACGTGAGCGAAGAGCTCTTAGCCACCATCGCTTCCCATGAGAACATCTGCAATTACCTCGATATCCCCTTCCAGCATGTCGATCGATCGCTTTTGAAATCTATGAATCGTCAAGGCTCGCGCGAAGAATTCTTGCAGCTCATCGATCGGATCAGAACCATCTTGCCCGAGGTCGCACTGCGTACCACCTATATCGTAGGTTATCCAGGTGAGACCGAAGAGCAATTCGATGCACTCTGCGATTTCGTCTCCGAGACCGATTTCGATTATGTAGGCGTATTCGCTTTCTCACCTGAAGATGGGACCCGCGCAGCCGAATTGCCCGATCGGGTCGATGAAGACACCAAACAAGAGCGGTTGCGTACGCTTCGCGAACTGGCTGATACTGTTTCTTCGAGTCAGCTCAAGCGTTTCATCGGACAGACCCTTGATGTGCTCGTCCTTGGCTGGGAAGAAGACGGGCAGTTGCTGGGACGAAGCGGATTCCAAGCACCTGACGTTGATGGCGTCACCTATCTTGATAAGGGAACTCCAGGCCAGGTCTTGCCCGTGCTGATCGAAGACACGCTCTATTACGAAATGGAGGGCACCTGTGAAGGATAAAGCTTCACCCACTAAACCCACCAACACCATCTGGACTCCCGCGAACATCGTTACCTTGGTTCGTATCTTGCTGGTACCGGTGTTCTTCGTCGCTATCATCAGCCCCTGGCCTGACTGGTTCCCCGAATGGGATGAAGCTGAAGCAGTGAAGCCGTGGTTGGCGGCGCTGCTCTTCGCTGTGCTCGCCTGTACCGATGCCCTGGATGGCTATCTTGCGCGCAGCAGGGGAGAAGTGACCAACTTCGGTAAATTCATGGATCCCCTTGCAGATAAGATCCTCGTGGCTGCTGCATTGCTCGCGCTCTGCGAACTTCAAGTGCTCCCTGCCTGGGTCGCACTCGTCATCCTTACGCGTGAATTCATCGTGTCTGGTCTACGCATGCTCGCGGCTTCTGAGGGTGTCGTGGTCGCAGCAAGCTGGTATGGTAAAGCAAAGACGGTCTTCCAGATCATCGCCATCTTGTTGTTCATCGTGAAGGACTCCCAGCCTTTCATCCAAGACCCATCCATCGAGGGTCCGCTCTATGTCATCTCCTGGATCTTCATGGCTATCGCTCTTGCGCTCACGGTTGTTTCACTCGTTGATTACCTGGCGAAATGCCGTAATATCCTTCGCTTCACACCAAGCGATACACAGAAAGGCACACCTGAGGTCATAAGCTATAGGGCCGATGGTCCTGGTAATGAAGGCTCGAAGCGAAGCTCGGAAGCAGCTCAGCTTGCCAAGCAGGTCATCGTGCTCGCGGAGCAGAAGCGAGCGAAGCTCTCGACCGCTGAGAGTTGCACGGGCGGCCTTATCGCTGGTGCGCTCACTGCTATTCCGGGCAGTTCAGCGGTGATTGAAGGCGGTATCGTTAGCTATTCCAATCAGGTGAAGCATGCAGTGCTCGGGGTTCCAACCGACGCTCTCGAGCGGCATGGTGCGGTCAGCGAACCCGTTGCCAAAGCGATGGCTGAAGGGTCGCGAAAGCATCTCAGCACCACTATCGCTGTTGCGGTTACAGGCATTGCTGGTCCTGGGGGAGGAAGCGCTGAAAAGCCCGTCGGAACAGTCTGGTTTGGCATCGATGGGCCTTCGGGAGCCTCCGCAGAAATGCTTCATTTCGATGGCGATCGCGATGAGATACGTCAGCAAACGGTCGTTCACGCCCTTGAGATGTTCAAGGCGGCACTCGAGAATATCTAAGCGCTCGCTTGGATCGTTCCTGTGATCCTTGATCGGACGATGCCTTCTCACCTGGCGATTCGTTATCCTGTTGCTGAAAAGTTCAAACAAATATGAGCTCGATGAGAGTTTTTCTTCAAAAATTATTAAGGTTCTCTCTCTATTATTTCAGGTAGAGATATTGAAATCGAACACCTGTTCGGTTATCGTATGATGTATCAGCTCAAGTTCTGATAAGGAGAACCAATGATCAAGGACAAAGAATCAACGCTCAAGATCACAACTGACGAGATCGAACGCAAATTCGGTAAAGGTTCGATCATGCGCCTTGGCGAGAGCACCGCACTGCAAGTAGAGGCGATCCCTACGGGTGCACTGCCGCTCGACATCGCATTAGGTATCGGGGGAGTGCCACGTGGCCGTATCGTCGAGATCTATGGTCCTGAATCGAGCGGCAAGACCACCGTTGCCCTTCACATCATCGCTGAAGCGCAGGCTGCTGGTGGTATCGTCGCGTTCATCGATGCAGAGCATGCCCTTGATCCTGTTTATGCAGCCCGTTTGGGTGTTGATGTCGATGAATTGCTCATTGCTCAGCCCGATACCGGCGAACAAGCGCTCGAGATCTGCGACCTGCTCGTACGCAGCGGTACCATCGATTGTGTGGTCATCGACTCCGTTGCAGCCCTTGTCCCTCGTGCAGAGATCGAAGGCGAAATGGGAGATACTACCGTTGGTCTGCAAGCGCGTCTCATGAGCCAAGCATTGCGCAAGCTCACGGGTTCGCTTTCAAAGTCCAATACCACCTGCATCTTCATCAATCAGTTGCGTGAGAAGATCGGCGTCATGTTCGGTAATCCGGAGACCACTACTGGTGGCCGTGCGCTCAAGTTCTATTCTTCGGTCCGTATCGATATCCGTCGAATCGAATCGATGAAGAAAGATGGCGAATTCATCGGCAACCGCGTGCGTGCGAAGATCGTGAAGAACAAGGTTGCTCCACCTTTCCGTCAAGCTGAATTCGATCTCATGTATGGCGAAGGGATCTCGCGTGAAGGCTGCGTACTCGACATGGGTGTCGAGGCGGGCATCGTCAACAAGAGCGGTTCATGGTTCAACTATGGTGAGGAACGTCTGGGGCAGGGTCGTGATGCGGCGAAGCGTACGCTCAAGGAAAATCCAGATCTGCGTAACGAGATAGAGAATAAGGTTCGTGAACACTTCGGTCTGTCTCTCATCGATCGCAATGGCACCCTTGAAGCCGCTCCAGAACCCGCTCCCTCTGATGTGGAAGCTTAAACTGGTCGCACATGTACATCGATAAGGAATATATCGAAAAGAGCCTTCTTCCAAACGAAGAAGGCTCTTCAGAGCAAGAAGATTCATCTGCCGCGTTCTCTGGAAGTTATATCCTAGACGAATACAATGACAGCCCCGAAGACGCCTTTCGAAAGATCGAACGCCTGTTGTCAGTTCGCGACAGATCCGTCAATGAGATCACCAGTCGTCTCCAGCGCGATAAATATACTGAACGCGCTATTACTGAATCGGTTGAACGAGCTCTTCGTTGTGGCTATCTTGATGATGCACGTTTCGCTGATGGATTCATCCGAAGTAAGCTTCGTGCATCGAAAGGGATCAACGGGATCGTGCGCGACCTCAAAGCTCACGGCATAGATGCTTACAGCATCCCTGAATTTCCCGATGCCTACATAGAAGAGCAGGGTGGTCAGCTCGAAAATGCCATTCATCTGCTCAAGCGCAAACCACCACGGGCGAAGAACAAGCGTCAAGCTGCTTATGCCAAGCTCATCCGTAATGGGTTCTCCTCGAGCATCGCGTCAAGCGCAGTCCGCTCATGGCTCACCGAATGCGAAGAAGACATGCATTTTGCGTGAGTTCGCCTAGAATGCGGTCGCTTTAGCTAGGCAAGCGAGGGTTATTCCTATATTATTTTCAGTGCTTGAGTTTTCGCGTCAACAGACGCTTGCTATAAACATATTCACTATCGTTGATCTACGCATAGCATCTGCGCGTACTCTTGCCTGGTTGTATCTGGGCATTTTTTATGCACAAAACACCAGCTAACTGCCAATAAATGGGAAGGAATACTCATGTCACTTGAGATCATCATCGGAGTTGCTGCCGGCGCGATCATCATTGGCTTCCTCATCGGTTTTCTTCTGATGAAACAGATTCAAAAAGGCCGTTCGAAAGCTGCCGCCAAAGAAGCGCAATCGATCGTTTCTGAAGCACAGCGCGAAGCCGAGAATCTCCGTCGTGAAGCTATGGTCGAAGCGAAGGACGAAGCACTTCGTGTCAAAGCAGACCTGGAAAGCGAAAGCCGTGAGCGCTTGAAAGAGATCCGCTCTACCGAGAACCGTCTCAATCAACGCGAACAGAGTCTGGATAAGCGCAGCGAATTCATGGACAAGCGCGAACATCAGATATCTTCGTTGCAAGGTCAGCTCGAGAAGAAGCAGCGTGACCTGAAAGAATCTCAGAACGAGATCAATCAGCGTCTTGAGCGCATCGCAGGTCTTTCGAGCGAAGAAGCTAAAGTGCAGTTGCTCGAAGGCCTGAAAGAAGACGTGGTCCACGAATCCGCTACCATCATCCGCGATGCAGAGATGCGCACGCGTGCTGAAGCTGACAAGAAGGCTCGTGAGATCTTGAGCATGGCCATCCAGCGTATCGCAGCGGACTATACCAGCCAGATCACGGTATCCACCATCCACATTCCTTCTGATGATCTTAAGGGCCGCATCATCGGTCGCGAAGGTCGCAACATCCGCTCCTTCGAACAGATCACAGGTACGAATCTGATCATCGATGACACCCCTGAAAGCGTCACCGTATCCTCGCATGACCCAGTGCGTCGCGAGATCGCAAGCGTCACCATGCAGAACCTCATCGCTGACGGCCGTATTCATCCTGCACGCATCGAAGAGATGTACAACAAAGCAAAGAAGCACGTTTATCAGCAGATCAAAGAGGCTGCTGCTCAAGCAACCTTCGATACCGGCATCCATGACCTTCATCCCGAACTTGAGAAGACCTTGGGCCGACTACGCTACCGCACTTCTTATGGTCAAAACGTTCTGAACCATTCTCTTGAAGTTGCCTACTTGTGCGGCATCATGGCCTCAGAGCTTGGCCTTGACCCTGTTCCTGCCCGTCGCGCTGGCTTGCTCCATGACCTTGGCAAAGCTATCGACCACGAAGTCGAAGGCTCTCATGCGGTCATTGGTGCCGACCTTGCTCGTCGCTATGGTGAAGACCCCGCTATCGTGCATGCGATCGAGGCTCACCACAACGACATCGAACCCACCAGCGTCATCGACGTGCTCGTTCAGGCTGCAGACGCAGTTTCAGCTGCTCGTCCTGGCGCCCGTAAAGAGAATCTCGAATCATATATCAAGCGCCTTGAGAAGCTCGAAGAGATCGCGAATTCTTATGACGGCGTCGAGCAGACCCACGCTATCCAGGCAGGTCGTGAAGTTCGCGTCATCGTTACCCCTGACAAGGTCGATGAAGCACGTGCTACTGTTCTTGCTCACGATATCGCTGCTCAGATCCAGAACGAAACGAAGTATCCTGGTCAGGTGAAGGTCGTTGTCATCCGCGAAACGCGTGCAGTTGATTTCGCGAAATAGTCGATCGAATCCTTTGGTCCGCTCATGACCACGAACGATCTTTCATCCTTCATCGAAGATGTTACTGGCGAAAGCTATCTCCGAGTTCAAGAGAATCTCGGGGATGGCTTCGTTCGTTTACGCGCAAAAGAAGCCCAGCGACGTCAGGCCAAACAAGACATCACCTGCTTTGAAGATGTCGTGCTCGAACTGCTCCGTAATTCACGTGACGCAGGAGCAACTGCCATCTTTGTTGCAAGCTGGAAAGAGCAGGGTAGACGTTTTCTTACCGTGCTCGACAACGGAGACGGTATCCCCGAACACCTTCACAGCACCATCTTCGAACCGTTCGTTACCTCAAAGCTCGACACCTTTCATGAGGATCGCTGGGGCGTTCATGGCCGCGGGATGGCTCTCTATTCGATCAAAGAGAATGTTGATGAAGCCCTGATCCGCTATTCGCAGCTTGGAGCAGGTACGGCACTCTCCGCACATGCACTCAACACTAAATTGGGGGAGAAGATCGACCAATCCACGCTACCCTACATTCATTTCAGCGAAACAGGGGAGCGCATCATGCGCGGTCCGCGTAATATCGCGCGCGTTGCCATGGAGTTCGCTTTGGATTCTGCTGGTGATGTTCAGATATTCTTCGGTAGTCCTGTTGAGATAGCTGCAACCCTCTTGCATTTCGATGAGGAGAGCGAAAGCACCCTTCACCCAAGCGAAGGCGATACCGTGGTGAACTATCTGAAATACATCTATGATCCTGAAGCATTTGCTGAGCGTGCTGGCGAGCTTGGTCTGCCCTTATCTTCACGCAGTGCACGCCGTATCTTGAATGATCAGATCGAACCTCTTGAGCCTTTCATCACGCGCCTTGCCTTCGAGAATGCCCGCGGGGAGCTTATCTCGCAAGATCCACAGGAATCGAACAATACCGATCAGGATCGAACTGCTGAGAACATATATCGTGACCAGCGCAAACTGAAGATGAGCAAAGATGATCTTGAAGCTTTTCAAAACGCGCTCGAAGATGCTTTTGCAACACTAGCCGAGCATTACTATCTTGAACAGACCGAAGCCCCGAAGTTCCGCACTTCCTCAGACAAGCTCACCATAACCATACCGTTCAGGATGTTACACTGACCCTCTTCGTCTCCTCACAACGGTCAGGTTTGCAGAATTGTCCCTGAATCGGTAAAATACCATATCAACAACACTATGAATAAAGCTCAACTGCACTACAAATTTTGAAAGAAACGCTGATGCCAAACACCAACCCACAGAGCAACTACGCGCACCCGTCCGAAGCGCACTGTCTCAAAGTCTCTTCTAAATCATCTCCCGCATCAGTTGCAGGTGCCGTTGCAGGCATGATCAAAGACGGCGTTCCTGTAGAGATCCAATCTGTCGGTGCAGGTGCGGTCAACCAAGCCGTAAAAGCGATCGCTATTTCTCGCGGATTCCTCTCTCCAGTAGGTATCGATATCGTTTGCATTCCTTCTTTTGCAGATATCGTCATCGATGGGGAATACCGCACTGCTATCAGGTTCAGTGTTCAACCTCGCTGATCCATCGAGAAGGTTCCTATGACCACTGGTCACCACCTCGACAATCGAACATTTCACGTAATCACCTTCGGGTGTCAGATGAACAAGCACGACTCAGAGCGTATCGTTGGCATGCTCGAATCCTATGGCGCCCGACAAGTTCAAAGCGTCGAAGAATCAGAGATCGTCATCTTCATGACCTGCTGCGTGCGTGCCGCTGCTGAAACGCGCTTGAAGGGCCATGTGGCCTCCCTGAAGAACATCCCTTTGCCTGAAGGTTCAACGCTCGATCAGCGCATCATTGCTATCGGCGGCTGTATAGGACAGAACGAAGCTGGAGCTCTCATCGACGAGCTTCCGCATGTTAGCGCAGTCTTTGGCACCTTCAACCTCTCGAGCGTACCTGAGCTGCTCGCTCAAGCGCTCGAGACGCATTCTCCAGCAGTAGAAGTGCTCGAAGCGGCCGATGAATTCCCGACCTGTTTGCCTTCTCATCGGGAAGTTCCCTGGTCAGCATGGCTCCCTATTTCTATAGGATGTAATAATTTCTGTACCTATTGCATCGTGCCCTACGTGCGTGGCCGAGAGAAATCTCGCACCCTGGAAGACATCACCGCTGAGGCTCAGACGCTGGTCGATCAGGGCGTGAAAGAGATCACGCTGCTCGGTCAAAACGTCAATTCCTATGGGCGAGACCTCTATGGAGAACCTCGTTTCGCTGATCTGCTCAAAGCAGTATCAGACACTGGCATCGAACGCTTGCGTTTCGCCACTTCACACCCTAAAGATCTTACCGATGAGGTGATCGCAGCCTTTCGCGATCTACCCAATGTGATGCCTGCGCTCCACTTGCCGGTCCAATCGGGATCGAATCGCATCCTCGACAAGATGAACCGTCGTTATACGCGTGAGCATTACCTTGGTATCGTCAACAAGCTTCGAGAAGCCTGTCCAAATATCGCGCTTTCTACCGACATCATCGTTGGATTTCCTGGAGAGACCGAGCAAGACTTTCAGGATACCTATGACCTGATCGATGAAATAGGCTACCATCAAGTCTTCACGTTCATCTATTCGCCTCGCGAAGGAACACCTGCGGCCGAACTTACGCAAGACACCCCCCGCGAAGTCATCCAGGAGCGATTCGACCGTTTGGTGAATCTTGTTCAGGCAAAAGCCTATGACGCCAATCAGGTCGATGTCGGTGCGCGCATCCCTGTGCTCATCGAAGGGGTATCTAAACGTGACAGCTCGATCCTTGCAGGCAAGAGCCCCAAGAATCAAACGGTGCATGCCCCCATTCCTGAAGGAACTGATCTTGACGAGCTGCTTGGAACCATTGTTGAGGTCGAGGTCGATGAAGCAAAGACGTGGTATCTCAAAGGCCACATCATCTAACCATGGCCACGATGAACACATCCTCAAGTCATACTCCACTCGATGCTTTTGAGCGACCCGTCATCGCCATCACCGGCCCTACTGCCTCAGGAAAATCAACCCTGGCTCAAGAGGTTGCACTTCGGCTTGATGGGGAAGTGGTCTCAGCTGATTCCATGCAAATCTACCGTCACATGGATATCGGCACTGCAAAGGTGCTTCCAGAAGAACAGCAAGTTCCTCATCACCTGATCGATATCCTTGATCCAGGCGAATCGTATTCGGCATCGCTCTTTCAAGAACAATCGCGTGCCGCTTTCCAAGATATCTACGACCGCGGCAAGGTTCCCATCCTTTGCGGAGGTACAGGGTTCTACGTACAATCTTCTTTGGAAGATATGCGGTTCCCTGACGGCGAGCAAGACGACAACCCGCTACGTGAAGCATACGAAACGCTGCAGCGGGAACAAGGCAATGAAGCCTTATGGAGCATCTTGAACGAAAAGGATCCCGCAGCCGCAGCGCTCATCCACCCCAATAATTTCAAACGGGTCATTCGTGCTATCGAGATGCACGAAGAGGGCATATCCTATGCTGACCAGGTAAAGAACATCAAGGCGCTTCCAGAAGCGGTCTGGTCGCTGCGTTTCTTCCTTCAAGTTGACCCTTTTATGCTTGCCGATCGCATCAACACCCGCGTTGATGCGATGATCGATGCAGGGCTTATCGAAGAAGTCGAAGCGCTCCAAGCGCTTGGATTCGAAGGGGCTCTCACTGCACCGCAAGCTATCGGCTACAAAGAGATCATCGCTGCAAAAAGGGGAGAGATGACCCTCGAACGCGCTATCAAACAGATAAAGATTGCTACCAGGCGTTATGCTAAACGACAACGAAGCTGGTTTCGGCGTGATGACCGCCTTATCATTCTTGACGCAGACGATCTCACCACGAATGAGCTTGCGGATATCGTTTGTGAGCACTATCAAGCAGCCTTGAAACAAGGGCCTCTGCGCTAGAATACAGCTAACCGAGCCAATACGAGATAGACTAAGGAAGCCTTGACCAAACTTCACGTGAAAAGAATCGAGCAAGATCTTGCAGAACGCGCTGTGCTGGTTGGTGTCAAACGACCAAATCAGCAATGGCCAACAGAGTCCTCCTTGCTCGAACTTGCGCGCTTAGCTGATACCGCAGGCGCAGAAGTGGTCGCAACCACCTTTCAAAAGCTCGATTCACTTAATCCTAAGACCTTCATCGGTTCGGGCAAGGTTGAAGAAGTAGCCGATCTCTGTCGGTCATTTTCTGCCGATGTGGTCATCTTCGATGATGAACTTTCCCCATCGCAGCAATCGAATCTGGAGAAGCTGATCGGTAAGGATATCAAGATCATCGATCGCACTGCTCTTATCTTGGATATCTTCGCCCTGCACGCTACCAGCCGCGAAGGACGCCTGCAAGTGCGTCTCGCACAAAACGAATATCTCTTGCCACGTTTGCGCGGCATGTGGGCCCATCTTGCCTCTAATCGCATGGGCGGCGGTGTCGGATCGCGCTTTGGTGAAGGTGAGAGCCAGCTCGAAGTTGACCGCCGCATGGTCCGCAAGCGCATCACCTCTATCAAGCGAGAACTTGCCGATATCGCAAAGACTCGTTCGCTCCAGCGCAAACAGCGCTACCGATCAGGCATCTACAAGGTTGCGCTAGCAGGGTACACTAACGCAGGTAAATCAAGTCTGCTCAATACCATCACCGGATCTGAAGTGCTCAGCTATGACAAACTGTTCGCTACGCTCGATTCCACCACGCGCCAGCTCGTCATCCCAGATGGACGTGAATTGACCCTCACCGATACCGTAGGGTTCATCCAGAAGCTCCCTACAACACTGGTCGAAGCATTCAAATCTACCCTTGACGAGATATGCGGTGCAGACCTTATCCTGCAGGTAGTGGACAGCTCAGACGACAACTTCATGGAACAGATCGACACGGTCAATGAAGTGCTCGAGCAGATCGGAGCTGAAGAGATCTCGCGTATCCTTGTCTTCAACAAGATCGATCTTTTAGCACTTGAACAGCTTACCGCCTACCAGAAGCGCTTCCCTCAGGCAGTATTCACCTCGACCGTTGATCATCACGGTATCGATGACCTGATCAAGCGCATCGGCATAGCCGCAGAAGCTCATCAAGTATTCCTTGAGGTGCTGATACCGTTCACGAGGGGAGACCTGGTCTCATTCGCCCACAAGCGTTGCTCGATCCTTTCCGAAGAGTACACCGATCAGGGCACGAAGATGAGCTTGCGGGTATCACCCGAGTTCACGGGACAATTCAAAGAGTTCGTCGTAGAGAGCGACCCAGTCGAAACAGAGCATCAATCCAATATATAGCCTAGGCTTTGAACCATGCTCACACGCGCGTTCAGGCACAAACCGAACATGAGGCTCGATATTTTAGATCCATGATAGCGTGAAGGGATACGAGCTTAGTAGACCTTGCGCATTACCGCTACGACCTTGCCAACGATCGCGCAATCTTTTACGATGATGGGCTCCATCGAGGAGTTCTCAGGCTGTAAGCGGATATGATCGGCTTCTTTGAAGAAGCGCTTCACCGTTGCACCGTCTTCTATGAGCGCAACCACTATCTCTCCGTTGCGTGCTACCTGTTGTTCCTTCACCACCACGTAATCGCCATCATTGATACCAGCTTCGATCATCGAATCTCCGCGAACTGACAGGATGAACGATGCAGAATCTCCCACCAATTCAGTGGGGAGCGTGAGCGTATTCTCGATATTCTGCTCAGCCAGGATAGGTTCTCCTGCAGCAACATTCCCGACCACTGGAAGGGACACCACATTCTCATATGCAGCAGATCCATGAGCAGGCGATCCATCCTTGTGAGGCAGCGCAATAGAACGCGATTTCAAGGAGTCGCGAACGATATACCCCTTTTCTTCGAGCGTACGAAGATGGACATGGACCGTTGATGGGGAAGAGAGGTTGACCGCATCGCAGATCTCACGCACCGTAGGACCGAAGCCCTTATGTTCGATATATTGCTCGATGTAGTCGTAGATCTGCTGCTGGCGCTTAGTAAGTGTAGCCATGATTTTCCCTCTCTACAAACATTTGTTCGTTTTTTCGTTGACAAGAACGTATGTTCGATATAAAGTATACACGAACAAAAGTTCTATGCAAGAGGGAGAGACGGATCATGGCACAAACACAGCACAGTTTTCACACCGATGGCTCGAACGCACTTAAGGCTCAGGAAGCAGCCTATGATGTATTCGTCAAACCTCAGTTTTCATCAGAACGATCAGTTTCGATCATCGATTTCGAGGATGCTCGTCACGGCATCGTTGGACAGATCGGATCAGAAGAAACACCCTTGTTCACATTACACGGATCAGATGCTTCCGATTCTCTCGCATCACGGATCGTATCCAAGGTCAAAGGCGATCATTTGCTGAAGGACCTGTTCTCGCAGCACGAAAAGGGTAGTTACCGTTCTGCTGACCTGGCATTATTCGCTAAAGGTTTCTCTTTCTGTGGACTAGCTACCTTCGTTATGATCCTTTTTGGTGCATAATACCAGTTCAGATGCTATTTTTTACCTGAATCCAGTTGTCGAAGTTTCTTGTAGCACGTTTTCATACACAAGATATTGTGGTACCGTATGTTCAAGACGAACAAAGGAGCCTCATGCGTTGCCCATCTTGTGGTTATATTGAATCTAAGGTCGTGGACTCACGACCTGCAGATGAAGGCGCTTCGATCCGTAGACGCCGCGAATGCCTTGAATGCGGAAATCGTTTCACTACCTATGAACGCTTAGGCGATAACCCATTCGTTATCACGAAGAGCGATAATTCCTCTGAAGCCTACAATCGTGATAAATTGTTCCGCGGCATCCTCATTGCATGCGCAAAGCGTCCGATCACTCCTGAACAGATATCAGAGATCGTAGACAATATCGAACGCGAATTACGTTCTAATGTGAAGAATGAGATCTCATCTAAAGAACTTGGCGACCTAACCTTGTCTTATCTTGCAGATCTTGATGAAGTTGCCTATATCCGTTTTGCGAGCGTCTATAAAGACTTCCAAAACATCGAAGAATTCAGCGACGCGCTCACCGCGATCAATAAATAGGTCATCGATCGCTCCCTGGATCGCTCATTTTCACTGTTTGAAAAAATGACGCTCTGAGAGCGTTTCTAAGGCGTTTTAAGCATTATGGACGATATCTTACTCATGAATTTTACCAAGACGGCCTCAGAAGCCGTTATACCGTCTCGTGGTCGAAAAGGCGATGCTGGGTATGATCTATCGAGCATCGAGGATGTTATCCTGCAGCCATTCGAGCGAAAGCTCATTGGGACTGGCATCTCGATCGAGCTTCCCGAAGGCTATGGAGCGTTGATCCTACCAAGAAGTGGCAATGCCATCAATAAGGGTCTGTCATTGGTGAACACGCCAGGACTGATCGATTCTAACTATCGAGGCGAACTTAAAGCGATCGCCATAAATCTTGACCCAAAAGAACCGATCAAGATCTCTAAAGGCGATCGTATCGCGCAACTCATAACCATCAAAGTCGCAGACGTGCATTTCAATGAGGTAGGGTCTTTGGAAGGTACGAACCGCGGTGACGCAGGTTTTGGCTCCAGTGGCCAATAGTCGCTCCCCTCGTATAGTAACGTTATTATTCGATAATATATCTTATGTAAACTAGCATTATTCATTCATACCCCCTGTTCAGAATGCGGTTTCAGAAACTACCCTGGGAAACCCTTAAGCAAAATATCGTTTGCGCAATGCGAGCAAGAAGATAACGCAAACGATGATGGAGAGCACTTCAGCAACGGGCACTGCGCACCAAACACCAGTGACACCCCACCAATTCGAGAACAAGATAAGACACGCCAAAACGAACACGAAGCTGCGTAGCAGTGAAATGGTCGCCGAGACCGCGCCGTTAGAGAGCGCCGTGAACATGTTGGAGGTCATCAGGCTTACTCCAGCGAACAAGAAGCCTGCGGCAAAGATACGCAAGCCCTGGCTTGCCATATAGAACAGATCGGTCCCAGGAGTTGCGAAGATACCCACAAGGAACTCATTGCCGATCATGCTAATTGCATAAACGATGATCGACCCCGCGATAACGAAACCATAGGCATCCTTCACTATGCGTTTGAGCTGGTCCTTCTTACCTGCACCATAGTTGTAGCTGATGATGGGAGCGATGCCGCTTGCAAACCCATAAAAACCTGCAGTGAACAGGAATTCTAGATAGAGGATGACCGTGATGGCAGCCACACCTTGCTCCCCCGCCAAACGGATCATGATCAAGTTGTACGAAAGCGTGATGACCATCGCAGCAAGATTCGAGATCATCTCAGAGATACCATTGGTGCAGCTCTTCAAGATCATACGGATACATCTCACGGGACGTTCGAAATGCAAACTATGCTTCTTGTTGAAGAAATACACTAGACCGACTATCACAGGAATGCATGTTGCAAGCCCCGTTGCGATGGCCGCGCCTTTGATGCCTACATCAAACACCACGATGAGGAAGTAGTCACCCACCATATTGAACAGACCCGAGCAAAGCGTAGCAATAAGGCCGAGCTTTGGCGTACCCGCCGTGATGAAATAGCTGCTGAACATCAGCTCCAGCACCCATGCGACCAAGAAGGGCATGATGTACCAGCAGTATTCCTCACACAGCGGCAACAGCACCTCGGTCGCACCCAAGGACACCAGCAACGCATCCATGAACAGGACCAACACGATCATCAGCACCAGGCCCAGCAAGACACCGAAAAGCACGAGCGTGCTCAAGTTCTGACATGCTAGCTTCTCATCCCCCTCACCGATGTTCTTCGCCACAACAGCCGAACCACCAGCACCGAGCATCACACCAAAACCCATGACGAACGAGAACATCGGGTTGACGATATTAAGAGCGGATAGCGCATTCACTGATACGAATTGCGCCACGAATACGCCATCGACCATCGTGTAGATGGACGTGAACAACATCATGCAAACGGTAGGAAGGGCGTATCTCAAGAGCCCTAGCGCGCCAAAATTCTGCGCGATCCTATTTTCAGACATACGAATAACTCCCCAGATAAAGAGATAAGACTATGGGTTCATCCGGCGCAAAAACGCCACATAAGCTCGTAATCTACATCGATCCCTCCATCAAGCCTTCGAGTTATGCTCAGGCTTGCGCCTGTTCGATCTCAAGATACTTCTCATAAAGGCCAGGTAACATCTTCTTGATCGAGCGTGGCTTGAAATCGCCCGCTTGAACCAAACAATGGGTCGTCGATCCTTCAACGCGCGGCTTAGTGGTCTGAGGATCATCGCCCTTAAGAAATACACGGTAGCTATACGTGGTCTTCACGGGTGTGGTATGAGAAATGCGAGTATAGATAGTAGCCGTTTCACCGAAGCGAAATGGGATACCGTACTGGATCTCAGCCTTCACGACCGGGCACAAGAATCCGTCAGCTTCGATCTGCGGATACGGAAAGCCGATCTCTTCGAGCAATCTGCAACGTGCAACGTCGAACCAGCTGAAATAATTGGAATGATAGACAACGCCCATGCAATCAGTCTCAGAATAGCGAACTTCCATTTCCGACTGGAACTCCATTAGTGCACTTCCCTTCTCTTGCAACTCCTGATAAATACTAGCTTATATAATGGAGGTTGCATGAAACGATTGTTTAAGCGAGGCGATTCTTTGAACCAACGACCGCAGAGCCGCAAGCCGTCCCCTCAGTATGAAACGCTCACCCCACGTCTTGCATTCCAGCTGATGGCGCCTCATACGCTCGCGCCTTCGATCTTGGCGGTGCTCTTCTCTATCGTCTATACCGCGCTCTCATTCTCAGGAACCATCAATCTGGCGCTTTCGGTCGTGCTGTTCTGCATCTGCGCGCTGATGCAGGCGGCGGCGAATACGCTGAACGATTATTTTGACTACAAGAAGGGCACCGATTCGCTCGATAATTCATCGGACGACTCCTTTGATGCGGTGCTCGTGTACAACAAGCTCGATCCCAAACATGTGCTCATCTTTGCGATCGCGCAGTTAGTGCTCGCAGCCGCTCTTGGTGCCTACATAGTTTTTGTTTCAGGCTATATTCCCCTGGTCATCGGCATTATCGGCGCCATCGTGGTGGTCATCTATTCTGCAGGCAAGACCCCCCTCTCCTACTTGCCCATTGGTGAGATTGCCATCGGATTCACGATGGGCGGTCTTATTCCACTCGCATGCGCATATGTGCTCTCAGGCGTGCTCGACTGGTCGATGCTGGTCATCGCGCTTCCGCTCATGATAGGTATCGGTATGATCCTTGCCACGAATAACACCTGCGATATAGAAAAGGATATAGAAGCAAGAAGGCACACGCTCGCTGTATCGCTTGGCCGCGCACGGGCAGTAAGTCTCTATCAGATCATGGTGGTCGTGTGGATGGCATGCATCATCGTGCTTGAACTGGTGTTCTACACCAAAGGTCTACCCTTTGGTCTTCTGATGCTGGCTGCTGCATTCCCTGTGCTCAGGGCTCTTCTGAAAAATCCGCTCATCCAAGCATCACGTGATGGCGCAATGGCGCAGATCATCAGCTTGAACGTCATCTTCGCATCATTCTATTGCCTTGCCATTGCGATGACCAACTGCATCACGTACATCATCTGATCACGCGAACGCGATCATCGCGGAGCGCGCCAAACTATCTTGCGCACATCATGCAGTGCATCGAGATTCGCATAGCGTTTAAGCTGTTCAAGGCTCATTGGCTCACGTTCAGGAATGATCCCGCCTAAATACGCCAGGTAACCCAGAATATCTCGCGGACCCATACCGAGCTGTTCGATCAAATGCTCGAGCGATGCGTCTTCATTGCGTTTCGAAAGCTTGCGGCCCTCTTCATCAACGAAGAGAGGAACGTGACCGTATTCAGGTGTTCCAAATCCTAAGAGCCGCTGCAGGTATATCTGTTTGGGAGTCGAGGTGAGCAGATCAACGCCACGGACCACAGATGTTACCCCCGTTGCCGCATCATCTACTACCACTGCGAGCTGATATGCGAACACCCCATCACTGCGACGCACGATGAAGTCTCCCGCACAACAAGGCAGATCATAATCCCGCTCCCCCTGGAAGCGATCATCAAAAGAAATAACGCCTGCATCCTTAACATCGAGACGTAAAGCAGGATCGCGCGTGAGCGCTCGCTCCGCACGTTCGGAGGCACTCAGATGTTTACAGGTATTCTGATAGATGAATTCCTCGCCTCTGTGTGGCGCACGGGCGCTGTGAAGGTCTGCGCGCGAACAGAAACATGGGTAGACCAACCCCTGATCCTCAAGCGATCCGAGTGCTGCCGCATATGCCTGTTGGCGCTGTGCGGCGCTCTGATAGAGCACCTCCCCTACCCATTCGAATCCGAACCAGTCCAGATCGCGCATCACTGCATCCACGAATCGCTGCTTGGACCGATCGGGATCAAGATCCTCGATGCGCAAGATCATCTTGTCAGCCACCAAAGCAGCGATCATGCTCGAGAAGATATTTCCCACATGAAAACGTCCTGACGGGCTGGGCGCAAAGCGGCCGACCAGTACAGGACGTTCATTGTTCGATCCAGAGCTCATGATGTTATGCGCATCTGCGCGAAATAGCTATTTACGAAGGTCGGTAACGTGCTTGGTCTTACCAAAGCTGCGTTCGATACCACCTGGCTCGATCAACTTGACATCAGAGGAAACGAGCATCGAATCCTTGAGCGTTGATTGGATATGCTTGCGGAACTTATCCATCTCTTCAAAAGAATCAGTGAATGCTTCTGGCAGCAGTTCGACCATGATGGTCATATGATCAAGGCCCGATTCGTTATCCACTTCGATACGATAATGCGGGCTCACGCCTTCGATACCCGCCAGAATGTCTTCGACCTGGGAAGGAAATACATTCGTACCGCGAATGATGAGCATATCGTCTGTGCGCGTACGCACCTTCTTCATGCGCGCATGAGTGCGGCCACAGGCACAAGGTTCGGTCGTTACATAGCTCAGGTCGTGCGTGCGATAACGGAGCACTGGAAACGCCTGCTTATCGAGCGGGGTGAGCACCAGTTCGCCAGGTACACCCTCTGGCAGCGGCTCGCCCGTTTCAGGGTCGACGATCTCCCACAAGAAGTGATCTTCTGCGATATGCTGCATATCGCGTGAAGCCAAGCATTCACCTGAAACACCAGGACCCATCACTTCGGTAAGGCCATAGTTATCGGTACAGGTGATATGCATACGGCTCTCAAGCTCTTCCTTCAGCGCAGGCGGACACGGCTCACCGCCGAACAGACCCACGCGCAAGCTAGAGTTCTCCCAGTCAAAGCCGTGCTTTTCGCCATATTCGCACATATGCATGGCATAAGACGGTGTCGCGATCAACACCGTTGTCTGATAATCGTTGATCATCATCAGGTGACGCTCCGTATTGCCTGATCCCGCTGGCACCACCATGCAACCCAGATGCTCGCAGCCATAGTGCAAGCCAAAGCCACCCGTGAACATGCCATAACCAAAGGCCATCTGCACGCGGTCAGACGGAACAACGCCCGCCATCTGAGCTAAGCGCGCGATACAGTCGCGCCAAACATCAAGGTCATGCTCGTTATAACCAACAACGATCGGCTTTCCCGTAGTACCAGATGAAGCATGAAGGCGCACCACATCGTCCATAGGGATCGCAAAGAGCCCAAAAGGATAAGTATCGCGCAACACCGACTTGTCAGTAAAGGGCAGCTTGCGAATATCATCGAGCGTCTGGATATCGCCAGGCACCACGCCCATTTCGTCCATCTTCTCGCGATACCACGGTACGCGTTCGTAGGTCCACGCAACCTGATCCTTCAGCTTGCGAAGCTGCAACGCACGGATCTCATCGCGAGACATGGTCTCGATCTCGGGTTGGTACATCGGGGTCTTTATAGCATCGTTCATGAGTTCACGATTCCTTCGATACGGATCCTAAGAAGAGAAGTCGACCTGAGAGACCAGTTCGACAGGCTGATTGACAAGGGCAGATTCCGCTTTCACAACATCGTCCACACCTATCGCGATATACGTGGATATGAGCGAATAGCTATACTTCACGTTCATGTCCTGTTTTGCGATAACATCGAAGACGCGCGCTAGCTCGCCAGGAACGTCCATGAGCTTCAAGCACAGCACATCGGTCTGCTTGACCGCTGCGCCCATGCCTTCGAGCACGGTAAAAGCCCGTTCAGGCTTGTCCACCACGAAGCGCGCGATGCCGTAATCTCCCGTATCAGAGAGCGCATAGCCTTTCACGCTGATGTCATTCTCTACGAACGCATCTAAGATGCGCTTCAAGTGCCCGACTTTGCTCTCGATGAAAACACTCAGTTGCTGAACAGCCATGTTCTACTCTCCTTGCGCATATGCTACACCCAGGCGGAATGCCTCGATGTTGATATCGATGGTCTTGGGAGGCACGTTCTCACGGATGACGTCTTCCCAGATCTTGAATTCGAATGGCAGGCTTGGGGCAAGCGCTCCTAGCAATACCACATTCGCACATTTCGCGGTGCCCGCTTCACGGGCGAGCGCGCCAGCTGGGATGAGAGTAGCCCCCATCTCCACCAAGCGCTCGCGCGCATGAGCTGGCATCGACGCCTTGCCTGTAAGAACGGGCAGCGGCTTGATCTCTTCGTCATTCACCACCAGCACACCATCTTCCGCAAGGAAAGCCAGATTGCGCAGTGCTTCTGTTATCTCGAAAGATACGATGTTGTTCGCACAGCCTTCATCGCAGACCATGGTGGATACTTTGTCTCCGAACCGAACCACTGTGGTGACCGCGCCACCTCGCTGAGCCATACCGTGGATCTCGGAGACCTTGCAGCATTTGCCAGCAGCGCTCGCAACACGCGCGAGCAGATCGGCTGCCGTGATGGTGCCCTGTCCGCCAACACCACAGAGAAGGATGGTATAGGTTTGAGATTCTGACATGAACATTCCCCCTATGCCTGCTCAATAGCGCCGAAAGCGCAGTACTGTTCACACTGCCCGCAGCCATTGCACAGCTCGGGATCGATAGAAGTGAAACCACTTTCGCGATCGGTCGAGATGGCAGGGCAACCAAGCGATACGCATACACCGCATGCACGACATTTCTCATTCACGAAATATGTTGGCTCCTTTTCCTTGCTCAGCAATACGCATGGTGACTGGAAGATGATCACATCAAGCTCATCGCGGCTGACCGCTTCTTTGAGCGTAGCGCGCACTGCTTTCATATCAAGCGGATCGACCACGCTCACATGATCGACACCAAGCGCTTCAAGGATCGCAGGCAGGTTCAACTCAGTGCTCTCTCGATCCTGCAAGGTGATCCCGTTGAAGGGGTTACCCTGCTGGCCGGTCATAGCGGTGGTGCGATTATCGAGGATGCAGATCGTGCCAGCACCACGGTTGTAGACCGTATTCACCAAGCTCGAAAGACCCGAATGCGCGAAGGTCGAATCGCCGATGACTCCCACAACAGGACGATGTTCGCTGCCCGCGAGCGCCAACTCGAAACCGTGTGCCATAGAGACTGATGCACCCATATCGAGCGTCGTATCCATGGCTGATAACGGCGGCAGAGCCCCCAGGGTATAGCAACCGATATCGCCAGTAACGATAGCTTTCAAACGAGCAAGCTCCTTGAAGACCAAGCGATGTGGGCAGCCCGGGCACAGCGCTGGTGGACGACCAGGAACATCTTGAGGAGTGTCACGATGAGGCGGCAGTGGTCTTCCTAAAGAGCGCAAGATGTCTTCAGGATGCACTTCCCCATCAGGTGGCAATGGCACCACGAATTCGTCCAGCGCCACACCACAAGCACGCACTGCGTCAGAAAGATAAGTCGAAGCTTCTTCGACGACGTAGACCTTGTCCACGCTTTGAGCGAAATCGCGCAAAGCTTGCGCAGGCAAGGGCCAGGTAACACCAAGCTTGAACACTGAAACATCAGGGCAAGCTTCTTTGATATGCTCATATACCGCACCCGCGCAGATGATACCGATAGAGTCATCTCCACGTTCGATACGATTGAACGGGCAAGTCTCTACCCATTGTTTCATCGCCTCAACACGTTTCACCACCACTTTGCGGCGCGGCTTCGCGAACGCAGGCATCATCACCCATTTCGCGGGATCGGTCTCATAAGGCTTTACAGGAACCGCTTCGCGCTGGCCAACTTCAACAGGAGTCTTCGTATGCGAGATGCGCACGGTCGAGCGGATCATGAACGGAACATCGAACTCTTCGGAAAGACCGTAAGCGGCTTTCGCAAGATCATAGGCTTCCTGAGAGTCGCTCGGTTCAAGGATGGGCACGAGCGAAGCCATGGCGTAGTAGCGGCTATCCTGCTCGTTCTGAGAGGAGAACATCCCTGGATCATCAGCTGCGAGCAACAGCAGGCCACCATTCACGCCCGTATAAGAAGCCGTGAAGAGCGGGTCTGCACATACGTTCACGCCCACATGCTTCATGGTCACAAGAACACGTGCGCCCGCTGCCGAAGCGCCCATGGCAACCTCGAGCGCGACCTTCTCATTCGGGCACCATTCAGCATACACATCAGGAAGCGTTGCGAAGGTCTCCATGGTCTCGGTCGAAGGCGTGCCCGGATAAGCCGTACCGATGTGGCAGCCTGCTTCCCAGGCGCCACGCGCGATAGCTTCATTACCCGATAAGAATTCCATATTCTATCCTTTGATCGATATGACGCAGCGGACCATGCAGCCCGCTCACTAGGTCGACGAATGGCATTGCCATCATTCAGAGAAGCGAATGACGAAACAACCGATCTGCAGCAGATCTCCACTATGGAGGACCGCCTGTTTGACTGGCTGGTTATTGACCCAAACCCCATTGAACGAATCGCAGTCGTTGATCACCCACTCGCCATTGATCTTGGCAAGTTCTGCATGCACACGCGAGACGGTCATATCGTTGAGCATGACGCCGCACTTAGGAGAGCGACCCAGCTGCACTAGATCAGAATCGAGCTTGAAGACCAAACCCTCCTGCTTGCCATAGCACATGGTCAAAGTAGCCACTGAAGCATCTTCAGCAGCAGGCTTCGCCTCTTCAGGATCGACGGTTATCGCGGCGAACTGTTGGGTGGCCTCTTGGAAGTGGTATCCGCAAGCCGAACAGGTATCTCCATCATTGTTCGCTTCGTTCATGCAAATTGGACATTTCATGATCTATCCTCTTACTTCATCGACTCTCTATCGAGCTGCATCTGCACCATAGATGATGGGCATCGTGGCGACCACTTCACTAGCAGCCTCCGATGCTCCTCCCGTGAGCCTGCTCCACCAAATGCCGATACCTTCGAAGAAATTCGGACCCGCACAGTCTTCAGCAGCCACCAGATCCATCGTCTTGATGATCTCGTTGTTCTGATAGAAGTTTACCGTACCGACCTTGTCTCCCACGCGCACGCTCGAGGTAACGTCATCAAAAATGACCTCTTGGCTCACATTTCCCTCATATCGGAACACTTCTACGGTCTCTTCAGGGTTCGCAAGCGTTGCGCGGAAGGTGGTATCGGTCCATCCTTTGTGGCTCACATGCGCCACCACAGGCGCTTCTACCTGGTTGCCATTGAGCATGCACGTTACCACTTCATCAGAGGTGACGAGCGGCACATCGACCGTGTTGTTATAGACCCAATCCCAGAGCGCTTGGCAGTCAGCAAAACGCTGTGATTCGGTCGTAGAATCGAGCACGATCGCATAGAGCGTCACGCCATCGCGTTCGCATGCGCCCGCAAAGCACTCCCCCGCCATCTCGGTGAAACCAGTCTTGATGCCACAGGCTCCTTCATAGTTTCCCAGCAGCACATCGGTCGATTCAAGTTCGATGTCGATCCACTCACCATCGCGCTGAACAGGGATCTTGGTCTTGGCTGTAGCGACGGTCTGACGGAACAGTTCGTTTTCCATGGCGGCACGCGACATGGTCGATACATTCTGCGCACTGCAATGCATATCCCCTGAATATTGATCATAGTCAAGTCCGTGCGGATTGCTGAAACGCGCGTCGTTCATGCCAAGGCTGAGCGCTTTCTTGTTCATGGCGTAGACGAATGCATCGTAACCATTTTGCGGCATCTCGTCTTCAGGGATGCTCGCATCGCGTTGGAGCTCTTCGAGGATGCGTCCACCCAGCGATTCCGCAATAGCTTGAGCAGCATCATTTCCCGAGCAGATCATCATCGCTTTGATAGCAGACTCGAGCGAAAGCTTGTCGCCCGCCTTGAGCATAGCGGATGATTCACCGATCGAAGCAGCTGCCTGGCTCACCTCTATCTCAGTCTGCGAAGGGTCTCCTCCGTATTCGAGCGCGACCACGGCGGTCATGATCTTCGTAATGGAAGCGATGTGAACCTGCTCGTAGGGGTTTCGCGCGAAATAAGTAGTGCCATCGCTCGAGATAAGGTAGGCATATTCGGCAGCGATATTCGGTGCCTGAGAAGCTGTGAATCCTTGGGCTTCGATGGTCTGACCGAGCACTACGTCAGAATTGCGCACCTCAGCTTGCGCCGCAGCAGGCAGCACGCATAGGCTCACGATAAACGCAAATACGCAAGCAAGGATGCCTGCGTATCGTGCGCGTGTATTCATGGGATGTTCTCGACTAGTCAACAAGGTACACATCTTCTGGTTTGCAAACCTCGAATCCTTCAGCTGCAAGCTTCACATCAAGAGCAGGATCGTTGACCTTTAGGATATCGATAGCGTGATCGCCCACGATGAAGCAGTGAGCGTATTCCACGTTCACATCTTTACTATCGAGATAGTCGAAGAGCTTAGAAAGCGCGCCGGGGACGTTATCGACCTTCACCGCGACCACATCGACCAAACGAGCCTGGTAGCCTTCATCTTTCAAGATCTTGCAAGCTTTCTCTGGCGTATCGCAGAAGATGCGCAAGATACCGAAATCCTTAGTATCGGCCAGGAACATCGCTTGCATATTGATATCTGCACTGGCAATAGTACGCACTGCAGAGGCTAGATGGCCTTCACGATTCTCAAGGAATACCGTCAATTGGGAAATCATTATTTCAGCCCTTCTCTTAGGTCGATGATACGCTTCGCCTTACCTTCGGATCGCTCGATGGTCTTCGGTTCAACGATCTTGACATCAACTGCGATCTGCAGGTTATCCTTCAGTGCCTTCTCAAGATCCTTCTTCAGCTGCTGCAAACGTGCTACCTCATCGAAGGGGAAATCGGGCACGGTCTCCACCTGCAGTTCAACATGGTCGAGCGCGCCACGAGTAGTAAGGATGAGCTGGTACTGCGAAACGATCTCGGGGAAAGAAACGATCTCTTCTTCGATCTGGGACGGGAACACATTCACGCCACGCAAGATCATCATGTCATCGGTACGACCAGTGATACGGTCCATACGTCGGAAGGTACGACCGCATTCGCACTGACCCGTGATGATGCGCGAGATATCGCGCGTACGATAACGGATGAGCGGCGAACATTCTTTGGAAAGCGTGGTGAAGACCACTTCGCCCCATTGGCCATCTGGAACTGGCTCGAGCGTTTGCGGATCGACGACCTCGATGATGAAATGATCCTCGCATACATGCAGACCATCCTGCATCTGGCATTCGCACGCAACACCAGGACCCATGACCTCGGATAGACCATAGATATCGAACACCTGGATGCCCAGCTTGTCCTGGATCTCGGAACGCATGGCTTCTGAGCAAGGTTCTGCGCCTAAGATGCCTGCGTGGATATGGAAGTCCTTAGCAGGATCGAATCCTTCTTCGATGGCAACATCGGCGATATTGAGCGCATAGGAAGGGGTACAAGCGAGCACATCGACCTTGAAATCGTGCATCAGTCGCACCTGACGCTTAGTGTTACCGCTCGACATAGGAAGAACGGTAAGACCACCCCTTTCTCCACCCTGATGGGCGCCCAGACCACCCGTGAACAGGCCATAACCATAAGCCACCTGAACGATAGCATCTGGGCCGCAATCGGCAGCATAGAGGAAGCGTGCGAAGCAGTCGCCCCACACCTCCAGGTCCTTAGCGGTATAACCGACCACCGTTGCGGTGCCCGTGGTTCCCGATGAGCAGTGGATACGCGCAACTTCGGATTGCGGCACTGCGAACATCTTGAACGGATAAGCATCACGAAGGTCTTGCTTGGTGGTGAACGGCAGCTTCACAAGATCGCTCAAGCTCTTGATGTCTTCTGGCTTCACGCCTGCTTTGTCGAAGGCTTCTTTGTAGAATGGGATGCGTTCATAGACGTATCCCACAAGATGCTGCAAACGATCCAACTGAAGCTGATCGAGCTCCTCGCGCGGCATCGTTTCTAATTCAGGCTGATAGAACACGCGTTTCTTCCTCTCCCCTTGGCGACATGCACCATAGCATGTCTTTGATACGTATGGCCCTACTGTGCGGACCCTTGAACGATGACCTTATTGTTCGGTCGATAGTTTGAATTGAATTCTTTCTCTCGAATTATATTGCCATATCGGTCCTTAACGGTACGGACAATTGTTATCGAACGCCCATCGGTGCCTTGAGTCTCGACGAATTCCTTACCCACGGGCCAATCGGAATCCTGACGGATCACGGTCTTGAATGGTTCACCAGCTTGCCATTCGCCATACGTAGTGGTCACCTCATATCCAGGATCGGTTCCATACAGCGTCGCAGTGACCGACGAATTCGTATACGACATCACGAGCAGCACGTCAGAATCGGTATCGTTTGACCAGATCAGATCCATATCAGGGTACGCGATAGCCGCATCACGTCCTTCAGGATAGCTCGCAATGTAGAGCGAGTGATTATAGCGCTTCTCGATCGGATATCCTGCTTCGTAGACCGCATTGAACACTGTTGTGGCCACCTGGCAAATGCCGCCACCGATCGCATCGGAGTATTCTCCACTCACGATGGCGCCTGCATCTTGATATCCCTTATCAGCAGTGGTCTCGCCTGAAAGCGCCAAGAATGACCAACTCTCCCCTGCTTTGCAGATCGAATCATCGAGCGCATCGGCCGCTACATGGATGTTGTTGTTTCGTGCACTAGCCCCCGATGCATACTGCGTGGTAAAAGAGGATATCTGTACGACAAGACCATAGTCACGCGCTTCGTCGAAGGTCATGCGATCAGGTATCTCAGCAGATGTGATATCCGTCGTAGGAGCCGCACTGCGACCATGCTCTGTGAAGAATGTTCGATTGAGTTCGGATATCGCAAGGCGAACCTGAGGAACCGTGCCTGTTGCGTTGGTGTTCACCATGATGGTTCCGTCATCATTGGTGAACTGCACGGTATAGTTGGAACCCGTGAACGTGAAATCGAAGCCAGCGATGATAGCCTTGTTCGCTTTGGTCTCGTCGAAGAGCGGAGTGAGCGCATAGCCATTTCCATCCTCCTGGACCTCGGTATAGGTCCAGTCAGCGAGCGTAGCCGCATCCGCAAACCACTGAGCGTCATCATATTGGAAGAGCGCCCCAGTAGGCAAAGACGCATCGATCAGAGATGCAGTATGCTGAGCCGCGGCTTCATCGATCTGCACAGGCACATCTTCCATGCTCACGATGAAACGCGATTCACCTTCTTTGTCCAAGAAGCCTTCGTTGAGGTGATCGGTCAACCATTCTTGAGGCACTTCATAGCCGTCATGACCCTGAGTGACGGATGCTCGTCCATCCTTCATCTCGACATCGAAGTTGACCATCTTCGTACCCAATGCCGCGATGATCTCGTTGCGCAATTCGTCAAAGGATGTCGCATTGAAGGTGCATTCAGGTTCGATATCGATGCCTGAGGCCTGTGCTTGAAGACGACCGAATAGCCAGCCATCATTGCGTCCCACCTGGTAAGCCATCTCGGCGTACATCGCCGAATCGAAGGTGGCGCCGATATGCTGAGCATTCACGGTCCACCGATCGCGAGAGGCAAGCGATTCTTCATAGCTGATCTGCTCTTCGAGCGTATCGCGCTCTTCACTGTGAGCCTGAGCATCAGAAGCCACCTGTTCATTGGCGCAAAAGACGATCGTGTTGCCCGAAACGCGTGGCTCATATTCTTGAGCGATCAGGGCTGTTGCCTCATCGACGGTCTTGCCTGAAAGGTCGATATCACCCACGCTCACACCTTGGTAGATGCGATTCATGTTAGCGAGCGCATCGACCGAACCTACCAGCACCACCACGATGACCAGCGCAAGTGCCACAGAGACCGCTTTGCTCTTATGCCACAACCAAGCGCACGCATGTCCGATGCCTCGCGCTGCTCTTGCTGCCTTCGAAGGCTCATCGCCCTGCTGCTTATAACCTTGCGATGGGTTCTTCAGCACGTTGGCAGGGATACCACCTGTGTGCGTTGGGCTGCTATCACGAGCAGCTCGCCGTGAGCGCGATGCAGTATCAGTTCGTCCTGCTTGATCGCTTCGAGCTCTTGTTCGCGAAACTTGGCTGCGAGTGCGCTGGGCATCAGAAGGATCAATCGTATTGCGACGAGCACGAGCTGAGCTGGTCGCAGAGACAGTGTCGCGGCGCGTAGTGCGCTGTGATGCAGCAGATCGTTGTGCACCAGAACGCGTCGACCGCGATGCACGTGATGTACGTGATGTACGAATTGGATCGTTCGTCGCACTAGAACGTGCTCGTGAAGAGCTCCCATGAACGCTTCTCGTACGCTCAAGATCCTTTTGTGATGCTGCATCCGCGCTGCGACGAGAGGCGACTCGACGAGTGCCTGCAGGGCGGTCTGAAACATTGCCTGATCGACCAACACGCGATGCCTGAGCCTTACGCCCAGAGCCTGCCTGAGATGCGCTACGAGCCTGATTCGATCCTTGCCGCTTTCCCATGCGATCGCGACCGCCGCGGGCGTTAGATTCGTTCCTAGCCATGCTCTTGTCCGCTAGCTTCCTGCTTACGAGCTCGCTTCACACCCTGAAGCCCTTTGCCGATGTAATAAGACGTGGTGAAGATGTTCAAGATGATGCCCGCATAAGCGAACCAGAAACCCCAAGAGTAGAGTTCTGCTGAAAAACCTGGCAACCAAGGAAGATCGCAAACGCCAAGACCAGGCAACAAGGGGAAATTGAGCAAGATGCCTGCAAAACCTATATAGAGCAGTGTTGTGGCAACCTTGCCAAGATAGATGACCGGAACACGCACCTTATAGCGCTCCAAGATATAAGCGCCACCCACGAGCAAGATAAGATCGCGGATGAGCACGAAGAGGATGATCCACAAAGGCAAGCGCCCGATGAAAAAAAGGCCCGCTACACCCGAGATCATCAGAAGGCGATCAACAGCAGGATCGAGAAGCTGCCCTAAGCGCGATACTTGATTGGTACGACGTGCCACCTGACCGTCTACCCAGTCGGTCGATGCTGCAATAGCGAAGACGAGCGTGGCAGCCAAATTGAAGTCGTTGAAGAGAAGGACCAAGAATACGGGGATCATGAGCAGACGAATGAATGACAACACGTTCGGAAGCGTGAAGATCTTATTCGAAACTTCATACGTCTCGTGCGTTGACATTATCCCTCCTCAGTGAGCAAAATCGGGCCCGTAGGCCCGATGCTGGAAACGATTGCGTGCTGGAAGCCTGTTATTCCGCTTTATCTGCGGCTTCTTGCTTCGCCTTCTCACGCGCCGCCTTTGCTTCCATGGCTGCTTTAATTCTAGCAGCTCGCTCTTCTTCTTTACGCGCCATCTCAGCTTTTTCTTCTTCGGTCGGCTCGGGCTTCGTAGTGATCGAAACGACCTTCGAAGTGGCTGGCTTGCGGTAATCGGGCATCATGGTCAAGCAATTCTGCGGGCACTCACGCACACAGGTGCGGCATTGGATGCAATCGAACGGGTCGATCGTCCATGATTCTGCCGCTTTATCGACCTCGATGCAGCCTGTCGGGCAACGCTTCGCACAAATACCACAAAGCGTGCATTCGATGATATCGTTTTCGATATGGCCCTTCAGATCATCCACGGACGGCCGCGTCTCATAGGGATAACGCAGTGTCTCTGGCTTCTTGAACAGGGACTTGAGGGTCATCTTTCCAAGCTTGAAATATCCCATGATCCTACCTTTCCGTGCAGCTGATGCAGGGATCGATAGTGAGTACGATCATATTCACATCGGCCAAATCGCAGCCCTTGAGCGCCATGGTCATACCCGCGATGTTCTGGGTGGTTGGGGTGCGGATGCGCATGCGTTCAAGATTCTTGGTACCGTTACCAGAGCAATAGTAATAAACTTCACCGCGAGGCTGCTCGAGGATGCTGCATGCTTCGCTGCCTGCAGCAGGAGCACCCTTCACGGGAACATAGAAATCACCATCAGGGATCTTATCGATGAGCTCTTCGATGATGCTGATGGACTGGAGCACCTCTTCAGCGCGGACCTGAACACGTCCGTAGCAGTCGCCATCGGTCGAAAGGATCGGTTGGAAATCAGCCAGGTCACCGTAGGCACCCAAGCCCAAGCAACGAACGTCGTTATTCAGATTGCTCGCGCGCGCAAAGGGACCGACCATGCCATACTGGACAGCATCTTCAGGCGAGATATACCCAACGCCCACCAGGCGATTCTTCACTGAAGTGTCCTTCAAGAATGCATTGCAGATCTCTTGATATTCCTTCTTGATGCTGTTGAGCTTATCTTTGATAGCTTGCAGCATGGGGGCATCGATATCCTTGGTAACGCCACCGATGAGCGTATAAGACAAGATGACGCGCCCGCCAGCGACCGCCTCGAAGATGTCGAGGATGCGCTCGCGTAAGCGCCAGCAGTGCATGAACAGGCTCTCGAAGCCGAATGCATCGGCCGCAAGACCCATCCACAACAAGTGCGAATGGATACGTGAAAGCTCATGCATGATGGAGCGGAGATACTGCGCACGAGGCGGGATCTCAACGTCCATCAAGCGCTCAACGGTCTCTGCATAGCCATAGCTGTGACCGAATGCGCAGATGCCGCAAATACGCTCTGCAACATAGATGTACTGATGGATGTCGCGTGTCTCAACCAACTTCTCAAGACCGCGATGGATGAATCCGATCTGAGGAAGAACATCAACGACCGTTTCATCCTCGACCACAAGGTCAAGATGGAGCGGCTCGGGCAGTACAGGATGCTGCGGGCCGAATGGAAGCACTTGCGCTTTACCCATGTTCTACTCCCCTTCCTCTTTCGTCTTGGTATCTTCCGACGCCTCAGTGCTCACCGCTTCAGCGGCTGACTTCGCTTCGGTATCTTCTTTAGCTGCTTCATTCGTATCTTTGGCAGCTGCCTCCTTGGCGGCTTTCGCTTCCTTAGCAGCCTTTGCTGCTTTAGCCTTAGCGATCTTAGCAGCCTTTTCGCGAGCAGCAAGCTGTTCAGGCGAAACGATAGTCATAGGCGCTTCAACACCTTCAGCGAAACGATAGAAAGCACCCTGAAAATCGATGAGATTACCCACGATGTTCACGCCGAACAGATCGTGCGCTTCGTTTTCGTTCACGAACACCGCGATGAACAGCGGAGTGAGCGAAGGGATCTCGGTCTCGCCCTTGATGACGCCTTCGATACGACGATTGATCACTTCGTTACCCTTGATGAAGGTGTAATAGAGCCAAATGGTGTCATCTTCTTTATGGATGGCCATCATCTGAGAAAGCTGATAGCCCTGCTCTTTGTATTTCTTAGCAGTATCGAAGAGCTCTTCGACCTTGATAGGGACAAAGGATTCATTCAGTTCCATGACTTACGCCCCTTTCTTCTCTGCTTTGAGCTTCTTGGATTTCTCTTCCAAGATGCCGATACCTTCGACCACCGCGTCGATGATGGCCTCAGGACGGATAGCGCAACCTGGCGCATAGACATCGACAGGGATGGCCTTATCCACGCCGCCGATGATGTTGTAACAGTCTTTGAAGATACCCGCTGTACAGGCGCAAACACCGCATGCAACGACCACCTTCGGCTCGACCATCTGGTCGTAGATCTCGCGCACAACATCGATATTGCGCTCGTTGATACCACCAGTGACCAAGAAGATATCGGCATGCTTGGGGTTGCCCGTATTCACGATGCCGAAGCGCTCGACATCATAGAGCGGCGTAAGAGCCGCGAGGACTTCGATATCGCACCCATTACAGCTCGAGCCGTCGTAATGGATGATCCAAGGAGATTTAGAAACAGAAGACATGTTCCCTCCTTACAGGAATGCGAGCACGGTGATGTTGATGCCACCCAAGACCAACGTGATGATCCAAGTTGACTTCAGCACCAACTGCCACTTAACACGAGCAAAGTTGTTATCGATCCAGATCTCAAACAAGTAGATGAGGATGAAAGCAACGATAGCAATCGCAATGGAGATGGGATTGCCCCAAATGAAGAACATGACGACCCAGCCCATGTACAGGATGTTCTCACACCAGTGCATCACTTCGATCTGAGCGAGCGTCTTGCCAGACATTTCGGTAGTTACACCTTTTACCAGTTCTTGATGTGCATGATGTGAATATGAGAGATCAAATGGAGATTTCCTCAATTTAATCGTAAGTATGTAGAGCATTCCTAAAAAGATTCCCCACAAGCTGAACAAGATAGGCTGATCGAGGAACGGCAAGACCGACAGGTCGAAGCTGCCCGTAGCCATGAACAGACCCACCGCCAACAAGAGCACCATCGGTTCATAGGCCATGATCTGCAGCGTTTCACGATGAGCGCCAGCTTCGGAAAAGGGTGAACGTGAAGCATACGCTGCCATGACGAACATGAGCTCAGCGAGCGTGATGACGAACACGCACAGTAAGAAGTTGCCGCCCGAGAAGAAGATGCCGCCTGCAATGAAGGTGAACACAAGAGCGCACACCACGTAGGTGCCGATCGTGCCATTGACCGCCACGTTGTCCTTCGCGATGAGCTTGCGCACATCGTAGAGAGGCTGAAGCAAGGGAGGACCTACCCTGCCCTGCATACGTGCGCTGATGATGCGGTCGAGACCAGAAAGAAGGCAGCCGGCCACGGTACCTACGATCGCAAAGATGACCGAAGCACCAAGCGTGATAAGGATCGAAATGAGCGTTTCCACGAATTGCCTCCTTTCCTAGAGCAAGATGGTCAGGCCCGCAGTGGACACAACAGCCCACACGAACGCGATGAGTATGAGGATATAACAGATGATCGTGCCAATGGGCGTGAGCTTCGCCTCTCCGAACCAGTCATCCATGTACCAGTTGCGCACCGTAGCCTCTTGGGGCTGCGAGAGCGAATTCAAGAACACGCGCGATTCGTTGTCGACCGAAACACCCGAAAGATAGACGCTAGCCTTCTTGGCCTTGGTCTTCTTACGAAGCACGCCGAACATCATCACTACCATGAACAGCACGATGATGGTTGACAGATAGAGATTCTCGTCACGGATAGGCTGGATGCTCATGCCTAATACGGACGCAACATACGGTTCGACCAGATAGTTCGAGATGACTGGGATGAGCGCACAGGCGAGCACCGCGAGCACCACCATGACCGCGTCAGCGAACCATTCGCTCTTGTGCACGGTGATCTCGACGTTGTCTGGCTCCCCAGCGATACCCGCAAGCTTACCGAGCCATTTCGCCCAGAACATGAAGGTTGCCGCAGAACCGAATGCTAACATGAGGATGAGCGCGATCTGGCGCGTACCGATGAGAGTGACGAGCGTTGCCCACTTCGCGATGAGCATACCGAATGGTGCGATGAACATGATCATGATGCCGAGCATCATCAAGCGCGCCAAACGAGGCATGCGTTCGAAGAGCGAGTCCATGTCCTCGATGTTACGCGAACCGATATGGTGCTCTGCCGTACCCACGCACAAGAAGAGCAAGCTCTTCGCAATAGCGTGGAAGATGACCAGGAAGATGGCCGCCCAGATAGCCTCTGCAGTGCCAACACCCGCGCATGCAGTGATAAGACCAAGATTAGCGATGGTCGAATACGCCAGAACACGTTTCGCATTGACCTGCGAAATGGCCAAGAACGAACAGAACAGGAACGTAAGGCCACCGACCAAGATGACGAAGATCGAAGGACCAAACGATACGGCATAGATCGGACCGCACTTGATGAGCATGAACACGCCCGCCTTCACCATGGTGGATGAATGCAAGAGCGCACTGGTTGGTGTTGGCGCGACCATAGCGCCGAGCAACCACGTATGGAAGGGCATCTGCGCAGCTTTGGTCATGCCCGCTAAGCTCAAACAGGTGAGCGGGAACACTACGAGCGCAGGCGCCAGTGTTCCGATAACGATGAAGTCGAGGAAGTCGACCGTGTTGAACTGCAGCGCCATATAGAACAGCGCCGCCAAGAACGCGATGCCGCCGACCATATTCATGATGATCTGCCTGAAAGCATTCGCGATAGCTTCTTCTGTTCGGGTGTAGCCGATGAGCAAGAAGGAACAGACCGTGGTGATCTCCCAACCCGCATAGAGCCAGATCATGTTATTGCAGAAGATGATCGCATACATAGCCGCAAGGAAGATGAACATCAACGCGAAGAAGCGCGGGCGACGGTCAGCCTCATGCTTGTGCTCTGCCTGGAAATCTTCCATATACCCGATGGAATAGATGCAGATACCAGAGCCGACCAAGCCGATGATAAGGGTCATGATGAGCGAGAGAGAATCGACATAAAGACCGCGCAGGCAGACGATATCGTGAGCGAAACCGAACTCGAAGACGAGCGTGCCCACCAACTGGATGGCAGCAAGAGCCAGAACCCACTTACGGCGATATTTGACGCTGTAGAAGATGACGACCGCACCAACGATGACGCTGATGGCGATCGAAGCCCAATCGATCACAGCAGAATCGAACATATAGTACGTTCCTGTTGTGCCGATGTTCATTGCAACCATCGCGATGGATGCGCCCATGATAACAAGGCTCGCGACCCACACGATGACATTTCTGACCTTGTCTTGCCTGAAGATGACGAGCAGCCCGGCAATGACAAGTGGAAACAGGATCAGAAACCCTATCATTTCCATGCCAGTTCCTCCTTTAATAGGAGCCGATACTAAAACGCGACCAATATAGTCGCATTTCACTGTATCGCTTTGTGTTCGATGCACTTTGCACGCATCGCTGTGAAGATATTATGCTCGGTAAGTGGGTTTGAGATTTCGCAGTTGAATGAGCCTGTTTCACGACGTGATGAACACGGGTCGATGTTGATAGGCACAGGTGACCTGAATGGGTGCTCCAGCTCGCTCGACCACCGCACGTAACGTTTCGACGGGGATACGGTAGGTATTATTGTTCTCTGAGATATGAAGTGCTACGACCGTCTCGAGCTTATCGGAGATGAGCGACTCAAGGGCAGCGGCGGCTTGCGCGTTGCTCAAATGCCCATGGTCAGAGCCAACACGCTCTTTGAGCATCAAAGGATAAGGCCCATTGCGCAACATCGCTTCATCATGGTTGCTCTCAAGCCCCAAGATACGAACATCGCGCAGTCCTTCGAGCGCTTCCGGGAGCAAAGTGCCCGTATCAGTGATGAAACCGAGCGCGTCGCCCCCGCTTTCGAAGCGAAAACCGAACGAGACCTCGGTATCATGCGAGGTGGGCAGGATCTTCACGCGAAGCGAACCAAGTTCGATGGTTTGACCAGCATCGATGCGGTTCAGATCGCTGATATCGAACGTCTTTTGCATCTCCCGCGCATGTTCATAGGTAAGCTCATGAGCATAGATGGGCGCTTCGATACCTTGCGAGCGCAATCCACGCATGATCACGCCAAGATTCTTCACGTGATCAGAGTGGCTGTGAGAGATGAGGATCGCTTTCAGATTCTTCAGATCGAATCCACCCTGCTCGCTGAAGTCGAACACATCACGCTTGCAGATCCCCGCATCGATGAGCACGCCATCGCCACTGACACGGTCGAACACCACCGCTGCATTGCCCTTGCTCCCACTGCCCAGTACGAGCAACTGCAAGCGGCGATCAATGTCTCCGCGTATGCGCGCAAGATCATTCGAAACGTTGTCCGTCGAAACTGAATGGTCGAGCGTCAAGCGCTGTTGATGAAGGCGCCGAGCCTCGACCTCTTTACGAGAGAGCGAAGATTCTTCAGGATCGAAAGTGCTCATGATCTATTTGTGATAGTAGCGGTGCAGTTCGTATTTAGGTTCGCATGATAGGTTCATACCAAGCTTCTTATAGAACTGCTCGTCGGTCTCGGAGATGATCACCGAGAAGAACGCATCGCAACCACGCAATTGATCGACGCATTCGAGCACCTGCTTAGCAACCTGGTTAGTAGCAGAACTGATGGCTAATGCGATGATGGTCTCATCGGAGTGCAAACGCGGATTGTTCGAATTCAGCACTGATGTCTTCAGCTCGCAAATAGGCTCGATGGCTTCGTCTGAGATGACATCCGCATCCAAGTCGATGCCTGCAAGCGCCTTGAGCGCATTGATGAGCGTGCAAGCTGCAGCGCCAAGGTTGGTAGAGGTCTTGCCAGTCACCACTTCCCCATTGGGCAACGTGATAGCACCGACAGGAGCGCCTGTGGTCTCCTCTTTGAGCAGCACAGCGCTGCGGGCCTTCAGGTCGTTCACGCTCACATCGGCCTGGTTCATGAGCAGTTCGCACTTGTCAACTTGATCTTGGCCCATACCCGTGCTCTTCACATCGTTAGCAGCCTGGAAGTAGCGGCGCACGATCTCTTTGCGTGCGGCCTCTTTGCAAGCTTCATCGTCTACGATGGCGAATCCAGCCATGTTGACGCCCATGTCGGTCGGCGATTGATAGGGGCAGCTTCCTGAGATGCGCTCCATCATAGCCTTGAGCACCGGAAATATCTCCACGTCGCGGTTATAGTTCACCGTGACCTTGTTATAAGCCTCGAGATGGAAGGGATCGATGACGTTCGCATCGTTCAGATCCAGCGTCGCAGCCTCATACGCGATGTTGACCGGGTGCTTGAGCGGCAAGTTCCACACAGGGAAGGTCTCGTACTTCGCATAACCCGCTTTCACACCGCGCTTGTTCTCATGGTAGAGCTGAGAGAGACACGTGGCCATCTTGCCCGAACCAGGACCAGGCGCGGTCACCACTACGAGCGGACGGGTGGTCTCGACATATTCGTTCTTTCCGTAGCCATCGTCGCTAACGATTCGCTCGATGTCGCTCGGGTAACCAGGAATGGGATAATGCAGGTATGACGTGATACCAAGCGAATTCAAGCGATGACGGAACGCATCGGCTGCTGGCTGACCAGAATATTGGGTGATGACGACCGAGCCAACATAGAAGCCCATGCCTTGCAGCACATCCATCAGGCGCAGCACATCTTCATCGTAGGTGATGCCCAGATCGCCGCGGATCTTGTTCTGCTCGATATCATTCGCATTGATCGCGATGATGATCTCGACCTCATCCATGAGGCTCTTGAGCATAGATATCTTCGCATCTGGCTTGAAGCCAGGGAGAACACGAGAAGCATGCAGGTCGTCAAAGAGCTTGCCACCGAATTCCAAATAGAGCTTGCCGCCGAATTGGTCGATGCGATTACGAATATGTTCAGCTTGCATAGAGATGTACTTGTCGTTATCGAACCCAACACGCATGAACATGACTCGCTTTCTCGCTACGATCGATGAGGCGCTCAACTGAATATCTATTTTGATCGCGGTGTTTTCATAGTACTAAACATTATCGAGATAAAGGGTCTTGAACTCCAAAAAAATCACCTTGATAATACTAAGAACACCGTTTTCGGACGCGTTTCGATCTTCCTGTTCATTCCCCGCTCATAGATACGAGGACCCCTTAGCACGATCGAAGACATACAGCCGCGTGAGCAAGATCCATTATGCCAAACTCGCTTTTCGTGGGTTCTTGTTGGTATGCGCGGTCGCATTGCTTATCCTTGACCCCACTTGGTTCACTGGCGATGAACTCCCCTATCATGCTATCGGGATCGGATTCACCCTCCTTGTATGGGTATCCTTCATCCCCGAGATGATCCGCCGCTTCTTCCCGAACAAAGACGAAAGCGCTGGCTGCCAGAAGCAATTCGTCCAGAACTTCAAACCCCGCCCAGCAACCACGCTCTCCCAAGAGATCGCACGTATACTTGGTCGCACCCAGGAGGAGATCAAGAAGAAGGATTTTCGTGATGTGGTGGTGATCGCGCTATTCTGGATTGCCCTCAATGCCATCATCGGCGTGCTCTATTTCACTGGTGTCCTAACCGCCGAGATGCTCATCTGCATCTCGATGTTCTATGCGGTGTCCGATATCATCTGCATCCTCTATTGGTGCCCTTTCCAAACCCTCGTGATGAAGAACACCTGCTGCGCTCAGTGCCGTATCTATAACTGGGATTACGCCATGATGTTCACGCCACTGGTCTTCATCGGGGGTTTCTGGGCCTTGTCGCTGCTCCTCTGTGGATTTGCCATCCTTTTGAAATGGGAATTCGATTATTACCGTTATCCACATCGTTTCGCTGAAGAGACCAACGAGTACCTTTCATGCGATGGTTGCGATGAACGTCTTTGTACGCACAAAGCATCAGTGAAACGTTTACTCGCAGATAAGACTCGCGCACTTGCTAAAGCGCAGGCGGAAGCACGTGCAGCACTTGCCAAGCTCACCGACTTCAACGATGACCACCACTGACCTCAAAGTACACACAAAGCTTGACGCGAGGTTTTGGTTTGTTTACTATAACCAATGCTGCTTCAAGCAATCGGGACGTGGCGCAGTTTGGTAGCGCACTTGACTGGGGGTCAAGGGGTCGCAGGTTCAAATCCTGTCGTCCCGACCAGCTAAACACAAAAAAGGTCGGAACTTTCCGACCTTTTTCATTTAATGAGCGTCTTCACTGCGCTGAGCAGTGAAATTCCTTACGAAAGCCTAGGGCACCCAGCGACCATACTCGTTGACATAGTACCGGCCGCCATCGACCCAGGAATCAACAGCCATCACACCATCAGTGCCTACCCAGTACTTGCCCGATATCCATGCCTGCTTCGCCATAGCACCCGAGCCGCGGAAGTAGTACCACTGTTCACCTACTTCTCGCCAGCCCTTCTGCATAGCGCCAGAGGCCTTCAAGAAGTACATCGTGCCGCCATCATTGAGCCAACCTGTGTGCATCGCGCCACTGCTCTCGAGGAAATACCATTTTCCGCTCGATTTCACCCAGCCTCTTTGCATAGCGCCTGAACGAGAGAAGTAGTACCATGTTCCGCCAAGATCGAGCCAGCCCTTCTGCATGGCGCCTGATGCCTTAGCGTAATAACGAACGCCACCATCGTCGATCCAGCCAGTATGCATAGCACCGTTACTGCGATCCAAGAAATACCAGGTGCCCTTCAGCTTGATCCAGCCCTTCTGCATGGCGCCAGAATTAGCATAGTGATACCACTTACCACTTTCCCAATTCCAGCCCTTCTTCATAGCGCCAGAGCCCGTGAAGTAATACGTAGCCCCATTGATGCTATGCTTGCCCGTTTGCATGACACCTTCGGAATTGAAGTAATACCACTTACCACCAAGCTTCTGCCAGCCAGTTTGCATCTTGCCAGACGAAGCGAAGTGATACCAACGGTTATCGATCTTCTGCCAACCTGTGCGCATCCAACCATCTTCGCCCATCCAATACGTACCCGTAGAGAGAGTGAGCCAACGGATGGCATATTCACCATCGTAGTCATACCACCAGCCCTTGGAACCGTGGACCCATACCCCCTCGACTGGAACGACAGGATCAGGTTCAGAATCAGGATTACTCGGCTGAACAGGATCTGGCTGCTGTGGCTGCACCTTCTGCGGAGTTACTTGACCCGTGTGGCTCTCCGAGGCGGCCAACCAAGCTTCGAGCGAGCTGGTATTTGCGATCTTGTTGTTGAAGCACTCTAATGAAGTGAGCTGGGTATTCCTTGAAATATCGAGTGAGGTGATATCGTTATCTGAGCAGCTTAATGTCTGAAGCTTCGTAAGAGCTGTAACGTTCAATGCAGCGAGCGAATTGGTCGCGCACTCAAGGCTTGTAAGCTGGGTGCAATGAGAAACATCGAGCGAGGTGAGCTTGTTCGCAGTGCAATCCAATCGAACGAGCTTGGTACAAGCAGTGACGTTGAGCGAAGGAATCTCATTGCCGCTACATTCCAGTGTTACCAGTTGGGGGCATCCTGAAACATTGAGCGAAGCAATCTTGTTGTCAGAGCAGATCAACTCGGTAAGAGCACCGCAATGAGAGACATCCAAAGCTGTCAGGTCATTCGTAGAGCAATTGAGCGAAGCGAGCTTCGTGCAAGAAGCAAGATTCAGCGAGGTAAGCCCGCATTCCACGCAATTGAGCTGCTGAATAGAAGAGCAACCCGAAAGATTCAGGGACGGAACGGTCACATTGGTAAGGTTCAGCTGCGCAAGCTGAGAACAGCCCGAAAGATTGAGCGAAGAGAGCGTAAGGCTCTGGCAAGTGAATTCAGTAAGCGACGAGCAGCTAGAAAAATCAAGCGTAGTAATCGAGCCAAGTCCGCCACCAACTCCTGTGCCAAGCGACACACGATCAACGGGTTGTCCACCTAGAGTAGCTGGGACAACAGCCGTGGTTGCAGTGGAGCTGCTTATCCCGTAGATAACTATTCCGTTATTCTCGCCGTATGTATAGGTCACTCCGTTGTCTTCTGCATCTTCAAGTGCAAAAGCCGACTGAACTGGCACGACCAAGACCAGCGCCAAGAACAAGGCAACCGCCCCGATCGCAGCAATAAGCTTAGCAAGATACGAACTACGAAGGCACTGAACAGCCATGAGCGTCTCCTTATCCATGATGAACAGGGAGCAAAGATGCAATTCCCTATATAAGCAGTGTATCACACACCCCGCACACCCCATCACCTACAGCTCGTCAACAAAACCACATGGACTCCTGCGAAAGCAGCAAGGATATATGGGTAGGGTCGTAGATTCATTCTGAACACTTACTAAAAAAGAACTCAGCTTAGCTGGGTTCCGTAAAATGCATGAGGCAGTGCAGCGCATGAGCCCGAAGGGCGAACAGCGAAACGGATGAATCCGAGACCCTACCCATGTAGCCTTACTGCTTGCGGTATGATCTCGCAACCGCTATTACTTCTTACGATAGCGCGAAAGGAACGCCATGATCTTGTTGCTGAAGATCAGCGCAAGAACAGCGAGCACGATAAGCACTGCGAAGATGATCACGCTCGTCCAGATATTACCCTCGATCAAGCCATCAGCAGCATAAGCGGAAAGGATCACACCGGGTGAACGCGCAATAGTAGTGATCAGCACAAAGGGCTTGAGCTTCATATCCGTAAGCGGAACTAGATACGTGAAGGTATCCTTGGGAAGCCCAGGAATCAGGAAGAGGATGAAAACGATTATCCCAAGTCGACCTGTCTTCTCGAAATCCTGGAATTTCTTCAAATGCTTTTCAGGCACCAGGTCCTTCACGAAAGGTGCACCTAACTTGTGCACAAGGGTGTAGACGAATGCGCTCGATATAGCACATCCGAACAAGATTATGAGAGCACCCCAAAATGGCCCATAGAGCATGCCCGCCGCCATCTGAGTGACCTCTCCAGGAATGAAGGCAACGACCACCTGAATGAATTGGAGCGCCAAAAGGATAAGAACGCCAAACGCCCCTTTGTCGCGTATGCGATCGATGACGATATCCACGCCGCCTGGTTCGAATATATCTTTGAACAGCGGATACATGAAGATGACCGCCACAACGCAGATGACGAAGAATCCGATCAGTCCCAAGAACTTGAACAGATCGGACTTCCTGACCGAACGCCCAAAGATACGGACGGAGTCATCCAGGGCTTCTTGACGCGTGCTCTCCGCGCTCTTTCGCTGTTGTGGATCGATCGCCATCGCAGGCCTAAGCTCCCATCGAAACGATCTTGTCGAGGATCATATCAGCAAGTTCGCGCTTGGAGGTAGAAGGTAGATGCTCTTCGCCCGAGGCAGTCACAAGCCAAACCTCATCGTCGTCCTTACCGAAGACCTTTTCGCTTCCCACTTCATTCGCAACGATCATGTCTGCATTCTTCTTCGTAAGCTTCTTGCGGGCATTATCGAGCACGTCATTGGTCTCGGCGGCAAAGCCGACCACCAACTGACCCTGTTTCGCATTACCGAGCGTTGCGAGCACATCTGGATTCTCGACAAGGGCGATATTCTGCAACTCTGCATCATTGATGCCCTTCTTGAGCTTCTTATCAAGCTGCTGGGCAGGACGCACATCTGCCACCGCTGCCGAGAAGATACCCACATCGCACCCTTCGAAGACAGGCTTAGCGGCTTCGAGCATCTCACGCGCCGATTCAACAGAAATGACCTCAACGCCCTGCGGAGCTGCGAGCGCTACCGGTCCCGAAACGAGCGTTACCTGCGCGCCACGACGAGCTGCTGCTTCGGCGATGGCGTAGCCGAACTTGCCCGAAGAACGATTGGTGATGTAGCGCACTGGATCGATCGCTTCGACCGTAGGACCCGCAGTGACCATGATCCGCTTTCCCGCTAGATCACGTCCAAGGCTATCACTACTGGTCTTCGCACCCTCAAGCTTTTGCAACACCGCCGCAACGATATCTTCTGGTTCAGGCAAGCGCCCTTGCCCCACTTCCCCACATGCCAAATAGCCAGCATCTGGTTCGATGAATTCAAGACCAAAGCTCTTCAAACGTGCGATATTGTCCTGAGTGATGGGGTTCTTATACATATGAACATTCATCGCTGGAGCGATCATCACTGGAGCTGTAGTAGCAAGCGCAGTAGTAGTGAGCAGGTCATCAGCGATGCCATGAGCAACCTTCGCCATGACGTTCGCTGTGCAAGGAGCGATCAGGAACAGGTCAGCCTCCTGAGCCAAAGAAATATGATGGATGGGGTCCTGCGGATCATCGAAGAGCCCCAGACCGACAGGTTCATTGGTGAGCGCGCGGAACGTGAGCGGATCGACGAAATGAGTCGCATGATCGGTCATGACAACCTTCACGCGCACGCCCGCTTTCTGCAGTCCTCGAACTATCTCAGCAGCCTTGTAAGCAGCGATGCATCCGCTGATACCAACGAGGACGGTTTTCTGTTGTTCGGAAGTCATATTCTTCTCCTTGTTCCGTTGCATCTTTGTTATTGTATGACAAAGATGCACCGCGTGTGCGATCGGTCAAAACAATCCATCATCACCAGCCGTTATCGGCTTGACGAAGGGTAAAGGAGGCGACATGGAAGAGCAGCATCCCGTAAAGCAAGTAACTCATGCTGTCTCATCGATGGTGTCGCCGCGCTATCTGAATCTGACCTTCGTGAAGCTCTTCTGGATCTTCGTAGTCGGTTGCTTCTTAGGCCTGATCATCGAAGATGTATTCCATCTGATCGTCTACCATGAATGGGAAAGCCGCGCTGGCCTGGTTTGGGGCCCGTTTTCCTCCATCTATGGCGTAGGTGCGGTAGTGCTGACGCTCTTCCTGAATCGGTTCTATTACACGCACAACATCATCATCTTCCTCATAGCGATGCTGCTCGGTTCCACTATGGAATACCTCGCAAGCCTGATGATGGAGAGTTTCTTCCATGCTATCGCCTGGGATTACTCCAATACATTCGGCTCCATCGATGGACGCACCAATTTCCTGTTCGGTGTGATGTGGGGGACGCTCGGTTTGGTGTGGGTACGCATCATCATGCCGTGGATCAAGGCTATCTTCAAACGCATCAACTTCAAGAACATCATCGTTCGAATCGTATCGGCAGCAATGATCGTGTTCATGACGCTCAATATCGTGATGACCATACTAGCCCTTCATCGTGAAGGACAACGCGCGGAGAACATCCCTCCAGCGACCATCATCGACATCTATCTTGATGAATGGTTCCCCGATGAATGGATGCATGAACGCTTCCATAACATGACCGTGTCAAGCGAAGTTGGGGGCAAATCCTAAGGGCGCACTTAAACGCGCGTGAAGGTCTCGATCTCGTTGGTGATGCCGCAGTTCTCTTGGTAATCGATCAGTACTTCCCTACCGCGCTCGGTCAATCCAATGCGTCTATCATCGAGCTTGGCAAGTGCTTCGACCAGGTCGTCAGGCAGCGGTGCCATGAAGCTGAGTTCGTCATCGATGCGCGGATGCTGGAAATCGATGAAATACGAATGCAAGAATTGACGCGTGAGCCCCAAGTTATCGCTCTTACCTGGAGTTCCATAGGTTTGGTCGCCCACCACCCAGTGTTTGATATATTCCATATGAACGCGGATCTGATGGGTTCGCCCCGAATAGAGCTTGCACTCGATCAGCGTAAAGCCATTGTCCTTCTGACCTGCTGAAAAGCGCTCGAGCACATTGAAAGTGGTCACAGAAGAACGCGCCTGTGGTTTGTCGGAAACCTGCATGCGCAAACGATTCTTGTCACTTCGAAAGATCGGCGCATCGATAAGCCCTGTATCGCTTGCGATATTACCATGCACCAAACACAGGTACTTACGATCCACATTGCGGCAACGGATCTCGTCCTGCAAGATGAGTCCCACTTCGTCATTCTTCGCGCAGAGCATAAGTCCGCTAGTATCACCATCCAGACGATGCACGATACCTGGACGATCGTCACCTTGGATATGAGCTAGATTCTCACGGCCATAATGGTGCACGAGCGCATTGGAGAGCGTCCCTGAATCATGTCCGGGCGAAGGATGACAGATAAGGCCTGGTTGTTTGTTGATAACGAGCAGGTCATCATCTTCATAGAACACCTCGAGCGGAATGGGCTCAGGTGCTACATAGATACGATCGTCTTCGATCAGCTCTTCATAGACGATATGATCACCAGCGCTGACCAGCGACTTCTTCGTTGGCTCCTTACCATTCAGAAAGACCTTACCCGCTTCGATCTGCTTCACCGCTTTGCTACGCGTGGGGTAAAGCCCCGCCTCGAACAGGTACGAGTCCAGACGCATGCCCTCATACAGATCGCTGACCGTATTCGATAAACTCCGCGCCATGAACGCTCCTTCCCTTACGCTTCCTCGTTCGTCTTCGCTTGCTTGCTCGCTGAAAGATAGCGCCTACCAAGCGCTATGATCACGCATACGATACCGCAGGTGATCCCCGTATCTGCGATGTTGAATGTGGGGAAATCAATGAACAGCGGCGAGATGAAATCGATCACATACCCGTTCACCATGCGGTCGATCAGGTTGCCTACGCCACCCGCGAACACGAGCGCTAAACCCACCATTTCCAGCATCGAAGCCGCCTTTGACACCATAAGGGCATACGTTACGATCACGATGCACAAGATGAACGTGACTACGATGAGCCCCATGGTCATGCCCGAGAAGGAGCTCCAAGCAGCGCCGAAGTTATGCGCAAGCTTCAACTCGACGATACCGCCCACATCGATAGCAGACGCACCCGCAGGCCGTCCCTCGAACCAGATCTTCGTTACGCGATCGAAAAAGACCCACAGCACCACGATCACGCAAAATGCGATGCGATTTCGTAGTGCTCGACGGGTCTTCGGTTCGTCTTTGTCGTGTGACAACAGCCTACTCCACCGCATCGAGCGCGATGGCGCAACGCTCGCACACATCGGGATGCTTTGGATCGGTACCCAATACGCGGAAATTCCAGCAACGCGGGCACTTATCAAGATCAGAAAGGCTCACATCGATCTTCAGTTCATCACCGCGCGTCAACTTAACCCCGCTGACGATGAGCAATTCCTCGAAGAACGCTGGATCGAAATCAGTGAGCACATCATACATAGCCTGTGGGACCGTAGCAGAGATGAAGGCTTTCTGACTCTTGGTGATCTCCTTCGCTTCACGCTTTTCCTCGAGCGCTTTGGTCACCTCATCACGGAATTCGAGCACGGTCGCAAAGCGCTCAGCGATACGCTGATCCTCGCCTTCAGGAATGAGCGGCAAGAAGTCTCCACGTTCAGGCCAGCCAGCAAGTTGAACGCTGATGGGGCGCTTGTCGGTCTTCAGCCCTTCAGGATAGTCCTGCCAGACCTCTTCGGTCGTGAAGCTCATGATGGGCGTGAGCAAACGCACGAGCACCTCGAGGATGTTCGAGATGACGGTCTGCGCACTTCGGCGACTACGTGCATCGGGCGCATCAGAATAAAGACGATCCTTGAGCGCATCGAGATAGACCGCAGAAAGATCACCCACCACATAATCGTAGATAAGGCGATAGACGTGGTGGAACTTGTAGTTATCATATGCCTCGTTCACTTCTTCGAGCAAACGAGCAAGGCGCACGAGCGCCCACTGATCGAGCGGTTCGAGTTGATCCCACTCGACCACTGCGTCATCGTTGGAAAAATCATTCAGAACGCCGAGCAAGAAACGGAACGTATTGCGGAAACGACGATACGTATCAGACGTGCGCTTCAAGATCTCTTCAGAGATGCTCACATCCTGCGAATAATCCACGCTCGCGACCCACAGACGCAATACATCAGCGCCGTACTTATCCATGACCTCGGCTGGATCGATACCGTTACCGAGCGACTTGGACATCTTGTGGCCATTCTCGTCCACCGTGAAGCCGCAATGCATGACCGACTTGTACGGAGCCTTATCATAGGCACCAATGGAAGTGAGCAGCGAAGACTGGAACCAGCCTCGATGCTGGTCAGAGCCTTCCAGATACATATCAGCTGGGAAGTGCAGGCCTGGGCGCTTCTTGCATACCGAAGTATGCGACACGCCGCTTTCCCACCACACATCCAAGATGTCAGATTCAGGGATGAGCTCGGTGCAGCCACAGACTTCGCAAGCAGTGCCCGCTGGCAAGTATTCAGCCGGGCTTTCAGTGAACCACGCATCAGAACCCTTCTCTTCGAAGAGCTTGATGACCGCATCGAATGTCTCTGCCGTTGCTACCGTGTTTCCGCACTTCGCACACTTGAACACCGGGATCGGCACACCCCAAGAACGCTGACGCGAGATGCACCAGTCGGGGCGATCAGCCACCATCGAACCGATGCGATTCTTCGCCCATTCAGGCACCCACTGAACGTCTTCATCAATGGCCTTCAAGGCGTCTTTGCGCAGGTCGTTCTTATCCATCGACACGAACCATTGATCGGTGGCGCGGAAGATGACCGGCTGATGACAACGCCAGCAATGAGGATAACTATGCGTGATGTCGACATGCGCGACGAGCACGCCCTGTTCTTTGAGCCACTCGATGATCTTCGGATTCGCTTCATCGACATCGAGACCTGCAAAAGGACCAGCTTCATCGGTGAGCACGCCGTTGTCGTCCACCGGCATGAGGATGGGGATACCGAACTCAAGACCCACCAAGTAGTCTTCCTGGCCATGTCCAGGAGCAGTATGGACCGCGCCCGTACCAGAATCGAGCGTGACATGATCGCCGTAGATGATCATGCCCTTGAGGTCCTGACGGATCGGACAGGTATAGGTGATACCGCAAAGATCCTTGCCCTTTACGGTAACAACTTCACCGCTCGCATCGCGCACGAGCTCGTAGCTTTCCCAGCCAGCAGTCTGGGCAACGTCTTCAAGCAGGTCATAAGCCAAGATGGTGGTGAATTCAGGAGTGCGCACCATCACATAGTCAGCTTCGGGAGCCAAACATACTGCAGCATTAGCTGGCAGTGTCCAAGGTGTGGTGGTCCAAATAAGCACATAAGCCGGATCGCTCACCCCTGCCGCTTCGAAAGCGGGAGGTACGGTATCGAGCTTGAAGTTCACGAAGATCGAAGGTGAGACCTCATCGCTATATTCGATCTCTGCTTCAGCGAGCGCCGTGTGGCAATGCTTGCACCAGTGGATGGGCTTGCGGCCGCGATAGACCGAACCATTCAGATACATATCCTTGAAGATCTCGACATTGCCCGCTTCGTAATCGTGAGTGAAAGTGAGATACGGATGATCCCAGTCAGCGTTCACGCCTAAGCGCTTGAAGCCTTCGCGCTGGATGTTCACGTACTTCTCGGCCCATTCACGGCACAAGCGACGCAACGTAGGCTGGTCGATCTTTGCCATCTTCTCGGGTCCGAGCGTTACCTCGACCATATGCTCGATCGGCTGACCATGGCAGTCCCAACCAGGAACATACGGCGTGAAATAGCCACGCTGAGCATGAGATTTCACCACGAAATCCTTCAAGATCTTATTGAAGGCATGACCAAGATGGATAGGACCATTGGCATAAGGGGGGCCATCGTGCAGGACGAACGGACGCCCATCCTTGTTCTTTTCGAGCACCTTATGGTAAATGTCAATGTCGTTCCAAAACTCAAGACGCTTCGGCTCATTCTTAGGAAGATTGCCGCGCATCGGAAAGTCGGTTTCGGGCAGATTCATGGTGTCTTTGTAACTGTTTGTCACGACATGACCTTTCTACAATTTTTCGTACATGATTCTTCGTGAGATAAACCATCTGATTATAACGCGTATCCCTGCACAAAACTACTATAATGGTTCATGTATTAGGCGAGATAACATGGCGAAACGAAGGGTATTGCCACACGGTGGTCTTGCTGCGCATCGTTTTGCGGAACAGAAGGGGTTTCCTATGGCTTTCAAGGTTGTCACCGATTCATGCTGCAATCTTCCCGAAGTTATCATCAATGAACTGGATCTTACGGTCTTCCCGCTCATCTTCATGGTCGATGACCAACAACACCAAAGCTATTTGAAGGGCCAGGTCACCGACCTGCAGCAGTTTTACACGCAGATGCGTGATGGGAAGGTCTTCACTACTTCACTGCCAAATCTCGATGATGCGAAGAAGGAGCTCGAAGCTATTTTCGCTGCAGGAGAAGACGTGCTCTACCTAGGATTCTCGAGCGCGCTTTCAGGTACGTTCCAAGCCATCGAATTGATGGGCAATGAGCTGGTCAAGGAATATCCAGGACGCAACTTCGTCGCTATCGACACCTTAGCCGCATCGCTCGGTGAAGGCTTACTCGTCTACTACGCTGCCAAGATGCAGCAAGATGGCAAGAGCCTTGACCAGACCGCTCAATGGGTGCGCGACAATCTGCTGCACATGTGCCATTGGTTCACGGTGGACGATCTTATGTTCCTCTATCGCGGTGGCCGCGTCTCGCGCACTGCTGCTTTCGCAGGCAGTCTTCTGAACATCAAACCCGTCTTGCATGTGGACGATGAAGGTCGCTTGATCCCGGTCGAGAAGACCCGTGGACGCAAGAAGAGCATCCAGCACCTCTTCGACCATTTGAAGGAGACACATCTCTCTCCCCTCTCTGACCAGGTGCTCGCTATTTCGCATGGCGATTGCTTCGATGACGCGCTTACGCTCAAAGAGATGATCGAAAAAGAATATGGACCGCAAGAGTTCATCATCAATTACGTTGACCCAGTGATCGGCGCCCATTCAGGCCCTGGTACGCTCGCTCTCTTCTTCCTGGGTTCGCATCGATGACCGGTCGCGGGTGCATCCCGCAACTTGCAACGATAACGCAGGCGAGGTTTCGGACTTGCCCATTTCGCTGCTCGCCTTTCGAGCTCACAAGCTGCACAGCCTCATGCATCCATACACGAAAGGGCTCTCGTGGGGTTTCTTTTGTCTTTTAGTTGGTACTCGGAGTAGCTCTACGACTCCGCCCCTAGATCCCTGCTGCTTGCGCAGAAGTTGTTAATAGGGACGCTCGACGATGATGTTACGCAACGTAGAGATGAGCTTTTCGTTCTCTTCATGAGAGCGGATGCACACGAGGAAATAACGATTCGCCTCGATTCCTGGGATGCCTGTAAGGTCACGCAGGGCAAAACCAGCAGTCTGAAGACGAACGACCAGATCAGACGCATCAGTGATGCCAAAATCGCGCGCTGAACGCTCTTCAAGAGCACACATGACGAAATTCGCCTCAGAGGGAAATACGCGAATTCCCGGGATAAGACTGAGCATGCACTGGACCCAAGGGATCTCTTTGTCGATCAATTCGTTGGTACGGTCCTGATAATCGGAAAGATTCGGAAGCTCGCGCGCTACGATCTCATGGAACATGCCGATAGAGGTTCCGTCACAGAATTGGCGAATGAGCTTGATGGTCTCTGGATGACCGATGGCATAGCTCACTGGAATACCAGGCATACCGAGCTCTTCGGAAAGATTGCGGATCACCAGCACATTCTCATGCTTGTAAGCGAATGACGTGTAAGAGTCTCCACCCATGGTGAGCGTGATGCTGCTCTCGTCGATGATCACCCAATTGCAGTGTTCGACGTAACGCTCGAGCGTACGTTCAGTGAGCAGGCGCGCGCAAGGAAAGCTTGGATTGCCGAGCACAGCAGCTTCGAAGCGCACACCGTTCTGAATCGCAACTTGCGGTTCAACAGCAGAGAGCGAATACGAATTCAGCAGCTTCACGGGATTGTGCCCCACGTTAGCCACTGCCAAATAATATTCGGTCGGCGCAGGAGTTGGGATACCAACGTTACAAGGACGATAGGCTTGCGCGATATCAGCGATGAGCGCCGATGGGCTCGTACCTACCAAAAAGCACTCAGGAGAGATCTCGTAATAGCGTGCGAGGTTATTGCTCAGGTGGACCCCAGCTTGATCGGGAGTGAAGGTCATAGCGCCTTCAGCGATGGCATTCGCGATAGCGTTCTTGATGCGCTCAGGCGTACCGAGAGGATTTGCTGTGCATGAGAAATCGAGCCAGTCGATCTCGGCACGAATGTCATAAGGAAGCGTCGCGTCTTCGTTCGAAGCGCGATCATTGCCCCTTAGAGCATCTGTCAAAACGTTAAAACTTGGCATGCACCAAACTCTCTTATCTTGAATGCGGGACATATACCCTAACACAAATCCTGAATCTTTCGAGCATGCTAGACTGACTTTATGGGAAATTTTTCGTCGACAGATCAAGAAGCATTGCCCGAGTGGAACGGGCCTGCGATCCTGCTCGTTGACCTTGATGCGTTCTTCGCATCGGTCGAGCAGCTCGATCATCCCGACTGGCGAGGCAAGCCTGTTATCGTAGGTGGAGACCCAACCAAACGAGGCGTGGTTTCCACGGCATCATACGAAGCGCGCAAGTTCGGCGTGCATTCAGCCATGCCCTCGAGCACGGCAGCCCGCCTATGCCCCGATGCCATCTGGACGCACGGCCGACATGACCGCTATAAGGAGATGTCGCAGAAGGTCATGGAGATCCTCCTTGGATATTCGCCTCATCTTATACAAGTGAGCATCGATGAAGCATTCCTTGACGTCAGCCCTACACGCGTGAACCGCACGCATCCCGTGATCGTTGCTCAGCAAATACAGTGCGACATCGATGCTCTTGGAGTGACCTGCTCCATCGGGCTTGGGACTTCAAAGCCCGTGAGCAAGATAGCTTCAGATCAAGACAAGCCTCATGGACTTACTGTTGTATACCCTGGTCATGAGCGCGAATTTCTCTTCCCGCTGCCTACCAAGGTAATGAGCGGCATCGGCCCTGTAGCGCAAAAGCAGCTGAAAGAATACGGCATTCGCACCTTGCAAGAGGTCGCCGAAGCAGACCAGGCTGTCCTGAAGAAGGTCTTCGGCAAGAACGCCACCATGATGCGCAATCGAGCGCTCGGCATCGACAGCGCATTGCGCGATGAGCCCGAGCCCGTGAAGTCGGTATCCAACGAGATCAGCGTGGCTGAAAGTGTTGATACGCGTCACGATATCGAAGCCCTTATCGCAACTATGGCTCACAAGGTCGGTCGCCGTCTCCGCAAGAAAGGGCTTGAAGGAACAACGCTCCATCTGAAGATCCGCTACGAGAATCTGAAGATCCGTACCTGCCAGCGCAAGATCGCCAACCTAGGCACCAATGAGCTGGTCTGGCTTCCGCAGCTCTACGACATGCTCGACGAGATCTGGAGCCCAGGCGTGTTAGTGCGTCTTGTGGGTGTGGGTGTGAGCGGATTCGATCCAGAGGCGGTCCAAGAACAGCTCTTCGGTCTGGTCGATGAGCAACAGCCTACCTCTCCCCTTCTCACAGAACCCGAGAAGAAAGCAGCACTGCTCGATGCGCGCGATCTGATCGCAGACAAGTTCGGAGAAAGATCCCTCCAATTCGGCCACGAATTCACCTCGCTCAAGCAAACTACCAATAGTTCATCCAAGAATCCTGGCGACTATCTGGATCGATAAAATTGAACCTGTCCCCATTTTGTCCCGGACAAAATTGAACCCGTCCCCAAGCCTTTTGCTTGCGGAACAACCCCTTAGTTGAACTTGAAGATACGCTGCGCAACGCGATAACCACGTAGTGCAACATGACGGCCGAGCGCAGTAGGCAGATTCGTGGTCATGTTCAAGAAGGTCTTGCGCAGCTGCTTGTAAGAATGAGGATTGGCTTCACGCAGATATTCCCAGATCTCTCTACGCTTACGTTCGTTTTCTGGCGTGTCTTCCATACGCAAGAACACCGTACAGATGCACATCATCATCGAAAGATAGTTGTAGAGATAATGCTGCAGCTTCTTGTTCTCGATCGTATCAAGATCGACCGCATCGATCATCACCTTCGTGATGCGTAACTGCTGATCGATGCGCGACAACATGACCTTTTCATTGACCGACTGGTCTTCACGCCCGATGAAGTAGCGGTATGCATCAACATCGAAATACACCATGCTCTTGACTTGAGCGAGCGGTACATAGACGAAGATATTGTCAACATAGAAGCAGTGATGAGGCAACTTGAGCCCGATATTGCGCAGGAGCTCAGTACGGTAGATGACCGAATGCATGAGCAGATACTGCGACAGGTGGAAGTGGCCGATGTCGTCCCATGTGAACACCTCATTTTCAGGGAACACATTGCGATACCCCATCGAAATGCTCTTGCCTTCGTACACCTTTTCATACACGTAATTCGAGATGACCAGATCGACCGGCTCAGCGACCGATCGTTGCGAACAAATGAATGCCATGATAGTGGCCATGGCTTCGTCATCGAGCCAATCGTCAGAATCGACCACTTTGAAATACAGACCTTCAGCGGCTTCAAGGCCGGCATTCACCGCGCCGCCATGACCTGCATTCTCCTGATGGATCGCGCGAATGACCCCCGGATGCTCAGCGACCAAGCGGTCGCAGATCTCGGCCGTATCATCTTTCGTGGACCCATCATCCACCAGCACGATCTCGATATCGTCACCGAGCGGCAACAGAGAATACACGCACTTTTCCATATAGTCTGCCGAGTTGAAACACGGAACAGCAAAGGTGATTATCTTCATCTAAGAACTTTCTCAGTTCGTCCTTACGGAATCCTACTTTGATACGGTTAATTCTACCGAGTGTCCATTATTATCTCAAATCGCATGGTATCGGTTGCTATCATGATTCAATCAGAAAAACTTACGAAAGGATCATTTATGGCTTCGTTCATTGACTCCCTGATCGAGCGCGCTAAGGCCGACAAGAAGACCATCGTCTTGCCCGAAGGCAACGACGAGCGCATTCTCGAGGCAGCGCAGGAAGTCCTTGCGCAAGACATCGCAAACCTCATCATCATCGGCGATGAAGCAGAGATCGCATCAAAGGGTTACAACCTGGACGGTGCGACCATCATCGATCCTTTGAAGTCCGATAAAGCGGGTGAATTCGCTGAGCTGCTCTACGAACTGCGCAAAGCCAAAGGCATGACCCCCGAAGAGGCTCAGGAGCTTGTGAAGGACCCGATCCATTTCGCTGTGCTGATGATCAAGAGCGGTCTGGCAGATGGCCTGGTCGGTGGCGCTTGCCACGCTACCGTGAAGATCCTTTCGCCTTCACTGAAGATCATCAAGACCGCACCGGGTGAACCCATGGTCAGCTCCTTCTTCATCATGGACACCCCTAATATCGATCTGGGCGAGAATGGTCTGTTCCTCTTCGCTGACTGCGCTCTTGAGATCCAGCCGACCAGCGAAAAGCTCGCACACATCGCGAACCAGACCGACAAGTCCTTCAAGCGTCTCATCGGCGGAGAGCCGCGCATCGCACTGCTCTCCCACTCTTCTCATGGCAGTGCGAAGAACGATGACGCTGACAAGGTCGTGAAAGCAGTAGAGTACATCCGCGAGAATTATCCTGACATCATCGCTGACGGCGAACTTCAGCTCGATGCCGCGATCGTCCCTGAACTGGGCGCTTCCAAGGCTCCGAACTCTCAGGTTGCTGGCAAGGCTAACGTGCTCATATTCCCCGACCTGGATGCTGCGAACATCGGATACAAGCTGGTCCAGCGCTTGGGCAATGCCAAGGCATATGGTCCTGTTCTCCAGGGTCTCGCTGCTCCGGTGAACGATCTGTCTCGTGGTTGTTCTGCCGAAGACGTGGTCGGCGTTATCGCTATCACCTGCGTTCAAGCACAGACAATGTAAATGCGAAGTGCTTGGATCAGTTTCCAAGCACGGTTATGAGCCAATCAAGGTATTCAGCCCGAGGGTCCGTACCGCTCTTCATGGCGCGTTCGGATCCTTGGGCTTTTTTCAGCGCTGCGATCAATTGACCCATCCTCCAACGCTGAGCCTGCTTGTTCAAAGTCTTAAGACGCCATGGAGGCATCTTCATCACACTGGCCACATCCACCCCGCCGCGTGCGTTCAATGCCTTCACGCTGATAAGATCGCGCACACGTGAAACACAAAGCGCGATCAACTGATAAGGAGAGGTCTTCTCCATACGGTTATAAAGATAGATGCAGCGTGAAAGATTCTTCATACCGAACGCATCGAGGAATTCCCAAGGCTTGATCTCTGCCGTATGCGCCACCAACGCGATGACCTCATTCTGATTGACCGGATCATCGCCACGATGAGCGAGTGCGAGCTTCTTGATCTCGTTATCGAGCGAGACGGTATTGGTCCCCACCAGGTCGATGAGCGATGCAGCGGCGCCTTCCGTGAAGGTGACGCCATGGGTGATGGCCATGGAACGTACTGCGGCATTCAGATCCTTCGTCTGAAACGGAGCGCAGTCGATATACGCGGTCTTGCCAAAAGCTCCGACCGCTTTATAGAGTCGCGAATTCTTAGCGAGCTTCTGCGCCACTAGGGCCAAGACGGTGGTCTGCGAAGGCTGCGCCAAATAAGAAACGATCAGCTCCATATCTGCTTTGCGAAGCTTCTCGACATTATCCACCTGCACGAGGCGGACCTCGCTCGCAAATGGCAAGGTGTTGGCGGCAGCTACGATCTCTTCGCCAGTAGCCTTTTCCCCATTGAACACGTCCGAGTTGAACGAAAGTTCACCAAAACTAGCAACGCGCTTGCGCAACCGTTTGATCACGGTCTCGCGCTTGAGCTCATCTTCGCCGCTGATGAGATAGACAGGGAGCAGTTGGTTTTCGTTCTTTGTCGCCATAAGGATATTGTAACGCACTACCCTTCGTGCCGCTCCGTAGAAAGCTCGAGCGTATCAACATCAAAGCAGCAGGTCACATCACCACAAAGATCCGATCGATAATATTGAGAACCTACCGCCATCAACCTATCGAGAGTTTCTTGGGTAGGATGCCCATATGAATTCTTTCCCACCCCAATGAGCGAGACCTTCGGATGCAGGATAGCAGCCACTTCATCATCGAGAGCCTTGCGAGAACCATGATGACCGACCTTATAGATATCGACCGGCTCGAGCAAACCGTCGCTCCCAAGATCCTCAAGCACTTCTGCTTCCGCATCACCGCAAAAGAAAGCAGACCAATCCTCTGCACCATCCTGATCGCAATCGAGCCTGGCATAGAAGCAAATGCTGTCCTCATTGCCGCCATCATGCGTAACGGTCTTGGGGGCAACGATATCGAGCAAGAAATGACCGAACCTGATCTGATCTCCCGTATTCACCTCGATGACCCCATCATCGCCAACGACCTTATGCGCGTCCGCAAGGAAGTTCGCGGTCTTCTTATCTTCAACATCATCGAGCCCTTCAGCTATCACGACCTGCTTCACCGCTACTACGCCGACCAGATCCGTCAGACAACCGCAATGGTCGTCATCGGGATGCGTTATGATCACCGCGTCAAGCTGAGAGATATGATTGCGCGCCAGCGCGGCATAGAGCATCGTTGGGTCGTTGCCCGTGTCGACCAATACCGTCTTCCCTTCGCTCATCAAAGCGAAACTATCGCCCTGCCCTACATTGAGCATGACGATCCGATCCCCTGATGGGGCAGCTCGCACCCCTACGACCACGACAAGCAGCAGCAAGCATCCAGCAATGATCGCGAAGCATCTTCGCATTCTGCGTCCTTTGCCCCTACATCCTTGCTCTTGCCAGGCTTGAGCTGGTCGTTTTGGCTGGGGCCACCACAGCCACAAGATAACTCCTCCTGCCGCAGCGAGAGGTAGCGTGAATTCGAGCGAAGTCGAAACCGGCACCGAAGCCCCTGGGGGTGAAGAAAGTACCGAGATCACTGAGATGAGCCCGCTCGTTGCCCACTGGAGCACCTGCATGACGAAGGGGGCGAAGCAATGAACAGCCAAGCCTATGAAACCCATCATCAACAACACGGTCAAATAAGGGGTTGCGACCAAGTTCGCAATCGGAGAGATAACAGGAATAGTGGAGAATTGCGCTGCACTTATCGGCAATGAGAACATGAGCGCAGAAAGGGTCATGGCAGTAGTTTCTCGTATGAATGTTGGCATCCAAGATGCGATCGTAGCGATCCATTCGTTGATGAGCGGCATGAATAGAACGATACCGAAGGTGGATGACACAGAAAGCTGGAACGAAAGCTGATAGACCACCGAGGGGTCGAACGCCGTCATCAACAATGTTGTTATCCCAAGCGCGGTGAGAGAGGAAGAGCGTCTACGCACCACGAGCGCGAAAAGGGTCACGCCACTCATGATGGCAGCTCGCACGCACGAAACGGGGAAGCCGACCAAGACCAGGTAGAGGAGCAAGAAGAGCGTCTGGATAGCGACCATGGCCTTCGCTGGAAGGCGCAGTCGCCTTAAGATCAAAGCAACGAAACCAGTTACGATGACCAGATGAGCCCCAGACACAGCCACCAGATGAGCAAGACCCACCACTTTGATATCGCGATAGAAACTCGCATCAAAAAGGTCGCGTCTCTCCCCTAGCATGATGGCTCGCAACAATGTCTGTTCTTCTGTTCCCGTACCAACGATATCCAAAAGCTGAGAGCGAAGGCTATAGAGCGGCCCAAGGAGCGAGCTATTGCTGTGCCGTTCGTATTCTTTCAGATTCACCGAAAAGGCAAGACCACGTTGGTCATAATAGCTAAGATATTCATCTTCTGGCACAGAAAGCTGTGCATCCCCTATGAGCACATCGCCCACATAGAGGCGGTCAGATCCTGAAAGGAATAGGAGCACCTGCCTGCCTGAAAAGGAGCCCTCGTCGATGGTCGCACGAACCTGTGAACCGTATGTCGTTGACTTCGAGTCTTCCGTGAGCGTAAAGCTATAGCGTTGGGAAGCGTCATCAGCTTCACTACGAACCTGCTCGAACAGTGCAACCTGAAGTACACCAAGCGCCACGCCAACGATGAGGAACAGCACTATCCAATACACCAAATAGCCGCGCCAAAGCACGATGCCTAACGCAGCGATCAGGGCAACAGACAGACAGGTTAGCGCCAAGACCCCTATCTGATCTCGCTCAACAACCCCCACCAAGATCGAGCTTGCAGCTACGCCCACCAGGCAAGCCAAGGCAATCGCGCATGGTATAGGAATGGATGGACGACTTGCGTGAAAGACCGCCTTCTCCTGATGTCTACGCTCCACGATCTAGACCGTGATCGAGTCTTTTATGGCTTCATATTTCTTATCCCCGATACCAGAAACGCGTATGATGTCCTTCTTGCTCTTGAACGGCCCATTCTTCTCGCGATCAGCGATGATCTTCTGTGCGGTTGATTCCCCGATACCAGAGAGCGTCGTGAGCGTAGCAGCATCAGCAGTATTGATATTCACCAACGTCTGGCCACTCGAAGCGTTCGCGGTGCTGACAGCGCTTGCACTCGAAGCGCTTCCTGATGTCGAAGAGGTCACGTCATTCTTCGAGGCGACCACTATCTGCTCTCCATCCTGGATCACGCGCGCTAGGTTCACGCTTCCCTCAACGGCATCGCTGGTCATACCGCCAGCAGCAGCCACCGCTTCCTGGATGCGGCTCCCTTGAGCAACTTCATACAGACCAGGATTCTTCACTGCCCCCACGATGTGCACTGAAATGGTCACCGGATCAGCATCAGCATCATTCTGGTCATCAACCTGTTCATCATGAGATGAGATGGTCAAGCCATCATCAGGATCATTTTCCCAAGAGCTCTGAGCAGAACCGTCGATGAGGTGCGTGTCGCCAGTACAAAGCTGCCAGAGCCCTTGGAATAGGACGAAAAGGAGTACTGCGCCAAGAAGAGCAAGGCCAACACGGAGCGGGACCGGAATATCCTGCAGGTGCAGTTTAGATTTGAGACTATCGACATCGTCGACAAAAGACATGGCACAACCTCCTTGCATCAAAGCATAGGAGGTTCATCTCAATTAAATTTGAACTTTATCTGAACTCGATCTGATGAAAATCTGACATCCCGGCATGCAGGTAAGCCACGAAGAGGGGCGCTAGTCCACGGTCTTGGGCGGCCGATAGGATGGGCAGCGATAGTCGTGTACCTCAAGGCAATCCATCACCTCGTCGATCCACGCATCGATCGGAAGCCCTTCTTCCGCCTTCATGACCACGGGTAATTTCGCATGGGTCTCAGGATTGCGTGGCATGTAGAGCGTGCAGCAATCAGGAGCGTCTTGAGAGGATATCTCGAAGGTGCCGATCGCTTCAGCCTCTTCAATGATCTCGACCTTGTCAGAACCGATGAGCGGACGAAGAACAGGGAGCGTGACCGCTGCATTGGTGCACAGGATGTTGTCGAGCGTCTGCGATGCGACCTGACCTAAGCTCTCCCCTGTGACGAGCGCTTTTGCCCCCTCGAATTCCGCTACACGCTGAGCGATCCTGTACATGAAACGACGATAGAGCACGATGCGCAGAGATGCTGGAGCCTCTTCAGCGATCCGGCGCTGATATTCACCGATAGGAGCTATGTATAAGCGCGCGAAACACCCCGTGCGCTCGAGCACATGAGCGATATCATCGACCAAGAATTCGCTGGTATCGAGCGTTTCAGGGCGCCCCGAGAAATGCACTCCGATAGGAATAGCACCACGACGCGCGATACGCCAGGTAGCCACTGGCGAATCGATGCCTGAGGACATGAGCGACACTACCTTGCCTGCAGTGCCAACAGGTAAACCTCCCACGCCCACAACGCTATGCGCATAGATATAGCAGTGTCCCTGGATCACCTCGACGCGGACTTCAACATCGGGATTCTTCATCAGCACTTTCTTATCTTGGAATGCGCGACAGAGCGCCGCTCCGACCAGCTGATTGAGCTGCATCGAATCGATCTCGAAATCGGTATGATTGCGACGCGCCTGAACCTTGAACGTCTCGAAATGCGGAACATCCGAAAGCGCCTGGATGGCGGTATCGTACATCACTTCAAGATCCTGCTCGCAGCGATAACCGCACGAAACGCGCGCCACTCCAGGGATACCAGCGACCAGGTCTACGAGCTCGCACGACTGCTCATATGTTGCTTCAACATCTTCGAACAAGCAGATGCGACCCGATATGCGCTGAATACGCGCAATAGGAGCATCGCCTAATACTGCCTTGATATTGGTAACGAGCTGTTTTTCGAAATGGGCGCGATTCTTACCCTTGAGGCCGATCTCGTGATAATGAACAAGGCATACACGCTGAAGTGCCATGGTGCTCCTTAGGATGCGAATGACTGCGGACAAAGAAAAAGCTTGGGCAAAGCACAACGCCCTGACCCAAGCTCAAGATCTAGAAGAGGAAGATCGTTAGTTCTGTGGTTCGATCGAATCTTCAGTATATGAGACATCGCCACTGGCGATCTCGTCGAAAGCGAGAGAAAGAGGACGACGATTCGCTGCACGTGCGATATCCACGGCCGTCTGAAGCTGGATCGCGCGATTGCGCTGGCCACGCATCATCTCGTTGATATCCTGTGCGCGCTTCGATGCGACAGCACACAGCAAGAAACGGTCGTTGTCGGTTTCGTTCAACAGAACATCGATTTTCGGTTCAATGATACTCATAAGAATCCTTTATTGATCGTTGCAGCTTTCAATATATGCCACGAGCTGCTCATAAGCAGCTTCGACATCTTCATTTACCAGCTGAACATCATACTCCTTTTTTGCCGAAAGCTCCAGCAAAGCAGTGTCGAGACGCTTATTTATCTGCTCTTCGGTCTCCGTATTGCGACCGCGAAGCCTTCGCTCCAATTCCTCGAGCGAAGGAGGTTCGATAAAAATAAGATGCGCGTCAGGCATTATCTGCTTAACCTGTCGCGCACCTTGGACATCAATTTCCAGAATGACCTGCTCGCCACGAGCGATAGCTTCATCGACGTAACGCTTGATCGTTCCATAGTATTTTCCGTGTACGAGCGCATGCTCAAGAAAGCCATCCTCTGCAAGGATGTTCTTGAACGATTCTTCGGAAAGAAAATGGTAGTCCACACCATCTTCTTCGCCCGGACGCGGAGTTCGAGTAGTCGCAGAAATGGAAACCTTTATATCAGGGTTTCGCTGAGTGAGGAGAGAGATGAGCGTTCCCTTTCCAGCACCCGAAGGCCCTGATACAACGAAGAGATTTCCTTGGGGCATGACTTAAGCGAAACGCTCGATGAGTGCTTGCCTCTGGCGCTCGCCCAGACCCTTCAGACGACGGGATTCTGCGATCTCGAGTTCTGCCATTGCCTTTTCAGCCTTGGTCTTACCGTAACCAGGAAGGGTCTCGATGAGTGCAGAAACCTTCATACGGCCAACGATAGGATCGTCACGCATGTCAAGAACTTGCTCGAGCGTGAGCTGACCTTGCTTCAGTTTCTCTCGAACTTCTGCGCGCTTCGCGCGAGCGATCTTCGCCTTTTCGAGAGCTGCTTGCCTCTCTTCTGGGGAAAGCTGTGGTACAGGCATCTTGATTCTCCTTTTGTCTTATTCAGACGTACAGTATTCCAGGAATAAGCATGCTTATTCCTGTACAAATAGTATAGCTTTTATGAAGGAAAACTCCATATAAACTTTTATTTAAGATTCTGATCGGTCATTTTTAAAAATCAATTCATGAACAGGTGTTTTTCAAGATATCATCTGAAACGATCAAGAATTTTTTTCAAACAAGGTCATCGATCTTCAATAGTCTATTGAAAGAATCTCTCCTGTTTCCTGCTTCGAAGACCGAACAGAAAAAGGCGCTTACGAAAAGCGCAAAACAGGGTAGAAATGCTCATCAAGCGGAGCTGCATCACCGATCGCAGCAAGTGCGATCGCGCCAGCGTTCTTTCCTTTGTTCTCAGCGATGATGTCGACCATATCCTCCAAAGAGGTGCCTTCATCCACGACCACATCGACCATGAGCACGTTCTCGCCCTTCTTGATGGTGTAGCCATTCGCCAGACCTTCGCCATTCTCAAGGTCCGCGTAAGCAAAGCGTGCCCAAGCAGCTGTAGCGAGCGCATACGCGAAGAGCTTTGATGCCTCGTTGGATGCGAGCACCACATCGAACTTATGGTCACGCGGAAGCTGCTGGAGCGCCTCTACTGCGATGCGATTGGTGACGATCGGGTCTTCGACCAGACGAAAACTATCGATCTGGATAGCGTCAGGTTCAACAGAATCGACATCCGCTGGGAGCGCATTCATGCGCTGCAGCAGATCGATGATCTCAGCACGTTCCATAGATCTAGAGTCCTTTCACGATTGATTCGAAAGCTTCAGCAGGATCAGCGGCAGCAGTGATAGGGCGACCGATGACCAGATGCGAAGCACCGTTATCGAAAGCTTGGCGTGGAGTAGCAACGCGGCTTTGATCGTCCAAGCTTGCACCCACAGGGCGCACACCAGGGGTGACGATGTAAGCCTCACGCCCTAATTCTTTGCGAAGCATCGCAGCTTCTTGCGGAGAAGCGACCACACCCGTAAGGCCTGCAGTCTGAGCTTGCTGAGCGAGCGTTCGTACTTGGTCTGGCAAACTACGCGTAACGCCCGTGAGCTCCAAGTCTTCTTCGCTCATAGAAGTGAGCACGGTGATACCGAGCGTGATGACGTCTGGGCGACCTGCTTCGATAAGACCGTCCACCGCCGAGCGCATCATCTCCAACCCACCGATGGTGTGGAGAGTGAACATATCCGCACCTGCGCGCGCAACGCTCGTGGCCGCACCGTAGACCTGGTAAGGGATGTCATGGAACTTCAGGTCGACGAATACATTGAAGCCCATATCCTTGAGCTTGGCGATGATCTGTGGACCTTCCTGATAATAGAGCGTCATGCCTACTTTCAACCACGCGGCTCTACCTTGGAGCGACCGCGCGATGGCAAGCGCCTCTTCCCCACTGCAGTCAAGCGCTACGATGATACGCTCGCGTTCGGGGATAGCTGTGAAATCTAACAATTCAACTCTCCGATCAATTCGTTGATATCCTTCACTCCTTGGTTGGCGCAGAACGACTCGATCCCTGAGACCACTTCAAGAGCCGATTGGGGGTTCATGAAGTTCGCTGTACCCACCGCCACTGCGCTTGCGCCGGCAAGTATGAATTCTATCGCATCAAGCCCAGTGCAGATACCGCCCATTCCCAAGATGGGTATGTTCACGGCCTGATGAACCTGCCACACCATGCGTAATGCCACCGGCTTGACCGCAGGACCAGACAAGCCACCGACCACACGCGCCAGGATAGGCTTTCGCTTATAAGGATCGATCGCCATACCGAGCAGCGTATTGATGAGCGAAACCGCATCAGCACCTGCGGCTTCGACTGCGCGTGCGATCTCGGTGATATCGGTGACATTAGGGGTGAGCTTCACGATCATAGGACGCTTGGTCTGCGCACGACACGCACTGACCACCTCGGCCGCCACCCGAGGATCCGTACCGAAGGTAAGACCGCCACGATCAACATTAGGGCAGGAGATGTTTATCTCGTAGGCATCGATCCCCTCATGCGCTTCGAGCGCCTCGACAACTGCCTGATACTCATCAACGCTATGGCCTGAAACATTCACGATCACCTTGGTGTCCTGCTCTTTTAGCCACGGAAGATCCTTCTTGACGAAAGCATCGACACCAGGATTTTGAAGACCGATGGAATTGAGCATACCGGAAGGCGTTTCAGCAATGCGCGGAGTATCGTTGCCTTGCCAACCATCGAGCGAAACACCTTTCGTGGTGATGGCTCCAAGCTTGCCTACATCGAAGAACTGAGCATATTCCTTGCCGGATGCGAAAGTGCCCGATGCAGTGGTGACCGGATTCTTCATCATCAGACCGCCGAGGTTCACTTGAGTATTGATATCCATTTACCACACCACCTTCGCTGCATCGAAGATCGGACCATCCACGCATGAGCGCTTATATCCATCTACGGTATTGACCACGCACGACAAACATGCGCCAATACCACAAGCCATGCGCTTCTCGAGCGAAACCCGCGCGGGGATATTCGAATCGAGCGCGATATCGGAAACTATCTTCATCATAGGCTCAGGGCCGCAGCAAGCAACCAGACCATACTGCTTCGACTTGGCCAGTTCACTGACCACGCCCGTACAGAATCCGTGATAACCGTATGAGCCATCGTCGGTGGCACAGTAAGGTTCGACTCCCAGCAGTTCTTCGTAAGCTTCGCGAGCAACGAGCGCATCCTTATTCTGCGCACCGAGCACCACATCGACTTGCTTTCCTGCAGCGACCAACTGTTGCGCATAGACGAACAAAGGTGCCGCACCTACGCCACCTGCAACGAGCAAGAGCCTATCGTTGCCTTCTGGAACTTCCCAGCAGTTGCCTACCGGACCGATGATGTCCACCGAGAAAGGTGCTTCGAGCGCTGCGAGATGCTGCGTGCCTGCACCGACCGTTTGGTAGAGCACGCTCATGGTGCCTGCAGCTTCATCAACTTGATACACCGAGAAAGGGCGGCGCAAGATGCGCGCATCCATACCAGGGATCTGCACATGGATGAACTGCCCAGGACCCATCGCACAAGCTATCTCGCGCGACTGGATATCGAGCAAGAAAAGATTATCAGCGAGCTTACGGTTCGCCACTACCGTGCCGCTACGCTGGAGTATTTCGCACATATGAACTCCTTCAGGAAACTCGATGTTCCCATTATAAGGTGGTCTTTCGGGACCATGCCCGTACGATCGAGCGACCGAACATCAAGCAGTGACCACGCCATCTTCGAGCGTGAGCTTGCCCTTGCAGAACACATCAGTGGGCTTGCCGATAAGCTCGAACCCGATGAAGGGACTATTCTGCGACTTCGAATACATACCGTCGGCTTCCACTGTCCATTTCGCCGCAGGATCGAACACGGTGATATCGGCAGTACTACCAGGCTCGAGCGTTACCTGCTCGATACGCAAGATCTTACGTGGATTGATGCACATCAGTTCGACCATGCGGTTCAGATCGATATGACCCGCTTCCACAAGATAGGTGTTCACGATGCCGAGCGAGGTCTCAAGACCCGTGATGCCGAAAGGCGCCAGCTCGAATTCCCGTTCCTTTTCGAATGCTGCATGCGGCGCATGATCGGTCGCGATCACATCTACCGTGCCGTCCTTCACCGCTTCGATGAGCGCCGCATTGTCGGCTTTGGAGCGTAGCGGCGGGTTCATCTTCAAGTTCGTATCGTAGGTGGTAGTGATGTCTTCATCGCACAAGACGAGATGATGAGGGGTCGCTTCACACGTGACCGCCACGCCACGCGCTTTGCCATCGCGCACCAGATCAAGACCGTGTGCTGTAGTGAGATGCTGGATATGGATCGGGCAGCCCGTAAGCTCAGAGAGCACGATATCACGCTGGATCTGGACCTCTTCACCAGCCGCAGGCCAGCCCGCAAGGCCAAGCTTGGTAGAGACGGGGCCTTCATTCACCTGGCCTTTCCCTACCAGTCCATCATCCTGGCAGTGGCTCATGATGACCTTATCGAACATCTTGGCATAATCCATCACACGTCGCATCATGCCCGCATCCTGGATGCCGCGGCCATCATCAGTGAACGCTGCTGCGCCATGAGCGACCATGTCACCCATCTCTGCCAGAGATTCGCCTGCAAGCCCCTTGGTGCATGCACCGGCCGGATGGACCGTGCAATGGCCTGCCTCATTCGCTTTATCGATCACGTAGTCGATGATAGCTGCTTCATCGGTAACAGGATTCGTATTCGCCATGGAGCAAATATCCGTGAAACCACCATGAGCAGCTGCAGCAGTTCCCGTTTCGATGGCCTCTTTGTATTCGAAGCCAGGGTCGCGCAGATGCACATGAACATCCACCAGACCAGGTATCGCAACACAACCTTCGCGTTCGAGCACGATCATGTCCTCTGTTGGCGCGATGGATGCTTCGACCTGGGCGATAACGCCATCTTCGATCACGATATCGCGCTGAACATCCAAGCCGATAGCAGGATCGACCGCTCGTACTCCTTTAAGCAGATATTTCATCGTTTGCTCCTCCTAGCAACAGGTAGATGAGCGCCATACGTACGCAGACACCCGAGAAGACCTGATCGGTGATGACCGAATGCGATCCATCGGCCATATAGCTGTCCAATTCGACACCACGATTGATCGGACCTGGATGGCAGATGATCGCGTCTTGCTTCATGAGCGGCTCACGCTCCTTGGTAAGCCCATAGAGCAGGTGATATTCTCGCAAGCTCGGGAATGGAGCTTCTTCGAGACGCTCCATCTGGATGCGGAGCATATAGACTACGTCCAGATCTGGAAGCGCTTCATCCAAGTTCGCGGTCACGTGCGCCGCACCCAATACCTCAGGACACGCAGGCAGCATGGTCGCTGGCGCGATGAGCGTGACCTCAGCACCTAATTTTGCCAGCGCAGGCACGAGCGAGCCACATACACGCGAATGAACGATATCGCCCACGATGCCCACCTTCAGGCCATCGAAGGACCCTTTCTTCTTCCAGATGGTATAGAGGTCGAGCAGTGCTTGCGTAGGATGCTGATGCTTGCCATCGCCCGCGTCGATGACCGCTGCATTGGTATGCTGCGAGACGATATAGGGGGTACCTGCGTACTTGTGGCGCACGATGAACATATCGACCTTCATGGAGTCCAGGGTCTTGATAGTGTCGACCAGGCTCTCTCCTTTCACGGTCGAAGAAGCCGATCCGCCAGCGTTCACGGTATCGCAGGAAAGGCGTTTCTCTGCCAACTCGAAGGACCCCCGCGTACGCGTTGAAGGCTCGAGGAACAGATTGCATACGGTCTTGCCGCGCAGGGCTGGAACCTTCTTGATGGTGCGTTCGTTCACTTCCTCGAACATCTTGGCGTAATTCAACACGGTCATGATGTCTTCGGCTGAAAGCTCATCGATCGAGAGCAGGTCCTTATGGTCGAAGACCTTGTTCTTATTCGCTGCTCTATTCATGATCGCCACCGATCGGAGCGGAACCGATACGCTCACCAGGATTGATGCGCGTGATGGTAACGCTCGAGTAGCCGTCCACATCCTTCAGATGAAGGCGGACGTTCTCATTTGCGGCAGAAGGTACGTTCTTGCCGACGAAATCCGCACGGATGGGTAGCTCGCGATGACCGCGATCGACCAAGATAGCCAACTGGATGCGTGCGGGTCTACCGAAATCCATCAGCGCATCGAGCGCAGCGCGGATGGTACGACCCGTGAACAGCACGTCATCGACAAGGACGATGGTCTTATTATCGATATTGAAAAGGATATCGGTGCCTCTGAGCTGCGGGAAATTCATGATGCACGTATCATCGCGATAGAGGCTGATGTCAAGAGAGCCCACAGGAACGTGGATCCCTTCGATCTGATAGATTATCTCAGCTAGTTTGCGGGCAAGGATATCGCCACGCGTGAGGATCCCTACGAGCGCAAGGTTCTCTCCACCTTTGTTCTGCTCGAGGATCTGATGAGCCATGCGCACGAGCGTACGATCGATCTCGTTCTCGTCCATCACGCATGCCTGATCCGATTCGCTTCGTTGCATACACACTCCTAACATGATCGAGTGCGCACAGAAGACCGGCACGAAAATGCCTTACGAAGATAGGTTGTTGCCTTCTCGGTCTCTCTGTACCGCCATTAAAGGACTGCTCTCATTAAAGCACTATGCACCTGCGCGGTCTAGTCTTTTCGGCTGGAGTCGCGCAGGTGGCAGTCGCAGATTCTTGACTATCGGGCCTTACGCCTGAGCAAGGCAGCGAAATGCAGGTCGGGGCCATGAGGCGTGATAGGGGTATTGAAGAATACTGTTCCATCGGCCCCAATAGCAACAGTTTCGAATACCGCTCCCACGGAAGAACCCAAGAAGCGCTCGATCACCTGCTCGTTCTCTTCCTTGAAGATGGTGCACGTAGAATAGAGCAGCGAACCTTCAGGCTTCACCAGTGTGCAAGCTTGCTCGAGCATCGCTTGACCGATCTTGGCAAGCGATGTGGAATCCTCTTCGCCAAGGCGTGCTTTGATCTCAGGGTGGCGGCGTAAGGTACCAACCCCTGTGCAGGGCGCATCGATGAACACAAGATCGAAGGTTCCTGGTTCTTGCGGGAACGGCGTAGTGGCATCATGAACGAGCGCCTGGGTGATGGTCCCGCCTGCACGCTCTATGCGCGCTTCAAGCTGCTCGATCTTCTTCGGTTTCACATCTACGACCTCATAGGCCTCGAAAGACACGCCGCGCAGCGCACAAAGGCTCTGCAGCTGAAGCGTCTTCGTGCCGCGGCCAGCCCCTATCTCGAGCACGCGCGCATTCGTTCGCGGAACAAGGCTTGCGGCAAGCGAGGTGATGCTCTGTGCAGAAAGATCCGAAACAACGATCTTATCTTCTTCGAGCAGGGTAAGAAACGCTGGATCGCCCACGTTGCCACGATCGACAAGCTGAAAGATAGCAGCTTGATCTGGGCTATCCAGCGCAATGAGCGATTCGCAGGTATTGAATTCGATCTTGGCAGCTTCCAGGAAGCGAACAAGTTCGCCACTTGTCATCCTACAAGCGTTCGGTGTGAACCATATGGGTGCCGCCTGAAGCGATCCTCTCATCAAACTAAGCGCATTGTTCGTGCCGATATCTTTCTCGATCGCACGAGAGAGCCACGCAGGAAATCCATAGTAGAGCGTAGCGGCTTCGAGCGAGCATGTCGGGTCGCCGTAAGGGAATCGAGACCTCTCTTCCACGATGCGATGCAAGACGAAGTTCGCAACACCCGTTGCGCGCGGGGCTACCTGACGAACCAGCTCAACACCCTGGTCTACCGCAGCGTGTTCTTCTTTGCCAAGATAAAGGATCTCGTAAGCGGCAATGCGCAATGCATCGCGCACGTCATCTTTGATATCTCGAGGAGAACGAAGCACCTCATCGATGACAGCATCAAGTGTGGTTTGCAACGAAACCACACCTTGAGCGAGCAGATGCGCAAAAGCTCTATCTGACGCTTCAAGCTGAAATCGAGAGAATATCTGCGGTGCAAGCCCTGACAGATAGGCATTTTGTTCGCGCACGGCCCTTGCCAATGCAAGAGCTGCTCTTCGAGCAGGAGTTGCCTTCGATGCATCACGGGCGTGCCTACGCTTAGTTGTCATGAGTGCTCCATGAAACATCGCCGCGCTTCACGCCTTGCAAGCCAGCTGCGAAATCGCGCGCGAGCATCTGCTTCTTTCCTGCAGGGTGCACCTCGAGCACTTCAAGAGCGCCATTACTGAATCCAAGATAGAGCTTCTTGGCAACGAAAAGAACTTGACCAGCTGCGATATCCTGCACCTGATCAGGGGGGTCCACTGGCAGAGCAGCCTTGACCAGCGTTATTTCTTTTCCGCCTATAACGCACTTCGCGGGATGATTCTCGCTCGATGCGCGTACTGCACGAAGCGCTGCATCGCGCTGCATTTCAGGCACCAGGTCAAGTTCGCCCTTCTCGATCTTATGCGCGTAGGTGACCTGAGCTTCGTCCTGAACGGTCCAGGCGATGTTACCCGCCTCAAGACCATCCAAAGCCTCGATGAGCGCTTCGCCACCCAGCTCAGCTAAAGCTTCCGTGAATTCAGGCGCAGTCTGACCATGGTTAGGGACTGCCTTCACCAAGCAAAAATCGCCCGTATCCAAACCAGCTTCCATATGCATGATGCATACACCAAGCTGTGCATCATCAGCCAAAATCGCACGTTCGATAGGAGCGGCACCGCGCCAGCGTGGCAACAAAGAACCATGAACATTCAGGCAGCCATATCTTGGCAGATCGATAACCTCTTCGGGCAGCAAGACTCCGTAAGCAGCCACGCACACCACGTCAGGTTCAAGGCTCTTGAGCTGATTAAGAGCATCATTGTCCTTGAAAGTCGCATATTCGAATACCGGGATGTCGTGATCGAGGGCGCACATCTTCACAGGGCTTGGGTCAAGCTTCTTGCCGCGGGAGCGGACCGCATCAGGCTGAGTGAATACGCCAACCACATCCTTGGACTGAGCCAGACGCTCAAGGATGATGGCCGCAAAACGCGGAGTTCCCATGAATACGATGCGCATGACGTTGTGCCCCTACCCTATCCTCGTGTTCGAAGCAGAACTTAAGAGACTTCGCCTGGGCGAGCGCCACGTGCGATAGCATCTTGATATTCATGCAGAGCTTTCACCTTGTTGATGGGGCTGCAGGCTTCGAAGAGCGTGATGCCGTTCAAGTGGTCGATCTCGTGCTGCAGGCAGCGACCTAGCAGTCCGTCGCTCTCGATCAGGCATTCGTTCCCATCCAGATCGAAATAGCGTACGCGCGCGAACGGCTGGCGCGTAACGGGCACACTTATTCCGGGAACCGAAAGGCAGCCTTCCCCTTCTTCAACTGGATCGCCTTCAAGAGCGACGATCTCAGGGTTCACCAGAAAGATAGGATCGGGCTCTTCTTCAGGGTCGTTGCAATCGATGACCACCAATCGTTTCAAAATGCCAACTTGAGGAGCTGCGATGCCACATCCATTGTTCTTGTACATGGTGGCAGCCATGCGGTTAGCAAGCTTCTTCAAGGATCTATCATTCAGATCGCACTCTTCACAAACGGTCAACAAACCAGGGTCTGGTGCAGTGACGATATTCAAGGTCTTCAACGTCTCATCCAATCTTGGTCGAAAGCGGTTTCATGAACGGAGCAGCGAAAATGCGCTTCCGGGTGGTATTTCGCGCCTAGTATAGCAAGAAGTTATCGCTATTGTGTGATTTCGGGATCGATATGTCTATTTCGCAGCGAATTCAGATCACCCTGGATGGCTACGATGGTCTTGAACAGCTCATCGCGTTCTTCTGAGGTGAGGTGGTCAGAATTCTTGAGCTGGCTGGTCATCTCTTCGACTGTTTCTTCAAGATCGCCGATGGTCAGATCATCTGAGAGATACTTGAGCGAATCATAGGCCGAAGTGGTTCCCTGCACGACCGAAGAGGTGAGCACTTTCGAAGCATACGCATTTCGCTGCTGAGCCTGAAGAAGAACATCGGCCACGGTGATGGTGGGGTTCGCGGACAAGATGTCCACCAAAAGTTCTGCGAGCTGCTGATGGACGCTCTCATGCCAATGGGTCTGCAGAAGAGCACTATAGAAATCAGGGGCCATAGCGGGATTCTGTGCGACCAGGCTCAAGAATTCACGTTCGCTGCGCAAACGATTACGTTCTGCAACACTGAGCACGCGAGGGGCCTGCTGCGGCTGAGCTTGGGCTTGCTGGTCGTCATAGGTTCGCTGCGGACGCAGCGTGGATAGCTGATCGATGACCATCTGCTCTGCAACATGGACCGCACCCGCAATATAGACCGCATATTCATTCGCCAGGATGGAGTCTTTGATGGGCGCCAACACCGAAAGCGCTTCTTGAACAGCACGTGCCTTGTTCTCGGGGCGCGAGATGTCGAAACGTGCGATGCGGCGGTCGATGCCGTATTTGAGGAGAGGAGAAGCGCTATCGAGCAATTCTTGCATCGCTTCAGCGCCTGCTGCTTTCACGTACTCAGCTGGATCCATATTGTCTGGGATGGTTGCGGCATATAAGTCGATGCGCATGATGCCCGCTTCAGGGGTCATGGATGAATCGATGAACTCAAGTGCGCGATCGGCCGCGCGCTGACCTGCTGCATCGCCATCGAACAAATAGATGATCTTGGATTTCGCGTGATGCGAAAGAATGCGGATATGTTGGCGCGTCAGCGAAGTTCCGAGCGTGGCGACACTGTTGGTGAAACCTGCTTCATGCAATGCGATAACATCCGTGTAGCCCTCTACGATCACCGCAACTCCCGTAGAGGCCATGGTCTTCTTCGCCTTATCAAGTCCGTAGAGGACTTCGGATTTGTGGAAGATGGGGGTCTCGCCCGAATTAAGGTATTTCGGCTCACCCTGATCGATCACGCGACCACCAAAGGCGATGCATTCCCCTTTCACATCATTGATAGGAAACATCACGCGGTTGAAGAATCGATCGTTAAGATCGCCCCCATTGCGCCCACGAACAGCCACGTTCGCAGAGACCATCTCTTCTGCGGTGAAACCCTTGGATCGCAAATGATTCACAAGCCTGCGCCTACCGGGAGCAAAGCCCAAGTTCCATGTTTTAGGCACTGATCCACCTAGATCGCGCCCAGATAGATACGTTCGCGCTGCCTGAGCCTCAGGGGAATCTTCGCGCATCAGCAAAAGATGATAGAAAGCAGCGGTCTCGCGACATACATCACGCAAACGCCCACGCTTGCTCGAGGTACGTCGATCTGCCTCGCTTTCATGCAATTCGATGTTCGCACGGCGCGCAAGGAAACGGACCGCATCAACGAAACCTACGTCATCCATCTTCTGGATGTAAGAGATGATGTCACCACCTTCGCCACAGCCAAAGCAATGCCAGGTCTGAGTGGAAGGATCGATCTTGCACGAAGGGGTCTTCTCTTGATGGAACGGACAACAACACCAGAAATCACGCCCCTTGCGCTGCACGCGCGTGCGCTCAGAGAATAGCTCGACCAGATCGTTCGCGTCGCGAACCTGGCGGATATCTTCCTCAGAAAATACGGGCATGAATCTATTTCACTCTCTAAGCTTATACAGTATGATGCACTTAAGTCGTATATATCTCGTATGTATTTTAGTGTATATCACGGCTTGCGCGCTCGGCAGATTCTCGAGCGCACGAAAGGTGCGGTTATGCCACGGAGCTGGGTTTATGAACATCCGATCGGAACGCTCGATCTGAGCGTTCAGCACCTTGGCGCGCATCTGGTCGTCTGCATCTCTGGTAGCGATGTTCCCCACATAGGAAGCGTGGTGCTCGCAACACCGCGTCCTTCTCTTTCAGGCTCAGGGGCGAGCGCAACTTCTTCAGTGTTGAATCGCATTGGTCACAAAGACGAATTCGTTGGACGCATCGTTGCTGAAGTGCTCGCTTCACAACTCGATACGGTAGTTTGCTGCGTGTGCGGGGTCCACAAGGATGATGCGAGCGCAGACCAGATCGCAGCCTGTGCGCCCCTTGGTGACGAACTGGCGGCTTTCTTGCTCGAACGCATCCCTCACAACACCGCATAGATCAACGTCGCCTCTCTGAGCGACCTCGTCCCCCTGCTTTATCCGCGAGATCATTCACGACCCCATCCACGACCTCATCGACCACAAGCCACCCAACCACCACGATCGAAAGGCTCTACCATGAACAAGATCCACGACCTGAGAAGCGCGATCGATTTTCTCAAGACCCAACCAGGCCAGCTTATCGAGACTGATGTTGAAGTGGACCCGAACGCTGAACTATGTGGTGTTTATCGTCATATCGGCGCAGGTGGTACGGTACAACGACCTACGAAGACCGGACCAGCTATGATCTTCAACAACATCAAGGGCCACCCCGATGCTCGCGTATTGATCGGCCTCTTGGCAAGTCGAAAGCGTGCAGCAGAGCTCATCGGAGTCGAACCTGACCGCATCGCTTACGCGCTCAACGATGCCGTGAACCATCCTATCGAGCCGCGCTATCTTGGTGCTGAAGATGCCAAATGCCAGGAGGTCGTTCATTTGGCCACTGAAGAAGGTTTTGACGTGCGCAAGCTTGTTCCTGCGCCCACGAATACGCCCGAAGATGCTGGCCCCTACATCACCTTCGGCATGTGCTATGCAACTGACCCTGAAACTGGTGAACACGATGTCACCATCCATCGCCTGTGCTTACAGAGCGCAGATGAGATATCCATCTACATGGTGCCAGGCGCGCGCCATATCGGCGCATTCTACGAAAAGGCCGAGAAGCTCGGTAAACCACTCCCTATCTCGATCAGCATAGGCGTGGATCCCGCGATCGAATTGGCAACCTGTTTCGAACCGCCCACCACTCCGCTCGGCTACGACGAGCTAACCGTTGCAGGCGCACTGCGCGGTGAAGGCGTGGGGCTCGTTCCTTGCCTTACCATCGATGAGCACTGCATCGGGCATGCTGAATATGTGATCGAAGGCGAACTGCTTCCTGGTGTGCGTGTCGAAGAGGACCAGAATACCCACACAGGCAAAGCGATGCCTGAATTCCCTGGCTACACAGGTCCCGCGAATCCATCGCTTCCCATCATCAAAGTGAAGGCTGTGACCACGCGCAAGGACCCCATCATGCAAACCTGCATCGGGCCGTCCGAAGAGCACGTCTCGCTCGCAGGCATTCCTACTGAAGCCAGCATCATCCAACTGATCGAAGCTGCCATGCCGGGGCGCCTGGCGAATGTCTACTGCGCAAGCCCTGGCGGTGGCAAGTTCATGGCCGTGCTCCAGGTGCGCAAGGACCAGCCGTCTGACGAGGGTCGCCAGCGCCAGATGGCACTGCTCGCGTTCTCAGCGTTCAGCGAGTTGAAGCATGTATTCTTGGTCGATGAAGACGTGGATCCCTTCGACATGAACGACGTGCTCTGGGCGATGAACACCCGATTCCAAGGTGATGCCGATATCATCACGATCCCTGGCGTGCGTACGCATCCGCTCGACCCTTCGAACGATCCGTGCATGTCGCCTTCCATCAGGGATCATGGCATTGCCTGTAAGACCATCTTCGATTGCACGGTCCCCTATGCCGAAAAGGATCGCTTCCAACGCGCCCAGTTCATGGATGTCGACCCCACCCATTGGCTCTAGATCCATCCCGGACACTTCGGGGACAGGTCCCAAAGTGTCCGGGACAGTTTCGGACCTGTCCCCATTTTGTCCAGGACAGTTTGGGGACAGGCCAGATGAATGAGAGGAACTATGAAACGGATCATCGTTGGCATAAGTGGCGCAAGCGGCTCTCCGCTCGCGTTGCGCTTCCTGAAGGCGCTTCACCAGCAGGAAGAAGTGGAGGTGCATCTAGTCGTTACCAGCTCTGCGCTCCTCACCGCTTCATACGAACTCGCTGATATGAACGAAGCCGAGAATCCCTATCTTCCTTACGCAGACCATTTCCACGGTCTCGATTCACTCGATGCCACCATATCGAGCGGTTCTTTCCCGATCGATGCAATGGTGGTTATCCCGTGCAGTATGAAGACCGTCGCTGGCATAGCGAGCGGCTACACCGAAAACCTGCTCCTCCGCGCAGCAGACGTGACCATAAAAGAGAAGCGACCCCTTATCTTGGTCGCCCGCGAAAGCCCCTTGAGCCCGATCCATTTGAAGAACCTAACGTATCTCTCGACACTTCCTACCGTGAGCATCGTGCCGCCCATGCTCACCTACTACAGCGGCCAAGAAACCATAGAGGATATGGAAGACCACACCATCGGCAAGATCTTCAACCTGATGGGTCTAGAACACACACCCTACCGCCGCTGGAATCCGTAAGGAAGCACGTCATTATTTAACCTGTCCCCAAAGTGTCCGGGACAGAATTGAACCCGTCCCCATGTTTTGCGCAAGCAGCGAGGATGTAGGGATGGGGTCATAGATTCACTCTGAACACTAATAAAAAATATAGAACCCGCCAAAGCGGGTTCGTGTAAATAAAGCATGAAGCAGTGCAGCGCATGAGCCCGAAGGGCGAACAGCGAAACGGGTGAATCCGAGACCCCGCCCCTGCAGCCTCGCTGCTTGCGAGACAGACTTACAAGGGCAGTGTGTTGCGGACGTGATCGATGTTCGAAAGGATGGTCTTGATGAGCTCATCAACGGAATCGAACTTGATCATCGGACGAATATATTCAACGAACTCAGCGGTGATCTGATCACCGTAGATATCTTGATTGAAATCGAGGATGTGCACTTCCATGGTGGCTTTCGTCTTGTCCTCGAACACAGGTGAAACACCCACCGCGATAGCCGCACGATACTTGATACCGTTCACGTAGGCATAACCGCCATAAACGCCCTCAGAGAGCGTCTGACGATTCGCGGGCACGATCAGATTCGCCGTACTGAATCCCATATCCATGCCCTCACCACGGCCAGGCTGTACTTCATCGGTGATCGAGTAGGGGCGTCCGAGCAAACGCTCAGCTTCTGCCAATTCATGCTCTGCCAGATAATTGCGAATGCGCGTAGCCGTGATAGGGAGACCTTCTTCGCTCTGAAGGTTATGCGCATCGATATGACACGTATTGGTTGCAGCCCATTCACCAAGGTCAGCAACGCTGCCTGCGGCGCGAGCTCCGAAATGGAAATCCAGACCGACATGCAGATGAGCAGGCACAGAACCTTTGAAGGTCTGCTGCAAGAATTCGAGCGGGCTAAGCGCAGCGAATTCAGGAGTAAAACGCAATACCACCACCGCATCAACGCCGCTGCGCGCGAGCATCTCGATGCGTTGTTCGTTGCTCATGAGCTTCTTCAGTCTCTCAGCATGGAACAATTCATCAGGATCGATATCGAACGTGAGTGCGATGCTACGTCCACCATCTTCTTGCGCGGTACGCATCGCACACTCGAGAAGATAACGATGGCCTCTATGAACACCATCGAAGACACCGAACGCACATGATGCGTTCTCGAAGATCGAATAGTCGAATGAATCGTCAATATTATAGATTCGAGCCACGTTCAACTCCTATCGGGAAGACGCATTGGGCTACGAAGCGCCCCGCAGACCCATCGAACTTGTAAAGAGCCTTGATACGATTATCAACAACAAGCGCCACCACTTCCCCATCAAAACAAGGATCAGACGAAGGAAACACTTGAGTGGTGCAGCAATATTCATCATGGGTAAACGATGGGAGCGCAACATTGAGGGCGAGCGCATCTGCAGGCAACGCATTGCCGTTATCGATTGCCGCCCGAGCATCTTCACCGCGTATGAATGCATAGCGCATGTTCAACAACTGAAGTGGGTCGATCTGGGCACAACGCGGATCTTCTTCGAATTGCTCAAGCGTTGCACACATATCAAGAGAGAGGCTATCGAGCGCTACACGCTCCAGACGAGAAACGAAAGCACCACAACCGAAGCGCTTCCCTAGGTCGCGCGCGATCGAGCGCATATAGGTCCCACCAGAGACTTGCATGGTCACACGCCAGACAAGAACATCCTGATCGACATCAAGAGGGTGTTCGAGCAGGCTGTTGACCTGCGCTTCTTCAAGACCATCAAAAGCGGCCGAGAACACTTCGAAATCGCGCGGCTTCAGATCGATGACACGCCCTTTGCGCGCCGCGTCATAGGACTTTTGACCGCCAACCTTGACCGCCGAATAAACAGGCGGCAGCTGCTTGCCAGGTCCTTTTAAAGACGCGATCACATCTTGGGCATAAGCTTGCGAATAGAGGCATTCTGGGATCTCGCCGCTGGTCGTAACTTCACCTTCAGCATCATCAGTAGTGGTAGAACAGCCAAAGGCGATATCCATAACATAGGTCTTCGCGTGTCCGCTGAGATAAGCGTCAAGACGCGTTGCAGGACCAACAGCTACGCAGAGGACACCTGATGCCAAAGGGTCGAGCGTGCCAGTATGGCCGATGCGCTTTTCACCAAGCACCCTGCGGCAACGATTGACCACATCATGAGAAGTGAGACCTTTGGGCTTCTCGAGCGCGAGCATCAGAGAAAGGCCCGATGCTCCTCGTTTAGCCATCGAGCTCAACTCTCTGTTCTGAAAGAAGCTCGCGTAAGCGCTGAGTAGCCGCAGGAGCCTCTTGGGCAAAGCAGTCTTCGAACACTTTCGATGGTACCGCTGCACATGCTTCGAAGAGCGATCCACGGAACGTGAGACCTGCGGCTGCACGATGACCTCCGCCGCCGAAGAAACGAGCAACTTGAGCCACATCGGTATCATCCTTGGCGCGTAGGCTGCCACGGATCACGCCTTCCCCATTCTCTTTGAGGATAAGTGCCACACGCACGCCAGCAATACCGCGCAAGACATCGATGAGGATCTCGGCATCGTCACGGATCGCACCGATCCGATCAAAATCAGAATCTTTCAAATACGAGAAGACGAACTGGCCATCACAGAAGAACATCATGCGTTCGAGCACGACCTGTTCAAGACGAAGCGATGCGAGCGAGCGGCTCTGGAAGAACTCGCGTGCTACCACGTTCGGTTCTGCGCCCGCTTCGACCGTTTCTGCTGCATGGATCAGGCATGTTGGATCGGTGTTCTGATAGGAGAAGCGCCCCGTGTCGGTCATGATGCCCGTGAGCACGCACAAAGCCTGTTCGGCATCGATGCATCCAAGGATCTTCAGCAGCTCCCAAATAAGGTCGCAAGCTGCAGCCGCATCAGGATCGACATAGTTCAGTTGCGCCATGGAAGTATCGGAAGCATGATGATCGATAGTGATGCATACGGGGGCACGATCATGTACTGCAGCAGCATCTTTCAATCGGTCGAGATTCGGAACATCGACCGCGATGAAAACCTCGATATCTTCCGTGAATTCCGCTGCAGGAACCAGCTCATCTGAGCCAGGCAAGAAGCAAAGCTTCTGCTCGATCGGTTGCGGCGTTGCCAGCAAGCCCGTTGCTTGCTTGCCTAGCGCACGCAGGCCCGCTACTAACGCCAACTGCGAGCCAAGACAATCACCGTCAGGGTTCACGTGACCGCAAACCGCGAAGCGATCATGCTCTTTAATGCATGCAGCGATCTTATCAAGCGTAGTGTTAGAGAGCGACGTGAGCACGCACTAGTCCTCTTCGGTATCTTCGCTACTGCTGCTATTGCGTTCAGCATCGGCGTTCAGAGCCTGCGCGATGCGTTCAGCATTGTCGACGCTCTTATCAAGGTGGAAACGCAGTTCAGGAGCCACGCGCCACGACAGCTTCTTCGCCATAAGCGAACGGATGCGACCCGCAGCTGCATTGAATGCCTGGGCTACTTCCGTGTAGCGAGAAGGCTCGGTCGAATAATACACGTTGGCAACTGAACGGTCATAGCTCACTTCAACACCCGTGATGGTGACCATATCCAAACGCGGATCGGATATCTCGAAGAGCAAGATCTCAGAGATGACCTCACGAGCCTGCTCGTTCACGCGCCTATTGGAAGAACTCTGCTTCATAGCTTATTCAGTCCTCTCCACCTCGACGATGCGGAAGCCTTCGATGTGGTCACCGATCTTGATGTCCTGGTAACCTGCGATGCCGATACCGCATTCATAACCGCGAGCAACGCTCTTGACGTCGTCCTTGAAACGACGGAGGCTTTCGATCTCGCCTTCGTAGATGACCGTACCATCACGTACGATGCGAACCTGGTCATCGCGGCTGATCTCGCCTTCGAGGATATAGCAACCAGCGACCACGCCGATCTTGGGCACCTTGAAGGTCTCACGAACCTCGGCGATACCAGTATCTTCTTCAACGATGTCAGGTGAGAGCAGACCAACACGTGCAGCGTTGATGTCTTCGATAGCCTGATAGATAACACGATAAAGACGGATATCGACCTTTTCACGAGCAGCCACTTCGCGCGTCTTACCCGTTGGGCGCACGTTGAAGCCGATGATGATAGCATCGGATGCCGCCGCCAGCGTAACGTCGGTTTCAGTGATGCCGCCGACTGCAGCATGGATGATATTGATCTTGACCTCGGACTGATCCATCTTGTCGAAGGCATCGCGCAAGGCTTCGATAGAGCCTGCCACGTCAGCCTTCACGACCAAGTTCAGGTCGGTGGTCTTGCCTTCTTCGATGCGTGCGAACAGGTCATCAAGGTTCATATGCGAACGTGCTTCCTGCTTCGCCAAACGCTCGCGCAATGCGCGCTGTTCAGCCAAGCGGCGAGCGTCGCGTTCGTCCTCGAATACGCGGAATTCGTCACCAGCCGTAGGCACTGAATTCAAGCCAAGGATCTCGACTGGATCTGCTGGACGAGCTTCGTCAACATGGACACCGCGCGGATTCACCAATGCGCGAACCTTGCCATAGGAAGTGCCCGCCACAACAACGTCGCCAGTCTTCAAGGTACCACGGTCGACCAGCACGGTTGCCACCGAACCGCGACCCTTGTCCAAGTTCGCTTCGATGACGAAGCCCGATGCCAGCGCATTGGGGTTCGCCTTCAGTTCGAGCACATCAGCCTGGAGCAGGATGGTCTCGAGCAGGTCATCGATATGCAGGTTCTGACGCGCGGACACGTCAACGAACATATTCTTGCCGCCCCACTCTTCAGGGATGATGCCATGCTCGGTAAGCTCAGTGCGAACACGCTCAGGGGTTGCGCCAGGCTTGTCGATCTTGTTCACGGCAACAACGATAGGAACGTTAGCCGCATTCGCATGATTGATAGCCTCAACTGTCTGAGGCATGACGCCGTCGTCCGCCGCAACGACCAGAACAACAACGTCAGTGACCTTAGCACCACGTGCACGCATTGCAGTAAATGCTTCGTGGCCAGGGGTGTCGATGAAGGTGATCTGGCGACCATCGATATTGACCACCGATGCGCCGATATGCTGAGTGATGCCGCCGGCCTCGTTTTCTGCAACACCAGTGGAGCGGATCGCGTCGAGCAACGAGGTCTTACCATGGTCAACATGACCCATAACAGTGACCACAGGAGGACGCGGCAGAAGATCAGCCTCAGAGTCGTTATAGACAACGGCGAATTCTTCTTCAGGTGAAACGACGCGCACCTTACGGCCCAGGTCGTCTGCGATCAGCTCGATAAGGTCATCGCTCATGGTCTGGGTGAGCGTGAGCGCAGATCCCAGCAAGAACAAACGCTTGATAACATCATTCGGAGAGACATCGAGCAGTTCAGCGAATTGAGCAACGGTCGAGCCTTGCGCCACCTCGACGACCGAGTCATCGAGCACGAGCGTAGGATCGAGACCCTTCTCCAGCGCTTCGAGCTCAGCGCGCTCACGTGCCTCCGCTTCACGCTTCTCCTTGCGCTTCTTACGCCTACCCTGACTTTCATGGGTAGCAGCTTCAACAGCTGCGCGTGCCTCTGCAAGAACCTTATCACGCTGGAACTTCTCCGCCTGCACAGCCAGCTGAGCATAGCGATCCTCACCCTGGGTGGCATTGTTCTCAAGTTCTGGAACCGAAGGCTCGAAGCCTTTGCGCCTATCGCCCTTCTTGCCGCGACCGCGGCCACCTTGGTTACCACGATCGGGAGCCTGATTGCTCAAGCGCTCGCGTTCGTTGTTGATCTGATCGAGCAACGATGCGAAGCCGCCTACCGCACTTGCAGGAGCCGCCTTCTTCGCAGCCTGCTTCTTACCCTTGTTATTGCGCGACTGAAGGGCCTCTTCGACCGCCTGCTTCTTGGCAACATCAGCTGCACGGGCTTCTGCATCTGCGCGCATACGCTCTTCGTGCGCTTCACGCTCAACACGCTCTCGCTCGCGTTCGATCTGATCGTTCAAGCTATCGAAGGGTGACGAGGATACCTTCTTCTGCTCAGCCGATTCAGCATCTTCTTTCTTTTGAGCGCCTGCGAAAGCCTCTTTTTGCTGATTTTCACGACGTGCGCGTTCAGCATCACGAGCCTGGCGTTCCTTCTCAACAGCAGCACGACGCGCAGCTGCCTCTTCAGCTTTCTGCGCTTCGATCTTAGCCTGCTCCTCAGCAAGCTTCTTCGCTTCTTCCTCTTCCAGCTTTCCTGCGCGCTGCTTGATCTCGGGTTCGAGATTCTGGCGGATCTTCTCCACATAGGCGTCCTGCAAGATGCTGGCGTGGCTCTTTGCGGGTATCTTCATATCCGCAAGGCGGGCCAAGAGATCTTTACTGGTCATATCGAACTCTTTAGCCAATTCATGTACACGCATACCGGCCATGTAGTCTCCTCGTCTACTACCTAGTCCAAAACGTCGCTCATCACATCTTGAGCGAGCTGTTCATACTTTTCCTTATCCACGCTCACACGCAACGCTCGGTCGAACTTGCGCGTTTGCAGGGCTTTCTCAAGGCAAGCGAGGCTGCACACATAGGCGCCACGCCCGTTCGCCTTACCTGTTGGGTCGTATTCGACCAACCCTTCAGGCGTGCGCACGATACGGATGAACTGCTGTTTCGAGTCGGTCTTGCGACACTCGATGCAGGTCCTTTGTTTCGTACGCTTCTCCATGCACGACCTTACTTGCTCTCCATGTCGGCATGGATGCCGCAGTAGAGGCTGCCAGGACGTGCATGATTGCGGCAACGTACGCCATCTGCGTCAACGTAAGCGCAGAGACCGTCGCTCACTACTTCTTCCTCTTCCTCGACCACATCGATGAGGTCTTCATCGGAAACGAGCGATTCGCCACCGAAGGAAGCAGGTTTGATGTCGATATGCCAGCCAGTCAAACGTGCAGCAAGACGTGCATTCTGGCCTTCCTTGCCGATAGCGAGCGAAAGCTGGTCATCAGGCACGATAACAGTGGCGTAGTTGTTCTCTTCGTCGATGAGCACGCGATTGACCTTGGCGGGCGAAAGCGCATTGGAAACATAGACCGCAGGATCTTCATCCCACTGGATCACGTCAACGCGTTCATTGCGCAAGCCTTCGACCACCATGCGAACACGAGAGCCCTTGGGCCCGACGCATGCGCCTACAGGGTCCAGGTTCGGCTCACGAGAAGCAACTGCGATCTTGGAGCGCTCACCTGGCTCGCGAGCGATGGACTTGATCTCTACCAGGCCGTCATAGATCTCAGGGACCTCGATCTCGAACAGACGACGGATAAGGTCAGGATGCGTACGAGACACCACGATGGAAGGACGGGCATGTTCGCCACGCGTCTTCGGGGTCTCTGCGTTCGGGTCGCGCACGTCAACGATGAGCAACTTCAGGCGCTGGTTGTGACGATAATGCTCATTACGCGGACGCTCGTTACGTTCGTTAGGATTACGCTTCAAGTCGTAATGAGGAAGCTCCGCCTCGACACCCTCGCGGATCTTGATGATGGTGAATTCTGGCGTACCCTGCAGGACCGTACCTGTGACCAGGTCTCCCACGCGGTCGGAGAATTCTTCGTAGATGGACTGGCGGCCAGCCTCACGCACAATAGCACTGATGACGTTCTTGGCGTTCTGAGCAGCGATACGGCTCACATCGTCAGGAGTAACGTCTCGCTCTTCGAATTCAGTGTATTCGCCCGTTTCTTCATCGGGCTCACCCACGGGAACCATCTCGTAGACGTAGATCTTGCCCGTCTGACGGTCGATGGTAACGCGTGCGTCCCATTCCAGATCGAGGATGTTCTGATAGCTCTTTGCCAACGATGCCTCAAGACGCTCGATAAGATAGAATTCATCGATCTTACGTTCGTGAGCGAGCGCTTGCAAAGCGTCTATCAATTCTGAGGTTGCCATTACCTATCCCTTCTTCGCATTGAAATCTATCGTTGCAATGATATGTGCCTTCTTGATGATGTCATACGGGATCGCTTCGGTGACGCCATCGACGTCGAGCAAGACCGTATCACCATCAACCCCGGCAAGCTTGCCGGTATATTTCGTTCGGGAATCAAGCGGCTGGGTAAGAACCAGGTGCGCTTTTTCTCCCGTGAAACGCTGAAAATGCTCCAATGTGCGCAAAGGACGGTCGATACCTGGAGACGAAACTTCCAAGGTGTAAGCGCCTGGGAACGGATCGATAGCATCCATCATTTCGTTAATCCAAGCTTGGGCACTTGATAGCTCATCGAAGCCCACTCCCCCTTCACAGTCGATATAGACCCTAATAGTAGGAGCTTTTTTCGAGCCAATAATATCGACCGTTACGATTTCGATCCCTTCTTCGGTGGCTTTGGGAAAAAGCGCATCGAGCAGTTGTTGTTCTTTTGCAGTGAGCACGTTTCTCTTCAACCCCCTTAGAAACAAAAGAAGCGGGACAAGCCCACTTCCTGAAAAATCGAAAGTATGCGCACCGAAGTGCGAATACTTTTATACCATACTTCAAGCGTACATACAAACACCCGTGCCGCTCACCTGGTCAAAAGTAACGAATTGAGGGTGTCCAGGCGAGATTCGATCAACAGACATGGCCTAGTAATGAAACTGACCGGGTCCAAAACCATCAACATAGGACCGAACCCGATCAGAGATCGAGAGCTCGCCGAAAGCGAGCTCTCATGATCGAATCTAAACACGAATGGGATATTTCAAGCTATTCCTTTTTCCAGAACAAAAGGAACCCACTCCTGTTGATTATTTCTTAGCGCCCTTCACCCAGGCACCGTTTGCTCCTACGTAGTAGCGGTCATTATCGACCCAGGAGTTGGTAGCCATGTAGCCACTAGAGCCAACCCAGTATTTGCCCGAGATCCAAGATTCCATGACCATAGCGCCTGAACGATTGTAATAGCACCAGCCGCCACCTTCGTAGTTCCAGCCAGTGACCATAGCGCCTGAAGACTTCAGGTAATAGATCTTACCGCTGACCAGTACCTTTCCTGAGAGCATCTCACCATCGGAATCAAGGTAATACCACTTTCCGCCAGTCTTCAGCCAGCCGGTCTTCATAGCGCCAGAACCTGCGAAGTAGTGCCATTTGTTAGAGATCTTCTGCCAACCTGTGATCATCTTGCCAGAGCTGTTGGAATAATAGGTGGAATTACCGACCTTATACGAACCAGTCTTCATCACACCAGTTGAGGGGTCAAGATAGTACCACTTGTTCTTGACCTTCGCCCAGCCCTTAGCCATCGCGCCTGAAGAGTTGTAGTAATACCAGCTCGAACCTTCTTGCTTCCAGCCCGTATGCATCGCGCCTGAAGAGTTCAGCAGATAATTCTTGCCCGAGATGGTCTGCTTGCCCGTGAGCATCTTGCCAGAAGAATTCAGGTAGTACCACTTTCCGCCAGTCTTCAGCCAGCCGGTCTTCATAGCGCCAGAGCCAGCAAAATAATACCAATCGCTGTTGCCCGTGGCATGCTGCCAGCCAGTCTTCATCCAGCCCTTGCTATCGAAATAATAAGTTGCCGAACCGATCTTCTTCAAGCCTACTGCATAAGAGCCATTGGTATAGCGATACCACCAGCGGCTACCGCTCTTCACCCACTTACCCGAAGAAGCGGCCGTGGCATTCGAGCCTGAAGAGGAGTTATTGAGAGAACCAGAAGTATTACCGCCACTCGAGACCGTACTGGTAGAGGTTCCCGTCGTTCCGAAATCGATCGCTGACGTAGCCGTGAGCACGACCGATTCAAGCTGACGATTCTTCGCCGTGATGGTCACTCGACCTTCAGCCTTCACGATGACAACACCACTCTGATCGACCGTTGCGATACTAGAATTCGAAGAGGACCATGCGAACGTAGAATTACCTACCGTTGTCTTGTAGTCCCTCCATGTCGAGCTTGCTGCCACGAGTGGAAGATTCGTGTTCACGATGGCGTAGGTGGTCGAAGCACCCTTCTTCACCGTAGAAGCAACGGTCTTGCCGAAGGAAAGATCCAGATTCTTCGCAAGAGCGCTGATAGTATAGGTCTTGTTGCTGTCAAGAGCCGCGGTCGTGCCCGCACTATGGTTGGGATTACCGAACAGTTCGATCCAGTAGGTAACACCGTCCACGCTGAACGATGCCGCAGCCATGCACGAGAATTGGCTGTTCACCATATTCTTATAATGACCGTCTGAGCGCTTCCAGTTCTCATTAGCAGAAGAAGCGGTCATTGAACCTGATGCGGCCAAGATGTTCTCCGCCCAAACCGAATAACCAGTAGGGATGCAGGTTGCAAAGCTAGTACCATCGGGACGATCGTGACTGTAATAGATCGCGATCTCGGCTGCTCGTTGCATAGCAGCTTTCTCGAGCTCATAATCCCAGGTAAGATTATTGACCTTTGCCTCCGCACGAACTGCATTCACCTGATCGAGGATCTTACGCGCTTCAGTCTGGCTGTTCTTGCCCGTAACGAAGAGCGTAGCGGTGTTGGCAACAGCTCGCTCCTTAGAAGACTCGATCGAAGCAGCCGAATCAGCAGGACCAACATAAACTTCATCAGCATGAGCAGCCTTGGCTCCCAAAGCCACGCAGCATGCGAAAGCAAAACCGATCAAGAATGCCACGAAGGCTCGAGCAACGAGCTTTCGCGTTGAAATGGCAACACTATAAGAAGAACGAGACATCTATGGATCTCCTATCCTGTAAATTTGCTATCGCGATTATACGAATCTGATCATACTTCCTCAATAGATTTCGAAAGCGTCTTACAACACCCACACAAAGCACACTAACAGCGCCACACAGGCACAGAAAAGGTCAGGAAAAAGACCCAGACTAACTACGAATAGTCACGAATAGCCCGCACGGAATCGCGAGTTCGATCGCTGCCCTGCTCTTAGAAAGAGAGCTCAGGGAACGGAACTTGCGGGTAGAGCGTATCGAAGTCTCCGATCGACACCGACTTACCCTTATTCAGATCCTTCGCAAGCGGGGCCAGGATCGCTTCTGCTTCAGCCTTAGGATCAGCCGATGCCAAACTAACGTCCCAGCACTCTTTGATGACGCTCAAACGCGTGATGAGCAATTCATAGAGCTCGTTGATGTCGTCATAGGTTTCGAAATAGGGATTCTCTTCAGCAAGACCTAATTCATTCATCTCTTCGATGAGCTGCGCTTTCGAATCTGATATCGATTTGATCAGCGCGCTGCATTCGTCAGCATATTGCTGGCGCTTGGTCTTGTCGCTTGCGATGTAGTAGTTATTGAAATTCGAGACCACCGAACCAACTTGACCACGATAATTGCCCAGTGTTTGATAATTGTCACTGAGCTCTTTGAGGATGTTGGTCATGCGCAGCTGTTCGTCGTTGGTGGCTTCATCAGCGCTTTCTTCAGTAGCCACTTCTTCAGTGGTTTCCGTTTCGAGCACTTCACTGTTATCGAGCAGGCCAGCAGAATTAGCGATAGCTGCCGCAATAGCGATGACAGCGAACAAGACCACCAGCGTAAGGATTGCCTTCGTACGCGCCGAAAGACCCTTCTTCTTTTGGGGAGCCTGCACGAAGGTGCGCGCTTCAGCACTTTGCCCTTTCACCACCTGGCCATCGTCAGTGACCACCTTTGGCATGGGCATGGTGATATAAGGATCTTCTTCCTTGCCCACTACAGGAAGGTCGTCACCCTTAGATTTGTCGACGATATTGGTTTCGATCGCTTCTTCGGGATTGATGATGTTGCCGTCTTTATCGCGGTAGACGCGCTCAGGAACAGGCGGCAGCTTGGTCGTTGAATCAGGGCCTACGGTCTCCGCGTAGGTCACCTTCTCCTGAGCAGCTGCAACACGCTCCTGGATTTCCTCAACGGTCATACCGCAATTAGCGCATGCGGTTTCGCCGTCTTCGATCTTTCTTCCGCATTCGAGACAGAACACCGATACACATGCTCCCTACTGCTTATCAGCGATCAAGCGATTGAGCGCATTCACATACGCCTTCGCAGAGGAGACGATGATATCGCCATCGGAACCGCGGCCCGTGTAGACCGAACCATCTGCCGAGGTAACACGAATGGTGACCTCACCCAGAGCATCGATGCCGCGGGTAACGCTCTGGACCGAGAACTCAGAAAGGTCATTCTCGATGTCAACGATCTGGTTCACTGCACGATAGAGCGCATCGATCGGACCAGTACCGATAGAGCAAGCGCAGAATTCATTGCCATTCTTATCGACCAACGTGACCGTAGCAGTTGGCGTGAGCGGCTGACCACAAGAGATCTGAACACCTTTGAGCGTATAGGATTCTTCCTGGGTGCGGCCCTGTTCGCCTACGAGCGACTCAAGGTCTTCGTCGTACACTTCCTTCTTCTTGTCAGCCAAGTCAAGGAATGCGGTATGCAGGTCTTCGAAAGCCTGTCCTTCGATGTTGTAACCAAGCGCCTCAAGACGATGGCGTAGCGCAGCGCGACCCGAGCGAGCTGAGAGCACGATAGAGCTCTGACCAGCGCCGACCTCTTCAGGGTCGATGATCTCGTAGGTGGTGCGCTCTTTGATGACGCCATCTTGATGGATGCCTGATGAATGAGCGAATGCATTCGCACCCACGATAGATTTGTTCGGCTGGACCACGAAGCCCGTGATCGAAGAGACCAAACGAGAAGCGCGGATGAACTCACGCGTATTGATGTCGGTGTGAGCATCGAGCTCTTCGCCATGCATCTTGATGGCCATGACCACTTCTTCCATGGCAGTATTACCAGCACGTTCACCCAGGCCATTGATGGTGCATTCGATCTGAGTAGCGCCATTCTCAACACCCGCGAGCGAAAGCGCGGTTGCCATGCCAAGGTCGTTATGGCAGTGGACCGAAATAGAAGCCTTGTCCACGTTCTTGACGTTCTCCATCAAGAACTTGATGCGGCGACCGTATTCTTCAGGAAGCGAATAACCAGTAGTATCAGGGATGTTCACCACCGTTGCACCCGCATCGATGACCGCCTCAACGACCTTCGCGAGGAATTCGTAGTCTGAACGACCTGCGTCTTCGCAATAGAATTCAACATCTTCGACGAACTTCTTAGCATACTTGGTAGCGTGAACTGCGCGCTCGAGGATGACCTCAGGCGTGGTGCGGAGCTTGTCATAGATATGGCTGTGCGAAACGCCGATACCCGTATGGATACGAGGACGAGCGCAATTTGCCAGTGCCTCAGCCGCAGAATCGATGTCCTTTTCAACTGCACGCGTGAGCGCACAAACGATAGCCCTATCGCCTACTTCAGCAGCGATCTGCTGAACGCTCTTGAAATCGCCTGGAGAGGATACCGGGAAGCCCGCTTCGATCACATCGACATTGAGACGCAAAAGCTGACGCGTGATGACCAATTTCTCCTCGGAATTCATCGATGCGCCAGGCGACTGTTCGCCGTCGCGCAAGGTGGTGTCAAAAATAGCAATCTTGCGAGTCATCACGCGTTCCTTTCTCATGTTGATCGTGAGATTAACTATACCATCTTTCTATGCCGACACACGAAATCTCACAGGGGATTCTTAAAGCGCAGCGTTGTTTTCCTCCCCTGTTCGAATGCGTACGACACGCTCGATGTTCGATACGAATATCTTGCCATCGCCTACTTCACCTGTTCGCGTGGTAGCGATGATCACATCGACGATGTCATCCACTCGATCGTCATCAGCGATGATCTCGAATTTGATCTTAGGGACCATGTTCAAGATCACTTCGTTACCACGAACATATTCGCTCCATCCATGCTGGTTGCCACAGCCATGCACCTGCGAGATGGTCATGCCTGAAACATCAGCCTGGAAGAGCGCTTCTTTGAGCGGCTCGAGCATGGTTGGCCTGACCACTGCACATATACGCTTCATCTTCTGCTTCCTTTCCTTCAGATCGAGCCGTTAGTCCAAACCATTGAAGGCTGGATATGCCGACTCGCTGTGTTCGCTGATATCCATACCTGCAGCTTCCTGTTCCTTGGAGACGCGCAAGCTGCCACCGAAGAGCGCCTTCACTAAAAGACCGATGACCACAGCGCCAATGCCCACGAAGACGAGCGTCACCACGATGCCGAGCACCTGAGCACCGAGCAGTGTTGGATCGCCCGTATAGATAAGGCCGCCGAATGCCGTCCACGAAAGTTCCGGCACGCAGAAGATACCAGTGAGGATACCTCCTACGATACCACCGACCGCATGGCATCCGAACGCATCGAGCGCGTCATCGTATCCGATCTTGTTCTTCAAGTAGGACATAGCGAAGTAACAGATGGGAGATACGATCAAGCCCATCACGATGGCCGCCCAAGGCTCTACGAAGCCTGCTGCTGGCGTGATGACAACAAGACCCGCGATAAGCCCAGTGACCGCACCAACGAGCGTAGGCTTGCCTACCTTGATGCGTTCGACGAGCATCCACGAGAGCAGGCCAGCACCCGAGGCAACAACGGTATTCAAGATCGCAAGCGCCGCGATGCCATCTGCTGCGAATTCCGATCCCCCGTTGAAGCCGAACCAGCCAAACCACAGAAGCGTAACACCGAGCACCACGAGCGGGATATTGTGCGGACGATGGGCTGCACCGATACCGAACTCCTTGCGACTACCGAGCAACAAGCAGAGGATAAGGCCCGTGAAGCCCGAGCTGATGTGGACCACATCGCCACCAGCGAAGTCGAGCGCACCGATCTGTTCGCCGATGAAGCTGTCTTCCCCGCCCCACACCATATGAGCGAGCGGACAATAGATGACCAACATCCAAATGCTGACGAAGAGCAGCATCGCACCGAACTTCATACGTCCAGCGACCGCGCCCCAGATGATAGCACAGGTGATCATAGCGAATGCCGCCTGGAAGACCACGTCGATGATGGCGGGGTAAGCTGTACCATCAGCTGCGATATCGGCCTCGAAGAGCATGTCGCGCACAAGTCCCGTGCACCCTATCTGGTCGAAGCCGCCGAAGAAGGGATTGGTGCCATTGCCGCCGTACGCAAAGCTCCAACCCGCGATGATCCACAACACGCCCACGATGCCGATGATAGCCATGGACATGAACATGGTATTCACCACGTTTTTACGCCTGGCAAGTCCTCCGTAGAAGAATGCAACACCTGGCGTCATGAGCAACACCAACATGGTGCATACGAGCATGAATGATGTTGAGCCCGTATCGAACATGTTATGAACCTCCTTGCATAGCGCTGTTTCGTCACCTCTTCATCTTGCCAGTGCTCATGAGGTAAGATTCTTGCAGAGCGCATTGTTAACATTGGTGAAGAAAAAGCGAAACATCACCGACCCGTGATCGTTACATGTGCGAAATAAACCCAGGTAGATTGGATGTTCCTATGATCAAGCTCCAACAGATTGAACCCGTTCAAGACCTCGATGAACTCGCTCGTATGGCACACGATATCTGGTTCGAGTATTGGCCACAGTTCATTGGCGAGGATCAAACGCGCTATATGGTCGAGATGTTCCAATCTAGGGATGCGATCGCAGCCGATATCGCAGAGAATGGCTATGAATATTTCTTCGTAGTTGACGAAAATGGCAAGATTGTTGGATACGTAGGTGTTGCACCTGAGCGTTTTGCGGGACGCGAAGACGATCCCAAAGCAAATATCCATGGCGATGCGATCACGCCGCTCTACCCTGATCGACTTTTCATATCGAAGATATACCTGCTCGAAGAGGAGCGCGGCAAGCACTACGCCAGCCAGATCCTGAAACTGCTCACCGACCACGCTCGAGACCTTGGGCTCCAAGGAATGTACCTGACCGTGAACAAAGGCAACGAACTGGGAATTCGTGCCTACAAAGGCAATGGTTTCGACATCATCGAATCCGTAGAGGCTGACATCGGAAATGGCTTCGTAATGGACGACCACATCATGGCCTGCCCCGTCTAAACGATCTCCTGCTTGCGGGATTGAGTTACGAGAGTTTTTCTTGGATTTGGCGGGCGATACCTTGGGCATCGAGACCCAAGTCGGCGAAGAGCAAGTCCACCTTGCCTTGTTCGATGAATTCATCAGGAAGACCAAGCGAGAGCGTATCGACCTTGAGCCCTTCTTCACCCAACACCTCATGGACCGCTTCACAGGCACCACCGATGATGACCCCGTCTTCGATGGTCACCACAAGCTTCGTATCTGCTGCCATGCGTATTGCGTCCTTATCGATGGGCTTCACCCAGCGCATATCCACTACACGAGCTGATATCCCCTGCTCATTGAGTAGCTCTGCAGCATCAAGCGCATAGTTCACCATACGGCCGAATGCAAGGATGGCTACATCGCTGCCAGCACGTACTTCCTTCGAAACACCCTCTTCGAAAAGCTCGGGTTCGGCAGGCATATCCATACCAGGCGCCTCGCCACGAGGATACCGCACCAAAATCGGACCATCGAGAGCAAGAGCAGTATGGAGCGCCGAGGCAAGCTCTGGCTCATTGGAAGGTGCCAAGATGCGCACGTGTGGGACCATACGCGCATAGACCAGATCGAATACCCCATGATGCGTTGGACCATCATCCCCTACCAGACCCGCGCGATCAATGGCGAAGACCACGTTTGCCTGCGGTAATGCGGTGTTGATGATCAACTGATCGAGGGCACGTTGCATGAAGGTCGAATAGAGCGCCACCACTGGCTTCTTGCCGCCCATAGCAAGTCCGCTTGCCATAGCAACAGCATGCTCTTCTGCGATGCCAACATCGAAGAAGCGTTCAGGGTGCGTATCAGCGAATTGAGCGAGGCCAGTGCCATCGGTCATGGCAGCGGTTACCACCACTACCGAATCGTCAACCTCAGCCTCATGCTGAAGTGCCTTGGTGAATGCTTGCGTATACGTGAGGGCACCTGAAGACTTCTTCTTGCTCTGTCCCGTTGCAAGGTCATACGAGCCAACGCCGTGGAACTTCGAGGGATTCTGTTCAGCTGGTTCGTAGCCTTTGCCCTTCTTCGTGATGACGTGTACCAGCACAGGCGCATTCGCCGCGAAGGCATCTTCGATCGCATGCTTGAGCGCAGGGATGTTGTGGCCATCGATAGGCGGTGTGCAGATGATGCCAAGCGATTCGAAGAGCATCGAATCAGGCAAGATGAGCTGCTTGACCGATTCTTTAGCGGTCTTTCCCATCTTCACCAACGCCTTGCCCGCATTGCCGAATGATTCAAGACGCTCCTGTATCCCATCGCGGCTCTTACGATAATTGGAGCTCACGCGAATAGCACCAAGATGGCGTGCCATCGCGCCCACATTACGTGAGATAGCCATTTCGTTGTCGTTCAAGATGATGACCATCGGCGTTTGAGCTTGACCGATGTCGTTGAGCGCTTCGAACGCCATACCACCAGCAAGAGACGCGTCGCCGATGAGCGCGACCACCTTCTGATCGCTTCCTGAAAGATCGCGCGCGCGAGCAATGCCACAAGCTACCGAGAGCGAATCGGAAGCATGGCCCGAAGGATGCACATCGTGAGGATTAGAGCTTGGCTTAGGAAACCCTGAAAGACCCTTATACTGGCGCAACGTCTTGAATTCATCGCGTCGACCAGTAAGGAGCATGTGCGCATAGGATTGATGCCCCACATCGAACAAGAAGCGATCCTTGGGGGAATCGATAAGGCTATGAACTGCAAGGATGATCTCGACCGCGCCCAGGCTCGAAGCCACATGGCCGCCAGTCTCGGACGTGGTCCGCAATATCTCTTCGCGGATCTCTTCCGCAAGGATAGCAAGCTCATCGTCAGTGAGGAGCTTGAGCGCATCAGGGGATTCGATCGAGTCGAGTATTCGATTCGCCACCGCATCCTCCTTTTCAAAAATAAGACGAAGGGGAATTCCCCTGCTTCGTCTAGCGATCTTCGTTCATAGGTTGATCGGACTGAACCTGGGAAGCCTCTTCCGCATCCTCGATATCTTCAGGATCATCCGACCCTTCCTCATCATAACGAGCGTTACTCTCTGCCAGGTTCTCTTCCAGCAAAGATGAAGCGATAAGACCCAGCTCAACTGCCTCTTCATAGAGTTTCAGAGCATCATCGAGCGGGATGCTCTCGTCGCTGACCGCTTCAACGATCTGGTCCAGACGGCCCTTAACATCTTCAAAGCTCTGTGGATCATTCACCGTCATTCGAACCCTCCTCGAGCTTCGTTGCGATACGGCCCAGAATACCATTGATGAATCGCGGCGAATCTTCCCCACCGAATTCTTTCGCAAGGTTCACCGCTTCATTGATGGATACCGAAACGGGCACCTCATCAACGTATTGCATCTCGTA
>NZ_CALPCD010000004.1 GCF_943192915.1 Anaerotardibacter muris
GGTTCATTTCTGTCCGGGACAGAAATGAACCCGTCCCCAAAGACGTTAGGCGCGGGGGTGGGCTTGGAGCTGGACCTGCTTCAGGTGATCGGGAGAGACGTGGGTATAGATCTGCGTGGTGGATAAGCTCGAATGCCCAAGGAGTTCTTGAACGCTGCGCAGATCCGCACCGCCCACCAGCAGGTCACTAGCGAACGAATGGCGCATAGCGTGCGGCGAAAGCGATGGATCGAGTCCTGCGATCTGCAGCGCCTCTTTGAAGACCGAGCGGATAGCTGTGGTGCTCAGCGGATTCCCGCGCGTAGAGAGGAAGCATACTTCAGTAGGTTCTGCTGTCTGCTTCGCTTGTGCCTCGAGCTTAGGGCGCGCCTCGCGCAAATAGCGCTTCAGCACTTCGATCGCTTTTGGATAAACGGGCACCAAGCGCTCCTTGTTACCCTTACCAACCACCGAGATGAGCCCTTGTTGCAACGAAAGCTGCCCAAGGCTAAGGTTCGCAACCTCAGAAACACGCATGCCACAGGCATAGAGCAACTCGAGCAATGCCTGGTTTCGCAGAGCAACCACAGGGTCGCGCTTCACTTGGTCTTCGCTCGAGTAGACCGAGAGCAAACGCTCCATTTCCTGGTGTGCGATGGTCTTGGGGAGTGTTTTAGGTTGCTTGGCCCCTTGCAGAACGGCCGCCGGATTCGAAGCGTACCCATGATCGATCATGAGCCACTGGTAGAAGCCTTTGAGCGAACTGAGATGGCGATTCGATGTCTTACGGGATGCACCGTGCATATCGAGCGAGCCTAGATAGCGGCGGATCTGCTGATGCGTTGGCTTGTCGAACGGGATCGAACGAGCCACGCACCACTCTGAGAATGAACGCAGGTCACTGCCGTAGGCCTTCATGGTCTGGTCGGAGTGGTTGAGCATGTGCAGGTAGTCCAGGTATTCATCGATCAGCACGATATTGGCGCGCAGCTCTGCGCTCTCTTCACCGCCTTCGATAGGAGCACGATCGGTCATGCGCGAGCCTCCTCACACGATGGCCTGGATGACCTTTCTCCGTCAAACGGAAGCGGAGCAAGACCTTGTTCAGCAAGCTTTGCAAGGTAGCCATCGAGCGCTTCGCTACCCCGCTGCGCATAACGTTCATAGCGCTCTTGCTTATTGCGAATACGCTGCTCAAAGGGAGGCAAGATGCCGAAGTTCACATGCATGGGCTGGTAGTCCTGCGTGCTGGGATCGGTAGCGTAATCGATCAGTGCGCCTAACGCCGTTTCGCGCGGAAGCGGATCGAGCTCGACCCCCTCGGCGGTGGCACGCACATTCATACTGGCAAGCAAGCCTGAGGCAATGGCCTCAACATAGCCTTCCGTACCACCAAGCTGACCCGCAATGAACAACTGCACGGGAAGAGCATCAGCCGCGCTCGAATGCAGCTGCAGATGAGCATCGAGCAAGGCAGGCGCATTGATGAAGGTGTTGCGATGCATCACACCAAAACGTTCGAATTGGGCGTTCTCGAGCCCAGGGATCATACGAAAGACGCGTTCCTGTTCTGGGAAGGTGAGGTTCGTCTGAAAACCCACCAGATTGAAGCATTGCTTGTCCACGCCTTCGGCGCGCAGCTGCACCACTGCCCACGGACGGCGATCAGTACGCGGATCGGTGAGCCCTACTGGTTTCAGGGGCCCGAAACGCGGAGCATCGAACCCTTTGCGGGCGATCTCTTCAATAGGCTGGCAAGCTTGGAAGAGCTCTTTGGTCTCGAAGCTCTTCTTGATGACACATTGTGCGTCGACCAATTCATCGATGAACGCTCCGTACTCTTCTTTGTTGAATGGCGCGTTCAGGTAATCGCCCACTCCATCTTCATAGCGGCTCTGGGTGAACACCACATCCAAGTCGAGCGAATCCGCGAATACGATAGGCGCAGCAGCATCGTAGAACGCAAGATGATCTTGACCGGTCAACGCCTGCAAGCTTTCAGCAAGAGCAGGAGAGGTAAGAGGCCCCGAGGCCACGATGCACAGCGGCGCAGGATCTTCGAGCGGAAAAGGATCCGCGTGGGCTTCATCGATCAACATCAAGGTGCCATCGGGCTCGATCGAGACCACTTCAGCCTCGATACGCTCGATACCTGCTCTTACAATGGCATCAGTTATCAATCCAGAGAACTGATCGCGATCCACTGCCAGGGCTCCCCCAGCAGGAACGCGACTTTCATAGGCGAACGCCAGCAAACGCGAACCGAGCGCTTCAAGTTCGGCCTTCAACATGCCCGCTGCGCTCGCAGGTTTCGTAGACTTCAAAGAATTCGAACAGACCAGTTCGCCATAACGACCAGTCTCGTGCGCACCCGTGGAACGAAAGGGGCGCATCTCGATCAAGCGAACGCGGAATCCATCAGCAGCAAGCTGGAGCGCCGCCTCGCTTCCTGCAAGGCCACCGCCGATGATGTCAACGCGTTTTTCCATGGTCACAGGGTACTACACAACCACTGCACCATAACTGCCGTTCGGAAATCTTTCTATGAAACCCTCATGTTCGAGCTTGGCCAATTCCACCATGATCCAAGACAAACGGTCGCGATCCTTCGGGTTCACGATGGTCTCACGCTTCATCAGCGCGTCCACCGTGAGCGCTTCTGCTTGAAGTGCTGCATAGAGCGGAGAATTCTCGGTAGCAGCCTGCTTGCGCATATCCTGGATCTTCATGCATCCGAACAGGTCGACGAGCATATCTTCGAATGTCTCGTCATCGATAACGGGCGTTGCTCCTTGATAGAGCAACCGATTCGCGCCGCGAGAATGAGGCGACGTGATAGCCCCTGGCACCACGAGCACGTCACGATTGGCAGAAAGCGCATCGTCAGCCGTGGAGAAGGTTCCCGAAGGAAGACCCGCTTCCACGATGAGCGTAGCGCGCGCCAAACCCGCGATGATGCGATTGCGTGCTCGGAAGGTATAGGGCAACGGCGGAAATTGCCACTGTCGCTCCGATATGACCGCACCACCCTTATCCACCACTTCCTGAAACAGATCACGGTTGGATTCAGGGTAGATAAGATCGCATCCTCCTCCAAGTACCACCACGGTCTTTCCGCCTACGCTCAAGCAGCCTCTATGCGCTGCAGAGTCACACCCCAGCGCACCGCCCGATATGATGGTTATGCCATGCTCAGCCGCCGCTTTGGAGAACTTCTCGGCTACGGTGCGCCCATACGGCGTTGCACGGCGAGCCCCGATGATAGCAAGCCCAAGATCAAGAACGCTTGGATCGCCGATCCCATAGAGCTTCGACGGTGGATCAGGTATGTTCATCAACTGTTCAGGGTAGCCTTCGCGCCCATAAGAGAGCACGAATCGTTCACCTTCAAGGGGTTGTGTAGGGCGCAATTCTCTCATGCTTTTCCTTCCTTTGCTCAAAAAGCTTTTACAACAGATCGAGCAGCGAACTTAGCCCGCGAACGAACCTGTTTGGAATCGCAGGGTATATGCTTCAGCAATATGCGCCTCGTCGACCTTGTACGACCGATCAAGATCGGCGATGGTCCGTGCGATCGAGAGCATCTTCACTACCGAACGGGTGCTCAACCCACCTGTTGCTACCGCTCTATCCAGAAACTCATGAGCGGGCCTGGTCAACTGGCAACGTTCGAATAGTTCGAGCAACTTGTTCGTTCTCCTGCCGTCCGACGCACCGCCTGTCACACCGTTCTTGCCTTCAGAGCATACCGAGCTTTCTTGCCTGTGTTCCTCGCTCGTCCTCTCTCGGGTGAATTCTCGAGCAGCTACGATCTCTTCACGAAGCTCAGCGGAGCTCTTCCCCACAGGAGCTTTGCTCAACTGCGAAAGGTCGCTTCGCTCGACATCAACACGAATATCGATACGGTCCATCAACGGACCGCCGATCTTGCTCTGATAGCGTTGGATGACACCTGGTGAACAGCTACATTCATGCTCTTCGTCTCCGTAGTACCCACACGGACAGAGATTCGTAGCCGCTACGAACATGAAATTCGCAGGGAATACATAAGAGCCTTCCGCACGTGTGATGTGCACGATGCCTTCTTCGAGCGGCTGACGAAGCTGCTGCAGCACGTTGCTCTGCATCTCGCTCAATTCATCGATGAAGAGCACGCCATTATGAGCCAAGGACACTTCACCAGGGCGGACTGGATTGCCGCCGCCCAAAAGACCCGCCGCGGTCACGCTATGATGAGGCATACGGAATGGCCGCAGGCCACCATAGATACCATGCAGATCGCTATCGAGCACCGAATGGATCATGGCGGTCTGGATCTTCTCTTCTTCAGACAAAGGAGGCAGGATGCTGGGAACGCATTGCGCGAGCAACGTCTTTCCTGAACCTGGCGATCCCATCATGATGAGGCCGTGCCTACCAGCAACTGCGACTTGCAGCGCGCGCTTCGCCGCATCATGACCCACCACGTCCGCGAAATCATATTCATGATCACGATCGCCAGGAGCGCAGAAGGTTATGGCTGGAAGATCGTCGCGCGTGATCTGCCGCAAATGCTCGATCGAAAAGCAACGAACACCTGAAACAGGGATCGCGCCTCGCTCGGCAACACCAGTGAGCAGATCGCACTCAAGCTCACGGGCGCACTGCTGATACGGGATCAGACCCGCGACACTGCGCACCGCTCCTTCGAGCGAAAGCTCGCCAACAACGAGCATGCGCTCAAGATGCCTTGGTGCGATCTGACCAGTTGCAGCCAAGAGCGCCAGTGCGATAGGAAGATCAAAACCCGAGCCTGTCTTGCGAAGCGAACTTGGTGCGAGATTCACTACGATCTTGTCGCTCGGAACACGAAACCCTGCCGACTTGATAGCCGCCCGCACGCGCTCACGCGATTCCTGAATAGCGGTATCGGGCATTCCCACGATAGAGAACGAAGGGATGCCACTGCTTATCAATACCTCTACCTTGACTGGAAGCGCTTGCACGCCATGGAGCACGGCGCTTTGGACCTTGAAGGAAAGCTGATTCATGAAGCCATCACATCGAGCCAAACGCGTTCACATGATGACGCAAGAACGCACGGTCATTGTTGAGCACAAGGATGGAGATCACATCGAACCGCACACGCAGGTCGTCATAGACGTGCTCCTTCAGATAACACGCCGCGATCCGTTCGTAGCGATCACGCTTACGCTCGTTCACCGCTTCCGAGGGAAACCCTTTCTGAACATCAGAGCGGGTCTTCACCTCAACGAAGCACAACGTGTCATCCTGGAGCGCGATGATGTCTGCCTCTCCGGCAATGCACTTCCAATTGCGCTCTACTACTTCGAAACCACGACGTTGCAAGAACTTCGCCGCTGCTTCCTCTCCCCTTCTGCCGAGTTCTTTAGGGGAATACGAATGCTTCTTCGCAGCTACAGCTTGCTCGGGGGCTTCTTTGGCTCCCTCAACGTCTTGAGCTTCTTCAGCTTCTTTGACAGGTTCTAAAGTTGCTTGCATACCTACCTCCTTGAAACCAAGGATAGACAAGTAACCTTAATGAAATTTGAAAGAAATCTGAACTGAACCTTAGAGAGAGCTCACGTTTTTCTGAACTTTTCCATCCCAAACAAAAACGCAGCTCGCAGCTGCGTTTAGCAAAGAATCCAGTTCACAAGGCTGAAGCAAGTTCGTCACGAGAATAAGGTTGGCTGAAAGAAGCTCGAACAATAGGAAACGCGATGTATCGGCGTCAGGCCATGCTGCGCGATCGCTTCACGATGGCGAGCGCTCCCATACCCTTTTGAGGACGCAAAGTCATACCCTGGGTACTGGGCATCATATTCCACCATCATCCCATCGCGCTCGACCTTAGCTATCACCGAAGCCGCTGCAATGGACGCACAGCGCGCATCACCCTTCACCACATTGATCTCACGCGGATCGATCCCCAGCGGATTACCATCGAGCAAGACCACACCCACTTCAACTCCCTGGCTCTCGACCTGTGCGATCGCTTCAGAGAACGCACGCTTCAGACAAGCCATGATGCCGAATTCATCGATATCTTGCGGTGGAATATGCACCACTGCGTAAGCACGAGCACTGCGCTTCACCGCTTCAGCCAAAGGTCCGCGTTTCGCTTCTGGGATCTGCTTGGAATCATTCAAGCCATCGAGCAATGCAGCATTCGGATCGAGCACCACCGCCCCAACGCTGAGCGGCCCTGCCAACGGGCCTCGCCCTACTTCATCAAGGCCAACGATCACCTTGCCACCGGCAAGTTCCCGCTCGAAGGCATAGATCTCTTCCAAGCGCGCGCGTTCCTGCTCTTCGCGTTCGATGCGTCGCTTGGCAGCTTCGAGCGCCTTCTGCACGCCTTTGCGCGGATCATCAACCAAGTCCGCTTCAAGTGCAGGCAGCTCTGCAGCTGATGCAGTCTTGAGCGCTGTTTGTATTTCTGCGATCGTCCTCACCAGGAACCGTCCTCCACTCTATTGCTCACCAGTTTTGCTCGCCACAATAAAAAAGGGCGCACGATCGCGCCCTTTCTCAAACTCATCAAGAGAGAGATGACTAGAATGCCTTCTCCTTGATCTTAGCAGCCTTACCCACCTTATCACGCAGGTAGTAGAGCTTAGCACGGCTCACATCGCCGCGACGGACAACCTCGATCTTCTCGATCTTAGGAGAATGAACGGGGAAAGTACGCTCCACGCCAACGGAGAAGCTGATCTTGCGGACTGTGAAAGTTTCACGGTTGGATGCGCCATGACGGCGGATGACGTCGCCCTGGAACACCTGAATACGCTCACGATCGCCTTCCTTGATGCGATAGTGAACCTTGACGGTATCGCCAACGTTGAAATCTGCGACCTCTGGATTGATCTGCTGTTGTTCGATTGCGCGGATGATATCCATGTCTAAATCCTTCTATATTCCAATTCGTATAAGTAGGTATTCCTACGTGATGTCAGAGACACAGCTGAAAATTATACGTTTCTGCCAAATCGGGCGCAAGTGGCAATTTGAAAATCGACCGCTCATGCCCGTTTCTGCTCCCTTTTGTTCGGGAATATGGCGAAGACGAGGGCAAAAGCCCTCGGCACATTCGCTTTCGCACCCGATGGATCATGCCCAAGGGTCAGGCGCGATGGCTAAAGCCCGATGGTCGGGCTTGATACCCAAAACCCAATGATCATACACAACGGTCAATGCCGACCGCAGCACATGGCGATCAGATAAAGCGATCGGCTAAGGAGCTCAAATAAGGAGCAACAACCCATAGGAGCCAACGCCAGCAACGATGCTCCAAACCAGCGACTTGGTCCTTATCGCGACCGGAACCACGATGATAGCCGCAATGATAGGGATAGCCGCAGGCCACAAGCCAGCATCGAACATCCCTGGGCTCAAGATATCGTTAGCGATGAGCGCCGCGAAAGCAGCAGGTGGAATGAATGCGAGCGCCTGAGAGAGCCATGCAGGCAGTTCCCGTCCACGCAGCGCGAAGAGCGGCACCGTGCGGAAGACGAGGATGGTGATGGCACACCCCAGTCCGATGAGCGCAAAATCAGTCCATGACACGGGCAGATACACGCTCCTTTCGCACAACGATCATGCCAGCGGCAACACCCAGGAGCGCGCCGATCAAGATCGCTGGACCCGAAAGCCCCACGCACTTCGCCAAGAACACACCAAGTGCCGCAACAACACCGGCAGCGATATTGCCCTTGGTCCCTGGCTGAGAGAAAAGAAGGCACAGGAAGATGCTCGTCATCGCGAAGGATGCAAGCGCGGTCGGCACGGTGAGCAAGCTACCGAGCACCACACCGAGCACGTTGGCCAACGCCCATGCGCTCTGAGAGAACAGATTCACCAGCGTTGCACCTTTGATGTTCCACTTCCCTTGTTCAAGCTTCACCACGTTCACTGCGAAGGACTCGTCGGTGACCGTAGCGCCATACAGAAACGCAAGGCGCTTGTTCACGTTCTCGCAGAAGCGGGAAAGCGAAGCACTATAGAGCATCTGTCGCGAATTGACCAAGGTGACGCTTGCGATGATGGCAGCCATGGGAGAGCCCAAGAGCCACATGTTCGGGATCATGTATTGACCTGCACCCGAATAGAATAGCGCGCTGAGCAGGAACACCTGAAGCGCATCCATCCCTACCGACTGAGAAAGGATACCGCAGGGTACGCCCAGAAAAAGATAGCCCACCATGATCGGTGCGGCCATCGAAAATGCTTGTTTTGCAATGCTGTCTTTTTTCATGACCGCACCAGTATACCCCTCTATCACCTAACCGAGTCTCCAAATCCAGCCATAGACGTTCAGTCTTCAGGGTATTGTTTACCCAAAATAGTGCACGGTGCTGCGAGTGTAAGGTAAGGGTGCAGAACTTACTTCGTAGAGCAAACTTAAAAGACAGAAGCCGCTGAAAGCGGATTCGCGTAAATAAAACTGGAGAGCGACCGCATGAGCCCGAAGGGCGGGGTAAGTTATGCATCCTTATCTTGCAGTCGCAGCACCCCTATCTGGGTTAGTGGCGCTGGTCGGCGTTCCATGATTTAGGAACGAACATATCCTCGAAGAAGTTGATGGCATACCGGTCGGTCATACCAGCAACATGGTCGGTAACAGCACGCAGGGGATCATCTCCTGCGAGCGCGCGGTATTCAGCGGGCACTTCATCGTAGTGGCGCACGAAATAGTTGAAGATGTCCTCTACCAGGTGGCGCGCCTTATAAACTTCGCGCATGACCTGATCAGAGGTATAGACCTTGTCGAACAGGAACGTGCGCAACTCCATCATGGCATCCCATATAGGTTCGCTCATATAGATGTCGCCGCGGGCATTGGACGTTTCGATCATGTCTTCCACTAAGGTTTGGATGCGGTCCGCATGATCCTGGCCGATGATGCGGTGGGTTGATTCTGGCAGATCGGTCTCTTTGAGCGTTCCCGCACGTAAGGCATCGTCGATGTCGTGATTCACGTACGCGATGCGGTCGGCAGTGGCCACGATGCGCCCCTCATAGGTCTTCGCGCGCTCCGAACCAGTGTGATGCACGATGCCATCGCGCACTTCTTCGGTAAGGTTCAATCCCTTGCCGTCATTCTCGATCACCTCTACCACACGCAGGCTTTGGATGTTGTGGCGATAGAGCTGCTTGCTCGCAGGGTCTTCTGGGTCGAGTCCCTGGTGGATGGCCAGACAACGGCTGATGGATTCTTCACCTACATGGCCAAACGGCGTATGACCTAGATCATGACCAAGTGCGATAGCCTCAGTAAGATCTTCGTTCAGACCAAGCGCACGAGCGATGGTGCGAGCGATCTGAGCCACTTCGAGCGTATGCGTAAGACGCGTGCGGTAATGATCGCCCACCGGCGCCAAGAACACTTGGGTCTTATGCGAAAGACGACGAAACGCCTTGGTGTGCAAGATCTTGTCACGATCCTTCTGATATTCGCTTCGATAACGGTCTTCCTCTGAAACGCGGTCGCGCGCAGCATGAGCAGAAAGAGCTGCCTGGCTGCTAAGGAGCTGCTGTTCCTGTTTGGTCCTATCATCGCGCGTGGTCAATTCCATGGACTATGATTCCTTTGCTTGGTCGGAGACGATGAGCAATCGTCGGCATGAGGGGCATTTTGAAACGGGCGCATCCTGCTTGATGCGGGCGATCTTGGATGCATCGAAGACCGAACGACAAGCACTGCAGGCCCCATCCACCATCTGAGCTACGCCAATGCCGCCACATTCCTTGCAAGCGCGCTGGTAAGCCCTATAGAGCTCAGGGTTCACCTTGTCTTGAAGTGCCTGATGACGAGCATTATTCTCTGCGATCGTACGCTGGAGCGCCCCACCCTCTTGCTGGAACGATGCGATAAGGTCCTTTTCGCGCGCTTCGAGGTTCGCGCACCCGTCCATGATCTGGTCCATGAGCGGCTTCACCCGTTCGATCTGCTGATCGACGCGTTCCATGTCTTCCGCGAGCTTCTCACGGCGCTTCGCAACACCATGCAAGTCCTTGGTATAGGATTCGACGCTGCGGTAATCTCCCTGTACGCGTTCGAGCGCTTCCTGGGTTTCCTGCTGCTTTGCTGCCAAGCGCTCATCTTCAGCCATAAGACCATGAAGTTCGTCTTCGGCTGTATCGAGCATGTCTTGGACCTGGGTCTTCTTCTTCACGATAGCCGCAAGCTTCTGGCGCACTTCGAGCAACGCTTGACGCTGTGGAAGCTCTTCGAGCTTCTTCGACGTATGGATGTTCTCGATATCGATGCTCTGCAGTTGCTCGAGCGCATCAACTTCAGCTGGGGTGGCTAGCATGAAGACCTCGCTTTTCCTCTGAATACCAGTTTACTGACGAATGCTCTCGGGGGTGTACCAATTATTGGACTGGTCAACGACCATGACCGAGGAATCTGGCAACCCTGCATTGAGCGCCTCGGTGGCGAGCAATGCGCACAACGGCCGCTCGGAAACATCATGACCAAGTTCGATGATGGTGAGCCCCGATTCGTGAGCTTCGAGCGCGGGGTGATATTTCACTTCCCCGCAAATGAGGCAATCGATGGAATTCTCCAAGCAAAGCCCCACCATATCAGTAGCAGAACCACCGCAGGTCACTACAGTTTTCAAGAGCGTCTTTGGGTTGCCCCACACGCGCGGGACCGACCCGAACACAGAAACGCAACGAGCAGCGAGGTGCTCGAGCGAGACGGGGTCATCTCCACTAGAGCACACCATGCCAAAGCCCTTATCAGCGTGGCCTGGCAGTGGATCGAGCACGTATTGCGTGTTCAAACGCAGCATAGCTGGCAAGATAGCCAACGCCTCGCGCGAAACATCGCAAGCCGTATGGAAATTCATGAGGTTGATGCCGTGCGAGAGCGCGTAGTTGATGATGGCGCCAGGTTTGGCCCCTTGCACCGTTTCGGGCATGAAGTTATCAACAGGCGCGATGAACGCAGGATGGTGTGTGAGCACCACGTTCGCACCCAATTCATGGGCCTTCTCAAGGATGCTGATCGTTGGATCGAGCGCTACGACCACGCCCGTTACCTCCTGACCAGGATTGCCCACCAACAGTCCCGTGCGATCCCAAGAGCAGGCATCTTCGCGCGGGAACGCTTGGAGCAGTCGCTGTTCGAGCGTACCTACGGAAATACCCGTCTTCACGGCAGCGATGGGGCCTGTGGGAACCTTGAACAGTGCATTGATATCGGTTTCAGCCATGAGCGCCTTCTTTCAGATCATGCGAGCGGGATGGTGCGGCGATCGCCTCCAGGCTGGATGACGGTGATCTGACGATAACCCGCTTCGTGGAGCAGCTTAAGACCCGCTTCGATACCGCGATCGACGAAACGCGGATCGTGCGCGTCTGTTCCTAGTGTAGCGGGCACGCCTGCTTTCCTGAATTCTGTTAACAAATCGATATGCGGATACAGCTCCTTGCAGGCATAGGTCGCGCCCGAAGTATTCACCTCGATCATGCGCTGACCTGCAGCTGCTGCTTCGGCTGCACGCTGGTAGGCGCGCTTGATGTCGAAAGCAGAAGATGGATATTTGTTGAACTTCTTCACCAGATCGGGATGAGCCATCACGTCATAGGGCATGTTCGATGTGCAAGCTTCGCAGAACTGATCGAAGTAACGCTCCCAAATAGCATCATGACCCACTTCGTCCCAATGATCAGCCTGATCAGGGTCATCGAAGGGCCACAGGTCCAGATAGTGCACGGAGCCTAGGATGATGTCGAAACGTTCCCAATCGATAGCATCCAGATCGCGATCTTCATCAGCACCGAGCCAGTCTAGTTCGGTACCGATGAGCACCTGGATACCAGGGTGCTTCGCGCGCGCTGCTTCGATCTGCTCACAATAATCTTCGAGCACATCCCAGGGCATCGAGATGTAATTCGTAGGATCGATATCTGCCGAAAGCGGGAAGTGCTCGGTCAGTGCTACGGTAGAGATGCTGGCAGCTTCAGCAGCCGCCACCACTTCTTCCACCGTGCCACTTCCATGGCCCGTCAGACCGGTATGAGTGTGCGTGTTGATCAGTTCCATGTATCTTCCAAGACCTCCCCGAACGCAGCGATAGCGCGTTCGATATCAGCTTCCGTAGTCTCAGAGCCAAGCGAGAAACGGACCATGCCCAATGCACGGTCACGGTCGATGCCCAGCGCACGGAGCACATGCGAGGGGTCGAGCGAGTGCGAAGCGCATGCTGAACCGCCAGAAACGCTGATACCCCGTTTGTCCAATTGCAAGATGAGCGTCTCACTTTCGAACCCAGGGCACAGCACCGAAACGATATGCGGACCATATTCACCCGCCGAAAGATCGACCACAGGCTCCACGCCTGCAAGCGCAGTAACACCTGCGAAGAGCTTATCGCGCAGGCTGGTCATGGCCACTGACTGTTGCGGCTGCGCATCGACCGCCGCCTTGAGCGCCGCGGCGAAGCCTACCACACCTGCGATGTTCTGCGTACCGCTGCGGCGATCGGATTCCTGACCACCACCCACGATCTGCGCAGCGAAGGGCGTGCGCGCCTTCAGCCACAACGCGCCTACTCCTTTTGGCCCCCCGACCTTATGGGAAGAGAGCGAAAGCGCATCAACGTCCCATTCCTTCACCGAAACAGGGACCTTACCGAGCGCCTGAGTAGCATCACAATGAAAGAGCGCGCCTGCTTCGTGGGCGATACGCGAAAGAGCAGGAATATCCATGACAGAGCCTACCTCGTTATTGAGCGCCATGATCGATACGAGCACAGGATCATGAGCCTTTTCGAGCGGGGTCTGAAGCGCCTCAGGCGTGATGAAGCCTCCCGCATTCGGCTGAACGCAGACAACTTCGATACCACGGCGGCGCAACAGCTCTGCAGCCTGCAGCACTGCATCGTGCTCGATAGCAGAGACCACCACGCTCGGAGCTGGATCGAGCGCCCTTTGCCCCATTCCGAAGCCACTACCGCGCTTTTGCAGCACGCCTTCAACGATGCCCAACAATGCCATATTGTCGGCTTCGGTCGCCCCCGAAGTGAAGATGACCTCATCAGGACGCCCATCGATAGCTCGTGCAACATCACGACGCGCCGCTTCGAGCACCTTGAATGCCCTGCGGCCTGGCCCATGGAGAGAATTGGCGTTGCCGCCGCCCGCCTCTATGCCAGCGAAGCCGGGGGTGAGATAAGGCGCCATCGCATCGAAGGCCACTTGAGAGAGCGGCGCCGTGGCTGCCCAATCAAGATATATCAGTTCGTTGCTCATCCGGTCCTACTCCCCCGCAGGTTGAGCGGCCTCGCCCGCCACGCGGATGGCAGACACCGCGGCAGCTGGATCGGATGCGGCGAACACCCCAGAGCCCGCCACGAGCACGTCTGCCCCTTGCGCGCATACAAGACCTGCGGTTCGATCAGCATTCACGCCACCATCGACCTCGATGAGCAGGTTAGGATTGCGCTGGGCAGCCAAACGCGCCACGTATCCCACGCGATCTTCGCTGCCCTCGATATAAGACTGCCCTGAAAAACCTGGGTAAACGCTCATGACCAAGATCATGTCAACATCTTCGATGAAAGGATCGAGCGCTTCGATGGGCATATCGGGCTTCAAGGTGAGCACGGGGTGAGCCCCACGCTTGCGGATATGACGCAGCAACCCGTGAAGCTGATCTTCATCGGGAACCGCTTCGATATGGACCGAAACGTAATCGGGCTGAGCATCCAGATACCAATCGATCTGCTCGAGCGGATTCGAGATCATCAGGTGCACATCGATGGGCAACTGGGTGATAGCACGCAACTGCTTCACGAAGGGCACGCCGATAGTGAGGTTCGGAACGAAATGCCCGTCCATCACATCCACATGGATGATGTCAGCACCCGCAGCCTCGAGCATGCGGATATCGCGTTCCATATCCATGAAATTCCCCGACAAGATAGAAGGTGCGATCTTCACTTCGCCGAACATCAGATTCTCTCCTCAGTATTTGGATCGTTGGTATCGTTAGAGTATCGCTGCTCAAGACCGAGCAAGAATCTCTTGATCTTAAGACCTGCCGCATAACCGACCAGATCTCCGTTCGATCCGATCACACGATGACACGGTATAAGGATGAGCAACGGATTCTTATTGTTCGCGCCGCCCACGGCACGCAGCGCCTTGGGGTTGCCGATCATGCACGCCACATCCTGATAGCTGCACGTTTGGCCATACGGGATGGTCTGGAGCGCCTGCCACACCCGCTTCTGGAAATCGGTACCCGCAGGGTCGAGCGGCAGATCGAAGACCTTGCGCTTACCTGCAAGATATTCCTGGATCTGGTTGGCAGCCTCATTGGTGAGCGCTGTGGGCATCTGATCGCCAGGCAGTTCCACCGCACCGAATGCGAGCTGCGTGAGCGCCACTCCATTGCTCGCCAGCGTGATGCGGCCCATGGGCGTAGGATAGATGAAATAGGTCTGTTGCGTTGCCTGCCCCACGCTGAAGCCTTAGTGCTCGAAGCCCCAGAATTCAGTGGTGAAGGGGCGCCCGATGAGCACGGATGCCGCTTCATCGATAGGGGCCTTATCCCAGAGCACGTTTCGCACTGCTCGCGTGATGGGCAGCTCGACACCGTATTTCGCTGCCAGTGGCTCGATGGTCTTGCACGCAAGTGCGCCTTCCACCACCATATGGGTCTCGTTCTCGTATTCTTCCAAGGTCTTGCCCTGGGCAACGGTCTTGCCGAATGCGCGGTTTCGGGAATGTTCTGAGGTGCAGGTAGCGATAAGATCGCCCGCACCCGCCAATCCCATCACGGTGAGTGGGTCTCCCCCGCGCGCTGCCACCAAACGGCCCATCTCCGCCATGCCGCGCGTCATGAGCATGGCCGCAGTATTGTCACCCATGCCCAGACCGTAGGACATGCCTACCGCAATAGCGATGACGTTCTTGAAAGCAGCGCACAGCTCCACGCCGATATAGTCGGATGAAACGTAGCAACGGAAAGCTTGTGATGCGAACAGATCGCGGAAGAATAGAGCCGTGGCTTCCGAAGGAGAGGCGATCACCGTTGCAGAAGGCACGCCCAACACCACCTCTTCAGCGTGGTTCGGACCCGAGAGCACCGCCAAGCGATCTTCGTTACCCAGCACCTCGGCGATGACCTCGATGGGCAACAGCATGGTCTCAGCCTCAACGCCCTTCGAGCACACGATGATGGGAAGCGAATCGCTTACCAAGCCTTTCATACGCTCGGCGAATTCACGCACTAGATGCGAAGGCACCACGATCACGCAGGCCCCTGCCCCTTCGAGCGCTTCGTCAAGATCGCTCGTGGCTACGAGCGTTTGCGCAAGCTCGACTTCGCTTAAGTAGCGTGGGTTGTGATGGTCGCGCGTGATGGTCTGAGCCACTTCATCCTTGCGCGCCCATATGCAAACATCATTTCCGTTATGAGCTAGCGTGTTCGCAAGCGCCGTGCCCCACGAACCAGCACCGATCACTGCAACTTTCATCAGGCGCTCTTCTCCTTCTTCTTGGAGCCGATGCGATTCTCGTTATGGTTGAGCAGGCGCTTGATGTTCTCGCGATGCGCATAGATGATCAAGAGCGCTGCAATGGTGATAGCCACGATAACGGGGATATTGCCCCAATATAGATAGCATGCGATGGGCGGGCAGATGAGTGCAGCAGCGATGGAGCCCACCGATACATAGCGCGTCGCAACCACCAAGATAGCGAACACGAGCAGCTCGACGATGGAGAAGAACACGCCGATGGTGAAGAAGCACGCCCCAATGGCCACAGCGATGCCCTTGCCGCCATGGAACTTCAGCCACGGCGAATAGATATGGCCCACGATGCAGCCCAAGAATGCGAGCGAGAGCAGGAACTGCCCCGCTGCCAGGCCTGATGTGAGAATAGCCATGTTCATGAACACGGTGCCCAGATAGCCCGAGAGCAAGCCCTTTCCGAAATCCAAAAGGAAGACAGAAGCACCGCCCACCTTACCGAGCGAGCGCATGGCGTTGGTGGTACCGATATTGCCCGAGCCTTCAGAACGAATGTCCTTCTTGAAGAACAAGCGCGAAACGATCACTCCGAACGGAATGGACCCGAGCAGAAACGTGATGACGAATATGAGGATAGCCATTACTGCCAAGCTCATCGATCAGTCCTTTTTCTTGAAACGAAGGCGGATAGGGGTTCCTTCCAGATCGAACGCGTTACGCAGGCGCTTCTCAAGATAGCGCTCGTAAGACGGTTCGATGATATCTGGATGATTGCAGAAGAAGGTGAACTGCGGCGGACACGTGCCCGTTTGCGTAACGTATTTGATCTTGAGCAGCTTCTTGCCCTTGGAGATAGTATGACCGAAGTCGCGGATCTCTTGGAGCCAATTGTTCAGCTTGGAAGTGGAGATGGAGCTGCAATAATTCTCGTAAGCCTTATCCACTGCTGCCCAGATACGATGAACGTTCTTGCCAGAGAGCGCCGATATAGCGATGACAGGCGCATAGCCCACGAACATCAGGCGGTCCTTGATGCGCTCGCGTATCTCGGCCTTTGCTTCTGGGCCCTCTACCAGGTCCCACTTATTCAGCACGATGACCATGGCGCAACCACGTTCTGCCGCCATGCCCGCAACGCGCTGATCCTGGTCGGTAAGGCCAACGGTGCCGTCGATCACGAGCAGCACCACTTCAGCACGATCGATAGCGCGCAGGGCGCGCACGTAGCCGTAATATTCCACATCCTGATCGATGACGCCCTTGCGACGCAGACCCGCAGTGTCAACGATGGTGTAGTACTGACCCTCGTGCTCGATGGTGGTGTCGATGGCATCGCGCGTGGTACCCGCCACATCAGAGACGATAGAGCGGTCGTTGTTGGTCATCTTATTGGTGAGCGAAGACTTGCCTGCATTGGGGCGGCCGATGATGGCCACGTTGATGGTGTCGAGCGATTCGACCTCTTCCACTTCTTCAGGGAACAGCGTCACCACTTCATCGAGCAGATCGCCCGTACCCGTGCCATGGAGCGCAGAGACCGGCCAAGGCTCCCCTAAGCCCAGCTGCATGAACTCCCACATGGCATTGTTGTCGGCTGGGTTGTCGAGCTTGTTGACCACCAACATCACTGGCTTGTTGGAGCGGCGCAAGATATTCGCTACCGCCTGGTCGTCAGCATTGATGCCAGTCTTGCCATCTACCAAGAACAAGATGACATCGGCCTGGTCGGTTGCAACGAGCGCTTGGGATCGGATCGATTCCTGGAAGGCATCGTCCTTGTTCATCTCGATGCCGCCCGTGTCGATGAGCGTGAAATCACGCCCGTTCCAATCGGCTTCATGGTACGAACGGTCGCGCGTCACACCACGCATCTCGTGCACGATCGCTTCGTTGTTCTCCGCGATGCGGTTGACCAGCGTCGATTTGCCCACATTCGGGCGTCCTACGATTGCAACTACGGGCAAAGCCATATCAATATCCTCACTAAAGCGTTTCCAGGTAGGAAACGACTTCCTGTATCTGTTTTTCAGGGGTGGATGCCCCTGCGCTGATACCGACCGATGACACCTCATCGAACCAAGCGCGGTCGATCTCGCGTGCACTCTCTACATGATAAACCGCGTTGCCGCACTGTTGGCACATTTCATATAAACGGGTGGTGTTCGAGGAGTTCCTGCCTCCGATCACCAACATCACATCCACTGAGCTAGCAAGGTCGCGTGCCGCATCTTGACGCTGCACCGTAGCGAAGCAGATGGTGTCCTTCACCATCGGTTCGATCCCGCGCGCCTGAAGCGCTTCGACGATCTGATCGAGCTTCTGGTGCGACTGCGTGGTCTGAACCACGATGCCAACTGGTTCGGTCAACTCATCAGGGATATCTTCCACTGAGCCGACCACCGTACAATGCTCACCCTCGCGGCTCGCATGCGCCAGGATGCCTTCAACTTCTGGATGCCCAGCTTCACCCACTACCAGCACGTGATAACCATCACGCGCCAAGCGCGCCGCAGCTCGCTGTGCTCGTTGCACGTGCGGACAGGTAGCGTCGACCACTTCGTTGCCGCGCTCGTTCAGAACATCGATCACTTCGGGAACCACCCCGTGCGAACGGATGACAACCGCTTCATCTTTGCAATCATCGACGCCTTGAGCAACGCGAATGCCCTGGCTCTCCAGTTCACTGACCACTTGCGGATTATGGATCAGCGGACCGAGCGTACAGACCGCCTTTCCCGATTCAGCTGTTTCGAGCGTTAGGTCCAACGCGCGCTGCACACCGTAGCAAGCGCCAGCGTATTCTGCGCGTACGATCTTGAGCCTTCCCACGCCTACTCCTTTTTGGCTGGGGCAACGTAGTCGGGCAAGGTAGCAGGATCGAAGGTGGGAATGTTGCGACCTTCGAAATCGGCGGTGAAATCCTTGCTCTCAGGAAAGAGCGCAGCCATGTCGATCTGATCCGCAGCAACGCCTTCGCTCAGCGCCATCGCTTCACGCAGCACATACCACGTCGCGCCATCCAAACGCTCTTCCTTGGGCAGGAAATCGAAGGACGAGAGCTCCACAGGGTCACCGTAGATGGCGGTGAGCTTCGGGAAATGCAAGCGCTTACCCTTGGGCTTCACTTCATTAGCGTTCACCAATCCCAGCGGAATGAGCGGAGCGCGACCCAAGCGCGCGATGAGCGCCGCGCCACCATGGAGTGACGGTTCGGTCTTGCTACGCCCGCGGCGAGTACCCTCAGGGAAGATCCCCACCAATTCGCCATTCTTCAGGAAACGGGCCGCGCGTTTGACCGTGGACATATCCGCGGAATCACGCTTGACAGGAAATGAGCCTACGCGCGCTATTAGAAAACCAAGCGCTCCGTGGGCGATGGTGAAGAGGTTCTCGCGTGCGATCAGGCGCGTCCATCGCTGAGGCCACGATGCCAAGAACATCATGACCACATCCATATAGGATTTGTGCGGACCCAAGATCACCGCTCCGGTCTTCTTGCCCTTGAATTTGAGGATGACCTCCTTGTTCTTCACAGAGAAACGGAAGAGCACCTTCATGATGGCCATGACCACGCCCGATTCGATATTGCCGACGAAATGGCTCATCCGATTCGAGCGATCGTTGCCGTCGACTGACATATCCCAAAGCTGTTCGATGGTCTTCACAGGCCGTCCTTACTTAAATCGATCCTGGTTCTGGTCTTGTCTAGCTCATCTAGTCTTATCAGGTCTTACCTGATCTTCGTGCGGAAGTGCATTTTTATCAGCAGAGCCCTAGCATTAGCCTTTGCCTTAGTCTCAGCCCTAGCATTGGTCTTAAGCTCAGCCTTAGCCTTGAGCTTGGGCTTGGGCTGCGCGTGCCATAGCGCAGATCTGGTCGATGATCTCTTCGATGTAGCAATCCGTCGAATCCAGATGATGGGCATCATCGGCTGGCTTCAGCGGCGAGACTTCACGGCTTGAATCGACCTTATCACGCCTGATGATGTCAGCGAGCACTTCTTCATAGTCAATGGAACCCAAGTCGCGGTCGACATTCTGGCGCACGCGACGATGAGCGCGCTCTTCTGGCGATGCCGTAAGGAAGACCTTGCAAGCTGCATCAGGAAAGACTGTAGTGCCGATATCACGTCCTTCGACCACGAAGTTGCCCTCAGAGCCGATGCGCTGCTGTTGGACGAGCAGCGCAGCACGCACGGCAGGAGTTGCCGAAACAGGCGATACCGCCTTATCGATCTCGGCCGTGCGAATAGCAGCGGTAACGTCTTCCCCATCGATCAACACACGACGTGCGATCGGGTCACCTTCATCATGTTCGAAGGCTATCTTGCATTCATCAGCAAGCTTGCCGAGCGCTTCTTCATCGGAAAGATCGACACCCGTATCGAGCGCCTTCCACGCGATAGCGCGATACATCGCACCAGTATCCAAGCACGAAAAGCCCAGCTTGCGTGCAACTGCCTTCGCAACGGTCGATTTACCTGCGCCCGAAGGCCCATCAATAGCAACTATCATTGAGCAAGCCCTTCCAAGCTCTCGAGGAATTTCGGGAAGCTGACCTTCACCGAATCGAAATCGATGATATCGACTGGCGCGTTGCCGCACAAGCCAACCAACGCCCAGGTCATGGCCAAACGATGGTCCTTATAGGAATCGAAGGTAAGACCCGAAGGGACCACCAAGCCTGGCTGGCCTTCGATGTAGAGATCATCGTTCTCTTCCCATGCATCCACGCCAAGAAGACCCAGGCCTTCGATGATGGCCTCAAGACGATCTGCTTCCTTCTTGCGCAGTTCGTTCACCTGGCGAAACACCGTGCGACCGTGCGCATGAGCAGCCACCAACGAAAGAACGGGGATCTCATCGATGACGCTTGCGATATGCTGCTTGGGGATCTCGCAGCCCATGAGCTTCTGCGTGAAGGTCACCTCGATATCACCCTTTGGCTCTTTGCCTTCTTGGCCTTTATGGTAGACCTCGATATCAGCACCCATACGCTCGAGCGTACGAACGAAGCCGATGCGCGAGGCGCTCAGGCTCACATTCTCCACCTTGATAGAGCTACCCGCCTTCATCAAGGCAGCGCATATGAGGAATGCCGCCGATGATGGGTCGCCAGGGACATCCACTTCGGATGCCTTGAGCGTGACAGGGCCTTCGACCATCGCTGTGCGATAAGCCGCTGAAGTGGTGGCGCCATATTCAGGGAGCATGAGTTCAGTGTGGTTGCGCGAAGGAGCTGGCTCGTTCACGCGGGTCTCGCCATGGGCACGCAGACCAGCCAACAAGACTGCGGTCTTGAGCTGCGCCGATGCCATAGGTGCGTCGTAGACGATAGGTTTCAGGTTAGGATTGCCGATCTCGATGATGGGAAGGTTTTCCTGTGCTTCAGGCTCGAAGCGCGCACCCATCTTCATGAGCGGTGCGATGATGCGGCGCATAGGACGCTTGGTGAGCGATTCATCACCCGTGATCTCGACACGAATAGGCCACGGTGCCACCATGCCCATGAGCAAGCGCGCTGTAGTGCCAGAGTTCCCGCAATCGAGCGGAGCATCAGGCTGCTTAGGACCTTCATCGCCCCAGCCCGTCACCGTACCAGCGAGCGATCCATCTGGCTCTGCCTTCAAGTCGACCTTCGCTCCCAATGCACTGACCACGTCGATCGAAGAGCGAACATCAGCAGAATCGAGCACGCCCGAGAGCTTCGAAGTGCCCTCTGCCATTGCTGAGAGCAAGATAGCGCGATGCGAGATCGACTTGTCACCAGGAACGGTAGTAGCCCCCTTCAGAGGGTGCAAGAGCGGTTTGATGCGCATAACCTGAGCGTCCATAAGTTACTCCTTAGAACTCAAGGGACGAAACGAGATGCTGAACCCTGCCTTGATGAGCTGGGTGGACAGCTTCCCGATGTCTCCTTCATCGGTCAAGATCAAAACGAGATCTGCGGTCGAAGATGTGACATGATCGATCTCGATGGACTGGATGTTGCAACCAACCTGGCTGGCGATGGTGGTCACCTCTGCGATGATGCCTGTGCGGTTGGTCATGGGGATGCGCACCTCCAGCAGATCTTCCGTAGCGGGGATCCACTTCGCGGGGAGCGCTTGGCGAGCCTGAGCTGCGCGGTCGAGCAAGGTGGAGAACGTTGCGCGATCAGCCTGTTCGAGCGCAGAAGCGTACTGGCTCAAGATATCCTGCATTTCTTGAAGGCCTTGCATGATGGCCTGAGGGTTTTCAAAAGCAATACCGGTCCAAAGCTCTGGCGAGCCTGCAGCGATGCGCGTTGAATCCTTGAAGCCGCCTGCCGCCAAACGGAAGAGCGCCTCTTGATCACCTGCATGACGCACGGCCAATTCTACGAGCGAAGACGCTACGAAATGGGGCACGTGGCTGATGATGGCCACCGCTTCGTCGTGACCTTCACGGGTAAGGCTCACCACGCGTGCGCCAATGGAAGTGAGCACGTCATGGAGAGCTGCGAACGCATCGGGAAGCGTATGCTCATCAGGGCAGAGTACCCAGTGGGCATTCTCGAACAGATCAGCGCGCGCACCAAAGACTCCGCTCTTCTCCGAACCTGCCATAGGATGGCCGGGAATATAGCTATCGGGATGAGGGAGCACCTCAAGAGCCGTTTCGACGATCTGATTCTTGGTCGAGCACGTGTCGGTGACAACACCACGATAGTCGCAGTCGGCCAGCACTTGGAAGTATTCAGGGGTTGCCGTGACCGGCGTTGCAAGCACTACCAGATCGCAAGTATTGAGCTTTTCAGCGAGCGTGGGATCGGCTGGCTCGAGCCCTTCGGTGATCCAGCCGCGAGAGAGCAATTCATCGACCGCTTCGCGTTGTGTGTCGATGCCAAGGATGAACGCATCAGGATACGCCTTGCGATAAGCTCCTGCAAAGGAGGCTCCGATCACTCCAAGGCCAACGACTGCAACGGATTCGAACGGCTGATCCATAGCTATCCTGCTACTCCCCTTTCCCAAAGAATATCGCGCGTTGCGCGGAGGTTGGTTACGAGTCCATTCTATCACGGGAAAGACCAGTTGCAGCGAGGAGTGCGCGGTGTTCTTCTTCATCAAGAAGTCGCCATTTTCCCGCTTGCAGATCGCCAAGCTCCACAGGACCGATCTGGATGCGTTCCAGCTGCTCGACAGGGTGGTTCACCGCTGCGCCCATACGCCTGACCTGGCGATTGTGGCCTTCGTAGATGGTCAGCTCCAAAAGAGTGCGATCGTTTGCCTGTTCCAGCACACGAGCATGCGCAGGTTGCGTGATGCCGTCTTCAAGATGGACACCTTCTTGGAGGGTCTGCAGTGCCCGAAGCCCCACTGAACCCTTCACCCAAGCCAGGTAGGTCTTCGCAACGTGATGACGTGGATGGATCAGAGCATTGCCCAGTTCACCATCATTGGTGAAGAGCAACAAGCCCGTAGTGTCCTTATCCAAGCGGCCAACAGGAAAAAGGCCCGGATAAGCATCGGTAGGGATCAATTCAGAAACGCAACGGCCACCATGGTCATCGGACATGGCACTCAAGAAGCCCGCAGGCTTATTGAGCATGACGACCACCTTCTTATCAGGAAGCTCCACCATTTCCCCATCAAGAGAAACTTCGTCCACGCCTGGTATTATCTTGGTGCCCAGCTCAGAGACGACCGTGCCATTCACGCTCACGCGCCCCTCAGTGATGAGCGCCTCGCATGCGCGCCTGCTGGCTACCCCGCAGCGAGCAAGATATTTCTGAAGGCGCACTGGTTCCATATCATTCTTCGTCGAAACGGATGGATTCAAGATCGATCTTCTCGACCGCGCCGAGCGCACCTGTGAGCGCTTCGAGCATGTTGTGCTCGGGCTCCTCTTCGATCTGATAGGACTGCGTCTGCTCCTTGACCAGACCCAAGCGCTCAGAGATGAGCGTACGCGTGGCTTCGTCTGGCGCGAAAGATTCAAGGTCGGGCAATTCGTTGATGGATTTCAGTCCGAAGCGTTCAAGGAACACCTTCGTGGTGCCATAGAGCGCCGCATTCGATGGTGGTTCTTGCACGCCAACTTCGCGCAAGTAGCCCTTTTCCAGAAGCGAACTGACCGAACTATCGGAACTCACGCCACGGATAGCTGAAACATCGTTACGGGTGACCGGCTGGCAATACGCTACGATGGCAAGCGTTTCGAGCGCGGCTTGGGAAAGCTTGCGCTTATCCCAAGAGACCACGTACTTCTCGAGCAATTCATGATAGCGCGGATGGGTGACCAAGCGCCAACCACCAGCGCGTTCGTTCAGTTGGATGCCGCGATCTTGGTTTGCGTAGGTTTCTTGGAGCATGTGCAAAGCTCGATCGACCTGCTCAATGGGCGCACCAAGCTGGTCTGCCAGCGCTCGCGCATCTACGGGGTCGTTTGTGACGAACAGCATAGCCTCGATTGCCGAAGAGATATCATGCTCGGACATGCCGCCCTCAACTTCAGAGATCAGCTCCTCTTCAGCGTATACGACCGCATCATCGCTCGATCCGTTGGTCGATCCGTCGGTCGCCTCGTCAGTCGTTTCATCGGACACCTCATCGGTCGCCTCGTCGGCCCATTCGTCTGTCAGGATATCGCCTGCCAGAACATCGCCTTCTAAAGCATCATCCGCTTCAGCGATCTCTTCGATCACGACCACTTCTTCGGTTTCGACTTCGACTTCAACCTCGGTTTCGACCTCAGTTTCAACTTCGATGGCTTCTTCGTTGCTGTATTCCACTAACGTTCCTCCTCGATCACATCGTGATCGTTCTCGGCAACCAGTGCCGCATCATCGGATTCGCTCTCTTCTGCTTCTTCGAGCGCTTCTTCGATAGGCGCGAACCCATCGTCTTCTTCGGGCTGATCGATATAGCTGATGGCGATATCTCCGAACAGCTCGTCTTGGCGCAGCGATATCTTCGCCTGCTTGAACAACTCGAGCAACGCCAGGAAAGTGACCACCACTACGTGTGAACTGGTGTCCTTGTCCACGAAATCGGAGAACTTCGCCACGCGTTGATGGCGCAGGCGGTCATAGATGCGCTCGATCTGCACTTCCACAGGGATGGCGCGGGCTGCGATATGCTCAGATTCCAGCAGGAAGATATCTTGCCTGCTGAAGACCGATGCGCACAATTCCCCGATACGCTCCACCGATACCCCGCGCAGATAGTCAGGCATCAAGCGGAACAGCGATGCATCAGGCCCGAAGGGGCGTTCATGCATGCGCGTCTCGGTCTCGAAGCGGCGCTCCAATGCCGCCGTAGCGTTCTTGAACTTCTTGTAGTTGATCAGGCGCTCGATGAGGATACGACGCAGGTCGGAAGGTTCGTATTCTTCAGTTTCCTCATCGCTTGCAGCCATCTCTTCACGCGGAAGAAGGCTTGCTGCCTTTATCTCGAGCAGCGTAGAAGCGACCAGGATGAAGTCGCTTGCGATCTCGAGGTCGAGCGCTTGCATACGGCGGATCTCGGCCAGGTATTGATCGGTGATATCAGCCAGCGAGATGGAACCGATATCCACGCGCTGGCGATGGACCAAATGCAACAAGAGGTCGAAGGGACCCTCGAAGCTCTCTATCCTCACCTTATAAGACACGCGTAGTTCCTTCCTTCTACGGCATCAACAATGCGCCAAGGTTGCCCGCGGTCGCATTCAAATACAAGCTGATGGGATTCACGTGGATGATATAGGGTAGCACGAAGATGACGATCAAGAAGATGGGCAGCGCATACTGCTGCACGCGATAATACGTTGGCAGATATTTCACCGGCAAGAAGAACGCGATGATGGACGAACCATCGAGCGGCGGGATGGGCAGCAAGTTGAAGAACATCAGATAGAGGTTGATCATGATGAACAACGGCAAGAACAGCCCGTAAAAATACACGAAGAACATGTTGTTGGCCGACATCGTTACGCCCGAAAGTGCGAACATACAGGCCGAGCCGATCAAGGCCAACACCAGATTAGCTGCAGGGCCCGCCAGACCAACGACCACATCACCCACGCGCTTGTCTTTGAAGTTGTTGGGGTTATAAGGCACGGGCTTGGCATAACCGAACACAGGGCCACCCATGAAGATGAGCAGCAGCGGCAAGATGACCGTGCCGAACGGGTCGATATGCTTAAGGGGGTTGAGCGTCAGGCGGCCACTTTGCTTTGCGGTATTGTCACCCAGTTTGTAGGCCGCGAACCCGTGCATGAATTCGTGGCAGACGATCGCTGGTATGAAAGCCAACACGCTGCAGATGATATAAGGAATCTGGTAATCCATCACACCTCGGTCTTAAGCCAAACCAATGAAGCCATTCTGACGTAGCGCTTCGTAAGCGCCGATCGCGACCGCATTCGATAGGTTCAGCGAACGCGACTCCCCTTTCATGGGAATGCGCACGAGCCTGGCCTGCTCGCGGTCGAGTATCTCGGGGTCGATACCGCGACTTTCACGTCCGAACACCAAGAATACTTCTCCTGAATAGTCTACTTCAGTGTAGCTTCGTTCGGTCCGCCCCGTGAAGAAGAACAGGTTACGGGCACCGTATTCATCGAGAAACGCGCGCGTGCTGGCATGGTGCTCGATGGCGACATCATCCCAATAGTCCAGCCCAGCTCGCCTCAGATTGCGTTCTGAAGGACGAAAGCCCAGCGGTTCGACCAGATGCAAGGTAGCGCCGATGCACGCGCAGGTGCGCGCGATGTTGCCCGTATTCTGCGGGATCTCGGGTTCGAACAGAACGATATGGAGCTTGAATGGATTATCCATGGTCTTCCTCGCTGGTATCTGGTCGTAAGGGCAATGGTGTTCATTGTAAGGTGCGCGTGCTTTGGGATGTTAGGTCATAGTGCATGGGTCATGAGTCATGGGTCGTGGAGAAGCTGATCCGTTGAAGGGTGCGGCCCTGCCCTTCAGCTAACCCCGCGACCTTACGCTTGCATCGCTTTGTCGTATTTGCGCGTTTCCGCCTCGATCTCTTCCGAGAGCGTCATCCACTCTTCTTCGTGCGCGCTCAGATTCTTCTTCAGTTCAGCATGTTCAGCGATCGCCTGAGCTGATGCCTGCTCGTCCTCGTAGAAGCTCGCATCTGCCATCAGGGCCATCAGCTCCTCAAGGCGCGCCTGCTCCTTCTCGATGATCCTATCCAGTTCAGAAACGCGCTTTCGCTGATCCTTGAGCGCCGCATAGAGCTCGTTGCGCTTCTGCGCTTCAAGGCGCTTCTGCTCCTTGGTCTTGGGCATGGAGCTTGCCTGCTTGCGACGATGAGAGCGCACGGTAACTTCGGTAGCGCTCCCCTCTTCGGTATCCGCTCGCGCCTGCACAGAGGCAGACGACTGCTTGGTAGACGCCTTAGGTTGCCCCTTCGCCTGATCGTTGGCCTGATCCTCTAGCTCGGTCTTGTACAAGTAGTACTCGTAATCGCCCGGATACGAAGTGACCCCTTCAGGCGTTATCTCTATGATGCGGTTGGCCACCGAACGGATAAGATGACGATCGTGCGAGATGAGCACGATGGTCCCTTCGAACTGCTTGAGCGCTTGCTCCAAGATATCCGCGCTTGCGATGTCCAAGTGATTGGTAGGCTCGTCCAAGCAGAGCAGCGGCGTAGGGGCAACGAGCATCTTCGCAAGCGCCAAACGGCACTTCTCACCGCCCGAGAGCACCGCAACCTTCTTATCGATGTCATTCGGGCCGAACAAGAACGACCCCAGCAGCGTGCGCACTTGCGAGATGGTCCAACCAGGTGCTACGCGATCGAGTTCCTCGAATACGGTATTGCCTGGATTCAGCTCTTCGAGCTGATGCTGCGCGAAATAGGTCTTGGTCACGTGGGTGCCGTAGGTAACTGAGCCGCTATCAGGCTCGAGAACGCCAGCGAGCATCTTGAGCAGCGTCGACTTGCCCGCACCATTGGGTCCCACCAACGCCACCTTCTCGCCACGATAGAGCGACAGGTCCAGGCCATCGTAGACCTGCTTGGTGCCGAATGCTTTATGGAGGTCTTCAGCAGCCACCACCTTGTCTCCCGTACGAGGAGGTTGCTGAAAGCTGAAATGGACCTTCTTGCGCTCTTCGGGCACCTGGATGATCTCCATGCGCTCGATCTTCTTCACGCGGTCCTGAACCTGCTTGGCCTTCGTAGCCTTATAGCGAAAGCGCTCGATGAACGCCTCCATGTGCGCGATCTCTTCTTGCTGCTTGGCAGCCTGTTCACGCAGGAGCGCCAAGCGTTCTTCACGTTGCTTCAGGTAGCTGGAGTAATTGCCGGTATAGAGCATCACGCGCCCTAGGTCGATCTCAGCTACGCGGTCGACGGTGTTGTCAAGGAATTCGCGGTCGTGGCTTACCATCAGCACCGCACCCTGGTAGCTCTTCAAAAAGCCCTCGAGCCACTTCACGCTCTCAAGGTCAAGATGGTTGGTCGGCTCGTCGAGCAGAAGCACTTCGGGGTTGCGCGTGAGCAACTTCGCCAGCGCGATGCGCATCTGCCAACCACCCGAGAACTCCGTAGTGAGCCGCTGCATATCTTCTTCTTTGAAGCCCAGGCCGAACAACACGGCACGCACGCGCGACTCCAGCGTGTAACCTCCCATGGCTTCGTACATATCGCTCGCTTTGCCATAGGCGGTCAGGTTCGCTTCGCTCGGGTCCTCTTCCAGCTTGCGCTCCAGTTCGCGCAGCTTCTTCTCTTGCTCCACCACTTCGTATTGCGCTGAGAGCACCTCTTCGAAGATGGGACGCTCCCCCATCTCGATAGCTTCCTGTTCCAGATAACCCACACGGGCGCCCTTAGCGATGACCACGCGCCCTTCGTCAGGGTCGTCTTTGCCTGAGATGATATTGAGCAGGGTGGTCTTGCCTGCGCCGTTAGGACCCACGAGCGCCAAGCGATCGAATTCTTCCAAACGCAAAGAGACCCCCGAGAAGAGTTCTCGAGAGCCGAACGACTTAGCGATCTGTTCAAGTTGCAAGATCATGCTCAACCAGTGTATGCAATCAAGCCTTCCTGCGCAAATGCGTTCACTTCGGGGACGGGTCCAAAACTGTCCTGGACACTTTGGGGACGGGTTCAATTCTGTCCGGGACACTTTTGGACCCGTCCCCATCTTGTCCGGGACAGATCGGGGACAGGCCTCGATCCATTCGTTAGTCGAAAAAGGACATGGAAGGGTCTTCGCGATCAAGCTGATGCGCTTCGACGAACTTGATGAAATCGTCCACGCAGAAAGGATGATACTTCTTCTCGTTGTAAGCCATATAGATAGTGTGGTAGTAGCGTTTGCGCTCTTCAGCATTGTTATAGAACGGCTTCACCACGATACCCTGAACATGCTTCAGGAAGAACGTATCCAACATGAGCGCCACTTCAACACCATTAGCTGCAAAACCAGCCAGGATCGATTCGTCGTCGAAAGCGTAGCGCACGTTATCGAAGCCCCATTGATCAACCACGTTCTTCACGGCCTTTCCCAGCGGGATCTGCTCGCGATAGGTGATCAGCTCCACATCGACAAGATCATCAGGCGTGATGAAATCCTTGTCCGCCAGTGGGCAATCTGCATTCATGGCGATGATGAATTCCTGAGCCAAAGCTGGCACATAGGTTATCTCCGCGCCCGCTTCGTCATCGCGCGCACAGAAGACCACGTCATAGCGTCCGTCCTTCAAGCATGCGAGCAGGTCTTGCGAGGGCTTCTGAGAGATGTTGAAATCGTAGCGATGGTCGCTCGACTTGTGATAAAGGTTCAACAGCTGCGGAATGTAGTCGGTCTGCACCGTGATGATGCAGCCCAGATCGATAAGACCGCCGTCGCTTTCCCCCGAATAGCTCTTCATCACTGCAACGCCCTTATCGAGCTGTTCGAGCGATGCATTCACATAGCCTAGGAATTCAGCACCGTACTTGGTCAGCTCAACGTTGCGCCCCTTCTTCTGGAACAGCGCGACGCCCAACTCCGATTCCAAAGAAGAGATGGAGCCTGAGAGCGTGGGCTGGGTGATGAACAATTCCTTTGCGGCACGCGTATAGTGCTGCATATCAGCAAGCTTGCTGAAATAGTAGAGTTGCGAAAGATTCATACGGACCTCAAAACGCGAAGGTGCTGTCGGGTGGATGGAGTGACGTCCGCTCGATAACAAGTCTTATCATTCGCAAGAATTATAGCAGAAACCGATAGATTAAGCATGAATCCATCACATACAGTAATAGGCCCCGAAGGGCCTATTACGTTGCAAATCTGTGCTCAGTGGTCGAACCAGGCACGCGCCTGCCGACCGCTATCCTAGCCGAAGCGGTATTCGATACCCATGGTGGGCTGCGGATACTCCCACTTCTCAAGGATGGTATCGCCGCAGATCATACGGCACGTACCGCACTCAAGGCAGCCAGCGTAGTCGAAGCGCTTGGAACCATCTTCTTCGACCTTGTAGAGCGCTGCCGGACAGCACAGAACAAGCTTGCGGAATTCTTCATCAGAAGGATTCTCTTTGAGAACGATATGAGCGTTCTCTTCATCAACGTTGAACTTGTCGATGGAAAGCTTCTCGTCAACGTTGACCGTGATATCACAAACGTTCTCTATCATAGTGCCTTCATTCCTTTCATGGCGTCCTTAGCGATGGTGAACATGCCGATCTCCTTGATCGGGCCCATAGCCATCTTCTTCAGGCTCTCACGCGGCTGACCGTTGACGATGAACATCGGGTTCATGATGTCGCGGATCATCTCTGGGTAACCCTTGAACAGACGCGGGCATTCTTCCATGAACTCAGGGAAGTTCTCATACTGCTTCATGTCGCGCATGATGAAGGACTGGTCGAGCATGGTCTTGTAGCACTGCAGGCCAGCCTTGGAGGTGTCGCCTGCATCCAGCGCCTGGATCGCAGCCTTGCCCGCGATCTCGCCCGAAGCGATAGCCAAGTCCATACCACGGACGGTATAGCCCAGGTTCATGCACATCATAGCAGCGTCGCCTGCAACGATAACACCATTGCCTACCAGCTCGGGCATCATCTTCAAGCCGCCTTCTGGAACAACGTGGCCAGAATATTCGACCAGCTTGCCATCGCGGATGAGCGGAGCGATCTCAGGACGATTCTTGAAGTTCTCGAGCATCTGATAGACCGGGATGTCCTGCTTGATGACCTCGGACATGGTGGCAACGATACCAATGGAGATGCTGTCTTCATTGGTGTAGACGAAAGCACCACCGATCGCGCCATTGGTCATGCTGCCAGCGAAGAGCCAAGAAGCACCTTCACCAGGATTGCAAAGAAAACGGCTCTCGATGACCGCTGGATCGAGCTGGATGGTCTCCTTAGCACCTACTGCGACCTGGTCGATCGCAGGAGCAGGCTTGGAAAGGCCAGCCTTCGAGGTGAGCAGCGAGTTGACACCGTCGGCAAGGATGACCATGCGAGCGGTCATCTCTTCACCAGCTGCAGAGATACCAACGACCTTACCGTTGGCCATGAGCAGATCTTCAACGGCAATGCCAGGGATGATCTCGGCACCTGCCTCTTCTGCCTTTTCAGCCAGCCACTGATCGAAGGGAGCGCGCAGAACGGTCCAGGACTCCTGACCAGGCTCGGTCAGCTCACGAGAGGTGAAATCGACCGTGAAATTCGAGTCTGGAGCCATGAGCGAGATACGCTCATGGGATACCTTGCGCTGCAGAGGAGCATCCAGATAATCTGGGAAGACCTTTGCCAAAGAGTGCGTGTAGATACGACCACCGGTCATGTTCTTCGCACCAGAATAATTGCCGCGCTCAACAACGAGAACAGCTTTGCCAGCTTCGGCCAGCTTGTAGGCAGCAACGCAACCTGCGCAACCACCGCCGACGACGATGACGTCGAAATCAGGTTCGAAATCGACGTCCAATGTGATCTCGGCCATTTTCTTCCTTTCAAAGGGTGAACAACAAAAAGGGCGCCCCTTTGCGAGGCGCCCCAAAGAGCAACTTAGAGCTTCTCGATAAGAGCAGGAACAACAGTCTTGATGTCACCTACGATACCGTAGTCAGCCTGCTTGAAGATAGGAGCATTCGCGTCCTTGTTAACAGCGATGATGGTATCAGCGCCAGTCACGCCCACCATGTGCTGCATCTGACCAGAGATGCCCAGTGCGATGTAAGCCTTGGGAGCCAGCTGAAGACCAGAAACGCCAATGTAGAGGTTCTTGGGCAGCCAGTTGACATTCTCTGCCAGCGGACGAGAGCAACCAAGTTCGCCACCGACCTTGGTGCAAAGATCGCGAGCCATCTGAAGCTCGGATTCCTCTGCGAAGCCACGGCCTGCGCCAACAACAACGTCGACCTTGGTGAGGTCTGCGCCAGTCTGAGGAACTTCCTTGGTGCCGCGGAGCACGAGAGGCTTTTCAGGAGCAGTGTAGGCGATGGTCTCGACAACGTCGGTACCAGTGGGCTCAGCATCATCGAAGCAGGTAGCAGCGATGGTGTAGATCTTAGCGCCATTAGCCTTCTGCTTGTTCTCTGCCAAACCGCCGAAGTACATGTTGGTCACAACGTCGCCATCGATAGCGGTGACGTCAGAGATGACGGAGGTACCCAGGCTTGCAGCGAGCAGACCAGCCAAGATCTTGTCGCGCGGAGTGGGCTCGACGAGCACAACATCGGGGTTTTCGGCGTCATAGACAGCCTTCACGCCAGCTGCAGCGTTCTCGACCGGCTCGCCTGCAGGCAGCTCGATGTCATATGCCTTGTCAGCGATGCCCGCAACAGGAGCACCCTTGACCACAGCAAGAACGACCTCATCAGCGATGGAACGAGCACCAGCACAAAGATCGCGCTGGCCGTCGGTGGTTTCTGCCAATACTAATGCTTTCATATTCTTATACCGCCTTCTCTAGATTATTTGAGTGCTTCGGCAACAGCAGCAACGAATGCGTCAATGTCGCCCTCTTCGAAGATCTGATTCTTACGAGGTGCCAGTTCAGGTGCCTTGATATCCTCGACAGAAACCTTAACATCGACAGGAGCAGCAGCTGCTTCGACGGTCTGAGGCTTCTTCTTCGCAGCGAGGATGTCGCGCATACCAGCGATACGAGGCGTTGCGATGTCGGGAGAAACGGAGACGACTGCGGGCAGCGGAACTTCGATCTCTTCGACTTCGGTATCGAGCGTACGCTCGACGACCAGCTTGTCGCCTTCTGCCTTCATCGAGGTTACCTCGTTGATGGTAGGAACGCCCAGAGCAGCAGCGAGCTGGATGTTCACCTGACCTGCATAGAGGTCAGCGGAACCGTCGCCGCAGATGATAACGTCATAATCAGGCACCTTGGAGTCGACGATGCCCTTCAGAACCTGTGCGGTAGCATAGGAATCGGCGGTCTCGAGTGCGTCGTCAGTAGCCATGAACAGCTCGTCAACGCCGAGTGCGAGGATGTTCTGCTTCGCCTTGGTGTCGTCGTTCTTGGAAGGAACAGCGCTGATGGCGATCACGGAAGAACCAGCGTTCTCAGCTGCGAACTGAGCTGCAGCCTCGAGTGCGTTCTTGTCGTATTCAGAGATCTTCGGCTTAGCCTTGGAATAGTCCAGAGTACGATCAGCAGAGACGAAGATGTCCTGATCGTCTGGCACAACTTTAACAGCAACAACAATTTTCATAATTGCTCCTTTTCGTGTTTGCGGATGCAAACGGGGATCGAACTTGCCTTACTCGCTCACACAAGTGACCCACTTACGCGGGCCACTTGCATGCTTAGATACCTGCTTACTTCTTGCGGGCGCGATACTTGTTAACGATAGCACGACCAGCGATGTAGTCCATGACCTCACAAGTGCCGCCAGCCAGAGCGTTACCGCGGAGGTCCTTCCAGATGCGACCAACGCGAACTTCCTCGGTGTAACCAAGGCCACCGAAGATCTCGATAGCGTTGTCGGCCACCTTCAAGCAAGTCTTGGTGGATTCGGACTTGAGCATTGCAACCTCAGCGTTGCAGGACATGCCCTGATCGAGCATCCAGAGGCATAAATAGAGCATCATACGAGTGTAGAGGATCGTGCGCTTGGACTCGGTGATGAGGTCCTGAACACGAGGATTGTCAGCGATCGGCTTACCGAAGGCGATACGATCGAGCGCATAATCGATAGCGTCATCGAGGGCAGCTTCAGCAAGACCCAGACCCTGAGCAACGACCAAGCAGCGCTCGAACTCGAAGTTCTTCATGAGCAGCAACCAGCCCTGACCAGCTTCACCCAGACGGTTCTCCTCAGTAAGGACAACGTCGTCGAAGAAGACGTCAACGAACGGAACGGTCTGCTGACCGAGCTTGGTCAGACCTGCGGTGGAAACGCCCGGGGTGTCGGACGGGATGAGCCACAGGGACATGTTCTTGTTCTCGCGGGAAGGATCTTCGTCCTTAGCGATGACGACCAGGTAAGGTACTGCAGCACCATTGGTCACCCAGGTCTTCTGACCCTTCAGGATGAAGGTGCCGTCGTCCTGCTTCTTGGTGACGGTGGTCATGCCCATGTTGTCAGAACCAGCGCCGGGCTCGGAAAGGCACATAGCAGCGAAGCTACGACCAGACTTCTCATAATGATCGACGATGAGCTGGATCTGCTCAGGAGAGCCGAATTCCGCAACGTCGTACGCAGCGAGCATACCGGTCATGAACGGAGTCATGCAGCCAGTAGCGCGATACAGGGTTTCGGTGAGGATGCCCAGGTCAACGCAAGTAGCAGGAATGCCACCGACCTCTTCGGGCAGACCCATAAAGGCGAAACCGAGGTCGCGATAAGCATCCTGAACCTCGTCAGGCACACCATGATGGACCTCATACATTTCCTTTACAGCTTCATCAGTGAAGTATTGAGCAGCGAACTCTTTGAGGCTGTCAATCATCAACTCCTGATCTTCGGTAAAGCTAAAATCCATAGTCTTTCTCCTACTCCTCGCCCAAAAACCCCTCAGGCGAACACGCTCCAGTGCATCTTACGAGGCCCCTGAAACTGGACTTTTTCCTAATAAGAGTTTGAGGTTGATTAAAACAACTGTCCAATAGGTAATAAACATATTTAGTAGGCTCAACCTATAGGCACGTTCTATCAATTCTAATCGATAAGCTTCGCCAATATATAAAGAACGCGCGCGTAACTAATAATATTCTTCATGCGGACAACTTCGAACATTCGGGTAAAGCCTATGAATGAACCCTGGCGCTGAAGCGCTCTTTTCGCTGCAAAATGGCTCGAATCTATGGCTTTCGTGTCCAAAACCTATGGATCGAGCCTATTGATAGCTTGCGCCTATGATTGCTATCGCATCGAGCGCCTATTACCTATTGGACAGTTTCCTAGCGCTCAATGCTACACTTCTTGAAGCGGATTATCCGGAATCTGCCGCATCAGGGTCAGGCAGCAATGCCACAATCTCAAACCGATTAGGAGGGTTTATGAATCCGAATGCAACTATCACCGACGTGCAGTTTCAAGACTTCCTGCGCAAAGTTCGTGATCTCGTAGAAGGTCCTTACACCGAATGGCAGAAGGAGATCGAGGTTACCAACAAGTTCCCCGAGAAGTTCTATCAGTCCAACATCGATAACGACATCTATCGTTATTCTCTCCCCGTCGAGTACGGTGGATGGGGCCTGAACGAGAAAGAGATCCTGCAGGTTCAGGAAGAGTTCTCTCGTGGTCCTTCGGGCATGCGTATGCACATGCACTATGCATCTGACTTGAACTGGCGTATCCTCGACGACTTCGGTAAGCCGGAGATCAAAGAGAAGTACATGCCTCTCTTCCAGGACAAGACCATCTTCACCAACTTCGCTTTGACCGAGAAGACTGGTGGCACCGGTGCTGACCTTCACTCCACCGCTGTATGGGACGAGGCAAAGGGCAAGTGGATCCTCAATGGCGAGAAGTGGCTCATTTCTCACACTGACTGCTCCCAGTTCTCTTATGTTATCTGCGTTACCGACCCCGATAAGGAAGGCGACGAGCGCCTCTCCGCATTCTTCGTCCCCATGGACGCTGAAGGCTTCGAGCTCGTTCCTATGCCTCACATGATGGGCTGCCGTGGTTCTGGCCACACTGGTCTGAAGTTCACCAACGTTGAACTCGATCCTAGCCTCATGCTGGGCGAGCGTGGCGAAGGCATGAAGGTCGCTATGCACTCCCTGGCTGTTTCTCGTGTTCACATCGCTACCTCTAACCTCGGTATTGGTCAGCGCATGTTCGAGATGTCCATCGCTCGTGCTCGCGATCGCGTCACCTTCGGCAAGCCGATCATCAAGCGTCAGGCTATCCGTATGAAGCTCGCTAACATGCAGATGATGCTCCATGCTCTGCGTTGTACCATCATCGACTTCTGCGATGACTACGACAAGGACGAAATGGGCGAGTTCATCGCTGAGAAGGCTGCTATTTGTAAGCTGTTCTCCATCGACACCGTCCGTCTTGTCTCTGACGAGATGCTCGAGATCTTCGGTGGCGACGGTTACTTCGAGGACTCTCCTTATGGTCCTACCGAGCTCCTTTATCGTGACTGCCGCGCTATGTGGCTCGAGGAAGGCGCACCTACCGTCCAGCGCATCACCATTGCTAAGGGTGTCGAAGACCACAATGGTCACATCGACTATCAGACCTGGATCGCTGGTACTGCTCTCGACTTCACTCCTGAGCAGCTCGCACAGATGGACCTCTAAGCCGAGGATCCATTCGCGCACCAAGGAAAACTTGGTAGATTCCGGAGAGAGGGAGCTTATGCTCCCTCTCTTTTTGTATTTTGAGGGACGCTATAGCTTGCCAGGCAAGGATGCATAACTCACCCGTTACGCTGTTCGCCTTTGGCTCATGCGCCCTACTGCCTCATGCTTCATTTACATGAAGGAACCCTCGTGGGTTCCTTCTATCTATTGAATATGGTGTTCAGAGTAAGTTCTGCGCCCTTACCTGGCGGGCTATAGCACCAGCACGATCTTCAATAAAGAAGAACCTCCAGCTCCCTTACAGAATCTGCCTGCGTGAAGGAGGATCATTTGGAGGACATGATGAGCATCTGAAGGCGATTCTCCACATTAGCGATGCTCACGTCAGGATCGTAGTCGAGCGTAAGGATGCGTGCATCGGGACATTCTTTGCGCAAGCTCTTAACGATGCCACGCCCCACGATATGATTGGGCAAGCAGCCGAAGGGCTGCAAGATGACGAAGGAACGCAACCCTTTCTTGTAATTATGCAAGATCTCGGCGGGAATGAGCACGCCTTCGCCAGCATCGAATCCATGGTGGATGATAGAATCGCTCTCTTTCACCAATTCGGGCAAATGAGCAGGAGGTTCATAGAGCGGATGCTTGCGAGCGATGCGATCGGTCATACGATGAGCAGCCTCGAAAGCCATATCGGTGATGCGCAAGAAGGCTCGTTCCTGGATCGATCTCTCTACCTTGAATTCACGCACTTGCGTGAGTCGGTAGAAGTAGGTCTTGCGAATAACATCGGTCATGCGCGCCTCGACCACTTCGAAGCCATTATTCTCCAAATAGCCCTCGATATCATTATTGGCACCAGGATGGAAGTTGAGCAGGTACTCCCCTACGATCAACACCTTAGGACGCGGTACGCTTCGATCGTACTCCACGCTGCACAGCACATCGATACCACGCTTGAAGCCGCGTTTCGCTCCGCGGATCCCGCCTGATACCAGGCCTTCGATCAGAAGATCGAGCGCTTCATCGAACGCAGCGTCCGCCGAACCAGGAACCAGTTCGTAGGGCCTGATCTTACGCAAGAGCTCTTCATACGCATCGATCATCGGCAAGCAGAAAGCCGTGCGCAACGCTGAGAGCGTATTGAACTTGAATCCCGGGTGCAGGTTACGATCATCCTGGTCATCATTGGTGACGATGGGAACCTGTTCATAGCCAGCGTCGTCGAGCGCCTTGCGCAGCAGTGCACTGTAGTGGGTCAAACGACAGTCGCCCAGATACTTCGCCATCATAACGGCGGTGTTGTTCGGGTCATACTTCCCGCTCTCGAGCGCACTGAGCGCTTCGCCGATAACGATCTGGGCTGGGAAGCAGATGTCATTGTGAACGTAGCGCTTACCAAGACGGATGGCCTCTTCCCTGCCAATACCAAGCGAAACCGTGCGAACCCCCTGCATGGCAAAGACGGCAGACATCACCATGCTGAAGGCATGCGACGTGTTCGGAACCAAGATGGTGCGCTCAGGTACATCTTCTGAATAGAACTTCACCTCATACGGGTCGCCAAGTTCTGCGGTCTGCGCAAGACGCGCACGCTGTTGCTCTTGCGTCTCGTAAGCTGAACGAGCATGGAGTTTGCGGTGCTTCGCATCGTTGGTCTCTAAGAACGAACGAACACGGATACCAAGCGGCCCCGTAGCATCGCTTTCATCAACCTTCAAGATAAGCGGAACCTTGCCCGTGGTCTCTTTCATCATGCGCACGATCTCGTCAGAGAGATACGCATCGTGCCCGCAGCCGAAGCTCACGAGCTGCGCGTATTCCAAATTCTCATCCCGCGCCACTATGAGCGCGGATGCTAACATGCGCGCGTGGAAGTTATTCACGATATCGAGCCTGCTCCCCTGAAGATCGACCTGATCGAGCCCTGGGAGCGCATCGGCCGGGATCACCGAGACGCCACGGCTCGTGAACAGTTCTTGCACATCATGGTTGACGAGCGGGTCGTTATGATAGGGACGCGAAGCGATGACCACCGCATAGGTTCCCTGCTTGCGGGCCTGATCGATCACTGCTTCGCCGCGACGCACAAGCTCAGTACGGAATGCTTGCTGAGCTGCATCACCCTGCGCGATAGCGCGTTCGGTAAGGTCAGGAGCAATACCGAAGTTCTCTTCGAAATAGTCGCAGAGCTGACGCACGCGATCGCCCTTCTTGGGCCAGTGGAAGATAGGCGTATCGAAAGGCATATCCCAAGTAGACTCGGGATCATCCGAAGAACGGATGACCAGCGGATAGCCCTTCACCACCGCACACATGGAATCGGCCGTTTCAGCCATGCCTTCAGCTTCCACCGTAGCAACGATGGGCATGAAGACGCGATCGACCTGGCGCTTGACCAGATTCCGCACGTGACCATGCGCGAGCTTCGCTGGGAAGCAGATGGTATCCGACATGACCGAAGGAAGCCCTGCTTCGAACATCTCACGCGTGCTAGGACTCGAGAGCACCACCTCGAATCCGAGCGCACGCAGCATGGTGGTCCAAAAAGGCGCATTGTCCCAGATCGAGAGCACGCGGGGCAGCCCGATGGTCACATCCATGGACGGCCCGACCTGTTCATACGGATACTTCTTGAGCAGCAAGCTCTTGCGATCATTGAAGAGGTTCTTCGCCTTGTCCTGCGGCACACCATAAGAATCCAAGTCCGCCACCAAAGGCTCGGCGATATCTTTCTCGATCCGCGCGCCGCGCTCGCAACGATTGCCGGTCACATGGACCGCACCCGTTGAGAAGCGCACCATCGTACGCGGACACTGATTCGAGCACAGCGAACAAACCACGCCGTCCTCGCGTTCATAGGAAAGTTCCTTCAGCGCCTCGAAGCCGATGAAGCGCGATGGCGCTGGCTTGGTAGCACCCCATTCCTGCTGGCGCTGCTCGCGCGCGATGAGTGCCGCACCGATAGCGCCCGTGAGCGCTGGGTTCGTTGCTCGCGTAACTTCGCGACCAAGGTAGTCCTCGAAGCATTTCAATACTGCATCGTTGCAGAACGTGCCGCCCTGCACCACGATCGCATCTCCCAGCTTGTCCTTATTGGAAACACGGATGACCTTGGTGAACAAGTTCTCGATGATGGCGCGACACAGACCCGCCATGATATCTTCGGGGCTCTTACCATTACGCTGCTCTGAGATGACGCTGCTGGTCATGAATACGGTACAACGACTACCCAAGCTGGCGGGAGATTTGGAAGCGAACGCAGCTTGAGCGATCTGTTCACGCTCGAAGCCAAGCGATGCCGCAAAGCCTTCCAAGAACGAACCGCAGCCTGAAGAACACGCTTCGTTGATGATGATGTCAGTAACGATGCCATTATCGAGCCAAATGGCCTTCATGTCCTGCCCGCCGATATCGAGCACGAAGGTAGCGCCTGGTTGCGCCTCAAGAGCTGCTCGCGAGTGCGCCACGGTCTCCACTACATGACAATCTGCCTTGAACGCTTCCGCCAGCAGATCCTCACCATAGCCCGTGGTGCAGAATCCAAGCACCTCCAGATCGCCATCAGCTTCTTGCCAGGCCTGGTAGATAGAGAGCAGGAACGCGCGTGCAGTCTCGATCGGCTCGCCATTATTGGGACCATAGCGAAAGTCCAGCAGCGATCCATCCTTTGCAATCAATGCCACCTTGGTGGTGGTGCTTCCCGCATCGATACCCAGATATGCCTGAGTCAAGCCTGCCTGGGGGCCGCGTGCTTCTTCGGTGCGTCCATGGCGTGTATCGAATGCAGTGCGCTCTTGTTCAGATGCGAACAGCGGAGGGTTGTCGATCGTACCTTCATGTTCACTGGCCAGCGCTTTCAGTGCTTTTGCAACATGCGCTGGTTCGAACTGTGGGCATGAATCAGCTATCTTCTCGTTAGCGGCGAAGGCAGCGCCCAATGCCACCAATGTTTCAGGATGATCAGGGATGATGACTTGATCAGGCGAAAGGCCAAGACGCTCTGCGAACACGTCGATCAAGCGCGGATTGAACAGCAACGGGCCACCCGCGAACACCACGGGCGGATCAATGGAGCAGCCCTGAGCCAAACCGCCGATCGTTTGCTTTGCGATAGCGTGGAATACCGAAAGCGCGATGTCTTCCTTGGCAACGCCACTGTTGAGCAAAGGCTGGATATCGGTCTTGGCATAAACGCCGCAGCGCCCTGAAATTGCATGCACCGTATCCCCTGCTTGGGCTAAGCTATTGAACTGCTCAACGGGCGTGTCGAGCAAAGCGGCGATCTCGTCGATGAAGGCACCTGTGCCGCCAGCACACGAACCGTTCATGCGCATGTCGCTGACCTGCGGCGTACCGTCTTCGCCCTGCGTCAACAGCACCACCTTGGCATCCTGCCCGCCCAGCTCGATGATGGTACGAGCAGCAGGATGGAGCTTTTGGATAGCCAAAGACGTAGCAGCAACCTCCTGGATGAATCCAGCACCCAATGCTTGAGCGACCGTTGCACCACCTGAACCCGTGAATACGAGCTTCAGCATCGCATCAGGGAAATCGTGGCCGATCTGCTCGATGATGCTCTCTGCTGTTTCCACCTGGCGCGAATGGTGACGCTGATAAGAACGCAACACGACCTTATTGCACAACGGATCGAGTACGACCGCTTTCACAGTGGTCGAGCCGATGTCGATGCCAACGATGTAGGTCAAGCTCATTGCGTCGGTGATTCCTTCTAGAACGTAGCCCAGTGGCGCAGTGTGCCCTACTACCACCAATAAATAAGGAGGTAACCACCAAGTGGCTCCCCCATGAATTCGTACAAGGACTAGTGTATAGAGCGCATAGTGAAAATAAAATAGACAATCCGCCCAGTTGTTCGTATCTCAACCTAAGCTACACACTTTGCATGAAGGTTTGCGTGAAGAGAACGTGCTGCAGCAACGCCCAAGAGCAAAACAGCTCGATCCCCTATGCTTTGCGCTTGCACACCAGCAACGCGATGAACGAAATAGCCATCAGCACCAGACCCAATGAATCGAATATGATGAAGCTGCCGATGCTGTGCGCAAGTTCAACGTTGCCTGCTGGAAGCGAAAGGTAGATCGAACTTTCACCTACTAACCCGATGACCTGCTGTGCCAGGATGACCCACCCGAGCACGATGAAGCGCTGCGGTTTCACGATGAAGGCTGGGTAGGTGGCATTCCACATCAAGAATGCGATGCCAATACCCTGGATAGCTACCACACCCTCGATGCCTGAAAGCTGGAATCCACCCATGAAATCGCGCGGGACCAGCACATAGGAAAGCGCGCAGTGCACGTTCACCACGAACACGAATGTGAAGCACACGCGGCAGACCCACGCGGCTATCGCGATGCGACGATCCTTTGGCAGGCTCATAATGGCAACGCCTGTGCTAGTAGAGCATGTTCATCGCTTCGCGCACTTCATTGAGCGTCGCGTCCGCGATAAGGTTGGCCTTCTTATTGCCTTCGTGAAGGATGTCCTTGATGTAGCCCAGGTCGCCTTCGAGCTCGCGACGACGTGCGCGAATGGGCGCCAGAAATTCGTTCACGCTTTCGGTGACGTACTTCTTCAGCGCGCCCGAACCATCGTTGCCGATCTGTTCTGCGATCTCCTCTTCGGTACGGCCCGTGCACAATGCTGCCGTGGTGAGCAGCGCCGAAACACCTGGTCGGTTCTCCTTGTCGAACGTGATGAAACGCTCGGAGTCGGTCTGGGATTTCTTGATGAGCTTCGCCGTTTCTTCTTCAGTGAAGCACAGGCTGATGGCGTTGCCATAGCTCTTCGACATCTTGCGACCATCAAGACCAGGGATCTCGGGAGCATCGTTGAGCAGGCCTTCAGGTTCAGGGAACACGTGTCCATAGCGTTCGTTGAAACGGCGAGCGATGGTGCGGGTGATCTCGATATGTGGCAGCTGGTCCTTACCAACGGGCACCACATTGCCCTTGCAGAACAGGATGTCGCACGCCTGGTGAATGGGATAGGTGAGCAGCAACCCCGTGAGCGCATGACCCGATGCTTCCATTTCCGCCTTCACGGTAGGGTTGCGGTGCAGCTCGGATTCCGTGACCAGCGAAAGGAACGGCAGCATCAGCTGATTGAGCGCCGGCACCGCCGAGTGGGTGAAGATGAGCGTCTTTTCAGGATCGATCCCGCACGCCAGATAGTCGATGACCATGTTGTAGACATTGTCCTGGATGGCATCGGTGGTGTCGCGGTCGGTGATCACCTGATAGTCCGCAATAACAACGCGCGTCGGCACGCCCGTATCCTGCAGCTTCACACGCTCCTGGATGGTGCCGAAATAGTGGCCCATGTGCAAGCGCCCAGTGGGGCGGTCGCCCGTGAGCATGATGTACTTCGTCGGATGCTCCAGCAAGTCCGCCTTCAAAGCATCGCTCTTCTTTACGCTCGTTGCAAAACTATCGCTACTCATGCGGTCTCTTCCCCTATGGATCGACTGAATTTGTGGATGGATACGGTACTAAAGTATATCAGGGTTCACAGCGGGTACTGGGTTACCTCCGTGAACGACGAAGAGCGCAGCGCTGTTAGAACAGCCCGCTCAGATCCACGTCAAGCTGGCCCGTTGCCGCTTTGCCAATGGTCTCGAACGCCAGCGCGTGGTCTTCATGGCTTGCCATGCCTGAAATGGTGAGCGTACCCACCATGCCCACGCCCTTGATGTGCAGCGGCATGCAACCACCCGCAGGCGCATAATCCTCATACGACATGCCACGCCACTCGAGCGGATGTTGACCCAGCTCGCACCAGCACTCCCAATAGTAGGAACTGCCATTGGTGGCGTACGAGATATTCTCCTTGCGGCGGATCCAATTGTCGCTTTCAGGTTTCGTGCCCGCCATGGAATAAGCGAATAGCGTGCGATGGTTCAGCGTCACGCGGGTGGCAACGGGCTTGCCCAGCTCACGAGCACGACGGATCACATAGATGCCCATCTGCATCGCAAGTTCTTCATCCAAGTGATCGAATTCGTAAGTGGTCTCCTGGATCTTGATGCGCTCCATCAGCGCGTCGATATCGTTGGTCGGCTCCATTGCTCCCCTTTCGTCCAAATGGTTTCCCTGTCCCAAATGGTTTCCCCATCAAAAGAAAAGCGAGCCCGACCTGCGCCTTGGCGCAGCACCCTTTCGAACTTGGCGCCATGACCGCTTCGAAATAGGCTCGTGTCGTGCTCGCGTCTGCCTGAAATGGTGGGCCCACCCGGATTCGAACCGAGAACCAAAGGATTATGAGTCCCCTGCTCCACCGTTGAGCTATGGGCCCGAATGCACCCTGCGGCGCGTTGCTATTCTATCGTATTTCCTCTGGACAGAAAGGGACACGCCTTGAATCGTCCACAAAATGAAAGGGAGCGCACGAACGCTCCCTTTCAACCATCTCCGGTGTGACCCGGCCAGAAACGCAAGCAAGGCTGCCTAGGACAGTTCTGCCTCCGTCCCCTATTATTCGTCAACGTCAGGAGTGACAACATCCATGTGGACATGACCATCTTCGGTGGTATCACGTTCCATCTCGAAGCCCATCAGCATGTCATCAGGTTCGAGCATGGTCACTTCGGGTTCATCGTTGGAAAGCTCTTCAACGTCATAGTCGTCCAAACGACCACTGTTGGGAATATCTGCCTCCGATTCATAATTACCGAACGCATCTTCTACATGGAAGCCCTCTTCCGGCAGGTCAAGCCCCACTTCATCCAGCACAGCATTTTCAAGCTGCGTGTTCGTATAGCCTCCAACCTCGATGCCATCGAAGCCCTTGTTATCGTGAAAATCACGGTACGCATCTTCCAAATCGCTGTCCATGCTGCCCGGATCCATCACTTCATCCTGAAGATAGTTCTGCACGTCCTCAAGCTCGGTCTCTTGATCGGCAAACTCTGCATCGGTCAAGACACCCTGCTCCATGTCGTCGAGTGCTGCATCCAATTTCATAGCGATTCCTTTCCTCGCAGAATTCATTTTCTTATGGCCTTATTGTAGCCCTGCACCCGTGCGAGCACCTGATAGATGCGATTTTGACACCCGCTTGTTTCCTTTCAGTTAAACATACACCGGCGCGCGCCCTTGTTCAGGAAAAAGTGTCTTATAATGAAGCCTTGAAAAAGAAATACTGGCACGGGTTTTGGTCGCCCGCGCGCACGCGTGCAAGCTGCCAAAACCATTCGCAAGCAGAAGGAGCGAATATGGGAAAGCGCACCGATATCCATAAGGTATTGATCATTGGCTCTGGACCTATCATCATCGGGCAAGCATGCGAATTCGACTATTCAGGCACTCAGGCCTGCAAGGCGCTCCGAGCCCTTGGATATCAGATCGTGCTGGTGAACTCCAACCCCGCAACCATCATGACCGACCCTGACACGGCCGACGTCACCTATATCGAGCCGCTCAACTGTGAGCGCTTGGAACAGATCATCGCAAAAGAACGCCCCGATGCGCTGCTGCCGAACCTCGGTGGCCAGTCTGCCTTGAACCTGTGCGCTGAACTGGCGAACAAGGGTATCTTGGACAAGTACGACGTAAAGGTCATCGGCGTTCAGGTGGACGCTATTGAACGCGGTGAAGACCGCAACGAATTCAAGAAGACCATGGAATCGCTGGGTATCGAGATGGCACGCTCTGAAGTGGCCTACACCGTCGAAGATGCGGTCGAGATCGCAGAGCGCCTGGGCTATCCCTGCGTGCTGCGCCCTGCCTACACCATGGGCGGCACGGGCGGCGGCCTGGTCTACAACATCGATGAACTCCGCACCGTAGTGGCGCGCGGCCTGCAAGCATCCCCAGTGCACGAAGTACTGGTCGAAGAATCCGTCATCGGCTGGGAAGAGCTCGAATACGAAGTAGTCCGCGACTCGAAGGGCAACATGATCACCATCTGCACCATCGAGAACATCGACCCCATGGGCGTTCACACTGGCGACTCGTTCTGCGCCGCGCCCATGCAGACCATCTCCGAAGACGTCATCAAGCGCCTGGAAGAGAAGTCCCATCGCATCGTCGAAGCGGTCCAGGTCGTAGGCGGCACCAACGTTCAGTGGGCACATGACCCTGTCACCGACCGCGAGATAATCATCGAGATCAACCCGCGTACTTCGCGCTCCTCTGCGCTGGCCTCAAAGGCCACGGGCTTCCCCATCGCACTCATCTCCGCGATGCTGGCAGCAGGCCTGAACCTGGACGAGATCCCCTGCGGCAAGCACGGCACGCTGGACAAATACGTTGCTGGCGGCGACTACGTGGTACTGAAGTTCGCACGTTGGGCATTCGAGAAGTTCAAGGGCGTGAAGGACGAACTGGGCACTCAGATGCGCGCCGTGGGCGAAGTGATGAGCATCGGCAAGACCTACAAGGAAGCCTTCCAGAAAGCCATCCGCTCGCTGGAGCAGGGCTGCTACGGACTGGGCTTCGTGGGCGATTTCCACGACCAGACCAAGGAAGAACTGCTACGCTACGTTTCCACTCCTACCTCGAAGCGCCAGTTCGCAATGTATGAAGCACTGCGCAAGGGCGCCACGGTGGAAGAACTGCACGACCGCACCAAGATCAAGTGCTACTTCATCGAACAGATGAAGGAACTGGTGGACGAAGAGGAACTGATCTTAGCCTGGGCGAAGGAAAATCCTGGCCAGCTGCTGCCTGATGGCATGCTGAAGAGCGCCAAGCAGAATGGCTTCGCCGACAAATACCTTTCGCAGCTGATGAACATCCCTGAAAAGGACATCCGCGAACAGCGCATAGGCATGGGTGTGACCGAGGCCTGGGAAGGCGTGCATGTAAGCTCCACGCAGGATAGCGCGTACTACTATTCAACCTACAACGCGCCTGACCACTCCACCACCACGAACAACCGCAAGGTCATGATCCTGGGCGGCGGTCCGAACCGCATCGGCCAGGGCATCGAGTTCGACTACTGCTGCGTGCATGCATCCATCGCGCTGAAGAAGCTAGGCTTCGAGACCATCATCGTGAACTGCAACCCTGAGACCGTCTCTACCGACTACGACACGTCCGACAAGCTCTACTTCGAGCCACTGACCACCGAAGACGTGCTCTCTATCTATGAAAAAGAGAAGCCGCTGGGCGTTATCGCGCAGTTCGGCGGTCAGACCCCGCTGAACCTTTCGGCCGAGCTGAAGGCTGCGGGCGTGAACATCCTGGGCACCAGCCCCGAGATCATCGACCTGGCTGAAGACCGCGATCGCTTCCGCGCCATGATGGACGAACTGGGCATCCCCATGCCGGAATCCGACATGGCCGTTACCGTGGACGACGCGCTCGAGATCGCGCATCGCATCGGCTATCCCGTTATGGTGCGCCCCAGCTACGTGCTGGGCGGCCGCGGCATGGAAGTGGTCTACGACGACGAGAACCTGATCAACTACATGAACGCCGCAGTTGGCGTAACACCCGATCGCCCCATCTTGGTCGATCGCTTCCTGAATCATGCACTGGAATGCGAAGCGGACGCTATCTGCGACGGCGAAGAAGCCTACATCCCGGCCGTTATGGAACACATTGAACTGGCAGGCGTCCATTCAGGCGACTCCGCCTGCGTACTACCCTCGGTGAACATCTCCGACAAGCACCTGGCCACCATTCGCGACTACACCAAACGCATCGCAGAAGCCATGCATGTGCGCGGCCTGATGAACATGCAGTACGCCATCGAAAATGACGTGGTCTACGTGCTGGAAGCCAACCCGCGCGCAAGCCGTACGGTGCCGCTGGTATCCAAGATCTGCAACATCCAGATGGTGCCCATCGCTACCGAGGTCATCACCATGCCGCTCACGGGTCTGCCTTCACCCATCCCTGCGCTGAAGGAAAAGAACTACGAATATTACGGCGTGAAAGAAGCTGTGCTTCCGTTCAACATGTTCCCCGAAGTTGACCCGGTGCTGGGCCCTGAGATGCGCTCGACCGGCGAAGTTCTGGGCATGGCCAAGACCTTCGGTGAAGCGTTTTTCAAGGCGCAGGAAGCCACGCAGACCGTCCTGCCCAAGGGTGGCAACGTGCTGGTCACTGTGTCGAACAAGGACAAGGGTGAACTGCCCGAGCTGGCTCACGCGCTGGCAGATGCGGGCTTCAAGCTCTACGCTACGGGCGGCAGCGCGAAGGTCATCGCTGACGAAGGCCTGGAAGTGACCACCGTGAAGAAGATGCACGAAGGTCGTCCGAACATGGTGGACATGATAACCAACGGCGAGATGGACCTGGTGATCAACACGCCTGCCGCAACCAGCGAAAGCGTGGAAGATGACTCTTACGTACGCAAGACCACCATCAAGGCGCATACGCCCTACTTCACCACCATGGCAGCGGCGCTCGCTTCTGCGAAGGGCATCGCCACCGTGGAGAGCAACGAAGAAGGCGGCGTAACCTCTCTGCAAGAGATCCACGCCACCATCACCGAGTAAGGAACCTAACCTCACCTGGAAAAGTTTGTGATTCATATTGCAAAGATTTTCCGTTGCTCTATAATTTATCAAGCGTCAGAGATGAGGCAGATATTCCTCGGTAGCTCAATGGCAGAGCATTCGGCTGTTAACCGAAGGGTTGTAGGTTCGAGTCCTACCCGGGGAGCCAGGATTTACCAGGTCAGGCAGTATTTATTGTCTGACCTGCTTCTTTTCTATGGCCTCTATTTCTTCCCCAGGACACAACGAGGACACAACGACACACCGATTATGCAGATTTGCGTTCCTCAAATTTAGTAATCACTGACTGTGATTCTTCATCAAACAAGTTGTCAATATGTTGCGCAGCGGCAAGATCGTTTTCTGGCATGGCATGGGAATACCAATCGAGCGTTGTTGATGCGCTTGAGTGGCCTAGACGATCCTGGACTGTCTTGATATCTGTGCCCTCACCTACGAGCAGGGTTGCCTGCGTGTGCCGTAGTTCGTGCAACTTTAGATCAGGGAAACCATTGGCTATCCTAAACTTCTTCCACCAGTGTTCGAAGTTGGAGCCATTGAGGAAGCCGCCAACATTCGAACAGCAGACTGGTGTGTCATCTGTTTGGACTACCCCGAATTTCCGCAGTTCTGCTGCCTGCCTTGCTTTCCACTGCAGCAAGCTCTGCACACTGCTTTCACCCATACTGATTGTTCTTATACCCGCTTGGGTTTTAGGTTTCTTAAGCTCGCCATCTGCTGATAGAGATTGCCTAACAGATATCGACTTTCGCTGTAAGTCAACCGCACCCCAAGTCAAACCAAGAATCTCGCCTCGTCTCATGCCAGTTGCGGCAGCAATACGCACAACCTGAACACAGCTAATCGGAGCAATACCTCTAATGAACGATCGTCCAAAAGTGTTTCCTCGCTCGAATTGTTTAGCTTCCTTTTCTGATAAGGCTTCGTAGGTTGCACGTTCCGCCTCACTAAGACGGGAAGCCAAACGAGAGAACTCCTCCTTGGTAAGGGATTTTCTTTCAGCCTTGTCTCGCTGAGGTGCCTCAACGTGGTCACATGGGTTTCTCATAATAAGACCATAATCATGTGCCTTTCTAAACACGTTCTTCAAAGAAGTATGAATCTTGTTGAGCGTGGTGCCGCCAATCTTTCCTTCTTCTCGAATCAGAGCGTAGGCCCGCTCAATCATCTGTGGTGTGATATCAGCAATGCGACAAGACCCCAAGTGCTTTTCTACGTGACGCAAAGCACGTTGCTCGCCCGTAATGGTTCGCTCGCTTGCCTTACCCACTGTCCTCCGTGAGTTCGCCCAGTCCACAATAAATTCTGACAATGTAATCTTGCCTGCATTGGGTCTGATTCCGCTCTCCTTCTCAGCGCGAAGCTTATCACGAAGTCTTCGAGCGTCAGCTTTTGTGCCGTGTATTGTCTTTGACACAACCTGCCGCTTCCCTGTTAGCGGATCCTTGCCATAGTCAACGCGAACTCGCCAGTGATCTCTTCCGAGCTTTATGATCGATCCGTCTCCTTTTGCCATTTTACTAACCTCCTTTCTGCCTATCTGCGCTGGTCAATTGCTATATCCAAAACACCCAGCGACCTGAGTGAATTTGGCTAAACCTCTACCGGGGTTTTCTGTTGTTTCGTTTTCTCTGTCTTTCTGCATGTAGAACACAGCAGTAATAGGAATCCGCATAGGGCTTTCTGGCCGATGATTGCTGGTACTTGAAGACTGCATTACAACCAACGCACGCGCATTTGCGCCATGGGACTTCCTTGTTCCCAATCGACTCAATAATCTGATTGCATATTGCTGAAGTCAGTAAACCCAAGCAAGAAAGAGGGATTATATCCGCATCAATATGCAATTGCTCGTTCATCATTGGGCCAACGCTAAGCGGGTTGCAGGATCCGGCGTTAAGCACAGAGCCAATCCGATAACGCCTACGCATCAACTGCTCTCTTTTTTCAGGAGAACTAGGATCCCCTGTAGACTCATGAAACTCAACCACGTAATCCCTTAGCTCCTCAACAACTTTCTTAAGTAGGCCAATAGTTGACCTTGCCTCTTTTTCAGAAATGATCCAGGAGCCTTGTAGCTCCTCTACTGAATACAAATAATCGGTTTCGATGACCCCCTCAGAAGACTTGCCCCGCAAAGCATCAAATCCTGCGTCGCAGACTGTATCAGTGCGAACTGGGCTAAAAGGCATTCCCCACTCTTTAATAAAATTAAGCACGCTTTCTGAACTCCCTTCATCGCATTCCATGAGCTGATGATTAAAGAACTCAATTGGAAGCTCCTCATAGCTCATGACTTCTGGGTTGCGCTCGCTATCAGGATCCAAGGTGGCGATGTAATAGTTAATTTCTGAGAGGGGGCTTTCTTCAAGGGTGCAAAGCTGCACCGAATCTACAACTACCCAACAAATCGGGTGAACAAGATCCATTTCTTGATCGAACACCTCTGTATGCGCTCCTAAAACATCGAGGGCTGTCTGCTCCATTGCGTCTCCTTTGTCCCGCCAAAGAAAAGATGTTAACAAATCGTCCCGCTATGTATCATGTGTTTTGCGGGACAACATCATTTTACTCTGACCAGCCCGCTACGTCAACAGGAAGGAGGAACATTTTCCCAGGTCAGAGTTACTTTATAGTAATTATTGTTAGATAAAGAAAGGAGTCTGTCATGTACGCACTTGACGCTCTTTCAGAACATGTAGGTTCTCACAGTTGGGAGCGACCGGGTTCCCTTTTCCAGGACCTCCCAGATTTACTAACCGTCCAGGATATGAAAGTTCTGACGGGATTATCCGAGCAGACAATCCGAACCGAAATAAACAACGGTGGCTTACCTGGTTGCCGAATCGGACGGAGGCTATACGTGCCCAAAGTGAACCTTATTAACTATGTCATCACGGGAGGTGGCATCAATGGCTAACAGCTCCAACAACAATAGTTTTTGTCCAGTCATGCCTGGTTTCATGTGTCCGTCGCAGGGATCCAAGAACCCAGAATTGCCCATGAGCTTAGAAACCGTCTCAGCAACTCGCGATAAATCTAAGATTCCTGAACGGCCACCAGCGCTTATCGAAGGCATTGTGCGTGAGCGCGGCAAGTTCTTAATTGACGGACCAGCTAAAGGCTGGAAATCCTTCCTCGCGATCCAGCTTGCCATCTCTATTGCCACGGGAAAAGAGTGGCTTGGCTTTCCATGTAAGCAGGGCAAGGTGCTCTATGTGAACCTGGAAATAGATGATAACCAATTCAGGATGCGTGTGGCTGACATCGCAACAGCGATGGACGTGGACAACGATCTTCTTGAAAGTAACCTCGATATAATGCTTCGCACGGCCGAGCCTTTTGACGCAGCCGAACTGGCCACGTCGCTCATATCAAAATTCAGACAAGACAAGATAAGTTTGGTCTTGATTGACCCTATGTACTTCCTCGTCAATGGAAGCGAAAACGAAACTCATGTGATAAAGGAGTTTTGTGAACAGGTCGATCGGATCTGCAAAGTGCTTGGATGCGCCGTAGGTGTCGTGCATCATCACTCCAAAGGTTCACAGACCCAAAAGGATGTTACAGAGCGATCCTGCGGCTCAAGCGTCCTTGGAAGATACTTCGATGCGATTATGGACGTAAGCTGGCTGAAACCAGATGAGAATGCCATGCGTATGGAGTTCGCTCTTCGAGACTATCCTGAGCAGCGACCTGTCAATTACAGGTTCGAACATCCTCTTTGCATTCCTGACACAACTGGTAAGCTCGCCTGCTTTGATTGCGCTTCATCAAGAACCAGTCGTAGAAGCAAAACGGACAAGGATAATGCCGAGCTTGAGCTGCTAGAGGCCGTGTGCGAGAAGCTCCTTGAAAACAAAGAGTGGGTTGACCGAGCTGAAGTAATACGAGCTTCGGATATGACTCTGGAAAAAGTAAACAGGTTGCTCAACAAGAGTATCAAGTTCCGGTATCAGTCTGGCAATAACTTCAGTCATGTGTTCAGAAGATAGCATTGGCTTGAGGGGGGGTCATCCTTATAGAAATTGGCAGTAGGGGTACCCCCTGCTGCCTAGCTTTCTTGGTTAACTAAGTCATCTTATTTATCTTTTACGCGAAGCGAATTGGATTGCTGGGATGGCAAGGTTATCTAAAACTCCTACTCTTGTGGATGGGGCACCGCCCCCAGGAGAAAGCTTCCTAGTTAACTTAGTAACACAAGCAATTACATTCCTAGCATTACTTGGTTTCCTTATGATGTGAGGCTTTACCTCACTCATGATTAGATAGGCAGGGTTAGCCAGTTCAACCGACTAGCCCTGCTAGTTCTCTCGGACTTACATGCAACCAAACGCGTTGATGTGGTGTCTCAGGAAGGCCCTGTCCTCACCAAGGACAAGGATGCTCACCACGTCGAACCTGACGCTTGTATCGGTCAGCGTGTGTTGCTGAAGATAACTTGCAGCGATCTTCTCGTAGCGCTCTCGCTTCTTCTGGTCTACCTTGTCACTCGGGAAGCCCTTGCTGGCATCTGAGCGAGCAATGACCTCCACGAAAACGAGGGTGTCCTCATCCATGCAGACCACGTCAACCGAACCAGCTGGACAGAACCAGTCATGTTCCAAGATCTCGAAGTCTCTCCGTTTGAGAAAGCTTGCCGCAGCCTTACGGGCACGCCTGTTGAGCGAAGCATCGCACTCCTGAACTTGGTTAGTAGTTGCTGCCACCTCTAGTGTTGTTTCCATTCGACCTCTCCTTTCGCTTAGGGATTACATTGGGTCGCAAGGACAGAAGAGGAGCTGGTCCTCTCCTTTAACCCAGTAGCCCAGAAATCAAAGGCGATGGTCTGAGCGGGCTCGAGACGCTATAAGAGGCCAACATGGCAACCGAGGTGGGCAAATGCACCTTGACAACTGAATAGGGATCTTAGGTGGGATTAGGCTTGCAGGCGCGAGAATCGGAAGCCACGGGCAAGCCGGTCACGCTAGGGCATGACGCTCCGATCTGCACGAAGTCATCCCCACTGGCAAACGAAGGATTCAGCTGAAGACATGACAGCAGCCCACAGGAGGTGGCAACAGTGGTTGCCTATGTAACCAGGGGGGGGTAGGTATATTAAGATGATGAGGGTATTAGGATATTAGGAAGGACCCGTGAGACAATCTCCCCCGTTTCTCAGGGTCGAAAAAATGAGGACTAGCAGCGTAGTAACTAAGTAGTAGCTAAGTAGTACTGGGATTCCAAAGGTGGGCAAGAGACATCTCTCTGAGCAGATTTTCTATAAGGCTAACATCTAAGGTTGCGGAGAGCCTGAATTGTCCGATGGTTTCTTGCGGGCATTCTGACAAGAGAGGATGGCTTGTTGACCGATAGGGAGAGCAAAACAGGCCAACTGAAGCACTCTAGTTGGCCTGCATGGACAGAGATATATGCTGTTTGTAAATAGTCGGTTCCAATCAGGACAGTTCTATTAAGCTTGACAGTTTGAGACTTTACCCTGACTATGTCTCGTTAAGCCTTCTATGACAACTCTTAATAGAGCGCAATTGTGCTTCCGCTACTCCGAACGAATGACATGGTTCCTGAAGATGAGATGCATACATATCCATCGTAAACGCCACTGGTGTTGTACGTATTGTAGCGATAGCTGCCATTCTCCATACCTGCATATTTCCATCTTCCATATGTCGTGTTAGAACTGTAAGGATACTTAAGCCAATAGAACTGTTGCGTGTACGTTCCGTCACTATAGAAGTTGATCTGATATTCTCTGGGCTTGATCGATTTGTGCGTGATCCAGGTTTTCGATGTCAGCTTATTAACGGCAATTTGCTTTCCAGCAGACGAGCCTTGCTTGACCCATTTACCAGCACTATCTACGTAGTATTTACCATTGTCAACCCATGAGCTGGTTGCCATAACGCCATCGCTGCCAACCCAATACTTGCCAGATATCCATTTGCTTTTCTGCATGTAGCCAGACTTGTTGAAGTAATACCATTTGCCTCCCAACTTAGCCCATCCAGCAAGCATGGCCCCTGAAGAATTCAGCAAGTAGCGTTGTCCGCCGTTATCCAGCCATCCAGTCTTCATAGCTCCACTAGAGGTATCGAGGAAATACCATTTGCCTTTTACCTTGGTCCAGCCTTTAGACATGACACCAGACCCATTGAAGTAATACCAGGTGTTCGAGAGCTTTTGCCAGCCTTTGACCATAGCACCCGAGCCGTTTAGGTAGTAACGCTTGCCACCATTGTCGAGCCAGCCAGTCTTCATCACGCCATCACTTGCCATGAAGTACCACTTGCCAGATGACTTCTGCCAGCCAGTCTTCATGGCACCGTCGGATCCGAAGAAATACCACTTGTTGTTCAGCTTCTGCCATTTGGTGTGCATATAGCCTTTGGCATCGAAGTGATAACGCTTTCCTTTGATGGTGACCCAAGTGTTGGTCGGGTAGTTCTTGCTGCTCTTAAGAGCTTGTTGGGTCTTACTGTCGTACTTGAACCACCAACGATTACCCGATTTCACCCATGTACCAGAAATCGATGGTGCGGAAGGAGGTTGAGTTGCGGAGGTGCTTGATCCAGTCGAGTTAGCTGAAGAGCTGCCGCTCGATTGACCAGGATTGGTAGCTGTTCCCGTGTTGCCAAGATTGCTACTCGAACCACTCTGATTTCTTTGTGGAAGGACACTACCATCATGCCCCGCTACGGCTGACCACGCTTCGAGTGCAGAAGTATCTGCAATATTGTTGCGCCAACAATAGAGAACACTCAATAACTTAAGCTTCGAAACATCGAGGGAGGTAAGCTCATTGGAACAGCAGTCTAAGGTCTTCAGCGAGGTTGCTCCAGACAAGTCAAGGGAGGTGAGGCTATTGGAGTAACAATTTAGAGTTTCGAGTGAAGTGAGGCCAGATACGTTAAGGGAGGTAAGCTCGTTGGAACAGCAGTCTAAGGCCTTCAGCGAGGTTGCTCCAGACAAGTCAAGGGAGGTGAGGCTATTGGAGTAACAACTTAGAGTTTCGAGCGAAGTGAAGCCAGATACGTTAAGGGATGTGAGCTTATTGGAATAACAATTTAGCTCTTTTAACGAGGTAGCCCCAGACACATTGAGGGAGGTGAGCTTGTTGGAATAGCAGATTAATGTTTCGAGCGAAGTAAGACCAGACACGTTGAGGGAAGTAAGATTGCTTCTGTAGCACGTTAACTCTTTCAACGAGGTGGCTCCAGACACGTTAAGAGAGGCGAGGTTGCAGCCACTGCAGTCTAGGGTTTCGAGCGAAGTGAGGCCAGACACGTTGAGGGAGGTAAGACTGTAATCCCGGCAAAATAAGGTTTTTAGCGAAGTGAGGCCAGACACGTTGAGGGAAGTAAGGGTATCACCGTACCAGTATAAGGATTCGAGCGAAGAACACTTAGAAACGTCAAGGTGGGCTATGCTTTTTTTGTACAGGTGTATATTAGTAACAGGCACACCGTTAATCTTTTCTGGTACAACAGCGCTCATCGTAGTATTGCTCTGTATATTATCGATGGACCCATTGTTAAAAGTATATGTTAGTTCACCTATCTGAACCTTTTCAGCATAGGCTGTTTGAGGACATATCGATATACATGCCCAAGCCAGCAAAGCTGCCATAAGAAAGCCAATTTTAAATAAGGGATTACGAATAGAAGTTTTGCGCTCTAACACATCTTCTCCTTTCGTTAACAAAACCGTTGTCCATTAGCCAAGCAGGTTGCTTACGTGTATCCTGAATCCATTTGCCATAAGCGCCGGCAAAGTGCCTGTATCTATCGCCCCAGGATTTTCGAGTCATCACACCGAAGGCAACAATCCAGTAAATGTCGGAGACCCATCTGATCATAGCGATAGCAACTGCAGCCATATCAGCAGCCTATCTAACTTTACAAGTCGGTGAATATCCGTGAATCGCAGCGACGATGGAAGGCATCCGCCCATATGTCGCCAAAATCCATATTGAGCAAGAAAGCACAACTGGTTGAACAGATGCCCTCCAGCATAAGTTTTCTTACGATGCTTTCTTGCTTCAGGATGTTTGGCAAAATAAGTATAGCACCTAATGAAACATGTAATCTAGACTTGGACTATTTATCACAAAGACGATTGCGATCCCTATACTCGACAGCCATGACCCACCAGCGCGCCTTGGCTATCTCATCTGAGTCTTTGTCTCTAATAGTCTGCTCTAGGTATAGATCGGTCACATGATCAGCTAGGCGAATTGTGTACTTCACTTCCCAATGCCCCTTACAGTCGGGCCATGGATCCTCGACATTCAGGACTTCGTCTATGTAGTAAGTTCTTCCATCTACCCAACAAATGGCATAGGGGATCATGCCGCCTAATGAGGTATGGCGAAGCAAGACATCCACGTAACGCTTATACTGGCGCACGCTCTTCCCGTTGCTTGTTTTATAGATATGAGACATGGACAGAATGATAGAACATTTGTTCGCAATAATAAAGAGTAGCGCAGCTAGAGCAAGCATGGGAAATGTGTCCTGATTATCCCCTTTTCCCTAACTGGGATTCAGGACACAATCAGGACACAATGGTCATAATCTCAGTAGTTGTTACACATGCCTATCTATAGCTTTGACCAGCGCAAATAAAGCTAGAAATGGTTGCATATTGCAGATGTGTCGGCCTGTTAACCGAAGGGTTGTAGGTTCGAGTCCTACCCGGGGAGCCATAAGAACTCAAAAGCACCCAAATGGGTGCTTTTTGTTTGCCCTATTTCTTGTTAGCCCAACTCGCAAATATGGCCATGAGGATCCCATAAGCCACCAAGCCGAAAACTATGAAGAAGCCAAACCAATCCATATTAGAGCAAATGCATATTCCTAAAACTTCACCATATCCAGCCAAAAAGTGCATTTGAAGCAGAATCCATAGCATCGCAAATCAATAAACCGATAGGCCCCGCTGTTGATTCAAACCAATAGCGCAGAAAAGGATTAACTTGCCACATGAACAACAGCCCAACAACGGCAATTAGTACAATCAATACAATAATTAGACCTAGTCCGATTCCCACAAAAGTCCGTTTTACAATTGTCGGTTTTACAGTACCTGAATCGGTGCGTTTCTGAGAGTTCTCCATGGTCTCTCTCCTTTTTGATATAAAGCGAGATAAAAGTCTTTTCGCTAATCCAATACTTCAATTTGCTTAGGCGAGGAAATCTCTATATTGCAGACTCCGTCATATCGGTATATTTCACCCGTTACAGCGATAGTCTTTCCCTTGTATGCATTCTCGGGAGCAGATGAAAAGTTCTTTCTGTTCTTTCCCCAGATAACTACGCTAAGACGATTTGGATCGGGATAAGCTGCGCCCAAATCAAGGAAAGTAGGGCTGCTGTTGCTTGTCGAAGCATATTCCGCATCTACAACCTTGCCATAGAAAGTTGCCGTTTTTCCTACATACTGGCTTGCCTTAGACCACTCAACTGCTCCATCTGGAACGTTAGAGGATGATTTCACAGATTCCTTATTGCTAGCAGAACCACTAGCTGCTCGAATGCTCTTGTAAAAGTTCTTTGCATATTCCTTATATTCAGACTTTGTACCATCGTCGTAGCTGATCATCGCAGAATAAAATGCACCATTATATGAAAAATGCAGACTTATCGTTGAGTAGGCAAAATCTGTCTGAACACATATCTCTATTCCATTAGCAGTTACTAACTCGCAGTCCTCAAACTCGCTAAACGTCTGATACCAACTTCGAGCTGTTGTTTTTTCGCCGGGGGCATATTCCCAATAAATTGTTAGCGCATACGGATTCTTCGCTTTTTCATCCAAGCCATACATGGCTGAAGTGTCATGCTCGACCTGTAGTTCCACGTTTTTGGGAATATCAAAACATATGCCTTGAAAAACAGCTTCTTCATACCCACTCTCATTCGATGTGTTTTTAGAAGAGCCATTACCTTGAACCGAACATCCGACCAAAAATGCAGTAGAAAGTACCAACATGATCGAGATAAAAAGCCAGGAAAACCTGTGAAGGCTGCTTTCGATTTTCATTTTTCCCCTTTCAAATTCGCGAAATACGACTGAGCCCTACTAAATCAACTTAAAAGAGTCTAGAGCTGCTTGAGCAGCGTTATAGCTAGTTCGAGTACCATAAACGACATAAATCTGTTGTGGGGTAATTAAGAACATCGCATAGCAATAAACTTCCTCACGTTCCACTCCGTCTTCGTCAATCCAAACATATGGCTCAATTGCAACTGCGCATGGATATTCATCAACACTCGATATTGCATAATTAAATCCACTATCTCTTGGCTTCAAGACGGTATCAAACATATGCAATGTTCCTCTAAGGCCGTCAATCAGATATTCCTTATATTCCTCTTCTGGAATCTTTGAAATAGCGATTTTCTTTACTGGCGTACTCACCATCACGTCAGTAAATTCAACACCACTACCACTATCAAAATCCATCGTAGAGACATCCAAACCATTTATGTTCTCTCTCGATGTCTCAACTTCTGGCTCTTTTGGAAAAGAAGCCGAAAATCCAGCAATTTTATTTTCATAAGTTATTTCGCTACTAGACCTTGTAGTATTTCCGCATGCGGTCAAGACCACAACCATAAAAACGGTAATCGCGACAAATCCTGCAAGCACTAATCCTTTTGGAACAAAGATGCGCTTTTTTTCAGACATATTTTCACCTAGCCCATGTAGCAAAATCCTTCATTTACGCATAAGCCAGACAAACAAGGCATTATTCAGTTGAACTACGAAAGAGCAGGCGAAAACTTCACCTGGAAACGTGGTTAACTTTGAAAACTATTAGGTTGTCTGGCATTGTCTAGCTTAGCATAAGCGCTTTACTTGGGAAAATAAGACTGCAATTAGCGAGCAACAAAAAAGGAAGGCATCCACCCGAGTCGCCAGACAACCAAAAAATACGCAACCACGCATTAGAAGGGTGAGCAGATGCCCTCCTTTATCGTGGTTTACGCCTTCAGTATTAAGTTGTCTGGCATCGTGATTATATCATCGTGAGTATGCTCAAAATGGCTAGCTCCTATGCTATGCGACGGGTGCCTAAACATAAGAGCTTCCAAAAAAGGTGACGTCATCAGGAGTTTGCAACTTTCGGTAGCATCTCGAATTGAAAATTGCTGCCAGAAGTTGGTGGTGCCAAGGGCTGTTGTTCCATAATCTTTTCATTGCCGGCCTTAGTAATAACAACGAAAATGAAACCTCAGAAAGGTGGCAATGATGAGCTTTCGCGACAACCTTATTCACTTGCGCGCGACGCACAACATGACCCAGGAACAACTCGCTATGATGCTGGGTGTCAGCCGTCAGGCGGTTACCAAATGGGAATCGGATCGGTCGTATCCTGAAATGGATAAGCTTATAAAGATGTGTCAGATCTTCGACTGTACACTAGACGAACTGGTCCAAGGCGACCTCACTGGACGCCAGGCACCCCAAGCTTCCCCATCGAACCCCTCAACACCGCCTGCGGACGTGTTCGACTACGACAAGACCATGCGCACGTTCGGCCTGAAGATCGCGTTTGGTGTGGCTGCCTTCATCATGGGAACCGCGCTTGCCATGCCCTTCCTCAGCGAGGACGGTCCTACTCTGGCCCCCATACTGGGAATCACGGACAATGTTGCTGCGGCGCTCGGCACCTTCATCATCCTGCTAGGCATAGCGGCAGGTCTAGCGCTCATCATCCCTGCGAGTTTGGCGCGCGCTCAATTCGTGCGCGCCCATCCCTTCATCGAAGACTTCTACACCAGCGAAGACAAGACGAAGGCCCGCGCTTCATTTGCGTATCAGCTGGTCGGAGGCATCCTGTGCATCTTCGTTGGCGTGAGCTTGGTGATCTTGTTCGGCAGCTACGAAACCAGCACCCTTGGTGTCACGCTGATGTTAGCCTGCGTTTCTATCGGGGTTGCCTTCATCGTGAATGGGTCGATGACGCTCGGGCGCATCAATATCGAAAACTACAACCGTTCCGCAGCCGAAGATATGGAAGAAGCCGAATTCGAAGCTGCACCCATCGCCGAAGAACACAAGGGCCGCCTTCGCAGAACGCGCACTACCGACAAGCGCATCGGCGCGATCTGCGGCACCATCATGATCTTGGCCACCGCTATCGCGCTACTCTTGCTATTCGTCCCGTTCGCAAACGGCACGGTGGATAGCTACAGCTCAGGCCTTGTCGCGTTCTTCTGGCTGCCGTGGCCTATCGGAGGCTTGCTGTGCGGCATCGTTGCGCTGCTGATGAAAGCATTCGAGCCAAAAGAATGACACTCTGTCACTAATTCGTTGCCAAACCTATTCCCTACCTTCACCTGCACCCCGATCCTGGCTCCTATAATCGATTCATGACATCAAGAGCCCACGCTCACACAATCGATCATGCGCGAAGGAAAGGATGCATCATGATCTTACAAGAGACAATGGAACTGAATAACGGCGTTTCAATCCCCAAGCTGGGTCTTGGCACGTGGTTGATGGAAGACGCTGAAGCAGAGCGGGCTGTGATCGATGCGGTGAAGATCGGATATCGTCACATCGACACCGCGCAGGCTTATGGCAATGAAGCGGGTGTGGGCCGCGGCGTGCGCGCCTGTGGTGTGCCCCGCGAAGACTTGTTCGTAGTAAGCAAGGTTGCCGCCGAACATAAGGACTACGACAGCGCCGCGCAAAGCATCGACCAGACACTCTCGACCATGGGCCTGGACTACCTGGACATGATGATCATCCATTCGCCGCAGCCTTGGATGGATGTGAACCAGAGCGATGATCGCTTCTTTGAGGGCAACGTTGAGGCGTATCGTGCGCTGGAAGATGCACTGCGCGCTGGCAAGCTACGCGCTATTGGTGTTTCAAACTTCCAGCAGGGCGACCTGGAGAACATCCTGGCTAATTGTTCAGTGGTTCCGCAGGTGAACCAGGTACTGTGCCATGTGGGCAACACGCCGCTTCATCTGATCGAATTCGACAACGACCACAACATCGTTACCGAGGCATACTCCCCTGTTGCTCATGGCGCCATCCTGGACAACAGCACCGTGGCCGCGATCGCAGACAAGTACAACGTGTCCGTGCCGCAGCTGTGCATCCGCTACTGCCTGCAGCTCGATTGCGTCACGCTTCCCAAGACTTCCAATCCCGCACATATGGCAACCAACGCCGAAGTGGATTTTGTCATCTCGCCCGAGGACATGAGCGCACTGGAATCCGTCGGCGCCATCGATTACGGCGACGCTTCCGCCTTCCCCGTCTACGGTGGCAAGCTATAGGAGCTTTCAGTCAAGCGACACGTCCATCATCCGAATAGCTCAAGAGCAGGCCAGCGACTCCCGTGAAAGGGAATCCTGGCCTGTCCCCTTTTTGTCCTGGACAGATTTGAACCCGTCCCCGAAGTGTCCGAAGTGTCTGTTGCTCAATAGGAGAAGGACCAAAGGTTGCGGGTCTGAGACAAGATACGACTTAAATCCCAGGCTTGCGCAGAACGTTCGGCGCTGTTAGGATCACGCACCAAGATACGGCCGAATGCATCAGTTCCTGCAAGCACGATGAAGTGGCCCTTCTCCGTGAAATCGCCTGGCGAAACGCTTGCGATGATAGGATGGCCCGCATCAAGCTCTCGACGGATCACACTCTCATCCGCAGGCAATTCACGAGAAGAAAGCCCCAAGCGTGCAGCGCCGTCGGTCATGAACATCCAGCTGGTCATGCCGCAGTCGATATAGCCATTGTTCGTAGAGAACGCTGCCATTTGTGCTGGATCCTTGTCCTTCTTCCCTGTGAGGCAAACATATACCATCGACAGACAGGTTGGCCCACAACCCGAGTCAGCTACGGTCCCTCCGGCATAGGGTGTAGCCGCCCATTCAGCATCGATCTGATAGAGATAAGGCATTTTCCCACGGATCCACTGATCGCGCGCGGTGCTCTTCACGGGTTGTACAGTCTTCTGTCCTTCTTCGGCAGAAGCAGCATCAGCAGAACTGCACGCCCCGTTGGCAACGGTAAGAAATCCAGCTATCAACACGAACACAGTAGCCAATACGAGCAGGACGGTGGGAAACAATCGCGCGAACAGGTCTTGCTGCTGGCGAAAGATCGGTCGCGCACGATACCGTGCGCTCTTGCGAGAGAATCGATTGGTCGGGACATCATGCCAAAGGTTAGGACGTTCGTTGGAGTGATTCTGCTGCATGCGACGCCTTTCTCTTAGGGAAATTCGACCACTTAGATGGTCGCGCAAAGCGCCCTTACCTTTCTCATAACGCTGTCTTAATAATTCCTTAAGTTTTGACATGGCGCGCACTGGAACAGGGACATGTAGCCGCACGAACCGTACAATAGAAATACTGAACGCCACTAAAGATGACGAAGGGAGCCTCCCATGGCACGTGTGCTGGTAGCAGACGACGATGCTGCTATCGTAGGGCTGGTGAAGGCCGTGCTCGAACCAGAAGGTTTCGAGGTGACAGGTGCCGCATCGGGCCGCGAAGCGATCGATGCGCTCGATCGGGAAGCATTCGACCTTGTCATCCTTGATGTGATGATGCCAGGCATCGATGGCTTTGAAACCTGTCGACAGATCCGCCAGCGTTCCAATGTTCCTATCATCTTCCTTTCTGCAAAGGACGAAGAAGCAGACAAAGTGGTAGGCTTCACGTTAGGCGGGGACGACTACGTAACCAAACCCTTCAAGCCGCGCGAATTGGTCGCTCGCGTGAAAGCACGCCTGCGCCGTAGCAACGATGCGCGATCCGATGGACTGCTTTCAGCTGCACGTGGCATCGAGATAGACTCGCGTGCGCACACGGCCACGCTGCACGACGTTGACTTGAAGCTCACCCCTAAAGAATTCGACATCTTGACGCTGCTCGTTCGTGCTGGTGGGCGCCCAGTTTCTACCGAAGAGCTGTTCGAAGACGTGTGGAAGGAACCCTACCGTGCAAGTGACGCGAACACCATCATGGTGCATATTCGTCGCTTGCGCATGAAGCTTGCCGCGGTTGATTCGTCTCAAACTTTCATCGAGACCGTATTCGGTGTTGGCTATAAAATAGAGACAGAAGCCACCGGAACCGACGAACACTCCGTATGAAAAACAAGCCAAAACACCTGAATACCAGCGCTAACGACGCTACTATGCTTCGTTTTGCGCGCGAAGAGAACACCGAGCAAGCCCGCATGCTACGATTTCGTCTGCTCGGACGCATGGGCGCAATGCTGCTTGCTTGGACCATCATCTTCTCGCTCGGATGCGTTTTCTTCGAGACTTTCATTTCGGATCGTCTTGGTAATCTTATCGCCGATGCAACATCCGAATGGATATATTCGCAGCCCCAAACTGACCCTGATCTGACCAGCATAGATGATACAGGGGTTGATGTTGATGCCGCTGCATCTGCGGGTTCAGCTGTCACTGAAAGCAACGAGGCCCAAACTGATCTTGAGACCATAACGGAACAAGACTACAAGTATCAGCTCGAGCAAACGAGAAATCCCGAAGATCAGATCCAGCAGCTCTACGACAAACTGGGATACCCCAATGGAGGCGCGAACATCCAGGTGGCTGTCATAGGCGATGGGTCCTATGCGGCGCGCGATCTTTCCACCTATGCATGGATTCGAACCATGAAGATCCCCTTCGCTATCGTGGTGTATGCCATCGGATTCATCGTGATCATCATTCGCACGCTGAACCGTTCGCTCTCATATTTCAGCAAGCTATCCAACGCGCTTTCCGATCCGCGTCTGATCGAAGGTGGCCAGGTCAAGCTACCCAAAGAGCTTACCATCGCATCCCAACAGCTCGAACTGCTGCAAACCAAAGTGCGCGATCACGAACAAGCTGCCGTGATGGCCGAACAGCGCAAGAACGAAATGGTGGCTTATCTGGCGCACGATATTCGCACCCCGCTCACTTCGGTCGTGGGTTATCTAAGCCTGCTTGCGGAATCACCTGATCTACCCATCGAGAAACGTGCCGAATATGCTGGCATAGCGCTAGCAAAAGCCGAACGGCTTGAGATGCTGGTAGAGGAATTCTTCGAGATCACACGCTACAATCTGGATTCTATCGTGCTCGAACGCGAGAATGTTGATGTTGAGCTCTTCCTGGACCAGGTAGTGGACGAATTCGGCCTTGCAGCGCAAGAACGCGACATCACCCTTACCACCATCGCACCCGAAGGGGCTCACGCCTTTCTTGATCCGTCCAAGATGGCACGCGCTTTGGGCAACGTGATGAAGAATGCGATCACCTATGCCGATGCGCACAGCGAAGTAACGTTGAATGCTGTGGTCTCTGAAACTGAACTAGTGCTTTCTTGCTCGAATCAGGGCCGCGAGATATCCAAAACGCATCTGGAGGCCATCTTCGAGCGCTTCTATCGTGAAGACACTTCGCGTGGTCAGGGCGCGAACGCAGGGCTCGGCCTTGCTATCACGCGCGAGATCGTTGAAGCTCATGGCGGTACCATCGTTGCAGAAAGCACTGCAGGTCGCACCACGTTCACCATGCGCCTCCCCCGCTAAAGGGGACAGGTCCCGGACACTTTGGGGACGGGTCAGAGGTCCCATTTGGTAATTCCGGCCTGTCCCCTTTTCAATCTTACGGGAAGTTAACGAAACGACAGCCACTGCAAAATGACTTGGATGCTCGGGTAAAATTTCTGTGCCAAACGTGCGCCCTTGTGAAAGGAGCCACTTTGGCATGACCGAACGAACAACGTCCAACGCGGAAGGCATCCTGTGGATACCACAACTCCTCAAATTCCCTCTGACCTGGTAATAAACGAACAAACACTCCCCGTCATCGAACATTTGGGCGATGCTATGCCGGGCGGTTTCTTCATCTACCACGCAGACGGCAACGAAGAACTGCTCTATGCCAACAAGGCTATGTTCTCCATCTTTGGTTGCGAAGACCTGGAGCAGTTCAAGGAGCTTACGGGTTTCACCTTCCCTGGCCTGGTACACCCCGAAGATAGGGCACGTACGGAAGCCGCCATTGCCGAGCAGATCGCCGCCAACAAGAACAATCTCGACTATGTTGAATATCGCATCATCCGCGCCGATGGCGAGATCCGCTGGATAACCGACTATGGCCACTTCGTCCATACCGAAACCTATGGCGATATCTTCTACGTGTTCATCTCGGATGCCACCGAAATGCGTCTGAAACGCCTAGAGAACAAGAAACGCGATGCTGTTATCTACGGTTTGGCTTCGGAATATGACGATATCTTCCTGCTCGATCTTGAGCATTATGCCGCGCGTCCTTACATGATCAATGGCGCTCCTACTGAATACATGCACGACATCATCTGGACCAGAGACAAAATCGACAAGATGTTCCTCGACTACGCACAACGCTCCGTGGTCGAAGACGACCGCGCGATCTTCCTTGATGCGGTGGATCTTGACCGGATCGAGCAAAATACTGAACACGATGGTCACTTCATGCTGAATTACCGCATCCTTGACGATCAAGGACAGCAACAATGGATCCGCATCTCCGTTGCGGACGTTGATTCTGGTAGTGAATTTCCGCAGGTGGTATTCGGCTTCAAGAACGTGACCGAGCACATGACCCGTGTGGAAGAAGAAGCAGAAGCTCACTTGCGCACGAAGCAAGAACTGAACAAGGCGCTCCAGGCTACACAGGCGAAGAACGCCTTCCTCTTCAACATGAGCCACGATGTGCGCACGCCGCTCAACGCGATCGTGGGCTTTGCCACCCTCACACGCAAGTACTTGAACGATCCGGTGCGCGTGAGCGAATGCCTAGATGCTATCGATTCCGCAAGCGACCAGCTTATTGCATTGGTGAACGATGTGCTGGATATGAGTCAGCTGGAAAGCGGCAGCATGGACGTTCGTCCTATGGCATGCAGCATGCCTGACAAGATCGACCATGTCACTTCCACGCTCATGAACGTGGCGGCCGAACACAAGGTCACGCTCCAGGTTAGCGTGGACGACCCTGGTGTGAAGGTCATGGCTGACACCGCGAAGCTACGCCGCATCCTTTACAAAGTGATCGACAACGCGATCAAGTTCAATCGCCCTGGTGGCAAAGTGAGCGTTGACGCGCGCGGGGTGCTCGAAGGCGACAAGGTCAACTACACCTACACCATTACCGATACGGGAATTGGCATGAGCCCTGAACTGCAGGAGCGCATCTTCGACAATTTCGAGCGTGGTGCGAACACCACTCAGACGCGAGAGGCTGGCAGCGGACTGGGTCTTCCCATCATGAAAGCCCTGGTCGATATGATGGACGGTACCATCGACGTTGAAAGCGAACAAGGCGTAGGCTCCACCTTCACCATCAAGCTCACCTTCGATGTGGCTGCTCCTGAAGCGGCCAGCGTTGCATTCGCCACCGACGAAGAGAGTGCGGCGCAACTTGCGCGCATTCGCGGCAAACGCGTGCTGGTGGTAGAAGACAACGAACTGAATGCGCTCATCACCGAGACCATCCTGACCGATGCGGGCATGGTGGTGGATATCGTGGAGGACGGCACCGAAGCTGTGAACACCATGCGCCACGAACGGCCTGGATTCTATGACCTGATCTTGATGGATATCCAAATGCCCATCATGAATGGCTACGATGCTACGCGTGCTATTCGCGCTCTAGATCGTGAAGATATCGCCGACCTGCCCATCATCGCGCTTTCGGCTAACGCACTCGATGAAGATAAGCGTCTCTCGCTCGAAAGCGGCATGAACGCCCACCTGGCCAAGCCCATCAACGTGACCGACCTGCTCTTCACCCTAGAACAGTATCTCTAATCGGGGACGGGTTCATTTTTGTCCCGGACAGTTTAGGGACAGGTTCAGCTTGCCAAGCAGCAAGTTTAAACCTGTCCCCTTTTTGTCCCGGACAAAAATGAACCCGTCCCCCAATTAGGTTAAGAAGTCGTAGAGGTCAGGAATGAGCGGCACCACGTAGGTGAGCACGCAGATGAATGCGGTGAAGATCAACACGAAGATGAACAAGTGGTGAGCCGTGCGTGGCTTGATCACCGAAAAGGCCTTCTGAATGAACGGGAACGCCACGAATACATAAAACACCGAAACCAAACCCAAGATGACATCATTGACCAACCATGCCTGGCCGAAGATATTGAAGGGCAGCACTGAGTTATCCCAGAAGGGATACTTCCCCGTTGCGTCAGGCTGGTTGAATATCAGACCCAGCACCAGCTCAAGAACTGCACAGGCCGCCACCGCAATGACGAAATACTGGATTATCGCCCCTACCATGGTCTTGCGTTGCTCCATGATGTGGATCTTCAACGGGAATAAAGTGAGCGTGATCACCGCAGTGCCCACTCCATAGACCCAATAAGGCACCCACAGCGGGTCGGTCCACACATCGTAATCGTCCTCAACCACGCCGAAAGCCCAATCCATGAACATGCAGTAGGGAATCTCGAGCCAATGGCCCACCAACGAGAACAAGCAAAAGCAGATGATGATGCCGCGCCAAAAGAACCAGGTCTTCGGCGCGAAATACTTCCGCTCGTCGTCTTCGGTTAATGCAAAATCTTTGAATTCGGTCATGACAACCACTTCTGCCATGCATCAAGTTCGCGTTGCGCCTGATCATAGCCTGCTTCGTAAGCAGCTTGCAGCAAGTTGTGATCAGTCGTTCGATTCGTGAGCTTCATCTCTTCGGGATAGAAGACATATGCCGCGCCAGTTCGTTCGAGCTCTTCGATCTGGTCACACAGATCGTTGTAAAGGCTCGGGCGCGCAACGGTGTTCTGCCACACCGCAGGATGCTTGCGAAACACCAGTTTGAACAGTGCTTGCGCACCCCCGCTGATAGGTCCTTTGCGATACCCACGCGGCTGCGTACGCACGATGAAGAAGCGCTCATAACCATCACGCATAGCCGCTTCCAGTGGAATGCCCCAGCTCGACCCTAGGCCGCCATCCATATAGGTGCGGCCCTCTATCTCCAGCGGAGGCATGAAGATGGGCATCGTCGAAGAAGCGCGTACGCGCAGCATCATGTCACGCATGGTGGGCATGTCTGCCTTGGTCCAGCCAACCGTTTCTGCAGTATCGCGATCGAACGCTTCGATGTGCACATCGGCTGGATTGGCGCAAAAGGTATCGAAATCGAACGCGAACAGCTCATCGGTGCCTGCCAGATCTTCAGCGATGCCCTCATATAGGTGATGCGCATTGAAGTATCCTTTGCCCGCAAGGAAGCTGCCTACACCGCCGAAGTCTGGATCGTTCACCAAATCGACGAAAGACGCCTTGGCACGCGCAGCATCGCGCGACACATAATTCACGGTGTGGCTCGATCCCGCCGAGATGCCATAGACCTTCCCGAAGTTCAGGTTGTTCTCCAACAACGTGACCACCGCGCCCGCCGTGTAGCTTGCGCGCATGCCGCCACCCTCGAAGATGAGCGCCACATCGTCGATGTTTATGTCCAGATCGCGGTCTGTCACTGTTCTTGCCTTACTTGATTCGTCCTTGATGAGCAGCAAGGACCTTGACTCGTTCCTCAGAGCCCTCATTCACAATATCTAGCATAGTCCAGCTGAGATTTTATGCAGCGTGATACTGAAAAATATACCCATCTGTTCAAAAGCTGTTAGAAATCCACAGAATGCTGCGTCAATGCCCGTTCGCCACCCTATGAAAACCCCATGATATTACAGATTGCCCTCTGTATATCTTGCGTTCAGGAGAGTAGAATAAAGGGGCATATTGCGCTCTTTGCGCGAATGGCTCCACGTTTTCGATTCTGGTAAGGATCCTGCTCATGAAAACTGCTGTTTTCTCCACATCAAAGACCATCAAACGATTCCTGGCTGCTTCATTGGCAGCGTTCCTCTGCGCATTCGCCCTTGCTGCGGCTGATACTGAACCTGCCTATGCAGCCGATGCTCAGGCGGGCGCAGGTTCGGGCATGCTGCAAGCCCAAGACCCCACTACCGCCCCTATCTCAACAGGCGGCACTTGGAAGAAGTCGGGCAACCAATGGTGGTACAAGCTGGACTGGCGTACCCAGACCATCCTGGGCACCGATCTTGACTACCCCACTGACTGCTGGCTCTCCATCGGCGGCAAGCGCTACAGCTTCAACAGCCAAGGCTACATGCGCACGGGTTGGGCAACGATCAACGGTAAGCGCTATTACTTCGGCTCTGATGGTGCGATGCGCACGGGTTGGGTGAAACCTAGCACTAACTGGTATTATCTGGGCAGCGATGGCGCGATGAAGACCGGCATGCAGGATATCGACAGCAAGACCTACTATCTCACCGAATCGGGTGCGATGTACAAGGGTTGGCGCATGGTGTCGAACAAGTGGTACTACCATAACGGATCGGGCGCAATGGCGAAGGGCTGGACCACCGTGAAGGGCAAGCGCTACTACATGGACTCCGTCACGGGCGCGATGAAGACCGGCGAACAGACCATCGGCACGAAGAAGTATTATTTCCGCAGCACTGGCGAAGTCTATACGGGCTGGCGCATGATCTCGAACAAATGGCATTATTACAAGAGCTCAGGTGAAATGGCTACCAGCTGGTGCAAGGTCAAGGGCAAGTGGTATTACCTGCACCCCACCACGGGCGTTATGCAAACGGGCCTTATGACCAAGGTTGGCAAGACCTATTATCTGCGTTCAACTGGTGAGATGTACACGGGTTGGCGCATGACCAACAACAAGTGGTACTACCATGATGGCTCTGGCGTGATGAAGACGAACACCTGGGTCCAGGGCAAGTACTGGGTAGACAGCAACGGCGTTTGGACACGATGATTGTCAGCTGATCATTCCTGAATACACTCACGAACAAACAAAGTGTGACAGTTCTGTGATAGTTTTCGGATTTACCGAGCAAAGCAGAAAGCAGGCCAGGTTGCAAAATGCTTCCTGGCCTGCGTTTTTAGTGGTGGACGCTACTGGGTTTGAACCAGCGACCCCCGCCGTGTGAAGGCGATGCTCTCCCGCTGAGCTAAGCGTCCGTGTGAGAACCTATTCTATCACGATTCTGGCAGAAATTTCGGAGGAAGCTTGCGCGCGGGATCGAGTGAGTCGATCGCAGCGCTAATAGGCTGCAAACCAGGGGAAACGAATATCTTCGATGTGGCTATTCCAAGCAGTCGGTCCTGATCATCGAACATCTCGGCCTCGCAGATGCAGATCGAGCCACCGCGCTTGACCACGCGCCCCTCGCAACGAACGTGCGTATCTTCCTGGACCGCACGCACCAAGTTCGCGTTCTGATCGAGCGTGATGAAACCCGCGTCTTCGGGCATTTCCGCATAGAGCGCCCAATAAGCGGCTGTGTCCATGATGGATTCATACACGCCGCCATGCATGCCGCCAAAGCAGTTCATGTGCTTACGTTCGATGTTCGCCTCTACATGGCAGTGGCCTTCCTCTAGCACTTGGATATCGATATTGAGCAACTGGAAATAAGGTCCTTGATTGATCAGTTCGATCACTTCTTCGATATGCTTTGGATTGAGCTTCATAGGGTTCCTCTCTGGATCCTTTGCCTGAGTCCTGTTTCCTCGACCCTCGTTTTCGAGTCTTGCTGCGCCTTGCGTAACTGGACGTTTGGCTATTTCCCACCGAATGAACCAAGAGCATTCTTGAAAGATTGCTTCAAGGTTTGACGGTTCATGTCGGCTATCGAGGTGGTCAGCGGGATGCTCTTAGGGCACACGCGCACGCAATTCTGCGCATTGCCACAACCCGACACGCCATTGTCGTTCATTATAGCATTCAGTCGCACTCCCGCATGCATCGCTCCTGTTGGATGCGCGTTGAACAGGCGTACTTGCGAAAGCGGTGCGGGACCCATGAAATTCGCAGGCCCATCTGCACGCTTCGTGTTCGGGCATGCTTCGAAGCAACAGCCGCAGGTCATGCACTTAGAAAGCTCATAGGCCCAATCGCGCTTATGCTGCGACATACGCGGGCCTGGCCCAAGATCGAACACGCCATCGATATCGATCCAAGCATGCACTTGCTTGAGATGCTCGAAGAGCTTCTGGCGGTCCACCTTCAAGTCACGCACCAGCGGGAACTTCGTCAGCGGTTCGAGCTTGATAGGCTGCTCGAGCGAATCGATCAGCGTCGAGCAAGCCTGACGCGCTACGCCGTTGATCAGCATCGTACAAGCACCGCAAACCTCTTCAAGGCATACGCTCTCCCACACCACAGGCGTAGTGGTCTGGCCGTTTGCAAGCACAGGATGAGCGCGGATCTCCATCAGCACCGATACCACATTCATGTTCGGCTTCCAGGGAATCTCGAAATCTTCCCAACGACTAGGAGCATCAGGACTGTCTTGACGTTTGATGCGCATCTTGATGATGCGGGAGCTATCGGTTGCCATGTTCGTCCACCTCCTTGGAAGTGCGAGGCTTGCCTACTTCGTGAACCGTAGTATAGTCGCGCTTGCGTGGCTCGATGAGCGAAGTATCCACGGGCTCATAGCTGAGCACAGGCCCATCAAGACTGGGGTCATATGTGGCCAACGTGGTCTTCAGCCATTCTTCGTCATTGCGGTCAGGGAATTCCGGCTTGTAGTGAGAACCGCGGCTCTCGTCGCGCGCGAGCGCGCCTGCTGTGATCACCTTCGCCAGGTCGATCATCGCGCCTAATTCACGCACGAACACCGTGGTGGTGTTGTTCCAGGTCGACCTGTCTTCGATGCCGATGCGCTGATAGTCTTGCGCAAGGTGATCGAGCTCGACCAAGGTCTCTTGCAACTTCACATTGTTGCGCACCACCGTTACGTTCTTTGTCATGAGCTCTGCTAAGCGCTGATAAAGCTCATAGGGATTCACAGGGCCATCGAGCGCGAGCAACGCCTGATAAGCTGCCATCTCTTGCGCCTGCGCATCAACGTAGAGCGAATCAGAGGCAGAGCCCTCGAGCGCATTCACCCACTTCGCCGCAGTTGGCCCAGCCGCCATGCCACCATAGACCGCTGACAGCAGCGAATTCGCGCCTAAGCGATTCGCGCCATGCTGAGAATAATCACACTCCCCTGCCGCGAACAAGCCCGGGATGTTCGTGCGCTGATCGACATCGACCCACAGGCCGCCCATGGAATAATGCACGCTCGGCGCGATGCGCATGGGGACCTTGCGCGGATCGTCGCCTACGAACTTCTCGTATATCTCCAAGATGCCGCCCAATTTATTATCGAGCACCTCAGGAGGGATATGCGAAACGTCCAGGTAGACCACGTCTTCCCCGTTCACGCCAAGGTGCTGGTCATAGATCACGTCATATATCTCGCGCGTGGCAATATCGCGCGGGACCAGATTGCCATAAGCAGGATACTTCTCTTCGAGGAAATACCACGGTTTGCCATCCTTGTAGGTCCAAATACGGCCGCCTTCGCCACGGGCCGATTCGCTCATCAAACGATTCTTGTCCGCCCCTGGGATGGCAGTGGGATGGATCTGGATGAATTCGCCATTGGCATAGATCGCGCCCTGCTTATAGAGTTTGGCCGCCGCATAACCCGTGTTGATGGTGGAATTCGTGGACTTGCCGAAGATGGCGCCTGGTCCGCCCGTGGCAACCACCACCGCGTCTGCAGGAAATGCACGCACTTCCATAGAAGCAAGGTCCTGGGCAACGATGCCCTTGCATACCCCATCATCGATGATGGCGGAAACGAAATCCCAGAATTCGAACTTGCGCACCATGCCTGCGACCTCTTGCGCGCGCACCTGTTCATCGAGCGCATAGAGCAGCTGCTGGCCTGTGGTAGCTCCCGCGAACGCAGTGCGTCGCTTCTGAGTACCGCCGAACCTACGCAGGTCGAGCAAGCCCTCAGGCGTGCGATTGAACATCACACCCATGCGGTCGAACAGATTGATGATGGCAGGTGCAGCTTCGCACATGCGCGCCACCATGGTCTGGTTTGCTAGGAAATCGCCTCCGTAGATGGTGTCGTCGATATGTTCCCACACCGTGTCACCTTCGCCCTTGGTATCGAGTACCGCATTGATGCCACCTTGCGCGCACACCGAATGCGAGCGCTTCACGGGCACCACGGAGAACAGATCAACAGGGATGCCTGCCTCGGTCAATTTGAGCGTAGCCATCAGGCCTGCAAGACCACCGCCAACCACCACGGCACGACCAGTGCCGCCTACGTATTTCGCCTGCGCTTCATTCATGGTCGCCTCGCTGTGGTTCATGGTCTTCCCGCTGTTCTTATGACGATCGCTCATCGTTCACCCTACCCAGTTACCATGCAGAAAATCATCTGGCCCACGAAGAATGCGCCAACAACGAACAGAGCCAAGCAGAGATAAGAAGTTATCTGCTGGGAGCGCGGCGTTAGGGTGATGCCCCACGTGATGCAGAAGGTCCACAGACCGTTCACGAAGTGATAAAGGCAGCTATAGACGCCGATGATGAAGGCAACCAGCGCCACGGGGTTCGCTACCGCTGTCTGCAGGATGCTGAACGTGGAGCCTCCATCAGGCATGAGGCTTACCGCCCACTTCAGGCCAATAACATGCCATACCAAGAAGGCGAAAGCGATAACGCCTGTGATGCGCTGGAAAAGATAGCGCCAGTTGCGCATATAGCCATAGGTACTCACATTGTTGCTGCCTGTGAAGACGATATAGATGCCGATGATCGCGTGGAAGAGAAGCGGAAGGAAGATGACCACGATCTCGAGCAGATCCTTATAGGGCATGGTCTCGAGGAAGTGGCTGAAAGCATCATAAGCAGGGATGGACCAGGTGAGCGTATAGTTCGCAACCAAATGGAAGCAGAAGAAGATGCCAAGCGGCACCACACCGCAAAGCGACTGCAGCTTCTTCAAGAAGTTGATGCGCCTTCCCTGTTGCAAGAGCGTAGGCTCCGCCATATCATCCCCTCGTTCGTGTGCCCTGTTCTACAGATTACCACACTTCATCTTGGGCTCACCGCTCTGCGCAGGCGGTAAGGTTGCATGGGTGAGGTCATCTCTCGAACTGCCTAAGACACAGGTTGGGGACAGGTCCAAAACTGTCCCGGACGAAAAAAAGGACAGGCCAGAGATCCCATTTGGTACTTCTGGCCTGTCCCCAAAGTGTCCCAGACAAAATGGGGACGGATCTAAAAGTGTCCGGGACAGAAATGAACCCGTCCCCCGTTAGAACTTGCGGAAGCGGGCGTAGCGCTGGTTGCGGAGCTGTTCAGGAGTGAGCGGGGAAAGTTCGCGCAGGCTGCGTACGATGAAGTTGCGCACCTGGTCGGCCGCTTGCTCGGGGTTTTCGTGGGCAGGACCATCGCCTTCAGAGAGCACTTCTTCGATGATGCCCATCTCGCAGGCTTCATCTGCGCTCATCTTCATAACCGCAGCCGCTTCAGCCGCGCGAGAACGATCCTTCCACAAGATGGAAGCGAACCCTTCAGGTGAGAGCACTGAATAGACCGCATGTTTCTGCATGGCAACCTTGTTGCCCACTGCCAAGGCCAGCGCACCACCAGATCCGCCTTCGCCCAGCACCACGCTGATCACTGGCACATCCATGCCCGAAAGGGCCACCAGATTGTCAGCGATAGCATTGCCCTGACCGCGCTCTTCAGCTTCCATGCCGCAATATGCGCCCTGGGTGTCGACCAGGCACACGATAGGCCTGCCGAACTTCTCTGCTTGCTTCATCAAGCGCAAGCTCTTACGGTAGCCTTCAGGCTGAGGGCAGCCGAAGTTGCGCGCGATGCGCTGATTCAGGTCTTCACCCTTCTCTTCAGCAATGACCGTGACCGGATAACCCTGGATCCAACCGATACCACCCAAGATAGCGCCATCGTCGCCGAACGCGCGGTCACCATGAAGTTCGATGAACCCATCGACGATGTGGTCGATGTAATACTTCGCCGTAGGACGATGCACGTTACGTGCGAGCAGCACGCTATCCCAAGCAGCGTTTTCGTCCTCGCTTGCCTGCTGTGCGTCGCGCAATTCCTTATCTGCGAGCGGCTTTACGCTCGGAGCATCAGCAACGCCGCGCTTGGAAAGCTCGCGGCGGATCGCAGAGCCTTCCGACTCTGGGGTCTTGCTCTTCTTGAACAGGCCCGTGATACCCGAAAGGATGCCCTTCTTCTTGCGTCCAGTAGGAGCCGCAGCAGGCGCATCCTGGATAGCCTGCATGGTATGACCCTCTTGCGCATACACGCTGTAAGGATCCTTCAGATTATCTTCGACCATGCGATGGCTATAGATCTTGATGTCCACCACATCTTCGCTGGCGGGCAGGAACCCGAATGTTTCGTGAGCAACCTCTGCGTCCTTCATCACCGTAGCCGAAGGACCAAGATTCTCTTCTGCACCAAGAGCAGCCATGGTAGCAGCACGATTCTCTTGATTCTTGCGCTCCTGCACTGAAGCCATATGGATGGCCAGCACATGCGCAAGGAAACTGCGCAGATCGCTACGATCGACGATCGCGTCGATAAGACCATGCTCCAGTGCGAATTCAGCTGTCTGGAAGCCTTCGGGCAGCGTTTGGCGGATGGTATCTTCGATGACGCGACGACCCGCAAAGCCGATGAGCGCATTAGGCTCAGAGACCACGATGTCGCCCTCGGTCGCGAACGACGCGGTCACGCCACCAGTAGTGGGGTCAGTGATGACCGAGATATAAGGCAAGCCTGCGCGCCCATGGCGCTCGACCGCGGCCGATATCTTAGCCATCTGCATCAGCGACACCAAGCCTTCTTGCATGCGCATGCCACCCGATGCTGAGAAGATTACCAGCGGCAAGCCCATAGCCGTAGCGTGCTCTACGGTACGGGTGACCTTCTCACCTGCGACCGAACCCATGGATCCCATCATGAACGTGGTCTCCATCACGCAAAGAGCAACTTCCATGCCAGCCAGTTTCGCCTTACCGCAGCGCACCGATTCCTCTCGGCCACTCTTGGCACGGTTCTTGCTGATGAGCTCTTCGAATCCAGGGAATCCCAGCGGATCGGTCTCGGGCAAGCCCGTTTCCCACTCTTCGAACGTATCAGGGTCGAAGAGGTACGCGATACGCTCTTCTGAAGTGAGTCGATACAGGCCGCCACACGTTGGGCACGTGCCGCCATCGGACATCACTTCGCTCGCTTCATGATTCAACTTGCAATGCGGGCACTTCTTCCATTGAAATGGCTCGGCATCAACAGGACGAGGATCCTGCGGACGCATGAGCACCCAGTTATTGAAGGAACGGTCGCCCTGCATAGGACAAAGTACGCGGATATCGTGTTCGGCTGCTGCCTGCAAGAGCAGCTCAGAAACCGCGTCCCCATCGCAAAGCAACATATAACGAGCACCGCATTCCTTGGCGGCTTCGACCAAAGAATATGCGTTGCTGAACAGGCGCTTGTCGAACTTCTCGCCCAGATCGATGACCTTCGCGAAACCCGAGAAGGTGAACGCGCGTTCCTTGTCTGCCGTGCCCGTAACATACACGCTTTCGGCACCTGCCTGCTTGATGGCGCGCACCGCTTCCTTGAGCGGCGACCCAAAGCCAGCGAGCAAGATGGCAGGCGTATTGGAATCCATCACCTTTGCAGCCTGGATGAGCGAGCCAAGCTGATAAGCAACGAGCGTTGGATCGATCTCAGCCACAGGCGCAGCACCCTGCTGGGTATCTTGCGCAGCAGCCTTGGAATCATCCGCGGATTCGATCTTGATGTAGTTCTTTTGAGCACACATAGCAGCCTATCCTAGTCATTTATGATCTCGAAAGATGTCCTGTTAGCACAGTGCTTGGCCGCGCGGTCGCGCGATCGATCGATGGAGCGTTCGAGCTAGGCGCGCGCCATCACGTATTTCTGAGTAGCTTGCGCGCAGACCTTATCGCCCTTGTACGCCACCACATCAGCAACGCACATACGCGAAGAATTGCGCGTGATGGTAGCTTCCAAGCGAATGGTGTCGCCTGGGCGCACCTGCTCGCGGAACTTCGCCTTGTCGATACCAGCGAAGAAGCCGAGCGATCCAGCCTTGTCATCTTGAGCGAGCAAGCAGCATGATGCCGCCTGAGCCAATGCCTCCATGATGAGCACGCCAGGAAATACTGGATAATCAGGGAAATGGCCTTTGAACAGCGGCAAGTCTGGATCAACGTCAAGCTCGGCCACGATAGAGACACCTGGTTCGCATTCAAGGATGCGCGTGACCCACAAGAACGGATCGCGATGTGGAAGCAGCTGTTTGACCACTTCCTGATCGCACGGGAAGGTGAAGTCCATGGAAAGCTCCTTATTCGGTATAGGGAGAGATCGCCAACGATGCGTTATGCCCGCCGAAGCCGAGCGAATTCGAAAGCGCCACCTTCTGCGGATAGTCGGTGAGCACTTCGGTCAAGACGCGCACGGGCGCTTCAGGATCAGGTTCGGAAAAGCCCACGGTGGGCGGAACGAGCGAATTGACCACCGAAAGCGTAGTAGCGATGGCCTCGAGCGCACCAGCAGCACCCAAGGTGTGCCCCATCGCACCCTTCACGGACGTGACCGGGATATCGGCAGCACGATCGCCCGCCAACCCCTGGAGCGCTTTTGCCTCGGTCTTGTCGTTTGCTGCAGTAGAGGTGCCATGAGCATTCAGGTGCCCCAGGTCATCAGAGGTAAAACCGCCTTCAGCCAGTGCTTGCTCCATCGCACGGATAGCACCCGCGCCGTCTGGATCAGGAGCGGTCATGTGATACGCATCGCCCGTGGAGCCGAAGCCGGTGATCTCGGCGATGATATTAGCACCGCGCGCCTTGGCATGCTCGAGCGATTCCAGCACGAGCGCACCCGCACCTTCGCCGATGACGAAGCCAGCGCGGTTCTTGTCGAAGGGACGCGAAGCCTTCGTAACGTCGGTCTCTTTGGTGACCGCACCCAAGTTGCCAAAACCAGAGAGCGAAACCGGGTTCACGCCCTCTTCAGTGCCTCCCGCAAGCGCAGCATCAGCATAGCCGTGCTTGATCAAGCGATACGCTTCGCCGATGCAGTGCGCACCAGTCGAACATGCGGTAACGATGGTGAAGCAATCACCCTTCAGACCATAGCGGATAGAAAGATTGCCAGCCGCCATGTTTGGGATCATGATGGGGATGAACAGCGGATTCACGCGCTTAGCACCTTTGGTGTTGAGCACCACCGATTCACGTTCGAAGATCTCCATGCCGCCGATGCCGCTGCCGAAGATACAAGCGAAGCGGTCTGCATCTTCCTTTTCCATGTCGATGCCCGCCTGCGCCATAGCTTCATCTGAAGCGATGATGGCATACTGCGAGAACTTCGAGAGGCGGCGCGATTCCTTCTTCGTGAAACCCGCCTCGATAGGATCGTAATCTGGGACGCGTGCAGAGGCCGTGATGCCGAAGCGCTCCTGCTCTTCAGGCGTGAGCGGACGGATGCATGATCTGCCATGCAGTACTGCATCCCAAAAGGTATCGACACCTGTTCCCGCGGGTGAGATAGCCCCCATACCCGTGATGACCACGCGGTGGACAGGTGCTGTCTTCATGTTCGGATTGGTTTGTTGGCTCATGAGGGTCTCCTGATCGTCTCTTACGAGTTTCGAATGCTTAAAGCGACATACCGCCATCGATGCACAGAACTTGGCCAGTAACATAGCCTGTTGCAGGATCAGCGAAGAATGCGACCGCATTCGCCACATCGTCGGGCTGACCGAATTCTCCGCTAGCGATGCGACCGAGGATCTGTTCCTTCATAGCATCAGAGAGCGCATCGGTCATGGCGGTATCGATGAAGCCAGGAGCGACCGCATTGGCTGTAACGCCGCGTGCTGCCAGTTCCTTCGCTGCCGCCTTGGTCATGCCGATGATACCCGCCTTAGAGGCAGCGTAGTTCACCTGACCTGCGTTTCCAGCCACACCCACTACGCTCGATACCGAAACGATGCGGCCATAGCGCTGCTTCATCATGATGGGAGCTGTGTGACGCAGACAGTTGAAAGCGCCCTTGAGGTTCACTTCGATCACGCGATCGAAAGCATCTTCCTTCATGCGCATGAGCAGTCCATCACGGGTGATGCCCGCATTGTTCACCAGCACGTCGATACGGCCGAACTGCTCCTTCACATCAGCGATGAGGTTCTTCGCAGCATCGAAGAGCGAAACGTCGGCCTGCATGCCAACGAAACGCTGGGGCTCTTCAGGTTCGTCGATGTCGAGCGCGCGAGCGTCCTGTTCGCGAGCGAGGATGTCCAGCTCGGCGCACAGGCTGGCTACCGCATCAGCACTGGAATCCGAAGCATAATTCAATACCACCGAATAGCCATCGAGCGCGAAACGACGTGCGATAGCAGCACCAATGCCGCGGCTTGCACCTGTGACCAAGGCAACGCGCCTGATGGGTGCCTGTTCTTCTGTTGCTTGCGTGGATCCTGTCATCAGAAACTCCTACTTATAATGTGCTGAGATAGTCATCGAGCTGTTCGCGGTTGCCCACACGGCGACGATCGACATCTTTGGAGATGCGCTTCACCAGATTGAAGAGCACTCCCCCATGACCGATCTCGACGAATTCATTTTCTCCCTGAGCGATGAGCGCATCGACGCTCTGTTCGAAGCGGACCGGAGAGATGACCTGCTTGGCCAATCGATCGGCGGCTTCGCTGACCTTGAAAGGCTGCGCATCGGTATTGCATAAGAGCACCATGGTGCCCTCTTTGAATTCTGGGGCTTCGTCGCTGGCAAAATAAGCAGCAAGCGCATCGGCTGCAGGCTGCATCAAAGGGCTATGGAACGCGCCAGCCGTCTTCAAGCGAGCGCACTTCTTCTTCAGGCCCTTCCAATGCTCCTCAGCCCGATCGATCGCGGCAACATCGCCCGAGATGACAACCTGACCAGGGCAATTATAGTTCGCAGCGATGAGCAGGTCATCCCCCGCACATGCTGCGCATACCGCTTCAGCGTTTTCGTGAGTCGCACCGAGCAATGCGAGCATCGCGCCGTCGCGCACCTCGCACGCTTCCGCCATGGCCGAAGCACGTACCTTCAGCAGCTTGAGCGCGTCATCGAGCGTAAGGATGTCCGCTATCGCGAGCGCACTGATCTGACCGAGCGAAAAACCGATGATGGCATCGGGGCCTTTCGCCTGGGCCAAGATAGCCTTGCCAATAGCTACTGAGAGCACCATGGTAAGGACCTGAGCATTGAACGGATCGTTGATCTCTTCTTCGGTCCCCTCTTTCACCAGGCGAACCAAGTCGATATCGAGCACTTCAGAAGCACGCTCGAAAACCTGATACACCTCGGGAACGTCGAGCAGGTCAGCGCCCATGCCAACGCTTTGAGCGCCCTGCCCCGAGCACATCCAAACAGTCATCTTGCCTTCTTCTCCTAGGAACGCCACGAGCGCGTTGCGTTCGCCTGCGCCATGGCTTCAAGGTTCTTCGCGGACCATGCTTGCGCTTCGCGCATCAGATCGTCCACGATCTCTTGAGCGGATTTTTCGTCCTTGACCAAGCATGCCACCTGGCCAGACATGAGAGAGCCATTGTCAACATCGCCAGTGACCGCACGATGTAACGAACCAGCAAGAGCTTGCTCGACTTCTTCGAGAGAGACCTGCGTGTCCACTTCCATCTTGCGGATACCGCGCGAGAATTTGTTCTTCAGCTGGCGCACGGGGTGTCCATTGTCGCGACCCGTGACGATGGTGTCAGAATCCTTAGCTGCCAGCACCTTCTGCTTGTAAGCTTCATGGATGCCGCACTCATGAGCGGTAAGGAAGCGCGTACCGATCTGCACGCCTTCCGCGCCCAACGCGAATGCTGCCACCATACCGCGACCGTCAGCCACGCCGCCAGCGCAGATAACAGGGATGGAGACCGCTTCGCACACTGCAGGCGTAAGAGCCATGGTAGTAAGCTCGCCGATATGGCCACCTGCTTCGCAGCCTTCTGCGATCACCGCATCAGCGCCACAGCGCTCCATGCGCTTGGCCAATGCAGCAGATGCCACGACTGGCACTACCTTTGCGCCCACTTCCTTCCACATCTCCACATAAGGGGCTGGACTACCAGCGCCCGTCGTGATGACGGGCACCTTGAGTTCAGCAAGAAGTTGTGCAAGTTCGGGAGCATCAGGGTTCATGAGCATGATGTTCACGCCGAATGGCTTGTCGGTAAGACTGCGAGCCAGCTCTACCTGTTCGCGCACCCACGAAAGCGGCGCTGAACCGCATGCGATGATGCCGAGACCACCAGCATTACTGACCGCAGCTGCCAAACGAGCATCGGCGATCCACGCCATAGCGCCCTGAATGATCGGCTGCTCGATACCGAGCAGCTCCGTTACACGTGTCTTCATATAAGTATCGCTACCTCTTAGAGGGTCTCGATGTACTCGACCAGCTGACCGATGGTCTCGATGCCTTCGGGCTCGCCGAAATCAACGTCAAGCTCCTCTTCCAGGCTGCAGATGAGCTCTGCCATGTCGAGAGAGTCGACGCCCAGGCCTTCGAGGGTAGCTTCGACCGTAACGGTCTCGGGCTCGATGTCGAGGTTTTCGTTGAGGACTTTCTGGATGGTTTCAAGAGTTGCCATGATGGTTATCCTTTCGTTCGTTCCTTCTGGCTTTCTTTATCAAAGAAGATTTTAACCTTAGTGATGGCTTTCACGAACGCGCTTTCTTCGTCTGGCTGCAAATCGGCCAGTGCGCTCTCGATCATATTCTTGTGGAAGGCGCGATGGGCGCGCATCGCCTTGCGGCCCTTGATGGTAAGAGAGATGAGAACTTGCCTTCTATCAGCCTCATCACGTTCGCGCTGCACGTAACCGCGCTTCACCAACTTGTTGATCATCACCGTAAGAGTGGCAAGCGTCACATCCAGGCGATTGGCAACGACCTTCATGGGATTCGCCTCGTGAAGACCGATGGCGCAAATGGTATGCAGCTCAGCGATCGAAAGGCCTTCGGTCAAACGGTTGTTGAGCGAGCGCTCTTCGATGCGCAAGATCGAATTGAAGGTGCTCGTGAGCATCTCGTCGATGGAACTACGATCGATGTTGTTAACGGTGTTTTCCATGCGTGATGTGAACTCCGTAACTCCGTGGATTCGTGAACTAAACGTGCGCGAGCGAATCGGGCATCGAGCCGAACCCGAGCGCTTCCATGCCCAGGTGCGTTGCCACGGTGGGACCGCACTGACACGTACCGTAGTCAAGATACTCTACGCCTGCTTCTTCGAGGGACTTCTTGAGCTTAGCAACGCCCTTTTCATTGCGTGTATGGCAAAAACGGATACGTTGGATGCCTTCTTCTTCGGTGAGCTGCTGGATCTTCTCGACATACTTCTTGATGACGCCATTCATGCCTTTCGCCTTGTCGATGGCGCGCAGAACGCCCTGCTCATCGAAGGACATCATGGGTTTGATGTTCAGCATGGTGGCACCTTCCACCTCAGAAGCGGAAAGGCGACCATTCTTCAGCAGGTTCTCGAGCGTACCGCATGCGATGAAGAAGCGTGTCTGGCTGCGAGCGTCCTCCACGCGCTGGATGATCTGATCATCAGGTACGCCAGCTTCGCGCAACTCAGATGCAAGGATGGCAAGAAGACCCTGACCAGCGCTTGCGTTGAGCGTATCGACCACAGCCACAGGGATTTCGACCTGGCTTGCGCCAAGGTTGGAAGATTCGAGCGTACCCGAAAGCACCGCTGCGAGATGCAGAGCAAGGACCTTGTCATAACCTTCATCGGCAAGCTTGTTGTAAGCCTCGATGAATTCAGTAGGGGCAGGTTGCGAAGACTTCGGCAGATCTTCTGCTGCGATCATGCGATCATAGAATTCATCAGAAGTGATCTCATATTGGTCCTTGAAACGCTCGCCACCCACCTCTACGGTGAGCGGGACCGCTACGAAGCCGTAGCGTTCGCACTCATCGAAGTTCATGTCTGCAACAGAATCTACAACGATCGCCAAACTCATGTTCTTTTTCCATCCTAACGTTCATTCGCACGGAGGATCTCTTGCGCGGGCGCTCTTAGGTCCTTCGATATAACAAAAGGGCTACAGCCTTCAACAGACGAAGCACCGTGCCCTTTGCCATTATCGAACAAACGATTAGATTGTCAAATGATTTGAGCGTCTAACTATTTCTTGAACAGCTTCAAGATACCGACCACCGCCACAATGGCACCGATGAGCGCCAATGGGGCCAGGCCAAGCTGGCAGACCGGACAAGACGAAGCGCCCTCGACCGAGACCGATGCAAGAGCTTCGGGCGCGCCTGATGCCTGCTGAGCCGCAGGTTGGGCTGCGGTGTTCGCTCCTTCGGCTGGTTTTGGCTTCGGCGCAGGCTTAGTTGGCGCAGGAGCCTGTGGGCAACCAGTCTTCTTAGCGGGTTGAGGCGAAGGTTCGCCGCACTTCGGACAAGCGGGCGCATACATCGAATAGCGCGCACCGCATTTTTCGCAGATCTGTTCTACCATGGGTCTCCCCTTCCCTTACGATCACGTGATCTGATCGAGCTTCAAATGCCCTTAGATTGTATCACGGGCATCCTCACGCGGACGGCGTTGCAGCAGGTAGCAGAAGTGGATCTTCCCATTGCGCGCGAAGTCTTCAGGGATGGTCTTCGCGGTGATATCGAGCACGTTGAAGCCCAGATCGATAAGCGCCTTTTCGTCGAGCTTGAAGCTGCGCAGGTTGCCCGAGAAGATGATGACACCATCCTGGCGCAGAAGGCGCGCTACATCGCGCAGCATATAGAAGTGGTCGCGCTGGATATCCCATGTGCGCTTTCCCATGGACTTGGAATTCGAGAACGTGGGCGGATCGACGAAGATAAGATCATAGCGGCGCGAAGCGCCATTCTTCGAACGCCGGCCATCGCGTTCATCGCGCAACCACTGGCGCACGTCAGCCTTGATATAGCGATAAGCACTGCCCGTGAATCCGTTGTATTCCATATTGCGACGCGCCCAATCAAGATAGGTTTGGGAAAGGTCGACCGTGGTAACGCTCTTCGCACCGCCAGCAGCTGCATATACGCTCGCGCTACCCGTATAGGCGAACAGGTTGAGCACATCCTTTTCGCGCGCCTGAGCCGCGATGAACTGACGCGTGATGCGATGATCCAAGAACAATCCCACATCCACATAACTTGCCAGATCGAGCTCGAAGGTAAGTCCTGATTCACGCGTGAGCACCTGCTTGGGCGCACGTTTCTTGAGAGCATATTGCCTGCCGCCCCGCTCTTGCTTGCGCACGCGCGTGAACACATGCGCCCGTGGTACTTCGAGCAAGGCTGCAGCGATGCGCACCGCGTCCTCGAAGCGGCGATACGCTTTGTTCGCGTCGATGCTCTTAGGTGCCTGGTATTCAGATATGACCAGGTAAGGAACATCGAACGTCCGCTTGTTTTCAGGCGTACGAAGTTCATCGGTCGCCATGAACAGATCGATAGCGACCGCGTAATCAGGCAGATCGGCATCATAGATTCTGAACGCATGAACATGCTGCTTTTCGGCCCACTTGCGACGCGCCTTGGCATTCTTGCGCAAGCGTGCAGCGAATTGGTCAGGGTGATCGGATATGACAGGGATGCTCAGATCCTTGCCGGAGAGCGTGACCAGTTCGAGCGTCTTTTGCGTCACGTCCCCTAATCGGTAGGTGCGGATGGAGGTCTCGAGCGCGCCATTATAGACTGGCTTCTCGCTGATAGGCTGCGCGCCTACGTAATCATCGAAATGCTCGTCAGGCGTGATAGCGGTGAACGTCCAGCTCCCCGGCAACTTCTTCAAGCCTGTTTGCAACGCACCGTAGAAGATATCCAGATCACTGCTCATCAAGCGCACGCCATAAGGAGGATTGCCCACCAAACAACCCGTCGCAGCAGCCCCAGCCCTAAGCGAGCTCAACGTCTCGTCCATGTGGGAACAGTCGGCGCAGGTGAACGATATACGATCGCCCAAACCTATACGTGCTGCTTGAGCTTGCGCGATCGCTACTGCGCGCGCATCCTTGTCGCTACCGTAAAGCTGCGGCATCTTCCTAAGGCCCGCCTCAAGGCGCTCATCTGCTTCAGCCAACAGGCCTTCGAATACGGTAGGGTCGAATTGCTTCCAACCCGTGAATCCCCAGTAGTCACGCAGGATACCCGGTGCCATATCGGCAGCCAGCATAGCCGCCTCGATCACGAGCGTACCGCTGCCACAAAAAGGGTCGTAGAGCAGGCACGCTTCGGGTGCGCATTCCCCTGCCCGCAGCGAACGCACCGCGTCTGCCCAGGGCGATATCAGCAACATTCCCGCCGCCAATGCTTCCTTGAGTGGTGCATCCACGCTCTCGCCTTCGGCTCGATAGCCGCGTCGATGGAGCGGATCGCCTGCCAGGTCGAGCGTAATGGTGGCCTTCTTCGCATGGAGCAAGACCTGAATGGCTACATCAGGATGGTGCTTGCTCACTTCTGGACGCTTGCCCGTGGTCGCGCGAAGCTCATCTACGATCGCATCCTTCACCTTCACGGCACTGAACTGGGTATTTCGCAGCTCTGCATTGGTTCCGCGGACATGCACCGCAATGGTCGAGCCTTCGTTGATATGATCTTGCCAGGGAAGTTCGCGCGTACCTTCATAGAGCGCATCGGCACTGCTCGCGTCCACGCGCGCTAAGACCAGCAACACACGCGAAGCACTACGCAGCCACAAGCACGCACGCAAGCCATCTTCCAGCGCGCCAAAAAAGGCAACGCCCCCTTGAAGGGGGCGTATTCGCTTCGCTGAAAGGCTCTTCAATTCTTCGGAAACGACCTGCTCGAACCCAGCCGGGCACATCGCATAGAACTCTAGTTCACTCGACTCCAAAGAAGCAGCCCTTAATCTTCCAGATAATCTTTGAGCTTCTGAGAACGGGAAGGATGGCGCAGCTTCGCAAGCGTCTTGCTCTCGATCTGACGAATGCGCTCACGGGTCACGCCGAATTCGCGACCGACTTCTTCGAGCGTACGCGGATGCCCGTCTTCCAGACCGAAGCGCAACGTGATGACCTTGCGCTCGCGTTCAGCCAAGCCTTCCAGGGTCTTCGCCAGCTGTTCTTGCAACATGGAGAAGCTTGCCGCATCAGGCGGAACCACCGCAGCATCGTCTTCGATGAAGTCGCCTAACTGAGAATCTTCTTCTTCACCGATGGGCGTTTCCAAACTGACCGGTTCTTGCGAGATCTTCTGGATCTCACGAACGCGCTCAGGGGTAAGGCCCATTTCCTCTGCGATCTCTTCAGGAGTTGGTTCACGGCCGAGCGTTTGCAAGAGCTGACGCTGAATGCGAACGAGCTTGTTGATGGTCTCGACCATGTGCACCGGAATACGGATGGTACGTGCTTGGTCGGCGATAGCGCGGGTGATAGCCTGACGGATCCACCACGTTGCATACGTGGAGAACTTGAAGCCCTTGGTGTAGTCGAACTTCTCCACCGCGCGGATAAGGCCCAAGTTGCCTTCCTGGATCAGGTCGAGGAACAGCATGCCACGGCCAACATAGCGCTTCGCAATGGACACGACCAAGCGCAGATTCGCTTCGATGAGCTGCTGTTTCGCGTCCAGGCCCACCTGCTCGATACGGCTCAGGCGCCTGCGCTCGCGACGCTCCAAGGGTACACCGCCCTCTTCTTCGGATGCATCGAGCTGCGCCATAGCTTCAACGCCTGCTTCGATCTTCATGGCCAGGTCAACCTCTTCTGCTGCAGTGAGCAGAGATACCTTGCCGATCTCCTTCAAATACATGCGAACAGGATCGCCCGTGAGCATAGCCACCGAGCCATCTGAGCTGTATTTGCGAGTGCGTGCCGTCTTGGTCTTTGACGAAACGCGCGGAACAGCGATCTCTGTGCTGGCCTTCAATTCCTCCTGCGGGATGCCCTCGAGCAGCTCGTCATCGGAAAGGTTAGCGTCAGCTTCGACATCGGCTTCCTCTGCGGTTGTTTCGTCTGATTTGGAAAGATCGGGTTCGATGGAATCGTCTTCGAGCAGATCTGCTTCGATCGCTTCCTCAAGTTCTTCTTTGATCTCTTCCTGGATCTCTTCTTGGATCGCCTCTTCGACAACCTGCTCTTTTGCAACAGCTTTCTTCGTTGTTTTCTTGCTGCTCGTTGATTTCTTGGTGGCAGCCTTCTTTGGCGTTGCTTTCTTGGCGGTTGTCTTGGACTTCTTGGTTTCCTTCTTCGTTGCTGTGCCTTCTTCGGCCTCTACGGTAGTTTTCTTACTAGCTTTTGAAGAGGTTTTAGCCACACTTAGTCCCTTCGTTTACCAATGAAATGCGTCTTAGGGTTTATAAGACATCGAACTATTATATAAAAAAGCACCCCATCTCAAAAGGGGGTATTTTCGCCCCTTTCGGTGAAGACCATGAGGCGCTACGGCCGCAGGGTAAGGACGCAGCACCATACACAGGTTTCACGAATGCAGGTCATCATCGCGTGAACTCAGAAGGCGCCCTACCAGGGAATGATGCAATAGCCGATCGATGCGCAAACTACTGCGAAGAGCGCGCCTGCTACCACGTCACGAGGGAAATGCACCCCACCGATCACGCGGAGAGCTCCCATAACGCACGCGCAGATGATCAATGCTATACCTACCGGAGCGAACCACGCCAGCCAAGAACAAGCGATCATCATCATAGAGAAGGTGTGCCTGCTGGGGAAAGACTTCCCTATCGTGTCCTTGTGGATGATGGGTTCGATGGCAAGCACTTCATAAGGACGCGGGGCGTTATAGCGCGCACGGAACACGCTCAACAGCGCGAAAGCGAGCGCAGGTACGACGACGAACTTAACCAGATCCATCCATGCACCAGCAAGCGCAACAGCAATGAGCAGCACGGGGTAAGCCACGTAGCCAACCACCGTAAGAGCCTTGTTCGCCCAGATCAACCATAGGGCGGCGTTGGGGTTTTCTTGGAAGGGGCGGCTGATAGCCTGATAGCGTTGCTCGTTCACGAAATTCCTTGGCGCTAGTGGCGCTTGATCGTTTGTTTCACCTGGTCGGCAGTATAGCGTATACCGTTGCTCCGGAGCGTGTGCACGAATTCCTTAGCCAGCGCTCGATAATAGCGGGGGCGATCGCCAGCGCTGCGATGCGGGATACCACGCGCCTCGAAATAGAGCTTCTTCAGATGCGGGGAAACGCGGCGCTCCTTCTCCACCAAGCGAGGATCCATGCGCGCGAACATCTTCTCCATGGCCTGACGCACCTCAGGGTCGTCTTCACCCCATGTAGAGATCTGTTCGCCTAGATAGGTAAAGCCTTTCGATACATGGCTCGCGCGGATCACCTCATCATCGATGCCAAGTTCTTCGATGATGTCGGCCATCGATTGCCAGCGTTCGAACCGCAAGAGCTTGCGATCGCGTGCGAACGAATCAAATTCAGCGGGTGTCTCTTCGCGATAGACATAGAATGGCTCATCGCGATAGACGATACGGCGAGCACGCAGCAGCGTGTCATAGAAGAATTCATTGTCGGCCCAGCCGCTGCCAGGATATTCCACGAAACGCAGCCCATATTCAGCGAGGAATGTCGTGCTGTAGAGCGCCGACCAGATCGAAGGATGATGGCGCAGCAAATGGGTAACACCTGGATCCTTCATGGAGAATGGTTGCCATGAGGGCTCTATGAGCCCACGATAGCGACAGTTCAGATGCGTCTTCGCCACATCGCCGCGGCGCACGCCATCTTCACGGATCTCGCGAATGTAGGGAGACTTGATGATCTCGACATCGGTCGCGTCGACTTCAGCAGGCGTGGCAAGCAGCTTCTCATACATATCGGGGAGCACATAATCATCAGGCTCGAGAATGGCGATCCACTGGCCGCGAGCTGCGGCAATGCCATCGTTCATGGACGCACCATAGCCGCAATTGCGTGCATGGGAAACGACCACGTAGCGCCCATCGCGGGAAGCATGCGCATCGATGATGGCGCGCGAACGATCCGTTGACGCATCGTCGACGCAGATGATCTCGATGTTGTCCATAGTTTGCACCTCAAGGCTGGCTAGCGCTTCATCGAGCGTATAGCTTGCATTGAATATGGGCACTACCACCGAGACCACTGGCTCGAGCGTAGGATCTGCATAGTCGATCCCATCGATACGACTTTCGTCAACGAACTTCAGGGGCTGGTGCGGGTTAACGTAGTTGGTCTCCACGTGTGTGAGGTCCTTCTTCGTCGAGGTCGAAGCTTCCTCGCAGGGAAGCGGCACCACCAGGTGACAATTTGGTGGGCTGTTCTCATTTTACGCCAAGGATGGGGTATCCTATTCAACACTCACCGAAGACACGCAAATCGCGACACGAAGTGGTCGCTCACAAGCAAAAGGAGAAGCATATGGCAGCAGTTGCAGGATGGTATCCCGATCCAGAGGGCGATACGACTCGCTTGCGTTACTGGGATGGAACCCAATGGACCAGCGACTATACCGCTGCTCCTGGCGCTGCACAAGCAGGTGCGAGCGCTGATACCGCGTCAGCTGGTACGTCAGCCCCGACTGGTGCGAATACCGGGACTCAAGGTGCAACTCAGGGCGCTGCACCCTATGCCACTTCTGCCACATCCAATATGAACTACCAAACGTTCGATGCTGAACAGATCTACCCTATGACCAGCCAAGATCGCACGCTGCGCCTTATCGCTTTCATCTTGAACATCGTCTCGTGCGTATGTGCTGCATGGGCCATCCTCCCATTGGCATGGATGGTGCCGATGACCATCTACAGCTGGAGCCTCTACAAGGGCAAGCGCCCCAACACCACTGCCTTCGGTGTTTGCACGCTCATCTTCGTGAACCTGGTCTCGGGCATCTTGCTGCTTGTTTCGAACAGGGATCAAGCACCTGCAGGTGACCCTGGCAACAACCCACCCGTACAATAAATTGCCCTGTGCAGCCCTGTACGCGTTCGATCTTCTTGAGCGGCATCCATCACGGGTGCTGCTTTTCTTTTGTACGTGCGCTTGGCATACTAAGAACATGAAAGAAACTACGCTCCATGTTGAAGGGATCCCTATCTCGATCGTGCGCAAACGCATGAAGACCGTGCGCCTGAAGGTGAAGTCGCCTGGAGGCGAGGTATGCATGTCGGCTCCGTACCATGTGACGAACGCTGAACTGGAGCGCTTCGCTGCCTCGCGCATCGACTGGATACGTGTCCAACGAGCACGGATCGCCGCCTCCCCTGCCGCGCATGCGCAATCCGCGAGCAAGGAAGAGATCGAGGCCTGGCGTGCCGTGGTGAAAGCCTGCGTGCCACCACTTGTTGAGCAGTGGGCGCCCATCCTAGGCGTTCACCCGAAGAAGATCGATTATCGCAACATGAAAAGTCGCTGGGGCAGCTGTCAGCCAGAAACAGGGCGGCTCTGCTTCAACATTCGTCTGGCGCTCTATCCTCCTGAGTGCCTGGAATACGTGGTCGTACACGAATTGTGCCATTTTTTGGAAGCGAACCACGGCCCTGGGTTCCACGCCCTGATGGACCGCGTCATGCCCGACTGGCGCACCCGCAAGAAGAAGCTGAATTAACGTGTGTAATTAGGATCAGCTGGGCTTATGTCTGCGTGATAACGACTTGCGCCCACTCGATCAGGACGTTTGCGAGTGCAGCAGCATCGAGCGCTTCATCTGCGTCATACGCATCTAAGAAAACAAGCTCCTGGTCGCTGGCGAATGAGCGCATCCGCGCGCGACTCACGAGGTATTCACCACTTCGCGCAAACACGAGCGCACGCATGACGAAGAACGTATTTTTCACGCACGCTTCGACCACCGCCTCGAGCGTTTCAGATTCGAACGCCAGAGTATGACAAAGCGTGTGATAGATCTCCGAAGCACCCGCTTTTGCTGAAAGCAGCGCATCGTTGGTCGTGAAGTTCGTATTCATGAAATCGAACGACCCCTGAAGGACGCGCGTATCATTTACGAGGTTGAACACATCGTAGCGCGGCCAAGCAGCCAACACCTCGGGTGAACCAATGAAACCGCAGGCAAGTTCCGCATGGGGCATTGTTCCAACGACGCCACGAAAGACTTCGATATCTTTTGCCGTAAGTTCCTCGATAACCACGACCGAATCAATATCGCTGGTCTCACGTTCTTCCCCGCGTGCGCGGCTCCCCTGGATTCCCACAAGCACCAAGCGATTCCCGAACGCATCTACAAGCTTCGCCCGCAGTTCACGCATCCAGCTATTGACATCGATCTCCACCATGCAAACCATCCCTCGACAATACGCTTTCATTCTCGCAAATCCCCTAGCCCACATCAAGCAACAACCTGTTGCTTGAAGCTCTCAAGTATCAATTCCTATGTTAAGATTGTCATACGGTATGACAGGAGTATGTATGGACCCAATGGTATCAGCTCGAGTTCCCGTTGAACTCAGAGATCAGGTGAACAAAGAATTGCGCAAAGCGGGGTCGTCTCCGACCGAGCTGATCAATAGCGCTTACGAGTTCTTCCTCAAAACGCGACAATTGCCCTCTGCTATCGAAGCTCCGCGCCCTGGCAAACGTAAGTTTTCTCGAGCTGCACTGTCCAGTCTCATGAACAGCATCAAGGAAACCACCCTCCCTACCCCCGAATCATATTTCGAGAACACCACGTACGACGACTTATTGGCTGACGCATTGAGAGAGTCCTATGAAAATCTTTCTTGATACTAATATCCTTATTGACTACTTTGCGCAGCGCGAACCGTTCTGCAAAGAAGCGAATAAGCTTCGTATTGTCGACTTTTTTGGAGATGCTGAATTATGGGCAAGTGCTCAATCATTTTCCGACATCGAATATATCCTCGGAAGAATACATCCCGTGCAAAAAGTTCGCGAAAAGATGGCTAAGAGCCTGGATTTTCTTCAGATTGCTACGTTTGAGGCTGCTGATGTTGAAGACGCTCTTATGTCGACCTGGCCCGACTTGGAAGATTTTCTTATCGCAAGGTGTGCCGAGCGCATCAAAGCAGACTACCTTATCACCCGCGACCTACACGGGTTCGTCGATTCACCAGTACCCGTCCTGAATCCTGCAGAATTTTTCTCGATGCTTAAGACCAAATACGATATCGAATACGAGGAACTATCACTATCGCTTTGAGTTCATCTCAACATTTCGGTATTGATTCGAGGCTGTAGACACCTAATCTGCGCAGATTCACTACTATGAAGAGTAAGGCGCTTCGACCATGAAGCGCAAATCGCATTTGAAGGAGCACGCGATGAAGCTCAACGTTATCAGCGCCTACGAAACCAGCGCACAAGAATTCTTCGAACAACTCGAGGCTTGGCATGTGGACATGGTAGTGGATATCCGCCTGAAGAACACCAACCAGCTTGCAGGCTTCACGAAATTACACGACATCGAGTACTTCACGCATCGCATCTTGAACGCGAACTATGCTCATGATGTCGAATTCTCCCCCGCCACCACTACGCTTGCGAAGTATCTCGACCACCAACTCACCTGGGAAGAATACTTTGCGGAGTACCAAAAGGAAATGGAAGAGCGCAATGCCATCAATGACTTCATCGAGCGATATGGCGAATACGATTCGGTCGTTCTTATCGGCACCGCCACGAAGAAACGCCGTTCTCATGCCGAAGTGCTCCATGAATTAGTCGAAAGTCACTTGGATTCGACCGTTGGGATAGGAACCTCGTCCTCAACATCGATATTGCCATCGTAGACATAATACTTCGTCTCGCGCGCAATGAGTCCTGATAGCAAGAGCACCATGATGATGTTCGGAATAGCCATCAAAGCATTGCCGATATCGGAAATGGTCCACACCATATCACCGATACCGAGCGTTCCCAAGAACGCTGCCGCCACATAGACCACCTGATAAGGCCTGATCGCATGCTTGCCGAACAGGTACGTGATACAACGGCTACCGTAATACGACCAACCTAGGATGGTGGAATAAGAGAATGCCACCATGCCCAGCACCAGAAGCGGCGTGCCGATGAAGGGAATCTGAGAGAACGCCAGACTTGCCAATTGTGCGCCCGAGAAGATCGAAGGATCCACTAAGATCTGCTCTTGGATGCTCGGATATGCAAGCATGGTGGAGACCAATACGATTCCCGTGAGCGCACAGATGACCACCGTGGACCAGAATGTGCCCGTCATGGCGATGAGTGCCTGCTCAGCAGGGTTCTTGGTCTTCGCAGCTGCCGCGATGATGGGAGCCGAACCCAGGCCCGATTCATTGGAGAACAGACCGCGTGCGCAACCGAACTGGAGCGCCACCATGATGCCCGATCCCACCGCGCCGCCAAAAGCAGCCTTCGCCGTGAATGCGCACTCGAAGATGAGCACGATCGCATCCCAGAGATACGCCCAGTTCAATATCAATATGATCAAACACCCGAGCGTATAACCGATAGCCATCACCGGTACAAGACGCTCGCACACATCAGATATGATGCGCACGCCGCCGAAGATGACCACTGCCACCAAGATGACGATGACCAGTCCGATGATCCAAGACTCTAGCTCGATGCCACTCGAGGTGAGGATGCCCGTCATAGCTGATGCTTGCACGGCGGACCCCGTGCCGATGGCTGCGATGGCCGCAAATAGCGCGAAAGCCACGGCACCCAAACGCGCATACCAGGGGGTCTTGCCGTTCTTCATGAAGCCGCGCTGCCAGGCATACATCGCACCGCCGAGCATGTTGCCGTTATGGTCCTTCACGCGATACTTGATCGCCACGAACACCTCGGAATACTTGGTCGCTATGCCGAACACGCCCGTGAGCCACATCCAGAAGATCGCACCAGGACCACCAGCCAGGATGGCGGTAGCCACACCAACGATCGAACCAGTGCCGATCGTTGCCGCCAACGCTGTTGCAAGAGCGCCAAAAGGAGAGATGTCGCCTTCGCCGTCGTTCTTCTTGAACGAAAGTTTGATAGCTTCAGGGAGCTTTCGCTGGATGAAGCGCGTGCGGAAAGTAAGGAACAGATGCGAACCCAGCAGCAATACGATCATTGCTGGACCCCATACGAAAGCGTCTATTTGATCGAGGATCTCCATTGCCTTCCCATTATCCCCTAATGCCGCATGACCCACTTCACGTTTCGCGCAAGCGGGAAGTCTTCACCCAGACACATTGGGGACAGGTCCCATTTTGTCCGGGACAGAATGGGGACAGGCCAGAATGCAACGATGCCGTCAGGCGCACGCTGGCAATAGATCCTCCCAAACATCGACACACGCTGGCAGCAGAGTTCCCCAAGCTAAAGCGCTTCCAAAGCGAAGTGTAGCCAGAAACCAAAGACAAATCGGCTATGATGTGAAGAACGAAATCGCACCACTAGCTCCTGAAGGAAGCCCTATGGTCTATCACACGATCTTGGATTATGTTGGCAACACGCCGCTGATCGAACTCAATACCATGACAACGCCCGATCAGGCTCGCATCGTGGTGAAATACGAGGGCTTGAACGTAGGTGGCTCGATCAAAACGCGCACTGCGCTGCAGATGATCAAAGGCGCTGAAGAGCGTGGCGTCCTTACCAAAGACTCCATCATCGTAGAGCCGACCAGCGGCAACCAAGGCATCGGACTTGCGCTGGTCTGCGCCGTAAAAGGCTATCAGGCGCGTCTCATCATGCCCGACTCTGTCTCGGCAGAGCGACACAAACTGGTCGCGCAATATGGCGCTGAGGTCATCTTGGTTCACGATGAAGGCGATATCGGAGAGTGCATCGAACGCTGCATTGCTCTTGCAGAAGAGATGGAGGCAAGCGACCCCAATGTCTACATTCCCCAGCAGTTCGAAAACCCCGACAACCTTCTTGCTCACACCACTACCACCGCACAAGAGATCCTCAGCGATATCGATACGCCCATCGATGGGTTTTGCTCAGGCTTCGGCACAGGAGGCACCATCTCTGGCGTTGGCAAGATCTTGCGTGAGGCCTATCCCGATCTGGTCATCTGGGTGGCCGAACCCGACAAGGCCGCGATCCTTTCAGGTGGTCCTATCGGCTCGCACATGCAGCAGGGTATCGGCGATGGCCTTATCCCTGCTATCTTCGATAATGACATTTACGATCAGATCTGCCTGGTGAGCGACGAAGAAGCCATCGAAACGAGCCGCGAACTTGCTCAGAAGGAAGGCATCCTGTGCGGTATCTCTTCGGGCACGAACGTTGCGGTTGCCCGTCGTCTTGCCACGCATCTTGGCCCTGGTAAAACGGTCGTCACCATCCTCCCCGACACGGGCGAGCGCTACTTCTCGACCGATCTCTTCGCCTAAGTACCAGACATTCTGCTTGCGCAATAGCCCTCGGCCTTCGGTCAAAAGCTACAAAACGCTCACAGGGTCGATGTCGATGGAGACGTTGACGGTCTTATCGGGCTTGCGGGTGCGGAAATACTCGCGACAGAATGCAGAGATATCGCATTCAGGCTGGGCTTTTATCAGGATATGATAACGATAGTTCTTCTTCAGCCGTGAAAGGACGCACGGCGTTGGAGGATAGACCTGAACCCCTTGGAGTCCCTGCTCTTCAGCAAGTTGCATCAAATCGAAGAACAGCTTCTGCGCCACTCCGATCACTTCGGATTCGCGCTCTCCCCAAATGAGCACATTCGCCAAGCGCACATATGGTGGATAATTCGCATCCTTGCGCATCTTGAGCTCATGCTCGAGAAAACCTTCGCGATCATAGCGCGCGGCCGACCTGACCGCAACTTCCTGAGCACTATAGGTCTGCACGATCACCTTACCAGGAAGATCGGCACGACCCGAACGACCAGCCACCTGTTCGATCAGATCGAACGTGCGCTCTGAACTGCGAAAATCAGGAAGATGCAGCATGGTGTCCGCATTGATCACGCCCACCAGCGTAACGTCATCGAAGTCCAGGCCCTTCGCGATCATCTGAGTGCCCAAGAGCACCGCTGCTTCAGCCTTCGCGAACTGCTCGAGCAGACGCTGATGATCGCCCTTGTGGGCCGTTGTATCAGCATCCATGCGCACGATCTCTACGGGGCGTTCGCGATCCTGCAAGAACGCGCGTAATTCCGCCTCCACACGCTGGGTTCCTGCGCCGAAGCGTTTCAGATAAGGTGAACCGCATTCAGGGCAAACCGCTGGGGCAGGCTGCTCTTGCCCGCAATGATGGCACACCAGCCTGTTGCCCTCTTCATGGAACGTGAGCGAGGTTGAGCACGAATCGCATTCAGGCACGTAACCGCAATCGCGACAGAGCAAGAACTGAGCGAACCCGCGTTGATTCAGTAGCAGCACGGCCTTTTCGTTCTTATCCAGCGTTTCGTTGAGCGCCGCCTGCAATGCTTTCGAGAACATCTTGCGATTGCCACCGCCGAATTCACGAGCCATATCCACCACTTGGATGGATGGCAACGGCTTGCCATTCGCACGCTCCCCCATCACTGCCAAGTGCCAATCCTTGTCAGACTCGACTCGATAGAGCGCCTCGATGGAAGGTGTGGCCGACCCCAGAATGAGCGTTGCCCCGTTGCGCTTGGCGATCCATTCCGCCACATCGCGCGTCACATAACGTGGCGATTGATCCTGTTTGTAGCTACCTTCGTGTTCCTCATCGACGATGATCATGCCCACATTCGCAAGCGGAGCGAACAATGCGCTCCGCGCTCCCACTACCACGCGGATCGCGCCCGAATGGATAAGATCCCACTGGTCGAAGCGCTCACCAGGGCTCATGCGCGAATGCAGCACCGCCACTGTGTCGCCGAAGCGGCCTCGAAAACGCGCGACCGTCTGCGGCGTGAGCGATATCTCAGGCACTAACACGATGGCATTGCGCCCCCGCTTCAGCTCCTCTTCGATGGCGCACAGAAACACTTCGGTCTTGCCAGAGCCAGTCACGCCATCGAGCACGATCACTTCCCCATCAGCTCGTTGCTGTGCACTACCGATGAGCTCGAGCGCATCACGTTGGGCAGAAGTGAGCTCGGGTCGCTCATGGATGCGCTTGGCGAATGCGGGGCTGATCTGCGCATTCCCGCGCACACGCCTGCGCTCTTCGATAGCTACGACACCCTTCGATTCGAGCGCCTTCAACACCGAAGAGACCGAACCGTATTCTGCTGTGAGCTCTGCAACGCGCAGATCACCCTGTTTGAGAGCCTCTAGGATGGCGATCTGCTTCACGGCGCTGCGTCGTGGTTCGTACTGGTCGGCTGCAGGCAGACGCACCGCCCATCGCTCATCGACCTGTTGGACCTTCGGGTAGAGCACCTCCCACGAACCAGCCACGCGCTTCATCTTCGGCGTTGCCCCTGGTGGAAGCAGTAAGCGCACGCACGAAGAGAGCGGCGCGATATAACGATCGGAAAGATAGAAAGCCAACTGAGCGCCAGCTTCGTCGAAATAAGAATCGGAAAGGACCGACTCCACCTGCTTCACGCGCGCAACATTCGCAGGCGTTTCGTCGGTAAGGCTCACCACATAACCGACCGCAGGTCGGCCGCCAAAGGGCACGAGCACCGCACAACCGACCCGCACATGAGCGGTCTCGGGCGTGAGCGCATAGGTATAAGCACTATCAAGCGCTTGTGTAGGGATGTCCAGGATCACTGAGGCATACATGGTGCCCCTAGTATATACCGCAACGCGTACGTTCCGCAGCTACGAAAGCGAAGGACACGCTGCCTTCAAATCTTCGACCTTATTGGTCTGTTCCCAGGTAAACTCGGGCAATTCACGACCAAAGTGTCCATAAGCTGCAGTCTTGCGATAGATCGGACGACGCAGATCGAGCGCCTCGATGATGGCAGCTGGGCGCAGATCGAACACCTGAGCGACCGCCGCCTCGATCTCTTCCTGAGGAACATGGTTCGTGCCGAACGTATCGACCATCACTGAAACGGGATGGGCAACACCGATGGCATACGCGATCTGGACCTCGCAGCGATCAGCCAAACCAGCTGCCACTACGTTCTTTGCCACCCAGCGTGCAGCATAGGCACCTGAACGGTCCACCTTCGTGCAGTCCTTACCTGAGAACGCGCCGCCACCATGACGACCCATGCCGCCATACGTGTCCACGATGATCTTACGGCCGGTCAGGCCAGCATCGCCCATAGGGCCACCCACTACGAATCGTCCCGTAGGATTGATGAACAGCTCAGCACCCTCATAAGAGATTCCCAGTTCGTCGAAGACCGGGTCGATCACCTGCTCCACCACATCACGACGAAGTTGCTCAGTCTCAACATCTTCAGAATGCTGCGTGGAAACGACGATCTTGTCGATAGCTACTGGCTTGCCGTCTTCGTAACGCACGCTGACCTGGGTCTTCCCATCGGGACGCAAGTACGGTAGCACGCCTTCCTTGCGCACACGCGTCAAACGCTCGGACAAACGATGAGCCGCATGTATAGGTAGCGGCATGAGCTCTTTCGTCTCATTGCAGGCATAACCGAACATCATGCCCTGGTCGCCCGCACCGATCTCTGAGAGCGCGTCGCCTTCGGTTTCGCCATGCTGAGCCTCATAGGACTGATCGACGCCCATCGCGATATCGGGCGACTGTTCATGGATCGCATTCAAAACGCCGCAGGTAGTAGCATCGAAGCCGAACTTCGCACGGTTGTAGCCGATATCATTGACCACATCGCGCACGATCGAAGGCACATCGACATAAGCCTGAGTGCGAATCTCGCCGGTGACCAGCACCATGCCCGTAGTAGCCACGGTCTCACAGGCGCAACGTACCGCAGTGGGGTCGGCTGGCGCTCCCGAAGGAGAAATGTAGCCGTCAGCCGCTAGCGCGATCTCCTTTTCCAAGATCGCGTCCAAGATAGCATCTGAGATCTGATCGCAGATCTTATCAGGGTGACCTTCGGTAACCGATTCCGAGGTGAAGATGAACGAATTCGCCATGTTGGTCTTGCGCTTCCTACTCTTGAACAGGGGTTTCCGTCTTCTGGGCAACTACCGATCGAAGATCGCGGTCGGGGTCCCATGCACCATGGATGGTACGCCCGATCTGCTTGAACTTCGCAATGTCGGTCTCTGCCATGCCGATGTTATCGCGTTCGCGGTTCGCCGTACGCGGGCCATGCTCGTCAGTCCAGAGGCGCTCAGCTACAGGAGCCCAAGCTTCAGCAGCAGGCTTCGTCTTCGCACATAATTCTTCAGCGCTCTCTTGCGCCACCAGATCGGTAGAATGCGCGCCCGATTCAGCGACCATGTACTCCAAGCACTCAGGATTCTCGAGCATCGGGCAGGGACGCATGTAGTTGTCGTTGAAGGGCTGCTCATGATAGTACTGCATGAAGATGGGCGAACGCAGGCAATCGAGCAGCGACATATCGTGGATGTTCGCATTCGAATAATGGATGAACACACATGGCTCCACATCGCCCGCCGCATTGATATGCAGGTAGCGACGGCCACCCGCGATGCAGCCACCCACGTATTCGCCGTCATGCTGGAAATCGAGCGTGAACAGGGGTTTGGTCTGACGCATCTTGTCAACGAACAGATAGAGCTTCTCACGCTGTTCAGGCGTTGGCATCAGGCTGGTGGGAGCATCCTTGCCCACCGGCATATAGGTGAAGATCCATGCGAACAGTGCGCCCTTGTCGATCAACCAATCGAAGTATTCCTCCTGCGTGACGCTCGCGGAATTCTCTGAGGTATAGCAGATGGAAACACCGAAGGGCAGCTTATGCTTGCGCAGAAGATCCATGGCTTCATCGACCTTCTGATAGGTGCCTTCACCACGGCGAGAATCGGTCGCGGCTTCGTCACCTTCAGCAGAGATCGCGGGTACGAAATTCTTCACACGGATGATCTCCTGGCAGAACTCCTCATCGATCAGCGTGGCATTCGTGAAGCACAAAAACGCACAATCAGGATGAGCTTCGCAGAGCTTGATCAGGTCCTTCTTGCGCACCAGCGGCTCGCCACCTGTGTAGATGTAAACATGCACGCCCAGTTCTTTGCCCTGCTTGATGATGGAATCGATATCGTCATAGGACAAGTTGAGCGCATGACCATAGTCTGCCGCCCAGCAGCCCGTGCAATGCAAGTTACAAGCACTGGTGGGGTCGAGCAAGATGGCCCACGGGATATTGCAGTCGTACTTGGTGCGATTCTGCTCTTGCGTTCCCCATGCAAGGATATTCGCATCCACGATGAATGTCCTGAGCAGTTCATCGCGCACCTCAGGATTAAGGTCCATGAGCTTCATAATAAGTTGATACCAATTGTTCTTTGACTCGATCGAGTTGCGGAATGCCGCACGCTGTTCGGTGAACAGAGCATTTGGGACCAATTTATCAAGAGCATCCATGATCTTGTTGATGTTCGTCTCTGGATCATCAAGAAGGTAGTTCACTAACTTGTTGAGCGCTGCCCTTTTGATAGTGTCAGTTGCTTTCACAAACCCCTCCTCTTCTCTTGTTGCGGGCGCTCTTGCACCTGCCTTTCGCAAACGTATAACCTAGTATTATGCCACTTTTTCACGGGTCCTTACAGGCAGCTCTCGGTTTTCGATGCGTTTCTAGCCATAGAGAATTCCCTGTGAAGTTACCCGACGAAACTGCTTCGCCTGTCTTCCTTGGGTTACCATGTTCAAGAGGAACGCGCAGACGAACGGTCTTCAAGCTGCAGACCAGGTCAGCAGCATCTTGAGATAACGAAAGTTCTGTTGTGGTTCGCCTGACAAGAAAGGGTTCGCATGCTAAGCGACGATAAGCTCACTCAAGAATACTTCGATACGATGAACGCCCTAGATGGCGATGCGGAAGGGCGCGCGGCTGCTCAAGCGTATATGGACGCTTCGAGCGCCATCGTTCATCATCGTGTGGTAGGCTCGACCTTCGTACCACGCCTCTACAATGATGTGGTCTGGGAGCGTTTTCGCTATGTGGCCGAGACCACCCATACCATCCTCTGTAAGGTGATCGAACGGTACCGCAGCGACGAGGACTATCGCCAGATCTTCGACTACGACCCACGTTTGGTAGAGCTTGCGCTGCTCCCGCGCGGTTACGACGCGGTGCTTCCCTTTGCGCGTCTGGATATCTTCCTCGATGAGAATACGCTCGAGAGCGCCTTTTGCGAGATCAACGGTGATGGCTCAGCTGGTCTGAACGAAGATCGCGAGATCGTTCACTCCATCGAGCAGAGCGCCACCTTCCGTAGCTTCGCCGAACAGCACACGCTCGCTTCCTGTGAATTGTTCGAAACCTGGGTGCAGGAATTCATCCGCATCTACAACACCTTCGACCACAAGGTGGACAACCCCCGCTTCGCTATCTGTGACTACCTGGATGTAGGCGTGGTCGACGAATTCCGCATCTTCAGCGATTACTTCAAAGCTGCAGGTTATGAATGCGTTGTAGCCGACGTACGCGATCTGTATTTCGATGGTACCGACCTGTGCGATAGCGAAGGGCGCGTGATCAACGCCATCTGGCGCCGGAGCGTGACCAATGACGTGATCGAGCACTGGGATGAATCCCAAGACCTCATCAATGCCGTGCGCGAAGGAGCCGTGGCGCTGATCGGAGCATTTTCTGGTCATATCATCCACGACAAGCAGATCTTCGAAGCGCTGCGAAACCCCCTGACCAAAGCCTTCCTTACCGAAGAGGAGAACGCTTTCATCGAAAGTCAGGTCCCTGCAACGTACTTCCTTGCCGATGACGACTGCGATCTTGAGGCTGTTCGTGCGAACAAGGATGCTTGGATCATCAAACCTACCGATAGCTACGGAGCTCGGGATGTGTATGCGGGCATCGCTTGCAGCCAAAGCGAGTGGGACCACCTGATCGATCGCTATGCTAACGGTGCAGCTGGCGCGCCTTTCTTGGTGCAGCGCTATATCACGCCATTCAAGACCCTCACGCTCCCACCAGATTCGGATATCCCCTGGCTCGTAGAGCATGGCTTCATGGAAGAACCTGTTCCTGGTGAGCCCATCAAGGGAGTGCCCTACAACAACATCAGCGGACTGTACTTGTTCAACGGCACCTTCACAGGCGTATTCTCGCGCTTAGGGCCACTACCTGCCATCAGCAAGGAGCACAAAGGCATCACCGCAGCCACCATTCGCGTGCTCGATAGGGCTTAGCTTGGTCAAGCGCTCGCTCGACATAGTCATCGCCGCTCTGACGGCATTGCTGCTCGCGTTCGGCCTCTTCGGTTCGGGCCTGGTCGCGTGCATGCTGCCGCAGACCACGCAGCTTTTAGGAGACAACTTCTCGGGTTGGAACGATGCCACTTACCCTCAAGAGACCATGGAAGAGCTTGCCGAAGCGGTCCGTTCTTTTTCCATCGAGGACACGGGGCGTCAAGCGCTCGAAGATGCCGTTGCTGGCGCGCTGGCCGAGCACTACCCCGAGATCAGTGCATCGCTCAATCGCGGCGGCGAACTCGATGGCGCGAACCAGAATGTTGGCGGCAACCTCTTCGCAGGAGGCCTTGGCATTGGGAACGTCATCTCGGTCTATACGCTCCCTGCGAGCGCGGTCGATCATTTGCAAGATTGCATCCCCATCTTCGTCACATCACGCATCGCCATCATCTTGAGCTTGGTCTTCGCCCTCTTGGGCGTAGTGCTGCTCATCATCCGCCGCCGCCGCAAGCTTGCAGGCTGGGTCTTGTTCGTCACGCCGTTGGTGGTCATCGCTACGATCGCCGCGCTTGGTATCTGGGCTTTCGTTGATTTCGATTCGCTATTCACCGCGCTTCATGGGCTCTTCTTCGCGAACGGCACTTGGATATTCCCCGCCGATTCATTGCTCATCACGCTCTTCCCTGAAGCATTCTGGATGGGCATGGGCGTGGTATGGGTGTTCATCAGCATCCTTGCGTGTCTTGTGGTATGCCTTATCGGGCGCTTCGTGAAACGATAGCCCCCTCCCGCCCGACCGCACGCCTGCGCGAGAGCGCGCCGTTGTAAAATACAAGCACTTCGAACACTGAAAGCGACACCTGAAAGGATCGCAATGACCTCAGCTGAAAAACCTGTACGCGTCCGTTTCGCCCCCTCGCCCACGGGTGAGCTGCACATCGGCGGCGCACGCACTGCAATCTATAACTGGGCGTTTGCTCGAGCAAATAACAGCACGTTCATCCTGCGCATCGAAGACACCGATCCCGAGCGCTCCACCGAAGAGAACAAGCAGATCATCCTGCGCGCCATGAAGTGGCTCGGCCTTGATTGGGATGAAGGCCCTGAGGTCGGCGGCGATTTCGGCCCCTACCTGCAGACCGAACGCTTCGATACGTATGCAGCTGCGCTCGAAGTGCTCAAAGAGCGCGACATGGTCTATCCATGCTTCTGCACCAAAGAAGAGCTTGATGCCAAGCGCGCTGCAGCCGAAGCCACCGAAGGCGGCTATTCTGGCTACGACCGCACCTGCCGCTCGCTTTCCCCTGAGGAAGCACAGGTGCGCATCGACGCAGGTGAACCCCATGTTTGGCGCCTGAAGGTGCCGCTGGATCACGGCCCAGTCGAATTCGATGACGCGGTCTATGGTCCCATGAGCTTCCCCATCGACGTGATGGATGACATGATCTTGGTGCGCTCCGATGGCACCCCTACCTACAACTTCGCAGTGGTCTGCGACGATGCCAACATGGGCATCACGCATGTCATCCGCGGCGACGACCACCTCTCCAACACGCCGCGCCAGGTACTCATCTACGAAGCGCTCGGCTACGACGTGCCCGAATTCGCCCACCTCTCCATGATCTTGGGCCCCGACGGCCGCAAGCTCTCCAAGCGCCGCAACGCCACGTCAGTTGAGCAGTACAAGGAAATGGGTTATCTGCCCGACACGCTCATCAACTTCCTGGCGCTGCTGGGCTGGTCGCTCGACGGCGAGACCACCATCATCGACCGCGATACGCTCACCAAGAACTTCTCGCTTGACCGCATCACGAAGAAGGACGCGATCCTTGACGAGGAAAAGCTTGACTGGATGAACGGTATCTACATCCAGAACATGGGCGCATCCGCGTGGGTCGATGCCGTGGCACCATTCCTCATCGAAGCTGGCCTGTGCACCGCGGAAGACATCGAACAGAATCGCGCATGGTTCGAGAAGCTCTATCCGCTGGTCGCTGAACGCATGAAGCGCCTGACCGAAGCGCCCGAAAAGCTCGCCTTCATCTTCGACGGCCCCAACGTCACGCTCGACGAGAAATCCGTGCAAAAGAACCTGCTCAAGGAAGGTTGCCGCGCCGATGAGGTATTGCGCGAAGTGCGCGAGATCCTGGCTGACGAGTCCATCCCCTGGGAATGCGACCCGCTGCAGGATAAGGTGCGCGAACTTACCGAGAAACTCGACCTGAAGGCCAAGCTGGTATTCCAGCCTGTTCGCGTAGCGGTCACCGGTTCGCAGGTTTCCCCGCCACTGTTCGAGAGCATCGAGCTGATGGACCGCGATGACGTGCTCGCCCGCATCGACTACACCCTCGCCGAGGTCTTCGGCGCCTAGACCCGCACGACATGGGACACTTTTGCCTCCGTCACCAAAGTGTCCCATTTTCTTTTTGACCAGGGGGTTCATGAGCGACGATAAGAGCATACCTATCAACGCTGCGGCGCTCGAAGCGTTCGCTGCTGGTTCAAGTGCTACTAAGAGTGGCTCTGGGCTATCCACGGCTATTCCTAAGACTGCTCCAAGCTCATCCAGGGAGAACCGCGCGAGCGAAACTGAAGCTCGGCAAGAAGATCCACGCTTCCCTATCACCGTACTGCCAGGATTCTGTACGCGTCTTGCGGGTAGCACCTGCGATCGCTGCACCTATGTGTGCCCTTATGGTGCGATCTCCTTCGATGAAGAGAATCGCCCCCAGATCGAGACCGATTTCTGCACCCGCTGCGGGCTCTGCTGTGGCATATGCGACACCTTCGTGACCGAGCGCATCACCATGAACGATCTGCTCGAGAAGGTGGAGCGCCTTTCCGCTGATGGCGAGCCGGTCTTCTTCACTTGCTACGACCAGATCCCTGATGATTTCGAGGTGCACCCTAATGTGATCGTGTTGCCCTGCATCGGTGCAGTTGCCCCCGAATTTTGGGCTGCAGCGCTCGAAGCTGCTCCGCAACTCCAGATCTATTGCAACTTTGCGCTCTGCGAGGATTGCCCCACCGCTGGACCCGATGCTCGCGCGTTCTTCACCCATGCGGTGAACCTTGGCGAGCAGTGGACGCAGATCCATATGGGCAAAGCAGACCGCCTGCCCGAAAAAGCCGATCTGCTCACGCGCTTCTTCGATGCCACCTCAGATGAATACCATCGCCGAGGGATCGCCACTTCGCTCATCAATGAAGTAGAGGATATCGCGTCAGGCAAGCACCGCAAGCGCAATTCCGATACGTTGAACAGCTTTCACGCACGCAAAGAGGCCATGCGCGCACAAGGCCATGCGAAGAATCGCCACCATCATTATCACGTGCCGTCACGCGCCAACCAACCGCTGAAGAAGGTCTGGCCTCGCCTACAGCTCATCACGAACACGGTTGAAGCGCATCCTGATATCGCACCCAACATCCCCCGCTATTTCGCCGCTGTGGATGAAGCCCTATGCGAACACTGCTACGAACCCTGTTTCTCCCACTGCCCCGCTGGCGCACGCGCCGTCGACGAAGCTGGCACCATCGCCGTGGACGCTCATCTCTGCATCGCCTGCGGTAACTGCGCCCTCTACTGCCCCACTGGCGCTGCCTACCTCTACGAAACCGACGCGCGCATCTTCCTCCCCGAATCCCCTGAGATCTCCGAAGCAGAATAACCCGGACACTTCGGGGACAGGTCCCATTTTGTCCCGGACAGTTTGGGGGCAGGCCTCGCAGGGTTCTTGGTTAGTGACACTTGCCAAGGTTTATAATCGAATAAGAGGGAAACCCTCATTCGATCCATCGATTCAACTTCAAAAGGAGCGACCATGGTAGACGAAACCAACAGCTTGGAAGAGATCCGCGAATACTTCGCACAAGACAAATATGCAGCTCAGGCCCAGTGCTCGATCGTAGAAGCCCGAGCTAATCACGCCATCTGCGAAATGCCCATCACGCCGAACCACCTGAACGCGAACGGCACCGTGATGGGTGGTGCTATGTTCACGCTGGCCGACTTCACTATGGCGGTCATCTCGAATCTCGACAACAAGCCCACCGTCGCCATCGACTGCACCATCCGTTTCTTCTCGCCTGCTAAAGGCCAGAAGCTCATCGCCACCGGCAGCACCAACAAGGGTGGCCGTAGCGTTGGCTTCTACACCGTCGATATCGCCGACGAACTCGGCACCAACGTCGCCCAATTCGTCTGCACTGCCCACCGCAGCTAGACCGTTGAAGCGCTCGCGAAACACCTGTCAGACAATAACGAGCAAAAAAGAACGACCAGGGCTAATCCTTGGTCGTTCTTTTTGTCTCTAGCGCTTTTCTGTCCCGAGCAGAATCACATCTAGTTCAAAGGTGTTTGTTGGACGTTTTGAACCTGTCCCCCTTTTCGTCCCGGACAGAATTGAACCCGTCCCCAATTAGGTGTAGAGGGATTCCAGGAATGATTGGACGGCGGTTAGGGTGGTGCCGTCTTCGCTTTGGCCTACTACGCGCATAGGCACCATCAATTTCTTCTTGTCAGCCAGGTATCGGCCTGACTTCTTGCGGATCTGCGAAGCCTGCGCCTTCGTGAGCGTGATAGGCTCGACCACCAAACGACCACCCGTAACCGAGATCGACTCGATGTTGTGCTCACTTGCGAATGCCTTCAAGCGCGCCTTCTGGAACTGATTCACCGTGGCAGGCGGCATCTCACCGTGCTTCGCCACGATCTCTTCTGCCAGCTCATCGACGATCGGAATGCTGTCCGCACTCGCCAACTTGCGGTAGAACATCACGCGTTCATCGGCATCGGGTACGTATTCTTCAGGAATATACGTGTGATCAGGCACGTTGATGACGATATCAGAAAGCGCTTCAGGCAGATAGTTGTCCGCGATGGTCGCGCCCTCGCGCGTGAGCGTGACCGCCTGCGCGAGCATCTGCGCGTACAGGTCGAAGCCCACCGCCGACATGTTGCCGCTCTGCTCGGCGCCCAGGATGCTGCCCGCGCCGCGAATCTCCAAGTCCTTCATCGCGATGCGCATGCCGCTGCCCAGATCCGCATTCTCATCAATGGCGATCAAACGCTCACGCGCTTCTTCCGTCAGCGGAACGTTATCGGGGAACAGGAAGTACGCATACGCCTGCGTCGACGAACGCCCCACGCGCCCCTTCAGCTGGTACATCTGCGCAAGGCCCAATCGCTGCGAATCTTCGATGATCAGCGTATTCGTATGCGGATTATCCAAGCCGCTTTCCACGATAGTCGTGGCCACCAGCACATCGATCTGACCCGCCGAGAAATCTTCCATCACGATCTCGAGCTCTTCTTTGGACATCTTGCCATGCGCCACGCCGATGCGCGCCTCGCCCGCCGCTGCTCGCACGCGCTTCACCGCTTCATCGATCGAGCGCACACGATTGCTCACGTAGTAGACCTGTCCCTTACGGTCGAGCTCGCGCCGGATCGCATCCGCCACCAGGTCAGGGTCCCACTCACCCACATGCACCTCGACCGGGCGGCGATCATCGGGCGGCGACATGATCAGACTCATGTCGCGCACGCCCGAAAGCCCCATCTGCATGGTGCGCGGGATAGGCGTCGCCGAAAGCGTGAGGATATCGATGGACTCACGCATGTTCTTCAGCTGTTCCTTGTGACCCACGCCGAAACGTTGCTCCTCGTCGATGATCACGAGCCCCAGGTCCTTCGGATTCACATCGCGCGAGAGCAAGCGATGCGTACCGATGAGCACCTGCACTTCCCCATTGGCGAAATCTTCGAGCGTCTTCTTCTGCTGCTTGGGCGTGCGAAAGCGCGAGAGCACCTCTACGCGTACCCCAAAGGGATCGAAGCGCTCTTTGAAGGTGGTGTAATGCTGCTGTGCCAAGATGGTCGTTGGACACAGCACCATCACCTGCTTGTGGTCCTGCGTAGCTTTGAATGCCGCGCGCAAGGCCACCTCGGTCTTGCCGAAGCCCACATCGCCACAGACCAGGCGGTCCATAGGATGGATGGACTGCATATCGGTCTTCACATCTGCAATGGCCGCCAGCTGGTCAGGCGTCTCCTGATACGGGAATGCCTCTTCCATCTGATGCTGCCACGGCGTGTCTTCCTTGTACTGATAGCCCTTCGTTGCTGAGCGGCGCGTATACACGTCAACCAGGTCAAAGGCTAGTTTCTTGGTCGCTTTGCGCGCACGCCCGATAGCGCGCGACCAGTCCGACGTGTTCAAACGCGTCAGACGCGGACTCGACCCTTCCGGACCAACGTAGCGCGTAACGCGATCGAACTGCTCGACGGGCACGTAGAGCTTGTCGCCTTCCGCATATTCCAGCAACAGATAATCGCGCTCAACGCCACCAACATCGCGACGCACCAGATCACGGAAGAATGCCACGCCATGATGAGCATGCACGACGTAGTCGCCGGGCTTATAGGGAAACGTCACGTCCGTCACATCGATGCGACGAGCGCGTCGAACCGCCATGCTGCCCTGCGTATCAGCGAGCGAGACCAGTGCCAACTTAGCAGCAGGAAAGATCATGCCAAGAGGGATATCCACATCGACGATGTTCACTAGCCCGCGCTGAAGCTTCGGCTTGCGCGGTTCCTTCACAGCTGATGCCGTATCCTTGGGTGCGATATCCTCTTCAGGCGTACCACGCCCAACATCTCCAGTATCCCCAACATCGCTGCCAGCCGCTTCGCTCGCCCCAGGAGCCTCTAAATCCCCCGAGGTGAGCACATCGAGCTCCTCTTTGATCGGGATACCTCGATCGACCAATTCCAATTTCATCTCTTGGCGGGCACGAAAATGCGGCACCGAGAACACCACCGTGAAACCTGTTTGCGTCAGCGAGAGCAACTTTCCGAAGAGCTTATCCTGGTCGCCCGCCACATCCACGCGCTTGACCACCAGTTCATCATCGAGCTCCACACCAACGCGCATGATCGAGACATAGGTGGCTCGTTGGTTCGCGCCGAAATTCAATTCCTGTGGCGTGAAGAACATCTCTTCGAGCAGCAATACCGAAGCATCGGCTTTCTTCAGCAGCTCTTCACGGTAATGAAGCGCATCGTCGATCAAGCTGCGCGGCTCTACCACCACTGTCAACGACCCTGGAGCAAGATACTCGCCTACCGAACCAGCTTCCTCATACAGATACGGCAGCAGCGCTTGCGGCTGATAGAGCTCGGTCTTATCGAGCGCATCGATCAAGTCGCGATAGATCGGCGTAGTGGTCGATTGCGGCACCAACCGCGCTCGCGCCTGCCCTACGCCTCGGCCCGTTATCTCGTATTCGCGCACCGGGAATATCTCCACCATCTCGCGCGATGAAAAGGTCTGACCAGTACCTGGTAGGATGCTGCGGATCTCTTCCAGTTCATCGCCGAAGAAATCCAGACGAACAGGATTCACCAGATTGCCTGCGAACACATCGATGGTTCCGCCTTGCGCACTGAACGTACCAGGCCCAGCCAACTTACCCGTGTTCTCATACCCCATGTCCACAAGCTTGATGACCAGGTCCTCATATTCTTCAACACCAAGGATCCCCTGATCGGACAACTCTTCGCCCGCACGCAGCACCAGCGGAGCTGCGATCTTCTCAGCCGCAGGAACCACCTTGCGCAAGAGCGCACGAGCCGATGCCACCACCACACAATGCTTACCGCTCTGGAGCGCCCACAGCGCCTCTAAACGGTGAGCGCTCTGACGTGCGCGCTTCTCGAAATCCTTCACCCCGCCAAGCGGCACGAGCGTGAAGGGGTTTTCGGAAAGCTCTTCGTAAAGATAGACATTCTCTTCACCGATATAGGCACCCAGCATGCGCGCGAAGGTCTCTGCGCCCTCTTCGCCCGGCACCACCACCAAGGTAGGCTGCGGATGCAATGCAAAACGCGCGGCCACCAGGAACGGACGCGCCGAAGAAGCTACGCCGATGGTGGCGTCCTGACCCGCATCGAGCTTGCCCCAAAAATGTTCCAGCGCCCCCGAGCGCTCGAGCGTATCGGCCAACAGATTGATGAGCATGCTATTTCCTTCCCGTGCACCTGCAGCCACGTAAAGACCAACACGAAAAGCCGCAAAAGCGGCATCATCGGTGCAACCAGTCTACCACGCTCGAACACCGCATCGCGCGCGCATTCCCACACCTGCAACGCACCTGTTACAATGCGAAGAGACCGAACATGCAAGGAGCGCACATGGCACGTGAGAAGAAGGCCGAAAAAGAAAAGCGAGCGATCGAGGTAGCGCGACGCATGAGCCTGCACTACCCTGAACCCGAATGCGCGCTCGACTATACTACGCCTTTCACGCTCACCATTGCGGTGGCGCTTTCAGCACAGACCACCGACGTGAACGTGAACAAGGTCACCCCTGAATTGTTCGCACGCTTCGGCACGCCCGAATCCATGGCACAGGCCAGTGTTGAAGATGTGGCCGAGATCATCCATTCGCTCGGCTTCTATCGAAACAAGGCGAAGAACTGCGTGGCGTGCGCGCAAATGATCATGAGTGATTTTGGCGGCGAGGTTCCACGCGACATGGCAAGCCTACAAAAGTTGCCTGGCGTAGGGCGCAAGACCGCGAATATCGTACTGAACGAAGGCTTCGGCATCGTTGAGGGCATCGCGGTGGACACGCACGTATTCCGTATTGCGCATCGCCTGAAGTTCTCGAACGCCGACACACCGCTAAAAACTGAGCAAGACCTGCTCAAGCTCTACCCGCGCGAATACTGGGGGCCTATCAACCATCAGTGGGTGCTCTTCGGGCGCGAGACCTGCATCGCGCGCCGTCCCAAGTGCGCCGACTGCTTCCTCAATGACATCTGCCCTTCAAGCCCCATTTACGTAAAAGACCCCACGTCCTAGCTGCACCTGCCATCTTGCAACGTACAATTGAATGAGCACAAGAATCTAGCGAGCACATCCGAGAAAAGAGCGCACATGAGACTTGCAGCACGTTGGCACGTGTTCTCCAATAAACCTGTTCCCAATATGATCCTCCGCCTGGTCGTCATGTTCATCGGCCTTGCTTTCGTTGCAGCATCCGTTGCACTCACGCGCGCTTCAGGTCTTGGCACCTCGCCCATCTCATGCATCCCTGCGGTGCTCAGCTTCGCTACTGTATGGAGCATCGGCGTATGGACCTTCCTTTTCAATGTGCTGCTCGTGCTCATCCAAGTTGCCATCCTGCGCCGAAACTTCCAGCCCATCCAATGGTTGCAAGTAGCATTCGTCTTCGTATTCTCGGCGATGATCGACTTCTTCGTGCCCTTTTGCGATACCATTCCTATGCCGAATTACGGCTTCGAATTCTTCTATATGGCGCTCGGGTGCTTCATGACCGCCTTTGGCATCTTCTTGCAAGTGAAAGCCTCTATCTTGACGCTCCCTGGTGAAGGTGTGGTGCTCGCCATTGCCAACGCGAGCAAGATCCCCTTCCCCAAACTGAAGGTCGCCTTCGACACATCGCAGACCATCATCGGCGCCGTTATCTCGCTCGTAGTGATGAGTGGCCTTTACGGCGTACGTGAAGGTACCATCATCTCTGCTTTGTTCGTTGGCATCATCATCGGGCTGTTCAACAAGCTCTTCCCCAACTTCGAGAAGATCGTTCCGCTCGAAGGCCACAAGACGCTCACTGCGGCCACCTTGGAAGCCCCTGGTAAACCAGTAAAAGAGCTAGCCGCCGAAGCCCGCGCCAAACACGAAGATTCCGAATAGACCGAAAAGATCCCAACAACAGCAAGAAGAGCCAGGTGCCAGAAAGACTATTTACGAATAAGAGTCGCGCCTTGGCGATCAAGCTCAGCTACGACCGATTCGACCAAGAATGGCAGGCGATCATATACCTTAGGTGTTAATCCTTCGGTCAACTCAGCAGGCGACATGTTCTCGATCTGCATGCCATAGCAGATGCCATCGCACTCATACCCCAAGAGCGCAGCCGCATCGAACAGATCGGCCAGCTTCAATTCGTGCAGCGATGCCATCGCACTCCCATGACGTGCGATGTCATAGGGCTTATAGCGAAACACCGTTCCTGGCTCAGCATCCGTACCATCGACCGCATCTACCGCGATGATGAAATCGTATTCGTTCACCTTCCCGATAAGGCTCATGGTCATGCAGCCCATATCATGCAGGTCCACGTTCTCAGGAATCTGGTAATGCTCGATAAGCTCGTCATAGACCGCTGGTCCGATGCCATCGTCGAGCATCAAACGGTTTCCTACGCAAAACACTGCGATCTTCATCGATGCTCCTTACCCACTAAGCTACGGGCATTCCAGGGCGAATCACCAGATTGTAATAGGTAGCTGCCGCGATCATCACCACAGCAAGGATGCCCATTGCAACAGCCCACACACGCTGGCGCTTGATATACCATTCCTTGGTCTTTCCCATATTGATGGCACGCTCGCATGCATATCCTTGAGAAACACGAGCGAACACGATGGTCACCACCGCCAGCAACACCGCAACAACAATCGCGAACACAACGCTGAGCGTCGTAGGGTTCATGAGCGCCTCATAGAAGAGATTGTCAGCAAAGAGCCACAGCGGGTAATACAGGATGGTGATCCAGATACCGTTGGCAGGACCCCAGATAGGCGGCATGAATAGCGCGCCCAAATTGATAGGAAGGAGCCCCTTCATCAGCTCTTCACGATAGGACTTCTCCTTCTTTTCTTCCTTCTTCATGCCAACCCTCTCTATGTTTTCGTTCCTTTCCATCATACAAGCACCGCGACCAGTCCGTCCGTCCCACACCACCCGAACGGCATCGATTCGACCCATGAAATAGATCAGACGGACCAGACCGAACAACCGCCTAGGTCAAGCTGAACCTGTCCCCATTTTGTCCGGGACAGAATTGAACCCGTCCCCAAAAAAGAAGGGACCCATGCGGGGTCCCTTCATAGCCAGTGGTGTTAGCCATTTGGCTGGTTTCGCTAAGCAGTGCGATTAGTGAGCATCAACGCTGTGATCCTCACCGATGATGCAGTGACGCTCTGGGTCATAGACCAGGCCGCCATGCTCCTTGCCAGCGAGCATGTTCGCAGCATTCGCAGTGCCTTCGATGAATACCAGATAGATATGGATCATCGAGAAGCAGATGAAGACGAACATGAGGAAGTAGTGGATGATGCGCATGGACATCATACCGCCGACCAGCGAAGTACCTGCTGCGAAGAAGGTCCAAGAAGCGGTCGGGACCCACAGGCAGAATCCAGTGTAGCCCATGATGAAGATCAGCAGACAGACAAAGAGATAGGAGAGCTTTTGGGGCACGCCCAGCTTTGCTGAGAGCGGATGATCCTTCTTGATGAACAAGTAGTACTTGATCCACGGAATGAGCTGATGCTTGTTGTCAGCCTGCGGCAGGTAGGTCTTGAAGTCGCGAACCATGTTGCGCGTACCACCCGTAGGGGAAGACGTGAGCAGGAACGACAAGACGATACGAACGATGCAGTTGAGCACCAGGATGATACCGCAGAAGACATGCACGCCACGAGCGACACCGGTAAGCGCTGCCCAGAACGGGAAGTGGATCAGAAAACCGGTGAAGATCAACAGCGCCATGCAACAGAGGTTGACCCAGTGGGTAACCTTCATAGGCAATGGATGCGCCTGCTTATAGTGTGCGAGGTGTGCCATTTACCTCACCCCCCAAGGGCTTGTAACGGTTTCGAAGTGCTTACCCGTTGCAGGTTCAGACACATGAACAGCGCAAGCAGTACATGGGTCGAAGCTGTGGACGGTACGCAGTGCGTTGATAGGAGCATCAACATTGGTAACAGGGGTTCCGATGAGCGCCTGCTCCATAGGACCGCGAACGCCCTCTGCGTTACGAGGAGCGATATTCCAAGTAGTAGGAATGATGATCTGGTAGCCGGTGATGCGACCGTTGTCGACATGCTCGGTGTGGTAGAGAGCGCCACGAGGTGCCTCCCAGAAGCCCGTACCAGAACCGGTGAGATGCTCAGGAGCACGGAAGTACTCGCTGTCGCCTTCCTTGAGGGCAGCGATGAGTTCGTCGACCCAATCGACCATAAGGTGAGCGATGTAGGAGCATTCAACCTGACGAGCAGCCACACGACCGAGCGTGGACTGGAGCTGAGGCAGGGTAAGACCCAGGTCAGCCATGAGCTTGTCGAGCGAGTTCACAACATACTGGTTCTTCTCGCCACCGCGCAGATAAGCTGCGAGAACGCGAGCGAACGGACCAGCTTCCATGCATTCGCCATTGTAGCTGGGGCCCTTAGACCAGGTGTAACGATCGTTGACCGTACCGACCATATGGCCATTTTCCTCGTGCTCGGTGCCAGCGACATAGTATTCCGTGTACAGCGGATCGGTAACACCTTCACGCGGGTTCAAGTCAGAGTCGCCAACATACCAAGAGTGGCCGACGTATTCCTTGATCGCTGCTTCATCGACATCTTCGAGGCGAAGCTCGCCATTGGTGTAAACAACACCAGAAGGCATGTAGCGGTCTGCCATCTCAAAGTTCGGGCGCTGGAAGACGCCCCAAGCAACGTAACGACCGCAACCACGACCGAAGCCGAGAGCTTCAGGATAAGCAGCTGCGATGATCTTGGTGTCAGGAAGCATGGTGGAGTCGATCCAGTCGCGGAGTTCACGAACGAGCGCATAGAGCTCGTCGAGCTTCTCCTCGGTCGGAACGAATGCCGTGCCACCAGGAACGAGCGTCATGATGTGCGGCATCTTGCCACCGATCAGACCGCAGATCTCGGAAGCCTTAGCCTGCATGTTAAGAGCCTCGAGATAGTGAGCGGTGCAGATGAGGTCTGCTTCAGGATCGAGCTTGAATGCTTCAGGAGCCAAGCCATCCAGGAACCAGCCACCACTGAAGATGGAGAGCTGACCGTTGTTAGCGAACTTGGTAAGGGTGCTCATGAGACTCTTCAGGTCGGTGTTGCAGGAAGTACCTGCAGCCTCCATCAGGTCATAAGCTTTGCCGACGTTCGCATTCAGAGCGTTCAGCGGATTGACATAGTCCAGTGCCGCCAGGGTGTAGAGCCACAGGATGTGGCTGTGGAGGAACTGACCGCCTTCGACCAGGTTACGAATGATACGAGCCTGGTTCGGAATGACGATGCCATAGGCTGCTTCAGCTGCGATAGAAGAAGCGTGAGTATGAGAGACCGGGCAAACGCCGCAGATGCGCTGAACGATATGTGCAGCGTCTTCAGGAGTACGATCCTGAACTACGAGCTCCATGCCGCGGAAACAACCACCAGAAACCCAAGCATCAGTTACGACGCCGCCATCGACTTCCATTTCCACACGGAGATGGCCTTCGATACGAGTAACGGGATCGATGATAGAACGAGCCATGATTAGTTGCCTCCCTTCGAGTTGTCATCGAGGGTGTAGATACCAATGGATTCATTTGGATGCTTCATATCCCACTCGCGTTCTTTCTCGAATGGAGCACCGCCGTCCGTACGGCCAGCCTTCTTCATGCCGAAGCCATGAACCACGAGCGCTGCTGCGAGGATACCGGTAACGGTCCAAGCAATAGCCTCAGGCTGCACCATAGCGCCGCCGATACGAAGATCGCGGAAGCGCGCACGGAATGGGGTGTTGGTCTCGACCCAGTTCTCGCCTGGGTTGTCAGGGTTAGCAACGCAGCAGCCGATGCAAGGACCGCCGGACTCGACGCACCAGGAACGACGACGGTTCCAGCGCACGATTCCGCAGTTAGCCTTGACCATAGGACCACGGCAACCCATGGGATACAAGCAGTAGCCAGCAGCCTCTTCAGGAGTGCCGAATGCGTAGACGAATTCGCCATTCTCGAAGTGACCACGACGCTGGCAGTTGTCATGAACGGTCTGATTGAAGGTGACCTTCGGCTTGTTCTCGGAGGTGAGCTCGGGGAGCTGACCGACCAGCAGAACGTCTACCAGGACCGACGTGACCCACTCAGGGTTAGCGGGGCAACCAGGGATGTTGATGACAGGAGTGTCGATGCCCTGCTTCTTCAGGAAGCCCTGAACGCCAAGAGCGTTAGCAGAGTTCGGATGAGCTGCCATCCAGCCGCCATTCACTGCACAAGATCCGAGGGCAACAACAGCGTTAGCGTTCTTCGCTGCATGTGCCAAGATGTCGGTACCAGGCTCGTTCGCAACGCGAAGCGCTTGGCCGTCCCATCCCTCCAATACTGCGCCTTCGTAAATGAGGATGTAGTTACCTGCTTCAATCGTCTGCTCTTTGGCTTCTTCCATGGACCAGCCTGCAGCTGCAGAAAGGGTCTCGCAATAGTTCAGCGAGATCATCTCCAAAACGATGTAGGCGGGGTCTGGGGCGTCGCCCTGAGCAAAGGACTCGGTACAACCGGTGCAGGATGCGCCTTCGATCCAGATCACTGGAAAGAGCTTGCCTGATTCAGCGCCGATGACTGAGTTCTCGATTGCCGCTGCAACACGAGGAGCAGCGAGTTCAGAAAGACCTGCTGCAACCGCGAGAGAGCCACAAAGTTTCATGAAGCTACGACGAGAAACGCCACGCGCTTCAAGCTTAGCCAGAAACTCTGGTGAGGTAGCCTCTGTTACCATGTGCACACCTCCTTTAGGGTGTCTTCTTCCAATAAACTTCTAGTCGGTATTTTCAAGCATTTCGCGAATAGAAATGCAGCTTGCGCTTGAAAAACGCGGTTTATTCCCGCAAGTGGTCTGAAAGTGTTACCGCGGCAATGCGGAATAACACAATCCATAAAATTCCCCTATTCTTCACAAGCTCTTCAGAGTTTTTGCGCGGTTTCGCAGGGTGAACGGCGTACGCAGGTAGTTTAGGTGACAATTCAGCTACAATACCCTCACACGATGAATCGACCTTCTAAGGAAAGAAGCACGCATGGAAACCACTCCGAAGATCGCCTTCTTGGGCCCCACTGGAACCTATAGCGATGAGGCGACCCATCAGTTCATGGAGAAGTTAGGGCTAGAAGATGCCGAACTTGTCGAGTGCGTTTCTTTCACGGAGATATTCGACACCGTGGAGCGTGGGCGCTGCGATTATGGTGTCGTAGCGACCGAGAATTCGCTCGAGGGACCGGTGACCGCGTGCCTCGATAATTTCGCGACCCACACCAATGTGGACATCTTGGCCGAGCACGTGCTGGACATCCACCACAGCCTAGTGATGCATCCCGAAGCTGAAGTGGCCGACATCACCACCATCGTTTCTCATCCACAAGGCCTTGGCCAATGCCGCCGCTACATCACAGAGCATTTCCCTGGCCGCACTACCAAGACCGCGTCATCCACGGCCGATGGTGTGCGCAAGATCATGGAAGATAAGACGTGCGCAGCCATCGCGAACGAATTCGCCGCGAAGCTCTATGGAGCACGCGTCTATGAGCGTAGCATCGAAGACCATTTCGGAAACCAGACTTCTTTTGCGCTGATCGCACGTCCAGGCATGCCTGAAGTGTTCCCCGAACTGCCCAAGCGCACGTCTGTTATCTTGTCACTGCAACAGGACCGCTCAGGATCGCTGTTGATGATTCTTTCGGAATTCGCTTATGCGGGCGTGAACTTGACCAAGATCCAGTCTCGTCCCACCAAGCAAGCGCTGGGAGACTACATGTTCTTCATCGATTTCGAAGGTTCTACGAGCGACGTTGATGTGCAGACAGCGCTCAACTGCCTGCGACTGAAGCTGCGCGATGTGAGAGTGCTGGGCTCCTACCCCACGATCTAACTGCGAGGTCATTGGGTGCTGCGGCTGTAAGGTAAGGTGTATAACTTACCCGCTACCCTGTTCGTGTAGACAAAAAGGGCTACGCCCCCAATTTGTCTACACTCATGCGGTCGCTCTTCAGTATTATTCAGAACCCAGCCTAGGCTGGGTTCTTTTTTAGATGGTGTTCAGAGTAAGTTCTGCACCCTTACCTGACATCTGCAACACGTGCACCTTGGTTACGACCTGAGGGTGTTGGTAGATTCGTCGTGGGTGAAGAAGCCTTCGGTGGTGAGGGATTTTACTAGGTCCATGAACTGCTTATCTTCAACCGGTGGCCTACCCTTTTGCTTCTCGAAATCGTCTAGGGCGTTTTTGGCTTCCTGCAGCTTGATGCCAGGGTTCGCTAGGACGATGCGAACGATTTCGGCGCGCTTTTGACGGTTGGAGCCTTCGAAGGCGGATTGCTTCGTGTAGTGCTTCGAGCGACGCGAAGGGTTCACGGTGATGGATTTCAGGTAGGCGCCGTAGTCGAGCAAGGCGTAATACCAGCCACGTGGATCGTCTTTGCTGCAAGTCTTCCATACGAGCGGTTCGAAGGTCTTGTCGCTCACGCCTTCTTCGCCTGGGAACAATTCATGCAGGAACACCGTGCGCACGTTCGTTTCAAGATAGAGCGCAGGCTTTTGAAAGGCGAATGCCATCACACCGCCCGCAGTTGCTTTGCCGATCCCTGGCAGTGCGAGCAGTTCCTGCTCGCTCGAAGGAAGCGCTCCCCCATATTCCGCAACGCACTGTTCGGCAGTGCGTTTCAGCGCAAGAGCACGACGGTTGTACCCGAGCCCTTGCCAATTCTCGAGCACGAGCGAAACATCGGCCGCAGCAAGCACCTTGAGCGTTGGGAATACTTCAAGGAATCGATTCCAGTGCTTTTCCACGCGCGAGACTTGCGTCTGCTGGAGCATGATCTCCGAAACGAGCACCGCATAGGGATCTTCGATATTGCGCCACGGCAGGTCGCGATAACGCTGGCCGCCTTCACGCCACACCTTCTCGATGAATCCATCGAGCTGCGCGTCGGTGAACGTTCTTTCGTGAGACTTGGCCATAAGATGCTTCGAGGCTGCTGAGGCCTGCTAATTCCTTGATGCAAGGATGCGGCTCACTTCCGGATGGTCGGCCCCCATCTCGAACAGGTCTGCCAACGTGATGGAAGAGAATAGCTGCGCCACCAGCACATCAGCTGCGATCCAAACAGCATTGAATTCACACCCAGAAGAGCGGTCGCAATAACTGCAGTCCACCGAGCAAGGCGACATGCCAATGGGCCCCTGCAGCGCCTCGATCACTTCTTGGAGCGTGACCTTTTCAGGGTCACAATCGAGCGTAAGGCCACCACGCACGCCACGGATGGTCTTCAGATACCCCGCTTTCACCAGGTCATGCTGGATGCTGCGCGCAAAGGAATAGGGCACGCCTTCGCGCTCTGCCACATCCGCGATGGAGATATAGGAATCCCCGCACTCGTAAGCCGAGCGCAAGATCCTACAAGCATAATCGCAGCGGCGGGTGATATCCATCAGTCTTCCTTCAGCAGATCATCAATGTGATCCATCGAGCGCTGGAAGCGCTGCATGATCTCGGATTCGATGTCCTTGTATTCTTTGGAATCGAGCTCATGGAAGGTGGAGAGGCGCATATACACATCATCGCTGCGTACTGCGCAGAAGCAATCCTTCGCCACGCTGCGGCGATACGCTTCTTCGACCGATTCAGTGATGACCGTATAGAGCTCGAAACGCGAAAGACCTTTCGAGAATGGCACCAGCTTCATAACATCCAAGCCGCGCATGGATGGATGCTCACTCTGAGCTGCACGCCAGATCTGGCGACGTTCTTCATCGTTGGGATATTCAAGTTCGACCACCCGATAAAGACCGAGCATCGGGCCGAACAGAGCATCGAGCGCCTCCAGGTTGGATGCAGAGATGAGCACGGTTACCTCAGGGTTCTCGAGCGCGGATTGGATGAATGACAAAGCCTCACGCGCACCGCGTGAAAGCTGCATCTGCAAGAAATCAGGTAAGTCTGCTCCACCCATATCCATCCAGGGCAGATCCCACAGATCCAAGTCTTCCAAGATGAGCGCAGCAGGTCCGTCTTGGCCTAAGCGGTTCTGTCCATTAGGGGTGATGAGCTGATCGGATGAAGCCATCACGCACAGCACCGACTGACCTTGCATGTTGTGATCCATGCGCATGCGAACAGCAGGGATGCCCATCTCGCCTACCGTTGCGACCATGAAGTAATTCGCATCCTCGCGCGCTTGGCTCGAGAACACCAGCGTACCAAGTTGAGGCATGCGCGAAACACCATGACGGAAGTTGAGCATCTTCACGAATTCCTTGAATTCAGGATCGCGCATCCTACCCACGCCCAGATGACCCATCTTCTCGATCGCACGCGAGAAGCCGCGGATCGTTGAATAGTCGAAGGTGGGTTCAGGCTTTTTCTTCTTACGCTGCTTCTTGCGACCGCTCAGATCTATATGGGCGATCTTCGCACCCTTCAAACTGGGCAGAGGAAATGCAGAAAGCTCGATAGGGTCTTCTTCCCCATCCTTGTTTTCCGAACCCGCTTCTTTCGCTGCAGCGTTTTGAGCTGCTTCTTCTTCGGGCGAACGAGGGCCTTCTTCTGGTTCGGCTTCTGCAGCTGGTCCGAGCAACGGGTCGAAATCTTGGTCAGCGGGCGCAGAGCCGAAATCGAACATGGAAAACGGAGAGGGCACGCCTTCCTTTTCGAAGCGATAGAGCAGATCGGGTGAAAGACCCATGAGGTCTTCATTGATGAGCTCGGCCATATCTTCGATAGCCTCGCGCGAGAAGCCGAACTCCTCCAGGCGATCGAGTGCGATATCTTGCAGTTCGTCAGCCTTGTGAGCCAATTCATCAGGGCTTACATAGGGCTTGAGCTTCTCGAAGATATATTCAGCGAGCGAATGCTGGCGCGCAGACACGGCCAGATCCCAAGCTTTGCGCATGCCACCGATGGTCTCATCGCTCGGAACGATGTTTTCCAACATGGACTGTTCGAAAGCAGCCAGATAAAGATGGATGCCCAAAAGCTGGTCGCCCGATTCGACCGCATAAGCGGCTCGCTTCAGATAGTCGCTCGAATCGTTGAAGCTGTTGTCATGAGATGGAAGGTTGCCGAAGTTCGTATCTTCGTTCATCGTGATTCACTTTCCTAAAGAGCGCACGCGCGCTCGAACGGTTTTGGGTAGGCGCTGATGCGCCAAGTTTACTCGATAGGACAACAATGCTACTAAATAGGTAACAGTTATTCAATTTTCTCACTGATTACTGAAAGAAACCCCACAACTCTGACGAAGTTTCTCATTGCAGGTCGGAGCAAACCCATACCGAAAAGCTTTACCTTCTGCCTCGGTCTTCCCCACCGCCTCCTGCGCTACTTCCAGTATTGGATATCCCAGCCTTCTTTTTCGGCATAGCGCTCGAGCGTTGGGCCAGGAGAGACTGCACAAGGATGTTCGGCAGCCGCTAGCAAGGGACGGTCGGAATAATGGTCGCCATAAGCATAGGCGATCCTCCAGTTACCAGGACCATAGATAGCGTTCGCGTGTTCTTCGACCAAGCGCAGCTTCTCGGCACCTTCGACCGGATTTCCCTCTACTTCGCAGGTATACTTCCCGTTCTCATCCACCCGCATCTTCGTTGCGCAGTGAAAGCTGAATGGCAGATCTTTGTTCGCACGCACAGCGATCGGATCGAACGTAGCCGAGACCAACCACACCTCGCGCCCTGCCTCAAGATGTTCCTGCATGGTCTTGAGCGCCATTGGACGAATGCGTTTGGCCACATGTTCGTCATAGAAGCGATACATCTCTTCGTCGGCTTCGGCCTGATCCGTGCCTTCATAAGAGGCGAACACCAAGCTACGCACCCATGCTTCGTTTTGCGGCAAGTGCATCTTATACGCAAGCCCCCACGCTAAGATGCGCGCGAGCACGCTAGGACGAACCTGCCCTTTGCGCAGCAGATACTTCACCAGCATCACCGGCGAATTGCCTTCGATGCACGTACCATCGAAGTCGAAGACTGCAAGTTCGCGCGGCTCGTCTGCCGCAGGCGTAGACACGGGCACGGGCGTAGGCGCGCTCGAACGTTCAGACGCCTCTTCGATATGTTCGCGTTCTTGATCCATGAACAGCGCAGTAACTTCCTTGGTCGATCGCTCTGATCGGTCTAATCTTCAGGTTCGTCGATGCAATCCGCGAACTGAGATCTGTGCAATTCAGCATAGAATCCATCGAGTGCGAGCAACTCCTCATGAGTGCCCTTCTCAACAATGTCTCCGTCACGAATAACAAGAATTATATCTGCTTGCCTGATGGTGCTCAATCGGTGTGCGATAACGAAGCTCGTGCGACCTTCGAGCGACTCGCGCATGGCCTTTTGCACCAACGATTCGGTATGCGTGTCGATGGATGATGTGGCCTCGTCCAGCACGATGATCGAGGGATTGGAGAGCAGAGCGCGCGCGATGGTGAGCAGCTGGCGCTGACCTTGGGAAAGATTCGATCCGTCCTCTTTCACCTGGGTGTCATAACCGTCAGGCAGACGCTCGATGAAGTGGTCGGCCTGCGCCAATTCGGCTGCCATGCGGATGTACTTCTCCTTGGGCTTGCCTGTTTCGGCATCGATGATGAAGCCTGAATCCAAATTCGCACCATAGGCGATGTTCTCGCGGATGGTGCCTGAGAAGAGCCATGCGTCTTGGAGCACCATGCCAAAATTGCTGCGCACGTCAGCACGGGTATCGTGGGCCGTGTTCACCCCATCGATGGAGATGGTGCCACGGTCGATGTCGTAGAAGCGCATCAGCAGATTCACCAATGTTGTCTTGCCCGCACCCGTAGGACCTACGATGGCAACCATCTGGCCTGGTGCAACATCAAGCGAGAAGTCCTTGATAACGGGCTTTTCGGGATCATAACCAAAACCAACATGCTCGAAGGCGACCTTGCCTTCGCACGGTTTCGCGATAGCTGTGATCTGGTCAGGATCGGGCTCGGTCATCTCTTCGGCATCGAGCAATTCGAACACGCGCTCGGCCGCCGCAAGGGTTGCCTGGATGGTGTTGGCGATGGATGCGATCTGCGTGATGGGCATGGTGAACTGGCGCATGTACTGCACGAACGCCTGGATCTCGCCCACCGTGGCGATGCCACCTGTTACATACAGGGCCGCGCCGATGATGCACACGAGCACATAGCCCAGGTTACCGATGAATCCCATCACAGGACGGATGACACCCGCCAAGAATTGCGCCTTCCAAGCCTGATCGAAATAGGCGGTATTGCGTTCGTTGAATTCCTCGATCGCATGGTTTTCGCGCGTGAAGGATTTCACTTCGGTATACCCGCTGTACATCTCTTCGATATGCGCATTCAGATTGCCCAGTGCCTTCTGCTGGCGCTTGAAGTACTTCTGCGAACGCGAGGCAATGCCCACGGTGCACAGCAGAGAGAGCGGTAGCGTGGCGAACGCCACCAACGCCAAGATCCACGAGATGGAGAACATGAAGATGACCACAGAGACCAGCGTGACCACTGCAGAGATGATCTGCACGAGCGTCTCCTGCAGCGTCGAGGAAATAAGGTCGACGTCGTTGGTCACACGTGAGAGGATCTCTCCCTTGGCGCGCTTGTCGTAATACGAAAGCGGCACGCGATCGAGCTTATCACGCATATCGCTACGCAGGCCATAGATCACTTCCTGGGTGACCTTCGCCATGATGAATTGGCAGATGAATTGGCAGATCGAATAAGCGACGTAAAGCAAGAGCAGCGTGAGCAGGATACGATTGAATGCGATGAAGTCCAATCCGCCCGTATGCGCCATCACGCGCTCGAAAGCTTGATACACCTCGGTAGTAGCCTGACCTAACACCAGCGGAGAGACCGTGTTGCACAATGTTCCTGTGATGGTGAAGATGACCACCACCACGAGCAACGGGATTGATGGCTTCAATCGCGCGACCAGACGGCGCAGCGTCTTCGATGCGTTCTTCGGTTTCTCCTTTGGGCCGCCGTGCGGTCCTCGTGGTCCATGAGGTGGCATGCTATTCACCCCCTTCGCCGGAAGCGGGCGTGGACGGATCGGGGGTTGAGCTCTCCTTTTCCGCAGAGCTGCCCGATGCGAACGACGAAGGCGCTTCACTGTCCACCTTGGAGGTAGCGGGGTTCGCGGCTGGGTCGCTGCCCGTAAGCTCCTCTTCGGAAAGCTGAGATAGCGCCAATTCACGATAGGTCGGACATGACATGAACAGCTCATCGTGAGTGCCGCACGCCTCTATGCTCCCCGTTTCGTTGAGCAAGATGACCTGATCTGCACCAAGCGCAACGCTCACACGCTGCGTGACCATCAGCACGCTCTGGTCATTCAAGTAGCCTTCGATGCCACGGCGTACCTGGGCGTCGGTCTTGAAGTCGAGTGCGGAAAACGAATCGTCGAAGATATACAGATCAGCCGGGCGCAACAAACCGCGTGCAATAGCCACGCGCTGGCGCTGACCTCCTGAAAGGTTCGTACCACCCTGGGCAATCTCGAAGTTAAGCCCGCCTGCATCAGGCGTGATGAATTCCGTTGCCTTAGCTAACGAGAGCACCTGCCACAGTTCATCATCGGTCGCATCGGGATTACTGAAGCGCAGATTCTCCGCCACCGTACCCGTGAACAAGAACGACTTCTGCGGCGTGTAGGAGATATGCTGACGCAAAACCTTGAGCGGGATATCCTTGATAGCAGTACCATCGAAGAAGATCTTGCCCGCGGTCACATCGTAAAGGCGCATGATCAAGTTGATCAGGCTCGATTTGCCTGAACCCGTAGGCCCGATGAAAGCCGTGGTGGTGTTAGGTCTCAGCTCGAACGTAAGATCGTGAAGCACGTCCTTCTTCGATTCAGGGTAGCGAAAGCTCACCTGGTCCATCTGCAGGATAGGAACCCCGCGGCCGCGCTCCTCCTCTTTCAGTTGAACACTGCCCTCGTCGGTGATGGTCGAAGTCGTGGCCAGTACCGCATTGATGCGCTCGGTCGCCGCAAGCGTGCGCGGCAGGAGCGCGAAGATCATCGAGGTCATCATGAGCGACATCAAGATGAGCGTGATGTATTGCACCAGCGCCATGATCTCGCCCGCAGAAAGCGTACCCGCATCCACCTGTGCGGCGCCAAAATAATAGAGCGCTACGATAGCGGCATCCATGATAAGGAACAGCAACGGCATGACCGCGCCCATCAGGCGCCCTACCTTGATGTAGGTATCTGCCAGATCGCGATTCACCTTGCCAAAGCGCTTGCGTTCGAAATCTTCCTTGTTGTAGGCGCGGATGACGCGCACGCCTTGAAGCTCTTCGCGCATCACACGATTGACCGCATCGATGCGGGACTGCAGCGAACGAAGAAGCGGCATGCCGATCTTCAGGAATATCGCTACTACGATGATGATGATCGGGATGGCCACGAACACGAGCAAGGCCATCTCCGCATTGGTGACGAACGCCATGACCACCGCGCCGATGAACATGACGGGGGTCATGACCGCCATGGTCATGAGCATCTGCAGGAAGCGCTCGACCTGCTGCACGTCGTTGGTATTGCGCGTGATGAGCGTTGAAGCGCCGAACTGCTCGAATTCCGCGAGCGAATAACGCTGGACCTGCGAGAAGATGCCCGCGCGCACATCGCGCCCGAAGCCCATGGCTGCACGCGATGCACAGAGCGCCGCGAATACCACGCAAATGACCGAACCAATAGCCCACGCAAGCATTTCCGCGCCACGAACGAGCACGTAGTTCAAGTCTTTGTTGTAGATACCGGTATCGACGATGCGCGCCATGATGTCTGGCAGCTGCAATTCAGCGAAGACCTGCAAGAACGTGAACGCGCACGCCCCCAGCACCAGCCACCCAAACGGCTTCAAATATCGCCCCAGCATCTTGAACAAGCGAGCTCTTCCCTACCGAACAATCACAGTCCCTCTAGGTTACACCAATACACCTCGCCCACAGATGAAAGAAAAGTCCAAATGTGATAGAATACAATGTATTCACCGAAAGGAGCTTACTATGGCAACTATGACGATGCGCGTTGACGATGCAGACGCAAAGCTCATCCGCAAGTTTGCGAAGTTCGAAGGAAAAACAATCTCGGACTTCATTCGCGATGCAGTCTTCAATCAGATTGAAGATGAGCGTGATCTGGCGGCGCTTCGTGCAGCAATAAAAGAGGATGACGGTAAGCGTTATTCTCAAGCAGAAGTACTTAAGGAGCTTGGTCTTTAATGTCCTATCGAGTTGAATACACCTCAAAAGCACTCAAGCAACTCAAAAAGATGGATAAGTTCGACGCATCGCTTATTACCTCATGGATCGGTGAAAAGCTAGACGGATGCGTCGATCCGCGCGTATTCGGAAAAGCCCTCAGCGCGAACCGCGTTGGAGAATGGCGCTACCGTGTCGGCAACTACCGAATTCTCTGCCTCATCAAAGACGATGTCCTCATTGTGGAAGTTTTCCAAATAGGTCACCGCTCCACCGTTTATAAATAAGCTTATAGAAGCTCTGTGCATAATTCACGTAGCTCTCTCATCTGTTCTTTATGCTCTGAATCTTCCAAAACTATTCCTTGGTAGCTTCCGCATAGAGCTTGAAAAGATGAGAAACAATCTTCTCTTCATCACCGTCAAAATCTACTCCGTATGCTTCTTCAACAGCTTTATCAAGAGCCTTGTGTGTTTCGAGAAGATCAATGACTTGGGTTTTAGCCCCCTACTTTCACTGCTCCCTATTGCAACATGCATCTAACTTTTAGCCATGATTCACTTATTACATGCTCCCTGGTAGAGTAGGCATTACCGAAGCATAATAAACTGACGAAGGAGTAAAAACTATGGCGTCTCACAGTTTTTCATTTGATGGCGGAGATATTCTTAATAATATGGGGGCGACATGGTTTGTTTCTTATGCCTACTATGACCATCTCGATAAAACCCATATGAACTGGAATCGGATTTCAACTACAAAGATGCGTATTAATAACTACAACCGCAGTGAAAACTTTCATAAAAGCTGGCTTGAACATGTCCTCAGAATGAATGACAAAAACTTAAAAAGAAATACTATCAGCCTCTCGCCCTCTGAAACAAAAAGAATGGCCAAAGAGCTTCTTGAAAGAGCATTTTAGCTTCATAAAAGTGTCCACAGCACAAAACGAGAGAGCAGCATAAGCCGCTCTCTCGTTTTTAAACTATATAGCCCTAGATCAAAATAGCCCTTATTTCTTAGCTTTAGGATCCCAAGCACCATTAGCGCCTACAAAGTATCGATCACTATCTACCCATTCATTTGTAGCCATGACACCATCAGAGCCAACCCAATACTTACCTGAGATCCATGCATTGGTTCTCATAGCTCCAGAAGAAGCGCAGTAGTACCACTTCCCTGCATCCTTGACCCAGCCAGTCTTCATTGCGCCAGAGGAAGCAAGGAGATAGGTTGCTTTACCAATGGCTTGCTTGCCAGTGAGCATCTTGCCATCCCTGTCCATGTAATACCAAGTACCACTGAGCTTAGTCCAGCCAGTCTTCATGGCACCAGAACCCTGGAAGTAATACCAAGCACCTTCGATCTTCTTCCATTCCTTTGCCATAGCACCTGAGGAGGCAAGATAGTATTTAGTCTTTCCGTCTTCAAGCCAACCAGTCTGCATTACGCCATCGTCAGCCATGAAGTACCATGCACCCTTGATCTTCTGCCAGCCAGTAGCAGCTTCCCCGGAGGACTTGCAGTAGTACCACTTGTTGGCGTCTTTTACCCAACCAGTTTGCATTGCACCAGAGCTGGCCAAGAAGTAGGTCTTCTTGTCAATGGCCTGCTTACCAGTCTGCATGACACCATCGGAATTCATGTAATACCACGTGCCAGAGATCTTCTTCCAGCCAATCTTCATAGCACCATCATTCTTGGCACCGAAGTAGTACCAATTGTTATTCAGTTTCTGCCAGCCAGTCTTCATCCAACCATTGTTGTCGAAATAGTAGGCAGTGTTGCCAATCGTAGTTAAGCCTTTGGCATAAGAACCATCACCCAAAACATACCACCAGCCATGCGAGTTGTGTTTCCATCCCGATGATACGACTGCTGTCTGAGATCCGGTTACTGAAACATCTTGAGGTGTATAAATAGCTGTATGACCATTCTGAGCAGCCCAAGCAGCTATAGAAGACGTATTTCTAATCTGATTGTGCGCGCAAGTTAAGAGTGTCAATCTAGGGCACTTCGATACGTCAAGTGAAGTAAGAAGATTGTTATCGCAATACAATGTCTTGAGTTCTGGACAGTTCGACACATCCAAGGACGTGAGCTTATTGTCAGAACAGTTTATGTCCATTAGTTCAGTGCAATTAGAAATCTGAAGCGACTTGAGCTGATTCTTATTACAGTTTAGAGATGATAGAAGGCTGCAATCGGACAGGTCTAACTCTGTCAACTTATTGTCGTATACATATAAATCCTGAAGGCTAGAACACTCTTGAAGGTTAATCGAAGAAAGAACTCCACCGCTGTAGAAGAAACTCTCCAAGGTTTTACAACCCGCTAGATTCACGCTGGTTAATCTCTGACTACTCGTAGAAACTCTCTTAAGCTTTGAGCACCCAGATAAATCCAAAGAAACCAATTTTGAACTAGTGCACATAAACGAATCAGCTTTATCGCAATTTGTTAAGGATAATGAAGTGATTGTACCCATATCACTTCCGCAACTTATCGACTTAATTGGAAAACCATTAAGGGTTCCGTTGAGAGAAGCTGACGTCTTTGTTTCGCTTGTAATCTCAGTAATACTAACAGCATTATCACTAACGCTCGGATGGTAATAATCATAAGTAACCCCATCAACAGTTACTTCATCAGCAAATGCTGATTGAGAGGAAAACTGAAAAAAACAGGCCGCAAGAAGCAAACCAAACAAGATCGCTAGAAATGATTTCAAAATAAACCCTAAAGACTTATGCGAACTGAGGTTCATGACGTCATCCTCTCTGTATTGAGTATGCTCTATATAGAAGTTAGTGAAAACAGTGTATCACCTAGTGAGACCATTGTTTCGAGGAAACGCTATCTTACTTTATCCAGGAATCGCTATTAGCCCCATTTTCAGCCCCATTTTGGTATTTTTGACCCTAGAAAATAAAAAAAATCAGAGGCAAAATAACCTCTGACCTGGTGTTAAACTGGCGGGATGTACGGGACTCGAACCCGCGACCTCTGGCGTGACAGGCCAGCGCTCTAACCAACTGAGCTAACACCCCTTGCGTTGTCAGTGTTGACTATTATAAACATAAAAATATCCGAGACAAGCGACAATATCCAAAAATTCGAGGTTGTGCATCGACTGCATGAGGCCTGTCCCCATTTTGTCCTGGACAGTTTGGCCTGTCCCCGAAGTGTCCTGCTATTTGCGCTTGCGGCGCAGGCGGGACTTGGCGTTGTTCATGGCGCCGCGTGCAGCATCTTGGGCGATATCGCCCGCTACGCCAACAGCTTTACTGGCGGCACGGCGAACAACTGGACCAGCAGCATTGCTGGCCACCTGATATGCGCGCTGATTACGCACCTTCATAGCTGCCGTAGACGCCGCTCCCCCAGCCTGGGACATCACACCAGCAAGACCAGCGATGTCGCCACCTTGTTCGAAATAGGTCAGCGCGGCTTGACCAATAGCATAGGTACCGAAATAACCCATACCGCCCTTCACCACGAAGCCGAGCGCTGGGATGAACCCTGCCAGCTTACGGCCAATGCCGCGGCACAGGAATGCCGCAGCCAGTACAGGAACAACTTCTTTAAGACGGTTCGCATCGAGCGGTTCGCCATACGCCGCTGCGATCTGGAGCACCATCTTGATCTGATTGAGCGTCATCGCGGGCATGTCGGCACCGGGGATGAAGACGAGCACGCCAATGCCCGCATTCTGCGCAGACGTAGCAGCGATAGCATCCTTCGCTAACGGGCGACGCACGAAGGGATATGCGAGCGAGAAAGCAAGGCGCTTGCTATGGTCATGGTCAATGATCCAAGAGCCGATAGAGTCCGCCAGAGAACCCTTGATATCCTCATCGAGCGGCTGTCCTGCAGGTAACGAGATGAGCGCATCGTCAGGCAACGGATGACCTGTAGCCTGAGCGCTCTTCACCACCTGATTGCCATGTTCAGCGATAACGAGCACGGGAATATCCGCTTCACGGATGGTCGCGGCGATCCTGCCCGTATCTGCGGTTTCTCCTGCAGCCATCACGACCAGGTCGGTATCGGGCATAACAGAGATATCCTGCGTAGGGTAATAACCTACGGTCAAGCGCGAATTCACCGATGCGCTACTGAAACCCGAACGCACGAACACCTGGAACTCTGGTGTTGCGGTCTCGTCAATAAGAACATGGACCGAAACGATGGTCTTGCGCGCTTTTTCGATATCGATCGCTTCGGTGATGAGCGACTTGATATCCAGTGACTTCAGATCGAACATGCTTGCCCTCCTGGCGTTTCGCGCAGCGCTTAGGCGCAACTACGATGGGTTGTTTTCGCTATGAGCCCAAATGGAATTGATGAGCCCCAATAGAACAAAGTTTACCAGCATGAACGATGAACCGTAACTAATAAATGGTAACGGAATGCCCGTGATGGGCATGAGCCCCACATCCATGCCGATGTTCTCGAGGATCTGGAACACCCACATGCCCACGATGCAGATGACGATGATGGTACCGAACAGATCGGGTGCGTTACGCGCAACGCGGATGCTCGTGACGATAAGGCCCAGATAGAGCGCCAGCAGTACAAGTGCACCGAAGAAGCCGAATTCTTCTGCCAGCACACAGAAGACGAAGTCGGTAGGCGCTTCAGGCAAGAAGCCCAGTGATGACTGCGTAGCCTGCATGAAACCCTTGCCGAAGAAGCCACCAGAGCCAATAGCGATCTTCGCCTGCTGCAAGTTATAACCATCACCTGAAAGGTCGTAGCTCGAGTCCATGAACACCAGCAAGCGTGAACGCTGGTAATCCTTCAGCAACACATCGCTTCCTACCAGGCCATCGAGTATGGGATCGAGCATGAAGATGCCCACTACCAATGCCGCTAGAATAACGAAGGTAACCACCAAGAAGCGCCAATTCGTACCGCCGATGATCAGCGCGAAGGCGGCGATGCAGAGATAGACCAGACCCGTACCTAAGTCGGGCTGGGTCATAACGCACAAGAACGGGATGGCCAGGATGCCCAGCGCCTTCAGATATTCGCGCAGGTCATCCAAGCGACCACCGTAGCGCGACATGATACTGGCGGCCAGCAAGACCACGGTTATCTTGGCGAATTCGCCAGGCTGCATGCTCAGGCCACCGATACGGATCCACGAATTCGCACCGTTCACTTCCCTACCGATGAACGGTAGATGCGGCGAGAGCAACAACACCACGTTGATCACCACGAAGAACGTGGTGAAGCCTGAAAGCGAACGATAATCGAAGCGACTCACCAGTATGAAGAGCACGATGCCGATCGCAACACCGAGCACCTGCGTAGTGAAGTTGAAGTCGGAATCCGACGATGTTGCCGAAAACTGCACGATCAAGCCGTAGACCACCAGTGCCGCAAAGCACACCAAGAACGGGATGTTCATGTATTTGAAGCGGCGCGGACGATAGCTTTTGGAAAGCTCTGGGTCACGCGGCTGAACGGAATTGATCTCCACCAACTCAGCCATCGTCTTCGTCACCTCCCGCAGGTGTAGGAGTATTCACCGAGATCTTCTTGTACTCGATAGTGCCACCGTTGGAATACTCCATGGCAGCAGCCATCACCTTCGCAGCCACAGGCGATGCAGTACGACCACCCGAGCCGCCTTCTTCGATACAAAGCGCGAGCGCATAGCGCGGATCTTCGTAAGGCGCATAGCAAGCGAACCAAGCGAAGTCCTGCTTGCCCGCAACCTCTGCAGTACCAGTCTTCGCAGCGAAGGTGAATTCATACGCGGAGAAGTCCGCGGAAACATCGTCGTTCTCCACCGCCACACCGCGCAGTGCATCGCGCACGATCTGATAGTTCGCCTCGGTCACATCAGGGATGACATCCTCTACCACAGGGGCTTCGACCACCACTTCACCAGCGGAATTGCGTACCTCTTTGAGCATGTGAGGACGGAGCAATTTGCCCGTAGCGATAGCTGCATACGCGCGCGCGACCTGAAGCGGCGTGACCAGAACATAGCCCTGACCGATGACCATGTTGGAGATATCGCCCGGAAGCCACTGGGCTTCAGTGGGTACGTCGCGGAAGTATTCGGATTTCCACTCAGGCGTAGGGATGCGGCCCTGAGCTTCGCCGCCCAGGTCGATATTAGTGAGCGCAGAGTAGCCGAATTCCTTGATGAAATCCTGCATCGCTTCATCGCCGATGGAACCACGTGCGTTGTAGAAATCACGCGCGATCTCGTAGAACACCACGTCGCAAGACACCACGATACCCTCACGGAACGTAAGCCAGCCATGACCGCTGTGCTCCCAGCATTTCTGCGGGTATTCCTTGCCGAAGCCCGTCCACGTGCCCGTGCAATCCCAAGCCTTGGTAGCATCCGCGAAACCATAGGTAAGACCAGCCAGGCCTGTGAATGCTTTGAAGCACGATGCTGCCGGATAGGTACCTGCGATCGCACGATTCATCAGTGGATAGTGAGACTCTTCGGTCTGATAGGCATCCCACACATCTTGGGAGATGCCGCCGATGAAGTGTTCGGGTTCATAGGTGGGATAGTTCGCCATGGCCAGCACACCGCCCGTTTTCACGTCGATGCACACCAGTGACGCTGCCGTACCCGTACCGCCTTGGACTAGTTCGCGCAGCGCAGTGTCGGCCACATACTGGACTGGCGCTGCGATGGTCAGATAGATGTCGTTACCTTTGGTGGGTTCGGATTCGCCCACGACCTGCTGCACTTCACCCGATGCGTCAGTGATGAGCGTGCGCGTTCCATGGTCGCCCGCGAGCACGTCGTCGTAGGACTGCTCGATGCCCGACTTGCCTACCGCATCGCCCATCTCGATGTCGCGGCCTTCGGTGACGTTCTTTAAGTCCTCGGTCGAAGAGGTACCCGTATAGCCCAAGATATGCGCCGCGAGCGCACCATAGGGATAGATGCGGTCGCTACGGATCTGAGTGGTGACACCAGGGAACGCATCGCGGTGTTCGCTGATGAACGCCGCATCGCGCAGACGGATGTCCTTGGCGACCACGCGCTGCGACTGAGCCCCCGTAGATGAATCGAGGATGCGCGCACGAACCACATCATAGGGAATGCCCAGAAGCGCCGAAAGGCGCAGGATGACATTGCTATTGGTTGCTACATCGGCATCAGCCAGCACGGTGAGCACCTGGCGGTTGGTCACCAGCGGCACGCCGTCACGGTCATAGATCACACCGCGCGGCGCAGGTGTGGTGACCGTGGTATAGAGGTTCGATTCTGCTTCACGCTGATAACTATCAGAGCTCAAGATCTGCAAGCCGAAGAGCTTCACCGCAAGCGCACTGAATACACCTGCCACGATGACACCGATGGCGAAGAAGCGACTGCGCTGTCCGCTCGGCGCGCCCGCTGAAGTGATGTTGGTCGCTGGCGCCGATCCACCCGCAGCTGCCACTTTGGGCGCTTCAGCAGAAACACCCACATGCGTGATGGATTTCACGCCCATCTTGTTGCGCGTTCGCACATAAGAAGTACCTGATCGCCAGCGGAAGACGACCAGCACGATCAAAGCGATGACGACCAGTGATATGACAACGACTGCAATGGTAGCGAGCATGAGCAGACCCTCTTAGCTCCTAGCGGAAACGCTGAGAATCGTCCACGGTCCACGCATCATTTCCAGAAGGCGTGTCAGGGAACTTGCGAGCCACGAAATAGAGGATGGCGCAGATGATGAAGTTGAAGACCGTTGCAGGCAGCACACGTGCCACCAGCATATCGAAGAACGATGCAGGATAGCCCATGACCAACTGCACGATCATAACCACGAGCTCGTAGACGAGCACCGCCACCGCACTGGAGACCAGCACCATGGCGAAGCTTGACTTATCGAGAATCTCGAACACGCGTGATAGCGCGAACGAGATGAGCAACAACAACAGGGGCGTAAGCCCGAGCGGCACGTGACTGAGCAGGTCGGAGATGATGCCCATCACGAAAGCATACAGATACGTGGTATCTTCGCGGCGCACGATGGAGAGCACGATGACGAACGATACGATGAAGTTCGGCACCACCGAATAGATGGAGATGACCGGAGCCAAGACGATCTGCAAGAGCACCACGATGGCGGCGGAGATGAGCGGGATGAGCTTATCACGCATAGCTATTCCTCCCCTCCTTCGCCAGATCCTTCAGAACCTTGATCGCCCGATCCGCTCGTGCGATCCGAGAGCGTCTGAGAGTTCACCAGACGCGCAAGGGCTTCGTTATCGGCAGCATTCGCATCACCCATAGCAATTACCACGAGTGCTTCGGAGATATTATTGAAAGAAGCGTTGGGCGTTACCACGATGGTGCGCGAAAGGCTGCCGGGGCGCTGCTCGATCTTGGTGATCATACCCACGACCAAACCGCGATAGTACCCGCCACCCAGACCAGAGGTGATGACCACATCGCCTTCTTTGACCTCGACCGTGTCTTCAATGCCTTCAAGATAGAGCGTGCCTTCGACCGAGCCGCGCAAGATGCCTTCAGCGCGAGAAGACTGGATCAATACCGAAACTCCGCTCTGTGGATCGGTGAGCAAGCGCACATTGCATGTCGCGGGCGTGGTAGAGACCACCTGGCCGATAACGCCAGTAGCACCCATGACCGGCATGCCCGTCTTGATGCCTGCTGCGCTGCCCGCATCGAGCGTGATGCTGCGGTTGTAAGAATCGGTAGAATAACCCACCACGCGTGCAGCGACCGATGTGAAGCCGTACGCATCCGCAAGGCCGATGATGGCCTCCAGACGAGCAGCTTCCTGGCGATATTCTTCCAGTTCGACGACCATCTGCGAAAGTCGTGCGTTGTTCTCTTTTAGTTGGTTATAAGCGGCATCGCCCGCCGTAAGGTCTTCCACTGACATAGTGCCAGAGACCGCGAGCGAACCCACCGTGGTGCCTACCGCAGTGAGCGGTGTGACCATGCCAGAGGTAGTGTTCTGCAGGGAATGGAGCGGACCATCATTGCCCTCGCGCGCATAGGCGACGAAGAGGATCAGCGAGACCACAAGGAGAACGACGAGCAGGGTTCTTCCTCCAAGATGGCCACCGAATTTCACCGGATTGTCTTTGAGCTTCAGGTTCAGGGCCATTGGTTAAATGAGCTCCTATTTCGAACGCATCAAGATCTGTTTGAGCGCTGCTGGGGTTTCGAGCACCTTCAAGCACCCTGTTACTACATTCGTAAGTGCCGTTTCACTGGTCCACACAGGGATCTCCAGCTTGTTGGTGAGGTAGCGATCAAGACCTGAGAGCAAGCCGCCACCACCCGTGAGCAAGATGCCGTTGGAGATGATGTCGGATGCAAGGTCAGGATTGGTCTTCTTGAAGGTTTCCTTGATGTGCATGACCATCTCATCGATGGGCTCTTGGAGCGCTTCGCGCACGTCTTCGGATTGGATGGTAACTTCTTTAGGCTGTTCGGTCAGCACGTCCTGACCAGAGATGATCATGTCGCGTTCACGGCCATCTTCGAAAGGAAGGATGGAGCCGATCTTGATCTTGATGACCTCCGCCGTACGTTCACCGATCTTGATGCCCAGCAGATCGCGCAGATGCATAGCGATGGCTTCGTCCAAACGATTGCCTGCCAAGCGAAGCGAAGAGGATGTGACGATACCGCCAAGCGAGATGACCGCAACCTCTGTGGTGCCACCGCCGATGTCGACGACCATGGAACCAGTGGGTTCGGTAACGGGCAGGTCTGCACCCATCGCAGCAGCCATAGGCTCTTCGATGAGGTATGCCTGACGAGCACCTGCCTGGATGGTAGCTTCGAATACCGCGCGCTTCTCGACCGAGGTTGCACCGCAGGGGATACACACCACGATGCGCGGCTTTGGCTGCCAAGGGTAGCGACGCGGAGCCGCCTTATTGATGAACGCAGAGATCATCGCTTCAGTGATGTCATAGTCTGCGATGACGCCATCATGGAGCGGATGTTCTGCAGAGAACGTATCGGGAGTGTGATTGATCATGTTCTTCGCTTCGTGACCAACAGCCAGAACACGATGCGTGCTTCGCTCGATAGCCACTACGGAAGGCTCGTTGATGACAACACCCTGGCCGCTAATACCTACCAGCGTGTTAGCCGTACCAAGGTCGATGGCCATATCGTATGAACTAGAAGACGAAGCGTTCTGAATGAAATCCAAAAAGGACATGCAAAATTCCTCACAGTCTTAATAGTGCAGCTTACGATTCTAACATAGGCGCGCTATTCACAAAAGAAGCCCTACGTGAGCGGGGTCAGTGAACGCTGCAGGAAAGACAGGGGTCATAGGCACGTACCAACTTGGCGATCTCGGAGCGGATGTGCTCTTCGCCCAGACCCGATTCCACCAATACTTCTGCCAAGTGACGCGTATCGTTTTCAAGCGATGCCAAGTTCTGCGCCGTAGGCGTGATGATGGATGCATGGACCACTTTGCCGTCGGCATCGAACTCGAGCTTATGGAAGACCACGCCGCGGGGCGCTTCGGTCATTCCTACACCCACCCCAGCTTTCACCTGATACGGAACGGGCTTCGAACTGCCTTCGAACTTCGCCAATTCTCGGCAGATGCCCGAACAACGGATGAGCGCGTCCAAGATCTCGATAGCTTGTGCAAGGTTGTTCTTCATGGGGTTGCGTTCTTCAGGGCGCAGACCAGCTTTAGCCGATGCGAACTTCGCTTCCTGGGAAAGGTGGTCCCACGAAGCATTCAAACGCGAGAGCGCCGAAGTGAACACCGCTTTGCCACTCCCCTTTTCGCGAGTGAACAGCGATCCAGAATGAGGAACCTCGTATTCTTCCAAGTAGTCTTCGAAATCATGGGCATCGAAGACCACGCCTTCATCGAGCAGTTCAAGCTGGTTCGAAGATTGCACAGGATAGTAATCTTCTTCCACCATGGCCAGCATATCGGAAGCCGTGTGGATGTCGGTGATACGGAACGACGAGAACAGGTCCACCGTTGCCTTGGCAAAGGGGATCATCTCTTCCATGCGACGGGTGAAGGACAGGTATTCGTCTGCGCTGATCTCGTGCGTGAAGCCGCCCACCACCGCAGTGATGGGATGTATGGAACGGCCACCCACACTGGTGCATAGGTCATTACCGAGCTTCTTCAGCTCGAGCGCTTGAGCGAACAGTTCAGGGTCGCTCTCCGCCAGCGGGAAGACACTGGGTTGACCGATGAAGTCTGGTACCACGAACACGAACAGATGCGAAGCGTGATTCTGCAGGTACGATCCATAGACGAGCAGCTCACGAATGAGCTTGGTGCGGTCGGATACTTCCACCCCAAAAGCGTCTTCGACAGCCTTCAGGTCGGTGATGCAATGACTGGGCGAGCAGATCCCGCAGATGCGTGAAGCGATGTAGGAACAATCTTTGTAGCTATGACCGCGCACCATGCTCTCGAACAAGCGCGCCGGCTCGACGATATTCATCTCAACGGTCTTCACCTGATCGTTCTCGATCACTACGTGCACATTGCCGTGACCTTCGACACGGGCGATGTGGTCGATATTGAGCAGGGACTTAGTCATCTGAAGCCTCGTCTTTCGCAGAGAGCACCGCATTGGTCTGGTTGAATATCGACAGCTTGCGATCGAATTCTTCAACGGATAGGTTGTAGCTCGCAACCGATTCGCGTGCAGAATCAAGGTTGGCCTTAGGCGACAAGCCACGACAACCCATGCAGGGACGGCCGAGCGAAGGGCAGCGAGCCATGCAGCCGCCGCTGGTCACCAGGCCAAGGCAGATCTCGCCTTGAGGGTAGAAGCAGGGGTTTTCCTGGCGCTTGCATTCGTTGCACATGGTAGTGGAGCGTCGGGCGCGATTCGAGCCCATGAGCGCAGCGCTCAAGATCTGAGCGAATTCGTAGAAGTCGATCGGGCAACAAGGCACCTGGAAATCGACCGCGATAACATCGCTCACAGCGCACGGCTCGATCATGGTGCCACATGCTTCAGGAACGCTGTCATAGACCTCGCTCGCGCGAGAAGCATAGCCCGCTGCAGCGATGCCTGGGATGCCTCCCGTATTGGCGCACGCGCCGATGGTTATGACCGTGTCGGCCACTTCGCGCAGGGCTTTCACCTGCTCGAGCGCCTCTTCGGTCGTGACCGCGCCCTCGATGATGACAATGTCGAAGTCCTCTGGCATCGGATCGCTCGAGGCAAGCTGCCAATATTGCAGATCGAAGCGGCCAAGGATGTCGGTGAGGTACTGCTCTTGGTTCGTGATCTGCAGCTGACAGCCAAAGCAACTGGCCAAGCCCGCCACTACTACGCGAGGCAGTTGTCCTTCAGTGTTCGATGCACACGTATGATCGGTCATATTACATCGACCCCTGAATATTCTTCGCTTCCCAATAATTGAACACCGGGCCATCGAAGCACACATACTGGTGCCCGATCTGGCAGTGTCCGCAACGGCCCATGCCGCATTTCATATGACGTTCGAAGGACATGAAGATCCTATCGTAGCTGATACCCTTCTTCGCCATCTCTTCGACCACGAAGCGATACATCACCGGCGGTCCGCAGATAGCGCCAAAGGTATTGTCTGGATCGACCTCAAGATCTTCGAAAGCCTTGGTGACCAGGCCAACATTGCCGTCCCAGTCGGGATGGGGCTTGTCGATGGTCAAGTAGAAGTCGAAATCAGGACGATGGTTCCACATCTCGAACTGTTCGCGGAACATGATCTCTTCTGGAGCACGCGAACCATAGATGATGGTCACCTTGCCGAACTCCGAGCGTTCATCATGGATGTTGTTGATCAGCGAGCGCAGCGGCGCGATGCCAAGGCCGCCTGCCACCAGCAAGATGTCATGTCCCTTCATGTCTTCGAAGGGGAACGGATGACCATAGGGGCCACGCAAGCCCACGATATCGCCGCATTGCATGTTGTGCAGCGCGGTGGTCACTTCGCCAGCGCGACGCACGCAGATCTCGATGAAGCCGCTCTTGGAAGGCGAGCTGGAAATGGAGATAGGTACCTCGCCCACCCCGAAGACGCTCACGCACACGAATTGTCCTGGGTGATGATGGAATGCATCGCGGATGCGGTCATCGATCAGGCGCATCTCGAACAGCGTTTCCTTGTCTGTCAGCGGCGTGATGGAGGTGATGCGCGCCGACCAAGGACGATAGGGGTTCGCCGCCATCATCTCGGCCCCATTGAGTGGTGCTTGATAGTTGTAGCGACCCTTCACCTCAAGGGTGGTAGGAGCGGTGCGACGCTTACTCTCCATCTTCGGCCCCCTTTCGGTCGAAGAACTTCAGCACCTCGATAGGGTTGATCTGCGCTTTGCATGCATATACGCAACGACCGCAGCCAACGCAGAGCTGATAGTCGTGACTTCCCGTGAAGCCATTGAGCTTGTGGTAGAAACGATGGCGCACGCGCTTGCGGTTCGTGTCGCGGAAGTTGTGGCCACCAGCCACCAGCGCGAATTCAGGCGACGTGCATGAATCCCACACGCGCACGCGGCTACCATTCTTGCCATCGGGGTCTAACTCGTCGTAGATATCGAAGCAGAAGCACGTAGGACACACCGCTGAACAGGCGCTGCACGACTGGCAACGCTCGCCCATCTCGGTCCAGAATTCATCGCGATGGAACACATCCATCATCATCGCAACTTCCTGAACATGAGGAATATCTTCGTTGAAAGCTTCCTGGCGCTCGCGCGTAACGCGTCGGAATTCACGACGGTCTTCGTCAGTAGCATGTTTTGGATCGCACGAAGCCTCGAGCACGCTCGAAGCTTCGACGCCCGCCAGAGAGACCAGGTACTTATCGCCGATCTTCTGCAGGAACATATCGGTGCCCATTCGCGCCTCATCGGTGCCGCACAGGTTGCAGAAGCATGCACTACCAGGCATGCAGCCCATACCAACGATGAGCGTGTTCTCGCGACGCTTCACATAATAAGGATCGGGATAAGCACAATCCTTGTAGACCAGATCCAAGCGATTGAGCGCGTTGATGTCGCAGGGATGCACCCCGAACAGCACGCGCGGCTTGATATCGAATTCATAATCGGTGACTTCATTTTGCTCCGCATTGAAGCGCATCAGTACCTCGTGCGAGGGCAAGAAGAAACGCTTCGGAGAAACGTTGGTGGTGGTGCAATCGATCGCCACCTCGTCGGGGTCGGTGATGATATCAAAAACATAGCCCTGGTCGCGCTTGACCGGGGCTATGACTTCATAATCATTCATGAAACCACGAATAAGCGAGGAAAGCTTGTCTTCATCGATGACACGATAGAGCATGAATGCTTCCTTTCGTAGGCAGTCTCACGAGAGCTGCTGGATGCACAGGCGCACACGGAATGCTCCTGTACGAAGCAAGATGAGCAACTTAGTTGAAGAAGATCGCCATCTCGCGCTCGGCGGACTCAGGAGAGTCGGAGCCATGGATTACATTTTCGTCCATGATAAGGCCGAAGTCGCCGCGGATGGTGCCGGGGGCTGCTTCAGCAGGATTAGTGGCGCCCATGAGCGAGCGGCATTTCAGCACTGCGCCATCGCCAGAAATGATCATCTTCACCACAGGACCAGAGGTGATATAGGTGATAAGACCATCGTAGAAAGGCTTGCCTTCATGTTCCTGATAGTTCGCAGCAGCCTGATCGGCGGTAACGTTGCCAAGCTCCATGCGCTCGATCTTCAGGCCAGCGCGCTCGAAACGATTGATGATCTCGCCGATGTGGCCATTCGCAACGCCGTCAGGCTTGATCATGATGTAGGTCTTTTCCATTGCCATTGATGATTCCTTTCGTCTAAGGCTTTCTTGCATTCGGATCGTATCTAGGACGATCGTGTTTCCGTTAGATGAGCCGGCCTTGGTTTAGTGCTGCGAGGTGAAGTAGAGCGTAGCGCTCGTTACCTTCCAACCCATGCCATCGCGTACCATGGAGATCTCGTAAGGCACCGTGCCGCCTTCGGGCGTGGTGGCATTCACGTAGACCTTTGCGGTGGTGAAATCATTCGATTCGCCTACGACCTCGACCGATGAACCCGTCGCGATCAGATCCGCGATGCGCATCTGCTTCGCTTCGTCAACATCGCCCGCATACAGATCCGCGCTCTCAGGATCGGTGAACAATTCAGCTACCACATCTTGCTTGGAAGGTAAGCCGATACCCTGGGTGACCACAGCCACAGCACCGCCCACGATAGCCAACACGATGACGATGATGACGATAGCGATGGTCAGGCCTTTGCGACGCTTCTTACGGGATGCTGACTTGCTCCAATCTTGGAGGAGCACGTCGTTGGTCTCGAAGAAATCGGTCTGCACGGGGTTGCCATAGGCATCCATCTGCTCGCTGATATCAGCAGAGGAAAGGATCATGGTGCCTGCCTCGGCCACAGATTCGGCATCTTCCTCCTCGAAAGAGATGCCCGTGCTGGAAACGTCCAGACCTGAAAGGTCGGTCTCGGTTTCGTTCTTCTGATCCTCTTCGGTGACACCAGAAGCAACCGCCTGGATAGCGCGCTGATAATCGACATTGGCCGCATCATTGAAAACATAGGTCTGATCAGCCAGAGCCGACTCGAAAGCTTTCACTGCTTTTGCCATCTTACCTGCTGCAACATAGGCCTGGCCCATATTCGCGAAGAGCTTGTTGCGGATGACCGCTGGCATGTCGAACTGAAGTGCGCTCTCGTAAGAGGCGATGGCGTCCATGGGGCGGTTGAGCGCCATGAAGCACACGCCCAGGTTCAAGAGCGCCTTCGTGGGATCAGGATTCACTTCATCGAGCGCCGCCGAGCGAAACGATGCGCCCGCCTCGGCCGATTTGCCCAGCTTCAAATACGCATTGCCCAGACCCATGTAGGCTTTATAGCCAGTCTTGTACTTCGGATCTTCGAGCGCTTCGTTGAAGAACGGGATGGCGTCTTCGTAGTCGAGCTGAGAAGCATAGACCGTGCCCAGGTTATAAGCTACCGAACCATGAGCATCGTATGCTGTATCGTGAAGCGCCTGAGAATAGGCATGGATCGCCTCATTGGGATCGTGCAGCTTCACCAAGCAGTTGCCGATCTGGTGATAGAGCAGGCCCAATTCCCCTGGTGCCAGTGCTGCTGAAGCATCTTGGAGGCAATCGGTGAAATCGGCGAGCGCAGTTTCGTAGTCTTTGTCTACGTAAGCGCTTCGTGCCTGTTGAAACAAATCATTATTCATATATTCGCTCCGCTATGCAGCGTTCTCGATCGTGATCGACTCGATCACATCGCCAACGCGCAGCTTTCCGACCACATCAAGGCCATCGACCGTCTGTCCGAACACCGTATAGCCAGAATCCAAGAAGGGCTGAGGGCCAAGGCACAGATAGAACTGCGAGCCTGCCGAATTAGGATCCTGGGAACGCGCCATAGCCAGCGTTCCGTCGAGGTGCTTGTTATTGGGATTGGTGGAGAACTCTTCTTTGATGGTATAGCCTGGACCACCCGTGCCAAGACCAGCAAAGGGGTTTCCTTCAGCCGCTTTCACCTGTTCGGAGTCCAGTTCGCGCGTATTAGGATCGCCGCCCTGGATGACGAAATCAGGAACATAGCGGTGGAATTTCAAGTTATCGTAGAAGCCCTTCTGTGCCAGCTCGACGAAATTGCCAACGTGGATGGGTGCATTTTCGCCATCGAGTTCGACCCGAATGGTGCCCTGAGAAGTTTTGATGACTGCCACTTCGTGGCCATTGGGCTTGTATTCTGGTGTGTACAGTGCCATATGAGCTCCTCGTTTGTATGTTCGCCCGCGCGTGGTGCCGCTATTGGGCTTGGTGCATCTGCGACAAATTTGGTGCCCTCTACAGGATTCGAACCTGCGACTTTCTGCTCCGGAGGCAGACGCTCTATCCCCTGAGCTAAGAGGGCATTATTCCTAATTTTATACGTTATTATAAAAGATGCAAAACCAAGGGCCGCGTGCTTTTAGTGTGAGGATTGATTACTCCGTGAGCGAAATAGTCGAATTAACTGGGCTTACCCAAGGAAGCAACGCTGTTGGCAGGCTCGCTTCGGGCAAGACCGTATTCGTGGCTGGAGGCGTGCCTGAAGACGTGGTCGAGATAGAGATCACGAAGGATGCGAAGCGCCACTGTGAAGCACGCATCGTGCGCGTGATAGAGCCAAGCCCCCTACGCGTGGTACCGAAGTGCCCGTATTTCGATTCGTGCGGCGGATGTCCCTGGATGCAAGTTTCCTACGAAGGCCAGCTGGCCGCGAAACGCGCCAATGTGGTTGAACAGCTGGTACGCATCGGTGGTAAGGACCGTGAACAAGCTGAAGCTCTAGTTGACGAAGCGGTTCGATCCAAGCGCGAATTCAACTACCGCAACAAGATAGAGCTCCACGCCGCATGGGTTTCCCCAATGGGGACGGGTTCAAATCTGTCCGGGACAAAACAGGGACAGGTTCGCAGTGGATCGAGCCCCTCTCCTTCTCAGCGATTCAGGTTGGGATTTCATCATCCAGGCACGAACGATATCGTCGAGACGAAGAGCTGCTTGGTTGCTGCGAAGGCTATCGAGAAATCCCCCGCTGCGCTGCGCGGCGCGCTGAAGTATGCGCAAGGCAATCAGGATCTAGGGATCTTCCGTGTGGGCGTGCGATCGAGCGCAAAGACGAAGTCGACCGAGATAGCGCTGTGGACAAAGCCTGGCCCCTTCCCTCGCGCACGCGTTGCATCCATCCTGCAAGACAGCGTGAAGGCCACGAGCGTAGTGCGCGTGCTGGCCGACCCTGGCAAAGCCCGTAAGATCAAGGGTGTTGAAGTGTTGGCTGGCAAAGGATACTGGGAGGAGAAGTTGCTGGGACTTGCTTATCGGGTGAGCGCTCCAAGCTTCTTCCAGGTGAATACCGAACAGGCCGAGACCATGATCAAGCTGGTGCTCGAAGGCCTAGCTGCAGGTGAAGATTCCTATTGCGCCGACCTGTATTGCGGCGCTGGCACTTTCACCCTGCCGCTGGCAGAGCATTGCGCAGAGGTGTTCGCGGTGGAGTCCCAAGCATCGAGCGTGCGCGACCTGCGCAGGAATCTTGAATTGAACGATCTTTTCGCAGAGGTGATCGGTGGCGATAGCGCGCGCGAATTGCCCGAGCTTGGCGAACTTGATGGCCTAGTGGTAGACCCGCCCCGTGTCGGTCTTGCCGAAAGCGTGCCTGCAGACATCGCCGCAACCAACACGAAGCGCTTCGCCTATGTGAGCTGCAACCCCAGCACCTGGGCGCGCGATGTGGCTCGTATCGAAGACCAAGGCTATCGCCTTATCAGCGCCACTCCCGTAGACCTCTTCCCGCAAACGTATCACATAGAAACGGTGAGCATCTTCGAGCGATAGCTCGACAAACGCGAAAGCGCCCGGTAGAACCAGGGCGCTTTCAACAGGAATAACGAGCACTGCAGGGGCATGGTGGCAAGTTGCCGCCACCACATTACCAAAGCTAGTGCGAAGACTTGGAAGGGGGCACGTCTGGGGAAGAACCTGCGGCCTGCTCCATGTCGGCAAGCATCTTGTCGAGCGAGGAACACGAGCAGCAGCTCGAATTCGCGTGAGAAGTTTTTTGAGAAGAGGATGTGTGTGCACACGATTTGCAGCTCCCACACCCGACATTCTTGCCTGCACGCTTGTCTTTCACGATGCCGAGGATGATGGCCACAACGACCACCACGAGGAGAAGCGACACCACAGCAGTTCCGAGATTCATTTGACTACCCCCTTCCTATCGGGATGAACGGTTTCAATAACAGGGTTGGGTCCTTTTTTGGAAACAGAGGGCAGGTCTTGGCTCATTCAGGCACATAGTCCTGTCCCCATTCTGTCCCGGACACTTTGGGGACGGGTCCCATTCTGTCCCAGACAGTTTGGGACCTGTCCCCCGATCGGTTCGATCGATCAGCTTTCGGCGGATACCGAAGAGATGCCCTCCTTGCCCTTGTACTTATTCTTGCGGAAGAGCAAGTAGATGAAGGCGATAGCAAGCACAGCTGCGATGATGGTGAACACGCCGAAGGTCGCTTCACCTGTTGCTAGGCCTGCGAACTGGAAGATCCACAGCGCCACAACCCATGCAAGTCCGCACTGGTAACCGATGGCTGCCCAGAACCATTTGCGGTTGTTCATCTCGCGCTTGATCGCACCCATTGCTGCGAAGCACGGAGCGCACAGAAGGTTGAATGCGAGGAACGAATACGCGACGACCGGCGTGAAGGAGGCCTGAACATTGGCGTACCAGCCAGCATCGCCGTTGTAGAGGATGCCGAGCGTACCGACCACGTTCTCCTTCGCGATAAGTCCCGTGACCGCTGCGGAAGCCGCTTGCCAGTCTCCCCAACCCAGGGGATTGAAGATCCAGCAGATGAGCGTACCGAGCACGGCGAGGATGGAATCATTCTGGTCCTCTACCGCCATGAACACACCGTCCACAACACCGTAAGAGGAGATGAACCAAACCAGGATGCATGCCAGCAAGATGATGGTGCCAGCCTTCTTGATGAATGACCATGCACGCTCCCACATGCTACGCAAGACCGCGCCCACGGTGGGCATATGGTAAGCGGGCAGCTCCATGATGAAGGGAGCAGGGTCACCGGCGAAGAAGCGGGTCTTCTTCAAGATGATACCCGTGCACAAGATAGCTGCGATGCCCAGGAAGTATGCCGAAGGAGCAACCCACCAAACGCCGCCGAAGACCGCTGCCGCGAACAGGGCGATGATCGGCAGTTTCGCACCGCACGGGATGAACGTTGTGGTCATGACCGTCATGCGGCGATCGTTCTGATTCTCGATGGTGCGCGATGCCATAACGCCTGGCACGCCACAACCCGTACCGATGAGGATGGGCACGAAGGATTTGCCGGACAAGCCGAAGCGACGGAACACGCGATCGAGGATGAACGCGATACGAGACATGTAGCCGCAGCTCTCAAGGAATGCGAGCAGCAAAAACAGCACGAGCATCTGCGGGATGAAGCCCAAGACCGCGCCAACACCAGCGATGATGCCGTCAAGAATAAGTGCGGTCAGCCAGTCGGCTGCATCGATCGCAGCAAGGCCTTCTTCCACGATGACAGGGATGCCAGGAACCCAAATGCCATACTCAGCAGGGTCGGGAGCACCGCCTTCAAGCTCAGCTTCGTACGCTGCTGCGTCTACGATCTGGGTAACATCTTCGCCCGTTTCTTCATCAACTTTCGTGTATTCAGCCATGATGCCTGCTTCTTCGGCATCTTCGATGAAGGTTTCGGATTCAGGATCGAGGCCCTCCTCTTCTGCTTTCATCTCGAAGGCAGCGATAGCGTCTGCGTCGCCTGCATAAGGAGCGACGATGTCGAGGGATTCCTCATAGGTCGCTGCGTCAACTTCAACGAGCTCATTTTCGCCCGTTTCATCGTCGAACGCCTCATAGGTGCCGATGATGCCAGCTTCTTCAGCTTCTACCAGGAAGTTGTCGGATTCAGGATCGAGACCTTCTTCGATCGCAGCCTCATCGAATGCTGCGATGTTCTCTGAAGCTTCGTCGAATTCTTCCACGACCTCGGCGTATTCATCGCCGCCAGATCCTAAGAACCAGCCATCGCCGAAGACGCCGTCATTGGCCCAGTCGGTCGCGAACGTGCCGACCGTAGAAACGGAGATGTAGTAGACCAAGAACATGACGACCGCGAAGATGGGCAACGCCAAGAAGCGATTGGTCACCACGCGGTCGATCTTATCGGAAGTGGTGAGCGCATTCACATCATTGAGCGAACGCACCTCGGGCATGATGGATGAGATCCAGGTATAGCGCTCGTTGGTGATGACGCTTTCGGTGTCATCGTCATACTTCTTTTCGATGCGCTCGACGATGTCCTCCACCTTGGGTGGATTCTTCAGGCTCTCGCGGATCTTCTCATCCTTTTCGAGCAGCTTGATGGCATAGAAGCGCAGCAGATGCTCAGGAACGTTATTGACCTCGCCTTCCTTTAGCTCTTTGAGGTCGGTATAGGCGTATTCGAGCGAGCCTTGCAGGCGCTCGATGATCTCGGTGATCGCATCTTCCACTTCACGCGAATACGGCATCGCTTCGATACCAACGGTCTGAGGAATGCTCTTCAGACAGTTCACGATCTGGTCGATGCCTTCGTTCTTCAGCGCCGAGATCTCAACGACAGGAGCACTGAGCTTCTCCTCGAGCGCTGTGATGTTGATCTGATCGCCACGCTTGCGCACCACGTCCATCATATTGACCGCAACCACGACCGGAATGCCCATCTCGAGCAACTGCGTAGTGAGATAGAGATTTCGTTCGAGGTTGGTGCCATCGATGATATTCAGGATCGCATCAGGATCTTCCTTGACCAGGAAATCGCGCGCGATGACCTCTTCAAGGGTGTAAGGGGAAAGCGAATAGATGCCAGGAAGGTCGATGACCTCGACATCCTTATCTGCTTTGAGCTTGCCGCTCTTCTTCTCAACGGTAACACCAGGCCAGTTGCCAACGTATTGGTTCGCGCCAGTAAGTGCGTTGAAAAGAGTCGTTTTACCGCAATTCGGGTTGCCAACAAGTGCAACTCTCATGTGTTCTACTCCTTTATTGTTACCTATGGTTAACTCATACTTCAAAAAATTGGCGCATCAAATGCACCACGAATAAGGTCGCGTGATAGGAGCTAGCTCCTCACCTATGACCTCTTGATCTGGGAGGCTAGGAAACCTCGACCATCTGCGCATCTTCTTTGCGCAACGACAGTTCGTAGCCGCGAATGGTGACCTCCACCGGATCGCCCAGCGGGGCAACCTTGCGAACATACACAGAAACGCCCTTGGTAAGACCCATGTCCATGATGCGACGCTTCGTAGCACCAGAACCCGTGAGCTTGGTAACCGTTACGGTCTCGCCAGGCTTGACTTCGCGAAGAGTTTTCACATACCCTCCCTTCTCTATCGTTCGATAGCGTTTAGATGACGATATTCTTGGCCAGATCCGATGCGAGCGCTACACGGGAGCCCTTCACATTCACGATCAGGTTGCCGCCGATCCGAGAAACGACCTGGATCGGTTCCCCAGGCACGAACCCCATGTCCTCCAGATGATGATGCATGTCGCCCATGCAATGAAGTTGTTTAACGTGATATACGCCGTTCTTCTTTACTTCTGCCAAGACCATTGGTGTTCTCCATCCTGGATGCGCGAACATTGTTCGCTTAAGTTAACTTGTAGAAGATGTTAACCACCTGTTACTTTTGCGTCAAGCAGAAAGATCAAAATTGTTCGAGATTTTCGTTGAAAGAATCTTCTTCGTCTTCGAACCACTCTTCATCAGCAGATTCTTGATCATCGAAGAACGCCTCCAAGGCTTCGGGAGAGACATCCGATTCGTCCACCTCAAAGCCATACGCACGTGCCAGCGCCTGAGCCTGCCCTTTTCGCAGTTCCGCTTTCGCATCAAGACCAGCATCGGTAAGGTATTGCGACTCCAACATGAGCGTGCGCGAGATATAACCGATCAGCTGAGGGTCGGTCTGGGAAAGCTGGACCATGGTAACGAAAGTCTCAGGGGCCATCTGCAAAAGCAGGGAGCCATCGATCTCGGTCGAATTATCGAGCGCCGCTTCGAGCAGCTCAGCTGCACCTTCGGGGTCATCAGCCCCCTGTGCGCGCAAGATGCTATCACGCACCGCAATAGCGAGCGCTGTGAACATGCGCAGCAGATAGTCTTGTTGAAGCATCTAGAAGACCCCCTCAGGCGGTTTGATGCCCAGATGCTCATAGGCGCGCAAGGTGGCCTGGCGCCCCTTCGGGGTGCGTACGAGCAACCCTTGTTGCATAAGATAGGGCTCATAAACATCTTCGAGTGTCTCGGGCACTTCGGAAAGTGCCGAGGAAAGCGTGGAAAGACCGACAGGACGACCACCGAACTGACTGCAGAGCATATCCAGGATGCGATTATCGACCGAATCAAGACCGAGCGAATCGACCTCGAAGAAGCTCAGAGCCTCGGCCGCGCAATCTTCATCGATGGTGCTAGCGCCCTTGACTTGCGCCCAGTCGCGCACACGCTTCAGCAAGCGATTCGCTAAACGCGGTGTACCGCGGCTGCGGCGTGCGATCTCCAGAGCACCATCTTCGGTGATATCAACGTCCAAGATGCCCGCAGAGCGGCGAATGATCTGGCCAAGCTCTTCAGGTTCGTAATAGTTCAAGCGAAATGAGATGCCGAAACGATCGCGCAGTGGACCGGTGAGCAGACCCGTGCGCGTGGTCGCACCGATGAGCGTGAAATGCGGCAGATCGAGCCTGATCGATCGTGCCGCAGGCCCCTTGCCCACCACGATATCGAGCACGAAATCTTCGAGCGCCGGATAGAGGATCTCTTCCACCATGCGGTTAAGACGGTGGATCTCATCGATGAAGAGCACATCGCCCTCTTCAAGATTCGTGAGGATCGCAGCCAGGTCTCCCGTGCGTTCGATGGCTGGGCCACTGGTAACCTTGATGCGCGTGCCCATCTCATTAGCAACCACGCTCGCAAGCGTGGTCTTACCAAGACCCGGAGGGCCCGAGAATAAGATGTGGTCGACCACATCCTTGCGCTGGCGTGCCGCTTCGATAAGGATGAGCAAGCTTTCCTTCACCTTCGGCTGGCCGATGTATTCATCGAGCTTTTGCGGGCGCAGCGAACGATCGAGCACCAGATCTTCTTCTTGCAGATCGACCGAGGCCATACGCGCAGAAGGCGCTTGACCATCATCAGACGATGCGTCGTATAGAAGATTCTCTATTTCGAAAAGATCTGCCACGTATTCCCTATTCTCCTAAGCGCTTGAGCGCATAGCGCAAGAGCTCTGAATCATTCGCACCTTCAGGCGCACCCTTGAGTGCCAGTTCCGCCTCAGCTGACGTGAAGCCCATGGAGAGCAATGCATCAGTTGCTGCGCTGACCGATTGGGTATCAGGCTCTGCAGGAGCGAAAAGCGGACCTATCGCACCCTGAGCCAGAACATCTTTCAATTCTAGAACAATTCGCTGAGCTGTTTTCTTGCCAACCCCAGGAATCTTCTGAACAGCAGCCACATCCTGCGCCACGATGGCACCAATGAGCTGTTGTGGTTCGAAACGTGAAAGCGCTGAAAGCGCCACCTTCGGACCCACGCCCGATATGGTGATGAGGCGCTCGAACAGCGCACGCTCTTCTTCGTCGATGAAGCCATAGAGGACAAGCGCATCTTCGCGCACATACATATACGTGAGCACCTGCACCTGCGACCCGATGGTGCCGAGCTTCGAGATGGAGATGAGCGACATGGACACGCGGTACCCGATGCCATTCACTTCGATGACGACACCCTCTTCGTTAGTCGAGACCAAGCTTCCTTTGATGAACGAGATCATTGCGTAGTGTTTCCTTACTTATAAAATGCCACCGACATGATGCATGATGCCCATCGACACGATGCCTGTCACTTTGCGGTCTAACGTCTATTGTCCCGAAGCGCGCTTCAGCCGCCTGCCATCGAGCGCATGAGTCGCGAAGCAGATCGCCGCAGCCAACGCATCAGCAGAATGGTCGGGCGATGGGATCCTATCGAGCCCCAGCACCTGCTTCACCATGTATTGGACCTGCTCCTTTTCGGCGCTACCCGTACCCACGATAGCCAGCTTGATCTGGCTGGGCGAAAATTCCTCCACGCAGATATCTTCACTGGCACATGCTACCAATGCCGCACCACGCGCCTGCCCCGTTGCGAAGGCTGCCGTGATGTTCTGCCCGAACCACACGGTCTCGATACCCACGCAGGTTGGCTGAAAGCGCTGTACCACAGCCGTTATCTGTTCATAGATCTTGCGCAAGCGAAGAGAGAGTGAAGAGGACGAACTGGTGGAGATGCAACCATAAGCCACACAGGTCATACGTGGGCCGCTCTGGTGCACGATACCCCAACCAGTATTCGCAAGCCCGGGGTCGATACCTAATATGATGCGCTCAACAGGCTGCATTCAAGATCCTTAGATCGAAAACAAACATTTGTTCGTATGATAGCACAGTCTTGCGCTCTGCAATACCTAATTTATCGTTTCCCTCGGATCACTCGACTCCTTGCCCTTCCTTTTAAGCCTATGACCTCGAGATTTCAAATTTATGTGAGTTATATCTAAGTATGACATCAGTTTTTCTTCAAATTTCATTAAGGTCCGACTCTCACAATGAAGGAACCGACCGAAAGGGCTCTTATGAAGAAACGACTGTTGATATGCGGAATCGTCTGTGGGCTCGCATGCGCGGTGTGCGTCTTCCTCTACACCGAGATGGTCTATGCCGAAGCCGACTCCAAGCGCAATGAAGCACTTCAACGCTATGGAGGTGAACAGGTTGAGGTCTTAGTGGCCACGCGTACCATTCATCCGGGCGAAACGCTCAGTCCCTCGAATTGCACCACGAAGACCTGGCTGAGCGATCTTCTACCCGAAGACGCGCTCCTTAGCCTTGATGACGCTGAAGGCAAGCAAGCTACTTCGCTCATCTTGCAAGGTGAAGTGGTATCGAATAGCCGCTTCAACAACGAGACCAAAGAGCTCGATATTCCCGCAGGGCTCGTAGCTATCGCGCTTCCAGTTGATGACGTGCAGGCGGTTGGTGGCAGCCTGAATGCAGGGAGCAAGGTAGACGTATACGCCACCGGTAGCAAGACCACCTGTTTAGGCCGCAATCTTGAAGTGCTTGCGACCAGTGCTGGCAGCGAAGAGAGCTCTTCGCGCTCGAAGATCACCTGGGTGACCCTTGCAGTAGAACCTGAGAAAAGCCAGGAATTCGTGGCCGCTTCACAATCCATGGAGATCTACTTCACGCTCCCATCAGCTAAGCCAGCTGCTTCTGCGTTCGCTGAGAACGATGCAGGGCAAGCTGCAGACAGCAGCGAGGCCAGCAATGAACGCTCTGCCAGCACCACTGCAAATTCCCCAACTGCCGATGATTAAGGATCAACCATGCGCAAACAAGCTTTTCGAACACTTCAGCCCACCCTCTCACCTGGTAAGGAGAATCAGAACATGAACAAGAAGATCGCCCTTTGCGCTGATTCAGAATGCCTACGAAACCCAAGCGGTCTTGGCTTAAAAGGAGAGCGCATCCTAGATCAGACCTGGCTCGTTGCCTTCGCCGATGCGCTCATCGCGCGCCAGTACTTGCGTGAGCACGCCGTTGATGAGACCTGGGTGGTCTCGAGCGATTCAGTGGATGGCATCAACTTGGCCGCTGCGCTGAAGAAGGACAATGCGTGCAACAACATCCGCTTGTTCCTCTCTTCGCCTTCTGGATCGAATATGAGCCGTTGTCAGAATGCAGGCATCGTTCCCATCTGCGGAAAAGGCGAATTCGCACATCTTTATGCCGCGCGCAAGCGTATGAACGCCGCAGATTCGATCGAAGCTTCGTACACCCCTGCAACGCCCTCTCCTCACGTGACCGTGCAGCGTATCGAACGTGACCGTACGCAGGATACCGGCCCACTCCCCACGGTAGAGATCGAAGAAACACCAATACCCCGATCCGAACAGTCTCCTTCGCTGCCAGATATCCCCAAGCGTATGGATTTCGGCATGGCAGCGACCGCACCTGCCCAAACCTATGCACCTACCCCAACGACAGCATCAGCAGCCACACCAACTCCTGAGCTGACATCTGCACCTATGCCCGTTCCTACCCATGCGTCTGCAACAACATCCATCGAGACTCCTGCGAACAACGCGCTTTCTGGCAGTAAGCCTAAAACCCTCTCCACGACCGAAGAAGGTGCCAACATCGTATCCATCGTGAGTGGTAGCGGCGGCACGGGCAAGAGCAGTGTCTCAGTGCTTACCGCTCTACTAGCTCAGAACAAGGGATTCCGCACGCTCATACTCGATGCGGATCTCCAGTTCGGCGACCTGCAATACCTTCTTGGCTACAAGCACCCTCTTGACACGAGCGATATCCTCATGCGCCCGGAACAGATCGAAACACTGCTCAAGGTGGACACCTGGCCAGCGCTGCTCTCTGCTCCTGCACGATTAGAACATTCCGAATTGATAGAGAGCAGGATCGCAGAGCTGCTTGGCTATCTGAAACCCCATTTCGACCTGATCGTGGTGAACACCGCATCTTTCTGGTCCGATCTACAGATCCAACTGCTCGAAGCTTCCAACCATGTCTTCTTCTTGCTCGACCAACGGCCTTCTTCGATACGTGCGTGCAACCACGCCCTTGATCTGTGCGCACGTTGCGGCATCGCTACTACTTCGTTTTCCTATCTGTTGAACTTCTGCTCGAAGAGATCCTTACTGAGCGCGCTCGATGTTTCCTGCGCACTGAAGGGAGCGAAAGTTCATGAGATCAGGGACGGCGGCGCAGAAGTGGGTGAATTACTCGGCGCGGGTATGGCGCACAAGCTTGCCAAGCTCAACAACCCCTTCTGCGCAAGCGTCGAATCTCTTCTGAAAGAGACCGTCTTCCAGCGTGCGAAACCATCCCTTGCACCAACTAACGAACCCACTGTTGCAACGCCTGAGAGATTCGGGCCAACCAACGTAAAGGCGAAATTACGCGCCCGGCAAAAGCGCCGTGCAGCATGCTTTTAATCCAGTGCGCAACCGCATCGTTTTCCTATTCCTGATCAGCCCTCAAGAAAGGAGGGATCATGTCGCTGCTCGAAAGGGTCAATCGAGCCCAACAAGCCAATCAACATAAAGATCGCATCATCGAAGCGGTCCCTACTACGCATACCTCTTCTGTACTCGACAAGGAATTCGAAGAATTGCGCGAAGGGGTGCAGCAACATCTTTCTTCCTTTGATATGGGCACCATGATCGCTCGCAACCCTTTACAAGCACGCAACGAGATCAACCATGTTTGCACACGCGTATTCGAAGAACGCCCATGGATAGGCAAGACCGTCCAAGAACGAGAGACCCTTACCAACCGCTATCTCGACAGCGTATTCGGCTTAGGGCCACTTGAAGAATTATTGGCTGATGGTCGCATCACCGAGATCATGGTCAATGGCACAAGGTCACTGTTCTACGAGGCCGATGGCGTGCTTCACGAATCGTCTAGCTGTTTTCGTGACAGCAGCGAAGTCTATGCGCTCATCGATCGCATCATCAGCCCTCTAGGTCGACGTGTAGACGAAACATCACCCATGGTCAACGCACGCCTCGAACAAGGTCATCGCGTGAACGCCATCATTCCCCCGCTCTCACTCGACGGACCCATCCTTACCATACGCAAATTCCGCGAGCAATTCTTCTCACTGGAAGACATGGCCGAGCTTGGATCGTTCGATGGCGATACGCTCATGTTCTTGCGTTGGGCCGTACAGAATCACTGCAACATCGCCGTTTCAGGAGGCACAGGAAGTGGCAAGACCACGCTGCTCAATGCTCTATCCTCGTGCATCTCGGAAGGTGAGCGCATCATCACTATCGAAGACTCGGCCGAACTGCGATTCACCACTCATCCACATGTAGTGCGCCTTGAAGCGCGACCGAAGAATATCGAAGGCTTCGGCGAAGTGACCATCAAAGACCTGGTCATCAATGCCCTGCGCATGCGACCTGATCGCATAGTAGTAGGCGAATGTCGCGGCAGCGAAGCCCTCGATATGCTCCAAGCCATGAATACCGGTCACGATGGTTCGCTCACTACGCTACATGCTAATTCGCCCAAAGAAGCCATCAGTCGTCTTACCACCATGGTGCGCTATGGCGTGGACCTACCCGTAGAGGTGGTCGAGCTGCAGATCGCTGAAGCGCTCGACCTGGTAGTGCAGACCAAGCGCGACCCGAACGGTAAACGCTACCTCAGCGACATAGTGGGATACTACTACGATCCTGCAGCCAAACAATGCACCACGCTCGACTACTTCCAGCGTCCGCTCTGGAGCGAACCTGGCATCTGGAAACAAATACCCACCTGGGTCGATTCGCTGCCCACCTTCAGCATTGCCACCCTTGAAGAGGTTGAATCATGGAAACAACGCGTATCATCGGCGGAATAGCGTTCGTTGCAGCGTTCTTCGCGGCAGCTTGCCTGTGCATGTGGCTCGCGAATGCGCTCACGCACTCTCGCACTCTATCTGAAGCCGCATTGCTCTCAGGCGCAGAAAGCTCTCGTATGCACTACCTTCTGCGCAATGGTATCCGTCCATTCGAACCGCTCGCCCGAGCGCTCGTGAAGGTCCCTGCTATAGAACGATTCCTGGGCAACATTCGAACCACCCTGGCAGAACGAGGGGTCACCACCTATACCACCTCGCTCGCAAGCTTGATGGTTGGCATATCCATCATCCTGTTTGCAGGAGGAATGCTCCTTTCGGGATCTTGGGTATTCGCGATCACCGCCATCTTCTTGGCGATCATCGCCTTGAACACGTGGGTCACCAAACAGCAGGAGCTCTACAAGACGCGTTTACGCGAAGAATTGCCCGCTGCGCTCCAGGGTATGAATGCATGCTTTTGCGTAGGCTATTCGCTCCCCCAGATCTTCGATCAAGTAGCGCTAGACCTGGAAGGTCCCCTGAAGCAAGTCTTCTTGCGAACCGCTGCGGTGATCAATGCAGGCGGCACCGTCGAAGAAGCGCTTGAAGTGCTCAAGCACCAGACCAACGAACCTGAGCTATTCTTTCTTGCCACCGCACTCGAGATCCAACACCGCACTGGTAGTAGCCTCTCTCAGGTGCTCGAAGTAGTACGCCAGTCCGTGAGCGACCAGCTCGAGCTGAAACGACTGCTCCAAACGCAGACCGCACAAGCAAAGCTCTCTGCTCAGATCGTCACGATCATGCCCTTCGTGCTCATCGGTATCTTCTCTCTTATCTCTGAAGGCTTCCTCGACCCCTTCTTCACCAGCACCATCGGCATCCTATTGCTCTGCGCCGCTATCGCCATGCAAGCGATCGGCATCGTGCTCGTACGAAAGATCCTGCACGTGGAGGTGGCCTGATGGAGACCGCGATGATCATCCTCGGCATCACGAACGCATCTATTGCGGGCACAGCGCTCGGTTACTGGGGGCTTGCAAAACACGAAGAGCAGAGGATCGCGCGAGCTTATCGGCTGCAAGCAGGGGCGGATCAGCACACGCGGATCGACCAAAGGATTCTCGAAGTTCGGGGCGTGTACCGAAGTGTGCTCTTGCAAGCCATCAAAAATTCACTTCCCGCCGATGAAGCACGAAAGCCCGTAGGCAAGTTCTGGCTGTTACGGGCAGACGCGCTCACAGAAATGCTCCCCAAAGCAGGTCTTGCTGGTAGCGTGAACTTGGAAGGCTGCGGGCGAACACGACGCAACCTTGCTCTTGGCGGAGCGCTTGGAGGCCTTGCTATCGGCGCATTGTTCTCGGAGATGCTCGCAGGCATCCTCTGCGTAGCAGGCTTCATCTTGGGATTTCAGGCACTTCATGCAGCCCTCAAGCAGGAGATCGAAGCGCGAGCATCCGTGGTAGAGCAAGAACTCTCCCAGCTCATCGAAGTGCTGGTGCTCGGCCTACGCAGTGGATTGAGCTTCGACAGATCGCTCGAATTCTATTGCCAGTACTTCTCTGGCGGGCTCAGTCGTCTCTGCGCTCTCCTGCAGACCCAATGGAACCATGGGCTCATCACCCGCGAAGAAGGATTGCGCACGCTTGCGGAAAGCTATGACTCGAGCCTGCTCGAACGAATCATGGAAAGCATCATCCGTGCGCTGCGTTTCGGTACCTCGCTCGCTGAAACGCTCAGCAACGCCGGCGCCGAGATACGTGCGACTCGTAAGACCAAGCTTGAAGAGCGCGTAGCCAAGGCGCCCGTGAAGATGCTCATTCCTATCGGCACGCTCATTCTTCCCGCCATGCTCATCCTTATCCTCGGCCCAGTGCTGTTGGAATTGATATCTGGATTCTAAGACCCGAACAAGAAAGGAAATACTATGTTCAACGCCGCAAGACAATGGATCTCTCAAAAACACCAGGAGCTCGCCAAGAAAGCGATCAATCTTTGGGTACAGGAAAAAGGACAAGGCACGACCGAATACGCGATCTTGGTCGGTGTGCTCGTAGTGATCGCCATCATCGCCATCACGCTGTTCAGGCCCAAGATCCAAGAGCTTTGGGATGCTATCTCAAGCGGCATAAACGGACTGTGATGTGCGCATCTTCCCGCAAGCAGAACGATCCCGAATGCGGCCAAGCAAGCGTAGAGTACGCCATCGTGCTCACAGGGTTCTTAGCGCTCGTCATCGCACTAGGTGCACTGCATTCCTTCCTCGAAGAAGGGCAGATCGTCGAGCATGCTCTGCGCGCTTCATCCCATGCCATCGAGGATGTGGATTTCGACACCGTGAAGGATGTGATGAGCGTCTAACTTCAGGGTGTGCCTACGTGCGGCAATCTGGACAAGCAACCGTTGAAGCTGCCTTCATGATCCCCATGATCCTGCTCTGTCTGCTGTTGCTGATCCAGCCTGGCATCCTGCTCTACACCTACCTGGTGATGCAAGGCGCAGCTGCTGAAACCTGTCGCATCGTTGCCACGGAATCACTGCTGGAGCAGAACGCCGAAGCGGTCGAGGGCTTTGCAAAACGCAAGCTTTCAGCCGTTCCTCAGCAGGAGAACTTCCACGTACATGACCCACTCTGCACATGGAATGTCTATTACGAGGGCAACGAAACTTCGAACGGGGTCCTGGTCCAGATCTCGAATGAGGTGAGGCCTCTTCCCCTGTTCGACTTTGGCTTAGCTGCGCTCGGGCTGCTCAACGAAAGAGGCAATTTCGTATTGAAGGTCACGCATGAGACCACCACCAAAGCCACCTGGGTACAGAACAACCCGATCGGCTCCGACCCGACGCAATGGATAGAACGATGGAACGATTCCTAGACAATCTTGAACATATCCTTCATGACGAAGACGGCTTTTCGACCGTAGGGGTCGCGCTTGCCCTTCTCATCACCCTTGCGCTCATATTCACCTCAGCGCAAGTCTATGAAGTGAGCTCCGTCTCGAGCGATATCCAAGAAGTGGCTGATGCCGCAGCCCTTGCTGCCGAGAACGTTGTAGGTGAATACTGCGTGGTTGCTACGCTTTGCGATGCTATCGCACTCTCCCTTTCGCTCTCTTCGCTCTGTTGCTTGGGCTTGGGCGTGGCCGCTGCTTGCACACCGGTCACTGCCTCATTTTCCGAATCGCTCATGAAAGCTGCGCAGAAGCTGAGAGAAACTCAGCGAAACTTCACCCAAAGAGCTCAAGACGCACTCGAGCGTTTGAAGGTCATCTTGCCTTTGGCGGCTTCGGCTAAGGCAGCAAGCGTCATAGGTGGTAATTCCAACGTACGATCGGGCGCAGCTTATACAGGTGTTGCGATCTTGGTCCCGTGGCAGACCGACCCGCTCGAAGAACAAGATCACAGCCTCACTGACAAAGCTTTCGAAGCGGTCGAAGAGGCCCAGACCATGCTCGCCGAGCTTGGTCTAGAAGCTGAAGATGCTGCCCACGAGGCCAACGCCATCAAGGAAGCAGCCTACCGATACGACAGCGGCAGCGAAAGTGCTTATTGCATGTATGAACGCGCGAAGAACCTCGCCCATCTTTCGGGTGCAGATAACCCTTATTATTCCTCATCGGAGACCTGGGATTTCGAAGTGCCCCTCGAGCGAGCACGAACCTATTACCGCACTCGCGCTCAGATCGAAGTGGCGAACACCTCGTCTGTTGCTGAACGAGCACGATCGTCCCTGCGCAAGCGTTTCTATCAATATGCCTCGAGCGAACTCGAGAAAGGCTACGTGAACCAAACGTCTGAAAGCTTCGATGCCTACTTCCCGCTCCTGCCTAAGAACACCGAAGAGATGAAGCAGACCGTTCTCTATACCGAAAGTCGCTACCCTATCTCTATCGCTGCGTCAGGAAAGAAGATGATGCACGCCTACGATGGCTGCCCGACTTATATCCAAAGTACCAAAGAGGGGCGCGGCTCTATTGCGCAAGCTGACCAAAATAGCGCTTTCGAGACCTGCCCTTCTTGCGAGTTCACAACTTCCAGCATGGGAAGCGTTGCCGCTGCTTCGAGCTCGATCGATAACGGGTTCGAATACCATTACCGCAAAGTAGCCGAACTAGCACAAAGCTACGAAGAGGAGCGCAAGAAGCTCGATGAGAGATCGAGCGCCCTAAAAGAAAGAGCGCAAGGACTGATCGATACCATCGCGAAAGCCCTTGAAGAAGTGAAGGGTGCGCGGATCACCATCGATCCACCAGGAAAATATGGTGCGATCGCCTTCGTGGTGACCACCGACCCTGGCCAGTCGAGCTTTCTTTCGCGCTTTGTAGATAGTCCAGGAGAATTCCGGACTCGCGCTGCCATGTCAGGCGCTACCCTGCTGCCCGAATCAACTGAAAGCGGCAAGACCGCGATCAATAGCATCCTGGATGGATATGCTGAAGCCGGAATGGGAGGCGGTGTCGCCAATGTAGCCCTCGATCTATGGTCATGCTTGCTCAAGGGATATGGAGAAGGTCAGAGTGCGCTTGGTGAAGGCATGAGAAACGCCATCGATGCGATACCACTGGCTAGCGAAAGTGGGCTTGGCCAATGGGCCGCGGAAAGCTTCGAGACCGTGCTCGGTGATCTCGGACTTCAGCCTACGGATCTTTCACCTCAGAAGGCTGTTCTCGTGAACACGATTCATATTGCACGCGCTGATGACACCAACTTCGGCGCGCAACTGGTCGAAGTGAAGCAGTCAAGCCTAGGTCGCAATTCCATTGGTGAGCTTTTTTCCTACACGCTCTCGCAAGCCGAAGGTGCAGTGACCGGAGCTATCGACGATGCTGATTTCACCATAGAGATCGCGACCATCCAGATCGTGCAAGGATCCCTCGAGATCCCTATCACCGTGTCGCTACCACAATCCATCAAAGATGCAGCAACCAACTCGATCCATGAGGCATTTTCTGCGCTCGATCAGGCGGTATCTTCCTTCGTTCATGGACGGAGGTGGCAATGAGGCTCGATTCGAAACAGATGCGCGCTCGTGCTGCACGCGTTCTTGTGGCGCGCCAACGAACAGATTACGTACGGGCGCATGGTGGCGGCGCGATCACGCGAAGGCCAGTAACTTCTCGACAACCCTTTGCACGGTCGAGGGAAATGCACTGCGATACAGGAACAAAAGGGCAGATGACCATAGAGTTCGCAGTCATGTTCCCCGTGATGCTCATGATCGCATTAGTGGCTTTCAATAGCATCATGTTCCTAGCGCAATGCTCTTCTTTCGATCGCATCTTCCGCGAATCAGTGTGCGTATACGCTCCCTCGCCCGCGAGCGAACAGGCGGCAGGCCAGATCTGTGCTCAGATAGCCGCCGAACTTGAACCGTACCAGGAAAAGGACTATCTCGAATGCACGGTAGACTCAGGGGCCCAGGACAGCGGTCTGACCACCTATCGCGGAACGCTTGCTTACACGCCCACTGTATTCGGTGCCTACCCGCTGCGCCAAGTCTTCGGCGTAGCACTCCCGCCGATCGAACACATCGTAGAGATGACCGTTGATAGCTACAAGCCAGGAGTGTTCCTATGACCAAGCAAGCCTTCAACAAGATCGGAATAGCGCTCGCATTGCTGCTCATCGCCCTTGGCCTATGCTGCGGGATCGACGCCGCCCGCGCAACCGATGACGCGAACCTATCGAACGCTCTTCCTACCGAAAGCTTCTCGAACGAACAGACCGAAGGACTGGACAGCCTGCTTGAAGGCAAGGAAGACGACGTGGTGAGCGTAGCGCGAACCCTTTTCGATATTCCTTTGAACACCGAGCTTCCCCACGCTTTTGCGACAGAAGCCCTAGACGCATGCGACTTCGAAGAAGCTTACGTTTCAGGCTCCACCATCAGCTTCACCTTCGAAGGATCCTGCGACCAGGCTCAAGAGCTTTGTACTGAAAACCTCACATCCAAAGGATGGTGCCCTCTCGAATCCAGCGATCGAACCATTCAAAGTTTCGCTAAGGCCGAAGGGCTCTATCGTTGGCTCGTGCTGCAATATCTTTCCATCGACAGCAAGACCGTCATCATCGTGAACATCATCGATCCTGAATGATCGAGAACGAAGGAGGAATCATGACATACCCCACAGTCTTTCACACCGCTACTTCGAAAGGAAGCTCAACAGCCGAGAGCCCGACCATCAAACGCTCTCGAAGATCACACCCTCCACGCGCCGACCAGCGCACAGCATGGCCTATCGAAGGAGAAGTGCCCCTCTTTCCGAAGATCAAGGTTGCAAGTTCGTTCTTCAAGCGCATGCGCGGACTGCTAGGGAGCCCGCCTCGGCCGCAACTGCTCATGATAGCGCCCTGCCACAGTATCCACACCTACGGTATGCGCTACCCCATCCACGTGGCATTCTTCGACAAGCGTGGCATCGTCATCCATTCCGAACGCGCAGTTCCACCTGGGACCAAACGTTCCTGCAATAATGCATGTGGCGTGCTCGAGATGCCAGCAGTATTCGAGAACGATCACTGGTTCTCCTCAGGCGACCACCTTCGCTTGGCGCCACCCGAAGTGAGCCGGCCTTGATCATTGCTCATCGTTCCACAAGATACAAAGGAGTCCCTATGAAAGTGATCCATGGAAGCTATCCTGGCGAACACCCAGTACCAGCGCAAGCCCAGCTCGATCCTCCCACAGCAGAATACAAGACCTGCCCCATATGCGGCTCGGTCTGCTTCATCGATATGGATGTATGTTTTGGCTGCTTGCACCACTTCGAAGATGACGAGATACCCATGAACGTAGCACCACAGACCCAATCTGATGGTTCAGGCCAAGGTGGAAATGGCGTGACCTCTCGTCACGTTTGTTCAGGGAAGGACGGTCAGCAATTCGAGATAACCATCTCGGTGAAGATGCTCTGATTGCGCTCAGCCGCAATGCGAGCGCGCGTTAGTTCACTTAGTTCACCGTGGCTGAAGGATCGAGCGCAGTATCGAGCGCATTACCCAACGCGAAGATCGAGGTGATGTTGAAGATGAATACGCCCAGCGTGATGAGCGAGGGGAACACCACCGCGATGATGACCATGATGGTGACGATGCTGTTCGTCTGGCGATACGGCACATCAGGGTTTTCTGCCTGCGCAACATCTGCCAAATAGCGGACGTTGTCCATCAGTCCGATGGAGCGCACCAAGAACCATACAAGAAGGCCGATGATCGCAACCGCGCAGATCGAGCCAAGGATAACCAGGAGTCCAAGATTTCCTTCTATCATCGTTTTGGTCCTTTCTTGTGAGTATCGACCCTGCTCTAGTTCGTGAAACCTTCGACCGCCGCCTCGATAGCATCGGTCGTACCTTCGATCACCGTGGTGAAGCGGATAGGCTTCTGGTCAAGCTCTGCCAGACCTTGCGGGATGTTCGCATGACCTGTTTCTTTGGCGATCAGTTCATTCAACTGGCAGCCAGTGAGCGCCGCAACTTCAGCAGGCAGTTCATCAGTGGACTTCAAACCATGGAGTGCCTTGTACACGTTATCGCCGAACTTCGCCCAGTGCGCTGTTGATGCGATGACCACCGGGTTTTCGCCACGCTGCTGCTGCGCAACCTTCACCGCAACCGCCGTGTGCGGATCGACCAAATAGTCGTGAGCCTCGAGTGTTTCCTTGATGGTCTCAAGGCATGTCTCGCTATCGACCGAACCGGCCTTGAATTCAGCCTGCAGCTTCTCGCGCGTTACATCATCGATGGTGAAGCACTTGTTCTCTTTCAGATCCTTCATCCATTGCGCGATGGCATCACTGTTGCGACCCGAAAGCTCGAAGAGCTGACGCTCCACATTAGAAGAGACCAGGATGTCCATCGAAGGCGATGGCGTAAGGATGAATTCGCGGTCGCGAATATCGTAGGTACCCGTGGTGATGAAGTCCGTGAGGATGCGATTCTCATTGCTCGCGCAGATGAGCTTATCGATAGGCGTACCCAGTTGCTTGGCGTACCATGCAGCCAAGATGTTGCCGAAGTTGCCCGTAGGGACGCACACGTCAATGGGGTCGCCCGCTTTGATCTTGCCCTGCTCTACCAACGTACCGTAGGTAGAGATATAGTAGACAACCTGCGGCAACAAACGGCCCCAGTTGATCGAGTTCGCGCTGGAGAGCGCGACCTTATGTTCGTCCATCAGCCTCTGGTTGAAGGCTTCATCATCAAAGACGTTCTTCGCGCCCGTCTGGCAATCATCGAAGTTGCCCGTGACCGCCCACACGTCAACATTACTGCCACCTTGCGTGGCCATCTGCTTGTACTGGATATCGCTCACACCGCCATCGGGATACATGACCGCGATCTGGATGCCCTCCTTGTCCTTGAAGCCTTCGAGCGCCGCCTTGCCCGTATCGCCCGAAGTGGCCACCAGGATGAGGAACGTGTTGTCGATCACGCCCTTCTCTCGCAGCTGCGCTGCACTCTCGCTGAAGAAATATGGCAAGCACTGAAGCGCCATATCCTTGAATGCGCTGGTGGGGCCATGCCACAGTTCGAGCACGTGAGTATCATCATCGAGCGAGGTGATCGGGCATATCTCTTCGGTATCGAACGCATCGCCATAGGTCGCTGCCATCAAGCGCTCAATGGTCTGGTCATCCAGATCGGTATCGAATGCTTGATAGACCTTAGCAGCGCGCTGCGCATACGGCAGCTTCGCCAGTTCCACGATCTGATCGAGCGTGAACGTAGGGAGCGACTCCGGAACAAACAATCCTCCGCCCTGCGCCAGGCCTTTTACGATGGCCTCAGTGAAGCTGATGGGGTCTTTGACGTTGCCGCGCGTATCGATATAGAGATTGTTGGTCATCTGTGATCCTTAATAGGTGTCAATGCAGTTAATCAGTATACTATTCAATGAACACTTAACGACCCACTCTTCGAAGCAGTGCTCGAACTTCGGGAAGATAGGTTCCTCCCCTTCCTCGAGCGTGCTGATCTGAAAGCGAGAAAGACCATGAGCGCAGAAAAAGTCTCGATGTCTCATGAAGATTACCTAGAAGCCATCGTCATGCTGGGCGGTTCGCCCACCCAACCAGTGCGTTCGGTCGACGTAGCAACGAAGATGGGTGTTTCTAAAGCTTCAGTATCGAAAGCGATAACCAGCTTGAAAGCAGCAGGTTTGCTCGACCAGCCTTTTTATGGTGACATCACGCTCACTGAAGAAGGATACGAATACGGCCAGTCTGTGCTGAAGCGCCACGAGATGCTCACCGCATTCTTAGTGAAGCGTATCGGTCTGAGTCCTGAAGTAGCCGAAGAAGAGGCTTGCCAAATGGAGCACGCCATCAGCGACGAATCCTTCGAGCGCTGGCTGGACTATTTCAACGACATCGGCCTCAAAAGCTAACATTTTACCTGTCCCCATTTTGTCCCGGACAGAATTGAACCCGTCCCCATTTCTTAGCCCAAAAACCGTGCACAGTGCTACGGCTGCAAGGTAAGGGCAAGGGGAAGGGTCGTAGATTCACTCTGAACACTAACTTGAAAAACAGAAGGAACCCGCAAGGGTTCCTTCGTGTCAATAAAACATGAGGCAGTGCAGCGCATGAGCCGAAGGCGAACAGCGAAACGGGTGAATCCGAGAGCCTTCCCCTTGCCCTTACCTTGCAGTCGCCGCACCCTGGGTGGTTATTGAGCCGCTTCCTCCATCTTTTGCACGAGCTGAGCGATACGCTCGGAATATTCAGGATGCTCGATGCCCGCTTCAGCCAGATCAACGATGGGCACATCATTCCAGAGCGTTTCCAAACGATAGTATTCACGCGCTTCAGGCTGGAACACATCGATGACGAAATCGCCGTAATCGAGCAGCTCCCAGGTATGGTCCTTGGTCTCTTCGCGCGAGATAGGCTTCACCTTCGCCTCGATGCGCAGCGCATCTTCCATCGCTTCCAGGATGGCACCTACGTGGGGCGTATTGCGGGCTGTTGCGATGACGAAGTATTCGGTCACATCGACCAATTCTCCCACCTCCAGCACCATGATATCGGTGGCCTTATTCTCATCAGCAGCCTTCGCGGCGATCAGCGCGCACTGACGCGCAGATAGTCTTTCGGTCATCTTGAAGCTCCTTAATCGCCGTCGCGTTGTTGCTGGGCGCAGTAATAATTCCAAACCTCGACCGCATGAACATCAAGCGGTCGACCCATGCGAAGCAGATACGTGAGCCCCTCACGCTGCACCGCCATGAAGATATCCTCCAGATCCATCACACCGATCTGGTCGTAAAGTTCACGATAGACTGGCACGTCATGGCTCGGTTCGAGCTTATCAGCACAGAACACGATCATATCGAGCGGCGTCATGTGAATGCCACCCACCGTATGGCGCTCGATAGCCTGGAACAACTCGGCAGGGAATTCAGGGAATTCATCAGCGAGCACCACAGCTGCCGTGGGTCCATGGAGCAATTGAGGCATGTTGATCTGTGTGGGGCCATCGATGTCGAGCCCATAATGCGCGATACGATCGCGCAGGCGCTTTGGTGAGAGCGCCTTATCCCAGTCGTGCAAAAGGCCAGCCATGCGCGCTACGCGCGGATCGACACCATAGGCCAATGCCATCTTCTCGGCTGTTTCCGAAACCTCCACACTATGCACGAAGCGCGAAGGCTTCACGCGGCGTCTGAGCAGCGCTTTCATACGCTTGTAATTCGTATTGCCCAGCGGTTTCTCCACTGAGAGGATGAAGCCCTTATCAGTAGGCGCATAAGCATATTCAGAGAGCTTTTCAGGATCACGAGCGCTCACGCATTTGAAATTGCTCGAGCTAAGGTACGCTTTCACGTCCTTCTTGCCCGCATTTTCGATGGCTATCGGTTCGTGTTCGGAATCACCCGTGGACGTGACCGAAGAACCGAGCGTCGCTACACGGTCAGCCTGAACGCGCGGAATAGGTTCGGTAGCATGAGGGTCATCCTCGTCTTCGCCATCATCCACATCCTCGATCGATGGCAGATCGATCGCAGGGAACCCTCCTGATGAAGCTGCATCAGAAACGTACTCACCCGAATCTTCGTGATAGGTAGGCAATACCTTCGAGCGAGCATGTCGCGCACGCAACGATCCATCCGAATCGCTTCGGGTCTCATCTTCCAATGGTTGCAATGAGCTTGCGTCGATGGTCATATATCAATCTCCATAGAGTCCAATAGAGCTAATATACTCCAAAACCGCCGGCGGAATAAGGTAGCGGACCGATCTATCTGCCAAAATGCGCTTACGAATATCGCTTGAAGAAAGCTCGAAGAGCGGTGCTTCGACAAAGAGCGTGCGAAAACCCGCCTCCCGCAAGCTTTGGTTGATGGAAGGACTGCGCAAGTTCGCGCTCCGCGGACGATTGAGCCCTACGAAGCTTGCGAGCTTCGAAAGTTCGCGCGCATCACGCCACTGCGGCAACGTAGCGATCGCGTCAGCACCCGCGATGAAGTAGAGCTTCACGTTGTCGGGAAAATGATCGCGCATGGCGCGTAGGGTATCGACCGTATACGTATCACCTGCACGATCGGCTTCGATGGAGCTCACATCGAAGTATGGATTGTCGGCCGTTGCCGCCTTGCACATAGCCACACGATGGGCAGCATCGGTGACCTTCTGGTGCTTCTTGAACACGGGGTTGCCCGCTGGGATGAACAGTATGCCATCAAGCTTGAGCGCATCGCGTGCTTGTTCGGCGCACACCAAATGACCCATGTGGATCGGGTCGAACGTACCGCCCATGATGCCAAGGCGATAGGTCTTGCTCGGGTCGTCCAAGCCTAGATCATCGAAGCGTTCACTGATCACGGGCACTAGGCACGCACCTGGCCTTCACCTTCGATGATGTATTTGTAAGTGGTCAACGCCTCAAGCGCGAACGGACCACGCACATGCAGCTTTTGAGTAGAGATGCCTATCTCGGCCCCCAGCCCGAATTCGCCGCCATCGGTGAAACGCGTAGAAGCGTTGATGTAGACGGCTGCCGCATCGACCTGACGGACGAATGCGTGGGCTGCATCCTTGTCTTCGGCGATGATGGACTCGGAATGCTTCGTGCCATAGTGGTTGATGTGCGCAATAGCTTCTTCAAGACCAGTGACCGTCTTGATGCTTATCTCCAGGTCAAGGTATTCCTTGCCCCAGTCAGCTTCAGTGGCAGGCTCTACGGTGATGTCTTGCTGTGCAGCAATATCGCAGACCGTTTCATCTCCATGCATGCGCACACCCGCACCAGCGAGCAGCTCGACCAAACGAGGTAAGCACTCCTGCGCGATAGCCTTGTCCACCAGTACCGATTCGCAGGCATTGCATACGCCTACGCGCTGGGTCTTGGCATTCAGCACGATCGGGTAGGCCTTCTCCAGGTCGGCCGATTCGTGAATATAGATGTGGCAGTTGCCCGTGCCTGTTTCGATGACCGGAATGAGCGAATGCTCGATGCAATGGCGGATGAGCCCTTCGCCGCCGCGCGGGATGAGCACGTCGACCAGGTCTCGCAGTGTGAGCAGTTCGTCGGTGACCTCGCGGTCGGTCGAATCGATCACCACCACGCAGTCTTCGGGCAGCCCCACGCGCGAAAGCGCACCGCGCAATACTTCGCCAAGCGCCACGGCAGATCGAATGGCTAGCGAGCCACCACGCAACACGCAGGCGTTTCCCGACTTCACGCAGATACCTGCAGCATCAACGGTCACATTCGGACGCGCTTCGTAGACCATCGCCACCACGCCGAGCGGTACGGTGATGCGCGTGAGCTTCAGATCGTTATAGAGCGTGCGCTCTTCGAGCACCACGCGCGTTGGATCCTTCAACGCTGCAAGTGATTCGAGCGCCAAGGCCATAGCCTCCACTCGCGCATCGTCGAGCATCAAGCGATCGAGAAGCCCCGCGCTAGTACCCTTTTCACGCGCTGCGATCATGTCGTGGGCATTCGCTTCCAAGATCTCTGGCGCATGCTCGCGCAGCGCCATAGCCATAGCATAGAGCGCTTCGTTGCGCTTCTCTTCGCTTGCTTGTGCCAATGCGCTCGATGCGCGCTTGGCTGCCTCGGCTGCCTGTCGTGCTAGTCCGCTCATGGTATCCCCTATTCGAAAACAACCAGGTCGTCACGATGAACGACCGGGTGCTGAGCCAAATTCGCCAGCAATTCGTTGCCCTTGATCTCTTTCTGGCTGCGGCCGCACGCCAAGGTCACCTCAGATGAGGACGCACCTGCCTTGCCACGCGCGATGATGTGACCGCTGCCGTCGATGATATCGATGATATCTTCGCGCGCGAAGCTGCCCTCAACGCCACGCACACCCACTGCCAAAAGCGATGAACCGCGCGAAACGAGCGCCTCCCGAGCGCCTTCATCCACGATCACCGCCCCCTTGGCCGTATCGCCTAGAGCGATCCAGAGCTTCTTCGGCGTGATATCGTGGGCTTTTGCGAGCGGGGAGAAACGCGTTCCCACCCGTTCACCAGCTGTTAGGCGAACCAAACTATCAGTATTGCGTCCATTGCAGATGACCAGGTCGATGCCTGCCGCCATCAATACGCGCGCTGCGCGGATCTTGGTGATCATACCACCTGAACCTACTGTCGAGCTCGAACCGCCTGCTACCGCCATCAGCTCGGGCGTGATAGAAGCCACCTCTTCGATCAGCGTGGCTGTTGGATCTTCGAAAGGATTAGCTGTATATAACCCATCGATATCGGAGAAGATCACGCAAAGCTGCGCTTTCACCAGGCACGCGACCAGAGCCGCCAACGTGTCGTTATCACCGAAGCGAAGTTGTTCGACCGAGACCGTATCGTTCTCGTTGATGATGGGTACCACACCCAGATCGAGCAGGCGCTCAAGGGTGTCGCGCACATGAAGGTATTGTTCACGATCGGCCGTGATCTGACGCGTGATCAATACCACAGAAGTGAGCATGTTGTAGCGCTCGAATGCATGCGCATAGGCGCTGACCAGGATATTCGTTCCCACCGAAGCTGCCGCCTGAAGCGTTGGGGTGTCGCTTGGGCGCTCGGTCATATCCAAAGCTTCAAGGCCGCAAGCGATAGAACCGCTGGTCACGATGATAGGAGTCCAGCCCGCATCACGGATCGCGCTGATCTGGAATGCCAAACTAGAAAGATAGGCGCCATCGAGCCTACCCTCGCTATTCACCAACGTGGATGACCCGATCTTCACCACCAGTATCTTCTTCTGCTCAAGCGTCATGCGCTCACTAGCTCCCCTATCGATCAGACGACCACATCGCCTGCCACCGCGGTCTTGAAAGCAGCCTTACAGATCCAGGCCGCCATACATATCTTCATGCATCTTCGCAGACTCGAATTCGAATTCGTATCCCAAGATGCGGATCTCGTCCCCATCACGTGCGCCCGCCTTCTCAAGAGCATCATCCAAGCCAAGGCGCTTGAATCGATGCTGCAAAAACGCGATAGCTTCATCGTTTTCCCAATCGGTCTGGATCACCATGCGCTCGATCTGCTTACCGCTCACACGGAACACGCCTTCTGAAAGCTGCGTGATCTGGTATTGCTGACGACGCTCCTGGCGCTTGTGCTCCCAAACCTGATCGAAATGCTCTTCCGCCTCGCGTTCAGCACGAGCCTGTTCGCGCAACTTCTGAACCTCGCCACCTGTTGCTGCCATCAGCGCATCGATGCCTTGACCAGTAACGGTGCTGGTCAAAAACACGCGCGGGTTGAGTGAGCTTTCAGTGAATTCATCGCCACCGGCAAGTGCGATGGAGTCCTTCTTCACCACTTCCTGCAAACGCTTAGCAGCCTCTTCGGCGCCTGGCATATCGATCTTGTTACCCACCACGATGCAAGGGCGCTGCGCCAATTCGGGCGCATAGAGTTCCAGCTCGCGCTTGATGATCTCGTAATCTTCCACAGGGTCTCGTCCTTCGAAGCCTCCCGAAAGATCCACCACATGCAAGATAAGAGCACTCCGCTCGATATGACGGAGGAATTCATGCCCCAAACCCTTGCCCGCGTGCGCTCCTTCGATGAGCCCTGGAACATCTGCTACCACATAGCTGTAATCCTGGACCTTGACCACGCCAAGATTCGGCACGAGCGTGGTGAAAGGATAGTCGGCGATCTTGGGCTTAGCCGCGGACATACGCGCGATGAGCGATGACTTGCCTGCCGAAGGAACGCCTACGAGCGCCGCATCGGCCATGAGCTTCATCTCAAGCTCGATCCAACCCTCTTCAGCGGGAACACCCAGTTCAGCAAAAGCAGGAGCGCGCCTGGTAGGCGTGACGAAATGCGTATTGCCACGACCACCCGGTCCACCTTCCGCAACGATGATCTCTTCACCATCATGCGTGAGGTCTGCCAGCAGTTCGCCCACTTCTTTCGTGTCTTCGAAGTATTCGCGCACCACCGTGCCCACGGGCACCTTCAAAATAAGGTCTTCGCCGTTGGCACCATGCATCTTGGAGCCCTTGCCGTGAGTTCCACGCGTAGCCTTGAAATGATGCTTGAAACGATAGTCGATCAGCGTCGAAACGCCCGCGTCAGCACGCACGATCACGTTGCCACCACGGCCACCATCGCCGCCATCAGGACCGCCCTTAGGAACATGAGCCTCGCGACGAAACGACATGCAGCCTGCACCGCCATCGCCCGCCTTCACATGTATGCGCACTTTGTCGATAAACATAGTGAATCCATTCTAAACGAAAAAGCCCCCTGCTATGCGCAGAGGGCTTCGATGATCACGTTTGAGGGGCTGTTATGCCTGAGGGCGAACATGCACCTTGCGACGAACACCCTTGGTGTATTCAACGACACCTTCACACAGAGCGAACAGAGTGTCATCCTTGCCACGACCGACATTCTCGCCAGGGTGGATGCGCGTGCCGCGCTGACGAACCAGGATCACGCCAGGACCGACCTGCTCACCTGCGAAACGCTTGCAACCAAGACGCTTCGACTGAGAGTCGCGACCATTACGGATGGAGCCTTGACCTTTCTTATGTGCCATTCTATTCCCTCCTCCTTATTTCGCGGCTTTTTCAGAACCGACGGAAACGATCTTCACGCGCGTGAGATTCTGACGATGACCACGGGTACGTTTATAGTTCTTGCGCTTCTTGAACTTGAAGATGATCTGCTTATCACCCTTGAACTGTTCGACGACCTCCGCCTTAACAGCGGTCTTCGCAGCCTTAGCGGGATCAGCCTCGACTTTGTCGCCATCAACAACAGCGATAGCCGTCAGAGGCACGGTAGCACCAACTTCAGCGTCAAGCTTTTCGATATTGAGATAATCGCCGGCAGATACCTTGTACTGCTTACCACCGGTCTTAACAATTGCGTACATGCATACTCCTATAAATGTGTCAAAACGCAAGCCGTTATCTTATCAGCCACCTGGGCGCAAGTCAACGAACGTTTACAGCGTTTACCATTAAAAGTATTCGTTTTGACGGCCTGCGGCACATCGCGCGTGCTCGAGGGAAAAGAGCTTCTGCGCAGCCCCGCGGGACCTGCTGCGATCTGCGCGGATCATCTGTGCTCAAAAGTTCCAACAGCCTAAGCCAGCGCCCGTACGGAAAACAGCCTTATCTATTATAGGGATTCTTTCCCGAATTCTTCGATATTTTTGGGGACGGGTTCATTTTTGTCCCGGACAGTTTGGGGACAGGCTCAGATGTTCGAATAGGAAGTTGAACCTGTCCCCCTCTTGATCTTCAACGAAAGCTACAAGGATATAGGGGTAGGGTCTCGGATTCATCCGTTGCGCTGTTCGCCCTTTGGGCTCATGCGCTGCACTGCCTCATGCATTCATACGCGAAGGAACCCGAGCGGGTTCCTTCTGCTTTTCTAAGTTAGTGTTCCGAATGAATCTACGGCCCTACCCCTATATCCTCATAGCTTACGAAAGAGGGCCCGGCCCCATTCGCAGGAAACTCTAATGAGCTTGCGCCCAGTTAGCCCCTGAGGTCACATCAACGAGCAGCGGGACAGCCAGATCGGCCACCGATTCCATGATCCGCTTCACCATCGCCGAAACGTCTGCCAGTTCATCTTGCGGGACCGAGAAGTCCAATTCGTCATGCACCTGCAAGATCAGCTTGGTCTTCGCACCTTGCGCAAGCAGTTCATCTTGCACCTGGCGCATCGCGATCTTGATGATGTCGGCTGCCGTGCCCTGCATCGGATGGTTCATGGCTGTACGTTCGCCAAAGCCACGCTGCACGGGGTTACGCGCGTTCAGTTCGGTGATATAACGGCGGCGGCCAAAGAGCGTCTCTGTATAGCCCTTAGCCTTCGCCTCTTCTACCACGCGATCAAGATAGGCACGAACACCCTGGTAAGCAGCGAAGTAACGGTCGATCATCTCTTTCGCATCGTACATGGGGATATCGAGGGTCTGGGCTAGACCATAAGCCTGCTGACCATAGACGATGCCGAAGTTCACCGCTTTCGCGCGTGATCGCAACGTGGGCGTGACCTCTTCGAGCGGCACATCGAACACGCGGCTTGCAGTCTTGGCATGGAAATCCTCGCCCGAAAGGAAAGCATCGATCAAGTGCTCATCGCCCGAAAGGTGAGCCAACAAGCGCAGTTCGATCTGGGAATAGTCAGCCGAAAGGAACAGCTCGCCTTCTTCGAGCGGCACGAAGCATTCACGGATCTTACGACCGAAATCGGTACGAACAGGAATGTTCTGCAAGTTCGGATCAGAAGACGAAAGGCGTCCTGTGGCCGTGACCATCTCATTGAATGAAGTATGGATCCGTCCATCTTGAGCACGCATGCGCGGCAGCGCATCGATATAGGTCGACTTCGCCTTTGCATATTCACGATAATGGAGCACCAGTTCAGGCAGTTCATGGACCTTCGCGAGCTCTTTAAGGACCGTAGCGTTGGTGGAATAGCCGCGCTGGGTCTTCTTCAGCGGGGTGAGCCCGATCACATCGAAGAGGATATGGCCGAGCTGCTTAGGGGAATCAATGTTGAATTCCTCCCCCGCCAGCTCATAGATCTGAGCACGTAGCTTGTCGAGTTCTTCTTGCGTGGTAAGGGCGATGCGGTCGAGCGTAGGCTTGTCGATAGCAGCACCCGTACGCTCCATGCATGCCAGCACGCCGATGAGCGGAAGATCGATGGTTGAATATACGCCCTCCGCGTCGTCTTCGCCAAGCTTCGTGCGGGTGATCTGCGCAAGCTTCTCAAGGGCTGCAGCTTGCAACGCCAGATCATCGACGATGGATTCTTGTTCGGGCATGAGCGCACCGCAATAGACCTCGGCCAACTGCGCGATACTGTAACCGCCATAGGTCGAATTCAACACATAAGCCGCCAAAGCCACATCGAAGCAATCCATACCCATGGCCTCTTCAGATGTGATGAGCGCCTTGAGCGCAGTATCATTTGGCAAGACGATCTCAACTAGTTTCTTCGCATCGTAGGTGACGAAATGGGCCTCGCGCACCAAACGCGCAAGAGCTTCTTCAGCTGCATCGCCTTCGAAGACGAGCGTATCCTCGACCGTACGGACCACCAGATTGACAGCCTGACCGAACAGCGACTCTTGCTTGTCATGGCCTGCGAGCACAACGGGTTCAGCATCCTTGTCAGCTAAGAGCTCATCGAGCTTCACGGCCGCATCTTCGCCGAACACGAGCGGATTCGCCTCAAAGGATTCAGCGCTGGCCGTTGCCGCTGCGCTCCCATCGAGCATCCCCAATACCTTGCTCAGATGCGCCATGAAGCGCACATTGGTGAACGCCTCGGTCACGCGCGCTGGATCGAAACTGGGAAACGAGAGCGATTCCAGATCCAACTCGATGGGCGCATCGCGCACGATGGTGGCCACCTGGCGCGAGAGGAACGCGTCATCCTTGTGGTTCTCCAGATTCTCCAACTGCTTACCCTTGAACGCGTCAAGGTTGGCATAGATGCCCTCAAGGTCATCGAACTCCTGCAACATAGCAGCAGCCTTCTTGTCGCCGATGCCAGGAACGCCGGGGATATTGTCTGATTTATCACCCTTCAGACCCAGAAAATCCGTGAACTGAGCCGGAGTAACACCGTAGCGTTCCTCAACTTCAGCCGGACCATAGATGACCACATCGGTGATGCCCTTCTTCGTGGTGACGATCTGGGTAAGATCGCTCGCCAACTGGTAGGCATCCTTATCTCCTGTAACGAGCAGCGAGCGATAGCCCAGCTTCTCGTCTTGAGCCGAAATGGTACCCAGGATATCGTCGCCTTCCCAACCCTGCATCGCAACAACGGGAATATCGAGCGCTTCGAGCAAGCCCTCGATCAGGGGAAACTGCACACGCAGCGCGTCATCCATCGGGGGACGCTGCGCCTTATACTGCTCGAGCGCTTCCATACGAAACGCAGGACGCCCCTTATCGAACGCGCACACGATAGCATCAGGATGCAGATCCTCGATGAATTTGATCAACATCGCCAGAAAGCCGAACGCCGCATTGGTGGGCGTGCCGTCGGGCGCGGTCATAGCGGGAGGCACCGCATGGAAAGCGCGATGCATCAAGGAATTGCCATCGATGATGGCGATGGTCTTAGTCATCTATGCACTCCAAAGATATCCGACGCCGCGCACAGTCTCCAAGCGCTGCGCCAGGTCCGGACCAAGTTTCGCACGCACCCTTCGTACGTGCACATCAACAGTACGCGAACCGCCGAAATAGTCGAAGCCCCACACGCGGCGCAACAGCGCATCGCGCGAATAGGTGCGACCTGGATGGGTCACAAGAAACGCGAGCAGCGCGTATTCCAAGTAGGTGAAGTCAACGGGCTTGCCATTCACGGTGACCTGGTAAGTCGCAAGATTGATGGTCATGGTATCGATAGCGATGAATTCGCTCGTGGATGCTTCATTGCCTGGCCACAAGAGCTGGCGGATACGCAAGGCGCATTCGTCAGAGCTTGCTCCATGCACTACGAAATCGCTGTTCAAACGCACAGGCAAACGCAAACCCTGGAGCATCTCTTCCTTCACGATGATAAGGATCGAGCCACCGCCGTCTTGGACCATCAGGTCCTCGACCATCGCGATGGAGTTGGTAGGGTCATTGCTCGCCTCGAAGATGATCAGGTCGCAGCTGGGGTGCTCATGCAAGAGCTTACGGAATTGCAGCGAAGACCCCGCGACCACATCCACGTCCATACCGCTAAGGATGGCTTGGAACTTATGTGCGTTGTCAAGGCTGTCAGCAACGAATATGACGCTCTTTCTCTGCATCGTTGCCTCCTAGAGAACACCCAGATAGTGGTCAAGTTCCCACTGGGAAACATTCTTCTGGTAATCGTTCCATTCCGCGCGCTTGGCCTGAACAAGATAAGAATGGATATGCTCGCCGAGCACTTCACGCATCAGATCGGACTGAGCGAAGAGCTCCACCGCCGCACCGAGCGTATCGGGAAGCGTGCGGATGCCGCGCGCGTTCAGTTCCTGGCGCGAACAGTCGAACAAGCTCGGATCCTCGCAAGGCGCTTCAAGCGGCAATTCGTCCTGAACACCTTTGAGGCCTGCCGCCAAGATGACCGCAAAGGCAAGGTAGGGGTTGCACGAAGGGTCTGGGTTGCGCAGCTCGATTCGACATGCCTCTTCTTTGTGCGGCTTGTAGCTGGGGATGCGAACGAGCGTACTGCGGTTGCGGCGCGCCCACGTGATCTGCGTAGGTGCTTCGCCGCCCGAGACCAGGCGCTTGTACGAATTGACCGTAGGGTTCGTGACCAGAGCGAATTCTGGCGCGTACTTCAGAAGGCCGGCGATATAGTGCTTCGCCACCTTGGAAAGGTTGTATCCATCGGGGTCGTTCTCGTCGAAGAAGACGTTGTTGCCTTCCTCATCGAACAAGCTTTGATGAATATGCATGCCCGACCCAGGCTCTCCCGTGAGCGGCTTGGGCATGAACGAAGCATAATAGCCGTGCTTCATAGCGATCTCTTTGACCGTGAGCTTGTAGGTCATCACATTGTCAGCCATGGTGAACGCATCGGCGAAACGCAGGTCGATCTCTTGCTGCGATGGACCATTCTCATGGTGAGAATACTCCACAGGGATGCCCAGCTTCTCAAGCGTGAGGATGGTGTCGCGGCGCAGGTCGCTGGCATTGTCGAGCGAGGTAAGATCGAAATAGCCGCCCGTGTCGAGCACCTCGCGGCTTTCGCGATCCTTGAAATAGTAGTATTCGATCTCGGGGCCAACATTCATCATGAAGCCCAGATCGGCAGCCTTTTCGAGCACCTTAGCCAAGACTGCACGCGAATCACCCGCATAGATGCGCCCTTCAGGAGTGCGAATGGAGCAAAACATGCGCGCCACTGCGTTTTCCGCTGGGCGCCAAGGCAGGATCTGAAAGGTAGAAGCATCAGGGAATGCGAGCATATCCGATTCATAGTTGAGCGAAAAACCTTGCACGCAGCTGGCATCGAAACCCATGCCCTCTTCGAATGCATTCTCCAGCTCGCTCGGAATGACCGCGAACGATTTCATATTGCCGAGCACATCGCAGAACCAAAAACGCACGAAATGCACGTCACGGCTCTTGATGGTCTTCAGCACGAAATCCTGATCAGGGCTCATCGCCATGTCTCAACTTCCTTCCCAAAGATAACAGTGTCAGAGACGTATTCATTATACGACCCCGCATGCACAACACTGCCCCGATTTAGCCCATTGGGAATAACATTGGGGACGGGTTCATTTTTGTCCGGGACAAAACGGGGACAGGTTCATCGTACGCGCGCGGTGCTGCGGATGTGAGGTAAGGGTGCAGAATTTACTTCGTATAGCCATCTTGAAAAGATAGAACCCAGCCTAAGCTGGGTTCATGTAAACAAAGCTGGAGAGTAACCGCATGAGCCCGAAGGGCGAACAGGGTAGCGGGTAAATCATGCACCCTTACCTTGCAGCCGCAGCACCCCAAAAGACTTCCGATTTGAACCTGTCCCCAAACTGTCCCGGACAAAAATGAACCCGTCCCCAATTAGGAGTTAGGATTTATGCTCCATCCTGCGGGCAGTATAGTTGCACAAGCTCTGCACAATCTGCACGATGACGATGAGGATGATGACCGTGGCGATCATCACGTCGTCCTGGTAGCGCTGATAACCGTAGCGGATGGCGATGTCGCCCAGGCCGCCTGCACCAACGCAGCCAGCCATGGCCGAGTAACCCAAGATGGTGATGAACACGATAGCGAAACCGCGTACGAGCGATGGCAGGCTCTCGTGCAAGAACACCTTGTAGACGATCTGCCACACGTTCGCACCGAAGCTCTGAGCAGCCTCGACCAGTCCCCCATCTACTTCCTCGATCGACTGTTCGACCATGCGCGCGATGAAGGGCGCCGCCGAGACCACGAGCGGCACGATAGCGCCAGGCACGCCCAAAGAGGTGCCGACGACAAAGCGCGTGAACGGGATGAGCGCCACCAGCAAGATGATGAACGGGATCGAGCGCCCGATATTGATGATCCAGCCGAGCACCATATTCAGCACACGATGCGGCTTCAGGCCTTTGGGGCTCGTGAGCACACACAGCACGCCGAGCGGAATACCCAATACATAGGCGAAGAACGTTGCCACAAAGGTCATGAGCAGCGTATCCCATGTACCCTGCGCGAGCAGCGCACCATAGGTATCGAAAAATGCGGTCAAACCTTCCATCGTCTACGCCCTCTTTCCCAACAATTGACGCGTTGCATCGCTCTGCGGATTCTCGAACACATCCTTCGTGAAGCCCATCTCAACGATCTGGCCTGCATCGATCACCGCGATGGTATCGCAGATGGTCTCGGCCACCAGAAGCGAATGTGTGATGAGCACGATAGTGACGCCCAGTTCCTTGTTGATATCTTTGAGCAGCTGAAGGATGGATTGCGTGGTCATGGTGTCGAGCGCGCTGGTTGCTTCATCGCATAACATGATCGAAGGATTGTTGATGAGCGCACGCGCGATAGCCACACGCTGCTGCTGACCGCCAGAAAGCTGCGAAGGATATTTATCCGCCTTGTCAGCCAACCCTACCAACTCGAGCAGCTCTAAAGCGCGCTTCTTGGCCTCGGCCTTGTTGTAGCCCTTGTGCAATTCCAGCGGGAAGGTGACATTGCGCAACACCGTACGCTGCTGGAACAATGAGAAATTCTGGAAGATCATGCCCACGTTCGCACGGAATTCGAGCAAGTCCTTGCCCGTAAGGTCGGTGATATTGACACCGTCGATGATGATCTCGCCTTCAGTGGGGCGCTCAAGCAGGTTGATGCAACGCACGAGCGTCGATTTGCCCGCACCCGACTGGCCGATGATACCGAAGATCGACCCATCTTCGATAGTGAGGTTGATATCTTTCAGGGCAGCATGCGCTTCGCTCTGCTTCCCTCCTGGATAGGTCTTGTAAAGATGCTCAATCTGAATCATAGAATCCTGCGATCAAGTTGTGGTTCGAACAAAAACGAACGCGAACAGGCAAGGCCACTTCGCGCGCGAGTTTCAACTATAGTCCAACTGAAGACGCAAAAAGACCGCGAGGTTATACGTTAATAATATAGCTGGTAATAACCATTGCCACGGGCCAGCAACGAACTGGTGAAGGGATCGCCCTCCACGAAAGCGCGCGGCCACTTGAAGTGCAGGTAGGCACGCTCTTGCTCTAGACGGATACGACGAGCATCGGGCAAGTTCTCGTCCTGGACCGTATTCTCGAAATGATAGAGCTCTACCTGAGGGTCATAGACCACGTAATAACCCGCTTTGATCACCTTCAAGCAAAGATCAGTATCCGCATGATCGAGCTTGAAACGCTTGTCATAACCTTCTACCTCGTCGAACACGCTTCGCTTGATGAGCTGGCATGCTTTGGACACCGCAGAAACATCATTGGTGCAGCACAGACGCTTCATATAACCTGAAGCACCACGCGGCAGATCGACACCGATGCCGATCGAACCGAGCGATGAACCCACCGTGATGCCAGCTTGAGCAATAGTGTCGTCGGCATAGAGCAGCTTCGCCCCAACTACGCCCACTTCTTGGCGCTGGCACACACCAACCATACGAGCGATGGCATCATCGCTGGCCAACTCCACATTGGAATCGAGCAGCAAAATATAATCGCTCTCGGTCTGAGCCACCACATCGTTCACGTAGACCGCGAAACCCGCGCGCTCTGCGGGACGCACCACTTCAAGATCCTCGTACGTTCCCTCAAGGCGCCCGTAACACTCTTGAGTCTCTGGGAGCGCGCTCCCATCGTCGATGATGCGCACCGCAAGATTCTGATAAGCATTCTTCTCGAAGAGGCTCTTCAGGCACGTCTCCAAAAGATAAGGACGATCGCGATTCACGATCACGACCAACACCGAAGGTTCCTTTTCAGGCAGGACGTAATTGCAACGATAGACCTCATCGCGGATATCAGAGAGCACGGTAGCTTCCACGCCAATGCGCTTGAGATGGTTGGCAACCGCGCGGCGACCACCGCGAAAGTCTTCTTCTTGCTGTTCGATACGTACCTTGTCCTCATCTGGATCAGGCTGCGCTACCTCCTGGATGTGATAGAGGATCTGGTCGATGCGCATAAGATCGCCCGCCTGCTCGAAAGCCTTGAACAACAGGTCATAGATGAGCGCTTCAGCCGGCAAACCCTGTTCAGCATGCACATGTTGCACCAAGCTGCGATCGAAGACGATGAACGGGCCTACGTAGTTATACGAAAGCAGCAGATCGGGCGAATAGACTGGCTTGCACACCAGATTACTGAGCGTTCCATCTGCGTGAATGGAATCGTGGTGGGCATAGATGATATGCGCCTGGGGTCCATCGGGAAGCGCGCGTGCTTCGTTCACGCAGCGCACCACTTCGAAGAGCGCTTCGGGTGCAAGCACGATATCGGGCGTGAGCAGCGCACAGTATTCACCTTGCGCTTGGGCAAGACCTGCTTCGAACACCGCATCGAAGGCCTGTGAATCATCGATCTTCACGCGCGTTATCGGTGCCGTTTCCTTGGATCCTGCGAACATGGCATCGAATTCGCGGTCTTCGAAATAGCGATCGACCACCACCACCTCGAAGTTCGAATACGTTTGCGCCGCCAGCGCACGCAACGTGCGCGGCAAGAAGCGGTCGTCACCCTGAGAAAGCGGCATGATCAAGGTGATGAGCGGCTCGTAGGTGAAAGACAAGCGACGCTGATCGGCCAAGTCGGCCAACGTTGCGCTATGGAGCAGATACCACTCGTCATACGTGGGGTCCTGGCCAGCGTTCATGGTCTCTTGCTCGAAGAGAGCCTTCAGTGGCTCGTAGCTTTCATCGCAGAACATCGCAAAACCACCAGGCACCACATCGCGTGCATCCGTTGCACTGACGCAGAAGTCCTTGTCATCGCGCGGTACGCGGACCGAAAAGCCTACGTTCACGCGTGGTGCATCGCCAAAACGTGGTGCAGGTTTCACCTCTTCGAACAGCGGGTAGACCGGCAGATCGCGCTCCAGACCGTGCGCGTCGAGGAAGCGCACTTCCACATCAGCGCCTTCTGTCTGCGGCAGGTCGACGAGCATCTTCACCACGATGTCGTCTTCGTCGTCGATCGCCGTGATGAAGCGCACATTCATGCGGTCAGAATAATATTCACGCTCGATATCGAACATCTGGGCGATGAGCTCGTTCTTCACCACAGAATTGATGCGCGTGCGCCAATTGAGCGCCGAGGTTTCGATGGTAAGGTGCGCACGACCCAGCGGGGCATCTGCGCTACGGTATTCGCTGAACTCGAGCATGATCTCGCGTTCATTCAGATGCGGTACGATCACGGCATAATTCGCACTGGACTGCCCATCGAGCGGATCGAAAGAGAGCAGATGCGATGGGATGAGCGTACCGTCTTTCAGGTGCGCTTCCAGCAGAACGACCGCATCAGGCGAAAGACGTTCGATGGCAACCTGCACATAGATCTTGCCATCGCCCTGACACATGCTCTCAACGCGTACGTTCATGCTAGTCTTCCTTGAGCGCGTAGTAAGGGCTATTGGGATCAAGGTTCGTGCTGTAGAGGCCATCGCCCTTCACGAAATAGCCAGGCCACAGATATTGCAGCAGCGCCGCTTCACGCTTGCGCTTGACAAGGAATGCCTGCGAATAGTTGCGCAAACGGTTCACTGAACGCAGATGCGTGAGTGCCACGTATGGTGTATAGACCGTGTAAAAGCCCAGCTCCTGGGCCTTCAGGCAAAAATCAACATCGGAATAGGCAATGGAGAACTCTTCAGTGAAGCCGCCCACCTGATCGAACGCTTCTCGGGAGATGAACATGCAATCGCCCGACACCGCGGAAACATTGTGTGAAACGATGTTGCGATCGAGCGCGCCACGCCACGTTGGCGGCATGAAGCGCGAGAGCATGGTGATGATATGGTGCCCGCCAACCACCAATCCTGCATGGTCGATGGTGCCGTCCACGAAGAGCTTCTGGGGGCCCACCACACCGACGCGGCGATCTTGGAAATATCCGAGCATCACCTGGAGCGCATCGTGGGTAAGGATGCGCGTATCGTCGGTGATGAAGAAGAAATAGTCGCTATCGAGCTGCTCTACCGCGAAGTTCGCCAATCGCGCATGATTGAATTCACCCGACCACTCCAAGGTCTTGAACGAATCGAATTGCTGGCTCAAGCGCTCATAGCAAGCCTGCATCTCTTCGTCCGCCTGACCGATAGCAACGACCACCACCTCGAAGTTCGCATAATTCACCTGTTGATAGATGCTCTTCACGCAGCGCTCGATCTGCTCGGCGCTGTTCTCTGCGTTCAATACGATGGAGATCTTGGGCGTCTCCACGGAAACATGGCGAATGCGATAGTGCAGCGGGACACCCACATTCATCACTTCCACGCTCATGCCCATGCGCTTGCAATGTTCAACCAAAGCCTTCCGGCCCGCTTCCTGAGCTTGCACAGAGAAGAGCTGATCCTCTTTGATCTCTGAGGCGAAGCGTCGATGACAGAGTACGCGTGGGATATGACAGATCTTGCGCGCCTGTTCAGACGCACGCAAGATAAGATCGTAAGAGAGGGCACCTTCGAAAGCAGGATCGAGTAGACCGACCTTCTCGAGCAGGCTTTCGCTATAGATGACGAAATTGCCCAGGTAGTTGAACGAACGCAAGAGCTCGGGCGAATAGTCGGGGCGCATCACAGGATGCGAGTGATAACGCTGAGCGTCGATCGTGTCAGAGTCGCAGTAGATAACATCGCAGTTCGGGAACTGATTGATGGTGCGAACGCACTCGAACAAGGCATCGGGCGCGATAAGATCATGGGCAAACAGATAGCCCACATATTCACCTTCGGCCGCATAGATGGCCGCGTTTATCTTCTCAGTACGTGAAAGATCGGGATCGACATCGACCAGATACATGCGGTCATCTTGGAAGACCTCGAGCAGCTGGCTGGCGGAGGTGTCGTCTCCTGTGACATCCACCAAGATGAGCTCCCACTTGCCATAGCTCTGGGTACGCAAGGCGTTCATCACATCGTGAATATGGTGGTGCTGGGCGTTCTCTAGGATGCACACCACGCTGATGAGCGGCTCATGTTCGAAGCGGACCGAGACCTCCTCGAAGAGCGTGGGCAGATCGGCATGCTGGTTGACGCGATACCATTCATCATAGTGAGCATCATCAAAAGCGGTGCAGGTCTGCTTGGCGAAACTGTTCAAAAGCTCTGAAAGGCTCTTCTTGCCCAGCATGGCGAACCCAGGCGCGATAGTGCCCACGGTATCAGTAGCGCACACGCATACCTCGCCTTGGGATCTTGGCAGCGCTATGGAAACCTCCAAACGGCGGCGCTCGAGCGCACCGTAATCTTCGCCATGGGTCACACTATCTTCGATGACGAAATAATCAGGATAGATCGCACGACCACGCGAATCGAGGAAATCGAATTCGATGGAGCTCTCTTCGTGATAGGGCATCTCGACTTGCGCGCTGATCAACAGCTGATTCCCCTCTTCCAAGGCTCGCACGAACGAGATCTGGATGCGATCGTGGATGAAGCTCGCGCTCAAGCGTTCGATAGCTTCACCTTGGAACTTGCCACGACGAATGTCGAGCAGACTGCGCCAGCGGAACGTATCCACATCAAGGCTGTTCACGCAGAACGATTGGGTCTTCCCATCTGCTGTGATGGCGCGAAAATCGAGCACCCAACGCTTCACGTTGAGCCACGGGAGCACCACTACGAAGAAGCGCACCGCTGGAGAATTCTTCGCGTGCCCATGATCATGCATGCCATCATGGACCGCGAGCGCGGTATCGAACACCGCCGACTCCATAGCCAGGAGGTCTTCTTCGTTCACGAACGGGAATACGTCTGCCGGAATGAGCGATCCATTCTCGGTCGAAGCCGTGAGCACCACGGGCAAGCCCTTGTCGTAATCAGTGATCTCGGAGAGGATGTAGGCTTTATCGCCCGAGCGACGCATCAGCTTGAAGGTTACGTTCACGCTTCTCTCCTTTTGATCGTTAGCGGCAAGATCCGTTCATTTCATTTTAGTGCTTTTGGGCGCTTGCGTGCGGTGAGCTAGCGCTTTTCAAGGAATATCTTTCGGCTGACGAAATTCCAGATCGAAACCAGGAAGGTGACGATGAACTTCGAGATGCGATAGTCGATGAACCACAAGCTTACGAACACCCACATGAGCAGGTCGTTCAGGATAAGGCCAATAACTGAGAGCACTACGAAGGTGATGAATTCGCGATGACGAGAAAGGTCGTCACGACGCTCGAAGACATAGCGCATGGAGGCCACATAGTTGAAGATGACCGAAACGATGAAGGAGATGGTGTTGCTGATGAGGTAAGGAACGCCGAAGAATTCCGTGAGCGCGACCATCAGACCGTAGTCGATGAGGAACGCCAGCACACCCACGATGCCGAATTTCATGAATTGAGCAATGAGTTTCTTCAAGCAGACCCTTCACATCCAGCGAAAACCAAAGCCGATCGGCTGAGTCTTATAGTAGCGATAAGCCCGAAAGTGGTTCAAGCCTGAATCGGTAGAGACCGTGCGAGACTGAATCAACTGGCAACCTACGACTTTGTCTGCGAGGTCCGCAACGTGGGGGTTTTGAACCATCGAGAAATGGGCAAGAATAATCGCTTGCAAAATGCGAAAGGCTCTGTGATAATAACCAGGCTGTCTTTTGCAGCGCGTTGTCCCCATCGTCTAGCGGTTAGGACGCCGCCCTTTCAAGGCGGAAACACGGGTTCGATTCCCGTTGGGGGCACCATAGAATCTCAAGGTCGGGACCAATCGTGGTCCCGATTTTTTGTTTTTGGGGGACGGGTTCATTTTTGTCCGGGACAAAAATGAACCCGTCCCCC
>NZ_CALPCD010000005.1 GCF_943192915.1 Anaerotardibacter muris
GGTTCATTTTTGTCCGGGACAAAAATGAACCCGTCCCCAATTGCTTCCTAGTCCGTGGCTCCGTCGGATTGATAGCGAGAGAGGAAAGCTTTCGTACGGTTGTGCTGAGGGTGATTGATCACTTCATCGGGGGTGCCTTCTTCAACGATCACGCCCCCATCCATGAAGATGATCTTGTCAGACACATCGCGAGCGAACGCCATTTCGTGCGTGACGATGACCATGGTCATGTGCTCTTCAGCCAGCGCGCGGATGACCTTCAGCACCTCTTGGGTAAGCTCAGGGTCGAGTGCGGAGGTGGGTTCGTCGAAGAAGAGGATCTCGGGCTGCAGGCACAAGGCGCGCGCAATAGCCACGCGCTGCTGCTGACCGCCCGAAAGCTCGCACGGATAGGCGTCTTCCTTGCCTTCCAGACCCATCTGCTTGAGCAGCTTGCGGGCCAGTGCCTCGGTCTCTGCCTTATCCTTTTTCTGCACCACCACGGGCGCTTCCATCACATTGCGCAGCACCGAATAATGCGGGAACAAATTGAAGTTCTGGAACACCAACCCAAAGCGTTCGCGGGCCTGCTTGTCCATTTCTTTGCCGCTGTAGTGCGCCTTACCAGACGCATCGTTTTCGGCAACCACCAGATCGTCATAGCGGAGCGCTCCCGACTCGAAGGTCTCGAGCAGCGTACAGCAGCGCAGCAAGGTAGACTTACCCGAACCCGATGGTCCGATGATGGACACCACCTCGCCAGGGCGCACCTCGAAGGAGATGTCCTTCAACACCATGGTGTCGCCGAAGCTCTTTTCCAGATGCTCCACCGACAGCACAGGGGTGGTGTCTTTGGCTGGCGCGGGCTGCGCAGTGGCGGTCTCGCTCACTTCGATCACGGTTTCCTGGGTCATAGGGTTCGTCCTTTAAAGCGGACCGAAGAGCGCGGGGGCGCTTCGGTCATGCGTGTTTTATCTATGGCTAGTTTAGCGTAATAAAGTGCCCTGCGCCCAGCTTGCCGCTCTGGCGGATGAAAAGCCTGGTGGACAGGTGCTAGATCTTCGCTTTGGCCAAGATGTCCATGATGTGGTGCACCACGTCATCGCGGTTGATAGTGCCAACCAGACGGCCATCTTCGACCACGGGCACCTTCTTGAACTGGCGTTTTGAGAGCAGTCGACAGACATCGTCCAAGGAGTCGTCGGCGCGAACCGTGACCACATTCTGGGTTGCCACGCCCATCACATTGCGGTCGATCAGATCGGTCAGGCGCGTGCGGAAGGTTTCATTCGTGTCCAGCATCGACCAGCCCGTAAGGTCAGGCGCGATCACCTGACGCTCAACCAGTTGCGCCATGATATCCCCTGATGAGAGGAATGCCACCACACGTCCCTTCTCGTCGATGATGGGCGAGTCGGTGGTGCCTTCGCGGTTGAAGAGCGCCATGGCTTCGCGCAGGGTTGCCTTGTCAGTAAGGAATGGGGTATCGATGCGCATGAAGTCGCGCGCAAGGGCTTCGCTGGATGCTTTGGGCTGCGCGGCATCGATCTGGGCTTCTTGGCCCTGTTTTACGAAGATCGCGATAGCAGCGAGCACGATAAGGGCAAGGATCCCTTCGCAAAGGAAGGTTGCGCGGCCGCCTAAGATGACCGCTTGAGGGTTTGCCATGCCGCCTTGGGTGTTGGCCACCACCGCCATGAGCACCACGAAGAACGAAATGGAGATAGACATGCCCACCTGGCGCAACGTATTGGACATAGCGTTGCCGTGCGGGATGAGCTCGTCGGGCAAAAAGCCCAGCGCCCAGGTGTTGAGCGGCGTAGTAACGAACATCATGCCTAAGTTCGTCAGGATCATGAATGCCGCCATCCACAGCACGCCATATTCTTCGACCATGCACATCGCACCCAGATAGGCGATCACCAGGATCGAAGAGCCCACCAGCGCCAGCGGGCGGCCGCCGATGCGGTCGAACAGGCGACCAGCGGTCAACGCGGTAGCTGCACCCACGAGCGATGCGGGTAGCGAGAGCAAACCAGTGATAGTGGGAGATTCGCCCAAGCCCTGCTGAACGATGAGCGGAATGGTGGCCGCAGGCGCACCCACGATGATCATGACCACCACCACGATGGAAAGGCCGATGACGAAGCGGCGATATTTGAACACCGCCATATTCAGCACCGGCTGATCCAGGCGCGTCTGGCGGAAGACGAACAGCGCGATGATCACGATACCCGCGAGCATCAGACCACCCGAGAACAGGGTGAAACCGCCATCGCCCACCAAGCTGATGCCCGTGAGCAGTGCAACCAGGCCAAGTGCTGAAAGGATGACCGAGGGAACATCGAGCGCTACACGCTCAGCCCTGCCGTAGTTGCGCAACGTCGCGATGGCGAACACCGTGATGGCAAGTGCGATGACCAGCATGATGATGTAGACCAAACGCCAGCCCACCGTGTCGGTAAGGCCACCGGCGACCGCGGGACCGACTGCAGGCATCAGCGAAGTAATGAGCGAATAGAGACCCATGGCCGAACCGCGGCGCTCGGGCGGGAACACCAACAACATGATGCTGGTGGCCAGTGGCATGAGCACGCCCGCACAGGCAGCTTGCATGATGCGGCCGGTCATAAGGATGGCGAAATTCGGCGCTATGCAGCACAGGGCCGAGCCGACAATGAACAAGCCCATGGACACGAAGTAGACCGCGCGCGTGGAAAAGCGCTTCATAAGATATGCCGACACAGGAATGATAACGGCAGTGACCAGCGAGAACCCGGAAACGAGCCACTGCGCCGTTGAGGATGTCACGTCCATTTCCTGGATGATGATAGGAAGCATCGGCGTGATGCTGGTTTGGTTCAGGACCGAAATGGCCGCGCCCATGATGAGTACGGCAACCATGATGATCTGCTTCTTGTCCAAATAGTGCTCTTTGCTGCTCATATGCTCTTACCTCGTGTTTCTATTGTTGAATGCCGGGTGTGTACTATGGTCGCGCGTGGCCGTCTTTGCCAACAAAGCTCGATTAACGGAGAATGCTTTTTCGCGAGCGGCATGAAAAAACCCTCGCACTTTAGGCGCGAGGGTTTTAAGGTAAGCCAAGTTCTGCAGGCAGAAGTGCTAGTCGTGATAATAGGCCAGGCGCTTTTCAACGCGCGAGATGAAGAACTCGACCACGAAGGTGAACACCCAGTAGAACACCGCGGCCACCACGAACGCAGTGAGCGTGCCCTGGGAAGAAACGATAGCGCGCGCCGTGGTGAACATCTCCGCCACACCGATGGTGAACGCCAGCGACGTATCCTTCACCAGCACGATAACTTCGTTGCCGAGCGCAGGAACGATGCGCTTGAATACCTGCGGGAAGATGATGCGCAGGAAGGTTTGCGCTTTGCCATAGCCCAAGATCTGCGCAGCTTCATATTGACCGCGCGGAATGGACTGGATGCCGCTTCGATAGATCTCCGCGAAGTAGGCAGAGTAATTCATGATGAATGCGACCGCACAAGCTCCGAACTTCCAGTCCATCGAAAGCTGCACGCCAAAGATGTAATAGGGCGCGAAGAAGATGAACATGAGCTGCAGCATCAGCGGAGTGCCGCGCATGATGGAGATATAGAAACGGAAGATGTAGGAAACGGGGCGGAAGCGGCTCATGCGACCAAGCGCCACCAGAACGCCCAATGGTAGTGCGCCCAGCAGCGTTACGAAGAAGAGCTGCAGCGTGACCAAGAAGCCTTCGCCCAGCATAGCGAGCATTGTTGAGAATTCCATTGCTTAACCTCAAGTGATCGGTTCAGTTTACTCGTGGGATGAAAAGGGCCACGCCCCCAATTCGTCTCGATTCGTTCACAAACGAAAGCCCCGGGCTGAATGATTCAGCAGCCAGGGCTTTCACGTTACGCGTTTCGCGCGTGTTCCCTTAACGGGAAGCGCTTATTTGAGGACCCACTTGTCGATGGAGATCTCTTCAGGATAGTGAGAAGCGATCTCTTCGATGGTGCCATCGTTGTAGAGTTCGATGAGGGCAGACTGGATCTGCTCGATCAGCTCGGTATTGCCCTTCTTAGCACCAACGCCATAGTTCTCGGAGGAAACAACTTCGTCAAGGATGACGTAGCCGTCCTTGCCAGAGATGAGGGACTGAGCGGTGGGATAGTCGATCGCAACTGCATCGCAAGCACCAGACTCGAGCTGCATCAGCGCGGTCTGATACTCAGGAGCGGTCTCAAGAGCACCAAGGGTGGAGCCGAGAGAATCGTAGTAGTCGCCGCCTTCAGCAAGATTGTCGTATGCAGGAGAGTTCACCTGAGCAACGACGGTCTTGCCAGCCAGGTCGGAAAGCGAATTGATGTCAGAGCCTTCACGAACAAGGATGACCTGGTCGTTCAGGTAGTAAGGATCGGTGAATTCGTACGCATCTTCACGGCCTTCGATGGTGAAGCCATTCCAGATGACATCGATGGTGCCAGCGTCGATCTGAGCATCCTTGGTGTCCCAATCGATGGGCATGAGCTCGATCTCCCAACCGTTCTTCTCAGCTACAGCCTGAGCAAGCTCCAGGTCGAAGCCAGTATATTCGCCGTTGTCGTCCTTATAGCCGAATGGCTTGAAGGTCTCATCGAAACCGATGACGAACTTGCCGTCGTCACCCAGATATTCAGGGGTCTCGCTGCTCGAGCTATTGGAGTTGCTGGAGCAACCCGTCATGAGAACTGCCGACAGGCAGACCATGCAAGCTGCAGCGAAGACCGCCAGAAATAGCTTTTTCATGTTTAGTGCTTTGCTCATGTTTACCTCTTTGCTATAGGTTTTCTACACTTAACCAAACGCTTGATTCGAATGGAGCGTATGTCGTTTGGCCCTACCACTTTAGCGCTATGGAGCATTAAAGCATGAATAATATAGCACGGAAACATACTGATGCGATGACAATTCGTCTAGCTACGCCAGAAGATGCGGCGGCTATCTGCGACATCTATTCTCATTACGTACGCAATACCGCGATCACCTTCGATATAGAACCGCCAACGGTGGAAGAGCTCCGTACGAAGATCGAATCGATCGAGGAGCGCTATCCGTTCCTGGTAGCGGAAGAAGACGGTGCGATCGTAGGCTATTCCTATGCTTCGGCGTTCCGCCCACGCGCTGCATATGTGCATGCGATCGAAACTTCGGTGTACGTGCGCCAAGATTTCAAGGGCAATGGCACAGGCCGCAAGCTCTACGGCGCACTCGAAGCGATCCTGCATTTGCAGCATGTCTATACCGCGAACGCCTGCATCTCCTTCATCGATCCCGCAGATGAATACTCCCCTGAGACCAGCCGATTGTTCCACGAGCGAATGGGATATAAGCTGTGTGCGCATATCCCCAATTGCGGGCGCAAGTTCGACCGGTGGTACGGGATCATCTGGATGCAGAAAGAGCTGACCTCTCCCATCCCGAACGACCCTGATCCGTTCATCCCGTTTCCGGAGCTTGATCCACGCGAGATTGCTGAGATTCTTGCGAGCGCCTGATCGGGAATCTTTTGGGGTGCTGCGACTACAAGGTAAGGGTGCATAACTTACCCGTTCCACTGTTCGCCCTTCGGGCTCATGCGCTGCACTGCCTCATGCATTTTTATGGAACCCAGCTTAGCTGGGTTCTTTTTTTAGATGGTGTTCAGAGTAAGTTCTGCACCCTTACCTTATATCCACAGCACCGTGCACTATTTCTAGGAATAAAAAAGCACCTGCGAACAGGTGCTTTTTCACTTCTGTAAACTTGAGAAAGAATTAATGCTTGGGTTGGAGCTTCTTCATGATGGCAAGGATCACCACGACAGCAACCATGGCGAAGCCGATCGGGAAGAGCATCGCGACCCATTCAGGTAACGCTGGAAAATACGGCGTGGTGTTCGCGAAGGTAAGGTTCCAATCCAGATAGCGACCCGTCGAGAGCGGGTACGGACCGGTGGTGAGGTCGGTGCCCGAAAGTGTGAGGTAGAGCGACGGCGCGTTGTAGGCCGGGAACAGCAGCATCAAGCGATGTGCGAAGATGCCGATGACAACCAGGATGGCCGCGATGAGCGCAGGCTTCTTCGCACCCTTCCTACCACTGGTGAACAGCATGATCATCGCGATAGCCGGCAGCACAAGTTCCGCCAGATAGAGCACGATATTCGAGCCGATGGCTGCCAGGATGCCTGCCGACTCAGGTGTGCCTTCGAATGCTACGAGTGCCAGATCAGCCAGTGCGAGCACCAGGTGAACCAGGATCGCGATAGCGCAGAAGCGGCCGAGCCATGCGCGCGCAGCGTCCGAATAACGCTTCGCGCAAGCAACCAGCAGCATGAGCGCCGAACCGCTGACGAACGCCACTGCTAGAAAATCGATGGGCATGATGGGCGTTGCCCACCAGGCGTGTGCGGTCTGCGTCGAGAAGAGCAAGCCCTCAACGATCTGCAGAGCCAGCGCCGCAAGACCTGCGAGCACTGCGAACACCTTCACCGCGCCTGACCCGCGCATGATAAGGATGAGCTGGATGAACGAGAGCACAAGGAACGTGACCATGGCGATCATGTCCCACGCGAGCGGCGATGAGAGGTTGATGCCGAGCACCATCCACAGCGCGTTGCGGATCGCGCCGAGGTCGGCCATGATGGCCAGACCCGCGCCGCACACACACGAAAAACCGCACACTGCCGCAATGCGGCCGAGCGGTTTCAGTTCTTCTTTCCCGAGCAGGAAGATGGCACTCGCTACGAACTGCGAACCTGCGCCAAAGCCGACCAGGAACGCGAAGACTGCGATCATCAGGCCCCACAGGAACACGTTGGTCATGTTCGAGCCAGCGATCAGACCACCAGTCAGCTGGATGATCCATGCGATCAGGCCCACGACAAGAAGGACTGCGCCCACGCACAAGATGGTACGATTCGTCTTTTCCATAGCTAGCCCTCCTTCTTCTCGGTGGTGGCGGTGCTGGTGTCGCCGTCTTTGCCCACACGATTCACCTGCGTGACCTCGTGCGAGACCACATAGTAAACGTTGGGATGCGTGTTGTACTTCTCGCCCAGCTGAACCACCTCTTTGCCTTCGAGGTGCTTGCGAATGGCGGAATTCGGGTCATCCATATCGCCGAAGATGCGGGCGTTGCCGGGGCACGCGCTACAGCATGCGGGCTCAAGACCCTGCGCAACATTTTGCGCACAGAACGTGCACTTCTCCATCACGCCTTCGGGACGATGCGGCGTGTAGACCAGCTTGCCATCGTCGCGATAGTCGTAGGGGTAACCGTAGTTATAGGTGGTGTCGTCCAGGCCGACCATCTCCGCAGGCGTTCCCCAATTGAACTGGCGTACACCGTAGGGGCAGGCGCTCGCGCAGGTGCGACACCCGATACAGCGATCGTAGTCGACCAGCACGGTGCCCGTCTTCGAATCGATGTAGGTCGCGCCCGTGGGGCAGACCGTTTCGCACGGCGCGTCCGAGCAGTGCTGACAGCTGACTGGAACGAATTCCATGCGCAGCTGATCGCCTACTTCAACGGCCACGTCGTATTCGGGCGTTCCGCTGGTGAACACGCGGTTCCACCAGATACCCTGAGGCTGGGAGTTATAATTCTTGCAGACCACCGCGCAGGTGCGACACCCGATGCAGCGGCTCAGATCGACTGCCATTGCGTATCTCATGGCTTATGCCTCCCTTCCGTATTCGATGCCCTGACCAGGTTCTATGTTGCTGTCAAGAGAGCTCTTGCCCGCGTTTTGTACGACCTCGGGCACGCCGCCGTTGCACAGGCGCACGTTGCAGACCGTTTCGTTCCACGCCATGTTCGGCGACCACACGCTAACCATGTAGTAGACCTCGTTGGTGGGGTTGATCCACGGCCAGATGAGCGAGTTGTAGCTGCTGCCGTTGTCGTAGGCCGACCACCAACCCTGGTCGAAGATGCACTGCGTGGGGTATACGCCCGGGTCTTCGATGAGCTGGCCTTGGACGGTGCCGCGGCTGTTGTAGACCTCGACCCAGTCGCCGTTCTTCAGACCGCGCTCGGCGGCCGTTTCGGGGTTCAGCCACACCTTGGGCGTGTTGTCCTGGATCTCGAGCATGAACGGGTTGTTCACGTAGGTGGCATGCACGCGGAAGGCGCTATTACGCGTGGTGTAGCCAAGCGGATAGAGCTCGCGCGCGTTCGGGTCGTCCTTGTATTCGGTGTCCTCGAACGGCGGCTTGTAGCAGGGCACTTGCTCTTCCAGCTCGAGGAAGATGTCCTCATCGCGGTAGAACTCGATGCGGCCCGACTTCACGAAATGCGCCGTAGCATCGATGGGGTTCGGACGCGACACCGTGGGGAACGGCACGCGGTTGTTGATCTGTTCCCAGAAGGGGATCTTCTTCTCGCCAGGATTGGCGTGAGCCAACTTGCCGGGGCCTTGGCGCAGTTCAGCGGGCGTCAGATGATCGATGGTCTCGCCGCCGTTCTCGAGCAGGAGCGCCAACACTTCGTCAGCGCGCTTTTCGGAATCTTCCGGCGCGAAGCGCGGCCAGAGCGGCTCCTTGGATGGATCGATGCGATTCGCCAGTTCGGTGAGCACCCAGATTTCCTCGCGGGCTTCTCCGGGCGGGTCGACGATGCGCTGCTGAAGCTGCACGTAGGGGTGCAGCGGCGTGGTAGTAAGCTCGGTCTTCTCGTACCAGCTGGCGCATGGGAACGTGACGTTGGCCTCGCGTGCGGTGAGCGTGTTCTGGAATTCCATGCACACCAGGTATTCCAGTTCGCCCGTGGCGTACGCGTTGCGCAACCAGTTCGCAACGTTGTGCTGCTCGAGCGGGTTACCCCAGCCCACCACGATGGCCTTGAAGCCATCCTTGGGATACTTCGCCTTCATCTGCGGCGTGGGGCCGTTGACCCAGTAATGGAACGGGCAGGAATTCTTCACCGCGCCTTCGGGAACCATCCAGCTGGCGGTGTTGAAGCGCGTCTTGTACTGACCAACGTAGGTGGAAATGCCGCCGCCGAGCTGACCGACGTTGCCCGTAAGACAAGCAACGAGCGCGCAGGCGCGGCCTTTCAGGTCGCCGTGGTACCACTGCTGCGTGCCGCCGCCGAAGATGATGTGCATCGGCTTGGTGGTAGCCGCTTCGCGGGCGATGCGCACGATGGTATCAGCGTCGATGTTGCAGATGTCGGCCACTTTTTCGGGCGTGTATTCTTCCAGCTTGTCGAGTATGATCTGAAAGCCCGTCTTCGCTTGAACCGTAGTGCCGTCTTTCAGGGGCACGGCATAGGTGCCGGTGAGCGCGAAGTTGTTGTCTTCCAGCTTGAGCGGCGAGGTAGCATGGACCAGGTCCGTGCCTTCGTCGACTGCGATGTAGCTCTGGCGGAAATCGGGAATGCCGGGCACCGCGGAAACGCCCTGGACTTCATCGGCCAAGATCTTCTTGCCGGTTTCCAGATTGATGAGCAGCGGTGCGTCGGTGTAAGTACGCATGAAGTGTGCGTCGTAGAGGTCTTCGTCGATGATGGTCTTGGCCATGGCAAGCGCAAAAGCGCCGTCCGAGTCGGGAGCGATGCGGACCCATTCGTCAGCCTTTTCAGCGGATGCAGAATAGTTCGGGTCGAAATAGATCACCTTGCCGCCGTTTTCCTGGGAATAGGTGAGGAAGTGGGCGTCGGGCATGCGTGTGACCATGACGTTCGAGCCGAACACGAGCGTGAGCTTCGAGTCTTCCCAACAGTAGGATTCGAGCTCTTCGCTCTGGCAACCGAAGGTCTCGGGCCAGAACATGGGCAGGTCGCCGTTGAGTTCGTAGCCGCCGATTATGGACCAGCCGAACGTGTTGGCGATGCGCACGAGCGAGCCCTTCTGGATGTGGCCCGTGCCCTGAACCTGGTAGATGACGCCGATGGAATCGGGGCCGTACTTTTCCGCGATCTCGCGCAGCTTGTCGGCTGCGGTATTCAGCGCGGTGTCCCAGTCGGTTTCAACCTGCCTGCCATCATCGCCTTTGACTAGCGGTTTCGTAAGTCGGTCGGGGCCGTGCAGAATGGTGTTGATGGACAGACCCTTCAGGCATCCGCGCGGATTGTAGTGTTCGTAGGGGTAGTCGGCCGCCTGCTTGAGCATGCGAACCTGACCGTTTTCGACCCATGCTTTGATGCCGCATGCGCCGGTGCAGTTGGGCGAACACGTGGTGCGGATCCACTCGCCGCCGAGCGGTTCTGCTTCTGTGAGTGCTTCAGCGTCGCGCACATCGAAGGGAGCACCTGCTCCGATCATCGCTCCTGCGGCCGCAGCGGTGCCGGCAGCTACGAACGAGCGGCGCGATATCGCATGTTCGTCTTTATCCAAGCCAAACATGAACCCACCTCTTTCTCCTCTTTTGATTGCTATCTACCATTGTGAAGAACGAACAGGGATTTGTACAGCATGGGCATTATTCTCGTACGAGAATAAAGAACGGTCGCTCTCACGTCTGAACAGCAATTTTAGAATCAGCACCTCGGATGCTTTCACCCCCAGCTCCAGTCTTTCCCAGAGACTACCAAGGTACTGCGACCGCAAGGTGATCGTCCATAACTTACCCGTTCCACTGTTCGCCCTTCGGGCTCATGTGCTGCACTGCCTCATGCATTTTTATGGAACCCAGCTTAGCTGGGTTCTTTTTTAGATGGTGTTCAGAGTAAGTTCTGCACCCTCACCTTACATCCACAGCACCGTGCACTATTTCGTCTAGCGAACGCGGGCTAGGATGAGGGTTAGTACGGCTAGGGCGAAGAGCCCGGAGAGAGCTAGGGCTAGCTGGAAGCCGAAGGTGACCGAGGCGAAGAATTGAGCGCCAACCGTGACGAGCAGGACCATGAGAGCGGTGCCCATGGAGGCGATGGCTTGACGGATGGCAGTGCTGAAAGATGAAGCATCGGTCATAAGATCACCAGGAAGTTCTTCCATGCTCCACGAAGTGAGCGGGCTGATCAAACCAGATACGCCTATTGCTCGAATCCCTTGCAACAACAAGATGAGCCAAAACGGCGTTTCAGCACTGATGAACGTCATGGAGATCGAACCTATCGTAAGCGAAAGGCCGAAGAAGATGGTGACGGGGCGCACGCCTATCTTGTCGGTGAGAATGCCGGCCAGAGGATTCACGAAGAGCGCGACGATGGTGCCTGGAAGCAGCGCAACACCTGCTTCGATGGACGTGCCTCCCCAAACGTTCTCGACGAACAGCGGAACGATGAGCGTGATACCCATGAAGCTCGCATAGAGCAGATTCGATGCCCAAAAACCAACTGTGAACTGGCTTGACTTGAATATGCGCATGTTGATGAGGGGGTGGTCAATGCGGTTTTGGCGGCGGATGAACACCACCAATGCCACAGCACCAACAACTAACGGCAGCCAGATGGACACGAGCGAGCTGCTCGTATCGGATGCATTAGAGAAACCCAGCAACAGGAACCCGAAACCGAGCGCCGAGAGCACAAGTGAAAGCACATCGAGCGATGCTTCACGATGCACGCGTGGCCCGGGCTTGATGAAGATGAATGCGACAAGGATGAGCACCACCATCACTGCCGCCAGGATAACGAACAGACTGCGCCAACCCGAAGCCGTGACCAGGTAGCCGCCGATAGTGGGGCCGATATTAGGTGCGAAACCGAGCGCGATGCCAGCGATGCCCATGACCGTAGCGCGCTTGTTGGGCGGAAACGAGGTCATGATCACGCTCATCATCATAGGCATGAGGATGCCGGCCGAGATAGCCTGAAGCACGCGTCCGACCAGCAGGATCGCGAAGTTGGGGGTGAAGATATCCACCAAGCAGCCCGCGAGGAAGAGCCACAGCGAGATGAGGATGAGATTCTTGAGCGCGAACTTGCGCATAAGGTAGGTGACCGCAGGCACCGTGATGCCGATAACGAGCATATAGAGCGTAGTAACCCACTGGCCCAGCGCCATGCTCAGGTCGAAGTCAGCAGCAATGCCGCCGAACATGGCATTCATGGCGGTTTGCGATAGGTTGCCTACTGCCGAGCTGATAATGATGATGACCACGGGGATGATGATGTGCGGGCTCGTGTGCGAGCGTTCTGCGCTTTGCTGCATCTCATCCTCCTTTTCGATCGTTGTTGCTATCTTACCGCGAATCCCCCGGGGTGCTGTGGCTGCAAGGCAATCGTGCATAACTTAGCCCGATGGCGCTGTTCGCCTTCGGCTGGAACTCTTTCAATGGTGTAAGAGTGGCGCGAGCCCAGCGTGAGCGTGATAAGCTGGAGGCATGAGCCGAAAGAAGAACATATTCGCGCCTGATACGCGCTCGCAGTATTCGCAGGTTTTCGCAGTGTTAAGCTGGCTGTTCGTTGCGGCGATGGCCTGCATTATCTTCTATATGAGCTCGCGATCCGATGTTGACCTTGATACCAGCACGGGGATGATCACCGTGATCAAGGATGCCCTTGCTGCTGCTACCACGGCGCTCTTCGGACATCCTGTTGATGTATCGCCGATCGGGCATTTCACAGAATTCTTCCTGCTGGGTGGGGCGCTTGCCAATGCACTGCGCCTTCACCTACCGCTGAATCGAGCTTGCGTACTGGCAGCGGTGATCGCAAGCCTTTATGGTGTGACCGATGAACTGCATCAGATCTTCGTGCCTGGCCGCACGTGCGACCCGCTCGATTGGGTGGTTGACACTATCGCTGCTCTGCTGGCTGCGGTGCTGGTCACTGCATTCTTGAAACTGCGCGAAAAACGCGCAGAACAGCACCTGATTTAGCATAGGCGCTCCGTGGACATTTCTTTATAATGGAAGAGACCTAGGCGGCGCACGCTGCGCAGCCTCTCTATAGCTCGATCCAAGGAGTGACCATGGCTTACGAATGCATCGTAGTTCCTTATGACGGTTCAGATCATGCGCAAAGCGCGCTGGCGGCGGCTTGCGGGATCGCAAAAGGGCACGACACCAAAGTTCATGTGGTGAACGTGGTACCCATCAACATCTTCCCTGAAGTAGCATCCACTGACCCAGCAGCCGTGGTAAGCCCTTCTTACGTGACCCAAAAGACCTATTCCGAACTGTTCGATGACACGCTGCTCCAGATCCATCAAGAAATGATGGGCACCATCGGCAATACCTTCGACGAACTGAAGGAAGACCAGGTCACGTATGAGGTCATCGCTCATCCTTCTGCTGTTGAAGGCATCATCGATTATGCTTCCGATCATAACTGCGACCTGATCGTCATGGGTAGGCGCGGCTTAGGTGCTTTACGCGGGCTTCTTGGCAGCGTGAGCTATGGCGTTATCCGTGCGACCAAGATCCCTGTACTCACCGTGAAATAGCAGCGTGCAAAACAGACTGTGATCAAAGGGCGCGCGTTGGTGCGCCCTTTTTTATTGCGTTGAGACGTTGGCGTGGGTAGTCCTTGGCCGATAGGATAAGTAGGACGCTTTCGCTCCGTCCCCAGGGACACCCAAAGGCGCTTTCGCCCCGTCCCCATGTTGTTCAAATTGTCTCGGGCTGGCTAACGATTCGCCTTCAGGCGGGCGAAGAGATTGGTGGAACGCTGCTTCACGAAGGAGATGAATCCGCTTTCAGCCATCACTAACGTGACGTTCTGCATGCGATAGGGCACGAAGAGGACCTTCATCATGAAGGTGCCTGGTACCGTTTTCGCGAGTGCATCACGAGCCTGCGGGGTCGATATCATGTGTGCGATCTGGGCGCGCTTTTCCTGGCGTGAGAGCGTGCAGTTCTTGTTGGTGATGTTCTCAACGCAGCCCACCAGGCGCTCGGCATAGCGGCGCGCGAGGAATTCCTGGATCTTGGGTGAGTCGATGCCCCACTGGGTGTAGAGCTCTTGAAGCCATTGGTGTTCTTCTTCGCGCTTTTCGTACATGTCGGCACGATAGCGGGTGTTCTCGCTTTCCTGGCGCGCACGCAGGAAGTGATAGTAATGCCCATCGAGCGTTCCCACGCGCTCCACTTCACGCACCACGTCTAGATTGAAGGGCAGATCATCCCAGAACGTGGCCGGGAATCGAATACCCTTTTCCATCAGATATGCGCGGCGATAGAGCTTGTTCCACGGCGCATAGAGCAGCTGCGCATCGAAGAGCTCATGCGCGCTCTGACGAAATTCATCCTGCGATGCGAATACGCGATCGGGCGCATTGCGCAGTTCCTGATAGAACTTGTCATCGCTGTAATAGGTTTCGATGTAGAAGCCTGTTACCACCAGGTCAAGATCATTGGCCTTCGCAAACTCGTACATATCGGCAAGCGCAGTGGGGTCGACCCAGTCATCGCCATCCATGAAGTAAAGGTATTCGCCGCGAGCCTGCTCGATCGCCAGGTTACGCGCAGCAGCCGCACCTGCATTTTCCTGGTGGATCACGCGAATGCGCGCATCGCGAACTGCCAGCTGATCGCACACCTCGCCGCTGCCATCAGTGCTGCCGTCATCGATCAGGAACAATTCGAAATCGGAAAAGGTCTGTGCCTGGAGCGACTTCACCGCCCGCTCGAGCCAGGCACGCACGTTATAGACGGGAATGATGATGCTGATCGCTGGCGCAGTGCCAAAAGGTGCATCTTCGGAACCGATCGTCTGTTGGGGGGTTGTGGTCATGCGCCTCTCTACAGAGCCTTGGGTGCTGGATGGCGGGTTGCTCACGTGCAATTTCAGCACGGACCTCGCGAAGATTCATTATAGCAGGACGGCCTTTCGTCAAAGGATTTATAATAGATTGAATGCCTTCAGCCTAGGCGCTATAGGCATCCTGTAGGATCATCGCGTGAAAGGAGCGCACCCAAGAGTGAATTGGTTGGAATGCATAATTCTCTTCTTGGTTGCCCTGGTCACGACGATCCTTCTTACTCCCCTCGCGCGCCGTTTGGCTATCGCACTCGACGCTATCGACTATCCCAGTGCACGCCGCGTGAATCAGACACCCATCCCACGCATGGGCGGCGTGGCTATCTTCGGCGGCTTAGCGGCTGCAGTGGTAGTTGCATTCGCTGGCATGCAATGGTGGGGCTGGGCGACACCACTTCAGGGCGGTCTTGGTCACAACGTGAATTATCTGGGCGTTGCGGTTGGCGTGTTCATCATGTTCGGCGTGGGCGTGATCGACGATATCTACAACTTGAGACCCAAGGTCAAGCTGCTGGGGCAGATCGTTGCTGCCTGCGTAGTGGCAGGTTCGGGCTTGCTCTTCTCGAGCATCCATAACTTCATCAGCGACGGGTATTTCGAATTCGGGTTGCTTGCTTACCCGCTGACCGTGTTCTATCTTGTGGCATTTGCGAACATCATCAACCTGATCGATGGCCTTGATGGTCTGGCTGCGGGCATCACCGCTATCACGGCTGCCACCATCGGCGTGCTGGCGGTGCTCACTGGTCGTCCAGGCGCTGCGCTGATGAGCTTCGTGATCGTGGGTGCGTGTCTTGGCTTTCTGAAGTCGAACATCCATCCAGCGAGCATCTTCATGGGCGATTCGGGAGCGTTGTTGTTAGGTTTTGCGCTCGGCATCGTTTCGCTGATGGCAGTTGCTCGTTCGGCGTTCTTCGTTTCCTTGCTGGTGCCCATCCTGGCTGCTGGCGTACCGATCATCGATACCGCGGTTGCTATCATCCGTCGTAAGCGCGCGCATCAGCCGATCGACTCCGCGGACCGCGGGCATATTCATCATCGCCTGCTACAGGCGGGTTATTCCCAGCGCGCGACCGTCTTCATCATGTGGGCCTGGACGGCGCTGCTCTCAGCAGGTGCTGTGCTGGTGACCGAGCTTGATGGACCACCGCGCTTCATCGTGTTCGCTATTCTGGCCATCATCACGGGCGTTATCGTTTTCAAGCTTCACCTGCTCGAACCAGTACTGTTGCATCACTACAATCCGCGACGCGGCACCCGCATGAGCGGCGGAGATACTGCAGATGGTGGCGAAGATGCTGAATGGATGGTCGAGGAAGAGGACTATATTCCCATCCGCACCATGCGCGGATCAGGACGTAGCGCCACTCAACAGCCCACTGCTGAAAGGCGAAGCGGAAGTCGCTCGAGTACGGCCGATGGGACTGTGTCTCCTCGTTCGCGCACGAAGCCTGCGCGCAACAATGCTCAACCTCATAAGCGCTCAAAATAGCATGGTGCGTTCGACCGACCGCTTGAACAGGACGAACTTCAATGGGTAAGAAGCACGAAAAGAAGACCAACGCCATGCGCGAGCTGGACAACGTAGGCGCTGTCTACGAAACGCGCACCTGGGATTGCCCTGAGGCACTGAGCGGCGTTGAAGTAGCTGAACTGCTAGAGCTTGATCCTGCACGCGTATTCAAGACGCTGGTCACTGTAGGGAAGTCGGGCGATCATTACGTGTTCATGATCCCTGTTGCCCAGGAGCTTGACCTGAAGAAGGCTGCGGCCTGCGTAGGCGAAAAGTCCGTCCACATGATCCCATCCAAAGAGCTACTGCCCCTAACGGGCTACATCCACGGCGGCTGCTCGCCTCTGGGTATGAAGAAGCTGTTTACCACCACCATCGATGAGACTGCGCGCAACTTCGAGCGCATCGCGTTTTCGGGTGGCAAGCTCGGTTGTCAGATCGACACCAGCGTTGATTCCCTGGCTAAAGCCATCCCCCTCAACTTCGCCTCCCTCACCGCCTAAACAGTGCCAGAGTCAAGGCTTAGGTTCGAGCGACCGCATGAGCCCGAAGGGCGAACAGGGTAGCGGGTAAATTATGCACCCTTACCTTGCAGCCGCAGCTCGGAAAGCTTAGCGAAGCGATACACCAAGCTCGGATTCGACCAAGTCAAAGGCAGCATCGATGGCCTTGTCCATGTCGTAATACTTGTAACCGCCCAAACGGCCCGCAAACACTACGTTGCCTTCGTTCTCTGCAAGTTCACGATACTGCTCGTAGAGCGCGGTGTTGCGCTCGTCATTGATGGGATAGTACGGTTCATCACCGGGCTCCCAAGACGCAGGATATTCTCGCGTGATGACCGAGGTAGGCTGGTCGCCGAATTCGAAATGCTTGTGCTCGATGATGCGCGTGTAGGGAATCTCGCGCTCAGTATAATTCACCACCGCATTGCCCTGCCAGTTAGCCGAATCGACCGACTCTGTCTCGAAGCGAAGCGAGCGATATTCCAGGTTACCCAGGCGGTAATCGAAGTATTCATCGATCGGACCGCAATAGATAATGCGGTCTGCGATATCAGGATTCGCGGCGATGAACTGGCGATATTCTGTATTCAGCAAGATCTCCGTGCTGCCGAACATCTTCTCGATCATGGCCGTGTAACCGCCCATCGGAATACCTTGATAACGATCGTTGAAGTAATTGTTGTCGTAGGTGAAGCGCACTGGCAGGCGCGTGATGATGGATGCTGGCAGATCCTTGCAATCGCGGCCCCACTGCTTTTCGGTGTAACCCTTCACCAGCTTCTCGAAAATGTCGCGGCCAACCAACGAAAGTGCCTGCTCTTCAAGATTCTGCGGATCGGTGATGCCCTCAGCTGCCTTCTGTTCTTCGATCTTCTCACGCGCTTCGTCAGGCGTGCGGATGCCCCACATCTTCGAAAACGTATTCATGTTGAAGGGCATGTTGTAGAGTTCGTCCTTATAGACGGCCACTGGGGAATTCACATAGTGATTGAATTCCGCGAACTGATTGACGTATTCCCACACGGGCTTGAGCGAGGTATGGAAGATATGCGCACCGTATTTGTGCACGTTGATACCATCGATCTCTTCGGTGTAGATATTACCGCCGATGTGGTCGCGCTTGTCGATGACCAGGCATGTTTTGCCAACCTTCTGTGCTTCGTGTGCGAAAACAGCACTGGAAAGGCCAGCGCCCACGATCAGGTAATCGTAATGAGAAAGCGAGGGTTTTTCGACCACGGTCATGTTCGTGTCCTTTCTTCGGGTTTGCGACCTGCAAGGTGCTATGCGGAGGCCTGCAGGTTGACCCTTCCATGATAAGCTATCGTGCCTTGGTTCGCAGGCGCATAGTGGCTCGTGACGGTTCATGGTTCATTTTCTTCTGTGCGCAGCGCTGCGCCAATAGTACAATGCAAAAGAAATGAACAGAGCCTCTTCGGAAGACACCCTGTAGGCACAGATGCAGAACAAGATGCGGGGCAACCAAGAAAAGAGAGATCGATGGCTAAAGCTGAACCTAATATCACCGCATGGCTTGCGGAAGCCAAGCAAGCAGCTGATGCTGAACAGGTAGGCATGTATCTTTTGCACAATGGCGTCGTGCGCGCAACACCGCGTCATTCCGTGCGCTCTGAAGCCTCCGCTCCTGATCACGCGCCCTCACATGATGCCATGGTAGTGGCAGTGGACTTCTCCTACGATGAAGCAGGATTGCAAAAAGCACTCGAAGAAGCGCTCACCTGGGAAGGTGTCTTCTTTGCGCGTGCTTGGCTGAACGAAGGCCGAGTTGCTGTGGGCGAGTCGCTCATGTATGTGCTGATCGGAGCCGACATTCGTCCTCACGCCATCAGCGCTTTGGAGAAGCTGGTGGGTAACATCAAATCGAACCTCGTTGAAGAGCATGAGGTGTTCGACATCTAAGCAGACCTTTGGGGCGGCTCCTTTGTCTGCCACAACCAAGAAAGAGCTTGAGCATGAGAAACAATCGTCTCGACAATGTTGTTGCCATCATCGGTCGGAAGAATTCTGGCAAGACCACACTGGTGACCGAGATAATCCGTGAGCTGCGCCGTCAGGATCTAGTAGTATCCTCCCTGAAGCATCACAGCCACGATGATTTCGATATCGATATCCCTGGCAAAGATTCCTATCAACACCATCTTGCGGGCACCGAAGCGACCGCCATTGCCAGCGCTACGCGTTTCGCGATGGTGGAAGACTGGCGCACCGAAGGGATGTATGCGCTACAGCAGCAGGCCAACACCGCCATCTCGCTGCTCCCCGCGTCCAATGTAGTGATCGTTGAAGGTTTCAAGCAGGCTGGGCTTCCTGCTATCGAGATATTCCGCCAAGATAATCCGCGCGATGTTGAAGCAGTGCCAGAATTCCGTGACCGCATGCTGGGTTTGACCCTGGGCGCATCAGCGCTCCCAGCCGCCGTAGTGACCGACATTCCCGAGATCGCTACATCCGCTGAGATCATGGGCATTCCCCACTTCAAGCTCTACGACATCTCGCAGATCTCGGCATGGATCGTGGAGAACTTCTCCAAACCGCTCCTCTCGGTATCCATCCAAGCTGGGGGCGAATCGCGACGCATGGGCAGCTCGAAGGCGCTCATACCCTTCCATGGTCGCCCGTTGATCGAACATATGGTAAGCCGCTTCGCACCCATTGCTGCAGACCTCTTCGTAACCACGAATGAACCCGAGGAGCTCTTCTTTCTGCAAGGACGTTACCCAGGGCTGCGCCTCATAACAGACACGCACAAGAAGCGCGGGGCACTCCAGGGGTTTGCCACCGCGCTCGAGGCCGCACGCTTTCCTTCGGTTGCGGTGATCGCCTGTGATGTGGTGAATCTTTCGCCCGATCTGATCGAGCACGAAGCGGCCCTGCTCGAAGAGTCGCAACGTTCGAGCGCGTATATTCCCTACGATGCGGTCGTGCCGATGGGCGCTGATGGGTTCGAACCATTTTGTGGTGTCTACGAGCGCGATCGTTGCATGGGGCCAACGCAAGAATGCATCAACTTGAAGAAGGTACGCATGCGCCATGTGCTCGAGATGCTGAATGTGTGCATCATTGATCCGCACGATAATCCATTGTGTCCTGAAGGCTGCTTCGAGAACGTGAACACGCCTGATGATCTGAAGCGAGCCGAACGCTACTGAGCGCACGTTCGATCGGTGCGAGCTCGGAACAGGCCCAGTTGGATCGCTAAGGCGTTAGGGCGTTAGAACATTAGCGATAGTAACGCGGATATTCCACTTCCAGATCGAGCTGATCTTGTATGCCCTCCAAGCTCAGCCGAGCCAAGTCAGCCAGACCTTCATAGAACGGTTGCTGAGCTGCATCGCTCAACTGCTCCAAAAAGTGAGATGACCACGTGAGCAGGTGTTGCGAGAGGAATTCGTCCACCAATTCTGGGCGCTCTTGGGCAAGCCACGCCAGCAATTCGAGCATGATGCCAATATGATCCTCTGGCTCATCGCTTTCGCCTTTCTGCATCTCGATGCCGTTGCGATGCATCCAGTTGCGCAGTTCCATGGTCGAAGCCCCGAACACCACCATGTCCTTATCGGTGTAGACCGAACCCCAAGGCGGCGCAGGCTTTGCTGCAGGGCCAACGAAGAGGCGACGATATTCCCAGATCAGGTCTTCGTCATCGATTCCTTCAGCGAGCCCGTCTCGCATCTTGGTAAGCGCCGCGAGCGCTGCGTTGTCAACAACGAAAGGCCATTCTTCTGCTGCGGCATCGACTTCAAGCGCAGCAACCGCTTCAAGACCAGGTGCGATGCGTTCGGCATCGTGTTCGGGATCGTTCAGGAAGAAAGGCCCGAGCGTTGCCCCAATGAGCGCGATCGCCTCGCGCGTCTGTTCGTCAAGTTCTGCCATGGCCCCTCCTGAGATCGTTCCTTTGTGCGAGCGTGCCGACCAACAGATATACGAAATCTGCTTGGCATCCCGCTCTTCCATTCTACAGAAAAAATATCTGGGGACAGGTCCCAAACTGTCCGGGACAGAAAGGGGACAGGCCAGACTTACCAAATGGGATCGCCGGCCTGTCCCCAAAGTGTCCGGGACAAAAACGGACCTGTCCCCGAATCAGTCCAACGAAAAGGACCCGGCCAAGCGGTCGGGTCCTTAGGTGCGACTCGATGCCACACGATATGTATCGCGATCGTAGCGTTTTAGCCTAGAGGCCAACACCGATCTGCAGCGCATAGAAGCACAGGCGCGCGAGGAAGATCGCAATAGCTGCCAGCACTACGCCAACCACGACGAAGACCATGAGCGGCGAGATCTTGATGGCCGCGAAGCCCACACCATAGCCCACCACAGTGAGGATGATGAAGAGCACGAAGGCCCAGATCATGCTGCCAGCCAGGTCGCCGACGCGCAGCACAGCATCTGGAGCAGTTGAGCCCATGATCCACAGCGCGATGACGCTCACGAGCGCCAATACCGCACCGATGGTGAAAGCAGCGAAGATCGCTGAACCAGCCTTACCTTTCACGGATGCTTCACCAGCACCCGCGCAGGTGGTGACCAGGAGCCCCAGAAGCGTACCACCGAAGAGCGTGAAGCCCAGGATGGATAGTGGTGTCCAGGGATTATTCCAGGTGGGGATGGTGGGCAGCAGATAGGCGCAGCCGATGAAGATGGCTGCGATCAAGCCGAGCACACCTGCGACCATCGCGAACGCTTTACGCGCTGCCATGCTCTTCAGACCACCAGCGAGCGCGACGATCCAATACACCGCCGCAACGATCATGAACACGCCAAATGCCGTGATCTCATTCGCGAGCGGGCTGGAACCGACCGTATTCGCCACGCTGAACATGTGCATCGGGTTCGCCAAGTGGAACACCGAAGCGAGCAAGCCAACGAAGGCTACCAAAAGCGGGATGATAGTCAAGCGATCGATCTTCTTGAGCTGGTCTTTCGTGAATTCGCCGAAGCAGAACGAAAGCGCCAGCATGAAGAATGCACCCGCACCAAGAGGCGCAAGCGTTGTGAAGCATGCCAAGGGCAATTCATGCATAGCTAATTCCATGACTGCTACACCTCCTTAGGATTCGCAACACGCGTGTTCGCTGCTGCGGGATCGAGTGCTGCCGGTGAAGGCTTGATCGTGATGTTGGGCTTCGTGTAGCTGGGCTCGGGCATGGGGTGGATCTGAGCGTTATCCCCATACTTAGCACGCAGTTCATCGATAGGACCGAAATCCAATGCACGCAACGGACAAGCCATGACGCAGATGGTCTGCAAGCCCTGGTCGAGGCGATCCTGACAACCATTGCACTTGACCGAATGGCCAAGATCGCGGCTGACCTTCGGAGCGTTATAGGGGCATGCCATCACGCAATAGCCGCAGCCAACGCACTTGGAATCGTCGACGAGCACGAGCCCGCGATCCTTTTCCTTGTGCATCGCAGTGGTAGGACATGCCGCAACGCATGCGGGGTCTTCGCAGTGGTTGCACGCCATGGACAGGTGATAGAACAAGCAGTCCGTAGAATAGGTGCCGTTTGCATCCTTCGCCCATGTGCCACCTTCAAGGTCATAGACCTTACGATAAGCAACATCGAGCGCCGTGTCGTGATAATCTTTGCAGGCCATCACGCAGGTCTTGCATCCCGTACAGCGGGAATTATCGTAATAGAAACCGTACTGAACCATGATGCACCTCCCTAAGCCTTAGTTACTTCAGCGATGATGGAATTGGAAGGACCGTTGCCATGGGCCAGCGGAGAAGGCACATAGGTGGTGAGCGTATTGATGCAGCCACCCTTGTCGAGCTTGTTGCCCGTCATGTCGGCGTCGTGCCAGAAGCCCTGGGGCATGGCCACTACCGTAGGAACGATACGGCTCGTTACGTGAGCCTCGATCTCAACTTCGCCTGCTGGGCTCTTTACGCGCACCTTGTCGCCATCGTTGATGCCGCGCGGCTGAGCGTCGAGCGGATTGATCCACAGACGATGACGGTTGTAGTCCTTCAGCACTTCGAGCGCACCGAACGAAGAGTGCGTACGTGCCTTGTCGTGCCAGCCCGACATGTAGAGCGGGAATTCATCAGTGACCGAACCGTAGCCTTCAACACCGGGGTCGAACAGCGGGATGGGTGCGATGACCTGGCCTTCGGTAAGGCGGCCTTCCAGTTCGCGGTCCTCAGCGATCTTTGCCAAGCATTCGGAATAGATCTCGATCTTGCCCGAGGGGGTGTTCCAAGGATGGCCCACCGGATCGGCAACGTTAGCCTCGAATGCGATGGCCGTAGGCAGCTGACGCTTGAATACGCCCTGCTCAAGGATACCTTCCCAGCTGGGCATCTCGGGGTCTGCTGCAGCGCCGGCCTTGTAGAGCTCTTCGATCCATTCATCCTGGGTCTTGCCCAAGGTGAACTTGTCGCGCACGCCCAGCTTCTCAGCGATATCAGCGTGAACGTCGTAGATCGGACGGCACTCGAAGGGCGGTTCCTGAGCAGGACCACCAACGGTAACGCCCCAGTAGTATTCGGAATAGCCATTGGTGGACATATTGAGCTGTTCAGCGCGCATTGCGTCTGGCAGCAAGATGTCACAGTACTTGGCCGAGTCGGTCATGAAGGTATCGCAGCCAACGATGAATTCGCACTTGGATTCATCGGAGAGCACTTCGTAGACCTTATTGATGTCGCCATGCTGGTTGGTGATGCAGTTGCCTGCATAGTTCCACAGCATCTTGATGCCGTTCTTCGGCGCTTCGATCTTAGCAGCGGCTTCGGCCATCTCCGGATTCTGAGCGCCCATGAACAGTGCGATCTCGTCGGTAGCATCGAGTTCCTTCTGGAAGTCGGAGCCTTCATCGATAGCCTTGAGCCAGGAATAGCACGAGATCTTGGCATTCACCATATTCATAGGTGCGCCGTTGGGATCTTCGTCAGATGAAGGCAAGCTGCCCACTGGTGCTCCAGGAGGTTCAGCCTCGCGCATGCCAGAGTTCGTACCAGGCTTGCCGATGTTGCCCGTGAGCAGGGCCAGCATGCAGACTGCACGCGTTGCGGATTCGCCGTTGGAATGACGCTGAAGGCCCCAGCCCTGAACAACGAACATCGCCTTAGCGTTGTGGATCTTCGCTGTCAATTCACGGATCTTCTCTGCAGGGACCAAGGTGATCTCGGCGGCCCATTCGGGGGTCTTCTCTACCTTGTCGTAACCCAAGCCCATGATGTAGCTGTGATAGGACTTGTTCTGGCCCTTTGCGGATTCGGGCATGGTCTCTTCGTCGTAGCCGACGCAGCAACGATGCAGGAAATCCAGGTCGACCCAGTCGTTCTTGATGAGTTCATGAGCGATGCCCGCAACCAATGCAGCATCGGTACCCGTACGGATGGGCAGCCATTCAGAAGGATAGCCTGCCGCAGTCTCGTTCAAGCGGTAGTCGATGTGGATGATCTCGGGGCCAGCTTCGCGCACGGCGTTGTAGTCCCAGACCACGTTCGCGCCACCCATGCGGTTGTCGGCCGGAGAATTGCCGAACATAAGGACCAGGTCAGCGTTTTGTGCCTGGTCGACCGAAGATGCCGAAACGTTCTCATAAGGCGAAACACCGATACCGTACATGAACGGCATGACGTACTGATGCATGCCCGTGGAATAGTCGCCATACATGGGCAGATAACCACCCACGCAATTGAGCAGGCGCTCGACCGAGCGGCCTGTAGCGGAATACATGCCCGTTGCGTAGTTCACATAGATGGAATCGTTGCCGTAGGTGTCGATGGTGTAGCGGATCTTGTCCGCGATGGTCTGGACCGCTTCATCCCAGCTGATCCTCTCGAACTTGCCTTCACCACGCTTACCTACGCGCTTCATCGGATACTGGAGGCGATCTGGATTATTGACCCACTGACGCATGACGCGACCGCGCAAGCACGCGCGTGCCTGGAAGTTGTCATCACCGATATCGTCGGTGGTCATGTACTGGATCTTGCCGCCCTTGGTGTGCCAGTGGAAGATGCAGCGTCCGCCGCAGTTGACGTTACACTGGCTCCATACGAGCTTTTCGGGTTCATCGGCATGTGCCTGCGTTGCGTTGCCGAAGACGGCTTCTGACGCCGCCATGGTTCCGCCTGCAGCGGCCAAAGCACCCAAAGCGCCGGTGGCTTTCACGAACGTACGACGTGAAACTGCCGGTAGCATTTCAGACATAGCTCTCCCCTTTCTTTTCTTGAGCCAAGGCGTTGCGCTTTCCCCTTTGCGCAACGTTTGGGCTTTCCTCTTCTCCGCGCTTTCACAACGTTTGCCAGCACGTTAGAGGATGATGCATGCCTGCGACAAACCTTGTAGAAGCGCGAGCCTCTCGACCGTGCGTGAACACGTTCGATTCCATTTTACGCCCGTTATCTACACGGGAATAGCTTTATTTGCAGCCATCAGGGCATTTCATTATTCTTTTTCGAGAATAATGAAGGAGGATGCACTACAATGACATTTGATGAATGTGCGGTGCTCTAGCTTGCACCCGCGTCCCTGCCCGAACGCTTCCTGGAGATGGATGACGAATGCCTTCCCTGTTCGATGCTGCAAATGCCTTTTCGAAGCTTGGGAAGCAGTCTGTCGAAGCGTACGAAGCCGCTTGTGTACGTGTGCGCGACCGCCACGCGAGCTGCGACCTTTGTTTGCGCGTGTGTTCCCATGAAGCCATAACCATCGAGAACAACGAATTATCTATCGATCATGCTTCATGCACAGGATGCGGGGCGTGCACGAGCGCATGCCCGACCCAGGCGCTCAGATCAATGGACGATATTGATGCGATGGCCATGGCTGCCATCGATCGCATACAGGCAGACGCCATAGGAGAAGACCAGACCAGCAGATCTTCTGCGCTCGAAGTTACCTGCGAGCATGCCCGCAATGTGCAAGCCACGCTGCACGGTGAAGATGCAGGCACAAGTGAGGTGCTACCCCCTTGGAGTACTGATGCATTGGGTGTTCCCTGTCTGGCAACATTAGATGAATCGGTGCTGATCCACGGGGCTTGCGCCAGGGTGGCGATCAAGGCTTTCAGTGCTGATTGCACCCAATGCCCTAATGCCAATGGTGCACTGATCGAAGATATCTTTGCTCAAGCCGAGCGACTGCTCTTACGCTTTTCGGAAGGTCTCGATGAAGACTGCCTGCTCGAATATTCCTGGGAAGTTGTAAAGGCTGTAACTGCTGACGAAGCGCCCGCCCTGCGCGATACCTCACCCGAGATGACACGCCGCGGCATGTTCGATCAGCTTGTGGCGCGCACCACCGATTCCGTAGCGGAAGCCGCAGTCCATACGCTCTATGTGACCAAAGCAAATCCTGAACAAAAGCCAACGCTCACTCAGACCTTGAAGGCTTCGCCCGACACGCTGAAGACCGTGGATGTTCCCCGCAACGCTTCGGTGCTGGATGATCTTTATCGCTTGCAGTCAAGCCAAGATATGGATGCCGTGTTGGGGCCAGCTTGCGCAGGAAACGCTTCCTTCGACCAGGTCATCCCTTCGCGCCTCTTCGGAGAAGCGATCCTTGATGAGAAGCTGTGCGACCTATGCGGGATATGTATGACCTTCTGTCCTACCCAAGCGCTTTCGGGCATTGCCCGTGAACCAGTCAACCCCTTCGTGGCAGCAACGCGGGGCATTTCGATAACAGGCGAATTGAACTTCCGTGCCAATGACTGTGTGAACTGCCGCCTTTGCGTGGACGTGTGCCCCCACGGTGCTCTTACGATCAGGAGTGGGATCGAGCGCGAAGACCTCTTCACGCTCGAACCGCGGCCATTGATCGTCCGATAGCGCAGGACGGCCTGCTTGCTCAATTCCTGGTCTTGCTCCTGGTTTTGATTTTGGCTGGTCTTGCCTGACCCGGCCTGACCTTGGCTGGTCTAGCCTGACCTTGACTTATCTTCACTTGGTCTTGTTCAGATGTTATTTGGCGAGCAGCTGCTTGAGCAGCTTATTCGCTTCCCTGTTCATGCGCTGTTGCAGTTCCTCATAGATATTCACGATGCGGCGCGCTTCCTCAGTGAGCTCTGAACCTTTGTTGCCTTTGCGCTCCAGCAGTTGGAAACCAAACGCCTCTTCGGTGTGCTTGATGATGCTCCAAGCCTTTGAATAGGCCATTCCCATTTCATGGGCAGCTTTGTTGAGCGAGCCCGTTTCATCGACCAAGCGACAGAGGTTCACGATGCCACGTCCCATGGCTGCTGCGTGAGGATCTGATTGGTCGTTCTTGATGATCAGCTTGACATCTACACCGAATTTGCTGAGGTCCATTGGCGCTCCGATCTTGGGTTGCTTCTTATTGTAATTCTTCTCGCGCTCAAGCTATGAGGTTATAGTATTATTCTCGAACAAGGATATATTCTCATTTGAGAATAATAGAGAACTTAAAAGGGGGATCCATGAAGGAAACGAAAACTTTGTTCAAGCAGATAACGGTAGGCTTCGCCGTTGCGCTCAGCTTGGTCGCTGCATGCCTGTTGGCTGGATGCAGCGCTTCGAGCAACGAAAAGGTCGAACTCGAGATCTATGCGGCCAACTCGCTCACTGACGCCATGACCGAGGCTCAGGAAGCCTACACCGCAGCTCATCCAGAAGTGACCTTCGCGGATTCTCAATTCGAAGCATCGGGCACGCTGGTACAGAAGATGGAAGCTGGCGGCAAGCCTGACATCTTCATCTCCGCGAACAAGAAGAACATGGACAAGGTTGTCGAAGATGGCCTGGTCGCTGAAGATGCGCCCTTCGATATGTTCGCGAATGACCTGGTCATCGTTGCGGCCGACTCTTCCGATCTGAACGAGCTGACCTTGCAGGAAGCAGCAAGCGGCACCTATACCATCGCTGTGGGCGACAAGAACGTCCCCGCTGGCACCTATGCGAAGCAGGCTCTCTACACCGTAGGCTGCTACACCAATGAGAGCGGCACCGATGGCGAGATCACTGGCCCGATCAAGGGCAAAGTGACCGAAGCCGACAAGGTCGGTTCTGTGTGCTCTTATGCACAAGCCGGCGAAGTTGATCTGGGCTTCGTCTACAGCTCTGACGTTATGCGTTATGGTGGCGTGAAGGTGGTCTGCATCGTTCCCTCCACCGATCATCAGCCTATCCTCTACCCTGCAGCAGTGACCAAGGATTCCGAGCATGCAGAGGCGGCAGCCGCATTCCTCGAGTGGTGCACCACCGATCCTGAGGCTCAGAAGATCTGGCAGAAGTGGGGCTTCGAGCTTGAAGGCTAATGGGTGAGCAATTCCGAAAGAACGCTCTAAGCGCGGTATTTTCCCTCGCGCTTATCTTGGCGGCGTGCTTCCTTTATGGAGGCACGCCTGCTTTGGCTTTTGGTGCCCAAAACGAAGGCACCGAGAACGCGAGCGCGCCAGTAGCTGAAGCAGTAGAGGTCTCTGCTGAAGGCAGTGCTGCGCGCCTGGCCAACGCCAATTTCGGCATCAGCGATTTCTCGCGCGTGGAAAAAGGATCGAACCGCGCCATCGATGGCGTCTATCGCGGCTACTGCTACCTCATGGATGCACCCGCCGATTCACTGTGCGTAGTGGATATGACCTCAATGGTGGTGGTCTATGTTCCTGCGGCGCTCATACAGGAGCACGGTCTTGACCTGAATGACCCCAGCACCCAACGCGATCTGACCTTGCTCTTGTCTGCCCTCGATGGCTACAGCGCCGAAGGTAACTCTGTGGTGAAGGATACGGTGCCGTGGTATTTCACGAGCGAGCAGAGCTTCACCCAAAACGGTATCGAGTTCGGCTTCTCTCAAGAATACCAACCTGGCTATTGGTACACCTCTGTGCGAGGCGCCAACGGATCAGACGTGACCGACTCCAGCAATCCGCTCGTACAAGCTGTCGCTGGCCTGCGCCTTTCTCATGTTGACTACGCGAACATCCAGCAAAGCGATGCCGTTGCCATCGCCGCCGCCCCGAGCGGTATCGAGCAACTAGGTTCGTTCTTCGCAACGCTCGACTGGTCACCGCTGTGGGTCACCTTGAAGACCACGGGCACTGCGCTGGTGTTCATCTTCGTATTGGGGTTGCTCGCTGCTTGGTGGACGCTGCGTTTGAGCCCACGTGTGCAAAGCGTAGTGGACGCCATCTTGACCATTCCCATGGTGCTTCCACCCACCGTGTGCGGCTTTCTGCTGCTGCTGTGCCTAGGGCGCAATACCCCCTTGGGCGCCTGGTTCGATTCGGTGGGCTTTCCGCTGGTGTTCAGTTGGCAAGCTACGGTCATCGCAGCGTTCGTGGTGGCATTTCCTTTGATGTATCGTTCGGCGCGTGGCGCATTCGAGACCATCGACACCGATATGCTCGATGCGGCGCGCACTCTTGGCTGGGGCGAAGGGCGCATCTTCTTCCGTTTGATGCTGCCGCTGGCATGGTCGTCCATCGCTGCGGGCACCATGCTCTCGTTCGCGCGTGCGCTCGGTGAATTCGGCGCCACGCTCTTCTTAGCAGGCAACTACGTGGGCATCACGCGCACCATCCCCATTGCCATCTACTTCGAGTGGATGGGTGGCAATATCGAAGCAGCATTGTTCTGGACCATCGTAGTGATCGTGGTGTCATTCGCGGTCATCTTCGCTCTGAATCTCTGGAGCAAACGCACGACGAAGTATCGCCGGAAAGAGGCCACCCAATGAGCTTGATCGTTGACATCCATAAGCATTATGATGCCTTTGACCTGGATGTTTCCTTTGAAGCGCAGCATGAAACGTTGGGCTTCTTGGGCGCTTCAGGATGCGGCAAGTCGCTCACCTTGCGCTCGATAGCAGGCATCATCGAACCAGATGAAGGCAAGATCGTGGTGAATGACCGCGTATACTTCGATAAGGCTACGGGCAAGAAAGCTACGGTGAACCTTTCACCTCAAGAACGTAAGAGCGCACTGCTGTTCCAGAATTATCAGCTCTTCCCGAACCTGACCGTAGCTGCGAACATCGCGGCTGGCATTCCGCGCGACCAGATGAAGAGCACTGGGCAAACCATGATCGAGCAGCAGATACGACGTTTCGGGTTAGAGGGGCTCGAGAAGCGCTACCCGCTGCAGCTTTCGGGAGGGCAGCAACAGCGCGTGGCGCTTGCGCGCATGTTGGCGGCAAACCCTGACATCCTCATGCTCGATGAACCATTTTCTGCCCTTGATGCGCACCTGAAGACCGAACTGGAGCAGAGCCTTTTGGAGCTCTTCTCTTCGTACGAAGGTACCATCCTCTACGTTTCCCACGACATCGATGAGGCTTTTCGCTTCTGCGATCGCATCGCCGTGGTGAGCAACGGTCGCATTGAGGAATTATCGCCAAAGGCCGAGCTCATCCGCGACCCACAAAGCCTGGCGGCCATCCGTCTTTCGGGCTGCAAGAATACCACGCCTGCTCAGTATCGCGGCGAGCATCGTGTGTACCTGCCCGACTGGGGCGTAGAGATGGAAACGGCGCGCACAGTGCCGCACGATGTGGCATGGCTAGGCGTTCGTGCCTACTATATCAAGCGCGTATTGCCTGACAATTCGCTCGTTAGCGCCGCGAATACCTTCGAGATGCGCTGCGATCAGGTGAGCGATTCGCGCTTCGAACGTGCGGTGATGGCAAGCTTCGTGGATAACGCTGGCAACCCTTTGCCTAACGCGGTGAGCGCCAGCTGTGAAGGATCGGTGGCTAAGCAGCACGCCGAGCAGACTTTCTTCAAGACTCATGTACGATGGAACATCGATAAGCACATGACCGCCGACGCTGAATTACCCGTGAAAGGGGATCTTCTCCACCTTCATTTCCCTCCCGATGCGCTCTATCTAGCAACGCACTAGACCAACGCACTAGACCAGGAAGAGATCGGCTTTGCCCGAGGAGGGCTGACTGGGCTTCTTATGAAAGATACCTTTGGACGCGACATAGATTATCTGCGCATCTCGCTCACCGACCGGTGCAATCTGCGCTGCGTATATTGCATGCCTGAAGAAGGTGTTGAGCAACGCTCGCATGATGAGATCTTGTCGTTCGAAGAGATCGAACGTGTGGTGCGCATGTCCACGAAGTTCGGCATCCGTCATCTGCGATTCACGGGCGGCGAGCCGCTCGTGCGCAAAGGCATGACCGACCTGGTACGTGCTTGCCAGCAGATCGAAGGGATCGAAGACGTGGCACTTACCACCAATGGTATCTTGTTGCCCACCTTCGCTGAAGAGCTGAAAGAAGCAGGGCTTTCTCGTGTGAACATCTCGCTCGACACGCTCGATGACGAGGTTTATCGCACGATGACCCGCTGCGGAAACTTAGATGAGGCGCTTTCAGGGGTTGAAGCGGCACTCGAAGCTGGATTCGACCCGGTGAAGTTGAACACCGTGGTCATCCGCAGCATGGACCAGGACTTGGCGGCATTCGCAGCGCTGACCAAGGATCGTCCGCTGCATGTTCGCTTCATCGAGTACATGCCGCTCGGTTCTTCATGTTCTACAGAGATAGCGCGCTGGAATGCTGATGAGGTCATCCCGCTGCCCGAGCTAATCGATTCGCTCACGGCAGCTTGCGAAGCTGCCGGGCTGGGAACGCCCTATCCGCTCGAAGAAGCGGATGCACAAGCCCCTGAGGGCTGGGGGCCTGCACGCTATTGGAAGCTACCCGATTCCCAAGGCACCATCGGGTTCATCACTTCAGTCTCCGATCACTTTTGCGATTCATGCAATCGATTGCGCCTGACCGCCGATGGGAAGTTGCGACTCTGCTTGTTCTCTGATCAAGAGATCGATCTGCGAGATGCGCTGCGTCATGGAACGAACGAGGATCTTGAAAAGCTCTTCGCGCAGGCGCTTGCTCAAAAACCTGAAAGCCATGAATTCCGTACTGGCACGCGAAGAGAAATGGTGCAAGTCGGCGGCTAACCCAGGCCATGATCGGATCAGCTACCTTAGTTGGTTTTATGGTGCAATTCGCTAGAATAGAACCATTGATCCTGGGGAGGAATTCATATGGCTGACAAGATGAAGTTGACGCATCTGACGGAGCAGGGGCATGCTCACATGGTCGATGTTTCGGAAAAGGCAGAGACCAAACGCACCGCTATTGCTGAGGGCTTCATCCACATGCAAACGGCAACGCTCGCAACCATCATGTCGCAACGCGTCAAAAAAGGCGATGTGCTGGCTACCGCACGTGTGGCGGGCATCATGGCAGCAAAGAAGACCAGCGAGCTGATCCCGCTCTGCCATCCTCTTATGCTCACCAATGTGACCATCGATCTGGTGCCCATCTGGGGCACGAATGCCGACCCGACCCAGGCGCGCGCCATTCATTCGAACGGCCAACACCCCTGCGGGATCCACGTGGTGGCTCAAGCCTCACTAGTAGGTAAAACAGGCGTGGAGATGGAAGCGCTCACCGCAGTTTCGGTCGCTTGCCTGACCATCTATGACATGTGCAAAGCGATCGACCGCGGCATGGAGATCAACGAAGTGCGCCTGCTGCGAAAAGAAGGCGGTAAGAGCGGCGTGTGGGAACGCCCGGAGCGCTAACCCTATACCGAAGCCTTGCGTTAAAGCTCCTGGCTCTTAGGTGGCAATGGGCTGCAATGGACCATTATGGGCACCTAGGCGCTTGCCTATCCATCGACATCGGCACCTGATCGAAGTTGAAATCTCGCGTGATCACGCGGGCTTTTCTAATGGCCGCCACCTGCCATCATATGAACGGCATGCTCGAGCACATCAGCAACCGCTTCCCAATTTTCGCGTGCAGCTTTCTCGCTACCAGGGAAGTTGATGACCAGCGACGTTCCACGCTGCATGCATACCGCACGCGAGAGCATCGCGCGATCGGTGATCTTCAAGCTATATGCACGCAAGCCTTCAGCAATCCCAGGAACCATGCGCTCGCACGCGTCTTGCGTTGCCTCAGGCGTAACATCTCGCGGAGAAAGTCCTGTTCCGCCGCAGGTGAGCACCACATCGGCCTGTATGTTGTCGCAAGCCTCCACGATCGCTTGCGCGATGATGGCGCGGTCGTCGGCGATCACCACGCGTGAGGCGCATGTCCATCCCGCTTGCGTGATTAGTTCTTCAAGCGCTGCGCCTGCACTGTCAGTTTCAAGCGTGCGCGTATCAGAGCACGTTATGATCGCAAACTTCATGAGATGATCGTCCCTTCATCCACATCGAGCAGGATACAATCCACTTCGGTTCCCGCTAGGACCTTACCACCATCGGCCACACCATCAGGCAACACAGCAAAACAAGTACCTCGCTGGATAGTGCTGAACAGCCCCGAATTCTGGTTCTTGGCAGGCACTACCACCAAGCCATCATCTCCCTGTTCGAGATGAGCGCGCAAGAGCAAGCGCCGCGGGTCCTTCTTCTTTTTGTCAGAAGCGAGCGCAGCTTTCACCGTCGGTCGTTCGAAAGCGCTGAAACCTTGCATCTTGCGAAGCACCGGACGGCCGAACATCTCGAAGCCGCAGAACGCTGCTGCAGGGTTGCCCGAAAGACCTAACACGGGCACACCTTCGATCACGCCGAAGGCCTGAGCCTTACCTGGGCGCATGTTCACCAAGGTCATCATGAGCGTTCCGGTTTGCTCGATAACATCTTTGATGAAGTCGTAGTCGCCATTGGCTGCACCGCCTGAAGAGACTACGAAGTCGTGGTTCTCACGCGCGAGCACGACCGCGTCACGCAGCGCACGAAAATCGTCCTTGATGATGGGATAGATGGTGGGGATGCCGCCAGCTTCTTTCACACAGGCGGCCAATGCGTACGAATTGCCATCACGAATCTGACCAGGACCAGGCTTTTCGCTTGGTTCGACCAGCTCGCTTCCCACGGCGATGATGGCCACCTTCGGACGACGATAGACGGGCACTTCAGTGATGCCGCAGCTGGCAAGGAATCCCACCCCTGCTGCACGAATGACCTCACCTTCATGGATGGCAACTTCACCGCGCGCGATCTCTTCACCTGCTTCGCGCACGTTGCTGCGCTCCTTAGTGGGCTCGACGAATGCCACCGTGGAACCTTCTCGGCCATCGGTGCCCAAGTAATCCACCAGTTCGTACTTGACCACCGAATCGGCGCAATCTGGGAGCGGGGCACCGGTCATGATGCGCACGCACTCATCGGCAGCGAGACTCCCTTCATAGGTCGAGCCAGCAGGCACTTCCGCCACCACTTTCAGCAACACGGGCGCTTCGGCCGAAGCGCCTTCGAGCTGGACTGCTTTCATAGCAAAGCCATCCATGGCTGCATGTGCGAACGGCGTGATGTCGATATCGCTGGTCAGGTCTTGTGCTGCAACGCGCCCGACCGCATCGACCAAACCGACACGCTCGACTTCCAGTGGACGCACCGCATCGAGCACGATCTTGCGCCCCTCTTCAACGCTTACCATTGGCAGATCTTCCATGGCATCCCTCCAAGATCTTCTATTCGTGGACGGATAGAAGCCACGCTACCTTTTCGTCCACTTTCAACGCTGGCGCCATACTGCTCCGAACGAGACCTGCGCCACACCATTCACTATCTATCAGACAAGATGGTCTTGAGCTGTTATGTAGTTGCGCATCGCATAGTGGGTGATGTCGCTACGATTCACCACACCAACGATCTTGCCATCATCGAGCACAGGAACTTTCTTCAGGTGATTGTCACCGAGCACGCGGCATACCTCGGGCAGCTTCGCATAGAGACTGATGCCGATCACGCCCTTAGTAGCCACGTCCATCACGTTCATGCGCATGAGCGCCGCAAGCTTCTCATCGAAAGAATCGTTGTCGGGGCTTGCCTGCATGATCATAACGATCGGATCGGTATAAAGATGGCTGCGCTTGGACAGGAAGCGCATGATATCGCCATCAGACACGAAACCAACAGCGCGACCTTCCCCATCCACCACGGGTGCAGCACTGATCTGCTTATCGACCAAGATGCGCATAACATCGAGCACCGAAGAGGTGGCAGGGATGGTGAACACATCGGACTTCATGATGGACTCGAGCACGGTGCGATCATGGCTCTTCAGGTCAACTTGTGCGGCAGAAGAACCATCCTTCACGAAGATGAGCACTAGCACGAAACCGATGGCGCAAAGCACCGCCGAAACGCCGAATGCCGCATCAACGCCATGAACACCTGCAAGCGTATTGCCTTCGCTCGGAATGAGCGCCACCGAGACCATAGCGAACACCGAAGTGAGGATCGCAGTGCCAAGGGAGCCCGCGATCTGGCGGAACGTATTGTTGACCGAAGTACCGTGATTGATGAGGTCGTCCCCTAGCGCGTTCATCGCCCACGTGGTGATGGTCATATTGATCAGCGCCATACCGAACAAGCGCACCGCCATGACCACCGCAACGTAAACAAGGCTGACCTCGGGACCGAGGAAAGCAAGGAAGACCGTACCGAGGGTGAGCATGAGCGTACCGACGATAGCCAGTGTACGCGGTCCATGCCGATCGAACCAGCGACCCGCGATAGGACCCATGATGCCCATGATCAGGGCACCTGGAAGCAACACCAGTCCTGATTCCGTTGCCGAATAACCGAGCAGCGACTGCAAGTAGATGGGCAACAAGATGCCCACCGAGAGCAACGCTGCTTGCACCACCATGCCGATGATAGTGCCCATCAAGAACGTCTTGTTCTCCAGCACGCGCACGCGCAACATAGGATGCTCCATCGAAAGCTGCCGCTTGAAGAACAGCACGATGAACACCGCGCCCAAGATGAAGGAAACAGCGAATTCGATACCGAAACCGCCATTGCCCACGATAGAGAAGCTGTAGAGCAGCGAGCCGAAACCGATGGTGGACATGATCACCGAAGGAATGTCCAGATGCAGATCTTTGGATTTCGGTTCGATCTTTTCCATGGTGAACGGTGTAGCCACCGCCACGATGGCTGCCAGAATGGTGACCACATAGAACATGATGTGCCAGTCGGCTGCATCGATGATCACACCTGCGGCGGTAGGGCCGATAGCTGGGCCAAATGCCATCACGATGCCGAACAGGCCCATCGCAAAACCGCGCTTCTCGAGCGGGAACGTGAGCATGAGCACCGTCATGACCATTGGCATGAGCACGCCTGCACCTATTGCTTGGACGATACGACCACCGAGCAGCACGGGGAAGTTCGGACCCCATGCTGCCATCAACGAACCGATGGCGAAGACGGACATCGAGAACAGGAATAAGTTACGGATCGGAAAGCGATCGATCAGATACGCGGTGACCGGGACCATGATGGCATTCACCAACGTGAAGCCCGTGGTGAGCCATTGTCCCGTGGCAGCATTGATGTTCATGTCCACCATGATCGAGGGGAGCGCAGGGGCAACCACCGTCTGATTCAACACGGTAACGAACGTGCCGAACAACAGCAGCATGATCATGACCGTTTGCTTATGGGTGATTCCTAACTTGTTCACCTTCGCATTCTTAGGCGCGGCAGGAATGCCTGGTTGCTCCAGGGTCTCTGATCCTTGAACTGAAGCAGGATCTTGGGCTTCGGTTGAATTCTGTGCAGAGGCCGTGGCCGATCCTGCGGGTTCATTGGACATAGAGCTACTCCTCGGGTTCTTCCTCGACCGGTTCGGGCTTGAACTCGACGCCGATCTTGTCGATGCGTAGCGCGTCCATAAGGTTGGTGGTCAGCACGATCATCTTGTGGTCGTGATGCAACTCCACCGAATCGCCTTCGGAAGGTATCTTATCGAGCAGGTCGAGCATAAGCCCACCTGCAGTCTCATAATCGTAAATAGGAACAGGTTCGAAACCGAGGAATTCAACGAACTGATCGACTGGCAGCGAACCGTCCACCTCATAGGTGTTCTCGCCCACCTTCAGAATCTCGTCCTGGTCGTCGTGGAGGTATTCGTCTTCGACGCTGCCGATGATCTGCTCGATCACGTCAGACATGGTAACGATGCCAGCCGTACCGCCATGTTCGTCGACCACCACTGCGATCTTAGTGTGGTTATCTTGCAGCACCTGCATGAGCGTATCGATAGCGATGCTCTCTGGCACGGGCTGGATCGGGCGAATGTTCAAGTCGGCTTTCGTGGCATCAGGCGGCAAACGATACGCATCCTTGATATGGATGAACCCGATGATGTTATCCTTATTCTCTTTGTATACAGGGTAGCGGGTGAACTTGTTCTTGCCCATGATGTCGAGGATGGTGTCCAGGTCATCGTCGATATCGATAGCAACCACTTCAGTGCGCGGCGTCATGATCGCCTTCGCATCCTTGTCATCCAGTTCGAAGATATTGTCTAAGATCTCGTACTGATCGGTGTCAAGCTCGCCGCTCTCAGCGCTTTCCTCGAGCAGGATCTTGATCTCATCTTCAGTGTAGGCCTGATGTTCATTGGTAACATCGTGGCCGGTCAGACGCATGATCCCGTTGGTGGTGGAGTTGAACAACCACATGATGGGATAGGTGATGCGATAGAACCAATACAGTGGCGTTGCCGTGAAGAGCGCATAACGTTCAGTGTTCAGGATAGCCAAAGACTTGGGAACCAATTCGCCCACCACCACGTGCAGAGCCGTGATGATGATGAAGCCGATAGCTACGGCGATGGCAGATACCGCAGTGTCAGGAATGCCGATGCTCGAAAGCGGTTCATGGATGACACTGGAAACCGCAGGTTCGCCCAACCAGCCAATGGCCAACGATGCCAACGTGATGCCCAGCTGGCAAGCGGAAAGATAAGCATTCACATTCTCAGAAATGGCCTTGGCCCGCTTAGCGCCGCGCGCGCCATCTTCCAACAGCAGATCGATCTGGGATTTCCTCACGCGCACGAGCGAGAATTCTGCGACAACGAAAAAGGCGTTCATGAGCAAAAAGAAGACTACAAGAACTATGCTTATGACAAACGTCATGGATTCATCTACTCCTTAAAGGACTTACCTTTCATTGTCGCGCAGTCTGCGTTTTTATCACGCACATCAAAGAATATACATCAAAACGTAACCATCCTTTTGGTGTGTGCACCTCTTGTCTGATTATTCTTAGCTGTAATGCCTGTTTTCTTGTACGAATCGGTAAAATTCAGTACATGTCGACATTTTTTGAAAAACTATGGCATGCGCTCAGCTTCTTGGTGCAGTATCTTTGGGCGGCGCTCAAGGCCATCGGGCGTTTCTTGCTTTGGCTGGGACGCACGATCTTGCACGGCTTGAGCGCGCTGATCACCTGGATCCGTCTGAATATGTCGCCGCGCGGACAGACCATCTTGTTGGCAGTGGTCGTAGCGGTCATCGTGGTGGGTGCCGCACTGATCTTCACCGGTCATGGCTGTTCGGGCCCTGCTCCGCAAGAAGAGACTCCCGCGGAGGAAGAGGCACCGGTGGTCACCTATTCGCCCAACGAGACCGATGTGCAGAGCCTGAACGCTAACCCCAATACCATCACGTCGTTCTCGCTCGTGCAAAGCGGCAACCAGATGTACCCTGAACTTTCAGAGGAAGACAACAAGGCAATAACCAGCGCGCTTTCCATCTATAAGACCGACAACGAAGACGTTGGCTTCCTGATCATGAACCTGAATACGGGCAGCGGCTATTGCTACAACATCGACACCGAGATCTACGGAGCGAGCACGTACAAAGGCCCCTTGAGCGTGTTCCTCTGCGAAGAGTACATCGATGCGGGCAACATCAAGAAATCCTCGGTCAGTGAGCGTATCGAGAACTCCATCATCTGGTCGGACAACAATTCCTATCGCTCGCTCAAACACGGCTTCGATGGCTCCACCCACAACGAATGGCTGCTCGAGATGGACATCGATCCGTCCGATTATTCGGCCACCTTCCCCACCTATTCCGTGCGCGATTCAGCCACGCTGTGGATGCATGCCTGGGAGTATCTGAATTCCGACAGCGACACAGCCGAATGGCTCAAGGGCTTGTTCTCTCGTACCGAAACTTCGTTCTTGCGCACCGGCGCTATCCAGGCTGGCATGGAGAATGCCACGGTCTATAACAAGGCGGGCTGGTGCGTTTCCAGCAGTGAACAGGCTGACTCTGTCAATGATGCAGGCATCGTGGTCGATGGCGACAACGCATACCTGGTGGTGGCGTTTTCTAGCGAACCCGACAGCCCTCGCACCGAAGCGAATCTGGCTAACCTCTTCGAAGCGCTCTTGAATGTGCGTCACAGCCTGGATGCTTCGAATGCTACCTGGGACAACGTGGAATACGTCGAGGTTGCTCCAGCTGAAGGCGAAGGCGCGAGCACATCTATCTCAGTTGAAGGCAGCGATGGCAACCAATACGAGATCGTGACCGCACCTTCCGATGACGCATCTGCTTCTTCTGATTCAGGTCAGATCATCATCGACCATGCTTCAGGTGCTCAGTTGGCAGTGGAGCCCGCTTCGGAATATGAATTGGTCACGGCCAGTGAAGACGGAATATCTTATCGCATCGCCGAGGTACGCTAATGAGCGCCGCAGCCAGCACGACCACGGTAGAAGCTACCACTGAGAAAGACCGCAAAGAATCTCCTGCCATATTGATGCTCACCTGGGTGTTCGCCATCATGTCAGTAGTGGGTCTGGCAGGTGAGACGCTGCAGCATTACCTGTTCTTCGATGGCGAATTGGAGAGTCGCGCAGGTTTCATCTGGGGACCATTCTCACCCATCTATGGGTTGGCTGCATTCTTGTTGACCTGCTTGGCGCTGCGCTTCGAAGATGGCAAGCAGCGCTCTGCCCTCAGGGTATTCTGCGTTGCTGCGCTCGTAGGTGGCGGGCTTGAATATCTGTGCAGTTGGGCCATGGAGACGTTCTGGGGCGTGGTAGCTTGGAGCTACTTGGATGTACCCGGCAACTTCAACGGCCGTACCGATATCTTCCATATGGTGCTGTGGGGTGCCTTGGGTCTTGTCTGGGTGCGCGTGGGCTACCCCTTCGTGAAACGCTCGCTAGCCAAGGTGAATACCCAAGGACTTGCGTATCGCATCATCACCTGGGCATTGTTCGTCTTTCTTATCTGTGATGCAGCCATGACCATTGCTGTGATGCTTCGTGCCGATGCGCGCACTAACGGCATTCCTGCCTCAACGCCCTTCGAGCAGATGCTCGATGAATTCTATCCCAATGAAGTGCTGCAGGCGCGCTTCGAGAACATGGGTGGTATCGGCCGCGCTGATTAACCCTAGAGTAAGGCTGCAGGGGCAGGGTCGTAGATTCATTCTGAACGCTAATGTTTAAACCAGAAAGCAACCCTTTGGGTTGCTTTCGTGTATCAATGCATGAGGCAGTGCAGCGCATGAGCCCGCAGGGCGAATAGCGGAACGGATGAATCCGAGACCTTGCCCCTGCAGCCTTGCTACTTGTGAACAGTTTGGACTTACTTGGCGCCGTATTGAGCGTAGTAATCATCCAAGGCAGCCTTAAGGGCATCGTCGATACGAACCGCGCCTTGAACTTCTTTGTTGTAGAGGTATTCGGTCACCTCGTCCATGGTGACGATAGCAGCCGTAGGGAACCCATAGCGCTCGGACACTTCATCCAGTGCACATTTCTCGCCGCCCTTGCCCACTTCCTGGCGATTGAGCGACACCATAAGACCCACCACTTCAACATCAGCTTGACCCGTGATGATGGGATAGGTCTCTTCGATGGATTTGCCAGAAGTGGTCACGTCTTCGACCATCAGCACACGGTCACCATCGTGAAGCGGGCTTCCGAGCAGGATGCCCGTGTCGCCATGATCCTTCACTTCCTTGCGATTCGAGCAGTAGCGCACTTCCTTGCCGTAGAGTTCATGGATGGCCATGGCGGTTACCACCGACAGAGGAATGCCCTTATAGGCAGGACCGAACACGATGTCGAAGTCGAGGCCGAAGTTCTCTTTGATAGCGCGAGCATAATAGAGACCGAGACGATGAAGCTGATCGCCTGTAACGTAAGCGCCTGCGTTCATGAAGAAGGGAGATCTACGGCCGCTCTTCAGCGTGAATTCACCGAACTTGAGCACGTCGCTTTCCACCATGAATTCGATGAACTCTTTTTTGTAGGCTTCCATCAAAGCTCCCTTCGCGCCGTTAAGCATCGCACTGTCGATATCTCTATCTTACCAGTCCGTTATCTTTGGCGAATGACAAGCTCAGACGAAATGGGCATGACTTTTTGATGGGTTCGTGCGAAAACCCTAAAATTCATTCAAGATTTATTCTATAGTTGGTATTTCAGGAAAACCTTTAATGAATTAGAGGGTTTTGCTCCAGTTTGAAAGGAAGCGCCATGGCATTCGAATATACCGTTAGGCAATGTGCGAACAAACTTGGAGTTAGCGAGGCTCGCGTCTATCAGCTGATCAAGGATGGGTTGCTTCCTGCCGAACATATTGCCGGACGCTACTTCATCGATGAAGATGCTGTTGAGGCTCGCGCGAAAGCAAAACCAGCTCCTGGTAGACCATCGAAACATGGCGCGGAAGCTCCCCTCCCCTTCACCTTGATGAACCGTGAACATGAGGTATTCGACTTCATCTACGACGATCTCTCTGGCGAATTCGCTGCAGTCACGCGCATGATCGACCCTTCGCGTGCACCACTCGGGCTCATTTCGCCGCGCGGAACGAAGGTATCGCTCAGCGCGCTTACCTATTGGTGGAATCACCGCGCCATCCCCCATTCACGCGCTGGTATTGATGCCAGGCTTTCCGAGCTGGGCATATCAGACGTGTCGCGCATCCCCTTCAAGAGCCTGGGGCTTTCACTTTCAGACCAATACTGGATCAAGCCCCAAGGATCGAATATCACCTGGAAATCGGTCAATTTCTTCACCAATCCCTTCACGGAACTGGAAACGGGAGATTGGCTCGATCGTGTGGGCCTGGAATCCCCTGACAATACTTCGGAAGGCCAGCTTTCCAAGCGATGGGTCTACCGAAATGGATGGCCGTTTCTTATGAAGGGGTCGTCGGCGCTCGAGCAAGAACCCTTCAATGAGGTAGTGGCTACGCACTTGTATGAGCGATTGCTGGCATCGCTGGACTATGTCCCTTACACACTGGAGCGCATCGCGCAGGGTGTACCGGTCTCGCTCTGTCCTGATTTCTTGAACGATGAAGAGGAATTCATCCCAGCCTACTATGTGATGAAAGCGAAGACCAAGGCAGGAAATCATTCCACTTACCAGCATTACCTGGAATGCTGCGCGAAGCTGAAGGTGGAGGGTGTGGAAGAGGCGCTCGCAAAGATGATCGCAACTGACGACATCCTAGGAAATACTGACCGCCATCTACGCAACTTCGGCTTGATCAGGAATGTTGAAACACTCGACTATCGCGTTGCGCCACTCTTCGATACGGGCATGAGCCTGCTCTGCGACAAGCCTTTGACCTCGCTGGAATCGGGCGACCTGAGCTTTGCAACCAAACCTTTCGACGTCGATCCGAACCAGCAGCTGCGCTTGGTAAGCGACTATTCTTGGTTCGATCCCAATGGATTGGACGGGTTCGTGGATGAAGCGATGGGGATTCTTGCTGAAGATGCGAACCTTGCCGAGCGTCTTCCCTTCATCAAGCAATTCTTGGAACAGCGCATCGAGCGCCTGTTGGTGATCGCTTCTTAATGGATTGCGCTTAGCTGTATGGGGCTAACGGACGCGAAGGGGTTTCTTGCCCCAGTAAAGGAAGGCAAAGATACTCCTCTTCCGACCGACCTTTCCCACTTTATCGAGCGTAGCGCGTGCAACATCAGCCGCTGAACTGGGCCTGCGCAAGGTCGACCCACCTTCAATCATGGCTTGGAGCATAGCTGGGTCACGCTGGATGTTCTGCAGTTCAGAGAGCAGATTTTCTGCCGTGATGACCTGCTTCGCGGCACCTGCGCGCGTGACCGTAGTGGTGTTCGCGCGCTCCTGTCCGAATGACTTACCTACGATGATGATGGGCAACTTCGCGCACAAGCATTCAGTCACTGCCAAACCGCCTGATTTCGCGATAGCCATATCGCACGCGTTCATCAGCTCGGGCATGTTCTCAACATAATTGAACACGGACACGTTATCCAATTCGTGATCAAGGCAGACTTTACGCAGCTCGTCGGCATATTCATCATCACTTCCCGAAAGGAAGGCGAAATGCATGTCTTCGAATTGTGATAGGTCGCCCATTATCTGGGACAACACTTCTCGGAAGAGCACATAGGGCTGGCGTAAACGTGCGCCTGCGATGACCAGCACTACGGTCTTATCCACGGGCAAGCCATAGCGCTTCAGCACTTCATCGCGGTCGTATTCGCGATCGAAGCTTGGTTTCACGGGGATGCCCGTAACAGCGATGTTCTCGGGCTTCACTCTGCGCGGAAGCAGTTCTTCTTCCATAAGGTCGTCTGCCACGCAGAACAGATCGCTGAACCAATGAGGCCACAAGCCTTCAACGCCATAGTCGGTCGGTACGCATACTACGGGAAATTCCTGCTTGGATATCATACGGGCGGCCACCGCCGCATTTGCCGCTACGATATGCGTAGCCACGATAGCGATGGGTTTGCGCTTCTTCACGTAGCGCGTGAATGGCGAATACATGCAATACGACCACCCACTGCCGCCACCCCAAAGGATACGGCCCGTGAACACGTGGTACCAGGTGATGTCATAGATGTAGCGCGTAGGGCCCGTGAAGAGCGTCGTGGTCTTTTCGCCATCGAATCTCATGCGGCCGAAGTCGAGGATGTCGAGCAGTTCGATATCGCAGTCTTCAGGAACCAGCGGATGCTTGCCGCGCAAGCGCGCAAAGGCTTCTGCGGTGGACGCAGCAGCGCTGCGATGGCCTGAACCGACCGAAGAATAGAGCGCGATGATCAGCGGTCTTTCAGAATCTTCATTGGCAACCGTACTAACAGGGAACAATTCGGATGCGCCGATCATACCCGTTTCGGGCAGCATCTCTGCCTGAGCATCATCGTGCCCATTGCGGCCGCGGCCTTCAGCTGGCTGAGGGGTGATCATGGCGCCTCCTTTCTTCGCGCAAGAAGTTCACTTCATCATACTGACCATATCATCATTCGTGAAGATGTCCTGATAATCTCAATAGTAAAAGCAAAGGTGGCCTCTGCTGAGCAGAAAACCACCTTTGTTGTTCGATCGTATCGTGCGCTTTGGACGCGATTGCGTACTGCCAGGGTGAGGCGCTAGTCCGATCGCGCGCTCTTATTCGTGCTGGTTATGGCTCTGGCGCTCGTCGTCCTTTTCAGCCATCGCCTTGATGGTGACGATATTGGCCATGGTCGCACGGATCACATCACTGCGCGAAAGCGAACCCACCAGGTTGCCATCCTCTACGACCGGCACCTTCTTGATACGCTTTTCGGAAAGCAAGCGGCACGCATCTTCCAGCGAAGATGTGCTGGTCACTGCGATGACGCTCTTGGTAGCGATCTTCATCACGTTCATATCGATGAGCGTGCTGACGCGCTGTGGGAACGTTTGCGGATCGGGCACCTGATAGAGCATGTAGGTGGAGTCGAGGATACCGTCGTCGCGGCCGATGTACTTCATGATGTCACCATCAGAGATGAAGCCTACCACCTTCTTGTTGTTGTCGACGATGGACACGCCGCCTGTCTTGTTCTCGACCATGATCTGCGCCACTTCGCGGATGGATGCAGAGCTGGTAACGAAATAGGGGTCGGTATTCATCGCACGGCTGACCGGGATCTTGTCTGGATCTTCGGCAGGAGTGAACTGCTGCATGCTCTTGGGAGCGATATGAGCGTTCGCTGTCTTCTTGTCACGTACGAATGCGATGACCACGATGAACGCGATGGCTGCCAAGACCGCAGTAGCCAAGAAGGCAAGGTGGTCACCTTCATAAAGCTGCGTGACAGGATCTGCGCCAGGAGCGATGACCGAACCAAGCGCGGAAATGGACACGATCAGCGCCGTCATGAATGCAGCCGAGACCTGATTCAGCGTGTTGGTGACCGCATTCGCATGCTGGATGACGCTATTGTCGAGCGAATTGATGCCCCAGGTGTTCATCGGCGTGGTGAGGAACTGGATGCCGAAAGCAACCACCGTATAGATCGCACAGATGACCAGCAGGTCCGTATTCATGTCGAACATGAGGAAGCCAAGCGTACCCACGAAGAAGATGGTAACGCCTGGAACCACGCACTTGCGCACACCCCAACGGTCGAACAGACGACCCGAGAAGTAACCAATGATCGCGCCGATGAGCGCGCCCGGGAGCAAGGTAAGGCCGGTTTCGAGCGCCGTGAATCCGCGCAGATTCTGTAGATAGAGCGGCAAGATGGTACCAAGTCCGATGAGCACACCGAAGTTGATGATGGCCACGATGATGGCGATGCGATAGTTGCGCGTCTTCAGCACCGAAACCTTCAGCAACGGATTCTTCAGCTTGAGCTGACGGCGGACGAAGATAGCGATGACCACCAGACCCACGACGATGAAGCCTGCGGTCATGGCAGGGTTGGTGGTAGAAGAGAACGTGGACAGACCATAGAGCAAGCACACCAGACCGATGGTGGAGAGCACCACGGAAAGCTTGTCGAAGGTGGTGCGTTCGAAATCGCCGTAATTCTCAAGGAACTTCGCTGCCGCAAGGATGAGCAGCACGCCTACGCAGGTGATCACCACGAAGAGCATGCGCCAACCAATGCTGTCGACCAGGATGCCCGAGAGGGTGGGACCAACCGCCGGCGCGAAGCCGATGACCAGCGAGACCAAACCCATGGCGGAGCCGCGCTTCTCACGGGGGAAGATGAGCAGCAATACCGTGAAGATCATAGGCATGAAGATACCAGCAGCGATAGCCTGGCACACGCGGCCAAGCAGCAAGAACGGGAAGCCCGGCGAAAACGCACAGAGCAGACTGCCTGCCGTGAAGATGATCAGGCCTGTGATGAAGAGCTGGCGCGTGCTGAAGCGACCGATGAGGTAGGCTGAAAGCGGGATGATGACCGCCTCGACGAGCGAGTAGATGGACATGACCCACTGAACCGTAGGTGCATCGATCTGCAAGTCGCGCATGATCGAAGCAAGCGCCGGCGAGAGCAGTGTCTGGTTCAGCACTACAACGAACGTGCCGATGAGCAGCACTGCCACGGTTTTCACTTGATTACGTGTAAGACCCATTCGAACTGTCCTTTCCAAGACAACAGGGATTTTTCCGCTAAAAAAGGACGGTACTCCGTCCTTCGAACAAGACGCCCAAGGGGCATTTGCGATGTTTCACACTATCTAGGGTATAGAAACCCTGAACAAAATAGATACGCCGATAGGGTCATCGGCGTATCTTTTCCATATTCGGAAGTCTTGCTTCGGGCATCTGGCGCCTCAAGGATATTCGCAGGCAGAACACCCCTAACCTAGACCCCGAGCCTTGACCGGATACAGCCTTATCAAAGCTTACTTATCCAAGGCCCACGGTGCGCAGACCGAGCGCTAAGGTGCGGCTGACCTAGCGCTGCTCGATAGGCACGTATTCCTGAGGCTTCACGGCCGTCTTGTACGCCGGGCGAATGATGCGCTTGCCCGAAACGAGCTCCTCCATGCGATGCGCTGCCCAGCCCGACATACGCGAGCAAGCGAACAGCGGCGTGATGAGATCGGCAGGGATGCCCATCATGGAATAGACGAAGCCTGAATACATATCAACGTTAGCGCACATGTCCTTATCGGTACCCTTTTCCTGCAGGATGACCTGCGGAGCCAAGCGCTCGATCGACTTCAGCAAGTTCAGCTCAGCTTCGAATTCGGTACCTTCGGCCAGGCGTGTTGCGAAGTCCTTGCAGATGATGGCGCGCGGATCGGAGAGCGTATAGACCGCATGGCCCATGCCATAGATCAGACCGGTCTTGTCGTAGGCTTCCTTGTTCACGATCTTGGCAATGTAGGAAGCAACTTCATCTTCGTTCTCCCAGTCCTTCACGTTCTCTTTGATCTCTTTCTGCATGGCCAAAACCTGATGGTTCGCGCCACCATGCTTCGATCCCTTGAGCGAACCGATAGCGCCTGCGTAAGCAGAATAAGGATCGGTGTCAGAAGAAGAGAGCACGCGACAGGTGAAGGTAGAGTTGTTGCCGCCGCCGTGCTCAGCGTGAAGGCACATCATGATATCGAGCATGCGCGCCTCTTCGGGCGTGAATTCGCGGTCGGGGCGCAGCATGGACAAGATGGTCTCCGAAGAGCTCTGACCAGGCACGAAACGATGCATGATCATGGAGTCACCGTTGAAGAATGCTTGCTTTGCGTAATAAGCGAGCACCATGATGCGCGGCAGGCGCGAAATGAGCGAAATAGCCGTTTGCAGCTCATGTTCGTAAGAGCGGTCTTCGGCGGCTTCATCGTCTGCGTAGAGCGAAAGCACCGAGCGTGCCAGCACGTTCATCAAGTGAGGACTAGCATGGCGCATGATGCGATCAGCTGTGAAGCCATCGGGCAGTTCACGCTGTTCATCGATAGCAGCCACAAATTCATCGAGCTGCGCCTGGTTGGGAAGATGGCCGAGCATGAGCAGGTAGGCAACCTCTTCGAAGCCGAAGCGCTTTTCGGGATTCGGATCGGAGAGCAGATCATAGATGTTGTAACCACGGAACGTGAGCTGACCTTCAACAGGCACCTTATCGCCTTCGTTCATCATGTAACCATGCACGTTAGAGATGTTCGTGATGCCAGCGATAACGCCCGAACCGTCGTTGTTGCGCAGACCGCGTTTAACGGGATAGATGTCATAGAGGGCGGGATCGACCGAATTAACCGCTACAATATCAGTGTGAAGTGTGTTGCTTTTTGCTTCGCTCATGCTGCAGTCCTTTCATCAGTAAAGTTGTATTGTAGCGCGAATTGCAGCATACACGTACAGGACTCACCGTCTTATCGGACGACAGGATGACCGATGCCAGAGAAGAGCACGCCGGCTTCTGAGCAGCAGAACAGCCAGCACGCTGAACATATTGCCGAGCTGAAGGCTTCGCTTCGAACGCCAGACAAGCGGGCAACAACGCCCGTGCAGTATCTGAAGAATGCCTGGGCTCACTTCGGTACGATCTCGCACCATAAAGCGCTGGTGTTCGAACTGTGCGTGCGATGCGGCATTCCCTGGCAGGGGCTCGTGCACGACCTGTCGAAGTATTCGCCCGAGGAATTCTTAACGGGGGTGCGCTTTTACCAGGGGAATCGTTCGCCGAATACGGCCGAACGTAACGCCAACGGATTTTCGCGCGCGTGGATCCATCATAAGGGGCGCAACAAGCATCATTACGAATACTGGACCGACATGCGTCCTGGCAAGGGCGGTATGCTCGTGGGAAATCTGATCCCAACGAAGTACATGGTCGAGATGTTCTGCGACCGTGTGGCTGCATCGAAGGTGTACGCCAAAGACAACTATCGCGATTCGTCGCCACTCGAATATCTGCAGCTGGAATTGACCGCAGGAAATCTGCCCTTCCATCCAGAATCGGCGGCGTTCCTTTATGTGCTGCTCGAGCATCTAGCCGAACACGGCGAAGACGAGACGCTGCGTTTCATCCGTAAGAACATCATCGAGGCGCGCTATGTGTACGCACCAGGCGCGACATTCGACTAAAGCGTAAGGCTGGTTCACGTGGAAGGTTTCGTTCTGCTCGATACAGGTGCCTGGTCGCTCGTTCCGCCGCTGTTGGCGCTGGCGCTGGCGCTCATCACCAAGGAAGTATATTCTTCGCTGATCATCGGCGTGGTCTCAGGGCTTCTTATCTATCAATTCAACCTTACGGGCGTGGGTGTTGAGCAGACCATCGAGGGCTTGAGCTTGCTGCCCAGCATCTTCATCGAACAGATATCTGCGAATGCAGGGCTGATCTTGTTCTTGGCGTTATTAGGCGCGCTCACCACGCTCATCACCAAGGCAGGCGGCTCGCTCGCTTATGCCAAGTGGGCCGTGAAGCGCATCAAGAACCCGCGTGCAGCTTCGATCGCTACCGCAGTGTTAGGCTTGATCATCTTCGTGGACGACTACTTCAATTGCTTGACCGTGGGTACCGTGATGCGTCCTGTTACCGACCGCTTCAAGATCTGCCGCGAGAAGCTGGCATGGATCATCGATTCCACTGCAGCGCCGATCTGCATCATCGTACCAGTCTCTTCATGGGCGGTGGCCGTGGGCGGTTATTTGGGCGAAGACGGTTTCAACACCTTCGTGGCATCGATTCCTTACAACCTGTATGCGCTGCTCACCATCGTGTTCGTTTTCGCCATGTGCGCATGCGGACGCGATTGGGGTCCCATGAAGCGCGCACAGCAAGCATTCGAGACGCGCTTCTCGCGCCCGCGTAAGGGTATCAAGCATGCGGCGGAAGAATCGTTGGCACCTAGCACGCAAGCCGTGCTCGAAGACCTGGAAGAGACCATCGAAGATAGCGCTCGTTTGCAGGAAACCGCAGGTGAGGCAATGGAAACGTATGCTCAGCTGGGTATTTCCAAGAACGGCAAGGTCTACGACCTAGTAGGGCCTATCCTGGTCCTGATAGTCTTTTCGGTGCTGGGCATGATGTACGCGGGCGGTTTCTTCCAAGGTGTGGATTTTGCTACTGCGATGGGTGAAGACCCCATCACGGGCCTATGCATCGGTTCGCTGGTGGCGCTGGTGGTCGCAGCACTGCTGTATCTGCCACGCAAGCTGCTCGATCTTTCGGGATATATCGCAGGCGCATCGGAGGGCATGCGCTCCATGGTGGAAGCCATCATGATCTTGGTGCTTGCCTGGTCTCTGGGCGGCTGCTGTCGCTATATGCTCGGCACGGGTACGTTCATCGCGGGCGTGCTGGATGCATCGGGCTTCGCGCTGCAGTTCTTACCAGCGATCATCTTCGTGGCTTCAGCGTTCATCGGTTTTTCTATGGGCACTTCGTGGGGCACCATCGCACTGGTCATTCCCATCGTTATTGGCGTGTTCCCTGCAAGCGACCCGTTCTATCTGCTGACCATCGGAGCCACGCTTGCCGGTGCAGTCTACGGCGACCACATCTCGCCCATTTCGGATACGACCATCTTGTCGTCTGCGGGTGCCAGCTGTAACCACTTGGCTCACGTGACCACGCAGCTCCCCTACGCCAGCTTTGTAGCGGTCGTTTGCTTCGTGGGTTACTTGGCTGCTGCCGTTACGGTATCCCCCTGGCCTTCCTTGGTTGGCGGCATCGTTGCTATCGCCATCCTTATCGCCGTCTTGGTCATCAAGAACCGCCAGTCCGCCTAACCGGAGACGGGTTCATTTTTGTCCCGGACAGTTTGGGGACATGTTCAGTACACCGAATGACGAATGTGAACCTGTCTTTTTTTCCGGGCAGAATTGAACCCGCCCCAAAAACAAAACAACCTCGACGATGCGAGGTTGAAGAACGTAAGTGGTGCGCCCTGAGGGATTCGAACCCCCGACGTACTGATTCGTAGTCAGTCCCTCTATCCAGCTGAGGTAAGGGCGCATATGCGCTTTGCAGCATTGGTTATTGTCCCAATAGTGGTTGGACTTGTCAACAATTAAAACAGGCGAGGCTGGTCGACGGAAGCCTGAGGCTGATAGATCGGTGCGCTTGCAAGTGATATGTCGGTCGTTTTCGGGACCGTACGCCAATCACCCATAAGCCATGCGTGAGCATTGTCGCGAGAAAGAACGAGCGGCATGCGGTCGTGCACCGGAGCAACGCTCATATTCGGCGATGTTGTCACCACTGAGAAGCGGTCGTTCTTCCAGATCCCCGCCAACAACATCAAACCGATATCATCTGTGAAACGATAGACTTGCTTCACGGTACAACCCGACCGAGGGCTGATCGCAGTTTCAGTTCCGTGCGTTTCGTAGAACGCTCGAACAGGGATGATGCAGCGACGCTCTTCGAGTGAGTCCTTCCAAAGGGGCAGTTCACTGGCGGTTTCAATGCGCGTGTTGAAGATCACTTGCGAACGGCCCGCGGCTTCAAAGCCCCATTGCTTGCGCGCAGGAATGATGCACGCCTCATCGACGGACGCGGCGGCTATCATCTCTTTGTTCCATTCGAATTCCTCAACAGCCATATCTTCCGAAGTACCTGCGATCAACAGCGGAACCATGTCATTAGGAAACGCATCACGTGGACGCGCGGGCCAATCGGGACGCACGTTGAATGGCGTGTGATATTCGATCGCATGGATGATACCAAGAAGCTCGTCGAACTCGATGACGGTCATGCGTCTGCACATGGCAGCTTCTCCTTTGCGACCTGCACGTTACTCAGAGGTCTTGACCTTGTCCCAAAGCGCCTGCATGTCATCCATGGGAAGATCCTCGAGCTTCACGCCTTGTTCGGCTGCCGCCGACTCCATCGCAGACCAGCGCTTGCGGAATTTCATGCAGGTTGCTCGCAACGCCGCTTCAGCATCGATGCCCATCTTGCGTGCCACATTGACCAGGGAAAACAGAACATCACCCATCTCGAGTTCAGCCTCGGCGAATTCGGGCGTGCTCTTCACCATCTTGCCATTTTTGGACTTAGGCGCGCTGGCGTATGCCGCTTGCAATTCAGCTTCCTCTTCGCGAACCTTTTCCCACACGTGATCGACCGTGTCCCACTCGAAGCCCGCTGCCACTGCCTTACGCGAGATCTTCTGCGCTTGCATGAGCGCTGGAAACGACACGGGCACGCCATCGAGCAAGCCTTCGGTCTTGGTTGCAGAGCCTTCTTCGGCATCATTGCGCTCGGCCATCTTCACCTGATCCCACAGGTCCAACACGCTATTGGCATCGCTAGCCTGCGCGTCGCCGAACACATGAGGATGACGACGGATCATCTTCGCATCAACATCACGACACACATCATCGATGGTGAATTCACCCAGGTCGGCAGCTATCTGGCTTTGCAGCACAACTTGGAGCAGCACATCGCCCAGTTCTTCGCGCAAATGCTGCGCATCTCCCTTTTCGATCGCGTCGACCGCTTCATAGGCTTCTTCGAGCATGTTCGAAGCGATGGAAGCGTGGGTTTGCTCGCGATCCCACGGACAACCGTCAGGACGGCGCAGTGCTGCGATGGTATCTACAAACCCGCCGAAGGACTTAGATGCTGCTTCGGCATGAGAGACGCCCATTTCGACAGGGATATCTGCTTGTGCGTTATCAGGTTGCGCGGCCATAGGAGATTCGACTACTTGTTGGATTCAGCCTCTTCAGATTCAGCGTCCTGCGCTTCGTCCTCTTCGGCTTCTTCTTCGTCTTCGTCGTCGTATTCTTCGTCATCCTCGTCTTCATCGTCTTCGCGGAAGTCGCCAGGGATGAACGCTTTGTATTCTTCGGGGGTCTCGTTGTTGACCTCAGGTTTCTCCATCTCAAGCACCTTTTCGCTGTTCAGCTGGAGCAGCTCAGCGATGGCGGAAACTTCTTCTGCGGTAAGGCATTCGCCTTCGCTCCACTTCTCGATGAAGGGGATGACGCCTGAGACCAGACCAACGAAACAATCTTCGGAAGGATTCTTCAGCTCGATCTCGGCGATGGTCGGGAAGGCCACCATGGGGTAGGTCTTCAGGCCTGGCTTGTCGCCGATCAGCTCTTCGATGCACAGCAGATGGACCTTGGACTGATAGAGCGGGCTGGTGAAGGGCTTGCCCTTGATGCCAGGTGCGTACGTCCAGCGGCTGATCTCTTCATCAGCGCGAATGTAGATGTAGAGCTGGCGATATTCAAGTGCGAAGATGCCGTATGGGGACAGGATGACGAAGTCCACGCGGCTGCGTCCGAGCTTCGTGACCAGGTAGATGTCCTTCAACACCACAAATCCTTCAGGCAGTTCGGTCTCGAGACTATCGGCAAGCTCGACTTCTTCGCGTTGCGCGGTCTTCAGGCGCTTGCGCTTCTTGTAAACATCCCATGCCAGCGTGGCGCCGATGACCACCAAAACGGCGATGAACAGGATATTGATGATGATCTCTTGCATGCTTTCCACGAAGTTCCCCTATCTGAATGGACCCAGGCGTTTTGGCTGGGCGAGCAATGTATGAAGATGACCGGCAAAGGTGTTACCCTAGCCGCTCGTGCTTCAGTCTAGATCTTGTACATGAACTGGAACAGATCCTCGCGCTGAAGGATGATCTGAACGCCCAGGTCTTCAGCGACTTCTTCAAGCGCAGTCTGTACCGTGTTGAAATCGGCCACATCAGTGTCGAGGCGAACGAGCATGGTCATGGAGAAGATGCTGTCCAAGATGGTCTGGCTGATATCGTCGATGTTCGCGCCCTTTTCAGCGAGCACACCCGAAACTGCCGCAACGATTCCTGAACGGTCCTTACCAAGAACAGATATCACACAGCGCATACTGCATCCTTTCGTTTGGTTCGCCGCCGCTCGCTTCGCGCAGGGCAGCTATAGCTATAGTACCGTATGGCTCGTCACGAACAAAATGCAACGGATCGAGGACAGGTCCATTCTTGTCCGGGACACTTTGGGGACAGGTTCAGATTGCTAAGTAGCGAATTTGAACCTGTCCCCCCCCTTAATTGATAAGAGCCAGCGCCTCGTTGGCAGCCGCTTTGTCCTGCTTGAACAGACCGCGCACCGCACGCGTTACCGTCTTCGACCCAGGCTTCTTCACGCCGCGCATGTTCATGCACAGATGCTCCGCCTCGATCACTACGATAACGCCCTGGGGATTCAGTTCTTTCATGAGCGTATCAGCGATCTGCGAGGTAAGGCGCTCTTGCACCTGCGGACGACGTGCGAATACCTCCACCAAACGTGCAAGCTTCGACAGCCCGCAAATACGGCCGTCAGCTGCAGGAATGTAGGCGATGTTCGCCTTGCCGAAGAAAGGTGCAAGGTGATGTTCGCACATGGAATAGAACGGGATATCGCGCAAGATGATGAGCTCTTCAGAATGTTCATCGAAGGTGGTCTCGAAATGCTGCGCAGGGTCTTCCTCCAGACCCGCAAAGCATTCGGCGTACATGCGCGCAACGCGCTCGGGGGTCTTCTCCAGGCCCTCACGCTGAGGATCTTCGCCAATCCCTTCGAGAATCAGTCGAACGCCTTCTTCAATCTTATCCAGATCCATTGCCATGATATATTCCTTCGATCCCTTTTCTTCTCTACAGCGCATCCGCGCTGGTACTTTGCTTGTTTGCCGCATCGCCGCGGCCCTTCGCTATTCGTTGCCGCTCAGCTAGCCGTCTATGTCCAACTCGATCGAGACCGGACAGTGGTCGCTGCCCATTATCTCAGGCCAGATGTGCGCCATCACCAGACGATCTTCGAGCGCTTTACTCACTAAGAAGTAGTCGATGCGCCATCCTGCATTGTTGGCGCGCGCGTTGAAACGATAGCTCCACCAGCTGTATGCGCCTTCGGTGTTGGGGTGCAGCGTACGGTAGGTATCGATGAAGCCTGCATCGAGCAGCTCGGTGAACTTGCCACGCTCTTCATCAGAAAAGCCAGGATTGCCCACATTGGTGCGCGGATTCTTCAGGTCGATGGGCTGATGAGCCACGTTGAAATCGCCACACATCACCACAGGCTTGGCATTACCAGGCGTACCATCAGGCAAGATACCTTGCTCTAGACCGCTGCATACATCGCGAAAGGTGTCGTCCCATTGCATGCGATGATCGATACGCTTCAGTTCGTTTTGAGCATTAGGGGTGTAGACGTTCACGAACCAGAATTTCTCGAATTCACAGATGACCACACGGCCTTCCGTATCCAGTTCGGGGACCCCCACTTCGTGGAGCACTTGCAAGGGCTCTTCCTTGGAGAACACCGCAGTGCCCGAATAACCCTTGCGTTCGGCATAGCTCCAGTTCTGTGTGTATCCGGGCAGGTCAAGATCGATCTGACCCTCTTGCAGCTTGGTCTCTTGGAGCGCAAAAACATCAGCGTTCAGCTCAGTGAACACATCCATGAAGCCTTTTTTCATAACGGCACGCAGGCCGTTCACATTCCAGGAAACCAGACGCATAGGAACTAGGAGCGCTTTCGTGCAGCTTTCTTGGCAGCCTTCGCTTCCTCTTTGGCGATGGCCTCCTTCTTAGCCTGCTTGCGAGCAGCGGTCGCTTCTTTGGAGCGGTCGCTGTTGATGCTGCCGCCACGAGCAGCTTTACGCAGAGGACGGATCTTGATCGCATCGATAGCAACAGCAGCGATAAGGAAACCGTAGCCCAACGCGAAGAAGATGATGGAATTCTGTTCGTTGTCAACGAAGTACTGCGGAACCAGGACGGGCGGGATGAGCGAGATGATACCGCAAGCGATGACGATCCACCACAGGGTGCGCCATTTCTTGTAATCCTTGGTGCCTGGGTTCAAATACTTCTTGCGAGCTTCCTTCCTTGCTTCTTCGGAAAGACCTTCGCCTGAAGCCGTAGCCTCTTCACCGGTCATGTCGTTGAGCGTCCACTTGCCGCCCTTCTTCTTGGGCTGATCAGATGCTTCGGCAACTTGAGCCTTCGCACTCTTCTTGGCGGGTTCGGGATCGTTCTTCTTGAAACGATCAAGGAAGCTCTTCTTGGGCTTAGCATTCGGGTCCTTGATATAGACCGACGACGCCGCCTTTGAAACAGGCTTTGCTGAAGCCGCGGATTTGCGGGTCTTACCGCCCTCGCGCTGCTGGTAGCGTTCGTTCAACGGGTTGCGCTGTGCCATCTGTGGTGATCTCCTTTATGAAAGACTGAACGGTGTTCGAAGAGTTCGTAACAAGAATTCGTAATGTTAACTTGACCTGCGATCCTACTGAGCCACGAAGGTCTTGCCCGTGATCTTCTCATAGGCTTGGATGTACTTTTCGCTGGTGGCCTTGATGACATCTTCGGGCAGGTGCGGCGGCTCGCCAGTGCGGTCCCAGTTGGCATTGAGCCAGTTGCGCACGAACTGCTTATCGAAGCTGGGCTGCTCTTCGCCCACGATATAGGTATCCGCTGCCCAGAAACGCGAAGAGTCGGGAGTGAGCACTTCATCGCCCAGGATGATGGTGTCGCCCACCTTGCCGAACTCGAGCTTGGTGTCGGCAATGATGATGCCACGTTCGCGTGCATGCTCTGCAGCACGGTTGTAGATGGCCAGCGTCAACTCTTTGATAGCCTGCGCGTCCGCCTCGCCGATGAGCTCGACGGTCTGATCGAAGCTGATGTTCTCGTCGTGGTCGCCGATATCAGCCTTCGTGGACGGCGTGAAGATAGCTTCGGGCAGGCGGGAAGAATTCACCAGGCACGCTGGCAGTTCAATGCCGCAGACCGAGCCTGTTGCTTGGTAGTCCTTCAGGCCAGAGCCGGTCAAGTAACCGCGCACGATGCATTCGACGGGGAACATATTCGCCTTCTTCACCAACATGAAACGGCCGGCAAGATAGTCTGCATAGGGCTTGAACTTCTCAGGCAGATCGGCCACGTCAGCGGAGATGAGATGATTCTCTACCACATCGGAGAGCAGATCGAACCAGAAGCAGGAAAGCTGCGTAAGGACTTGGCCTTTGTAGGGAATCTCGTCAGGCAGGATGTAGTCGAACGCGGAGATACGATCGGATGCCACCAGCAACAGCTGATCACCCAGGTCATAAAGATCGCGAACTTTACCTTGCGCGTCGGGTTTGATATCGATTCCAGACATGCGGGTCCTTTCTGGCTAAGACGTTCGATTCGCGAGCATTCGCAAAGGCTCGCGCCGAGTTTTTCGCAAGTCTCTATTATGCTCCATTTCGTGCGAACACGGGAGCGCAAGAGCGATTTTCTCGCTGTAAATTACCTGAGGTGCTGTAGAGGGGCTTTTAGAGCTGGCGGTAGAACCTGCGGGGTACTTTTGCCTCCGTCCCCAAGTGGATCGCGCCCAAGTGGCTGCAAAGGGGCGAAAGCAAAACCGATCTCTGAAACAGGGGCTCTAATTATTGATGCCAAGGCGCTTGGCTTGAGCGGTCTTGCCCTTGCGAAGCGAGGTGCTGCGGCTGTAGAGCGGGATGTAGATGGTGAAGCGAGCGCCTTCATTAGGTCGGCCTTCGGCACGCACCCAGCCATTGTGACGATCAGCGATCTCTTTTACCACGGAAAGACCGATGCCCAGACCGCCCGATTCACGGGCGCGACCTGCGTCCGCACGCCAGAAGCGCGCGAAGACGTTCTTGGCTTCTTCAGGCGTGAAACCGATACCCGTATCCTGGACCATGATCTTGCCCATGAGCTCGCCCTGGGTAACGCGCACGGTGATAGAACCGCCTTCAGGGGTATAGCGCACGGCATTCGAGATAAGGTTTGCCGTAGCCTGGCGCAGCAGATCGGCATTGCCATAGACTATCACGTGATCGTCGTGCTCGTAGGTGAAATCGAGCCCTGATTCTTCAACATAGGCCTGATGAGCGAGCACGACGCGCTCAACTTGTTCCACCAGATCGATCTTGGCAAATTCCACCTTGTTCGCGCGGTTCTCCAAACGCGAGAGCTTCAGCAGCGCATCGACCAATCGACTCAGGCGGCGCACTTCGGAATTGAGCGTTTCCAGGCGCTCTTCATCGGCTTCGAACACGCCATCGATCATGGCTTCGACCGTAGACTGGATAGCCATGAGCGGGGTTCGCAGTTCGTGAGCAACGTCAGTGACCAGGCGGCGCTCCATGTCGCGATTTGCTTCGACCGCATCGGCCATCTGGTCGAAGGTCTTGCCCAGACGCGCGATCTCGTCTTCGCCGACCATGCCCGTACGCGCGGAATAGTCGCCTTCCTTCAGCGCTCGCGCCGCGTTAGTGACCAGGTTGATGGGGTATGAGAGCAGGCGCGCCAGGATGAACCCGGCAAGCACTGCGACCAACACGGAAAAGACCGAAGCGAAGATCATCGCTTGATATGATTTGTTACGAAAGTCCTGGTCAGCTTGCGTGAGCAGCGTGTCTGAACCGAACACGCGCACATAGACCGTACCCACTTGTTCATCGTTCACCACAATGGGCGCCGAGGCAGTATTGCGCTCATTGTCAGAAAAGGACAGATTGCCGATGCTCCCTTGAGCTCCGCTGTTGTAGACCACCCATCCATCTGAAGAAACGATCTGGATATTCACGGTGTCATAAAGGGCATTCGCGGAAGTGGCCGCAGCTAATGCCCCGTTGTACCAGTCATTGGGCATGGTCTTGAAGTTCTGCTCGACCGAATCAGCGATGGATTCCGCCAGATTCTCCATGTTGTCGCGCGTATAGCTCTGGAAGTACTGTTCCCACACGAACGAGAGCATGCCAACTGCCACCATGACGGTCATCAATGCGATAGCGGCAAAGGATACGGTGATGCGCGCCGTGAACGAGAAGCCTTTATGCTTCTTCTCGTCGCTGGGCTCTTCGTATTCCAGTTCTTCTTCGCTCATGCGCCTCGATCAGCTGGTCAGTCGCTCGAAGAGCTTACTGGCTTGCCTTGGTGGGATCTTCGAAGCGGTAACCTACGCCGTGGACCGTATGGAGCCACTTGGGGTTACGCGGATTGTCGCCGATCTTCGCGCGCAAGTTCTTCACGTGCGAGTCGATGGTGCGCTCATAGCCTTCGAAGTCGTAGCCGAGCACCTTTTCCACAAGCTCCATGCGGGAATAAACACGGCCGGGATAGCGGCACAGCGTGGTGAGCAGCTTGAATTCGCTTGCAGTAAGGTCGACCACTTCGCCATTGACCAAGATCTTGTGACCTGAGATGTCGATGGTAAGTTCGCCGAACTCGAGCACTTCACGCTGCGGCTCGGAATCGGAATGCACGCGACGCAACAGTGCACGAACACGAGCGACCAGCTCACGCGGGCTGAAGGGCTTCACCAAGTAGTCGTCAGCGCCCAGTTCAAGGCCGATGATTCGGTCTTCAACTTCGCCCTTTGCGGTGAGCATGATGATGGGTGTGTCAGAATTGTCGCGGATGACGCGGCAGACGCGCTCGCCAGGAACGCGCGGAAGCATGAGGTCAAGGATGACCAGGTCAAAATGGTGGCGCGAGAATTCCTCGAGCGCTTCTTGACCATCGCCCACAGCGACGACCTGATAGTTTTCACGCTGAAGATACGCAGCCACGGCATCGCGGATAGCTTTTTCATCTTCGACCAATAAGATACGGCGGGTATCGTTGCTCATGATATATCTCCTTTGCCTTAAAGGAACGGTTCGAAACCTCACAGCGACCAACGAAGGTTATCTGCGAGGCAGATTTTGTGTTTGGGTTTATTGTATCAATTAGCATCTTTTCTCGATGTTTTGACACCCAAATGTCACAATAGCCCTGCGTGTTCGTGCATATCGCAGCCTGTTTTCACGGCCAAGTTCATGCACGAGCGCAGATGAATGATCCGAAACACCTGCAGAAGAAGGTATCGTGCCGCAAAAACGCACTCCCAAATCACCAGCTCAGAAGCCAAGCCCTACCAAGCGCAAGGGCAAGGTGGGCAAGAGCGCTCACACCCATGAAGGTGCTTCATCGTTTTCGCGCGTGCGCGCAGTGGGCACGAAGCGTCGCAAGCCATTGGGCAGTCATGGACGCCTCGATGGCTCTTCGCGAACTCGAAGTGCTGGAGCAGGCGCTTCTACTGGATCGGGCGCCAGCACGAACGGGGCAGGCCCTTTCAGTCCTGAAGTGCTGCTCACACGTCGCAATCTGTTGATAGGCGCTGGCGCTGTTGGTGGCCTGGCCGCCGTGGGTGGCATCAGCAGCGCGGTCTCGAGCGCATTTTCCGAAACCGAATCCATCAAGACCCTTTCAGTTCCCCAGGACGCGGTGAGCGAACTAGCCGACTTCAACGAGGTACCCTTTGGTGACTACGTGAAGCTCTCTATCTCGCAGCGCTTGCCTTTCGGCAGCTTGGTGTGGGCTGACAACAACACGGTGGCCGCGTGCCTCTGTCCCACCGAAGAAGCGCATCCGCTCAACACCATCCGCCTGTTCTATTTCGGATCGGCTAACTTGGTCGAGGTACTGAAGAAGCCCCACGGATTCGACGACGGTTTCGATATCTACGATGTTCGTTGCAGCACCGATGGTGTGATCTGGACCGAATGCAACATCTACGAAGACACCTGGCGCATCTATACCGCGCAGTTAGGCAACGCGCAGCTTTCCAATATCCAGATGGTGGATGAAGGTGATGGGAACTGGCAAACGCCCTCTATCGCCGCGTGCAAGAATGCAGCGTTCTGGCAGGTCATCCCCAACTCTGAAGGAGAGGCTGCCAAAGAGAAGGCCGTGCTTCGTGCTGCTCGTTTCGGTGAAGCGAACTATCAGGAAGTATGCGAATCGCTGCGCACCTTCGCATGCCGCATCGTTGCGGTGGAAGATGGCGTGGTGGCCGCTCCGCGCCTCAATACGTCAACGCCTTATTACCAGCTTACGAAATTCAGCGCCGAAGACTTCAGCGTGGTCGATCAACTCACGCTGCCACAGCGCATGACGCCCTGCAATCTAGGTTATGGCCGTAGCGGCTTCGCATTCGCCTTCGACAACATCTACAACTATGGCGAAGGCATCTCGAACCTGGGAACCTATACGCCCATGCACGCGGTCGACCCCTATCACTACGAAGACCTGCCATGGTTTCGTTTCGGACGCACGCCTTCAGCAACGCCTACCTGGTGCGAAGATTGGTTCGTGGTGAAATCATCGCGCGCGATCTGCGGCGTTCACTTCGCCAGCAAGAACTTCTTCATGATCGACATCCCCAACGACACCGACACCTATGGCGAATACCTGGTTTCGGCCGGTTCGTGCAAGAATATCGTAGGATTGAGCCAGATCACCAGCACCACCGAAGGCGAGAACGACTACACGCTCTTGCGCGTATTCGCCCCCACGTCCAAGAGCTTAGGCGATCCGTTCGCGAATTAAACAAAGCGACCGCAACACCGAAGAGTCAGGTGCCTGCGAGGTTCATATTCTCGCGCTACTCTGCTCGCCCTTCGGGCTCGTGCGATCGCTCGATGTCCTATTAATCTATATTTGCGCATCGAGAGAATCTGATACCTCACTGGCACCTGACTCTTCTCGCCGTGGTTGCAGAGCTAACTAGAACTCCAGCGACTCCAAGCGATCGAAGACGATATCCTTACGCGTGAGGAAATCCCACGGATCGAAGATCTTGTCGAGCACTTCTTTCGAAAGGTTCGCATCAGGATCAGCCTCGAGGCGTTCGCGATACGAAGGACCATCGATAGCGTTCTGGATATCTTCCCACACCTGCATAGCATTGCGCTGCACGATAACGTAGGCATCTTCGCGCGAAATACCAGTGTCTACCAGCGCAAGCAGCACCTTCGATGAGAAGATGAGGCCTTTGGTGCGCCACAGATTATGCTCCATCTTGGCGGGATAGGTCTGCAAGCCATCGAGCATCCACTGCATCTTGCCGAACATATAATCCAACGCGATGAAGCTATCTGCCAATGCAACACGTTCCGCACCAGAATGCGAGATGTCACGTTCATACCAAAGCGCCACATCGTCGAATGCTACCTGAGCGTTCGCCTTCACAACGCGCGCAAGACCGCACACGCGCTCGGCGGTGATAGGGTTGCGCTTATGAGGCATTGCCGAAGAGCCCTTCTGGCCCTTCGTGAAGGGTTCTTCGGCTTCGATCACATCGGATTGCTGCAGCAGGCGCACCTGCATCGCAATGGACTCGAGGGTAGAAGCGGTAACAGCGAGCGCAGCCATCACTTGAGCGTGACGGTCGCGTGCGAGCACCTGGGTAGAGAGCGGATCGGGGGTAAGACCGAGCTTTTCGCACACGTACTGCTCGACGAACGGGTCGATGCTCGAGTAAGTTCCAACAGCACCAGAGATAGCGCCCGTTGCAGCAACTGCGCGTGCTTCTTCCATACGCGTGAGCGCACGCTTCAGCGCCCAAGCCCAGCTGCCGAATTTCATGCCGAAGGTCATCGGTTCAGCATGGATGCCATGGGTGCGGCCAACACACAACACGTCTTTGAATTCGAACGCGCGACGTTTGCACGTTTCGCCTAACTGCTTGATGTCTTCGATGATGATGTCACATGCCTGGGTGATCTGGTAGGAAAGCGCGGTATCGCCCAGGTCGGAGGAGGTCATGCCGTAATGGACCCAGCGCGAAGGCGGTTCTGAGCCTTCGGGGATGTCGGCATCGATGTATTCGGCCATGCAGGTGGTGAAAGCGATGACGTCGTGGTTCGTGACCTTCTCGATCTCGTCGATACGCTCAACGGTGAAGTCTGCGTGATCGCGGATCCATTGGGCTTCTTCTTTGGTGATGCCAGATTGGCCGAGCTCAGCTTGGGCTTCGCACGCAAGCACCTCGATCTCTTTCCAGATGGCAAATTTGTTTTCCATTTCCCAAATCTTGCCCATTTCTGGACGGGTGTAGCGACCGATCATCGAAAGTCCTTTCGCGCGAGCGCCACGGCGGCGCTTCCAGCAGTTGATTCAATTCTACCTGATGCGTTGCGCCGTCGATAGAACGACTTCACAGGTTCGGTCCTAACGTTAGAAGGGGGGGGCGGAGGTAGATGTATCCCGATCGTCTGGGACGCTTTTGCCCCGTCTCCTCCTGATCGTCTAAAGGGAGCGGATGATGGAGCGCGCTTGAGCGATGAGGTCGGTGTCGGCCGCGACGATCACCTGGTCACCAGGGTAGATACGCGTGGTGTCGCGCACTACTTCGATGTCGTCATTATGAGAAACAGCCACCAGGCGAATGCCGTCGTCGAATTCGATATCAACAGCCAACACGCCTTGATCGTTATCGTGGTTGCGCATAGTGGGCACGGTGATGTCGATAAGGCCGATCTGGTCGTGGGTCATGGCCACTGCAACGGACATGGAGCCCATCATGGCCTCTTCCTGGATCATGCGCGCGATAAGGGCAGTCGAAGACACGCTCTCGATGCCCAGACGCCTGAAGATGCGCAGATTCTTGGGATCGTTCACGCGCGCGAGCGTACGGGCGATGCCAAAAACTCGCTTAGCGATCTCGCATGCTGCAAGATTGTCTTCGTCTTGACCTGTTGCTGCAACGAAGATATCGGCCTGTTGAACGCCTGCGTCTTCTTGGATGGTAACTTCACAGCCATCGCCCTGGATGACCAGTACGGGGCCTTCAAGTATCTCTGAAAGATGGGCTGCCGTTTGCTCATCTTCGTCAACGATAGCCACACGGTTACCGTCACCGAGCAACGTACGAGCCAGATATTCGCCGATCTTTCCGCCGCCAACGATCACGCAATACATAATGCCACCTGCGATTCCTAGTTCTGCATGTATTTCGCGATCTCGGGGATCATGCCATGACGCACTGCCACGAGCACCGTATCGCCATGATAGAGAACACTATCGGGAGTGGGAATGGAGCTGATGTTGCCATCGGCGCGCTCGAAGGCGCATACGCGCACTTTATGACGCTTCTCCAGTTCGCTCACCTTGATGGAGTCCGACCTACTATGGGACAGATCGAGCGCGAACTGGACCACTTCGCAATCACCAAGGGTGGTGATGTGGTCGCCCAGGCCTGAGGTTATCTTCGAGAAGATCTCTTCAGCGACCAGAGCCGTGCCGCACACATAGTCGATGCCAAGTTGTAGGTAGGCGCGTTCATGCCCCATGTTGTAGAGGCGCGCCACGGCATTGGGCACATCGTAAAGACGGCGTGCGATCTCGACCACCATCAAATTCACGTTGTCGCTCTGAGTTACCGCCGCAAGGAAGTCGCATTCTTCGATGCCAGCCTTCACCAAGATGTCTTCGTCGTATCCAGCGCCTGCGAACGTGACGCCATTGAAGTCTCGGCCGAGCGTGGCGAATGCATGCGGGTCCTTGTCGATCACGCATACGTTGTTATCGTAGTTGGAGAGCATGAGCGCAAGACGGGATCCAACGCGACCGCAACCTACAACGATGATATTGCTCACAGCGTTAACCCCTTTCGTGCTCTTGCCGGGTATTCTTGAAGCGTGCGTTTTGCGCACGTGAACCATGTCTTTGCATCATACAACAGAAAACGCCCAGAGGGGCGCTTGTCTGGAAATGTGCGAATGAGTTGCGGGTGGGCGCGGCAGCCTGATAGCTATCGGCTCTAAAGCCGTGATCCTACTTAGAGGAAACGATAGTGGATGGTTCGCGTGCCCCAATCGGTGGTGGAAGAGAAGCCCAGCGCATGGTATACGCCTGGAGCCAAGTCGAGGCAACGACCGAACTTGCCGAATCCGCCCGTATCGGTGACCGTTGCGATGACGATCTTGTTGTCATAGCAGATCTCTACAACGCGACCGAGCAAGTAGGACTGGCTTGCTGGAACTGCTACGGTAACGCTGCCTTCGTTGATGCCACGGCCTGAAGCAGTGGTGGAAACGCCGAAGTTGCCGCGACCATCGTCGTTGGTGGCAACGCTGTAAGCCGAAGCGATGCCCGTAGACCAGGTGCCGTCGTTCAAGTTAGGAGCAAGACGCGGAGCCGTGGGAAGCGGATCGAGCGTGCAGACCTGGCTGCCCTTCTCAACGGCTTCAGGATTCGTGTAGTCTACCGCGACCGCAGCGAGCACTGGATCAGGGTCCTTCACGGTAATAGAGCGTTCAGCACTATCGGAAGGTTCGAGAGCTTCAGAAACTTCGGAGGGATCGGTGTTGGTAGCCTTCACGCCCAAACGATCGGCTGGGTTGATGGCAGTGGCGCTAGTGGACTGAGATGCACCGATACCGATCGTGGACGAATCCACTTCACCATAACCTTGAGCTTGATTAACAACGAACAAAGAGATGACTGCAATAGCAATGAGCGTTACTAATCCCTTTGCGAAGCGAGCACGAGAATTGCCGCTTCTTTTATGTGTGTTGGCAACAGCCAAACATCCTCCAATAAACACAACAGGTCCTTGGCCTGCAAGCGGAAAACCCTTGCAAGAAACCCGTTTAGACTATGCAGTTGAGTTTGATTGAAGTGCGTTTTACTGCATGGAACGCTTTAAGAGCGTCTTCAAATTATAGCTTTAGCCATCTCTGAGAGCAACTGTGGAACACCGTAAACGGTCGGTGCGCACACGCGTTGCACACACCCCTGCTATAACAGCAGGCTAGCATGGATTTCCTGTACGAACACTGCCTGCTGGAGGCCAAATGAAGAGCAAATTGAAGGGCACGGATCCTGGATCAGAGCACGAACAAGAAGATGGCGAAGAACTGGAAGATGGATCCTGCCAGCACCCAAATATGGAAGACCGAGTGCATGAATCTCTTCTTCTTCGTGAAGACATAGAACACAGCTCCGATGGTGTAGCACACGCCGCCGATCACCAGCAGCCAAAAGCCCACGGGGTCGAGCAGCGTCCAGAGCGCTGGGATGCACACGGCTACTGCCCAGCCCTGCAACAGATAGAGCACCGCAGATATCCAGCGCGGACGGCCTACCCAGAATGCTTCGGCGATGATACCCGCGATGGCCACAGCCCAAACGAAGGCACATAAAGGAATACCGTTGCTATCAATCAAGGTCAGAAGGCAAAACGGCGTATAGCATCCAGCAATATAGAGGTAGATACCGCAATGGTCCAAGATGCGAAAGACCTTCTTCGCTCTGGGTGCAGCGATGGCGTGATAAAGCGTGGACATAAGGTATTCGATCACCATGGTGATGGAGTAGATGAGCGCGGCCGCAAGCACGATGCCGGCACCATGATTCACCGCACGCACCACGCAGAGCGGAATGGTTGCGATGGCAAGCAATGCACCCACGCCATGGGTGACCACATTGAAGACCTCTTCGCCGACAGAATAGTCGCGCTTCTTCCTCTTTTCAGCTTCGGCGTGTTGTTCGCTTGCGGAAGGGAACCTTGCTACTATGGCGGCCATGGGCGTTCCTTTTCTGGAAGCGGGCACCTAGGATAAGGGCCGCTCTCGGGTCTTGGGGCCTTCTACTGTAGCGGATTATCGCTCGGTGCGGCTGTTTTGTTACCACCAGGGTGACACCAGGCGAACCACGCCTGCGCATCGGCTTCTTCTACGTCTATGAGGCGCGTTGCGGAATTACCCACCCCTGCCGCCGTGATAGCGATGATGGTGATAAGACGCTTGTGACGTTGCAGCGGATTCGTACGCAGCTCAGCCATCTGGAGCTTTCCTCGCGGCATGATAGTGCGATCGGTGCTGAAGCCGCTGTTCGTGATGGTGACGAATGACTGGTCGTAACCAAAGCCCGAACCACGGCGCCACAAGATGGCCCCGATGATGTCCAGGATGATCAGCAACAGGCACAACGCGTATAAGATGCGCGCAGCGATCTCGAGTACCACATAGACTCCCATGAATGATGTGACCTCGGAAGGATCGAGCAGATCGAACTGGAGCGGCAACGCAAGGATGGACATGGTGATGAAGGTGATGATAGCCAACCAAAATCCGCCACCTTGCAAGATCGCACGGCGCACGATGGCGCGACGGGTCGCACGTGTAGGAAGCTTTTGAGTGGACGCGGGCAGGTTCTCCCATTCAGGAAGCAGGTTCGCCAAGATATCGTTCACGCGATCGACCTTCACGAAGGGATGTACGACAAGCTTCGCATGGGAAACGTTCTTGGATTCAGGGGAAGAATCTTGCACGGCGCTGGCAACACGCGCGAGCGAAATGGTGCAGGACTTCAGCAAACGCTGGAAGAACGATTGGCTGATCTCGACCGACTGGATGCGGTCGATATCGATGCCGTTGAAATTATGGTTGATGATGCCGTATTCGGTCTCGATGCGCGCTCCCCTGCGTCGAGCGCGGAAGCCGCCATATGAAAGGCAGGTGCTGGCAACGGTAATGAGCCACGCGACGACCATGATAGCGATGAAGAGGCCGACCAGGCTGGTTACCGCACCTACGAGCCAGGACGTAGGGATGTAGCTGATCAGGCTGAATGCTGCATCGTAGATCTGATCTTCCGTGGTGCCGAAGAGAAAGCTCGCACATGAAATGAGCGTGGTAAGACCAGCGATGATAGAAGCCAGGATGATACCGAACGAAGTTCTACCCGTGATAGCCGAAAGCACTAATTCCTTGTTGGAGAGGCCGTATTCATAAGTGACCTGGCCAGTATCGATGGCATCGCCGCCGAACACGCCACGGAAATCATTCGCGATTTGCGCAGGAGCTTCGAGTGCATTCAGGTTGGTGTTCGGTGCCTCCGGGTTCTGGCCTGTCCCCAAAGTGTCCCGGACAGTTTGGGACCTGTCCCCATTTTGTCCCAGTTGAGCGAGCTGCTTGCGGGTGAAGAGCTCTTTGCGCAAGGCTTCAGCTGCGGATCTTTCGATGTAGGGCAACATGACTGCCTTGTTCTCGGCACCGCCCGCGGTCTCGATGCTGACCGTGCACACCCCTACGATGCGCTGGAGCAGACTGGCGCGCTGATTCACCGACTGGATGCGCGTATACGGGATATGCACGCGCTTCTTCGAGATGATGCCAGAAAAGAAGCTGAATTCGTCGTTGGTGTATTCATACCAAATGTATTTGTAGCTGATGAAGCGCGCCAACATGGCTATACCCATGGCTACGATGAGCGTGACAACGATGATGATGCCAACGATAAGCCCATAACCCGCTAGGCGCGAATCGGTGATGAGCTCGTAGAGCGAATCACCTGCGGAAACCAGGATGGCGATGAGGATATAGGGCAGCACGCGGATGGCTCCAAGCCAAATATAGCTCGAATTCAGCCGATGCTTCACAGGGTCGGTGGGCGCAGCACCGGGAACATTGGGAACACTGGCATCGCTAGCATTGCTGGCATTGCTGGCAGCAATGTCGTCACTGACAGCAATGGCATTACCAGCAACGTTGATATCACTGGAAATTCTTGCATCACCAGGCGCGGTCTGCTGAACGGGCTGTGCTGGAATGACCGGGGCGCCCGTGGGTTCGGGATATTCGGCATTCATCGCTTACACGTCCTCTTTTGCGATACGTGCGAATTCAGCCGCTTGATCGCGCAGCTTCTCGGCCTCTGCGGTGGGCAAACCAGGGATCTCCATAGAGCCTGCGGCGGTAGATATGGTCACTGATGCCAGGCCCATCATGCGCAGCAATGGCCCCTGACGCGTGTCGGTATTCTGTACGCGAATGAACGGGACGACCGTGTGCTTGTGAACGATGATGCCGCGCACGATATCAAGGAAATCTTGCGAAAGTTGGTAGCGCCAACGGATATAACGCAGCGGTGTGATGACGAACCAAAACACCAACAGTGAAACGATATAGAGCAGAAAGACCACCAGGCACAGCACGCCAGCTACGTCTTCGGCTGCATCGTCGACCAGAAAGATGATCGCTGGAACGAACAGCACAGCCAGGAAGATGAGCGTGAGCACGATGGTGTCGCTGATGCGCCACACGCGCTTGATGCGTGGATCGAGTTGTTGTCCTTGCGTCACTTCCATGAAGGCCTCCTGCGGCATTACGATTTGAACATGGAGCGATTATACCGTAGACCGGGGACGGGTTCATTTCTGTCCGGGACACTTTGGGGACAGGTTCAAATGGTCAAACAAGATTCTGAGCCTGTCCCCGTTAGTAGTAGCGATAATAGGCGGCGCAAGAGCCTTCGGAAGACACCATGCAGGGACCAACAGGGTTTTCAGGCGTACAGACCTTGCGGAACAGAGGACACTGATCGGGAGCCATCACGCCACGAAGAACATCGCCACAGCGGCAACCTTTGGGATTCACCGTAGGTTCGACTTCAGGATCGAAGCGCTTCACCGCATCGAACTGCGCATATTCATCGCGAATAGCGTAGCCGGAATCGGGGATGACGCCCAGCCCTCGCCAATCGGCATCAATGGTGTCGAACACTTCATCGATGGCTGCCAGCGCAATAGGATTACCTTCGCGCATAACGCCGCGGGAATAAGCAATCTCGATCTGGGCGCGGCCTTCGTGCAGCTGACGCATGATCATAGCAACACCCTGGAGCACGTCCACTGGCTCAAAGCCCGTAACAACACCTGGGATGCCGTACTTCTCAGCCAGGAACTCATACGGTTTCGTACCGATGATGGTGCTCACGTGGCCTGGCAAGATGAGCGCATCGACCTTCAGCGCTGGGTCGGAAACGATAACTTCGAGTGCATTGGGCATGTTCTTGTGCGCCACGAACACCGAGAAGTTCTTCAAGCCTAAGGCCTTCGCGCGCTGGATGGCCATGGCCACGAGCGGCGTGGTGGTCTCGAAGCCAACGCCTACGAAGACCACTTCTTTATCGGGGTTTTCCTGCGCAAGCTTTAGGGCATCGAGTGGAGAATAGACGATATTGATGGAGCGGCCTTCGGCCTGTTCTTTCAGCAAGCTAGAGGTAGAACCAGGCACGCGCGTCATGTCACCGAAGGTGGCGATCATCACGTTAGGAATGCGCGAGAGCGCGATGACCGTGTCGATGTCCTTGTTCGCAGTAACGCAGACCGGACAACCAGGGCCCGATACCAACTGCGTGCCTTCAGGCATCATGGAACGCAAGCCATTGCGCGCGATAGCAACCGTATGGGTACCGCACACTTCCATGAGAGTGGCGTGTTCGGGCGCCCACGTGTCGATAGAATGGATCAGACCCTTCGCCAACGCAGGGTCTTTGAAAGCCGTAAGGTCCAAGGTCATGACTAGGCGCTCTCTAGGTCAGCTAATTCAGGGAATTGCTTGATCAGGTCGAGCGTTTCTTGAGCGAACTGCTCGTCCACCACTTCGATGGCAAAGCCCGCGTGCACGAGCACGAAACTACCCACTTCAGCCTGAGGGGTAAGGTCGAGCGAAATCTCGCGCGTAACGCCTAGGATATCAACGGTGGCAAGGTTGTTCTCGCCAATCTCTTTAACTTGAGCAGGGATAGCTAAACACATGATGCGATCTCCATTTCGGTCGAAGTGCGACCTCTTAATTCGAGTGCAATCCTATCACAGCCTGGCCGTACGAAACGCAAGCATCGTTAGGCGGCAGCTCGCGGTTAAGGGCAATGGTAAACCCAGCTTCCTGCAATTCACATAAAACACGTTCCATCAGGTAGCGGTTCATGAAAACTCCACCAGAAAGCACCACGATGTTGATGTCATAGAGCGAACGAACAGCCTCGGCTAGCGTAAGGACCGCGGCAACCACCGCTTCATGGAAACGGCGCGCGATAAGGGGCTTGTCCACGCCTGCCTCAAGATCGTCGAGCAATGCCTGGAAGACTGGTTCAGGGTCGAAGAGCAACACCGATGTGTCTTGTGCGGTGCTCTGCTCGGTGGCAGTGTTCTTCAGCAAGTTGAATTGGTAGCGCACGGATTCAGGATCGACTAATTCAGCCGTAGCATTACCCGATTGGGTCGTGCCTGCTTGAATGGCAGCAGCACGTGCGTTGCTCACGTCAGCCGCCGCATTCGGGCCAAAACCCTCATTCACTTCCGCCTCGAGCAAGATCGCGCCTTCGCCTTCGTAGCGAGGCTCGTTGCAGATACCCAGCAGCGCGGAAGCGGCATCGAACAGGCGCCCCATTGACGAGGTATAGGGCGTATTGATCCCGCCTTCGATCATCTTGGTCATGACCTCCACCTCTTGCTGCTTGTCCGCGAAGAACTTCTGCGCATAGGGGTGTTCCAGCAGATCGAAAGACCACAGCACACCGAATGCGCAGCGATCGGTATGGTGGATAGCTTGCGCTCCGCCTGGCAGCGGGAAGTATGCCACATTGGCGAATCGCTCGAACGTTTGCAGGTTCGAGAGCAGCACTTCACCACCCCAAATAGCGCCGTCCATGCCATAGCCCGTGCCATCGAAGGCGATACCGCAAACAGGACCTTCGAGTTCGTTTTCCGCCATAGCAGAAACCACGTGCGCATGATGATGCTGCACTTCAATGAGCGGCAGCTCTTGGCTGTTCGCCTGGTTGCGCGCCCACTTGCTCAACACGTATTCAGGATGCAGGTCACATGCGAGCTTAGCAGGCTCCAGATGGAACAGCTTCTCATACAGATCTTTGGTGGCCAGCCAGTTATCGTAGGCCGCCACGTGCTCCATATCGCCCAAGTGCTGGGAAACGAATGCTTCGGCGCCACGGGTGATGGTGAAGGTGTTCTTCAATTCAGAACCTACTGCAAGCAACTGAGGTTTGTCCTCGCCCGCTACTACCGCAGGTAGCTTCAGCGGCGAAGGTGCCATGCCACGTGCACGGCGGATGACCTGCACCACAGGGTCCACGCCCACGGGCTCCAGCACGCGCACCACCGAATCATCGAAGCGCTCGACGATGGCGCGGTTATTGATCAAGAACGCATCCGCAATGCCCGCAAGCTGCGTGAAGGCTTCATGCTCTTCGATGACGATCGGGTCGTCATGAACGTTGCCTGAGGTCATCACCAACAAGCCACCGAACGCGCGCGCCAGCAGATGCTGCACGGGCGTTGCGGGGAGCATCACACCCAGCTCAGGTAGGTCATCGGCCAACCCCATGGCCAGATCAACACCTGCGCGCTTGCGCAGCAACACAATAGGACGCACAGCAGATTCCAATTGCTTAGCCTCCGCTTCGCTCACTTCCACGTATTCGCGTGCCTGGTCGACCGATGCCGCCATGACCGCAAAGGCTTTGCCATAGCGCTGCTTGCGTTGCCGCAGCGTAGCCAGCGTTTCAGGGTTAGACGCATCACATACCAGGTGATATCCACCCAAACCCTTCACCGCCACGATCTTGCCCGCTTTCAACAGCGCAACGCAATCGGCGATAAATTGGTCGGATTCGTCTGACGTGAAAGCCCATTCCGCATCATCGAGCGTGAGCGCTTGCACTTCATCGGGCAACATGCCCACTGCATCGATCCAGCCCAAGCGCGGGCCACAATTGAAGCAGGCATTCGGCTGAGCATGGAAGCGACGATCCATCGGGTCGTCGTATTCAGTCTGGCAGGGTTCGTCCATAGTGAAATCCTTCATTGAGGTTCGCGCGCGATCATAGGGCAGATCATCGATGATCGTAAAACGCGGACCGCAGTTTGTGCAGTTGATGAATGGGTAATGATAGCGGCGATCTTCAGAGTCGAACAGCTCTTTCACGCATTCATCACAGGTTGCCAGGTCGGGCGAGACCAGCGTGGTGCGACCAGCATCCACTTGATCGGAAAAGCGAATCTCGAAGGACTCGAAGCCTTCGACTGGCGCTTCGTGGAGCTCGATCTCTTTCACGTGCGCAGCTTCGGGGGCCTTTTCCGAGAGCATGATAACGAACAGGTCGAGCGCTTGCTCGGTGCCTTCCGCATGAATGGATACGCCATCGAGCGCATTCAGCACCCATCCAGCAAGCCCCAGTTCATGGGCGCAACGATACACAAAGGGTCGAAAGCCGACCCCTTGCACAACTCCGTTCACTTGTATGTCGAGCGCTTCGATCTTCTGCTCCATGGCATCTACTCCGCTTTCAGTATTGACTCGAAAGTTGCTTCGCAAACGCGGCAACACAGACTGCGCCGCTTATTCGGTAACGCGATCGACCACGTTGCGCAGACCCTTGGAGAGTAAACGCAGCGTGACCGCTGAATGATTGGGCAAGTGCAGATGAACGCAACGCCTACCGCGGGCTGAAAGAATAGCGAAATCGCCCATGGCCTGGGCCTTTTCCAGCTCTCCCAAGCTGCGTGCACGAGCGTTCTCCACGGGCATATCGCGTGGTTCGTTCGCCGACAGGATCAAGAACACACCATTGTTCTGACCGCCCTTGTGCAGCTGACCTGTTGAATGCAGGTAGCGCGGCCCGATCTCCAAGCACGAAGCCACGCCGCATTTTTCTGCCACGCTATGGCGGATCTGCTCGAGCGCTTCGCGACGACCCTCACCCGTGAAGGGAAGGAACGCATTGAGCGAGAAGTAGTCACCTGGATGGATGCTGCGGCACAATGCTGAGAGCGCACCCGCGACCGATTCTTCAAGCAGATCAGGCATGAGCGCTTCGGATACGTAGACCTCTATTTCGCCAATGGGCACGCCTGAAAGACCGTTCTGCACAAAGCAGGGCTCTTCGCCGCCTTCAGCCAAGATGCGCAGCACCTCGGTCTTCGCCACCTGAACGTCGGGCTGGTCAAAGGGGCAGATCTGCATCAGGTAACCCACCATAGCGATAGCGTATTCCCACATGACGAAGTGTCCCGCCAGGTCGATGACGTTTTCAACCTTGAAGGTCATCTGCGGGATGCTGGGGCTGATATATTGCAGCGACTGAAAATAGTTCGCACGTTCGTCCCAAAGGTCGGTCTTGGTCTCGTAAACGATAACGCTGCGATCACCTGCGTCTTCGCTCAAGGTGAGCGAGTCGGTCTCGATGTTCGGCAAGATACCTTGGCCTTCTTTACCCAGGCTTTCTGCTACCAACTGTTCGATCCACAGGCCCAGAACACGACCGCGCTTGGGCGAAAGGAATGAGAACTTGTTGCGTCCGGTGGTGTAGTTGTCGTACAAGAACGATGCCAGCATGAGCGCAGGGTTATCCAGGCTGTCGGTACTGCAGAGCTCTTCGGCCTGAGCAGCACTTTTCATGAGCGCATTCAGATTGATGCCCGCGAGCGCTGCTGGCAACAAGCCGAAGATAGAGAGCGCCGAATAGCGGCCTCCCACGCTCTCTTCGCCAGAAAAGACACGCAGCCAGCCTTCTTCTTTCGCACGTTTTTCCAGGTCGGAACCAGGATCGGTGATGGCCACAAGGTGGTTGAACACCTCGTCTTCAGGCAGCTGCTCGCGCAGGATAGCGATGACCGCTTCCATGATGGTCTGCGGCTCGATGGTGCCACCCGACTTGGACGAATGGATGACCAGCGTGGTCCTTGGGTCACATTCAGCCATGATAGCGCGCACGCGCACAGGCGAGACCGAGTCGAGTGTCTTGAAGGACATGAACGAAGAGTCCGCCTTGTTGTATTTGGTCATGGTCATGGGCGCTTGGGTCGATCCACCCTGGCCGATGAGCACAACGGTCTGTAGGCCACGCGCGATGAGCGAATCGGCGAAGTTCTGGATCTCTACCAGCGGCAGCGGCGGTTCGCTTGCCAGCGTGGTCCAACCCATGAATTCACGCGCGAAGAGCTGCGCGTTTTCTGAGAAGTTATAGAGCGCGCTGTCCTTTTGGCGGATGCGGCTCGCCACATTCTTGTCGATGAGCGTCTGGGCGGAAGGACCCGGCTCGATCGCATCAAAATTGATCATAGTCCCTACTTTTACGGTTTAAGAAGCTTGCCTCATTTTACCGAAGATGGTGCAGCGAGGCTACGCGATGGCGACGACGATGTTCTGAAGCCATGGAGATTCCACTTCGTCCACATGGCCTGCGTCGCAGAGCGCCGCGATATTGGGGTTCGTGGGAATCTGTGCAGTGGCTGCGATGGAGTATTCCTGCGCCAAGATGTCCACCTGGCTCTCGCCAAAGATGTAGTGACGCTCGTCGCAGTTCGGGCACACGAAATAGGCCATGTTCTCGACAAGGCCGAGCACAGGAATGTTCAGTGAATGTGCCATGTTCACCGCTTTGCCCACGATCATGCCCACGATCTCTTGCGGAGAAGTAACCACCACGATGCCGTCAACGGGCAGCGATTGGAAGACCGTTAGGGGCACGTCGCCGGTGCCCGGGGGCATGTCCACCAGCAGGTAGTCCAGCTCACCCCATACTACATCGGTCCAGAATTGCTTCACCACGCCAGCGATCATGGGACCGCGCCAGATAACGGGATCGGTCTCGTTTTCGAGCAGCAAATTGGTGGAGATGATCTTGGTGCCGTCAGCCGCCACCGCTGGTAGCAGACCATCGGGGCTGCCCTGCGCTTTGTCTTGAATGCCGAACATACGCGGGATGGAAGGACCAGTGATATCCGCATCCATGATGCCCACGCGCTTGCCTTGGCGCGCCAGCGCTGCAGCCAGCAACGAGGTGACGAGCGACTTACCCACGCCGCCCTTGCCACTGACGATACCGATCACTCGCTTCACATTCGAAGCTGGGTTCTGCGCTTCTAGGAAGCTCTGTGGTTCGCGACGCTCCCCGCAATCTTTCCCGCATGCCTTACAGCTATCGTTGCATTCTTCACTCATGTTGATTCCTTAATCCAATCCTGTCTGAACAAGCATTATCGCAAAGAAAGGGCCTCGGGAACAATCCCGAAGCCCTTTAACTTGTAGTGCGGACTGGCCGCTACGCTTGATCTGGCTTATGCCTGACCCTTGCTGCGGCGGCGGAGTGCGAACACGATGCCGCAAATTGCTGCGATCGCCAGGATCACGATGCCTGCGATCTTCAGGATGTCGCCAGTCTTCGCCAGGAAGCTGCCATCGCCATCTTCAGGCACCTCACGATATTCCGTGAGCACGTTTTCGCCATCGAGCATGGTGTCGTAGAGCGTGATGGTCTCGCCGTTGATGTCGGCGTTACCATTGCTGGAGCCGCTCAAGATCTCGACCGCGCCATACTGGCCGATCTTGAACTCGACATCGTCAGCCTTCGAATAGCCTTCTGGAGCCTCAGCTTCGCGCAGGATGTAGACCGTATCAACGTTCAACTTGCCCTGCAGCTTTTCAGGAGCCTTTCCAGAGACCCAGCTGTCTACCACGGTGCCGCTGTTCTTCTCGATGATCTGCAGTGCAGCACCTTCGACCCATTCATGGGTGCGCGTGTCGAGCTTGTTGATGTCGACCGTGGTGGCTTCGTCATAGACACCACCATCGCGCGCGAAGGTCAGTAGGATGTCGCCGTCGTCGGACAGCGGACCAACAGGAGCGTTATCGCTCTGAGTAGAGATGCCGTCGTCTTCAGACATGACCATGATCGCCGATTCTTCAGCCTGGACGCCCAGGTCGATCTTGTCATCGGTGTAGTTCATCACGTATCCGTTAGGAGCCGTGTTGTCCTCGGTCAGGTAGAAGTAGGCGCTGCGGAACTCGCTTACGGTATGACCCGCCGGAGCCTCGCGCTCCTTGAAGTAGTACAGCGTACCAGTCTTCAGGCTTACGTCCTCGAAAGTGATCCAACCATCTGCATCGGAGGTTGCCTCCTGCATGAAGATGTCTGCCTGAGCGCCATCGTTGACCGCATAGAGGCCATAGGTCGCGCCTTCAAGACCGTTATTGCGATCAAGTGCGCTGGTCTTGCGAACCTGCAGGTCCATGCCCTTAGCGTAGTTGGTCATGTCCGGATGCCAGTTCGCGTCAGCGGACTCTTCATAGCGAACATTCACGCCGTCTTCAACGTGGCCATAGTACATATCGGTGCAAACCAGATGTCCATCGATACGCTCGATCACTGTGGTGAAGGTGATGATCTGCTGGGAGTATTCGACCGAAGGATCGGTAGACTCGTTAGCTTCGACCACACGATAGTAGTAGGTGCCAGGTGCGGTATAGAGCAGACAGCTTGGGTTCTCCCAGTCGCCGCTGACGTTGTTCGCCTTGTCGAAGTCGACCATGCCATAGCGGTCATTGGAAGTCTCGGAGATAACCGGACCCTGGGTTGCCGACCAGTCAGGCTGATGATCGGCATCGCCATCAAGCTGAATGAGTTTGAAGTTAAACTCGCCCTCGGTGAGCGAACGGCCTTCGAGGTTCTTGATGATCTTCGGGTCAACGAAGCATTCTTCCTCGATCGGCTCTTCAGATGCCGCATTGATCGCGTAGCCATAAAGGTTCATGGCGTTATCAAAGTTGCTGAATTCCATGGTAGGAAGCTGACCATCAACTTCATTGAGCTGCTTGAGCTCAAGGTATTCGGACGAACCGAACGGCCAGTTGTCTTCCTTAGTGATGCCCTCCGCATAATACATTTCAGTAATTGCGGGAACCAAGCTCATACCATCAGCGGACACATTAGCCGTGACCTTGATCACATACACGCGCTTATCAGTCACAACGCCTGCGACATCATCTTCGCCGACCATGAACCAATAATCGCCAGGTTCAGTGAACGTAATGTCTTTGAACTCGATGCCAGCCTGGTTGCTTCCGGCTGGGAAAGCAGCGTTCTGGGCTGTATATACGGCCATGTCGTTCAAGGTCTTATCGGTGTTAACTTTGCCATTCTCAGGAGCGGCGATACCAACCATGCTGAAGTTGAACTTACCTGTTGCGTCTGCGGTATTGCCATAGTAGGTCTTGGTCGCGTTGACATTGAACGAGCCGCTGGGGTGATATTCGTTCTCAAAGACTCCACCATTTTGGACATTATCCGCAACATCGTCACCACTCAAAGAAGCAACATAGGTAGTAATGCGGGTTGGGGTAAGCGTATCGCCTTCAAACCTTACCTTCTTGTCAACAGTGAAGGTGAGCTCGACTTTATGCCAAGCTTCATCGAAGGTGGTCTGCGGATGACCGTCTTCGTCGATCTTCTCCTTGACGTAAACAGTTACCGTACGCTCCAGCGAATCCGCGTTCATGTCCTCTGGGAACATATTGACCAGAACGGTGTTCTGCTTGCCTTCATCAGAAGAAGCGATCGGCTCGTCGATCTTTGCATTCGTGTTCTCGAACTTGAACGTGATGTTGCCGTTCGCGTCGTTGGAGGCTACCGCGATGGGTTCAGCATCCTGTCCAGGTTCGGTCTGGCCGCCAAACAAGCCCTTACCAGGAGCATACATCTCAAAAGTGAAGGTCTTGGACAAGTCAGTAACAGCATCATCGTTCATGATGTCATCGTTGTTGCCGTTCAGGTACGCCTTGGTGAAGACCAGCTCTCCTGCACCTTCAAACTCTGCTGCTTCATTCGGCCAAACAGTATTCGTAAATACGCCACCGTTCTCATCGAACGTGATGTTGTCCTCGGTCAAAGCAGCTGTATAGGTGGTCTTGTAGACTGGATTGAGCTTGTCGTTGTTCCACACGGGATCAGACTTAGAAACCGTGAATTTGAGCGTTATCTTGTGATCGGCTTCATCATAGGTGGTCTGAGAGCCTTCGACATCCTTCTTCGTCTCTCGTACGAAAACCGTGATCTCTTTTTCAGTAGTGTTCACACCATCGGGGAACATGTTTACCAGAACAGTGTTCTGCTTGCCTTCATCAGAAGAAGCGATCGGCTCATCGATCTTTGCATTCGTGTTCTCGAACTTGAACGTGATGTTGCCGTTCGCATCGTTGGAGGCTACCGCGATGGGCTCTGAATCATCGATCTTGCCTTCGTTGTCTGCGCGATACATCTTAAATTCGAAGGTCTTGTCTTCCAGAGCAACCTTGTCATTGCTCAAGATCGGATTACCTTCTGCATCAACATAGTTCTTGGTAAGAACTAGTTCGCCAGAACCCTCGAGAGCATCTTCGTGCTTTTCTTCCACCTGGTTAGTGAAGACCTTCTGTTGGGCGTCGTTATCTACGCCGTCATCACCATACGTGATCCCATCTTCTGGGACCAGCGAATTGCTTGAGGTAACTTTAAGGCTACCCACCACAGCAGTAGTGGTAGTCTTAACGACCTGTACCTTCACCTTCAAAGCGCTATTGTCTTTAGTGATATTGCTCGGAATATCATCCGTCGCAACTTCTTTTGCATAGAAAGTATAGGTACCAGTTTCAGCGTAGGCTTTATCCTTGACCTTGAAGACGATCTTGCCATTTGCATCATTCGTTGCAGTTGCAACTACTTTGCTTTCATCGATCGTGCCGTCAGCGTTAGAACCATAAAGATTAAAGGTGAACTTCTTGCCCTGCTGAGCATAGTCCTTGATGACATTCTCGGTCGTACCGTCGGCCTTCTGGAAGTTGAGCACCTTAGTGAACTCGACCTCGAAACCGTAATTCTCTACCGTCCTGTCGGTAAGGTTACCAATTTCAAGCTGGCCGTTACAGCCGATGCCGCCACCATGGGTATAGCTTGTATTGTCCGTGATCATAAGATCGCGTTCAACATAGCCTGGGTTCGCTGTAGCCTTCAGACCGAGAGAATACAGACCTTCCGCCCACGTCTGTCCTTCGTTGATCGTGACGGAAGCGCCCTTCTTCGCATCAGGACCTGCGTAGATGCCCGTCCAAGCCGTCTTGCTGGAATCGATATTGCCGCTTACAGTCTGACCGAAGACGATACTTGACAACGTGCAATAGAAATCGCTTGCTTGATCGGCGGTAAATGCTGCATTGGCGAACGTATCACTGTACGCATAAACATCGCCCGAGACCGTGATGCCATCCTTTGGATATTTCAGAACATTCTGATCGATCGTTGCGGTGCTGCTATTTGCATTACCCCCTGAAGGGAACTTACTCTCTGATGTCAAAGCGTAAAGACCCGCATTCTGTGGACGCCCAATAGAGCCGCCCATGCCGTTCTTCTTCGCGGTATTGCCATAGATCGCAGCGCCTTCTGTCACCTGACCCATGGAAATATGAGCATGGGGACAACCTGCAACGCCGCCACCAAGACCACCCGCGGTGTTCGAAGTAACCGCAACCGTTGAGATGGTCACTTTACCCTTGGATTCGATGAAGAGACCGCCGCCGCCCCATTCTGTAGAGGTCTTGGAAGTGTTGTGCTTGATATTGCCGCCATTGATAACCGCATCAGGCGAAGCCGTGTAGATGCCACCGCCTTCGTACTTTTCAGCGGTGTTGTTCGAGACGGTACCACCGTACATCTTGAAATGACATTGACGGTCAACGTAAATACCACCACCAACATCTGCGGTATTATTGTCGATCGTTCCACCGTACATGATAAGAGACGGAGCACCATCGTTCTGTTGGGATATCTTGGTACGCTCGACATGGATGCCGCCACCAGCCAACGAAGAAAGCGCAACAGGGCATTTCGTTTGACTGTTTGAGGTATCTGTCATCCAAATAGGCGAGCCTGTACCACCCGTGATCGTGAGGCCCTTATTCTTCAAAGAACCATCACTGTTACGCTCGGTGTTGCCTTTCGTGTCATTAACTTTAAGATCTTCGTTGAGGATGAGCTTGCTCTTGTAGCCTTTGACATCGATAACACTACCATCATTGCCGCGAAGAGTACCGTTACCATTCAAAATGAGCGTAACATGGTTCGGAACCACGATCTTGCCTGTTAAGTCACCATTGATGGTGAGCTTATAAGTCTTTTGAATCTCGTTGTAATCAGTGGGACTGCCAAGATAGAGTCGATCAATGGTGCCGTTGCCTTCTACGGTTGCTTCGAGCGCATTGGGATCGTCCGCAGGATTAAAGGTAACCGTAGCTCCGCCGCCTACTTTGATCCAATCTGGATCATTGCTCATCGTTACAATGCCAGCAGCTTCTTCATTGACTACAGCTTCCTCGAGGCCTTCATCAGCAACTTCCTCGGCCGCCTGGACCTCTTCTGCAACGATCGGCTCTTCCGCTTCTGGCTCATCGCTCAGTTCGGCCTGAGTGATGGGTACAGCCTCTGGGATAGTCTCATCAAGGACGGGATCTCCGCCGCCTTCGCCCCATGCATAGATGTATGGAAGCACTGTCACAGCCAATGCGACGGCAAACGCAATGCTTGCCCAACGCATAAGCTTCTTGTTTTCAGAGAACTTTTCTTTCAACTTAGACATGTGATCCACCTCCCTTATGCGTTCTGATTGTCGGTTGCTTGCTTACGGCGACGAAGCAAGAAGTATGCCACGATGCCGATCAGTGCGATCGCTCCGATTGCGAAGCTTGCGATCGCGAACCCGTTCTGGGTCACACCAGACGCCAAGGGGTTCTCATTTTCCGCGATAGTACGCTCAGTGGTCGTATCCTGACCATCAAGGTTTGCCAGCGGATTATCGTCGTCATTGATAACGACCGTACCGTCGCCAGCGCCTACGCCCGCATCAACATCAGGACCATCACCCGCGTCTTCAACTTCCGTTGGGGCCGCAGTCAAGCCGCCACCCGTACCTGGGATGGTTGTTTCGATGATCTGTACGCGGTCGATCATGGTCTGCGCGTTGATAACATCATCGACGTCACGGTAGTAAATAGTGTAGGTGCGGTTAGGTGAAAGGAACGCATGACGAATAGCCGTATCCTGGCCATCCAGACGAACGTATTCGCTTCCGTCCTGGGTAAAGCTCTGCGGACCCGTGATCTCAACGAAGTTCGTGATCTCGGGATCGATGTTCACTGTCTCAGAACGAAGGACTGCGCCGTTTGCGACGTTCACATACTGAACGGTAACGCCATAGGCATCGCCTGGCACATAGTCTTCGGGGACATAGTAAACATACTGCAGCAGATCAACGCTCTGGCCCAAACTCTCCCAAGAGTACGTGATCTCTTCGGTGTTGCCAGCCCATGGAACATAGGTCTTGCCGTTGATCTCCTTCTTTTCAGGAGTGTAGCTAAAGACATGGTTCGGATCGACCGTAGCGGTGATGGTGGTGAGTTGCTCGCCCGTTTCGCCATCTACTTCGATGAGGGTGAATTCAACTTCCTTGTCTGCGTCCTGGTTCTGATAGTACGCATTGATCACGCGGTGATCATTTTCATCAAGGACGAACTGGTCATCGGTCATGTTGTTCGTAAGGTTGATGATCGTGCCGTTATCGTTGCTTGCAGTCGCAACAGAGACGCCATCTTGTGAAGTGATGCCACCTTCAGCAGGTTCGCCTGGATTCACAACCTGACCACCCTGAACATATTCGAGATGATAAAGGTTAACGCCGTCAGCCGCATCGACCTTGGAACCCTTGTTCATCGAGAAGGTATTGGGCAGCGTATAACGATAGCCCTTACCTTTAACGTCGACATTGTCGCTCCAAAGCAGCGTGCCATCCATGCTCCTGTAATTGATGGTCACGGGATAGGTTGTATTTTCATCGAGGGGGACAACCTGGACCGTATAAGAAGCATTGGTATATGAGAGCGTTACCTTTTCACCCGCAAGACGAGAGATAACGCGATACGATTGGACTTTCTCTTTGTCGCCATCCTTCACCACTGCAGAGAAGGACTTCATGATGCTGACGGTCTTGCCGTCTTTGCCGATACCGCTGACCTTCTCAGTCTTCACGACCTCGCCAGTATCTGCGTTCACATAATTGATAGAGCCTTCGACCGTGTTGCTGCTGTTTTGCTCATAGGTTACGTAGAATGCACCTGATTCGAATTCATTATCGATGCCGTTGCGGCTAACCAAGCTGTAGCTCGTCGGGCTCGCTTGGCCTTCAGCCTGCTTATAGTAGCTCTGGCCCACACCAAGATTCTTCTTTAGCGTTGCAGGATCGGGGGAATCTGTAGTTCTAATGCCAAGCAAAACGGTATCTTCGATGTTGCCATTAACATCTGTGATGTTTGCATATACGGGGTAGACCGTACCATTGAAGAGCGTATTTCCCTGCATGAACGCATCGGTGACCTCGACCGTATAGGTTCCACGATCAGCGACATCGGGACCAAGCAGGTCGGCTGCGGTCTGTGCGCCCGTTGCATTCTGATTGGCCATGATCTGAACCGCAACGATCTGGGCAACCTGGACGCCTGAGCCATCGTTCAAAGAATTCATATCAGCCGTGTACTTCATCGGGTTGCTGAGCGGTTTGCCGTTCTTTTTGACCTGAACATAGATCTCCTGGTCACCCAGATTATCTACCTTGATAACTTCCCAGCCTTGTGCAGTAGGCTGCATGAAGTCTACACCTCGTACTGAAGGTGTTTTCGTTTCGCCTTCTGGACCTTCTGCCAAAGCCGAAGCTGGCACGCCAGAAAGGCTGAATGCGAAAATAGCCGCCATGATGGCAGCGATCAGCGCATTCGCTTTGCTCTTCACTTGTGCTCGCATATTATCCCCCTCATTGGACCGCGAACATTATTTCTTTCTTTCAATTGCTGCTAACTGCAAAATCGTTAACAACAATCGGACATCGAATAGTACAACCATCAGGCACTTTAGTGCAATGATCGCGCTTGTTCTGTTGTCTTCCTTCACAGATATTTCACTACCTATATAAGGAGCATCCAACAGTGCGCTTGCTTGTTCGAAATGCCATCTTGGTACTTCGCCTGAAAAACCGCAGGTGACGTTTTTTCATCAGCATTCGACACGTTGGTCGATTTTAACATAAAACACCAGTTCAGACAAGCATTCGAATCCTGGTTGACTATTCTTCTGTCAATCTACCATGTTCCATTATGCATCTTCGGCTATGAGTTCGCTATGATTTGGCGAGCTTTTTCGAGTTCAGGGGTAATTTTTTAAGTTCTATCGGGGGATTCATGCAATATGAACAGTATCTACATAAGATTGGCGCGCTGCTGGCTTCATGGGCCGGATATGGTAAAACAACGCCAGCTGATGAGCTTGAAGACTGGTCGGAGGTGTCGATATAAAAAAGACCCCCTGAAGTGGGGGCCTTTTGGTTTCATGGTGGTCGGAGGGGGACTTGAACCCTCGACACGCGGATTTTCAGTCCGCTGCTCTACCAACTGAGCTATCCGACCATTTGGCGTGCGTTTCACCGTGATTCATGCGGTAACGCGAGTTGTTATTGTACTCACTAACATTTTTATGGTCAAGCAAAGCGCATAAGTAGGGGCAAGATGCGCGGTGAACGCCCTACCGCTTCGCTCGATCTTCGTGTTCAGATTTCCTGTTCTCGCTTCTTGTTCGGCCTTCGATAGAAGATGGGCCTTGAGGTACCCGAGCAGAGCTTGGGCAAACTTCTCGTCGTATAGGACGGCTCGGGCACCTCAGGACCCATCTTTTGTTCGCAACTGCGGTGTGGACAAAAAGGGGGCTGCCCCCAATTTGTCCAATTTGTCTCGAATCTGTCTATTGCGCAGAAAGCTCTTCGATCAAGGCAGGGACCACTTGGAACACATCGCCAACGATGCAGTAGTCGGCCACATCGAAGATAGGGGCATGTGGATCTTGGTTGATGGCCACAATGGCATCGGAATGATCCATGCCTGCCACGTGCTGGACCGCGCCCGAAATGCCGCAAGCGATATAGATGCGTGGCGAAACGGACGAGCCGGTCTGACCGACTTGCTTGCTCGCAGGCAGCCAGCCTTCTTCCACTACCGAACGCGAACAGCCCACAGCACCGCCGAGCAGTTCTGCAAGCTTTTCGAGCATCTTGAAGTTCTCGGGGCCTTTCATGCCGCGACCACCCGACACGATAACTTCAGCATCTTGCAGTGAAACGCCTTGATCCTTCAGATCTTCGATGAATTCCTTCACCTTCACGCGCATGCGACTTGGATGGAATTTCTCGTGGATGACCTGCATGTTTTCGTTAGGATGCGGATCAGGGACAGGCATCGCGCCTGGGCGGACCGTACCCATCTGCGGATGAGTGTTCGCGCAGATGCGCGCATAAAGATTGCCGCCGAATGCCGGGCGCTCCCAGGCCATGGTTGCTGTTTCAGGATCGATGGTAAGCGACGTGCAGTCCGCGGTAAGACCCGCCTCGAGCGCCACCGCCAGATGCGAAGCCAATTCGCGGCCGTTTGCTGTAGCACCGACCAAGATGATCTCGGGCTTATGTTCTTGGCACAGATGCTCGAATGCTTCGCTGAAGGCGTCGGTGGTGAATTGGGCGTACTCTGCACCTTCGATAACGTAGGCATAGTCGGCGCCATACGTGCGCGCCATATCGATAGCATCCTGTGGTTCGTTGGAGATGATCACCGCACCTACCTGTTGGCCGATCTGGTCTGCCAGACGACGTGCCTGACCCAGCAGCTCACAGCCAACCTGCTTGGGTTGGCCATCGAACTGCTCCAGGAACACCCAGATATCACGATGGTCGTTCGTTTCTTGCATGATGCGCTCCACCTTCCGAATTAAACGAGCAGCTTCGCTTCGACAAGTTGTTCTACCAGGTCATGAGCCTGATCTTTAGGCGCTCCCTCGATGAATACGCCTTCGGCGCAGCGTTCGGGAACGAATGATTTCTGCACGCGTGTGGGCGAGCCTTTCAAGCCGATCTTGCTTTCATCGAGCAGCGCGGCTAGATCGTCCAGGCAGATCTGCTGCGCCTCGTGCTCGAGTGCATCGAGCGTGCTCTGGATGCTGGCGTAACGAGGCTTGTTGCTCTCTTTCATCACCGTACACACGAGCGGAAGCGTGGTTTCGAGCACTTCAACGCCTTCGTCGGTCTTGCGTTTGACCGTTACCGTGGGATTACTGTTCGTGGCACCCGCAGGAGAAGATTCCACCTGCAGGTCGAGCACTTGGTTGATGCATGCACAATCCATATGCTGCGCGAGCGATGAAATGGTCTGGCCCGTGTCGCCATCGATGGCTTGTTTGCCGCCCAGTACCAGGTCGAAAGGACCAAGATGATCGAGCGCGGCGCTCAAGATATAACTGGTGGCGAAGGTGTCGGAACCACCGAATTTGCGGTCGGTGATCAGATAGACTTCGTCGGCACCCATCGCGTAGGCTTCTTCCAGGATATCGATAGCCTGGCTTGGACCCATGGTGAGCGCCACCACTTCGGCGCCATGACGGTCCTTCAGCTGCAGCGCCATCTCAAGCGCGTGGCGATCGTATGGGTTCATGATGCTGGGTACGCCTTTGCGGATGAGCGTATTCTTCACCGGGTCGATCTTGATCTCGGTGGTGTCGGGAACCTGTTTCATGCAGACTGCAATTTTCATGATCGCTCTCCCTTATCCGTTGGCCAGCAATTTTGCGATGGTGGTGCGCTGGATCTGGTTGGTGCCTTCGAAGATCTGGAACACCTTGGCATCGCGCATGAGCTTCTCAACAGGGTATTCGCGGCTGTAGCCATACCCGCCCATGACCTGCACTGCGTTCGAGACCACTTCTTGCATGGAGTCGGTAACGAATGTCTTGCAGATGGCGCCCTCGAGTTGCACCAAGCTGCCTGCATCCATCAAGCGCATGGTATTGTTCACTACGCAGCGGGCGGCTTCAGTCTTGATGGCCATGTCGGCCAGGAGGCCTTGCACCAGCTGGAAGCTAGCGAGCGGCTTGCCGAATTGCTTGCGTTCCGTGGCGTAAGCGAGCGCTTCATCCAATGCGCGCTGCATGATGCCAACGCCCATGGTGCACACGAACGCGCGTGAGAGATTCAAAGCGTTCAGGGCAAGTTTCATGCCCTCACCCACCTTGCCGAGCACGCGATCTTCGGGAACAAAAACATCGTCGAGAAGAAGCTCGGTGGTGTTCGAAAGGCGCAGGCCCATCTTGTCTTCCTCGGCTCCAACACGCACGCCAGGCATGTCGCGGTCGACGATGAAAGCGGTGATGCCGTGGGCGCCCGCTTCGAAATCGGTCTTGCAGAACACGATGTAGATCGAGGCGATACCGCCGTTGGTGATGAAGGTCTTCGTTGAGTTCAACACGTAGCCGCCGTCTACCTTGGTAGCGGTCGAGCGCATGCCGGCAACGTCGGAGCCAGCATTGGGTTCGGTGAGCGCAAATGCGGCGAATTTCCGTTGTTTCACTACGTCAGCGAAGTATTGGGCTTGTTCAGGTGTGCCAGCAAGGATAACGTTTCGCAGCGCCACGAACGTGGTGACGAAGGTGATGGCATAACCTGCATCGATCTTCGCCAGCTCTTCGAAGATCATAGCGGTGGTCTCATAGTCCAGGCCCGTGCCGCCGTATTCCTTGGGCACTTCTACCAGGTGAAGACCCAGATCGAATCCGAATTCGTATAGTTCTTCGGGGCACTTGCCATCGCGGTCGGCCTGAGCAACGTAGGGCTTCAGTTCCTGTTCTGCCACGTCATGCACAAGCGAAATGAGCGCTTTCTGCTCTTTGGTATATAGCAGCGTCATCTTGGCTCCCTATATTCGTGCCAAATTTGGCGTTCTTAGTCGATATATAGGTTATACCATATCATTTATTCATAATTCATATGTTTTTGCCTATGGATGGAAGTCAGACGGGTGCCTTGTTGATGAATAGACTGAAGGAGACCTGGAGTCGACCCGAGGGCAGGCTGAGGCCTGTCCCCAAAGTGTCCGGGACAAAAATGAACCCGTCCCCAAGTTTTGGGTTAGTTCCAGGCGGAGCGGCCTTCTTGGGCCTTCTTGCCAATGTCGGTGCGGAATTGCTTGCCTTCGAAGTTGATGCGCTTCACGGCTTCATAAGCACGATGGCGGGCAGAATCGAAGGTGGAACCCAAGCCCACCACGTTCAGAACACGACCACCAGCAGTGATCAATTCGCCATCGGAATTCAGACCCGTGCCCGCATGGAAGACGATGATCTTACCTTCGTCGAATTCTTCAGCATCCTGAACACCCAGGATGACCTTGCCTTTTTCGTAGCTGCCAGGGTATCCCTCGGATGCGAGCACTACGCTCACTGCCCAGTCATCGGCCCAATCTAGCGAGATATCGCCGTCGCGACCTTCAGCGACCGCCATCATCACGTCGACCAGGTCGCTCTTCAGGCGTGGCAGGATAACTTGCGTTTCAGGATCGCCGAAGCGCGCATTGAATTCGAGGACCTTCGGGCCTTCAGGGGTGAGCATGAAGCCGCCATAGAGCACGCCTCTATAGTCATTCACAAAAGGATCCTTGGCTGTCGCAGCCGCTGCAACCTCCATGATGCGGACCATTTCGGCCATCTCTTCTTCGGTGACAATGGGCACTGGCGAATAAACACCCATGCCACCTGTGTTCGGGCCAAGGTCGCCATCATAGGCTCGTTTATGATCCTGAGCAGGGGCCATGCAAAACGCTTTGCCATTCGTAACGAACGCGAGCAGCGAACATTCTGGACCCGTGAGCATCTCTTCGACGACCACCGTATTGCCAGCCGAACCGAATTCACCCGAGAAGCACGCGTCGACCGCACCTAGTGCTGCATCGAGCGTTTCAGCGATGATGACGCCCTTGCCTGCTGCTAGACCATCGGCCTTCACCACGAGCGGCGCGCCAAGCTCTTCGCAATACGCACGAGCTTCATCTCTGTTCGTGAAGCTCTTATAGCGCGCAGTAGGGATACCGTTGGCTTCCATGAACTCTTTGCTATAGGTCTTCGAACCTTCGAGCTGAGCACCCTGCTCATCGGGGCCGAACACCGCGATGCCAGCCGCACGCAACACATCGGCCACGCCTTTGACCAGCGGGGCTTCAGGGCCGATCACTACCAGGTCGACGTCGTTTCGCTGGGCGAAATCGAGCACCGCTTCACCGTCTTCGATATTCAACGACTTGATGTTGGTGCCCAGAGAATCGGTGCCGCCATTACCAGGAGCGATATAGATCTCGCTGCACTTCGGGCTCTTCGCAAGCGCCCACGTGAGCGCATGCTCTCTGCCGCCACTACCCAGAACCAAGATGTTCATGAAAGACCTTTCACGCATGATGACGGGAGCAAGGACTCCCCTTTTCGTTTCGCCAGAAGCGCTCGCGCTACTCCCAGCCGTTGAAGATCGTTTGATCGCGATCGGGGCCGACCGCGATGATGGAAGCGGGAACGCCCGTAACTTCCTCGAGATATTTCACGTAGGATCGTGCATTTTGAGGCAAGTCCTCGAAATGCTTGCAGGTAGAGATATCGATGCCTTCCCAACCAGGCAATTCCTCATAGATGGGCTTGAGGTTCGCCGAGCAAATGAGCTCCTGATCCATGGGGAAATAGTCGTAACGCTGGCCATCGATCTCGTAAGCCACGCACACCTTGATGCGCGGAACGCACGAGAGCACGTCAAGCTTGGTGAGCGCCATATCGGTCATGGAGTTGACCTGGGCCGCATAGCGTCCGACCACTGCATCGAACCAACCGCAACGACGCTTGCGCCCGGTAGTTACGCCGTATTCGCCACCAACTTCGCAGAGCGCTTCGCCCACTTCGTCGAACAGCTCGGTCGGAAACGGACCAGAGCCGACGCGTGTGATGTAAGCCTTCGCGATACCAAGCACACGATCGATGGCCTTGGGGCCAACGCCCGTGCCGATGGGAGCGCCACCTGCGCAGCACGAAGACGACGTAACGAAAGGATAGGTGCCGTGATCGATATCGAGCATGGTGCCCTGAGCACCTTCGAAGAGCACGCTCTTACCTTGTGCAAGTGCGGCGTTGAGCAGGTGCGTTGTTTCTTTCACGTGAGGACGGATGGCCTCAGCCAATGGCAGATATGCCTCGCAGATCTGATCGACCGTATAGGTTGGCAGACCGTAGACCTTCGAAAGGATCTGGTTCTTGTATTCGAGCACTTCGCCAACCTTCTCGCGGAAGACATGCTCGCTCATAAGGTCCTGGATGCGAATGCCGCGGCGTGCTACTTTATCTTCGTAAGCTGGGCCGATGCCGCGCTTGGTGGTGCCGATATTCTTCGCACCGAGCTTCTGCTCATTCGCGCCATCGAGCTCGATATGATAAGGCATGATGACGTGCGCATCGCAAGAGACCACCATGTTATCCGTGGAGAATCCCGCTTCATTGATGGTGCCCATCTCTTCGATGAGCACGCGCGGGTCGATGACGCAACCATTTCCGATCACAGGTGTGACGTTTTCGTACATAACTCCTGATGGAATAAGGTGAAGTGCAAGCTTGACGCTGCCAGCGATGACCGTATGCCCTGCGTTGTTCCCTCCTTGGTAGCGTACGACGTAGTCATAATCGTTTGCGATCAAGTCGGTGATTTTGCCCTTGCCTTCGTCGCCCCATTGGGCGCCAAGGAGCACAGTGCTTGGCATGGTTCGTCCTTTCGACAGTTCAAGCTACCTAGAAAATATATCACAGTTCCAGTAGGTTACAGGAGCAATCGTATTCGCGGACAAGGGCAGCGACACTGGGATGACAGGTGAACAGAATCACCTGTCGATACTGGGAAAGTTCGATGAGCACCTTCACGGCTTCGCGGCGACGATCATCGTCGAAATTGACCAGGATATCGTCACAAAGTATGGGCAACGAATGACCCACGTTCTCGGCTGTCATCAGCAGCGCAACACGCAGAGCCAGATAGAGCTGCTGACGCGTACCGAGCGAAAGAAGTTGCGGTGGGGTGGCGGTCTTCACGCTATCGAGCACTTCGATCTCGCCTTCGGCATTCATGCGCACGGTCTGCCAGGCTCCCTTGGTCATCTGGGCGAAGAGGCGCGATGCCTGTTGGTAGACCTCGGGCTGGCTCTTGCGCTCCCATTCAGCGATGGCCACTTCAAGCGTGCGTTCAGCCAACAACAGCTTTGCAAGCTCCCAATACTGTTCTTGCAAGCGTGCGTCCACGATCTCTTTGCGCTGTTTCGCTTCATCGAAGGCAGTGGCATGACGAGCACGAGAAAGTTCGGCGGATATCTCGCCCAGCTGGCGATTGGTCTCCGAAATGAGCTGCATGGTCTTGGCGCGCTCTTCGTCTTTGCGCGCGATCAGTTGGTCAAGATCGGAAAGCGGTGCGCGCGGATCGAGGTTCATGGCCAGACAAAGCTCGCGGCGCTGGTCTGCCAAGTTAGCCAACAGCGACTCGAGCGAAGCACGCTGCAGAGTGAGCGCCTGGAGGTTCTGCTGCGTCACCTCTTCATTGTTGCGCAGGTCGTGAGCAAGATCGAGCAGGTGGCGTGCCTGACGGATGGACCCTTCTGCAGAGACAAGACCGTGGGTATCCAGGTAGCGCTTGGTCTTTTCGTGATGTTCATCAAGTTCCTGCTGGGCTAAGGCAAGATGCTGCGCGTCTTGCTGCTTGATCCACTCATGATTGCGACGCTTCTCTTCGAAGGCTTCCTCAACTTTCGAAGGATGGATGTTAGCCACGATGCCAGCAGCAGCAACTAAGAGGGCACCCAAGCAAAGCACCAGACCGAAGGCAGAATAACTGAGCGACCCAGCCGCTCGACCGTGACTGAAGAGCCACAGGCCAACGACTCCCAAAGCAACCATGATGACCAGTGCCACCACGATACGGATACGGCGCTGATTCTTCGCGCGATCCTGCTCGGTATGATAGTCGTGATCATTGATGAAGGTGTCGTAGGAAGCCTTCGATTTGTTAGCATCGCGCTTAGCGTTGTCGTAGGCGTGCTCGCGCTTCATGCGCTCTTCGTCCAGGTCATCAAGGGCGGCTTTGAGCTGGTATTCCTCAGAAGCCGAAAGCTTGCTCAAGCGCAGGATCTCGCTACTGGCTTCTTCAGTGGTGGTTGCCGCCATCTGCTCCTGGGTGGCCCGCGTATCTTCGAGCAGCGCTGTGTTCTGTTCGGTGGATTCATCGATGCTCTCAAGGCGCGCGCGGTTGCTCTTCAGCTCTTCTATCTCGGAATTGAGATTGCTTTGCGCTTCTGTCAAAGCCTCTTTGCGCGCAAGCAGCGATTCTTGACGATGCTCCTGCTCGCGGAAACCCTCTGCTTCATCCAGCAACACCTGGACTTCAGCCTTGTCCTTGGCCTGCTCTTCACGAAGCAGCGTGATGGAATCGGGATTTTGGGCCGAACGCGACAGCGATTCGCGTAGACGATTCTGGATCTCGCCTAGCACGAGAGCCGGGGATGATGCCGTGCCCGAACCCGCCGTGAGCAAGCGCGCGGTCACTTCGTTGTGGCGGTCAAGATTGAGCAGTTCGTCGCTGTTCAGTGCGAACATCGTTTCGTAAGTCTCTTTGTCGATGTCGTCCAGCACATGAAGCGCATCACTCACGCCTTCAGCATTCTTCACGCGCTTCAGTTCTTCGACATCGCCACTGCGCACATCCTTGAAGAAAAGACTGCCGATACGATCGGTGTTTTCGGGCTTGTAGCTGTTCACGCCCTTGCGCGCGGGAAGCCAACCGAACATGACACCCTTGATCAGCTCGCTCACGGTGGTCTTGCCTGCTTCGTTGGGGCCATAGACAACGTTAAGCCCTGGTTTGAAAGGACCCACGATCAGGTTCGCGAACTTGCCGAAGTTCGTGAGCTTCACATATTCCAAATAAGCGCTGCCGAAATAGCGCTGCTTGGATTGCTTCTTGGGCTGATCTTGCTTGTTCGTGCTCTTCGCCATGGTGCCCTACTTATTGGTCTTTTCGTTCAACAGGTCTAACACCAGCGTTTCAGCCTGAGAGCACAGCTCTTCAAAATGGCGTTGAAAATGCGGAACGGGCAGGTCGCGATCGGCGAATTGCTGCTCAATATAGGTAAGGCCTTCGGTCTTGTCATTGGCCAGGTGCGCCATGGTCGAAAGATACACAGCTGGGAACAGGCCCTCTTTTTCGAGCGCTTTGCGATCAAGTTGCGCACGCGTATCGTTCACGATGGCATCGATGAAGAAGAATGGATAACGGTCGTTGATCACCAAGCGAAGATCTTCGAGCACGCGCGTACTCAGTTCTCGGTGAAGTGGTGTTGCGCCGGTAAGCGTGATGCGACAGAGCATGTTCTGACACTGAGAGTCGGCATTGCGTTCGAACTGTTGGGTGGTTATAGCTTCCTGAATGTCAGAGATGGTCGTGCAAGATGCTACGTCAACTTCGATGCGCTCCCACACCACCTGCGCTGTTGGCAGGAAGGTGATATCCGCGGGCATGTTCTGGCGCAGCGTTACCTTCAGCACGCCATGGGGCCCCGTCTCATGGATATCGCGACCCTGAATGCAGCCCGCGAATGCGATGGAAGGATCGCGTTCGGGGACCAGCTCAACATGGTGGATATGGCCGCATGCCCAGTAATCCATATGGCGCTTGAGCAGCTCTTTTGGCTTCACTGGGCTGCGCGTAGGATCGATGTCCAAACCAGTATGTATCACGCCTACGCAAAACGGCGCATCAGGAGATTCGCGCAGGGCTGTTTCACGTGAAATACCTTCGGAGATATCTTGGCCTGCTGGCCAGGTTTGGTTGTAATAGCTTCGGCCACCCAGCACCACCAACGGTTCGCCATCCTTTTCGAACACGAAGAAGCTGGCTTCGTTGGGATCGAACATGAAAACGTTGTCGGGCAGATCGCCATAGTCGTGGATCCACATGGTGAAGGGGTCATGGTTGCCCGTGCAATAGTAAACAGGGATGTTCGCTTCACCGAGCTTGGCAAGTCCATCGCAGAACAGGCAAAAGTCCGCATAGGAAGGATGCGAGCTGTCGAACACATCACCCGAGATGATCACGAAATCGATCGACTCGGTAAGCGCGTAGTCGATGAATTGGCGATAGGCATCAGGAATGGACTTGAGCATGCGATCGGCCCACACAGGCGAAAGATCGCGCACGCCTCTAAAAGCGGCGCCAAGATGCAAGTCAGATGCATGGATGAATGTCGTCGATTTCGCCATGGTTCGAGTTTACCAAAAGGGGAACATGCTTGGAGTGTTGTCCCGCAAGCAGCAAGACTGCAGTAGACAAATTGGGGGCGTAGCCCTTTTTGTCCACTAATAGCGGCCGTGAACCTGTCCTCATTTTGTCCGGGACAGAATTGAACCCGTCCCCATTGGTTAGTATTCGGAGTCGTCGAAATGATCCATGAATTTGGTGCGTTCAGGAACCCACGTAAGCTTGATGTCGCGCGTTGGTCCATTTCGATGCTTGGCAACCAGCAGATCAGCCGTACCCCAGTCAGGGCGTCTGTCGGATTCGGCTTCAGCTTCGTTGAGCGAACGGTCGATGAACATGACGATGTCTGCGTCTTGCTCGATAGAGCCTGATTCGCGCAGGTCAGAAAGCATTGGTCGCTTATCGGTGCGCGTTTCGACCGCACGAGAAAGCTGCGCGAGCGCCAGGATGGGCACATTCAATTCCTTAGCGAGCATCTTAAGACCACGAGAGATCTCAGCAACTTCTTGGGCGCGATTGTTGGGATGCGGGATCACGGGATTCATGAGCTGAAGATAGTCAACGATGATGAGGCCATTGTCGACATCACGCATGATGCGGCGCGCCTTGGTGCGCAGCTCGACAAGCGAAAGGCCTGGCGAATCGTCGATATACAGGTCGATGTTGCTCAAAGTCTCAGAGGCATCGAAGAGCGGCGCCCATGCGTTGTCGTTGATACGACCGTTGTTCAACATGGACAGTTCGACACCCGCCTCTGAAGAGAGCAGGCGCTTGATGATCTCGATCGATGCCATTTCCAGACTGAAGAATGCCACGGTCGATTTCATCTTCGCTGCATTCACGGCTAGGTTCATAGCGAAGGAAGACTTGCCCACACCAGGACGAGCCGCCAAGATAAGAAGCTGGCCACCACGCAATCCATTGAAGAGCTTGTCTACATCCTTGAAGCCAGTCGGCGCGCCCTGAAGGGCTTCCCCACGGTTCGCCATCTCGGCGATCTGATCGTTCGCTTCGATGATGAGCTCTTTGATACTCCTGAATGAAGCATTGACCTCTTTTTCGGTCACGTTGAACAGGGATGCTTCTGCCTGAGAGATAAGTTCCTTGCCATCGACCGGAGAGTCGTAGGCAAGCGATGCGATATTAGCAGAAGCCAACAGCAGCTGACGACGCATCGAGTCGCGATGTACGATGTCGCTGTGATGCTGCCAACTGGTAAGAGCGAAGGTGTTCGCAGCAAGGTCGAGCAGGTACGCTTCCCCGCCGATCGCTTCTAGTTGAGAAGCAGCGCGAAGATTGTCCGCGACCGAAACAGTATCGATAGGGATGGAGCGCGCGTTCATGTCGCGCATGGTCTCGAAGATGATGCGATGCGCAGGGCGGAAGAAATCGTCAGGGTTCAGCCTGAGCAATACTTCTTCGAACACGCCCGCAGAAAGCAAGCATGCAGCCAAGACCGTCTGTTCTGCCTCGATGTTCTGAGGTAGGTTGCGGCCTTTCTGGGATGGCGCCGTAGCGTTCATCTGGTCTGTTGCAACATTGGCTGGCATAGCATTCCTTAAAAATCTTCCCGACACCCAGAGGGCATCGGGAAGTTCGATCAACAAGCTGGGGTAAACAGTCTACCAGCTTGCTATGGTTTTGCCTATAAAGGCAGGCGCTTTATTCAGCGTCTTCGACCTCGACTTCAACGGCTGTTTCAGCAGGAGTTTCCTCCGCAACAGCATCGGAGCCAGAGAACTCGTCTTCGGCAACAGCTTCAGCTTCGGCAGCCGCTTCAGTGCCATTGAAGGTTTCATCATTGCCAACAACGATAGAAAGGTTGGACTTGATGTCGCGATAGATCGACACAACAACTTCGTGGTTGCCTGCGACCTTGATAGGGTTCTTCAGGTCGATTCGGCGACGATCGATCTCGATGCCTTCTGCTTCCATGAGCGCATCTGCGATCATCGCAGCAGTGACAGAACCGAAGAGCACACCTTCTTCGCCAACGCGAGCTTCGACCTGGACGGTGAGCGCGTCGAGCGCAGCCTTGAGTGCTTCTGCTTCCTCGATGCGGGTAGCCTCACGAGTTGCGATATTGTGCTTGCGCTGCTCGAGCTGCTTCAGATTGCCCTTGGTTGCAGGAACCGCGATCTTCTGAGGGAACAGGTAATTGTTAGCAAAGCCGTCAGCAACATCGATGATGTCGCCTTCGCCGCCCTTGCCCTTGAGTTCAGATAAAAGGATGACCTTCATGTTAGCCTCCTTTTAGCGATCGCGACGATTGCTGCGGCCACTGACAGCGGGCACGGCGTAAGGCATGAGAGCCATTTCGCGAGCACGCTTCACTGCGTTAGCAATATCGCGCTGGTGCTGGGTGCAAGCGCCCGTCACGCGACGAGGCTTGATCTTCCCACGATCGGTTACATATTTGCGCAGCATCTGAGTGTCTTTGTAGTCGATGAAGTCTGCCTTATCCTTGCAGAACTGGCAGAACTTACGACGAGGCTGCTTATTATATTCGGCCATTATTAACCTCTTTCGTTAGTGATCAGAAGGGGATATCTTCGTCGTAGACAGAAGCATCGACCACGGGCGTAGCCACTGGAGCAGGCGCGGGAGCCGCCGCCGGCATTGCAGCTGGTGCTGCGGCGGGAGCCGCCATCGGAGCTGCGGGGCGTGCGCCACCATCGTTGCGAGCCGTAAGGAATTCGATCTCGTCAACGATCACTTCGATCTTCGAACGCTTCTGGCCATCGCGTTCCCACTGGCTCCAACGAAGCTTACCTTCGATGGCCACCTTGCTGCCCTTGGACAGGAAGCGAGAAACGCTTTCGGCACGTGCGCCGAACATGGTGCAATCAATAAAGTTCGGGTAGTCTTCCCATTCACCCGTCTGCTGATTGCGACGACGGTCGTTCACGGCAACGCCAAAGCCAAGCACGGGCATGCCGCTGGCAGTGGAGCGCAATTCAGGGTCGCGCGTCAGGTTACCGCTGATGATTACTCTATTGATGCTCATTTGATACCTCTTTCAACGGGCAAATCGATTCCCCATTTGCCTTTGATTTCCTCTTACTTGATGGCTCTTGCGCCAGGCGAAGAGCCGGTCGTTTCCGCCAATTAATCGCGATCGGTGCGCTTGACGATCATGAAACGCTCAACAGCGTCGGTGATGCGCAGGACACGATCCAACTCTGCGATGCTGTCAGGATTTGCATGGAAATCAATAAGGGTGTAATCACCGTCGGTCAAGCCGTTAACTTCGTAAGCGAGCTTGCGCTTACCCCAGTTGTCAACGTTATCGATCTCACCTTTATCGTTAGTGATGGTGGTTTCGATACGCTTCATAACAGCTGCACGAGATTCTTCGTCGATTGACGGGGCTACAAAAAACAAAAGTTCATAAGCCTTCATCTGGTCACCTCCTCTGGACTTACGGTTTCGGGACATGAAGGCCAGCCCGAAACAGGAATAGCCGAACAATCGTAACAAATAGCTGTTCCTGTGACAAACCGCACTATCCGTTTACCCCGCGATTCCACACAAACTTGGCGAACAACCCTGCGTCACCTGGAAGGACTATGGACCTGGAGATGTCAGAATCGGCCAAGCAGGGTTGTTCCTTCGCTTACTTTACGCGCAAGACCTTAAAGGAATTTGAACTTTTTCTCATGTCTTACTTACGTTTTTCTGAGATTTTGCCGCGCTTCATCTGCGCTGTGTTCACAGTGTGTTCCTTGCGCCGAATAACCTTTTCCCATTTCGACTTTTTACAAGGTGAGCCGTGCGCGAACCTTTATAATAGTGTGCGTTCAAATTTCAGGTAAATTCGATATCTCAAAGGGAAATTATGGCTTCAAACAACTCCACAGCCAAAACACACGTCTCGCTCAGACTCCCCACCTATCTGCTGGAGAGCATCGATGCGCATGCGGAACGCGAGAGCATCTCTCGTACCGAAGCATTCGTTCACTATCTGCAGACGGGTCTCGAGATCTCTGACGAAAAAGCTAACGAACCCAGCGCGGATGAAGCGCTGCTCCAGAGCATCCAAGCTGAACTGGCCGACATCAAGGCCATGTTGATGTCTGGCGGTGCGAACATGCCTGCTTCTGCTGCAGCTCCTAGTTCAACCTCTAGCACGGCAACTGCTGCGGTCGAAGAAGACACGATGGTGCCCGTTTCGCTCACTTCTGAAGAGGAAGCCGAAGAAGAGGCTGAAGAAGAATTCACCACGTCAGATGCTGTTTACGAGGGCAACGTTCGCGAAGTTGCACCCCTGACCGATGCAGAGAAAGCCGAAGCGGAAGCTGATGAGGATTATTCGACCTCTGATGCTGTGTACGAAGGTGCTGTAGAGGTTGAGAAGACCGAGGCGGCTACCGAGCCCAGCTTCGCCGAAGGTGCAGAGGACGAAACCGCAGCACTGTTCGATGCTTCCGATGCCGTTGCTTCCCCTGATGAAATGCCCGTCGAGGAAGTTGCCCCCGTAGCTTCTGCTCCAGTGAGCAACGTCTTTTCTCCTAACTATCAGCCTGCAGCAGCGATCGAGTCTGAGGATGAGGACGAGGTCGATGTTGAAGAAGAGCCCATGGAAACGCTTTCCAACTACTATGAAGAGACCGCAGCTGCCGCCGAGGAAGAAGCTGAAGAAGATTTCAGCGATTCTGATGCGCTCATCGAAGAGACCGACACCGAAGAAGTTGTAGAAGAGACCGTTGAAGAGGAAGTGGTCGTTGAGACCAGCCCCAATCCCTTCGTTTCTTCGAGTTATTTCTCCAGTTCTGATGATGAAGACGAAGAAGAAACGGACGAGGACGAAGCTGAAGAGGAAGTTGACGATCTCAGCAGCTCTGATGCGGTCTTCGAGAACGTTTCTGAAGTCGAAGACGACTCTAGCTTCGAAGATGATGATGAGTTCGAAGAAGAACTTGATGAATTCGATGCTTCTGATGAAGAGATCGACCCCGAGGACATGGATGATGAAGAGGACGAGGTGGATGTTCCGACCTTCAGTTTCTTCTCCACTTCCGATGCCGTTGAGGTCGAAGATGATGAGGCCGATGAACTAGATGAGGTAGAGGACGAAAGAGATTTCAACGATTCTGATGAAGTGGTCGAAGTTGAAGACACGTTCTATTCAGCCTATTCCACTGAAGGCATGGACTCCTATTCGCACGATGAGGCTGCGAACTTGGACCTGTCCGTTGGCTCTGCTGTTTCGGAGGGCTCTGATGAAGACGAGCTTGATATCGAAGAGGCTGTCTACGTGGAACCACTGGCGCTTACCGATCTTGAAGACGCGGTCAGCTTGGTGGCTCAACAGTTCCCAATGATCGAAAAGGTCTGGCTCTTCGGTAATGCTGCCACGGGTGGCGCCATCGAGCAGGACACCATCGACCTGTGCGTGAAAGCTGACAAATTCAAGTCCAAGTACGCCGATCTGTTCGTTTCCATGATCGAAGACAACACTGGCAAGACCGTGAACGTGGTACTTCGTAGTGAGATGGAGAAGTCGGTCAAGCAGGTCTGGAAAGCAACACGCATCGACCTGTATCGCGCATAGACCATGCAACAGGCGCTTGCGGGCGCTTCATTCTGAACATGAAAAGGCCACTGGGAACAGTGGCCTTTTTCGTTGCTGCGATTGTTTTGATTGCTGTAGTTGTTCGTGCTTGCTGTGGTTGCCTTGGTTGCCGCAGCGTTCGCTGCGACCATGGACCGTGGTCGATCTACTGTTCAGAGACTGCGTCCGAGGTATCAAAGTCTTCTTCAGCAAGTTCGACAGCTGCAGTGTCGTTCTCGTCCCAAGCATCTTTGAGCGCATCGCGAGGGTCGAGCGTGCCTTCGATATCAAGCTCGAGCTTCAGGCCTTCCATGAAGTTCGGAGCAGGACCGATGTAAACGATGTCCTTATTGATGCCGTTTTCATCGTAAATATAGCCAAATGCATACGCTTCAGGAACGCCAGGCAGGCCACCTTCAGCGATGATGCAGTCCTTCACGCCTTCATCGGTTTCGATATAGCCGTCATAACAGAAGGCATACGCTGTTGCACCGCGCGCGCCTTCGACCTCACGACGGGCCAACATGAAACATGTCTCAGCGTCGTCGCCAGGATGAGTTTCGATGAAGAGGTTCTCTTTTACCGCCAGACCCGTGAAGGGGATGATATCCTCGCCAGCTTCCATCTTGGAGACTGCTTCGTTCAAAACCGCTTGGACAACGGCTTTCAATTCGTCAGTGATTTCGCCTTGAGGCTCGTTGTTCGTAGGATCGATCATTCTATCTGCCATGGTGAACCCTTTCTTTTCAGGATGCTAAAAGTGTAGCGCATCGCCCGCGTGTCCACGCAGACAAACAGGCTGGGGGCTGGGGACGGGTTCATTTTTGTCCCAGACAATATGGGGACAGGTTCAGCGAAAAACTTTCAAAAAAGTTGTGTCAAAACGTTCAAAACATAGCGAAATCATAGTTGGATGCGCTATAGTTCGCTCTATATTGGATAAGGAGGGCTCGTGCGCCAACTGCATGTGACAACACCAGGATCAGACACGTTCTTCGTCCGCGTCGATTCTTTCGACGACGGGGCGATGAAGGGCGCGTTTGACAGCGTGAGCATGTCAGGTCCGTGCGAATTCAATAGCCTTTCAAGCCTTATCATCATGATCGATAACCTGCTCGATCAGCAGGAAGAAGCGATCGAACCCACTATCAGGCAGATCGATCCATCCTTCGTTCCTACGATCGAACTCGAAGTTCTATTCCGCCACAACCACACCTGGCAGGGTCGCGTCCGCTGGGATTCTGGACAAAAACAAGCGACCTTCAAGAGCGTGTTGGAATTGCTCGTCATCCTTGAAATGGCGTTTGGCGACTAGAGCGAACCGGGGAGTGCCGGCCTCGGTTTGCTCGAATCTTTACCACCTTTTTGAGCTGAAACCACCTTTTCTTGAACTGAAGCGTGCCCTTAGGTGCGCTTTCTTTTTGGGTTCATCGGACCAGCTTCGACAGTCGGTGCCTGCGATTCGCTTTTTGCGCTTGCGCTTCAGTGAGCGATAATAGAAGTGCAAACGATCCCGGTAATGAAGGCGGGCGATCCTATGACCCTCAAGACCGATGTAATCATCGACCATGAACTTTGTACGGGCTGCGGTGCATGCGTGCGCGATTGCAGCAAGCTCAATCTTGAGTTGCGCGACGGCAAAGCGGTGGTTCTCTCGAGCTGTTTCAAGTGCGGTCACTGCGTGGCTATCTGCCCTGAAGGAGCGCCGAGCCTACCCTGTTACGCAGATGTTCCTGTTGAATATGATCCAGCCACGTTCGATCTTCCCACCGAGAACATCATCAATAGCGTGAAATTCCGTCGCAGCATTCGTGCGTTCAAGGATGAGCCGATATCGATGGAGCATCTTCGTTTGCTCATCGAAGCGGGCGGACATATGCCCACGGCGAAGAATACCCAGATGAACCGTTTCGATTTCGTGCAGGATAGTCTTCCTGAATTCAGGGAATTGATCTGGTCGTGGCTCGAGGATGTGTACGAGACTGATCGCATCATGCCCATTCCAGTCGATGTACTGAGCGGGTTCATCGCCCGTAAGCGCACCGATCCCAAAGACGACTACTTCTTCCGAAATGCTCCAGCAGTATTATTCATCGAATCCGTCGACCCGCTCGATGCAGGTCTGGCTGCTGCGTCCATCGAGATGGTGGCGCGCTCGCTTGGCATTGGGGTGCTTTATAACGGCTTCTTGCAGCGCATCGTTGCTGCCTGCCCGCAGGCGCGTGCTTATTTCGACATGAGCGATGAACGCGGTTTGAACGCCTGCATGTTGCTGGGTTATCAGGCCAGGCATTATGTGCGTACCGCTCCTCGCCGCTACCCCAGCGTTATCCTGCGCTAACAAGACGGGACAAGAGTATCCGGGACGGTTTTGCCCCGTCCCCTTTACGAGTGCGACAGTTTTGGCTCCGCCCTCAGATTCTCGACCCGCCCCTAGATTCTAAAGAAAGAACCCAGCCGCTTGACTGGGTTCTTGTAATTGATGCTGGAGAGCGCCGCATAGGGAACCGAAGATTCTCCGTTTGAACCTGTCCCCATTTTGTCCAGGACAGATTTGAACCCGTCCCCGGTTAGTTGTTGTCTTCGACATCGTTGAGGAAGGAGTTGGCTTCCTCGAGGAGTTCAGCTGCGCCTTCGGGCAGCGGAGTGTCCTTGCCGTGGTTGTTCACGTCAGCCACATAGTTGCCTTCTGCATCCAGGTCGATGATCACCGTGGAACCATCGAAGATCTTGCCCTCGATGATGCCCGTTGCGATGCGGTCGACCACCTGGCGCTGGATAAGACGCTTGAGCGGACGTGCACCATAGACCGGATCATAGCCATCGATCGCCAAGCGCTCTTTAGCTGCAGGCGAGACCTCGAGGGTCATATGGCGATCCTTCAGACGGCTTTCAACTTCAGAAAGCTGCAGGTCAACAATAGGTTCGATGTTGGCGATGTTGAGCTCGTTGAACGTGATGATGTCATCGATTCGGTTCAAGAACTCTGGCCTGAACGTGGTGCGCAGAGCTTCCTGCATGCGCTGAGCGAATTCCGCCATGCGCTTTGCGGCTGCTTCGGGCGTCATGTTCTGCATGTCTTCCACCATATCGCCCACGGTCTCCTGCTGAGCAGCATCGCGTTCACGAATGAGCTGGCTGCCGATGTTGGAGGTCATGATGATGATGGCGTTCTTGAAGCTGACCACGCGACCCTGGCCGTCGGTCAGGCGACCATCGTCGAGCACCTGCAACAGCACGTTGAACACATCTGGATGAGCCTTCTCGACTTCGTCGAGCAAGATGACGCTATAGGGCTTGCGGCGCACGGCCTCGGTCAGCTGACCGCCCTCGTCATAACCTACATATCCCGGAGGCGCACCGATCAGGCGCTGCACGCTGAACTTCTCCATGTATTCCGACATATCGATGCGGATCATGGCCTTTTCGTCGTCGAACAGGCATTCTGCCAGCGCTTTCGCCAACTCGGTCTTACCAACGCCCGTGGGGCCCAAGAACAGGAAACTGCCAATGGGCTGTTCAGGATCGGCCAAACCTGCGCGGCTACGACGAATCGCGCCAGCCACCGCAGAAACAGCATCGTCCTGACCGATGACGCGCTCATGCAAACGCTCTTCCAGGTCGATGAGCTTCTCCATCTCACCCTGCATCATCTTGGTGATAGGGATACCTGTCCAGCTTGAGACCACTTCTGCGATCTCGTCTTCGGTAACTTCTTCTTTCAGGATGGAGCCATCGGCCTGACGGGCCTCAAGTGCTTCGGTTGCTTGCGCCAGTTGCGCCTGCAATTCAGGGATGCGGCCAAAACGCAGCTCGGATGCACGACCGAGGTCGCCTTCACGGGTTGCACGCTCTTCTTCGAGTTGAGCCGCTTCGATCTCGGCTTTGAGATTCTGAACCGAAACGATGGCGTCCTTTTCGTTCTTCCATTCAGCCTTGCGTGAATCGAGCGCTTCCTTGGCAGCTGCGATGTCTTTGCGCAGCTGTTCCAGGCGCTCTTTGCTCGGCTCATCGGACTCCTTCATCAGGGCCTGTTCTTCGATCTGCATCTGGGTGAGCTTACGCTCTGCCAAGTCGACCTCTTCCGGCATAGAGTCGATCTCGATACGCAGACGCGATGCTGCCTCGTCCATCAAGTCGATCGCCTTATCAGGAAGGAAACGGTCGGAGATGTAGCGGTTCGACAGTTCCGCTGCGGCAACGATAGCCGAGTCGGTCACGCGAACGCCATGATGGATCTCGTACTTTTCTTTCAGACCACGCAAGATAGCGATGGTGTCCTCAACGGAAGGTTCGCCTACGATAACGGGCTGGAAGCGACGTTCGAGCGCTGCGTCCTTTTCGATATACTTGCGATATTCATCGAGCGTAGTAGCACCAATGGTGTGCAACTCGCCACGTGCCAGGGCAGGCTTCAACATGTTGCCCGCGTCCATCGAGGAATCACCCGAAGAGCCCGCACCCACGATGGTGTGCAACTCGTCGATGAACAGGATGATCTGGCCATCGGATTCCTTCACTTCGCGAAGCACCGCTTTCAGGCGGTCCTCGAATTCACCACGATATTTCGCACCTGCCAACATGGAAGGCAGGTCGAGTGCGATAAGCTCGCGGTCCTGCAGTGATGAAGGGACATCGCCTGCTACGATTCGCTGAGCCAAACCTTCTACGATAGCGGTCTTGCCAGTGCCTGGCTCGCCGATGAGAACGGGGTTGTTCTTCGTCCTGCGCGATAGCACCTGGATGGTTCGGCGGATCTCTTCGTTTCGGCCGATGACCGGGTCCAACTTGCCTTCGCGCGCAGCCTTGGTAAGGTTGTTGCCGTATTGTTCCAGCACTTCAAATTCTGTTTTTGATTCTTGATCAGTCACGCGCGTATCACCTCGCAATTCTTCATACGCATTTTCAATATTGTTTCTTTCTATTCCTGCATTGTTCAGCAGCTTTCCTGCTGCATCGTTCTCTTCAGAAAGAGCGATGAGCAGATGTTCGCTGGTCGCATAAGAATCGCCCAGCTTCTCTGCGATCTTCACTGCCTTGTCGAGCAGGGAGACCAGCGCCATCGAAGGTGCGGTCATTCCCATGATCCCGCCACCTTCCACCTTGGGCATGCGGTCGATCTCGGCTGTTACTTCTTTGCGAAGCAGCGCTGGGTCGGCACCGATGCGCTTGATGATGGCATTCAAGTTATGCTCGTCAGAGTTGAGCAATGCAGCCAACATGTGGATCGGCTCCACGGTGGCCGCCTTGGCATCAGATGCGATGCTCATTGCAGATTGCAGAGCTTCTTGTGCTGAACGCGCCAGTTTTTCTAACATCTTCTGGAGGTCCATGAAGCTTTTCCTTTCGTTTCGTCATCACGGAGACGACAAGGTTTATTTCCTGGCCGTCTGTAAGTTCTATTTCAGTGCTGACCTGTCCCCTTTTTGTCCCGGACACGTTGGGGACGGGTCCGTTTTTGTCCGGGACAGTTTTGGACCTGTCCCCGGTTTGTTTGGTCAGCGGATGCGGCGAAGCTCGACGGAGCTCGAGTGAGCCATCAGCGTGCTGACCGTGTCGAAGGTCTCCAATTCCTGAACGCGATCAGCCAGTCGCTGGACACGCTTGTGCAAGCTTTCCACAGCGGCTTCTCGTTCATCAAGGCGTCCTTGCAGATCCAGGATGCGGATGACACCTGCCAGGTTGATACCCTCGCTCGTCAGTTCGTTGATGAGCTGCAAACGCTCGATATCCGCCTGGGAATACATACGGGTGTTACCGCGCGTTCGCTGCGGGTTCACCAAACCCTTCTGCTCGTAGATGCGCAAGGTCTGGGGGTGAACTCCCGCGAGCTCAGCTGCCACGCCGATCATGTACAGCGGTCGGTTGCGATCGTTCATCACTTACCCCCTCACGCTTTCAGTGGTGGCTTCCTTGAATGCTTCGAGAGCCGCCTTTTGTTCGTCGTTCAAGCTGGTCGGGATCTTCACTTCGACCTCGACCTTCAGATCGCCCGTGCCCGAAGCGTTCTTGCCCAGACGCGGTGCGCCCTGGCCCTTCAGCGTTAAGACGGTGCCGCTCTGGGTTCCCGCCGGAACGCTCAAACGAACTTTCTTACCTGCTGGGGTCGGTACGACCACTTGAGCACCAAGTGCCGCCTCGTCGATGCTGACCGGCAGCTTCATCAGCACATTCGCGCCATCACGTGCGAACTGCGCATCGGGTGCGATCTTGATGGTGACCAGCAGGTCGCCCGCAGCACCACCATTCATGCCAGGATGACCTTTGCCCTTCAGGCGAACACGGCCACCTTCCATGGCTCCCGCTGGAACCTTGATGGTGAGCGTCTCTTTTTCCTGGGTGTCAGGGTTCACGACGCGCACTTTCTTCTCTGCGCCTTTGAAGGCTTCATCGAAGGTAACGGTCAGTGACACCTTCTTGTCTGCGCCGTTCTCTGGACGCGCAGCACGGGCTCTTCCGCCACCGCCGAAGTCCCAGTCGGTTCCAAAGGCACCTTCACCATGACGCAGGCTTTCCAAGATGTCGGCCCAATCTATGCCTCCGCCGCCGAAGGGATTGCCTCCGCCTGTGGTGGTATAGGTGTACTGGCCGCCGCCGAAAGGATTGCCACCCCCGAAGGGATTACCTCCGGCAAAGGGGATCTGGTTCTCGTTCGCGGTGCCGTACTGGTCGTACATTTGGCGTTTCTTATCGTCAGAAAGCACTTCGTAAGCTTCGTTGATCTCTTTGAACTTCGCCTCATCGCCGCCAGTGTCGGGGTGATGCTGGCGAGCAAGCTTGCGATAGGCTTTTTTGATCTCACTAGCAGTTGCGCTTCGTGGAACGCCTAGCGTCTGATAGTAATCGGGTGTGGATGCCATTCGTTCCACCTCACTTTCTTTTTGGTCGTTGACTAAAACAGGCGAGCCCGTGAGCCCGCCTGTCCCCAAGAACTATTCGTTGTCCTCGTCGTCGGTTTCACGTTTCGGTCCACCAACAGCAACCGTTACCATGGCTGGCCTGATGACCTTGTTGCCCATGCGGTATCCCTTTTGGTAAACCTCTTCCACGGTCTCGTCGGGGACCGCGGGATTGTCGACAGTTGCCACTGCCTGAGCTTCAAGTGCTTCATAGGGTTGCCCCACAGGGTTGATGATCTCGACCCCTTCTTTCACCAGCACTTCATTGAGCTTGTTATGTACGGCTTTCACACCGTCGAGCAAACCAGCTTCGCCATTGTCGGTGGCATAGTTGATGGTTCGCTCGAAATCGTCGAGGACAGGGATGATGTCTTCGACGAGCTTTTCCGTTGCGCGCATCTTCTCTTCTTCGCGCTGTTCCTTCATGCGACGGCGGTAGGTATCCCATTCCGCATGAAGCCTAAGGTACTTGCCCTGCCAATCAGCCGCTTCAGCTTTTGCCTTGGCAATTTCGCCTTCGGCTGTAACTTCGCCCTCAGCCGTGGCCTCGGAGGCCTGACCCTCTTCGGGTTCGACCTCCTCGACCAATTCGGCATCGACTACTTCAGCTTCCGGATCTGTTTCAGTGGCAGGAGTTTCTTCTACCTCTTCTTCAGATTTACGGTTCATCATGACTAGTTGTCCTTGTTCTCGTCGTCGTCGACCACTTCGAAGTCGGCTTCGATGGTGTCTTCAGCTGGAGTGCTCTCTGCGGTTTCTGCAGCGGCACCTGCCTGTGCACCTTCGGTGGAATAGACCACTTCAGCCAGCTTGTAACCAACCTGCTGGAGGTTCTCGGTAGCAGACTTGATAGCCTCAAGATCGGTACCTTCCAGTGCGGTACGAGCCGAAGCGATGGCGTCTTCTGCCTGCTTCTTCATGTCGTCGCCCACCTTGTCAGAGATCTCTGCAAGGGTGGTCTCGGTAGCATTGATCAGCGAGTCGCAGTTGTTGCGGATCTCCACTTCCTGCTTGCGTGCAGCGTCCTCTTCAGCGTGGATTTCTGCATCCTTGACCATACGATCGACTTCGTCGTCGGTCAGCGCGGTGGAACCAGAGATGGTGATCTGCTGCTGCTTGCCCGTGCCCAGGTCCTTAGCGGAAACGTTCACGATGCCGTTCGCGTCGATGTCAAAGGTGACCTCGATCTGAGGCATACCGCGACGTGCCGCTGGGATACCGGTGAGCTGGAACTTACCGAGCGTCTTGTTGCCCGCTGCCATCTCACGCTCGCCCTGGAGAACGTGGATCTCTACCGAAGTCTGATTATCGGCCGCGGTGGAGTAGATCTCGGTCTTGCGCGTAGGAATGGTGGTGTTGCGTTCGATCATCTTGGTCATAACGCCACCCATGGTCTCAACACCGAGCGAAAGCGGGGTCACGTCCAGAAGCAGAATGCCTTCGACATCGCCTGCCAGAACGCCGCCCTGAACAGCTGCGCCCATTGCGACCACTTCGTCAGGGTTCACGGACATGTTCGGCTTCTTGCCAGTGATCTTCTCGACCAGTTCCTGAACTGCTGGCATACGGGTGGAACCGCCGACCAGGATGACCTCGTCAACGTCGCCAGTCTTCAGGTCTGCGTCCTTCAGTGCCTGCTCCACAGGACCCTTGCAACGGTCGAGCAAGTCTTTGGTGATGCGCTCGAACTCTGCACGCGTGAGGGTGTAATCCAGGTGAAGCGGACCAGCTTCGCCAGCCGAGATGAACGGCAGGTTGATGTTGGTCTGGGTGGTGGAGGAAAGCTCCATCTTCGCCTTTTCAGCTGCTTCCTTCAGGCGCTGCATTGCCATCTTGTCCTTGCGGAGGTCGATGCCATTATCTGCCTGGAACTTGTCAGCGATCCAGTCGATGATGCGCTGATCCCAGTCGTCACCACCAAGGTGGTTATCGCCTGCGGTCGAGCAAACCTCGAACACGCCATCGCCAAGCTCAAGAACAGAAACGTCGAAGGTACCGCCACCAAGGTCGAATACCAAGACCTTTTCATCCTTGTTGGTCTTGTCCAAGCCATATGCCAGCGCTGCTGCAGTGGGCTCGTTGATGATACGCAGAACCTCGAGGCCTGCGATCTTGCCTGCGTCCTTGGTTGCCTGACGCTGTGCATCGTTGAAGTATGCGGGAACGGTGATGACCGCCTGAGTGATGGGCTCGCCCACGCGCTTCTCTGCGTCGGACTTGATCTTCTGGAGAACCATTGCCGAGATCTCTTCAGGCATGAAGTCCTTGCCGTCGATGTCGACCACTGCGCGGCCGCCATTGCCGTTCTTCACGTTGTATGCGACCGTCTTCTGCTCTTCGTCGGTCTCACCAAAGGAGCGGCCGATGAAACGCTTCACGGAAGCTACGGTATTTTCAGGGTTGGTGACTGCCTTGTTCTTCGCAGCCTTGCCGACGGTGCGCTCGCCGTCTTTGCCGAAGCCAACGACCGAAGGAGTGGTGCGGTCGCCTTCAGCGTTTACCAAGATTTCTGGCTCGGAGCCTTCCATGACCGCCATTGCGGAATTGGTCGTGCCCAAGTCGATGCCGATGATCTTTGCCATTGTTGTATCCTTTCAAATTTAGACCCGTTTTACGAACCTACTTGTATTACCTCATAGTAAGTGGAGCCTAATCATGAAAGCTCCACGGTTTGACATAATATAATCTAAGTGAGTCATTGTAAAGTTTTATGCGTTGCGAATTCTGATATCTTGGCGCGAATTCACGTTTGTGCTGTTCATCGGCAATCTTCAGACAAAAAGAAAGAGGCGAACGGTTCGTTCGCCTCCACAATTCATACACAAAAGGTATGTTCTGTCTGAAATCTTGAGGGCTCCTTGCCCTTTCGACTTCACCTCTGAACCAGCAGCCCGCATTGCCTTTACGCAGTGCTCACTCGATCCATTACGTCAAACGAACTGAGCACATCTTAGAACGGGTTTCCAGCCAAGTGCGCATTTCGTTGCACGGCTGAAAGATTGCTTACCGAAAGGTTACTTTAGAAGTTAGTCCTCTACGATCTCAGGGATAGCGCCCATCGGGCAGCTCTCTACGCAGTCGCCACAAGCGATGCAAGAGTCTTCGTTGATAACAGCTACAACACCATCTACGACCTCAAGAACCTCTTGAGGGCAATCGTCAACGCAAATGCCGCAGCCAATACATTCTTCTTCCAGAATAACTGGATGTGCCATTGTGTACCTCTTCTCCTCGGTTTTAATCAAAAAACTAGGTCGGGGGCGAAAACCCCTCTGTAGGAAAATACCACGGATGCGCAGCGATGCAACCCGCCAACACAATTCTTCTGTAAGTGGTTGATCAGTATATGGAATACGCTGCCTCAAGAACTGGGGGCGAGGGGGGTGGAGGTCTCGGATTCATCCGTTTCGCTGTTCGCCCTGCGGGCTCATGCGCTGCACTGCCTCATACATTGATACACGAAAGCAACCCTAGGGTTGCTTTCTCCGTTTCGTATAGGCGTTCAGAATGAATCTACGACCTCTACCCCCTCACCCCTGCCCTACAGCTACAGCACGTGTACGATTCCCCAAATAAAAACGACCCAGGATTCTTCCTGGGTCGTTGATCGGTTGCCTATTTATGAGGGGCTAGACTAGACAGCATCCTCGGGAACGGAGGATTTGCTGGAGTGGGGCACGGGCGTAGTGTTCACTTCGCCAATACCGAGATGCACTTCCCAACCATTGTCGATGTCATGCACTTCCATATAGCTGTCAGAGCTGTTCGCGTAGGAGGTAAGATCTTCGAGCGTGTCCTTGCTGTCGGTGGTTACGATGATATCGCGGTCGCCAGCGCCAGCAAGTACTTTGATGCTTTCGAGCAGTTCTGCGCTGGGCATACCAAATGCGTCAATGCGTGCCATGAGAGATCCTTTCTGTTCGGATAGCTCTATTATTATAGCTTTCCTGCGCAGGTGGAGCAGCTTTTGTCGATGGTTGCCTAATTGAAACCTAATGCTTGGAAACAGATTCTTGAGGGACAGGTCCGTTTTTTGTCCCTGATGAACAAAGGACAGGCCAGAGATATCTTTTGATACCTCTAGCCTGTCCCCAAACTGTCCCGGACAAAAACGAACCCGTCCCCCTTCTTGTTAGCAGATGCGGGGGAGCTGCTCGCCTACGAGCATATCCATGATGCGCAGTGAGCCAAACCCTGTGCGCAGAGAAACACGCGGATCGCGATCTGCGGGCTTTTCAACCACTTCGCCAATGACGGCAGCATCCTTACCATATTTGTTGGCCTTCATCGCCGCGAGCGCTGCTTCGGCATCTTCAGCACCCACCACGCACACCATCTTGCCTTCATTGGCTACTTGAAAGACGTCATAGCCGAGCATCTCGCATGCACCGCGCACCGCATCCTTCACGGGCACCGCGTCTTCTTCGATGATGAAGTCCACCTGAGATTGATCGGCTAGTTCGTTCAACGTGGAAGCGATGCCGCCACGAGTAGGATCGCGGAAACAACGCGTGGAAGGCGCAACCGCGAGCACTTCTTGAATAAGATGATTGAGCGGAGCCGCATCGGTCTGCAGATCGGCTTGGAAGCCAAGCTCCTCGCGGCAGCTCATGATGGTGATGCCATGGTCGCCGAGCGTGCCCGTGACCAAGATCTTATCGCCTGGCTTGCAATACGCGCCTGAAAGATCGATACCTTCAGGGATGAAGCCCACTCCCGAAGTGTTGATGAACACGCCATCACCATGGCCGCGATTCACCACCTTGGTATCGCCCGTTACGATGCGCACACCAGCCTCTTTCGCCATCTCGGCCATGCTGGCGCAAATGCGCTTCAGATCTTCCATGGGAAAACCCTCTTCTAGGATGAATCCGCAGCTCAGGTATTGCGGGATTGCGCCACTCGTTGCTACATCGTTCACCGTACCGCATACTGCCAAGCGGCCGATATCTCCCCCGGGGAAGAACTGCGGCGTGACCACGAAGCTATCAGTAGAGAACGCGATGCGTCCGCTTTCGGGAGCTGCAAGGCGCGCAGCATCGTCACCCGTACGCAGTTCATCGCCCGCGTATGCCTCGAAGAAGACTTGGTCGATGATACGCTTCATCATAGACCCGCCGCTACCGTGCCCGAGAAGTACTGTTTCGTCCATATTCGATTCCTTGATGATTCCTAGATGAAAGCGCCGGTGGTGGTCATGACCAAACGGCCAGTCTTGACGCCCTTGGTTCCGAGGATGAGATTCGCCACATCTTGCACTTCACCAGTTTCGCCTTTGAGGATGATCACCTCAAGGCAATTGTCGTGATCCACGTGCACATGCGTGGAAGTGATGATGTGATCGAGATAGTTATGCTGAATGTAGTGCAGCTTTTCCTGCAAGTCGCTCGCGTGATGACTATAGACGATGGTGAGCGTGCCCATGACTATGCGGCCTGGAGTAGCGCACTCGCCTTCGACGAGCGCGTCGCGCACCAGATCACGGATCACTTCGCTACGGTTCTTCGCCAAGCCACGGCGCGCAACGAGCCGATCGAACTTGATAAGAAGGTCTTCCGGCATGGCTACCGAAAAACGAACCAGATCACTGCTCATGGATACTGCCTTCGCCCGCGATTAGACCAAATTGACGGTAACGCCAGGTGCGGAGCTGGCATCCTTGTCGACTGCATCTTGCGCATCGGTGAGCAATGCACGTGCTTCATCCATCAGGCTCTGGATCTCTTTGAGGACCTTTGCGGTGTTCTCGTATCCGCTATCATCGGCCTTATGGAAGAGCTTATGCGTCCAGCGACGGTTCAGGGCAACCTGGTCGTCCATCTGCTCGAGCATCATCTTGAATTGGTCGGTGTTCACTCCGTTAGTGCACATATCTTCGATCCTTTTCTGTCGATGGACACGTTTCGAACGCACCCACAAAGGCTATTGATCGCTGGCTGTATTATCGACCCGAAAATGCGAGGGTCGCACTCTCATTTTTACTAACGGTGTGAATTTTTCCGTAATTAGTGTTAACGGAGAGGGGCAGCGGCGCGTACCCCCATCTGATGGGGTCGAGGCAGCTACATCCAGGCCACTTCTGCCTCCGTCCCTCTTTAGGCGCTCTTTAGGTGTTTTTAGGCGTTGTAACCGTTAGGGTTCTGGCTTTGCCAATTCCAGGTGTCTTCGCACATACGAGCCAGATCGTATTCGGCTCTCCATTCGAGTTCGTCGGCTGCCTTATTGCACGCTGCATAATTCTCAGCGATATCACCAGGACGGCGATCGACGATCTTATAGGGCAGTTCTTTGCCGCATGCCTGTTCGAAAGCCTTGATCACTTCGAGCACGCTCGAACCTTTGCCCGTACCCAGATTGAAGATGGCCACGCCGCTGCGCGTTCCATCTTCCGCAACGGGGCCTTCGTAGCTACCAAGGCCAATGGCTTTGCCCGTGCCCACTTTACCGCCCATATAGTCGAGCGCTTTCACATGCCCGCGTGCTAGGTCGACCACATGGATGTAGTCGCGCACGCCAGTGCCATCGGGCGTGGGATAGTCGTCACCGAAGACTTGGATGCATTCGAGCTTGCCCGTTGCCACCTGCGCCACATAAGGCAGCAGATTGTTCGGGATGCCCTTGGGGTCTTCGCCGATCATGCCGCTTTCATGCGCACCGATAGGATTGAAGTAGCGAAGCAGCACCACGTTCCATTCGTTGTCTGCGCGATACAAGTCAGTGAGGATTCGCTCGAGCATAGCTTTGGTCTCGCCGTAGGGATTCGTAGCTTCATGCAACGGACACTCTTCGGTGATGGGGATCATTTCGGGGTCGCCATAGACGGTGGCACTACTGGAGAAGATGATGTTCTTCACGTTGTGGTTGCGCGCCACATCGAAGAGCACGAGCGAGCCCGTGACGTTGTTCCAATAATATTCGAGCGGCTTTTGCGTGCTCTCACCCACCGCCTTGAAGCCAGCAAAATGGATGATGGCATCGATATCGTGTGTAGCGAAGACCTTCTCAAGGCCCTCGCGATCGAGGATGTTTACCTGGTAGAACGTAAGTTTGTCGGGTTTGCCCGAGATCTTACGGATGCGCTCGATCGCAACCTCGCTCGAATTCGAAAGGTCATCGACCACCACCACGTCATAGCCTTTTTCCAGCAGCTCGACACAAGTGTGGCTGCCAATGAAACCAGCACCACCTGTTACGAGGATGGTCTGCTGATCGGGGTTGGTCGCTAAGCTCTTGTTCGCCATGAAATGCCTTTCGTTCATGCGTCATGGGTGTTGTGTTCGCTTCATATTATAGTCGCCAGAAGCACGTGAGTCGCGGCCCTGCAGATGCATGGTCGCCGTATCGCGGTGGCCTACACGTCGTTGGTCTGAGAGAGCATCTCTTTCATCAACGACCAGGCCTGTTGCTTGCGTTCTTCAGTCTTGAGCATACGTTCGAAATCGACGAAGGCTGCGCACGGACGGCCCAGGATGAAATCGCATCCGGCTAGCTTGATAGGCTGGTTATAGGCGCGCGAAAGCGTTTCGGCAGCACGCTGATCGAGCACTACCGCGCAAAGCGGATCGATGGCTTCGATCAGATGCATAAGATCGGAAGGTTCGAGCGCTTCTGTGTTCATCCATACGATATCTGATGCAGAAAAGCCACCGCGCTTGGCTGTTGCCAGCAGGGCTTCTCGCGTAGAGCTGGTTATTGGTTTGCTGAAGATGATGCAGAAGAGCGCATTCAAACTGCCTTCGAAGCTGGCAGTGAACGAAGCGCATTCGGCCTGGATCTGTCGTTCATAGACCGACTGAGCTTGGGGTAGCGGAGAGATCTGCTCGGGGTTTGGCATCATGGTTTCCTAAAGCCCTGCCAGAACGAGCATGTCTTCAGGGCGTTCGAGCACGTAGTCAGGGTTCGCGGCCATCAGGCGCTCGTGAGGTTGATAGCCCCACTTCACGGCCACCGACTTCATCCCAGCATTATGTCCAGCTTCGATATCGCTCGCGGAATCGCCAAAGAACAAGCACTCCGCAGGGTCGATACCAAGCTCTTCGGCACACAGCAAGATCCCCGTGGGGTCAGGCTTGCGAGGAACCTGCGCAGATTCACCATGAGCCACATCGATCAGATCAGGAAAGAAGCGATCGCGCACATCGAGCACGCCCTGCTCGAACTTGTTGGACATGATGGCCAACTTCACACCGGCGGCTTTTGCCTGCTGCAGCGCTTCGCTCATACCTTCGAACTCGGTGGTATAGAGGATGCCGAAATCGTGGTAGAAGTCCTTGAAGCGTTTGAACGTGCGCTCGAATTCCTCTTGAGATGCGTCTGAGGGAACGGCTTGGCTTATGAGCGATGCCGCCCCGTCGCCAATGTAGGTAAGGATCTGTTCAGGTGTGTGAGTAGGAAAGCCCTCTTCCTCGAGCGCTTTGTTGGTGACGTTCACCAAGTCAGGCAGCGTATTGAGCAGCGTGCCATCCAGATCGAAGATGAATGCTTTGTATGCGGGCTGGTTGCACATGTGCTTTCCTTGTTGAACTCGCGCAAGATCGATCGGTCGCGCACTATCCATTCGCCTTTATTCTATCAGCTGCATGCAGCGATGAAGTAGATAACAGATAGGACAGGCTATCTGTGCCCAACAAGCCCGACGGATTCATAGAGGTCGACCAGCTCTTGTAAGATGACCTCCTGGGAATAGTTGCTTTCAGCATAAGCGGCGATCCTTTTTCGCCAATCCTTATCCGTCAAGGCGCGTTCGAGCGTTTCTTCGATACCACGAGCTAGGTCGGTCGCATCTTCGGGTTCGACCAGTTCTCCCACTTCACGATCGACGAAATCCGGAAGCCCACCTTGATCGGTAGCTACCACAGGAGTTCCGCAGGCCATCGCCTCCACCGCCACCAAACCGAACGGCTCTCGGCGAGAAGGGACCACGCTCACATCAGCGCTGTTATAGAGTCGCGCCAGTTCGCTTTGAGAAACATTGCCGATGAAGAACACACGCCCAAGACCGAGTTCGCGAGCTTGGCGCTCCAACGCCTCGCGCTCTTCGCCATCGCCCGCCAGCACGGTGATGGCGTTCGGCAGATCCTTTTCATAGATCGCGGCTGCATCCAGCAGTACATCAATACCCTTGAAGCGAGTCATCTTGCCCGCGAACAAGATCACGTTGCGATCCCGCGCGTCAACGCCATGGTCAGCCAAAACTGCCTCTCTATCGATGTCTTCTACCTTGAAGATGTCGGGGTTATATCCATTGCGACGACGCACGATCTTGTGCGCTTGTTCGGGAAATGTTGCACGCACCAGCTCTTCGTTATCTTCCGAAATGCAAATGACCTTCTCGCAATCTTCGATCGCGCGATCGGCGAATGCGTGCAAATGCGGCCATTTCTCGTATCCCATCAGGTCGGTCCCATGCGCTGTCAGCACGAGCGGAACGCCATGATCGCACGCGAGCGAAGGCAAGATCCAAACATGCTGCCCATGGATCACATCAGGTGAAAAGCTCTCTATTTCAAAGTCGATCGCTTCCTGAAAAGCGGTGCAATACTGCTCGAGTTGTTGGTCGCTCAAGTCTGCGAACGAGGTCGTCGAACGCGGGTGCGTGGTGAAGCACGGAAAGTTGAAATCGACCGCTTCTGATGTGGCCGCTTCGGGATGCAGTGGATCCGTGAAGTGGACAGGATGGATACGGATGCCTTCATAGTGCGGAAAATCTGGAGTGTTCTCGGGTAGGATCACGCAAACTTCGTGACCGTGTTTTGCCAGCTGAGTTGCAAGATTCTTCGTATACGTGCCGCTGCCAGAACCTTCAAGTGGAAAATGGTTGATCATCAGGATCTTCATAGGTGGTCTTCGTTCCAACCTTTCTGTCTTGTTTTGAGCTCAACCCTCTGCGGGAAACGAACGCGTTCATCATCGAGTAGAGCAATGGCGGTTGAGGCGCTGCTGCGCTTCGTGTCTTCTTCCGCCTTCTTTTGATTACACCGCTGCCGCGTGATCGAGGCACATGAGCACGAAATCGGTATAAGCCTCTTCGAACGTACCCGTGAAGGGCTGCATGCCAGCCAAACGCATCGCTTCGGCGGTACGATCGGCGCAATGAAAATGGTCGTAAAGTCCTGGAGCCTGATAGATGAGCCTCAGGTACAGATCGCGCATGGCAAGTTCGTTGCCGCCAACTTGTTTCTGCAGCACGTGCAACAGCGGTTCCACCATCTCGCCCCATTCCTGCTTGAATTCGACCAATCGCTCAAGTGACGTATTAGACTCGATGATGGCAATGAGGATGTCCTGGTAACGCAAGAATTCGGGATGACGCGCAGTTACTTGTGCCCACACCTTGGCGAACTGAGCATTCGTCAGTTCACGACCTTCTAATGTATTCACCAGGTCTTCGATGTATGCCCGGCTCGCACGCGAATGCAATGCAAGGAACACCTCTTCTTGTGTAGAGGCATACTTATAGAGGTTCGAACGCGCCCAACCAAGCTCTTTAGCGATAAGGCCCATGTTTATCTCATGGTATGAAAGCTCCGCGAACAACGCCTCGGTGGCGTCCATGATGGCTTCCATGCGCTCGGCCTTTTGCTCAGGTGAACGAGCACGCTGATAATTAGACACTTCGACCTCCTTTCGCTACTGATAATTCTATCAAACTCGAACGTGTAGACCGTATAGAGCCAACGAGCAAAAGATGATCCTTGTCAGTAAGGTCGAAGGCTGTTTTCAATTCAATGGCAAATGAAGGTCCGATCAGTTAGTGACGCTTTGTCGCCTATAATAGACGAAACCGTTTCAACACACCAAGGAGATGAGTTTCATGGCTATACTTACGGCGTACTTTTCGCGTCCGGGCGAGAATTATGGAAGTGGCGGACTGGTGGAGCTTGCGAAAGGCAACACCGAAGTGATCGCGGAGTTCGTGCAGAGTGCAGTTGGTGGCGACCTGTTCCGCACCGAGACCGTAGAGCAATACCCTGCTGGCTATTATGATTGCTGCGATGTTGCGAAAGCGGAACTGCAGGAAGGTGCGCGCCCGGCGTTGGCAAATTCGCTCGAGAGCCTGGATGAATACGACACCATCTTCCTAGGTTATCCCTGCTGGTGGGGCACTTGCCCGATGGCGGTGTTCGCGTTCCTGGATTCGTTCGATTTGAGCGGTAAGCGCATCATCCCCTTCTGCACCCATGAAGGTTCGGGCATGGGTGGATCCGAACGTCACCTGGCAAAGGACTATCCCGCAGCTACGATCGAACGCGGCCTGGCGATCGCTGGACACAGCGCCGCCAACTCCGAGTCCCAAGTAGCCTCCTGGGCCAAAAGCTTCGTATAGTGTTAGGTGTTTCACCGCGCATGAAAAAGGCACCCCCTGGGGTGCCTTTGCTGTCCTTGGAGCGGGCGACGGGAATCGAACCCGCGTCTTAGGCTTGGGAAGCCCGCATAATAGCCATTATACGACGCCCGCATGTGTTCAGATTATACCGCTATCTGCATTAATTGGGAGAGGTTGCGGCTAAAGCCCGCCGAGCCATTCCGAGATCTGGCTCAAGAATGGCTCGTTCTTCTCGGCCAAGCTTATCGCTCACGCGCCTTATTTTGTGCAATTTGCACAGTCTCTTACCGTACAGGTCTTGCAGCTCTTGCCATGGGTGTGGGTGTCCACTTGTTCGTACGGATCCTTCGCACCACGATCACCATGAAAGCGCTGATGGAATGGACCACGGAAGCCGCCGAAGTTCGGCATAGGATGACGGTGCGTGTGCCCGCGGCCCCTTGAATGGGCCTGGTGGATGCGATTGATCATTTCCTCTTGGTCCTGCCAGCGTTTATGCATTTGGGTCAGAAATTCTGGGTCAAAAGCATCTTCGGCATTGTGTATGATGCGTTTCGTGTAATCGAGCATAGTATCGAGCTCGTCTTCACTAAAGCCTTTGAACAGATCGATGTCATCAGGGCTATTCAGTTCGAAGTCCTTGCCTTCTTCGGTAAGGTATACCAGCATGACTCGCTTATCCTTCTCGGAGGGCTTACGCTCTATCAATCCTAGGCTTTCAAGGCGCGCCAGTGTTTCATTCAATGAGGAAACGCGAATGTCCAAGATATGCGCTATTTCCTTCGTGCTTATTCCGTCGCTATATTTGAGCAAAGCCAAGATTCGCCCGCGTCCACGGTTCGGATCGAAGCCCCTATCGCGCAATCGCCCATCGCGGCCATGGCGACGCTGTTCACCCATCAGATACCAGATAGTGAAGAGATTCTTCTGCAATTCATCTTTTGTGTCCATTGTTTCAAATCCTTTCAAAAGTTAGGTAGAAAAGCTTAGTGACTGGTTTTAACAGGTACCAGTAATAAATTCTGACCAAAGAATAACAGGTACCAGTTGAAAATGCAAGGGACCTTCATTTAGGCCAATAGAGCATCCATGATCGCACTTCAGGAATATTTTAACGGTACCTGTAATAAATTTGTTGCATTTCTAACAGGTACCCGTTAGTCTTACTATAAAGCTTTTACAGGTACCTGTAGATTCAATCTATTCAAAGAAGACTGAGAGGCATCTTATGAAACACAGCATCGAATACTGGTTTTTGGAGGCACCCGTCTCCCGAGCGATCTTGCATATGGCACTGCCCATGATGCTCGGCATGGCTGCGATGTCCATTTACAACTTCACCGACCTCCTATTCATCGGCGCTCTTGGTGACACAGCTGCTCTTGCCGCTATTCCCCTTGCGATGCCCGTAATGGCCATCTTCATCGGATTGTCTACGTTTCTTGAAATAGGTGTGGGCACGTTCATTTCCCGAAAGCTTGGCGCTCAGGAGAGAGCAGCCGCACGAGGTGGTTCGTCTTTTGCAGTCTTCGCTGCACTTGGTTTGGGACTGCTTGCAGGAATCGCACTCATAGCCTTCATAGACCCCGTGCTTGCGATACTTGGAGCAAACGCCGAGATCTACGAAGTACTGAAGGGGTATCTGATCGTTTACTGTTGCGGAGCGCCATTCGTAGTATTGGCTATGGTAGGTGCCCAGCTATTGCGCTCGATCACGCTTTCTAAGCAAGCATCTGCTGGCCTGGTGCTAAGTGCGGTGGTGAATATCGCGCTCGACCCGATCTTCATCTTCGTCTTTGGAATGGGCCTTCAAGGGGCAGCAATAGCTACGATCATTGCGAATATAGCAACGTGCGTTTATTTCTTACTGATCATCAGCGGAAACGAAGCTCTTTCTTTGAATCCACTCGATTGCTGCGCACTCAGGAAAAAGGATCTTGCCGACATTGGTAAGGTTGGCTCTTCGGCTTTCATCATGCTCATCATGATGGGCGGTGCAGCCCTCATCTTCAACAATGTAGCTGTATCGTATGGCACTGCGGTGGTTGCAGGCTTCGGCATCGCGCAAACGATCGTACAATTGTTAGAAGTGATCACAATGGGGCTTTATGAAGGTGTCGTTCCGCTCATCGCAGGCGCATGGGGCGCAAAACGCCTAGATCGCGTGAAGAACATCGTTCGTATGACCGCATTCTATCTTGTTGGGTTTTGTGCTCTGCTTTGCACGATTCTGATCATGAACAGCAGCATGGTTGCGGGATGGTTCTCGGCAGACGAAACGGTTATTACCATTGGCGCAGTGATCATCTGCGCACAGGCGCTCGCACTCGTGTTCGATTCAGGATCAGGGCTGATCACAGGTATTTTCCAGGCATGCTCTAAGGGTATTGCTTCTAATGCGATGGCTATTGCACGAGGAGTAATGCTTCCGATATGCATCGTGGCGGGCAGCGTGCTCTTTGGGCTTGACGGTGCGATCTGGTCGCTCTTGGCCGCTTCGCTCTTCACCTTCGCACTCGGCATGATCTTCGTAGCCATCACCTTTCGAAAATCTGGCAAAGATCTTGTAGCTGATGATTCATTGACTGATGGTATTCAGGCTGAAGCTTAACGAATTCATTTAGAGTCCGAGCGCTTAAATGTCCAATTGGCTATTGCGTGATCGCTGGAAAGGTCTCGGCGATATCGCCTTCGATGGCAACTGCCTTGGGGAGCGACTTGTCGACAGCGGCTTCGTCGTAGTTCATCCGTACCAGCGGACTGCCTGTTTCACGTGCGATGGTTTCGAATGGCATGCGGATCCACACAGGAGTATTCCAGCCCACACCCAATTCGAGCAACAGCGTAGGCTTTTCAGGGATCTCCTCCACGAATCGCTTGTAACGCTCTTGCGCTGCATACCAAGCATCGTCTTGTACAAATGATCCATCCACGCGCAAATGCATCTCCATCGGCGATCCGCACACCTCACACATAGGAACGAGCGATGGATCCGTGATGCGCGTGCGCTCGCCCTTGTTCGTATCGACCTCGATAGCAGCGAAGAGCTCTGTCGCATTCTTGATGCCATGTTCACCCGTACTGCATTGAATGGTGTCGTAGCTTCCTTGAGGTTCGAAGATGCGCTGAGGGTTGAAACCGGCTTTCTCGAATTGCAGATCGACGTTGGTGGTCACCACGAAATAGTCGCGCTTCTTCGCCCATTCGAAGAGCTCTCGATAGAGCGGCAACGCGTCTTCTCCCAAACAGTTCACCGTGGCCTGACGCGCCCAATAAGCCCACTTCTCTTCCTCGGTCGGATAAGGGTAGAATCCACCCGAATACATGTCGGTAATGCCGTAATTCTTGATGAATGCAGGAAACGTTTCCTTGAAGCGCTGGCCACCATAATCGTGTCCGGCAGCAGTTGAAAGACCTGCACCAGCTCCGATGAGCACACGCTCAGCATTGGCGAGCAATTCTCGCGCTTTCGTGATCGATGCAGCACGCTGTTCAGGCGTTTGAGGTCGGGTGAATATGAAAGCAGGTTGCATAGGTGCTCCTTAGATATTCAAGATGGTGCGATAGATGGTCTCGTCTGCTTCGCCGAACACATTGAACACAACGATGATCGAAGATCCAGGATGGTTAGCGAGCCAAGCGCGAACCGTGTCGACCGCAATGCGAGCTGCTTCTTCTTGCGGGAAGCCGAAGACGCCCGTGGAGATGCAACAAAACGCGATGGAAAGACAACCGTTGGCCTCTGCAAGGTCGAGGCATGCAGTGTAGCATTGCGCAAGCTCACGACGATGCTGGTCGGTAGGATGTCCGCTAGCGATCGGGCCGACCGTATGAACGATGTGCTTGGCAGGCAGATTGTATGCCGAAGTGATGCGCGCATGGGCAGTGGGCTCCTCATGACCTTGCGCTTGCATGAGCTCAGCCATTTCAGCGCGCAGCTGGATACCAGCGAACGTATGGATTGCGTTGTCGATACAGTAATGAAGCGGTTGCCAACAGCCCGTCATGCCCGAGTTCGCAGCGTTCACGATGGCGTCAACAGCCAGCGTGGTGATGTCGCCGCGCCACAAACGAATGCGTTCAGTTTCAGGTGCAGGTTCGGCGGCGGCAAGCGTAGTGATGCCTGCGTCGTTGATCATGGCTGCCAGCAAGAGGTCTTGTTTCACGAGAAACTCGCAGGTGGTAGGCCGAGCGGGCCGCATGTTAACGAGCGCTCGGAACGAAAGCCACAAATGCTCGAACGTGGCATTCGGGTCTGCCGCGATATGCACAACATCGCTCGGCACTGCCATACCATGTTCACGAAATTCGTTAACAAGATGGTGCGTAAGCCAACGCGCAAGTTCGGTCTTTTCTTCTTGCTGCATGCGATCCTCTTTTCGCAGCTGTTGATTGACAAATTACTTTGATATCAAAGTATATGCTACTTTACACCATTTCACACTTGAATGTTAGTCTCACGCCTAGTCCTCACATAAAGAGTCCAACTTAAAGGCTCTATCCCAGACAGATCAGGGACAGGTCCCAAACTGTCCGGGACAAAAACGGACCCGTCCCCAAAGTGTCCCAAAGTGTCCGGGACACAATGGGGACAGGCCAGAATTACCAAATGGGACCTCTGGCCCGTCCCTAAAGTGTTCGGCCTGAGCTTGCGTACTTTAGCCTACGTAAGCGTCTTCAGGATTGTTAGTGAAGTCTTGTTTGGCGAGCCATTCGGCTTCTTCTTCAGTTTCAGGAATATCGATACGTTCGATCTTGAAGACGACCGGACGCGTACCATCATTGCAGCAACCGATCATCAAGCGCTCATCGCGCGTCCACTGATGCATGATCGATCCACCCTGAAGTGCTGTGTAGATATAACGATTGATGGCATCCCATGCTTCACCGCAGGGCCAATTTCCGCCGTCGCTCAAACGCGTGCCAATGCCAAGATGATAGTAGTCGTCGTGTTCAGACGTGCGCTGGAACAGGAACTCATCCCCCACCTTGAAACACGGACACGGACCGCTCTGCGGGTTCGCAAGATATTCTTCCTGCAGATCAGAAAAGCATTTTGTCTCAAGAACCGTTATCTTGCATTGATGCTGCATGGCTGCTCCTTCATGATCACGCAATAACCGCTGCTATGGGCGGTCACTCTCTGGTCATCATTAGCATACCCCAAACGCAAGCAGCTCGAGGCTGGGGGTAAACCCGCCCCAGACAAATTGGGGACAGGTCCCGAACTGTCCGGGACAAAAACGGACCCGTCCCCAAAGTGTCCGGGGCAAAATAGGACCTGTCCCCGAAGTGTCCCAATAAAAAAGGACGACCGAAGTCGTCCTTTTCTTGTTATGAAATCAGCGGCTTAGAGCTATTTCTTGAGACCGCCGATGAGAGACATTTTGGTGCCGCAGTCGGGGCAGGTGCCCTTGGTGATGATGCGGTTGTTCTTGGTAACGCCTTCCTGAGGGTTGACCATTTCCTTCTTGCCTTTGCACTTCACGCAATAACCAACTACTGCCATAAAAAACCTCTTTCCATGGATTGGTGTCTCGAATTAAGACATGTTCAATATGCATTACCCATTGTAGCGTTTTGACCAGGTATTACAAGCGTAATTTCGGTATTTACTTAAACGCTTTTGAGCAACTCGAGCACGAAGCGAGAATTTTGCTCCAAGGTGGCAGGCTCAACGTTCTCGAGCGTATCGCTCAGGCTTGCATAATAAGCCGTTTGATTGTCGTCCATGCCAGCCAACGTCATAGCCTGAAAACCACGCTGAGCAGCCACGTGAGCTGCGGTATTACGGCTAAGCAGCTTGCTGGTCTCGAAGGGAACGCGGCTACGCTCTGATGCTTGACGCAGCAGGCGCTTCATACGTGAGGACACCTTAGTGGGACGGTATTCGCCTTCTTCATCGATGAACGAGAACTGACCTGCACCAAGACCTTCAAGGTTCACGATGATCGCGCCCTTCAGTTCATCATGATGTTCATCGATGAACGCGCGCATACCAGAGTTGAGCGCCTCTTCAGCGCCAAGCGCAACGAACCACACTTCAGTATCGATGTCGGGGTGGCGGAAATCGCGCAGCAAGCGCATCTCGTTATTGATCTCTTCGGTGATCTTCACGTCCTTAGGAACAGAACGCTTGACCGAGCCACGACCTTGCACGACGCCAATCTCTGCGAATTCATCGACTTCGACATCGGCATCTTCAGGCGTACCGCTCACACGATTGCGCAGGCTCTGCAAAGAGAACGCACCGCCATTCCAATCGCGACCATCATCGGTCTCTTCGAAGTCCATCTCGAAGATGTCAGTTTCGTCTTCGTTGCGGAAGCTTTCCCAGCTGCCGCGCTCCTTGCCCACTGCGCGAGCTTCGTAGGAGCTATCAACATCGACCCATTCACGGATCGATTGCTCTTCCTGCTGTTTCTTCTTCTTTCCGAAGCGGCCGAACAAACGACCAACGCGAGATTGCGGCATCTCCACGTAGTCAGGACCTGCAAAAGCGCCCGTCTGGGTAAAGCCTTCTTCGAAGACTGAATCATCGGCGTCTTCTACGAAGTCGGCTTCGCTAACGCTCTCTTCAACAAGTTCATTGGTGACCGTAGCGAATGAACCAGTGCTACCTGCTGAACCAGCTGCGGCGGTCGCATCCTCGATGGGAGGGATCGCAGGGATGGTAAGGGTGGACTGGACAGAAGTTACCGTCTCGGGAACGATGCGCTCGAAATCGTTGGTATTGAAATCGGGCAGGTCAAGACCGCCAAGCGGCTTCACTACCGTACGGCTCTGAACAGTTTCGACACCAGTGCTCACGCGCACAGGTGCACCATCGTCACCGATCTGGGGAAGCATATTGGAAAGGAGCGCTGGAGCCTGCGGCTGGGTCCTATCAGGATCCGCAGCCATAGGAGCACGCTGCTTGGCTCCTTCCATATTGTTCGCAACGGGAGCGATAACATCAGGCAGAACGATAACGTGACGATCCGGCTGGTCGTCGTCTTCGGTAGTAACGGTCTCTTGCTGGATCTGAGGCAGATCCGAGGTCATCTCTTCCATGCCCATGATCGGAGAAACGGGTTCGGCTGCGGGCTGCTCGATCTCGACGAACTGCGCTTCAGCAACAACAGGTTCCTCCTCGTAGATCTCCTGTTCAGCACCCTGATCTTCATAGGTCTCTTCAGCTACCGCTTCGTCTAGCGCAACAGTTTCGATAGCATGGTCGTCTTCAATTTGCATGACATCGATCGGCGGCATCGATACCGTGTGGCCCTCTACGTCGCCGAACGTTTCTTCGACGAGCACTACATCGTCTTCGTATTCGTCGTATTCATCATATACATCATCTTCATGACCGCGATTACCCTTGAGGTTCGCGACCTTGGACGAAACACTATTGACCATGCTCGATGCGCGGCCGAAGAATCCGCCGATATTGTTCTTCTGGGCCGAACGACGAGAAGAACGAGCACGAGCGGAGGTGCGTGCCTCTTCCTGCTCGATGACCTCGACCGTAGTTTGGCGGTGAGGCTCAACGTCTTCGATGAGCACTGGATCTTCTTGGATCTCTTCTTCTACAAAAACAGGCTCGGCTGAAACTGGCTGGTCGTCAACGACAACCTCTTCGGCCACTTCAGCCTTCAAAGCTGGGGCTGCAGCATCAGCGGCGCTATCGATCTCGCTGCGCAGAGCGGCCAATCGCTTGGACAACTCTGATTCAGGCTGCTGGATCGTTTCACGCGCAACATTCTCTTCGTCCGTTGCTTCAGAAGCTTCGCCGGCACGATCGAAGACTGTACCGGGCGTATTGTCGCGGCGACGTGCTGCATCGGACATCTTCGCAGCAGGCGCATCCGCGAAACGAGAACGGGAAACGCTCGAGGCGTTTGCCAGATCGGGCTTGTTAGCGTGTGCTTTTTCCTGAGCAGCCTTTGCCCAAGAAGGAACCTGCTTCTGATAGGAGCTGTCCATGCCAGTCAAGCCTGGCTGAAGAGCTTCGACGGATTCGCGCACGAACGATTCGGGTGCTTCGGTCTCTTCAGAACCTGCTGCAGCAGATGCTTGGGATTCGGTAGACTTTGCAGCTGGAGCCGCTGATGAAGGAGCATTTGCAGAGGCGGCGTCTTGACGAGGAGGGGTATAGAGGCGGGCCTCATTTTCCTCCTCCACTTCGAAGTGCGGAGCTGCTGCTGCCACATCCTCTTCAGTGTCGAAGAATTCACCATGTTGCACCAAACGCGACGAAATATCGGAAAGCGGGACCTTGTCTGCTACTGGCTTGCCCGTCAATGCAGCGATGGCCGCCTTCGCAGCAGCCAGTGATTCTTCGGGAGTCATCTGAGCATCACGCGGGCGAACCTGATAGGTCACTTCGACATCTTCAGGCATGACCCCCGCTTCGCGGGCAGCCTCTTCACCGTGGATCTCAACGCCAGCTTGCTCAGCGCGCTCTGCCATTTCCTCAGCGCTGACCAGGCCATTTCCGACCGTGCGCGCTACATCGAGCAGCACTGCAACACCTGCAGCATCATTGTTGGCTGCTTCGTTATAGGGCGAAAAACGCGTCTTGATAACACTTGCCAGCGGAAGAGCCATGACGATAAGGCAAAGCACCTGAAGCACCGTGAGCACGATAGCGAATCCGCCAGCTTCACTGGCGAAGAACACCATCTTGATGAGCAGCACGAGCGGAGCGACCACCAGCGAGATGGCTTCAGCGATACGGATGATGGGCAGATAACGACCAACGACACCCTGATATTCAGTCTGGACGCGAGAGCTGTCATAGTGCGTGACCAAGATGATCTTGCGACGCTTGTTCGCGTTCGCGATGGAGGTGGGATTGTACTTCGCTACAACGTTTTGGCTCACGCCGTTGCGCAAGAAGCGAGAAAGGATGGGCTTGCCAAGAGCTTCGCACGCGAAGAGCACTGCGATGAGCAGACTGATGATGAAACAAGGAATGGAAAGAACGGGGAGGATGACTGCAAGGAGGGTACAGAGGAAGGCGACAGCGAAACAGATGAGACGAACCGTATTGCCGTTCGACGCACAGGACACGTCTTCGACCACGGTGGAAAAGCCGGCGCTCTTCTGAAGTTCGTCCGCGATGTAGAGGGCCGCTTGCTGTTCCTCTTCCGTGCCCGCGGGACGTGGTCCGATTTCTTGGGAAAGATGTGCGATATCGTCCATCATTTCAGCCATAAAATGCCCTCTCGTGCTTCTTCTCAAATTCCTTGATTCCCAAACCCTTCGCAACAGGCGAAGAGATACGTTCTTTGCGCAAAAAATACACGATTTCAAGTATACGCTATTTAGGTATGCAACCGACCCTCGAACTAGAATCTGTTCAATTTGAGTTTTGGGCGGTTTTACTGTGCATTCCCTCGCCTGAGCGAATGCTATTTCTGGGTCTCGTTGCCCAGATATGAGCGCAGGAAGGAATCGTAGCCACCCACGTCACTACGGAGCTTCGTAAGCTGTTCATCGAGGCTCGCAGATTCCTGCGTATAGGCTTCGATGAGAGGCTGCGCGAATGGATCGGGGAACGATTTTGCCAGCTCGACTGCCTCGCGGTCTGCAGCGTTGTACCGATCGTTATTGCTCTCGGCGGTCTGACGATCCTGAATGAGGATCGCTTCGTTCGAGAGCAAGCCAAATCCAATCTCCTCTAGACGTTTTGCCAGGTAATCCGTATAGATGGCGAAATCGCCGTTAGGGAATCGTTCGATCACTTCATTCAGTGCAGTCTGAGCTTCTTCGAGCTTCGTTCGAGCTTCCATGAGCCATTCGGTCGACTGTGCGACGGTCTCGGGCGAAGTGTTCTTCACCGCGCTCGCACCCTGAGCGAGCAGTGATTGCGCGTCATCGATATTGGTCTCCATCAGCTCCATTCCATCGAGCGAACGCTTCGCATTGATGTCAACGGCGAGCTTCTGGTCTGCAAGCTGGAGCATTGTTTCACGTGAAACAATGGTATTGCGCGCGGTCTCTGCCGCTTCCTTGTCCGCACTCGTGCTCTCTATGGCATCATTGGCGCGATCCGCATAGGTCTTGGCCTTTTGCAACAGATCGAGCGCTCCAGGAATTTGAGACTGGAGCTCTTCGGCACGCGCAATGGTGTCCTCTCCGAAGGGTTGCGAGAAGAATTCGTCGATGGCGACCAGCGTCTGATCGCTCTGCTCGATGTAGGAGCATGCTTCATTGATGAGCTCGCGGTTCGAACGGTTCTTCTCGTATTCCTGATAGGCCCAGGTGCCGCCAATGGATGCAAGGACCGCTACCACCAACACCACCAGCGCCATGCTGATGAAGCGGCTGCGGGCACGGCGCTTCTGCCTGCGTCCGATCTCGGCATGAGCTTCAGCGCTGAAGCCCGATGCGTTGGGCAAGAAAGGAACTTCCTCTTGTTTGCGTCCGAAGCGCTTTTGCGCTGGCTGAGCATGCTTTCCCCGCGAGGAAGCTGCCTGCTGAACTGGGGTCGCCGGAGCGTTATTGCCTTGTTGATCGCTGGTGAGCGCATCTTTGAGAGCGGCGTTCTCGCCACTACCGAGCGCCATAGAAGGCCCGAACCCTTCGTAGCTGCCTTTGTTCTTCCGACGAAAACGGGCGAACAGACCGCGACCGTTTGACGAATGTGCCGATTTGTTATCGAGCACGCTGAAAGAGATCTCGTTGGGACGGCCCTGCGAGATCTCGACCAGATGCAAGGAGTCCTGCTCGTTATTGTTGCGCTTTGATCTCTTCAATGATCTCGTCCATGGTCAACGAAACGATGTTCTTGGTGGGCAATGAATTGAGGAACTTCCTCCCATAAGACTTGGTGAGCAGGCGTTTGTCCGCCAACACCACGATGCCTTTATCGGTAGACGTGCGAATGAGCCTTCCTACCGCTTGCTTGATGGAGATGACAGCCTGCGGAAGCGAGTAATGCGACCAAGCGCGACTGTCGTGAAGTTCGCGCTCACAAGAGAGCGGATCGGTTGGCAGACCGAAAGGTAACTTAGGAATGACCACGCCTTTTAGGGTCGATCCAGGTGCGTCGAAACCCTCCCAGAAGCTCTTGAGCGCAAAAAGGCTCAGGTGTTCGTCTTTGAGGAAATCATCGCGCAAACCTTTCACGGAGACTCCCCATTTTTGACAGACCAATCGCAATCCTGCTGCCTTTATCTGGGGATTCACACCATCGAAGCAGCGCTCCATCTCCTTACGATTGGTGAAGAGCGTCAACATCGAGCCCCCCTGTGCCAGATGCAGTCGAGCAAGGAACTGCTCTAGTGTGGGCAAATATGCCGAATCTTGCGGTTCAGGCATGTCGGTGGGTAAATAAACGCGCATGTTCGTATCGAAATCGTAGCTCGATTCGATCTGCAGCACTTCGGTGGGCTTTTCAGGATCGCTCGCAAGGCCAAGCGCATTCACGAAAGAATCGAACGAATTATCCACCGAGAGCGTGGCCGAGGTATATATGACCGTATCGGTCTCGGGATAGAACGATTCATCCAGATTCTGACCCACGTTCAATGGTTGAGACAAGAACGTGTCTTTGAGCTGGTCTTTCGAACGATTGAGACGCACCGAATAGACGCGATTGTCCTTGTTCGTGAAGAAGATCGTCTCAATCGATTCATAGAGCTCGCGCAATTCAAGAGCGAGCAGAGCGATCTCGCGCTGAGGGCCCGAAGAATGTTCGAGTTCTTCGAAATATGCGACCACATCGCGGATGGCTTTGATCATCTTCTCGAGCGTCTCGAGCATGGACTTCGCGCAGCCTACTACCCCTTGGTAGACAGAACTGGCGCGAATCTCATCGTTGAGCCACAGATCAAGATATTCATAGCTTTGGTTCTTCTTGCGCGTATCGAAATAGAGGAGATCCTTCACGCTCAAACAATACTCTTCGGCAGCGATAGCGAATGCCACGCCAGCGTTGCGCGCCTTCGAGAGCAGCGAGGATAAGAGCGTATGAGCTTCTTGGCCCACTTCCACACGTTCTGCGCGAATGAGCGGATTATAGCGCGCGGAATCCGAGGTCAACCGCCGAATGATGCTCTTTACGAAATCAGACGAAAGACCTGTTGAGAACGCATGGCGCGCTTCTTCTTCTGCGTTGTGCGCCTCATCGACCACCCAGTAGCGAATGGGCGGCAGCAAGCCGTGCTCGAAACGCGCATCCCAGAATAGTAGGCTATGATTCGTGATGACGATGTCGCAATGTTGTGCCCGATCACGGGCGCCATGAACGAAACAGGTCTTGCCGAAGAAGGGACATTTCCTGCGTAAGCACTCCGTGCTCGTAGAGGCGATGCGATAGCGCGGTAAGGCGCGGAAATTCAGCTTGAGCCCATCAAGATCGTCATAATCGGTTTGCTCGATGAATGAGAGCAACGTGGCCAGAGCTGGCGCCTGATCGACCATCTGATTGTTCACCAAGATCTCTTGTGGACCACGAGCATTCACTTGTTCGATCTTGCGCAGGCAAGGATAGTGAGTGAAGCCCTTGAGCGACGCGAAAGTAACGCCTAAAGCTTCCTTGAGCAGCGGTAATTCCTTGTTGATGAGCTGGTCGAGCAACGTGTTGGTCTTCGTAGCAACACCTGTAGTGACACCGTTCTCCCTTGCGAGCAGAGCGAGCGGCAACAAGTATGCCATGGACTTTCCAACACCCGTGCCCGCCTCGATGGCGGCATTCTGACCGGTGCGCAAGGCATGCTGGATAGAAAGCGCCATGAGCTTTTGGGGTTCGCGGGGCTCATAATCTTCGTAGAGGCCGCCCAAGATCCCGCCCGGTTCGAATGCATTAGCAAGCTCTTCATCGCTCACGAATTTGAGCGGGCGACCCCCCTCTTCTTCCTGTTCAGCGATGTTCTCTGTGAAACATTCCAAGGGTTCATCGTGGGATGATGCTAGCGTTGGTCGCTGCGTGCTGTTCTCAGGCTGGAGCAGAGCAACATCTGCGCGACGCGATCTGGCCAGTGAGTAATCAGGAGCATCAGGGTTCGCTAGCTCCTTGAACGCGTATACCGTATTCCAGCGCTCGACATCAGCCATGTTCGCGATGTGCTTCACCAGCGATTCGGGCATCTTGGCCACTGCAGCCAATAAGATGCGATAGACCAGGCATGTTGCAGCCACATCGTCATCGGCGCGGTGGGTCGAATCTGCTCCACCGAAGGCGCGAACCAGATCGAGCAAACGATGGGAGTTGAGCCGTGGCAAGGCGATGCGTGCTAGGTCGAGCGAGTCGATCCAGATGTTATCCTTCAGCGCTTCGCCCGCTTTGCGCTTCGTTACGAACGTGCGGTCAAAACCCACATTATGCGCGACCACCAGTGAGTCGCCAACAAAGTCGACCAGACCAGCAAGGGCGGTATCTGGGTCTGGCGCATCGGCCACATCTTCAGCGTGAATATTCGTAAGATATGCAACTTCATCAGGTATTTCTTTTCCTGGATTCACGAAGGTGACATACCACTCCACTATCTCGCCAAAACGCATGCGCGCAGCCGCGATCTGAATGAGCTCGTCGTGATTGAAAGAAAACCCCGTGGTCTCGGTATCGAGCACCACCACGTCTTCATCGAGCGCGCCGAACTGGTTCGCTTCGGCATATTCCTTCAAGGAAGCGTAGCGCTCGACGATGCGATCAGGGGTATTTTCGAGAATGTATGTTTTAAGCCGTGACTCAGCGGTCTTGTTTTGTTTTTCCATACTGGTAAGACTATCATTTATACGGAGTTTGACCGCCCACTATCAGATGAGACCGAGGAGAAAACATGTCAGAGATCGGATATTTCGGGACCTACACTGACTTTTCGTGCCCCGACCGCAAGGCGGCTTCAGGCTTCATGGGTGCAGACAACCTGGTTGGCGACCCTTACACCATCGAAATGGATTACTCTGGCTCGAAGCGCCAAGCATGGATCGTGAATCCGTTCGGCTTTCGCATGGGCGTGCTTTCAGAGAAGATAGCGCAAAAGATCGACGTGTACGAAGCGAAGGGCTGGCGCGTTGTGGCGCTGCTCGCCTGTGTGATATTCACAGAAGAGCCGAAGCCGGGTACCTTTTCGGGGCAAGTCGCACTCTTCGCTTATGACCCAGCGCACGAAGAAGCGTTCTCCGCGTTCGTGAAGACCATTGGAGAGCAACTGGCAAAGGGAGTCCGCCCCGCTATCGATCTAGGCGCAGACGGCGTCTCACGCGTTCTCTCGAGCAAAGGGTCGTGGGTACCTACAGGACGCGTACCAATGCCTTCGGTGAAGAAAGGTTCGATCATCTTGAAGAGCGAGCGCTCTTCTACGGACAAGCTGGTTGCTCAAGCGCGTAAGAGCCGAGTAGGCTGCACGGTTGCAAGCTGGGGTTTCATCATCGTTGTGGTTGCTGCCATCATCTTCGCGATGCGATCTTGCGGCGTATTCTAGCTGATCATCGAGCCAAACATCTCCGGCCAAATATCTTTTCTACTGGCTACATGGCGCCCTATAGGGCTTCCCTGCACTACGCATTAGCGAGCGCGTCTTCGATCAGATATACGCACAGGTCTGTGAAGCTCATGCCAATACTGCTTGCTGCGTCAGGTAAAAGCGAGGTGGCGGTCATGCCAGGGATGGTGTTGGTCTCTAGGGCCCAGAAGTTTCCGTTCTCATCCAGAAGCAGGTCCGTGCGCGAAACACCTTCACATTCAAGACCCTGATGCGCCAAAAGAGCTATTTCCTGGGCCTTTTGCGTCAATTCATCAGAAAGCGGAGCAGGGCAAACATGCTTGGAACCGCCTTCGGCATACTTGGATTCGAAATCGTAGAATTCGTTGATGGGAATGATCTGGATAACGGGAAGCACTTGTGGCTGCTGCGTCCCGAGCACACCGACCGTGTACTCCACGCCCTCAATGAGCGTTTCGACCAGCACTTTATCGTCGATCTGGAACACATTTTCCAGCGCTTCTTCGATCTGCTCGAGGCCGTCGCACAGGTATACGCCCAGTGCGCTGCCTTCAGTGGCCGCCTTGATCACGCAGGTGGTGCCGAAGTCACGCACGACCTCTTCTGCAGACATATCATCCGGGCTTTCGAGCAAGATCGACTTCGGCGTAGGAACGCCCACTCGTTCATAGACGGTCTTGGTCTTCGCTTTATCGATCGCTGTAGCGCTCGACCACACATTCGGACCCGTATAAGGAAGTTCGAGGATCTCGAGCATTCCTTGGATGGTGCCGTCTTCGCCCAATTTCCCATGGAGCGCCAAGAAGGCCACGTCATAGTTCCCGCTCACTAGTCTTACCAGGTCATCCTTACTTGCTGGATCGATCTGGGTAACGTTGAAGCCTGCCTCTACCAAGGCATCGTGAACAGCCTTGCCTGATGCGAGCGAGATCTCGCGCTCTCCGCTCTTGCCGCCAGCAAGAAGAGCTACGGACGTTTCTTGAGGAATAACCGTGACAGCCATTGAACTCGCTTTCTGAGATGAGCTGAGTTGGGTGCGCTGTGAAGCGCGAAGGACACTTTGAGTATAACAAACCTCGTGGCACTGCCCTATTACGCTTTATAATTGCCCTAGCAATTGTCTTCGAACTACGAGCGGGAGCCCATGCCAACACCGATCAAATCACTTTCATTTGCTGCGATCTATGAACTATGCGAGCAGTTGGGGCAGCCGAAATACCGGGCTGACCAGCTGATCCAATGGCTCTTCGTGAAGCAGGCATCCAGCTATGATGAGATGACGAACCTGCCGAAAGCCTTTCGTGAAGCACTTGCCAAGGATTATCCGCTCATTCCAGCAAAGCTGATCGACAAGCAGATCTCGAATGATGGAACGCGCAAGTATTGCTTTGAGCTAGCTGATGGAGCGCGCGTGGAATCGGTCGGCATTCCAGTCTTCAAAGAAGGTTCCGATGGTGATCTGCGATCGCTCACCGTATGCTTTTCGACACAAGTAGGTTGTCCCATGGCATGCGCATTCTGCGCTACCGGCACCGAAGGCCTCACACGCGACCTTTCATCAGGGGAAATGGTGGATCAAGTCGCTTTCATCCAAGATGATTTCAACGCTCGTGTTTCCCATGTGGTCTCGATGGGTCAAGGCGAGCCGTTCCTGAACTACGACGCTACGATCGAAGCGCTCGATCTCTTGAATTCAAAGAAGGGCTTCGGCATCGGTGCACGCCACATCACTGTTTCGACCTGCGGGATCATTCCTGGTATAGAACGCCTGGCAGAAGATCCTCATCAGTACACGCTGGCCGTTTCTCTTCATTCAGCTGAGCAAGTCATCCGAGACATGCTCATGCCACGCTGCAGCGCTCAAACCCTCCCCCAACTCAAGCAAGCTTTGCAGTTCTACCAAGAAAAGACTGGTCGTCGCGTGAGCTTCGAGTATTTGATGATAAACGGGGTGAACGACACGGATGCGGCGCTCGAATCCTTGATCGAATTCTCTCGTGGCATCATGTGCCATGTGAACCTCATCCCTTTGAATGACGTGGATCATTCAGCTTTCAAGCCCAGCTCAAAGGACATGATCACCCACTGGAAAAACGTGCTCACCCGTGTTGGGATCGAGACCACCATCCGCAACTCGCGCGGTTCGGACATAGATGGCGCTTGCGGACAGCTCAAGAACAAGCTCCTCTCTTGAACTGGACAGATCATGACAGATTCCTCTTCGCCCTATAGCCCCGAGTCAGGAGCAAGCATCCCAAAGACTCCCCTTTCATAAGAAAAGCCCCTGAACAGGGGCTTTGGTCAGTCTATGTTCGATGCGCTTAGGCGTTTTCGGTAAGAACAGCCACAACACGCTGTAGCTCGTCTTCGTCCTTGAACTGGATCTCGATCTTATTCTTGCCTTGAACGGTCTTGACACGGACTGGCATCGCAAGAACTTTCGACATGCTGCGAGCAGCCTTCTTGAAGCTTGCTGGAGCAGGAACGCGCGTGGAAGGAGCATCTTTGCTCTTCTCGCGACCGGCCAACAACCGAGCGATAGCTTCGGTCTCGCGTACGCTCAGCTTCTCTTCCATCAACTTGTTCGTAAGGGATTTACGACCTTCAACGGTGGGAACTGACAAGATCGCACGAGCATGACCTGCAGATATCTTCTCTTCGAACAACAGCTGCTGAGCTTCTTCGGGCAGGTCGAGCAAACGAAGCGCGTTCGCAATGGTCGAACGACCCTTGGAAACCGCCTGAGCAACTTCAGATTGCGTCATACCGCGACGTTCCATAAGACGCTTATAGCCATACGCCTCTTCGATGGGGTTCAGATCGGAACGTTGGATATTCTCGATCAAAGCAAGCTCGAGCGCTTCATCTTCGTCTGCCGTCCAAAAATGGACGGGGATCATTTCCATGCCAAGAGAGCGACATGCCTGCCAGCGACGTTCGCCCGCGATGATCTCATATTGGTCTCCCATGCGACGGACGAGAATAGGATTGATCAAGCCGTTGCGCTGGATCGAGGCAGCAAGCTCTTCGATCTCTTCAGGCTTGAAATTGGTACGCGGCTGATTCGGATTCGGATGAACTTGGGCCAGTGGAACTTCTGCGACACTGCCCTTTTCGTCTTTTTGGGTCGTTTTTGCGCTAGAAGCCACAGGAGCCGTTTTAAGCGGTTCTGCCTGTTTTGACGAACTTGCACCTACCTTAGAAGCCGATTTGGCGTTAGAGGCGTTCTCAGAAGCCCGTTTTTTCGCGCCCGATTGGCTTGAAGCTATGGGAGCGGGACGCTTAGAAGACGATGGTTTCTTTGTAGAAGTCTTGGTGGTCTTAGCCGGGCGAGCTTCACGCTCGACAACCTTTGCGTGCTCGAGCGCGTCTTCAGAGATGTAGATGTCCGCCGCTTCCTTTTCAGCAACAGGAGCGTCGGCAACCTCGGCTGGAGCTTCAACTACTTCTTCAACGATCTCTTCAACAGCTGCAGGTTTCTTTTCCTGCTTTGGTGTTTCGCTCTTTGAATAACTTGGAGCGTCGTTGAAGAGCGCTCCGAGTCCTTTGCCTAAACCACTTTTCTGTTTAGCCACGTTTGATCACCTCTTGTGCCAGCTCGTTATATGCCTCGGTACCCTTGTTCTCAGGAGCATAATCGAGGATCGGCTGACCATAGCTTGGAGCTTCAGATAGTTTTACAGTACGGGGAATGACCGTCTCGAAGACCGTGTCGCCGAAGAACGAACGAACTTCGTCCACGACCTGTTTAGAAAGGTTCGTGCGTGCATCGTACATGGTAAGCACGATTCCGTAGATATCAAGGCTTGGATTGAGCACGCTTTTGACACGTTTCATCGAATCAAGAAGTTTTGTCACACCTTCAAGTGCGTAGAATTCGCACTGGATAGGAATGAGCAACTTATCAGCAGCCACCAACGCATTGATAGTGAGCAAGCCAAGCGAAGGCGGGCAGTCTATAAGGATATAGTCATAGCGACCACGGAGCGTACCGAGCGCATTCTTCAAGCGGTTTTCGCGAGCCATCTCGTTCACGAGCTCGACTTCTGCACCCGCCAAGCTGATGGTAGAGGGGAGAACGTCCACACCTTTACCAACCTCGGCTAGGATCACATCCTCTATCGGGGTCTCCCCCAACAGTACGTTATACACACACTGATCAATATCGCGCTTGTCGATGCCATACCCGCTCGTTGCATTGCCCTGGGGGTCAAGATCGACGAGCAAGACCTCTTTACCAGCTGCACCAAGAGCAGCAGCCAAGTTCACTGCCGTAGTGGATTTTCCCACGCCGCCCTTTTGATTGATGATCGCTAAGATCTTAGTCTGGCCGATGATATGAGAGACAGGTCCCTTATCGCGAAATGCCACATACGAAGCCTTCGCAGGCTCGATAGGCTCTTCAGCGTAAACCTCTTCTTCTACGTGAACAGGAGCGGGGGCATCACCACTCGCCTTGATATAGACCGCAGCTTCCTCAGCACCTGAAGACGCGTGAACATCTCGCTCGACAACCTGAGCGGCTTCGTTCACTTCATCATAACGTTGGGTTGGGGAGTTAGCGGTACGCGATTCCTGCTGTTCGTTAGGGCGAGTCGGTGCTGGTTTTGAGTTGCGTTTAAGACTGTCGAATAATCCCACGAACGCTCCTTTCATGAATTATCACTAAAAAGTATACCGATAAACTGTTTCACGTGAAACAAGATATCGAGGAAATGTAGAAGCGTTACGCCTTATACGGTCGCTTTTGAGCCATACCGGGTCGGCGGGGGAGTTTTACCGTGGGCTCAGCCACTTTTTCGAGCACGAAGATGCTTCGGGGAGTCGTGCCATCAGAGAGCGTTTCCGAGCGTGTTGAAACGAGCTTCATACCAAGCTTCTCTTCGAGCTGAGCAGCCTGAGCAAGCTCTGCATCATCGACTTGGGCCTTGTAGCAAATAAACTGACCGCCCAACTGAAGCAGAGGGGCAGCAAGCTCGAGCAGCGAAGGAAGCGAAGAAAGTGCTCGTGCGGTAAGGACCGCGAACGATTCGGGCTGGTCCAATGCCAGTTCCTCAGCGCGGCCCGTAAAGGTATGTACCTGATCCTGAAGACCAAGCTGCTCGATGATACGATCGAGCGCCTGCGTCTTCTTCGCTACGGAATCAACCAATACGGTCTGACGACCAGACATGATAGCAAGGGGAAGACCAGGAAAGCCACCTCCAGTACCAAGGTCTCCATAACGGCCTGCAGGTGCGCTGAGCAACTCAGGCAGACCTAAGAGCGAGTCTTCGATATGGAGCAGCTGTCCCTGCTCCCAATCAGTGATGCGCGTCAGATTCGATCGTTGATTCTCTTCAAGAACGAGCTGCAAATGAAGATCGAGCAACTCTTGTTGCTCGATCGTAGGTGCGGGATTCATTCCCATGATGTTCCTTGATGTTTCACGTGAAACACGAAGTACTAGCGCGGTGTGACAACAACGCGTCGACCACGACCTTCGCCCTCAGAATGTGTATCAACACTCGAATTATCACGTAGGGTGATATGGATGATACGGCGTTCATAAGGGGTCATGGGGCGCAGCTTGATCTCGCGATCTTGGGAAATAGCGCGATGAGCAGCATTCTCTGCGATCTCTTCCAGTTTCTGGCGCTGACGGCTCTTATAGCCTTCAACATCCACCACGATAGGATAGCGGAAACCGATAGTGCGCGAAGTGATAACAGAGATGAGGAACTGCAAAGATTCGAGCGTGCGACCGTGACGGCCAATGAGCACCGCCAGATCGTCACCAGTGATATCAAGGATCAGCTCACCTTCATCGCCTTCATATTCATCAATAGTGACCTGACCCACATTGAAGTATTTCAAGATGTCCTTCAGTGCAGCAATTGCTGTGTCAGCGACCTGATCGAGTTCTGCATCAGTAAGCGTAGAAGCTTCGGACGCTCCTGTGTCTTCGATGATCTCTTCTTCTACTTCGACCGTTTCGAACTCTTCGTTCTCATTCATTTCTTCAGTCATGATTCTCCTTATATTCAAATCTCCCTAAAGAGGGAGGAGCCCGCATAAAAATGGACAACGACCTAGCGTTGTCCACTCACTTCAGTTATTTAGACTTCTTGGTAGGACGAGGCTTCTTGACCTTACGCGTAACATCCACCTGTACTGGCTTGACGTCAACTTCGGCAGCTTCAAGCTCACGATCCTTGCGGCGAAGAACGCTGAGCGTGATCTGCTGCTGTGCAACTGCGAAGACCGAAGACGTTGCCCAGAACAAGAGAACGCCAGCAGGGGAGCCCCAGCCGATCCATAACATCATCAATGTCATGATGACCATCATGAACAGCTGCTGATTCTTCTGCGGATTATTCGTGCCGACCTGCTGTAATAAGGTTGGTAAGAAAGTTGCACCAGCAAAGATGATCAACAAGATGCCATAGGGGAGAAAAGCACCGAAGCCCGCTTCCCATGCATTCGAAGGCGAAGCAACGAGGTTCGGCAAGATATTGTAGAACGTATAATCAGAACCGCCAGTACGGTTATTCATGTCATAAAGAACCTGGAACAGCGCGATGAAGATAGGCATCTGCAGGATCATGGGCAAGCAACCAGCCAGTGGGTTGAACCCTGATTCAGCGTAGAGCTTCTGCATCTCTGCTGATTGGCGTTGCTTATCGTCAGCATACTTGGTCTGGATCTCTTGCATGAGCGGGCTGAACTTCTGCATCTGGAAGGTCGATTTGATCTGCTTCTGCATGAGCGGGAACAGAACCAAACGGAAGATCAGCGTAACGATGACGATAGCAAGGCCCCAGTCATGCACGAAGTTGTAGAAGAAATCGATGCAGACGAATATCGCATCTTTGAACGCGTCCCACATTTACGTGATTCCTCTCAATCCTTCTTACCCGGTCTGAACGAGAATGTTTCAGGAACGGGATCATATCCATAGTCGCCGCCAGGATGACATCTTGCTATGCGCCGTATGCTGAGATAGGCACCTTTGATAAATCCAAAACGTTTGAGTGCAATAATACTATATTCCGAACAGGTCGGTGTGAAGCGACATGACGGAGGGAGTATCGGTGAAAGGGCAAACCGATAGAACTTGATACAGAGCACAGCAAGCTTGGTCGGAAGCGATCTGATACCTGCTAACAACTGTTTCAAGAAGCGCTTCATCAGGCATTACTCTCATGATCGAAGCGGCTCTGCAGCATTACGAGTTATCGATATGATGGCTCGCTGACCTTCGGAGAGCTGCTTTTGATAAGGAATGTTCAACACGCTTCGCTTCGCTAGGAAGATGATGTCGAGCCCAGACCATGGCCCTTGAAGCTCAGAACAAAGCGCTCTCATCCTACGCTTCGCCGCATTGCGCCACACTGCATTCCCGTTCTTTTTACCTGCTATAAAAGCAACACGACCTGATGGGCCGTGTTCTTGTGTCTTCAGTACGATGAGCGTCATGCCTGAAACGCTATAACGCTTACCGTGTGAGAAGACAGTTGAAATATCAGTGTTTGACTTAATGGTCTTACGCACAAGTCCGATAGAACGGCGTTTTACACACAGAGACGCTTGCGGCCCTTAGCACGACGAGCAGAAAGAACTGCACGACCACCCTTAGTGGACATACGAGCACGGAAGCCATGGGTCTTTGCACGTTTACGATTATTTGGTTGATAGGTACGTTTCATTACCTGTCCTTTCAGTTTTAGAATAGCCCTAAAATTGTAGGAACAGTTTCTCTGAAAGTCAATAAACCTATCCTATGAACGGCTTAGAACATTTACTTCAGCGACCTCGAGAATGTGACCTTGCATCGCCCAGTGGAGCTGATTGATGAAATATCCTTCAGAAAGATCGAGGTCGGTATCAAGTGCGAAGACGCGAAGCGTATAGGTGTGGTCCATATCGGGAGGACACGGACCTTCATAGGCCTGTGCAACAGTAAGATCGTTGTCGACAGCCTCAAGATCATGGAACAAGCTGTTAAAACCTTGGCGCCATTCAGGCTGTGGGTTTTGACTCGCATTCTCAGGAATGAGCGTGGTATCAGGACTGATGCCACACATGAGCCAGTGGATCCAAGTGAAGCCACAAACAGGCGTTGAATCATAGTCGATGAACATAAGGGCAAGGCTCTGCGTACCTTCTGGAACCTCTTCAATAGTGATGGGGAAGGAGCAGATGGCATGACCATATTTTTGTTCGCTTGCCGGAGCATACTTGCCATATTTGTCGGGAAGGAAGCCGTTTTCGACAGGGATAGAGATCTTCATGATGAGCACCTTTGAACAGTACAGCTGCCTTGAATCGAGCAGCTAATATTTTTTCGCTCTCACCATAATAAATGATGATTTTTAAAAAGTTTTCAACATTACCATTTTGTATAAATGTTGAAAAAGTTGAAAAGTCAATAAATCATATATGAATGAGTGTTGAATTCTTAAAACCTGCTGTTTTGTCAAGAACTTTTCTTCGATCGAAGCGGTCTGATCTTATGCTTCCTTAATTTGATCAATTCCTTAGAAAATAGTATCTGAACTGGTATTATACAATCATATTGAAATAATCGATGAAGAAACATGACCGTTCATGAAGCCCGTCATTATGTTGGCTGACGTGCAGTTTTCATCTTTAGTAGAAGTGGCTTCAAAAAGACCGATCCATTTGAATTACTGATGAGTTTTCCATATTAATGCGCGGTTCTCTACGATCTTGTATTCATTTTTCATCATCATTTTTCATGTTTTTCAACATTTTTCGCATAAAAGGTTGAAAAAGCGAAATCTATATATGAATAATTCAACAATTTTGTGAAAACTAGTGGAAAAGTAAAGAAAAGTTACTTGAATATCTTACCGATAAAGTGAGATTTGCTCATAATTTGACTATCAACAACGTAGTATTATGTGAAAACTTATGAAAACAAGGGGAATCAGGTAAGGAACTGCCCTAACGATGGATCGCTCACAAGAACAATCGAATGAAGGTCTGCCTCTTTCTTCTTATCCAAGCGATACTACCGCTCACCCTCGAGTGACCAATGGTGGGTTGAACCCTTCAGGTCTAGCTGGTTCTTCATCTGTTGAAGGTGCGATTGATCAAAAGGATTTCAACTACGACCATATAGAATCAATCGCAGTAGTAGCCATCTATGATACCTTGCAGAGCACTCCGCAGATCGTACAGATTCCAGGTGGTCCTACTCATCAATTCATCGAAGACATTGCTTCTATCACCTATAAAGAAGCTCAGCAGCGTGGTGGTCTGATCCCTTATACGGTCATTCGTGAAGTTGCCGAGAATTTCATCCATGCGAACTTCAATGAACCAGTCGTTTCTATCTTTGATAAAGGGAATACGATCCGTTTTGCGGATCAAGGTCCTGGGATCAAAGATAAAGAACGAGCTCAAGAGCCAGGTTTTACTTCCGCAAGTGAGCCGATGAAGAAATATATTCGTGGTGTTGGCTCAGGTCTTCCTCTTGTGAAAGAAATCTTGGGATTCTCTCACGGTACCATCAAGATCGAGGACAATATCAATCATGGATCAGTGGTCACTATCAGTCTCTTACGTGATCTTGATGCTCAAAAAGACCCGCAGAGTGATATCCCATCTCTTACAGAAAATGATAAAGCTATCCTTCGAGCACTCTTACCTCATGAATTGTTAGGGGTAACTGAAATGGTCAACCTTACAGCCATCCCTCAATCGACCATCCATAAGTCTTTCAGCAAGCTTGAAACAGCTGGTATCTTAGAAAAAGTTAATAAGAAACGCCAGCTCACAGCCAAAGGAACTCAAGTCGCTCTTTCTCTCTAACTAAGAAATCACCTACTTTTTCCACATTCTGGTCTTTTTTCCACAATAACTTGCTAATATGGAAACTCGTCTCTTCTAAACGAGTGAAAGCAGGTGAGAAATGGATATCCAAGAAGTATGGGATAGATTGATCCATACGATCAAGTCTTATCCAGGTGTGAATCCGTCTCAGATCGATGCTTTCTTCTCAAGGATCCAGATCCAGGCGGTCAGTCCAGGTTTCATCATGCTCACCTCGAATAATAGCTTCATCAAAGAATGGGTCGAGCGCCATTATGTGAAAGATATCAAGCGAGCGCTTGAAGATATCTATCAAGTTGAATTTCTGGTACAGATCGAAGTTGATACAACAGTAGAAGAAGACAAAGAGATACCTATAGCAGCGATCGTTGGCGCTACGCCTGCATCACAAGCTCCTGCCCAAACTTCCTCTTCTGAGGCTGAACCAGCCCACGACCAACAACAACCTAATCAACCTCAAAACGATCATACCCGTCACGCACGACCACGTAGAACTACGGTCATCCCAGCTCAGCAAGATGAGATGCAAGCTCCAGCAGTAACTACTGTAGAGGTTGTTGAAGAAACTGGATCTCCTGCAGTGGATAATTCCACCTCTCGTTTGACCTTTGAATCATTCGTCATCGGCGACTCGAATCGCTTCGCTTACGCAATGGCCACTGAAGTTGCCGAACGACCAGGAACTTCAAGTTTGAATCCTTTGTTCATCTATGGTCGTAGTGGTGTTGGAAAGACTCATTTGATGTGTGCGATCAAGAATTACATCAATGAGCAATATCCTGACCTGAATGTTCTTTATATCGATGCTGAGGACCTGGTCAACCGCTATTATGATGCCGCACAAGAGAAATCAGTAGATAAGCTCAGCTTCAAGAACTTCGAGAATATCTTCAAAGAAGCAGATGTGATCTTGATCGATGATATCCAAGGTCTTCAGGGTAAAGAAGGCCTGGTCAATATCGTATTCAGGATCTTCAATGCGAATATCGACCAAGGAAAGCAGTTCGTTTTCAGTGCTGACCGAGCACCAAAGAACATCGACTTGGATGAACGTTATGTATCGCGTTTTAATTCAGGTGCAACGATCGACATCCAACCACCTGATGACGCCACGAAACGAAGCATCATCACGAACTTCATCCAACAATATCAACAAGACGAGCATCTTGATTTTCAGCTCTCTGATGAAGTGATCGACTATATCGTTGAACAATCGGGTTCCAATATCCGCGAGATCAAGAGTGCGATCACGAATGTCATCTTCGCTATCAAGATGTCTGGTAGTGACAAGGTGACCACTTACGATGTGAAGGATATGCTGGCGAACCATTTCTTGAATGAAAAAGGGGAGCGCTTCACGATCGAGAATATCCAGGCAGCTGTTGAGAAATTCTATCGTGTCTCACATTCCGACCTGGTAAGCAAGAAACGTAATAAATCGATCAAACACCCACGTCAGGTGGCGATCTACCTTTCACGTGAACTTCTTAATATGACCTTCAAGGATATTGGTAGGGCTTTCAATCGTGACCATTCTACGATCATGCATTCTAATGAGCTGATCGAGAGTGGCCTTAAAGAAGATAAGAATCTTCGGGACGAGATCGAATATATTCGCAAGATGCTCCACAACCAAGACTACTAAGCTGTTTACCTCATTGCATTGCTTGGTCTACCGCTCACCTGTCACGAACGGTAGAAATCATCCTTTTTCAAGAAATTTTTTAGTGGAAAGCTCGGTGGAGAAGAGCAAAAGTTCATGTTGATAACTAACACAATGCAGGGGATAAAGTTTTAGACAGTTTTTCCTTGTGGAAATGGACCGAGTAAACGAACAATCTATCCTTTCGAAACCTATTCATAACGAGCAGGCATTATAAAAGTTTTGAACATTTCAACCGAGCTTTCTATTACTACTAATAAGAATTCAAAGATAAAAGATAGATAAGAAAAGAAGATCGACAAAGTGGACCTGGAATCACACCTGCACGATCTGAAGAGACAGCTATAATCGAAACGAACTCAAAGCTCGAATTGGCGATGGATCGATCGCTTAATTATGAAGGATGTAGGTACGCTCTATGAAGATCAATGTGAACCAATCAGAATTATCTCGCGCGCTTGGAACTGTGATCAAAGGTTCTTCTACGCGTTCTACTCTTTCGATCCTTTCAGGTATCCTCATCCAGGCCCGTGAAAGCGAGATCGTTCTACAATCAACGAACCTTGAACTTTCGATCCGTGTAGTTTTACCTGCTCTGATCGAAGAGGAAGGCGATACGGTCGTTCCTGCAAAACTCTTCTTAGATATCGTGAAGAATCTACCTGATATGGCAGTGAGCATCTCAACGAATGAATCGACTGCAACGATCTTTTGCAATAACACCACCTATTCGTTGAAAACACTTAATCCTCTTGATTTCCCACTCTTCCCAGAAGTTGACGCTGATCAGGAAGTTTCTTTCCCCTTCAATACCTTCGCGACCATGATCAAGAGCACAGCAAAAACAGTCTCTCGTGATGAAAGTCATCCGATCCTTACTGGTATTCTCATTTCGCAGTCTGGTAATACCTTGAAGATGGTCGCTACCGACTCGTATCGTTTAGCAGTTGCTGAAATAACGCTCGATTCCATTCCTGCTCGTGAATTCGAGGCGGTCATTGCAGGATCCTTCTTGCAAGATATCACTGCACTTCCTTCAAGTGATGAGCCTATCGTGCTCGCACTGAATGAAAATCAGATCGTCATCACGTATGACAATGCAACGTTCATTAATCGTCGTATCGAAGGTGTGTTCCCTAACTACAAGCAGCTTCTTTCGAATGCTTATACAACGAAAGTGCAGCTTTCTCGAAGTGAGCTCATCGATGCGATCCGCCGCGTTTCATTACTTAGTAATAAAGTTTCACCTGTTCAGATATCAGTTGATGCTGATGCGGGTATCCTTACGCTCATTTCGAATTCTCAAGATGTTGGCAATGCACAAGAATCGCTGGTTTGCTCCATCGAAGGTGAATCCGTTGATATCGCTTTCAATTATTCATTCATGCTCGATGGATTATCTTCGATCCAATCTGAAGACATCACATTCAATTTCCTTGGTGCGATGAAGCCTGGTGTTATCGAAGCAGACGGTGAAGAGAAATTCCTTTACCTTATCATGCCAGTCCGTTTCTAAACGACTAGCTCTCTATAGTTCCTGGTCAATCAAAGGTTTCTTCATTCATGGGACTGAAGATACAACAGATCCACTATTACAATTTTCGGAATTATTCCGACTATAAGCTTGAAGATCTTGGTGATCTGACCCTTTTTATCGGGCCTAACGCTATTGGCAAGACCAATCTGATCGAAGGTATTCAACTGATCACTGCTTTCACTTCATTTAGAAGCACTAAGAGCGATCATTTAGTGAAGTTCGGTGAACAAAGCGCGTTCGTAAAAGCACTCTTGCGTGATGATAAGCGTAAATTAGATATGCATTTTACCCTCCAAGAGGGAAAACGTGCTTTTCTTCTTAATGGAAAGCGAAAGCAGATAAAGAGCTTACGCGGCATTTTGCCATCTGTGGTATTTTCACCAGATGATCTTACTTTTATCAAAGGGTCTCAAAGTGGAAAACGCGCTCAGATCGACAATCTAGGTGAACAAATTTCCGTGAATTATCATACGGTCCGTCGTGATTATGAGCGCATCCTTCGTCAGAAGAATAAGTATCTAAAAGAATCAACTTCTCATGGTTTTCTTGAAAGTGTGAATGAAGTACTCACTACTATTGGTTCACAATTCTTCGTATTGCGAGCTCAGCTTGTGCAGGAGCTCATCCCTTATATCCAACGATTCTATTCTGATCTTTCTGCTGGTAGGGAAGAGGTAACGATCAACTACATCCCTTCATGGGATAAGTATCTTTCTCCTGATCTGATCCCGAACGATTTTCCGCAGTTTTCCCGATCTGAAGCGAAAGAGAAGCTCGATGCAATCATCGAGCAAGAATTCAACCGAGAACATCAGCGTGGTTTGGCACTCTTCGGCCCCCATGCTGATCAGATCATCTTCATGATCGACGGGAAGGATGCAAGTCATTTTGCAAGTCAAGGACAGCAACGCTCCCTTGTATTGAGCTTCAAGATGGCTGAAGTGGCGCTTTTAAAGGATAAGCTCGATCAAACACCAGTGCTACTACTCGATGATGTCATGTCGGAATTAGATGAAGTTCGCCGTAAACAATTGATCCAGGTCATATCCCAGGATATGCAGACGTTCATCACTTCGACTAACCTTTCTTATTTCGATGACGATTTCCTCAACAAAGCGGACATCATTCATCTTGATCACGATATCCATACTGAAGGATCATCTGAAGAGGGGATTCGTGATGAATAGACCTATAAAACGTGCATCTAATTATTTGAATATCTTCTTGAATCGGTTACCAGATGACCAAAAGAAAAAAGTGTTGGTCGAACGAAAGATAAAGCAGGTCTATGAACAATTCACTGCTTGTGTTGAACCCTTCATCGCCGATCATGTGAATTCGATCTATTTGATCAACGAGCCAAAAGATGTTCGTGATAGCAAGCTTGCTTCAGATGTTTCCCGTGAAACATTCCTTAAGTTGACCGTCTATGTTGATAATTCTTTGATCGCTGCGGAACTTAACGCTCAGCGCGAATTGATCATCTTGAAGTATCGTGAGCTCTTCGATCTTACGATCGACGAGATGATCATCAAGATATCGCGCGGTGCATACCGTGATAACTATCCTCTTCGTAAGAAGGATACGGATGAGGTCAAGAGTAACTTCCATCAACTTTCACCTGAAGAAGAAGCTGATATCGAATATAAAACTGCAAATATCTCTGATAACGATATAAGGGCATCGTTCCAACGGGTTCTTAAAGCGACTAAAGAACACCCTTTGAAAGATTAAGTTTTTTCTTAAAATACACGGCAAGTTCCGCTTAGACAGGCTCAGAACCACTGCTAGATATATGTATTTAATAAGTACGTTAGCACAATATCTTGTGCTAGAATGTGCTATTGGATCAAGCGTGATCCATCACTCTATAGGCTTACAAAATCGCTGTTCAAAAAGGAGTTAGGTTGGCCGCAGATAAATCGCACTACGATGGCTCGGACATTCAGATCCTTGAAGGTCTTGAAGCTGTACGCAAACGCCCAGGCATGTACATCGGTTCAACAGGCCCTCGTGGCCTTCATCATCTGGTGTACGAGGTCGTTGACAATGCTGTTGACGAAGCGCTTGCAGGTTATTGTACTGACATCGTCGTGACCATTCATGAAGACAATTCCATTACAGTCGATGACAATGGTCGCGGTATCCCTATCGACAAACATCCAAAAGAGAAGATCCCTACCGTCGAGGTCGTTCTGACTATCCTGCACGCAGGTGGTAAGTTCGGCGGTGAAGGCTATAAGGTCTCTGGTGGTCTTCATGGTGTTGGTGTTTCAGTCGTGAATGCGCTTTCGACCAAGGTTGTTGTACGTGTTCGTCGTGATGGTGCAGAGCACGAAATATCATTCGACCATGGCAAGACCAAAGAGAAGCTTCACAAGATCGGTCCTGCAAAAGATACAGGTACTACGGTCACATTCTGGCCCGATCCAGAGATCTTCCAAGAGACCACGATCTATGACTATGACACGTTAGCTGCGCGTTTCCGCGAAATGTCCTTCTTGAACAAGGGCTTGAAGATCACGCTCATCGATGAACGCAAGCTCAACGAAGATGGCAAGCCCACTAAAGAAGTATTCCAGGCGCTCGGCGGTCTTGAGGACTTCGTCAAATTCCTCAATCGCGGTAAAGAGACCCTGAATAAGCCAGTGTATTTCGAGGTAGAGAACGAAGATGGCGCGGTTGAGATCGCTATGCAGTGGACCACCTCTTATTCCACGAATTCCGTGCTCTCCTTCGCGAACAATATCAATACTATTGATGGAGGTACGCATCTTGATGGCTTCAAGCAGGGTGTTACCCGTACCATCAACGATTACGCTCGTAGTAAGGGCATCTTAAAGGAAAAGGATGCGAACCTTTCAGGCGATGATACTCGTGAAGGCCTTTCGGCAGTTGTTTCCGTGAAGCTGCGCGATCCACAATTCGAAGGTCAGACCAAAGGTAAGCTCGGCAATACCGAGATCCGTGGTCTGGTCCAGGGTGCGGTCACTCAGGGTCTTGCTGAATATCTTGAAGAAAACCCTGCGCCAGCAAAGCGCATCATCAACAAGGCTACCCAGGCATTCAAGGCGCGTGAGGCTGCGCGCAAAGCACGCGAGATGACGCGCCGTAAGGGTGTGCTCGATTCTTTCTCGCTGCCAGGTAAATTGGCAGACTGCTCGAGCAAGAATCCTGCCGATTCTGAGATCTTCATCGTAGAGGGCGATTCCGCAGGTGGTTCAGCGAAGATGGCGCGTGATCGTAAGTATCAAGCCATCATGCCGCTGCGTGGCAAGATCTTGAATGTTGAACGTGCGGGCTTGAACCGAAGCTTGTCTTCGGAGACCATTTCTTCGCTCATCACCGCGATCGGCACGAATATCGGCGCCGATTTCAATGCGGACAATGCACGTTATCATCGCATCATCATCATGACGGATGCTGACGTTGACGGTGCACATATTCGCTGCTTGCTGCTGACATTCTTCTATCGTTACATGCCTGAGCTCATTCAGCGCGGTTACATCTATATCGCTCAGCCGCCGCTGTACGGCCTGAAGAAGAAGGGCGGTAAGAAGCTCGAGTACATCTTCAACGATGATGCTCTTGCAGCACGTCTAGCAGAGATCCCTGAAAAGGATCGCGAAAGTGTTTCGCTCCAGCGTTATAAAGGTCTGGGTGAAATGGACCCCGAACAGCTGTGGGAAACCACCATGGAACCTGCAACTCGTACGCTTCTGCAGGTGAGCGTTGAAGACGCTGCTGAAGCTGAACGTGTGGTCAGCGAACTTATGGGTGATCAGGTTGAACCTCGCAAGGAATTCATCCAAAAGCACGCCCAAGACGTTCGTTTCCTCGACATCTAACCGACCCTGTCCGTTCATTCTTGTTTGGAATGTGCTCACTAAGGAGCTTTTGTGACTGATAAAGACGAAATCGATATTGAGATCATCGAAGAAGAGCCCGATTACGCGAAGAACGTGTTCCCCTCTGAGCTCAGTAGGGAAATGCAGACATCGTTCCTTGAATACTCGATGAGCGTTATCGTATCGCGTGCGCTTCCTGACGTACGCGATGGCCTTAAGCCTGTTCATCGTCGAATTTTGTACGCGATGAATGAGAGTGGCATCACGCCTCGCCGCCCGCATGCGAAGTCGGCGCGTACCGTTGGTGACGTTATTGGTAAGTATCATCCGCACGGCGATACTGCGGTATATGACACCATGGTTCGTTTGGCGCAGTGGTTCTCCATGCGCGTTCCGCTGGTCGATGGCCACGGCAACTTCGGTTCTATCGACGGCGACTCGGCTGCTGCAATGCGTTATACCGAAGCTCGTCTCGACAGGCCAGCGATGGAGCTCCTGCGTGACCTGGATAAAGAGACGGTCGATTTCCAGCCGAACTATGACGATTCGCTTGAAGAGCCTGTTGTTTTGCCTGCTCGCTTCCCGAATCTGCTCGTCAATGGTTCTTCGGGTATCGCGGTTGGTATGGCTACGAATATCCCGCCTCATAATCTAGGCGAAGCGATCGACGCGACCTGCTTGATGCTCGACAACCCGGACGTGACCATCGAGGAATTGATGGAGGTCATGCCTGGTCCCGACTTCCCAACTGGCGCGATCATCATGGGTCGTGAAGGTATCAAGGAAGCATACGAGACTGGCCGTGGCAGCCTGACCATTCGCTCGAAAGCGAAGATCGAAGAGGGTAAGAACGGAAAGAGCTCGATCGTTATTTCCGAGATTCCCTACCAGGTGAATCGTACGAACCTGCTGAAGAAGATCGCGGATCTGGTGCGCGACAAGAAGCTGCCTGAAGTTTCGAGCGTTCATGACGCGGCTGACCGAACTGGTATCGACATCATCATCGACCTAAAGCAGAATGCGATTCCGCAGGTCGTTCTAAATAAGCTCTTCAAGCACACTCAGCTGCAGGTCGGCTTTGGTTGTAACATGTTGGCGTTGGTCAATGGTGTGCCGCGCACGCTCTCGCTCAAAGAGATGCTGCACTATTACATCCTTCACCAGGAAGATGTTATCCAGCGCAGAACGCGCTATGATCTGGCGAAAGCTGAAGCTCGTGCTCATATCCTCGAAGGTTTCGTGATCGCGCTCGATCACATTGATGAGGTCATCAATATCATCCGCGCGTCCAAGACCGATGTTGAGGCAAAAGAAAGCCTGATGGAGCGCTTCAAGCTCACTGAAAAGCAGAGTGAAGCTATCCTTGAGATGCGTTTGCGTCGTTTGACCGGACTCGAGCGAGAGAAGATCGAGAACGAACTGGAAGAACTGCGCAAGGCGATCGCTTACTACAAGCAGCTTCTTACCGACAACGATATGGTCCACCAGGTCATCAAGGAAGAATTGCTCGAGATCAAGGACAAGTTCGCCACTCCACGCAAGACCAAGATCACAGGCGCCGCCAAGGAGCTTAACGTCGAGGATCTTATCGCAGAAGAGGAAGTTGCGGTCACCGTCACCAAGGCTGGCTACATCAAGCGCCTTCCCGTTTCGACCTACCGTCAGCAGAAACGCGGCGGCAAGGGAATGCAGGGCGTGAACCTCAAGGAAAGCGACTTCGTTGAGCATCTGTTCATCGCATCAACCCATGACTACATTCTGTTCTTCTCGAACAAGGGTAAGGTCTATCGCCTGAAGGTCTATGAGATTCCCGAGGCATCGCGTCACGCACGCGGCAATGCGATCGTGAATCTGCTTCCCTTCGAGAAGGGCGAAAGTGTTTCGGCGGTCATCGCTACGAAGGACTTCCCCGAAGATGAATATCTTATGTTCGCGACGGCTCAGGGCATGGTCAAGAAGACCGCGATGAAGCTCTACGACCGTACGCGCCGCGATGGTCTTATCGCTATTAGCCTGAAAGAGGGCGATGAACTTATCTCGGTTCAGCGAGTTGCCGCAGGTGAGAAGGTAATGATGGTATCTTCTGCGGGCAAGGCTATCCAGTGGGACGAAGAAGAGGTCCGCGCGATGGGTCGCGACACCCAAGGTGTCCGCGGTATGAATGTTCAGCTTGATGCGAAAGTGCTGGGCATGGAGATCGTTCGACCTGGATCCGATCTGTTCGTCATCACCGAGCGCGGTTATGGCAAACGCACACCAGTCGATGAATACCCCGTGCATCACCGCGGCGGCCAGGGCGTCTTCACCATCACGATGACGGCGAAGAAGGGCCTGTTGGCTGCGATGAAGATCGTCGAACTTGATGATGAGCTCATGATCATCACCAATGATGGCGTTGTCGTTCGAACTCCGGTAAAAGGTGTTTCGAGCTTGGGCAGGTCGACCCAGGGCGTTCATATCATGAATGTTGCTGAAAACGACAAGGTTACGGCAGTTGCAGTGACCGAAGGTGGAGCTACCAAGAAGAAGGCGAAAAAGGAAGTTTCAGACGACCAAACCTCGCTTCTCGATGCAGAGGGAGAACCTGAGACCATCGTGGAATAGGTTGTCCCCGCAAACAGCAAAGCTGCAGGGGTAGGGTCTCGGATTCACCCGTTCCGCTGTTCGCCTTCGGCTCATGCGCTGCACTGCCTCATGTTTCATTTACACGAAGGAACCCTAACGGGTTCCTTCTGTTTTCTTAAGTTACTGTTCAGAGTGAATCTACGACCCTACCCCTACATCCTCACTGTTTGTGTAACTAATGGGGACGGGTTCAATTCTGTCCGGGACAGATTGGGGACAGGTTCGGTCTTCTTGGTGTGAAGATGACAATGTCGTATCTTTTGCGGAATGTGGGTCGCGGTGCTCGGTAAAGCACGTATGCTTGTAAGCAACGAGCGAAGAGAAAGAAGCACCCGTGGTTCGTTGTTATATACAGACTCTGATCATCTCGCAGGCGAATTCGCCGTCTGTCCTGGTGCTTCGTCCTCAGCTTGATGATCCTACCCAGACAACTTGCCGCGTTCTTCCTATCTGGATCGGGCTTGCCGAGGCAACACAAATGGGGCTTGCGATCGAAAATATCCGCCTACCACGCCCTGTTACGCATGATGTTTTCCTCGACGCGCTCACCAACCTGAATGCTTACGTTGATCACGTGGTCATCTATGGGGTGAAGAACGAGACCTTCTTCACGAAGTTGTATCTGCGCCATCATGGCGACCTGATTGCGTTAGATGCACGTCCAAGCGATGCCATCAACTTGGCGATCCGTCAGGACGCACCTATTTACGTGGAAGATGATGTGCTCGACAATGAATCATATCCGTTCATCATCAAGAAGGATCACGTGCTCGATGAGAACGATCTCGAACAGTTCCATACATTCGTAAAGACCATCGAGCCCGAGGATTTCGCAGACAACTAGTCCGTGTTTCCTGGGCTTTTCCCACAAAGGGAAGAATTCGTCCCGCTTTCCAAAAAACTGGAGAAAACCCCCTTGACCAAAAAATGGAGGTTTTATATATTTGATAGGCGCGATTTTCGGGCCCATAGCTCAGTTGGTTAGAGCGCACGCCTGATAAGCGTGAGGTCAGCAGTTCAAATCTGCTTGGGCCCACCATTTTTGTGGATAAACACTCCACCGTGAGCCGAGTTAGCCGGTGGAGTGTTTATTATAAAAGTTCGAGGATCAAATAGATTCATCGCGTTTGCAACCAAGTGTTGCATTTTTTGTGGGGCATTAGCTCAGCTGGGAGAGCGCGGGCTTTGCAAGCCTGAGGTCAGGGGTTCGATCCCCCTATGCTCCACCATGATCGATCAAGTCGTCACCTTCGGGTGGCGACTTTTTATTGCACGAAAAGGGGTGCTGAGCTGCCTCAACACCCCAAATCGGACGCACATTCCGGCCTGTCCCCATTTTGTCCCGGACACTTTGGGGACGGGTCCGCTTCTGTCCGGGACACTTCGGGATCTGCCCCCTTTACGAAGGACAGTTTTGCCTCCGCCTCCGTTTGTCCCGGATGATCTAGTGGTTGCTGAAGGTGTAGTTCTCGGGGTGAGCTTTCACGTCTTCGCGCAGTTTGGGGTTCATCTTGCGCGTGCCGCGGTAGGCATCCTGGGTCTCGGTCGCTACCACCTGGTTTCGGTTTTCCATCTTGATCTGGGTGTCGAAGCTGTTGCCATCAACGGAAGACTGCATCGATTCCTTGGTCAGGCGCAGGCCGAAGGGAGAGGTGTTCTTCACCATCATCTCGGCCAGCTCAAGCGCGGTATCGAGCACTTTTTCATCTTCGACCAGGCGATTCGCGAAGCCCCAGTCATACAGTTCTTCGGCACCGATGCGGCGGGCGGTCATCAGCACTTCGTTCGCGCGAGCGAAACCGATGATCTTCGGCAGATAGAACGAACCAGACATGTCGGTGCCAGTCAGACCGATGTTCAGATATCCCGCCTGCATCTTGAATGATTCACCCAAAACGCGCAGGTCACAGGCACACGAGATGGACAAGCCACCACCAACTGCGTGGCCTTTCAGCGCACCGATGATGGGCTGCGGACAGGCACGCATGTTCACCACCTGGTCTGAGCAGATGGTCTGCATGATGAAGAAATCGCGCTGAGTGCGGCCCATTTCAGCTGGTGGATCGAGCGCCAGGTCATTCAGATTGAAGCCCGCGCAAAACGAAGAGCCGTTGCCGGTCAACACGATAACGCGACATTCTGGATCCATGCGTACCTTGATGAGGAAGTTGTTGAACTCCGCCATCTGCTGGTAAGACATGGCATTCAGATTCCCTGCATCGTTGAATGCGCAGATATAGATCGGTCCACGCTTTTCGATCTCGATCTTCTCGTAGCCATCGTAGACGAAATCGTCCATGTAGTACTGGTCTTGATAAACTCCCATAACCCCTCTTCCTTCGAGATTCCATATATATGAAGCATAGCGCAAAAGCCATCAAATTATTCCCGACCGAACTATTTGCTCCGATACGCCGAGTCTCTCTCGCACCTGCAACTCACCGGTAGTATGGTGGTAAGCGCTGATTTACGAAAAAGATGCTACGTAAGAGAAGGCCCATCCATCATGAGACAAGAAAACATCCGTAACGTTGCGATCATCGCCCATGTCGACCACGGCAAAACGACCCTGGTCGACCGCTTGCTCTACACCGCGGGCGTGTTTCGCGAGAACCAAGAGGTGCAGGAGCGCGTGCTTGATTCGAATGATCAAGAGCGCGAACGCGGCATCACCATCTTGTCGAAGAATATCTCCATCTCTTATAAGGACATCAAGATCAATGTTATCGATACCCCAGGTCATGCTGACTTTGGCGGCGAAGTGGAACGCGTGCTGAACATGGCTGACGGCGCGCTGCTCATCGTCGACGCTTTCGAGGGGCCGATGCCTCAGACTCGTTTCGTGTTGCGCCATGCGCTCGAGCTGGGATTGCGCATCGTGCTGGTGGTCAATAAGATCGACCGTCCTGGCGCACGCCCCGAAGAAGTGGTCGATGAAGTATTCGACCTGATGGTCGAGCTAGAAGCTAACGACGAGCAACTCGATTTCCCCATCATCTATGCTTCTGCGGTCAATGGGTATGCTCGCTACGAACCAGGCGATGACAACGACAATATGATCCCCTTGCTGGATACCATCGTGAAGGAAGTCCCTGCTCCCGACTGCAATCCTGATGGTCCTGTAGCGCTGCAGCTGTGTACCATCGACCATTCGAGCTTCGTGGGCCGTATTGGTGTGGGTCGCTTGTTCTCGGGCACCATGTCGAAGAACGAGCCAGTGCTGGTCATCAAGAACGACGGCACACGCTATGACACGAATATCAAGCAGGTGTTCACCTTCGATGCACTGGGCAAGAAGGAAGAACAGCAAGTTTCCGCTGGTGACATCATCGCGGTAGTTGGCGTGGAAGATGCCGACATCGGTGATATGGTTACCAGCCGCGAAAACCCCATCGAGCTTGACCCCATCGAGGTTGAAGAACCCACCATGGCAGTTGTGTTCGAAGCATCGACTTCGCCGCTCGTAGGTCGTGAAGGTGAGATCGTGGGTGCTCGTCAGTTGAAAGAGCGCTTGTTCCGTGAAGCTGAGAGCAACATTTCCATGCGCATTCGCGAAACAGAAGACAAATCGGGCGTTGAGGTTGCAGGTCGCGGCCTTCTTCACCTGTCGGTGTTGATGGAGACCATGCGCCGAGAAGGTTTCGAATTCCAAGTTGGTCGCCCGCGCGTCATCATCAAGAAGGACGACCAAGGCAATCTGATGGAACCGATCGAAGAGGCTACGGTTGATGTGCCCAGCGAATACGCAGGTAAATGCATTGAAGTGTTCGGTACCGCAGGTGGCGAGATGACCGATATGTTCCAGCGTGGAGACCAGACGCACCTGGTGTTCAAGATCCCTTCCCGCGGAACCATGGGTCTGCGCACCCGCTTGCTCAACGTTTCACGAGGTGAAGCTACGATGTTCCATCACTTCAGCGAATACGGTCCCTATCGCGGTGAGTTCGGTGGTCGTAAGAATGGTTCCATGATCGCGATGGCAACCGAAAAGTCGGTCGCTTATGCACTCGATACGCTTCAGCAGCGCGGGCATTTGTTCGTCGGCCCTGGTGAGGAATGCTACGAGGGCATGATCGTGGGCGAATCTGCCAAGGAAGGCGACATGGTGGTGAACGTGGCTAAGGCCAAGCAGCTGGGCAACCAGCGTTCGTCTGGTGCGGATAAGGCTATCCAGTTGACGCCGCCCATCACTTTCACGCTCGAAGAAGCGCTCGAGTACATCGAAGATGACGAATTGGTCGAGATCACACCGCAGAACATCCGCTTGCGCAAGCGCATCCTGTCGGCCATCCAGCGCAAGAAAGAAGCTAAGCATAAATAGTTTGCAACGGGTTCTTCGCAGTACGTTTGCGAAAGACCTTCTTTTGAGGCGGTTGCGGTAGCTATAGTTGTAATAGCTATTGCCGTTGCATCAGTAGTTGTATCAATAAGAGTGGCTGGGATCGAACCTGGCCACTCTTTGCGTTTATGCCGTTTACCGGCGAAATTATATGAAGAGCCTATGATTTCGGCGCTGTGATGATGGAGCATTTGTGCAGACAAACCCAACATTAGTGATATATGACAAAATGCATCTTGCATACTTGCGTGGATAAAAGCCCACGCCACCATATATGCCACCATATATAAGAGAAGGAACTCTATGAAGCTCAAAACAATGCTTTCAAAAGTCTCGGTCTTCGCTTTGGCTGCTGTGTGTTGTCTTTCGCTCGCAGGTTGTGGGTCGAAATATGGCTATACCGGCGGAACGGCGGCAACGGTCAACGGAACCCCGATCGAAGAAGACACGGTAACGAAGTACATCGAAGACTTCCGCACGAGTTCCAACCTTACCAGCGATGAAGACTGGGCTGCTTGGTTGAAGGAAAGTGACCAAGACCCTGCTTCCATTCGCGAACAGGTGATCAATTACTACATTCAGCAGGAACTGGTTCGCCAGGCGGCTGACGAGAACGAGATCGTTGTCGAACAGAGCGCCATCGACGAACAGGTTGATGCGATGAAGAAGAATTACAACAGCGATAAGGCCTGGCAGGATGCGCTCGCTCAATCGGGCGTGACCGAAGATCAGTATCGTGAATCCATCGAGATCGGCTTGACCTCTCGTCAGCTGCAGGAAGCGGTGGTGCAAGAAGTCGATACGAGCGATGATGCTGGACTGCTCGCATTCATGAACGAATACAAGGACATGATCAATGGTTCGAAGCGCTCTTCGCATATCTTGCTCGAAGCAGGAGACGAAGCTAAGGCTGAAGAGATCGTCACCCAGCTCACCTCTGGCCAGCTCGATTTCGCAACGGCTGCGCAAATGTATTCTACCGATACTGGTTCGGCTCGCAACGGCGGTGACGTGGGTTGGAATACCATCAACAACTTCGTCGATGCCTACAACAACGCACTTGACAGCATCGATCTGGGTCAGATCACGCTTACCGTGAGCGACTACGGCATCCATATCATCCTCTGCACCGATGTGCTGAATATCGAAGGCGAGCCCACTTCTCTTGATGCATATCCTGAAGAGATCGTCGAATACATGCGCACCATCTATGGCAGCCAGAAGCAATCCGAAGGTTTTCAGGAATGGCTCGAGCATTATCAGGAAGAATCTGACATCGTCATCAATGAGATGCCATCCAATGTTCCTTACAATATCGATCTGAGCCAGTTCAACACCGATTCCGAGGAAGGTTCGGAAGAGGGCTCTGATGACGAAGGTTCTGAATCCGAGGATTCTGGATCATCGAGCAATGAGCAACAGAACCTGAGCGCGATCGGCAATGATAACAACTAGCGAACAAGAACCTTCTCTCATTCGTTTGAGAGATGCGGTGGTCAGGCGAAACGGTAACGATATCCTCAATATCGAATCGTTCGACCTTCGTTCTGGTGAGAATATCGCCTTGTTGGGTCCAAACGGGGCTGGCAAATCCACTTTCATCCGCCTGATCACGCGAGAAGTGTTCCCGCTGCATCGCGATGATCCGCCTGTGCTGTTCCGCGGTAACGAGCGTACCACTCTGCAGGAAACCAAGAAGGTTTTGGGTGTTGTATCTTCAACGATGCAAGACCAGATCACGGTTCATCTGCCCGCCTACGACATTGTTGCTGGTGGTCTTTTCGGATCATTGGGCATCCCGCAAATGTATGAGGTTACGCCCAAGTCGCGTGAGCACGTGCTTTCTGTGATGGAAATGCTGGGCGTGCTCGATCTGGCTCCGCGCGATATCAAAACGCTTTCGACTGGGCAAGCGCGTCGCATCTTGTTGGCCCGCGCGCTCATTCACGACCCTGAGGTGCTCGTCTTCGATGAACCAACCACAGGGCTCGATCCCGAGGGAATGTATTACGTACGTAAGTCCATGCGTGACTTGGTTGCGCGTGGAAAATCGATCATCTTGGTCACGCATTATCCCGAAGACATCATCCCTGAAGTGGAACGTGTGGTGATGATCAAGGATGGCGCGTTGTTCGACGATGGCAAGAAGGAAGAGCTGCTTACCAGTGCAAAGATGTCTAACTTGTTCGATGTCCCTTTGCGGATTATTGAGCAAGACGGCTATTTTTCTCTTGTGAGCGAATACTAGACTGGTATAATCTACTATCGCACGTGCAAAGCACTTTGGAGAGATGTCCGAGTCTGGCTTAAGGAGCACGATTGGAAATCGTGTATACGCCAAAAGCGTATCTGGGGTTCGAATCCCCATCTCTCCGCCAGGTAATACCATGCCAGTTGGCGTGTTAAACGGAACCTGATGCAGAGCTGCTTCAAAAGAGCAGCAGCAAAGAGGTTCCCGGAGGAGGCGCTCGCAAGAGCGTTTTCTTTTAGAATCTGTCGCGCAAGTTATTTGTTGTTGGCAGAAAACGGAAGGGTGGCAGAGCGGCTGAATGCGGCGGTCTCGAAAACCGTTTTGCCCATAACATGGGTAACGAGGGTTCAAATCCCTCCCCTTCCGCCAGAAGAATCGAAAGCTCCCACTCGGGAGCTTTTTTCATTTCCAAACACTTCGGGGACAGATTGGGGGCGTAGCCCTTTTTGTCTACTCGCGCATCAAGGCTTGAGACATCGACTCTGGCATTATCGTGTCCCGGACAAAATCGTGCCAGACACATTTCTGTCCGGGTTAGTTTTGTGTCTGGCACCAAAGTGTCCGGGACGAATTGATGTCAGGGCTGAGTGGGGTCGGATGAATTTTCGTCTGAAAGAGTGAGTCGAAGTTCGGGTCGAGATCTTGATCGTTGAGAGTTTCACAGCTCGGATTTGAGACCTGAAATTTCGGATTTGGTTGGTGGCTTGAGTTGATTCAGGCGTTGAGATCTTGAGTTCGGGAGTTGATCATCGGGAGCAAAATCGGATTCGATTTTGCGACCCTCGGATTGGCTTGACGGATCGAGATTTGAGCAATTTTGGTCCTCGAATTTGAGTGATCGACTCACCCTAAAATCGGATCGGAGTTTCAAAAAACGGATCACTTTGATTGGATTTGAGTTGTCGTCTTGAGCAATTTTTGGTGTCCGATCTGACTCATCGGATTCCCTAAATCAAGTTATCTTCTGATCAAAATTTGGTCTTGGAATTCGGCTCAACCTGTCCTCATTTTGTCCAGGACAAAAATGAACCCGTCCCCAATTTGGGTGTGAGTTTGGAAGCGGAAAGAGACACCAGAGGTTGTGTTACAAGGCTTGGTTTTGGCGCAACATGTTGTGTTCACTTGCGTGAAACAGTGTTGTTTAGGGTCGAGTGCGTAAGGATGCGTGGCTTAGAGGGGAACACAAGCGCTCAATTAGGGTGTGACACGCACCAAACACGCATGTACTACGGGAAAGCACGCAGGATTTCGGACCGATTCACGCCCCTGTTCTGTCTTCGTTTTGACCCGCGAAGGCCACCCGAAACTCTCAGAGCGCAAGCCTGAAGCTGTCGGATTTTCGAAAGCGAACACACCCTGAAGCCGCTGAAAAGACCTTGCTAACCAGGTGCTAGCAGGGTCTTTTCTCGTTGCTAGCATCCTCTGAATTCAATGGTGGAAAACCCTTCAGAAGGGGTGTGGAAAATTCTTTAAAACTTTGGTCAGATGCCGGGACTCAATCGCCGCGCTTTGTAATTGGAAACTGGCGCGGAAGCCACCCTCGGATCGCTTCCAAGTTTTCAGCTTCAGGGTGCTATCACCGATAACTGACACCCCTTGGAGACATGCTAGCTTCATCAAATTCGATCCCGACCTCAAGTCGTTGAAGGGTCAGCCGAATTTCGATCGCGACTCGAAGGGTCTAGCAGACGTGTGTGACTTCAGTCGGCTTGGCCGAGTCAAAATCAAGGCTCGTGCTCGGTCGTGGAACGCCCTCCAAAAGTCCGACAGCGAGGCATTCCCCAATCAACTCACTCGATCCAGCCAACATCGTAGCCATGCCCACACTATCCCAACCCGATTCGATCAAAACGTCTCACGCCCCCCACTCCAAAACATCGCGTGAGACACACCGCCCGGTCGATGTAACACTCCCAAATCCTCATCGGTGCCAGAGCCGGGGTGTGGACAAAAAGGGCTACGCCCCTATTTTGTCTCTGGCCTGTCCGGGACACTTTGGGACCCGTCCCCGGATCGTCCACAGCGTTTGGGGCTTCCCGTCCCCAATCGGAGAGGGCGACTGGCAAAGTTTCGGAGCAAACTGGCGGACGCAACTTTTACAATGGAAAGAGTCGAGCAGTCGTCGCCATCCACAGTGCGGCCCGCTCAAACATCAACCAAGGAAGAACATGGCGAATCAAACGAACGCAACAACTGAAGAGTCGAGCGCGACGATCCATGTCAACATGCTCGGCACGTTCACGATCTTCCAAGAGATCGATCGAACCACCGCTGATTCTGAGACCGAGAAGCTCGCCGAGATATCGGCAAGTCTTACCGGCCGCGCTCATCGCCTCTGGCTCCTTATCGCCTATCTTGTGGTGAATCGCGATCGCGGTGTTTCGCCCCAAGAACTGATCGACCTTCTTTGGCCCGAAGTAACGAGCAGCAATCCTGCTTCGACCCTCCAGAACAACGTGAGCCGTGCGCGTGCGATCTTCGACGAAGCGAATTTCACCGATGCGCGTAACTTGATCAAATACACCGACGGGCTCTACTACTGGGCGCCCGACACTTCCACCACTCTCGACGCCGAGATGCTCGAGCGAGACGCTGCGCGTGTCGAAAAGGAGATCTCACCCGAAGATCCAGAATCCCTTGAGTTCGCTCTTGAGACCTGCCGTTTGTATCGCGGCGATTTCCTGAGCGCGGCGGCGGATGTTTCCTGGTGCGCGAACTTGGCGGTCTACTATCGCGCGATCTATAAGCACCTGTGCAAGATCACCGTCAGCGCGCTGCTCGAAGCGGGTCGTCTAGGCGAAGCCCGAGAGCTGTGCCTTCATGTGACCTCGCTCGATCCCGCGGCCGAGGAATTCCACGTGTTGCTGATGCGCGCCTTGATCATGGACGGCGATGCCACCGCCGCACTCGAGCACTATCAAACTGTCGAAGCATACCTCGCAGAAACATACGACATTCGTCCAAGTGCCGAACTCGAAACTCAACGAGAGATCGCTTTGCAGGAGCTCTACGGTCAGAGCATGACCGAAGAATCCATCCGTAGTTTCCTCTTCGAATCAACCGAAGAAGAGGGTGCTTTCGCTTGCAGCAACGCGGTGTTTCGCGAAATAGCGTTGCTCCACTTGCGCGAAATGACGCGCAGCGGCGTGGATTCGCACATCATCGCCATCACCATCGACAATCAGATGCTGAAGAACGAACGCCGCGTGATCAACGCCAAGCGCGTCGCGCAGATCCTCTCCAGCACCTTGCGCGCCAGCGACCCTTTCACCAAGGTTGGTTCGAACCAATTCCTCGTGCTACTGCCCAGTGCGAATCGCGAGAACGCGCAGATGGTCTTCGAACGCATCGTCGCCCGTTTTCACGAGGTATTTCCGCATGCCGCCGTTGCCTTCAAGGTTTCCATGGTAAGCATGGGTGCGCTTCAGTAAATGTACTAAAATGAACGCATGAGAAAACAGATCAATCTGAAAGATCAGCTTCGGGAACAATTGTGCAGCGTTGGTGCTGTGCTTGCGAGCATCCTTGCCCTGATCATGTTGCTCTATCTCACCACCGTCATCATTCGTCTCATTGCATCGCTGGTGCTCTAAGGAAAGCCGCTAGCCATGTGGAAGCGTTTCACGTTCGAGGACATTCGCATCATCGCCCATTACCTGGGCACGCTCACCTCGCTCTTTTCGGTTGCGCTGCTCATCCCGCTCGCAACCGCGGTCATCTTCCAGGAATGGGAGGCCTTTGCGCGCTATCTGCTGGGAGCGGGTATCGCGCTTACTATCGGTTCGCTCTTGCGCATGGCACGCATCGATCCCGGCCGCCTTACCCAACAACAAGCTATGGCGCTGACCGGTTTCGTGTGGATGGTGCTGGCATTCATCGCTTCCATCCCGCTTGCGATGTCGGGGCATTATGCAAGTTACCTTGATGCGCTCTTCGATGGGGTTTCGGGCCTTACCACCACGGGTGCTTGTTTGGTCATGGACCTGGAACATCTTTCGTATGCCGACAACATGTGGCGCTTCGTGATGCACTTCCTTGGCGGTATGGGTCTTATCGTCATCGCGCTTTCGCTCGGTCTGCTCTCAAGCTCCACTTCGGGCCTCTATTCTTCGGAAGGCCGCAGTGAACACGTGGTTCCAAACGTCATCACCACGGCTCGCCTGATCAGCAGCATCGCCCTCACGGTCATCGGCATCGCCACGGTCTTGCTCATGCTGTTCTGTTTGGCAGCTGGCATGGAACCCGTGCGTGCATTCCTTCACGGTCTATGGATCTCCATCTCGGGCTTCATGACCGCAGGTTTCACCCCCACCAGTCAATCCATCATGTACTACCATTCCTATTTCCTTGAAGTTGCCTGTATGGTGCTGATGATCCTTGGCATGGTGAACTTTGGCTTGTTCGTGGCCGTTTGGCACGGCAAGACCAACCTTTTCTTCAAGGACATGGAGATCCGCACGGGCGTGGTCTGGCTCGTGGTAATGGGCATCGTGTTCATGGCAACGCTCTCTTCAACGCCGCTGTTCTCCGACTTGCTGACCATGCTGCGCCGCGGCGTGTTCATGCTGGTGGCATCTGCGAGCACAACAGGCTTTCAGGTGGTCACCACCAATCAGCTGGTCACCGTGTTCTCATCAGGCGCGATCCTTATCTTGGCCATCTTAATGGCCATCGGTGGTTCGAGCGGAAGTACCGCTGGTGGTATCAAGCTCTCGCGCATCGGGCTTACCGCGAAGTCGATCATCTCTTCGATCAAGGAAGCGATCTCGCCCGATTCCGCAAAAGTGTCCATCGTCTATCACCATCTGGGAAAACAGGTGTTGAACAACGATGTGGCACGCGCCGCGATGACAGTCTCGACCCTGTTCGTCGTTACCTATGTGATCGGCGCATTGGCTGGCATCGCGCATGGCTATGACGCCACCGCCGCGATCGCCGAAAGTGTGGCCATGGCTTCGAATGGCGGTCTTTCTTTCGGGATCATCACCCAGGGCATGCCCGCTTCGCTCGAAACTATCTACATCATCGAGATGTGGGCAGGCCGTCTCGAATTCATCACGCTCATTGCGCTGATCGTGAAGATCGTGGTGTCGATCATCCCTGCACGCAAGGCGAACTACGATCGATAGGTGCTGATCGTGAAGGTAAAACGCGTACATATCGTTCAGCTTGGATTCATGCTGCTGGTAGCGGCGCTGCTCAGTTGTTGTACCGTCTTCACGCCCATAGCCTGGGCTGACGAAGAGACCGACGAATCTGCCAGTGACATGCGATCTGTCGAGACCAGGGGCAATACGGTGAATGTGAACCAGATGCCCGACAGCTCGTTTCTCTACAACACCGATATTGCAGAGCTCTTCGATGCGGAATCGTTCCACGACACTCAAATGGTGCAGGTCAGAGGCGAAGTGGTAGGCGACTGTATTGCCGATGAGACCGATGGCAATCTTTGTTGGATCACTTTGCAGAGTCTCGACGAAGACGATTCGTCCGTTATCACGGTGCTGATGTCGCGCGAACAAGCAGCGCTCATCGATGGCTATGGCAATTACGATGTTACTGGTACTGAACTGCAAGTTCGTGGCATCTATTATCTGAGCTGCCCCGAACATCAGGGGCTTTCTGACCTGCATGCTCAAGAAGTGACCGTGGTGGCGAACGCGACTGAGCGCGATCATGAAGGCCATCCGGGTGTTATATGGGCTGCGATCCTGGCTGTTGGCCTGGGACTTCTGTTGTTGTTCGTTTATCGCTATATGCGCGAGCGGAGCAAGTAGGCGCGATGCAGCAAGGTGTGGTGGTCAAGCTCGATCGCGGATACCCGCTGGTGCGCCTAGCCAGTGGCGCGCTCATTCGCTGCGAACACGCTACCAGTTTGGTGAAGAAGAAGACTGATCGCGCGGTCATCGGGGACCGCGTTCAGATCGAACTGCCTGATGGCCATGAAAAAGGGATCATCGAAGCGATCTTGCCACGCACTACGCAATTCGTGCGCAAGGACCCAACTGAGCGTGCTGTTCCGCAAACGCTCGCATCGAACTTCGATCTGGTCTTGATCGCGCAACCTATTGAAGAAGTGAATTTCAAGCGTCTTGAACGTGAATTGGTCTTGGCACATGAAACGGGAGCTCAGGTGGCGGTCGTGCTCACAAAGGCCGACCTGGTTTCAGAGCGCACTCAGTTCGAAGAGACCTGCAAGCAGGTGAAAGCGCTGGTGGGAAACGATCAGGTTTTCGTGGTAAGCCAAGAAGACCCAACTTCTCTCGAACGCGTAGCGCAGCTCATCGCCGAAGGCGATAAGACTGCAGTATTGATCGGCCGTAGTGGCGTGGGCAAGTCGAGCTTGGTGAACGTGCTGGTGGGAGAGGAGATCCAGGAAACCACGCCCGTTCGCGAATCTGATGGAAGAGGACGACACACTACTGTTTCACGTGAAATTATCCCATTGCCTAGCGGGGGATATATCATCGACATGCCTGGCGTACGCGGTCTTGGCCTTTGGGATGCTGAACAGGGGATTCGCGCTGCTTTCAGCGAGATAGAGGCCTTGGCGGAGTCTTGTAAGTTCCGCGATTGCTCTCATCAACAAGAAACAGGATGCGCGGTTCGCGCAGCGGTCGAAGCAGGAACGCTTGCTCCTGAGCGGCTGGAATCTTATCTGCGCTTGAAGGAAGAATGCGCTGATGTCCAGGCGAAACGCGTAGAGGCAGAGCGAATACGAACTCGTCGTGGTCACCCGCGCCATCGCGCAAAGTAAAAGAGCCCTGCCCCCAAACCGCCCATAACCGTATATGCGCTACAATAGAAGAGCCGCTTTCGAGCGGCTACTTTCCAGGAGAGTGTATGAACCCAGCTGTAATCATCCCTACGTTCCATCAGGCTGTGGCCGATGGCGACAAACCACTAGCAGACAGCATCTACGACCACCCAACCCCGATCGATTCTCCCGGCACCCTTGGCCGTTGTCTCGAGTCGCTTCAGCATGTTCGCGGTTTGGGCCAGGTCATCATCACGGTTTCCCACAATGAAGCGGTCGAAAAGGTGAAAGCCATCGTCGACCAATTCCCGCAAATGCATACGCTTGTCATCAGCGAGAGTGAAGCGAGCATCATCCAGCAGCGTCTTGAACAGCTCGGTTTTGGCGACACTTCGGAAAAGATCGGTGTCTCGGGTTATTCGGCTGTGCGCAATCTTGGTTTGGTGGTTTCGAACATCCTGGGTTTTGACGCCGTTGTCTTCTTAGATGACGATGAAGTGGTCGAAGACCCTGATTTTTTGGCGAAAGCCATGTATGGCCTGGGCAAGCTTACCAAGCGCGAAATCCCCATCTTGGCGAAATCGGGCTATTACCTGAACGCTAAGGGCACGTATCTGTCCATGAGCCAGAACAAGTGGTACAACCGCTTTTGGCAGCAGGGCGCCGCATTTAACAACTGGATCCAAAAAGCCATGGCTGGCCCGCGCCTTTCTCGATCGAACCATGTTTGCGGCGGATGCCTTGCGCTGCACAAACAAGCGTATATGCGCGTGTGCTTCGATCCATGGATCCCGCGCGGCGAAGACCTGGATTACCTGATCGACCTGCGCATGTACGGGTCTGACGTGTGGTTCGACAACCAGTGGTACTTGCTGCATCTGCCCCCGCAAGAGCGCCACGAAGGTCATCGTTTCCGCAAGGACATCTTCCGTTGGGTATACGAATATTACAAGATCGAGTTCAGCCAGTCGCAGATCGACTTGCTGCAGATCAAACCCTCTTCGCTCGAGCCCTATCCAGGTCCGTTCCTCAAGCGCGGCCTGGAGAAACGCATCAAGCGAACCGCCCTTTTGCGATCGTTGGTGCGCCCTGATAAGGCGGCATATCGTAAGGCAGCAGCGCTCGCTACTACGCAGGCGGTGCTCTATGCCCAGGAAAATTGCAATAAATACTTCGATTTCCAGCGCGTTTGGGTGCAGATCATGGCCCAGACCGAAAATGACGCAGTGCTTCGCCAGGCGCTCATCCAAGCAGCTATCGCGCGCGAAGCGGGCGACGAGATCGAAGTTTCCACGCCTCAGCTTGGCCTCGATGCAGGCACCACGGGCGAAATCCATTTGAATCTGCCTGACGAAGAATAGGCCAACCCGTGCTCGAGCAATTTGTGATCGCCATAGTAATTGGCCTGATCGTCGGGCTCTTTTCGGGCTTGCTGGGCATCGGCGGCGGTACGCTGATGATCCCCGTATTCCGCCTAGGGTTCGGCATGAGCGCCATTGCTTCAACGGCAACTTCGCTATTCACCATCGTTCCCACCTCTATCGCAGGCTGCGTTACGCACATCAAGAACGGCACGTGCATCGTGAAATTGGGCCTGGCCGCCGGTATCGCGGGCGCCATCACGTCTCCACTTGGTGTATTGGCCGCAACGAATTCCCCCGATATTGCCATCATGGCCTGCGCGGCCATCATCATCGCGTATTCCGCGTTCACCATGTTCAAAAAAGCTATCAGCATGCCCAAGAATTCACATTCGGAACTTTCTACGCACGCTACGCTGCAGCGTTTTCGTGCCGCTTTCGAAGACGAAGCCGATCGCGAGATCGACCTGCTGAAGAAGCAAAAGGAACAGGAAGCCCTGGCAGCCGAACGCAAGCGCCTCCTGGCTGAAGAGCGAAAACGCTTCGGAGCGAAGCAGCTGGCCAAGGGCTCTGCAATTGGCCTGGTGGCTGGTTTCGCCTCAGGCTATGTTGGCGTGGGCGGCGGTTTTCTTATGGTGCCCCTGTTCATCTCGCTTTTGGGTATCACCATGAAACAAGCTTCAGGCACCAGCCTTATCGCGGTCGTGCTGTTGGCCATCCCTGGTGTTATCACGCAATCGCTCCACGGCAACGTGGACTACATCGCGGGTGTTGCCATGGCCATCGGTTCGATCCCTGGTGCGATCATCGGCGCGTCGCTCATCCGCTACATTCCGGAGCGAAAAATGCGCTTTTTGTTCGGCTTCTTCCTGCTCTTTGCGGCTATTATTCTTATTGGTAACGAAATTGGCGTATTCGGTTTTTAGCCGATACGCTGGGCATATGCGGGGAGCGGCCTTATGAATTTCCCACGTCACAACCTTTATGTCTTCTTCGAGATCCTCTCTTTGGGACTTTCGCTCATCGCGGGATGCGTGCTGGGCTGGGCGATGTTCGGCGAAAAGAACCCGCTCTTCATCGGCGTGGCAGGTATCTTCTTCACCTTGTTCCTGCTCATCACCATCGCGCTCATGATCGACCCCGACAAGATCCGCGCGCGTCAATCGCTTTCGGTGCTCAGCATGGCAAGCGATATGCTCGAAGGCATGCAGGGCGGATTCAACACCACCAGCGCACAATACGCTTGCGAGCTGCTCTATCGTTCTTCATCGGCATCGGCCGTGGCCATCACCGACACCGAAGTGGTACTGGGTTATCGCGGCGCTGGCGAAGAAGATCTGGGTTCGCTCGAAAGCGATATTCGTACGGTAGCCACGAAGAAGACCCTGGAAGATGGCAAAACACGCGTACTGAATACCCCTGAAGAAGTGGGTCTGCCCAATAAGATCCGCGGCATCATGGCGGCCATCATCGTTCCGCTGAAGATCGGCAAGACCGTTATCGGTACGCTGAAGTTCTACTATCCGAACGCCTCTCGCATCACCGAGACTCAAGTCTCTATTGCCGAAGGCTTTGCCCAGCTCATCTCTACGCAGATCGCCGCAATGGAGCTTGAAGAGCAGAAGAAGCTGGCAACCAGCATGGAACTGAAAGCGCTCCAAAGCCAGATCAATCCTCACTTCCTGTTCAATACCATCAACACCATGGCTTCGTTCATCCGCACCGACCCCGAAAAGGCTCGCGTGCTGCTTCGCGAATTCGCAGTGTTCTATCGACAGGCGCTCGAAAACGCTTCGGACCTTATCCCTCTGGCGCGCGAAGTGGAGCAGACCGTGCGCTATCTTTCTCTTGAACAGGCACGCTTCGGTGAAGATCGCTTGAGCGTTCAGGTCGAGATGAGCGATGAGATCCAAGCTTTGCTCGTTCCCGCGTTCATGATCCAGCCTCTTGTTGAGAATTCGATCAAGCATGCGTTCCCTGCTGAAGGCCAACTGCTCATTTCCATCAGTGGCGAGATCAAAACAGCTGATGTCTATCTTTATGTGTCCGATAACGGAACGGGCATGACCGAAGAGGCACTGAAGAACATCATGAATCCCAGTTCCCAAACTGGCCTTGGTATTGCGGTCAAGAATGTGAACGATCGTATTCGTGGTTACTTTGGCGAAGAGTCTTATATGGAGTATCGCAGCGAACTTGGTAAGGGCACACGCGTCACACTGTATTTGAAAGATTGCGCTTCGAATCAGCTTTAGAAGATAGATCGGTAGGGCGAACGAATCGAGTGCGTGGTCCTTTTGTCCACAACATCCGCAGCATCCACAACATCATGTGGGCAATGAAGAACACACCCCCAACCTGTCCACAAGTCAGCCTTCTAGAATGCATTGCACACACCCATCGCACGGGGTCATCAGGCAAAGTACGCTTCTGTTTTGAATGAGGTTTGCAGTCACAAACGCTGCAGAAATCAACAAGATAGTCTATAATAGGTTCGATTTATAAGCTCTAACGAAGGAGGCAGTGTTGCTCAAGGCGATTATTGTAGACGACGAAGCGCCAGCACGCTCCGAATTACGTTTTTTGCTCGGCGAACTGAACCAAGCCGAAGTTGTTTCCGAAGCAGCAAGCGTCCGTGAAGCGATCGAAAAGCTGAAGGAATATCCGTGTGACGTGATGTTCTTGGATATCAACATGCCCGAAGCAACTGGTTTGCAGCTGGCCGAAGCACTTCAGCATCTGAAGTTCCCACCTGCTGTTGTGTTCGTAACGGCATACAGCGAATTCGCACTCGATGCATTCAAGGTGAATGCGGTCGACTATCTGGTGAAGCCGGTTGAAACCGAACGTTTGGCTCATGCTCTTGCTCGTGTTCGCGAACACGTCGTGCTCCATGCACGTGCTCAGAAGGCTGAGCGCATTCCTGTTGAAAAGGGTGGCAAGAAGATCCTTATCAACATCGATCAGATCCGCTTTGTCATGGCACGTGACGATTATGCCTATCTCCAGACCGACACGGATCGTTACTTCTCTACGGTCAGCCTGGCTCAGCTGGAAAAGACCTTGGACGGACATGGCTTCTTCCGCGTGCATCGCGGTTATTTGGTGAACCTTTCTTTGGTGAAGGAAGTGGAGCCCCAGTCTGGTGGCACGTTGTTGCTCACCCTTGATGGCGTGGAGGAGAAGATCCCCGTTTCTCGCCGTCGCGTTTCTTCTTTGAAGAAAGCATTGGGTCTTTAAGAGTAACCAACATATATATTAGTAGGATGGCGTCCCACAATGGGGCGCTATTTTTTGTGTTGCGCGCGTATAACAGCGTTTACCAGGGGAAATTTTTGCGCGGCGAAGGATGAAGTTTGCGCACCATTCAGTACCGTTTACAGGGCGTTTTTAGAATTTTATCCTGTCATTGTCCAATCAATAACATAGCAATTTAAATAAAAATCGAGATAATCGGTCAAAATCGTGTAAGCGCCACGTAATAAAGACGCGTGTGCGCGAACTAGCTAATAAATGCTGGGTTGTTTGTTGTCAGGAAAGAAAGGCTTGAGAAAATGCGAGTACTCGAATGGGCTCTCGAATCTCAGAAGACGCTTGGAGGAAAGATCATCTCGATCGTTCTTTCTTTCACGCTCATCTTCTCGCTGTCTAACTTCTTCTATGGAGTAGACGCATTTGCGGAAGATGCTGAGAACGTCACCGATGTTGAATTGGTCGATGAAGCGATCGATTCCGAAGACTCGGTTCTTGAAGATGAAGTTATTTCATCAGAAGATCCCGTAGTCGAAACTGAAGCGCAGGATGAAATTGTTCAGCCAGAGGTTCAGAACGATGTTATGAATGAGGACGTTAACGAGGTCGCTGAATCTGATGGAATTGCGCTCTTTGCGAGCAAAGACTCTTCAACCAGTCGTGTCTATGTTTACGTCAAAGTTGATGGAGACAAAGACGGCTGGACTCAGAATGGACACGGATGGTATACCGTTGGCTATTTCGATGTGCCTTCAAGCGAGCTGCCCAATGCCTCCCATGGCGATAGCGCAGCAGCAGGCTTCGATTTCAAGAACTATCTGAGCAAGATCGTTTTCTATGAAAAGAATCCTGGCAAGTCCCTTATTGATGCTATCGATTGGGACAAGTCAACCTTTGGTCTGCATACCGCATATGGTGCTACTGACTATAGTGAAGCAAGTAGTACTGAGTTGGCTTGGCATCTCGACGGTTATCTTTATATCAACAATAAGTACAACGTTGATTACAAGATCGAGGGTATTGACTCTCTTGATCTTACAAACACCCAGAATGAAGGAATCGTCAACACTGGCACCGAAGGTGTTACTGGTTCTATTGCTCCCGCTGCTCCTGAAGGATATGCCTTCTTAGGTTGGTACCGTGGCAATACTCTTATTACCGAGGACCTGAACCTAACTGCCGATCTTGCTAAAGAGAATGTGAGCAACGGCACAGTTGGCAACGCTACCAAATATGTCAACACCACGTTTGTGGCAAAGTACGTCAAGGATGACTCCCAGACCAAGACGGTCTCTTACACCGTCAAGCACGTGGTCGATGGCACCGAGCAGGAAGCTGATACCCAGACCTACGAAGCTGAGGTTTGGATCAACGAAGAGAACCCCGTCCTCGATGTGGTCGCAGGCTCCCTTGCCGAGAACACCTACACCGGTTATAAGTTTGCTGGCATCGAAGGTGCGGCTCAGGACGCTACCCAGGTAGTCGCTGGCACCGAGGTCGTCCTCAACTACGTCAAGGATGACTCCCAGACCAAGACGGTCTCTTACACCGTCAAGCACGTGGTCGATGGCACCGAGCAGGAAGC
>NZ_CALPCD010000006.1 GCF_943192915.1 Anaerotardibacter muris
AGTTAAGCCCCTCTTCGCCGAAAGTACTGCGGTGTAGTCCGTGGGAGGATAGGGCGTTCTGCTCATGCAGGGCATTTCTTTTTGTCTATAACCGCTGTTCAGGCGGTTTTCTTTTTAGGTGCCTGAGTCAAAGGGACTCGTGCCTTCGGCGGCTCTTCCAAGCGCGATAACGCTTTCCATGATGTCTTTCATGCTGATTTTGATAACATCGTACTAATGTTTCTTCAAGAAGGCAGAAGAAGGGGTGAGCACCCGCGATGAAGAACGTCTTGCTCGTTCTCAAACGCGACATACTTCGTTTGCTCAAGGTTCCACCTGCGCTTGTTGTGGTGCTCTTCCTTATCGTCCTTCCATCCATCTATACCTGGTATAACGTTGCTGGCTTTTGGGATCCGTATGGGAATACGGGAGCACTGCGCGTATGCGTGGTGAATGAAGATGCTGGTGGCAGTTCAGAGATCACGGGTCATCTTGATGTGGGTGATCAGGTGGTTGATGGCTTGAAAGAGAATGACCAGCTCGACTGGCAATTCGTTGGGCGCGATCAGGCAATGGAAGAGCTTGCTTCGGGCAAGAGCTATGCGGTCTTCGTCATCCCTGAGGACTTCACGGAGAAACTGCTCACGATAACCACGGGCGACTTCCAGCGTCCCGATATCCTCTATTACGTGAACGAGAAGACAGGTCCGGTCGCACCCAAGATAACCGACACGGGCGCAAGCACGCTCGACCGTACCATCAACGCAGAATTCGTGGGAACGGTGAGCCATATTGCGGCTCAGACCATCGACGCGGCATCGGATGAGTCGCATGAGAAGCTCGTTTCGGTTAAGTCGAAGGCGCTCTCTGAACTTGATGAAGCCCTGGGTGCTCTCGGTTCGCTCGATCGCGCAGCCGACAGCGTGAAGGGTGCCACTGTCACAGCGAAAGAGAAGATCGCGGCCATCAATAACGATCTTTCTGAAGCGTACGGAAAGCTCGATCAAGCGAGTGCAGATCTGAAGAGCGCATCTCAACAGGCAAGCGATGCGGCAACGGCGTTGACGGCTTTTTCTGCGCAGGGGCAGGCATCGCTCTCCAAGATCACCACCAACCTCTCTCAGATGTCCACGCTCACCTCTACGGCCGTTTCATCGGGGCTTGCTTCTATTTCAGAAGCGAAGGGCGATGCGGATGCTGCTCTTGCCATGGCGCGTCCGCTCCTTGCGGAAAATGCTGCCCTGATCGAGGAACTTGAGCGGATCTATCAAACGCTTCCCGATTCCAATCCCGCTAAGCCGCAGCTCAGAACTGCTATCGACTCGCTTCAAGGGATGAATGAGTCGGCTACGGCCACTGTGGAGAGCCTTGAAGCACTCTCTGCCCAGCTTGGTGAGAGCATCGAGAGCCTGAAGCAAGCCAACACGGATTTCGCCACAGCCTCTCAAGAGCTGATCGGCATCGTCAATAGCACGGGTACCAAAGCGTTTACGGAAACGCTTCCTCAACTCGCGGGAGCGGTGACGAAGATATCGGGTTCAGCACGTGACCTGTCTGAAGTGGTCGCGCAGCAAAAGACATTGGTGAAGCAGTCACAAGACTTGGCGGGACAAGTGGTCTCGACCCTTGATACTGCAAACGAAGCGTTGGCGAAGACCCAGGAAGTGGGAGCGGCGGCTTCGAGCGACTTGAGCCAGGTGCGCACCGATATCGCAGCACTTTCGACTTCGGGATTCCTCGCGAAGATCATCGGGACCGAGGATCTGAATGCCGATGAGGTCGCAGCTTTCATGGCTTCACCTACCAGCCTCAAGACCGAACAGCTCTACCCGTTGACCTCTTACGGTGTAGCTATGGCGCCCTTGTTCATGAACCTGACCTTCTGGATCGGTGCCTTCATGTTGTTGATCATCTTGAAGCAGGAAGTGGATGGTCGCGGTATTCGCAAGCTCACGCTGACGCAGCGCTATCTTGGACGCTTCTGCCTGCTGGCTATCTTGGTGGTCTTGCAGTCGGCTGTGTGTTGCACGGGCTTGTTAGCCATGGGCGTGCAGCCGGTGAACATGCCCGCACTGTATGTGGCGGCGGCCGCATGCTCGCTTGCGTATCTGAGCATCATCTATTGCCTTTCGGTGACGATGCAACATGTAGGTAAAGGTATCTGTATCATCTTGGTGTTCGCGCAGATCCCTGGTGCGACAGGCCTTTATCCCATCGAGATGACCTCACCCTTCTTCCAGGCGATCTATCCGTTCTTCCCCTTCACCTATGGCATCGGAGCTCTTCGCGAAGCGATCTGTGGCTTCTATGGCTCGGACTACGTTACTTGCTTGGGCGTGTTGGCGTTGTTCTTCATCATCTTCATGGCGCTCGGCATCTTGTTGCGCCCGCTCTTGGCCAACGTGAATCGCATGTTCGCACGTCAGATCGAGCAGGGGGATATCTACAATGGCGAGAACGTGCACATTCCGGCGCGTCGCTATCGTATGCGCCAGGTGCTTTCGGTGCTTTCGGACCAGGAAGGCTTTCGCGACGATATCGTACGTCGTTATGAGCGCTTCGACAAATGGTATCCGCGCCTGATCCGCGGAGCTGTCGTTGTTGGCATCGTGGTGCCCCTGACGTTCACCATCGTATTTTCGCTGAACATGACGGAGAAGGTCGTCTTGCTCACCGCGTGGCTGATCTGGTTCGGCGTGGTGGCGGGCTTCTTGATCATCGTTGAGAATCTGCGCTACAGCATGCGCCGCCAGATGCGACTTGATTCGCTCGCGCCCGAGAAGTTGCAGCATCTCTATGAGGAGATGAGCGCGGGACGTCAGGGTCGTGAAGACACCAATGCTGATGCGGACTATCTGCTCGATCCCAATGATGTCATCGCGCTTCCTGGTGCGCATAAGGCGCGCAAGCACCATCGCAGCCAGAAAGGAAGCGGCGGCTTCGGGGGAGGTGAGCGATAGACGATGCGCAACGCTTGGCACATATTCAAGATGGATCTTCGCCATCTATTCGCCAACGTGGTGAACGTGATCGTAACGCTTGGTCTTATCCTGCTCCCTTCGCTGTTCGCGTTGTATAACATCATCGCCTGTTGGGACGTGTTCGATAACACCGGCAATGTGAAGGTGGCGGTAGCCAATACCGATGAGGGCTACCAGAGCGACCTTGTGCCATTGCGGGTGAATCTTGGCGAACAGGTGATTTCGCAGCTTCGCGCAAATGACCAGATCAAGTGGGAATTCGTCTCGGAAGAGGAAGCGGTCGACGGGGCTCGCGCGGGCCGGTATTATGCAGCAGTGGTCATCCCGAAGAGCTTCAGCGAAGATATGCTGACGTTCTACGACAGTGATGTTGACCATGCGCAGATCACCTATTATTCCAACGAGAAGAAGAATGTCATTGCACCGAAGGTGACCGATCAAGGGGCGAGCTCCGTTTCTTATCAAGTCAACGAAGCATTCGCTAAAGCGCTTTCTGAGATGTCGCTTTCCATCGTGAAGATGATGTCCACGTATCTTGACCAAGCGGGTGCTGATGTGCGTGTGGTGGCGCTGGCTACCCATATGGACGCGGTGGGCGACCAGCTTGACGGAGCCGCTGATGCTCTTGAGTTGTTCAGTGCCTTTGCGAGCTCAACGCAGCGTTCGCTCGATGCATCCTATGCGCTCATAGCTTCGACCCAGGATTCTCTGAAGGATATGACCGATGCGGGTCAGGGGGCGTTCGAGGGAACGTCCGAGGCGATCTCGGCGCTTGGTTCAGCTACGGATTCGTTCAAGGAAGCACTTGATGCGAGCGCAACTTCTTATGAGACGTTGGCGTCATCGGCAAAGAACGCTACTAATGCTATCGAAGGCTCGGCACAGCAGATGGCGCAGACCATGCGCGATCAGTCAGCTGCGCTCGATGGACAGATCGCCGCTTATCGTTCTATGGCAGAGATGCTTCGTCAGGTCGAAGGGCAGCTGCCAGCTGAACAGCAAGGAGCGGTGGAAGCTCTTGCGCAGCGTCTCGATGCAGCAGTGGTATTGGTTCAGAATATTCAGACCCAATTGAACAATGGCGCACAGTCGCTCGATGATGCGCGTACGCAGGCCGCGAGCGATCGCGAGGCGATAGAAGCGGCTGCTGCAGAAGCGAAGACCGAGCTCGAGGCGCTTTCAAGGCAGTACGATGAAGAGGTGCGGCCTGCGCTCGAGCAGCTCAAGGAATCTACTGCAGCTGCGGTGAATGCTTTCGATACGAGCCTTGGGAAGATCGAGAGCGCTGATCTTTCCAGCTTGACCGATCAAGGCCCCGCTTCGGTGCGCGGGCAGATGGCAGGCGCGTTCGCGCAGGCGAATTCCACAGCCGATCAGCTTCACGAAGCGGCCAACAAGCTGCGTGCGACCGCGAGCAAGCTGCGCGAGGCGGCTCAGGCAGGTGATTCGGCAACCCTTCAGGAGCTCCTGTCGGCCGATCCTGAGACCTTCGCAGGCGCGCTCTCTGCTCCAGTAGGCATCCATCGAGAGGCCGTGTTCCCTTCGCAGAGCTTCGGAGCATCGATGTCGCCGCTCTATGCAACGCTTGCTATCTTCATCGGATCGCTGCTCATCATGGTGGTGGTGAAACCGCGCGTTTCCCAGCGCGAACAAGACCAGCTGAAAGATCCGAAGCCGCGCCAGTTGTTCACGGGGCATTTCGGTGTCTGCGCGGTGCTCTCTCTCGCACAGACCACGCTGATGGCGTTAGGCAACATGTTCTTCTTGCAAATATCAGTGATGCACCCGCTCTTGTTCTTGCTGGCATATTGGTTCGCAGGGCTCGTGTTCACCTTCATCATCTATGCGCTGGTGGTGAGCTTCGCGAACTTGGGTAAGGCTATTGCGGTCTTGATGCTGATCGTTCAAGTGACAGGCTGTGGTGGCTCTTATCCATTGCAGATCCTGCCGTGGTTCGTGCAAGCGGTCAGCCCGTGGCTTCCCGCAACGCATGTGGTGAATGCGATGCGTGCGGCGATGCTCGGTATCTATCAGAATGACTATTGGATTTCCATGGGTGAGTTGGCATTGTTCCTGATCCCAGCAGCTCTTTTGGGATATGCGCTGCGAAAACCCCTGCAGAGATTCATGCAATGGTATGTGAACAAGGTCGAGAGCACTGGTCTTATCTCATAGCCGAGGGGGACGGAGGCAGTGGACAAAATGGGGGACAAAATGGGGGCGTAGCCCTTTTTGTCCACGAATCTTTCGGGGTGCTGCGGCCGCAGGGTAATGGCACATAATTTACCCGCTACCCTGTTCGCCCTACGGGCTCATGCGGCCGCTCTTCAGTTTTGTTTACGCGAATTCAGTTTCACTGAATTCTGTCTTTCAAGTTTGCTCTGCGAAGTAAATTCTGCGACCTTACCCTACATCCGCGGCACCGTGTGAGGTTTTTGACGAGGAGATTCGTTGCATCGGCGTGATGTGGTCGGGGTAGTCTGTATAATCGGTTTTAAGCAATCTTTCATTGATAGAGGTGTGATTCTTTGATTCGTTGTTCTTGTTGCTTTGGCCGTGAGTCCAAGCATTCTTTGCTGCGCGGGTTGAGCGCTATCGTTTTGGCCGCTTTGCTCTTTGTTGGTTCCGTTGCTTATGCGGATGAGGGGCAGGAGAATGCTCAGGCATCGGCAGATGTTGAAGTTGCGGCGTTGGTTGCTGAAGACGCGGCCACTCCAACGGATGCGGCGGAAGTTGCTGGCATCCAGGCGAGCAGTGAGTCGCAGGGAGAAGAAAGCCAGACTTCGAATGACGCTGACATAGCTGTGGTGGCTATTCCTGATGAACCGCAAGAATCGGACGCAGATGTTCCGCTTGATATTGAAGACGCTTCCGATTCGCCTTTGATCCCTGAAGGCTACGGCGCAGGATGGCAGCTCATCGATGGAACATGGTATTACTTCGATGCGGCTGGGATCGCAAAGACGGGCTGGCTGAAGACGGGTGGCAAGTGGTATTATCTCGACCCAGCAGATGCTGCTATGAAGACGGGTCTTATTGAAGTCGATGGGGTATGGTATGCCTGCGATGCTTCGGGCGCGATGGCGGCGAATCGCTGGATCCAGATCGGCACTGATTGGTATTACGCCACAGCCTCGGGAGCACTGAAGACTGGCTGGCATAAGTCTGGAGGCAAATGGTATTGGCTCGAGCCGACGAACAACGGCCTGATGGCAAGCGAATCATGGTTGAAGGATGGTACCGATTGGTATTATCTCACCGCATCTGGTGCCATGAAGACCGGCTGGCAACTTCATAAGAGCACCTGGTACTACTTGAATGCATCAGGGGCCATGGCAACTGGATGGAAGAAGCTTGGTGGCGTTTGGTACTACCTCGATCCAGCTAAAGAAGGCGCGATGAAGACGGGTCGCTATCAGGTCGATGATGTTTGCTATGTATCCAAAGCTTCGGGCGCGATGGCCTCCAACAGCTGGGCCCAGGTTGGCAGCGATTGGTACTATGCTAGCGCCTCGGGAGCTCTGAAGACTGGTTGGCATAAGTCAGGCGCGAAGTGGTATTGGCTTCAGCCTGATAAGGCAGGCTTGATGGCTTCAGGCGAATGGATCAATGACGGTAAGTCCGATTATTTCATGACCCATAGCGGAGCGATGTTCACGGGTGGTTGGTTGAGTCAGGGAAGTGCTGATGGCTTGGCCAATGGTATGTTCTTCGACAAGCAGAAGGTGATCGATATCGCGATGGCAGAAGTGGGCTATCGCGAAAAAGCGACCGATGCGCAACTGGATAGCAAGACCGCGAACGCGGGCTCGGGCAACCATACGAAATATGGTCGCGACATGCATGCGATCGATCCGGGCACCATGGAATACGCTGACATGTGGTGCGATGCGTTCGTCGATTGGTGCTTCGTTCAGGCGTTCGGTGTCGAGAATGCGCGCGGGCTCCTTGGTGGTGCCTTCAACGACTACACGCCTGTTTCCGCTCAGCTCTTCAAGGACCAGAAGTCGTGGTATACCTCTGCTCCGCAAGTTGGCGATCAGGTATTCTTCCAGAGCGGTGGACAGATCAACCATACGGGAATCGTGTATGCGGTCAGCAATGGGAAGATCTATACCGTCGAGGGCAATACTTCTAACTGCGTTGCCAAACGCGAATATGCTCTGAGCGCTGCAAGGATCGTAGGCTATGGACGCCCGCTCTACAATAATCGTGGCGATGACGGTAAGTTCGTGGCTGCCAAGGAATGGTGCTATCTGGATTCCTCAGGTGCTCGTGCTTCGGGCTGGGTGAAATCCCAAGGTAATTGGTATTATTTCGATCCATCGACCGGTCTTATGCAGCGTGGCAAGAAGGTGATCGATGGCAAGACCTATTCGTTCAATTCATCGGGCGTTATGAAGACTGGCTGGGCTCAGGAGAGCTCGAAGTGGTATTACTATGACAGTTCAGGCGCCATGCAGAAAGATGCGTGGGTGGGCGACTATTACGTCGGATCTGATGGTGTGATGGCAACCAATAAATGGATCGGCGACCGCTACGTTGACGCTACCGGTAAGTATGATCCCACGAAGCAGAAGGCCTAGCGAACTTCATGCGCTATGTCTCAATTGAGAGCGACGAACACTGTGCTGCGAACGCATACGGATCAAGCCATCAAGCTGAGCCTTTAGGAGCTCTTGGTGCTGTCCGATGACGAAAGGAATCTCGATGGATTATCAGAAGATCACCTACACGATCGAAGATGGCGTTGGGGTCATCGCACTAGTGTGCGAAGAGAATCTGAATGCGCTCGATATGCAGATGGGCGCTGAATTGCTCGATGCGATCAGTGATGCTGAGACCAACGATGCAGTGAAGGTGCTCGTGATCAAGGGATTGCCCCGTGCGTTTTCTGCAGGCGGCGACGTAGCGATGCTCCATGGGGTGCTGGAATCGGGCGAGCCTATCAAGATGGATGCCATGATGGAGAAGAACGGCATCATCACCGACAAGCTGAAAGCAATGGATAAGCTGGTCATCACTTCGGTAGCAGGCTCGGTGGCTGGCGCGGGCGTGAGCTTGGCGTTGAGCGGCGACTTCATGATCTGCGCAGATAATGCGAAGTTCATCTTAGCGTTCGTGAACTTGGCTCTGGTTCCTGATATGGGGCTTACGTATTTGCTGTCGAAGACCATCGGGCCAGCGCGTACGATGGATCTGGCGGTGACGGGTCGACCAGTCGATGTGACCGAGATGTACGATTGGGGCTTGGTCACGCGTATGGTGCCCAAGCATGATCTGGACGAGGCAACCATGAAGTTCGCGCGTAAGTTGGCCGCAGGACCATCGGTTGCTTATAAGAACATCAAGAAGCAGGTCTATGCCGCGAATTACGCGCAGTACAAGCAGTGGATCGATAGCATCGAAGTTCCGACCCAGTGCGAATGCGCCGATACTCACGACTTTCGCGAAGGTGTCTACGCCTTCATCGAAAAGCGCCCCACTGTTTTCAAAGGGGAGTAGCTGAAAGCCCTCTAGGGTGTTGCGCGCTTACCTTACACCCGCAGCACCGTGCCCGGTTTACGAGCAGGAGGGGTTAGAGGTTCGCGGCCATTTGGGCGATGGCTTCGGATGAGCGTTCGATCTTAGCAGCGATGCGTTCCTTTTCTTCGTCTGTTGCTGGAGCGGGCTGATAGTTGTTGCTCGAGCTCACTGACGAAATAGAGCAGGGGATCACCTCGGTGCTATCGACGCTTGCCTGATCACCTTGAACGGTGATGGTCGCCTGGAAGATCATGCAGTCCTTATCGCTGGGGTTCTTGTTGCCTCCAAAACAGAAATTACCCAAACTGTAGACGATCTGGTGTCCCTTGTACTCTTCGATGCCTTGGATAACGTGCGGATGCGACCCCACCACGAGCGTTGCACCTGCATCGATGGCTGCATGCCCCAGCTCCATCTGAACGCTGTCGGGTACGGTCTCACGCTCGGTTCCCCAGTGGAAATAGACCACGATCACCTGAGCACCTGCCTGCTTGGCAGTTTCGATGTTGTTGATCATCTCATCCTTGATGCCCGCTCCTTCGGCAAGCTCATATGTGCCGATGAGCGCCACCTTCACATCCTTCACGTCAAGATAGGCGATGCGATCGTAGCCGAAGGTGGGAATACCTGCCGCTTCAACGGCCTCGATAGTGTCGGTATAGCTTTGTTCGCCATAATCATGAGAATGGTTGTTCGCGAGCGATGCCGCTTCCACGTTTCCTTCGACCAGGATCTGCGCGTATTCGGGATCGGCTTTGAACGCGAAGGTCTTGTCTGCGCGCGTAGTGGAGTGCGTGAGCGTGCCTTCCATGTTCACGATGGTGGTGTCGTCGTTAGCGAAGATCTCGGCAACGTTTGCGAAGAAATAACCAGGGTCGTTCACGGCGTCGTATTTCGCGTTGAAGCTCGTGCTGCGGTCGAAATTCTCGTCGGTTCCCAGCGTGCAATCTCCAGCGAAAGAGAGCGTGATGGTCTGAGAAGGGCTGGCGGCACGATCAGATGCGGCAAGAGGCACATCGCTGCTATCGGCCGATCCATCGCTCGAGCAAGAAGAGACGCTCAGGACCAATGCGATGATCGCTATGATGATCACACCGACCACGATAAGGGGAATGAGACGACTTGGACCCGTGGAGCTAGCTGCTGCAGTGTGGGCTTCAGTACGGCCTGAAGTGCGGATCTGCGTTGCGGAACGAGCGGAAGTTGTACGAATAGAGGCGTGATCTTGCGAAGAAGAGGTTCTCGCCTTTGTACGCGCTGCAGCCTGCGTTCTTCTTCGGGGTGTGGGATTGGGGCGCCTTGTAGGACGATAGTCTGGTCTTTTATTGTGAGAATCTGGCATAGACAACCTTTTTCTTAGTAAGCTAGAGACATAGTAGCAGACAATCTCCGACGCTCGCTTTAGTGGCGGGAAGGTATTCGATATGATCATCAAGAAGTCTCCGCGCGAGATCGAAGCAATGGCGAAAGCGGGCGAACTGAGCGCAAAAGCACTGCGCATAGCGGGTGCGGCAGTAGCTCCGGGCGTTTCAACGCTTGAGCTCGATCGCATTGCTGAAGAGGTTATCCGGCAGGGTGGGGGCATTCCTGCATTCAAAGGCTATGGCGGATTCCCTGGCTCGATCTGTGCTTCGGTGAACGAGCAGATCGTACATGGCATCCCTGCCGAGGGCGTTATCCTGCAAGAAGGCGATATCATCTCCATCGATACGGGTGCTACGGTCGGTGGCTGGGTGGGCGATAACGCCTGGACGTTCGCTGTGGGCAAGATCTCGCCCAAGAAGCAGCGGTTGCTCAAAGTGACCGAAGAATGCATGTGGGCAGGTATCGATGCTGCGCGTCCAGGAAACCACTTGGGTGATATCGGGCACGCGATCCAGCAGATCGCTGAAGCGAATGGGTATGGCGTGGTGCGCGAATATGTGGGTCATGGCATCGGGCGCGTGATGCATGAAGAGCCGAATGTGCCTAATTACGGACGCAAGCATTCGGGGGTCCCGCTCGAGGTGGGCATGGTGTTGGCCATCGAACCGATGATCAACATGGGTACGTATAAGACCAAGCAGATGCCTGATGGGTGGTTGGTTTGCACGCGCGATGGGAAACCTTCGGCGCACTTCGAGAAGACAGTGGCTATCACTGAAGATGGGCCGCTCGTGCTCACCGTCGAGCCTGATCATCGCAGGCCCATAGATTAAAGCGAATCTTCCGGGGTGCTGCGGCTGCAAGGTAATGCTGCATAACTTACCCGCTCCGCTGTTCGTGTAGACAAAAGGGCTATGCCCCCAATTTGTCTACACTCATGCGCTGCACTGCCTCATGCTCATTTATGCGAACCCGCTTCCAGCAGGTTCTATCTTTTCAAGTTAGTGTTCAGAGTAAGTTCTGCACCCTCACCTTACATCCGCAGCACCGTGCACTATCACCAGGTTATTCTTGCGCGCGGGGGTGAGCGGAGAGGTACTCTTCTTTGATGTGGCTCATCTGCACGTGTGTGTAGATCTGGGTGGTGGCGATGTCAGCGTGACCGAGCATGTCTTGGATCGAGCGCAGGTCGGCTCCGCCTTCGAGCAGGTGTGTGGCGAAGGAATGACGCAGGGTGTGTGGGTGGAGGTTCTTCACGCCGATCAACAGACCTGCATTCGAGACGATCTTGTGCACGCTTTGACGTGTGAGCCTTCCACCGCGCGCATTCAGGAACAGCGCATTGTTTCCTGTAGTCTTTGCGCTAACAAGCTCGGGGCGCGCGTCGTTCAGGTAGTCGATCAGACGCTCGAATGCGATGCCGGAAATGGGCACCATGCGTTCTTTGCTGCCCTTGCCGAATACGCGCAAGAATCCGTCTTCTAGCAGCACGTTTCCCTGATCGAGGTTCACCAGTTCGCTTACGCGCAGACCGCAGCCATAGAGCATCTCAAGGATAGTGATGTCGCGCTTGCCGATGATGGTTGAGGTATCCACTTTGTCGAGCATGGTAGAAACTTGATCGATAGAGAGCACATCAGGAAGACGCCCTGGTTTCTTCGGTAGGGGAATAGCCTGAGCCGGATCGCTCTTCACGTAGTTCTCGCGCAGCGCAAACCGGTGCAAGCCCTTGATGGCAGACAGGCGGCGTTCGATGGTTGACACTGCGAACCCCTGATCGAGCAAGCTTTTCTGGAATGCCAAGATGTCATCGCGCTCGATCTGCTCGATCGTGGTCTTGCCGCGTGATTCGAGGAATTCGCGATAGGTGGTCAGATCCTTGTTGTATGCATCGATGGTAAGAGGCGAAGCTCCACGTTCGATGGCCATGTAGGCGAAGTATTCCTCGATGAGTTGTTCCATGCTCTCATTGTAATGCGCTCTGCATCACTCGAACAAGGTACAGACGTTAGGGCATGATGGCTGCTTACGGTGATAACATGCCGACCGAGCGCATCGATCAAGCACGCGCGGCTTCGACGAAGCCCATGAAGAGCGGATGTGGCTTGGTGGGGCGGCTCTTGAATTCAGGGTGCCCCTGGCTTGCTACGAACCATGGATGATCAGGCAGTTCGATCATCTCAACCAAGCGCTCATCAGGTGAAACACCTGAGATCACCAAACCTGCCTTCGTGAGCGTATCGCGATAGGTGTTGTTCACTTCGTAGCGATGGCGGTGGCGTTCGTAGATAAGATCTTCGCCGTATGCGCGGTGAGCCTGCGTCCCTGGCGCGACCTTGCACGGATACGCTCCCAGACGCATCGTGCCACCCTTGTCCTCGACATCCTCCTGCTCAGGCATCAGATCGACCACGCGATAGGGTGCCCCTTCGTCAAACTCAGCCGATGTGGCCCCTTCGAGCCCCGCCACGTTTCGTGCGAATTCGCATACCGCAGCCTGCAGACCCAGGCAGATCCCTAGGAAGGGAATATCATGTTCGCGTGCGTAGTGCGCCGCTTCGATCTTGCCCTCGAACGCACGCTGGCCAAAACCGCCCGGTACCAGGATGCCTTGCATAGAACCGAGCATCTCGTCGGCGTTGTCTGCATTCAGCTCTTCGCCATCGATCAGGTGCACGTCAACATCCATACTCTGGGCGATGCCCGCATGATGCAACGCCTCGATGATCGAAAGATAGGCGTCAGGTAGGCTCACATATTTGCCCACGATGGCGATGTCCACCGTGCCCTCGCATGCATCGCGCGCTGCCAGGAACTCTTGCAGTGGCGTGATGTTGATGGGTGCCACTGGCAGCCCCAACCGCTCGAGTACTTGCACGTCGAAATCTTGTTCGGCCAGCATGACCGGTACTTCGTAAATAGAAGGCGCGTCAGTGCACGAGAGCACTTCACGTGGTGCAACATCGCAGAACAGTGCGATCTTCTCGCGCGTAGCGCAGGTTATCTCATGGTCGGAACGGCACACGATGAAGTCAGGTTGCACGCCCAGTGAGCGCAGCTCCTTCACGCTGTGCTGCGTGGGCTTGGTCTTCACCTCGTGCGCCGCCGCGATGTAGGGCACCAATGTCACGTGCACGAAGCAGACGTCGTCAGCGGGGCGTTCCTTCTTGAATTGGCGTGCCGCCTCGATGAAGGGTAGCGACTCGATATCGCCGATGGTGCCGCCGATCTCTGAGATGACGATGTCGGCGTTCGATTGGTCGGCAATGCGATAGAGGCGCTCTTTGATGGCCTCGGTAACATGGGGAATGACCTGTACGGTTCCACCCAGAAAGTCGCCGCGACGTTCGCGTGCGATGAGCGTCTGATAGATCGACCCTTGGGTGAAGTTCGATTCCTTGGACAGGTTCTCATCGATGAATCGTTCATAATGGCCCAGGTCAAGATCCGCCTCTTGGCCATCATCGGTGACGAAGACTTCGCCATGTTGAAACGGCGACATAGTGCCTGGGTCAACATTCAGGTAAGGGTCCATCTTCTGCATGGTCACCTTATATCCACGCGCTTTCAGCAGATGCCCGAGCGATGCTGCGGTGATGCCCTTGCCTAGCGACGATACCACGCCGCCCGTCACGAAGATGTGCTTAGCCATGATGCTCCTTCACGGTGAACGTCCCTGCATGGGTGGTTCTTTCGCCCATGGGTGGGTGCCGCTGTTGCAGACGGTCCAACCGTTATTTGATTCTACGAGCAAAGAGGCTCTTGATGCGCAAGATGAAACCTGGGTTCACACGCATTTAATCTGTTGGAAATAGAGCGTGAGCTTGACGGGGCGAGCAGCTTCGGCCCGCTTGCTCTTCGAAGCGCAGTTCGCTCGAGCGTCTGTTAGGACTTGAAGAATGTATCCGACGCGTGAGCGTAGAATGACTTGGGCTGGTAGCGCAGCAGCAACGTTGGCTCATCGCCTGTGGCTACCACCACCTTGCGCACGGGAGAATTCAGCTCGATGCGCTCACCGTCGATGAACAAGGTGGCTGCACGATTCGCCAGAGAGGCATCAAGATCGATCTCGACCACATCTGAAGCGCCGGTCACCATGGCGCGTGATTGGAGCGTGTGGGGTGCGATCGGTACTGCTACCAGGCCCTGGAAGCTTGGATCGACCAGTGGGCCGCCAGCTGAGAGCGCGTATCCGCTCGATCCCGTGGCCGAAGCAACGATCAACCCGTCGCCGCGCATGTTGCCGATGCGTGCGCCAGAGATGCTGTAAGTGAAGTCGATGATGCGTCCTTGGTCGCCGCGCGCGATGACCATCTCATTCAAGGCGAAGAACTGTTGTGGCTTGGTATCTTCGCCCTTCAAGATAGGATCGGATGCCAGCGAATCAGCTGCCAGGAGATCAGCCGCAAGCGACTCTTCGCGAACATCGTTAGGGGAAGCTTCGCTGGCGGCATCGTTTTCGCAATAGACCTCGATGCGTAGGTTGGTGCGCGCTTCCACGGTAACTTCACCTGCGAGCGCAGCGCTTACGATAGCGATCACGCCTTCATCGTTGGGGTTAGCCATGAAGCCCAGATGTCCGAAGTTGATGCCCAAGATGGGAATGCGCTGGGTGCGGATCTGGTCGGCGGTGCAAAGGATGGTGCCATCGCCCCCTAAAACAACCGCTAGATTGAAAGCTGGTTCGTCAACCGAGGCATCTTGGTCGATAATAACGTGAGGGGAGCGCAGCTCGTCACAGTCGTAGGTCTGATATTCGATGCCTTGCTTATCGAAGAATGCCTCGAGCAGATATGATGCTTCGATCGCTTTTGGGTTGAAGTTGTTGCGAACGATCAGGATGCGCATGTGATTTCCCTTAACATGGTTTGTCGGATCAATTAATTATAGTCGCATAAAGAGGACCCGTGGCAAACGATTCAAGTTCCAACATCATCAAGAATACCAGCCTGATCACGCTGGCCACGCTCGCTTCGCGCGTTACGGGCTTGGTGCGCACATGGGCCATGGCATTCGCGCTTGGCAACACGGTGTTGGCTTCGGCATATAACATCGCCTACAACATGCCGGCGATGATCTATGAATTAGCTGCTAGTGGCATCTTAGCAACGGCGTTCCTGCCGCTCTATCTGCTCCAGAAGGAAAAGAATGGCGATGGGGGAGCGCAGACGTTCGCGTCTAACATGATCACGCTCACAGCTATCGTGTTGGGCGTGCTGGCGTTGGCGTGCTCCATCTTCTCGGCGCAGGTCATCGAGACGCAGACCTTTGCGGGCGGCGATCCAGCCGCCAAGGAGATGGCGGTCTTCTTCTTCCGGGTGTTCGCGGTGCAGATCCTGCTCTATGGTCTGGGTGCGGTCATCTCGGGCATCTTGAATGCGGAACGCTCCTATCTTGCTCCGTCGCTCGCGCCTGTAGTGAACAATCTGGTGGTCATCGTGACCATGTTCGGCTTCGTGCCGCTTTCGGCGTGGGATCCCACGTTCGCAATGTGGTGGTTGGCAGTGGGTACCTCGGTGGGCGTGTTGGTGCAGTTCGGCGCCCAGGTGCCGGCGCTCATCAAGCGCGGTGTGCGTTTGCGCCCTTACGTGAACCTGCGCGATCCCATGCTGGTGGAGGCATTGAAGGTCGCAGCACCGATGTTCCTCTACATCGCGGGTACTATGATCACCTTCTCCTGCAAGAACGCCTTCGCGCTGCAGGCCACGCCCAATGGTCCATCAACGCTGAATTACGCCTGGATGTGGTATCAGCTACCCTATGGCGTCATTGCGGTCTCTCTGGGGACCACGCTGCTCACCGAACTCTCCGATTGTGCAGCGCGCGATGATTGGCCGGGTTTTCGCCGTTATATCTCCAGCGGTCTTCGCAATACGTTCTTCTTGATGATCCCGCTTGCGGCCATGGTGTGTGGCTTGGCATTTCCTCTCATGCAGATGTTCCAGGCGGGCGCGTTCAATGCTGAAGACACTCAAACGGTCGGCGTGATCTTGATGGTCTGGACGTTCAGTCTGCCGTTCTACGCGGGGTATATGTATATGTATCGCGTGTTCGCGGCCATGCGCAAGTTCGTGCAATTCGCGCTAGTCGACTTCCTGCTGCGTTTCGTGCAGGTGTTCTTCTACTGGTATCTGTGCTCGGGCCCTGTCGGTCTTGCAGGCATCCCTCTGACGGACTTCTTCTTCTACGGCGTGATGTTCGTGGTGTGCTCGATCATCGTGCGCAGCAAGGTGGGGTCCTATGGGAATGGTCCTATCATCAGCATGTTCGTGAAGACTGCGATCGCAAGCGTCATCGCAGGGGTGGTAGTGTTCGCGCTCTCGCAGTTCGCGCTCGGAGCGTTTCCGCTCACAGGGGCTGCGGCCATCATCGAAGCGGTCGTGGTGGTGTGCGGTTGTGGCGTGATCGGGCTCGTTATCGCGTTCGGCCTGTGCAAGCTGCTGCGCGTTCCCGAATATCAGCTTCTCGGCTCGATCCTCGGCAAACTGAAACGCAAGCTCCTCCGCCACTAACCGGGGACAGGATCAGGCTGCGAATCGCCTGGTGTGCTGCGGTTTGATCGCTTAATCCGTTAGGCGCCAGTAACCAGCTTTATTGGAGCCGATACGCTCGATGAATCCATATTCGCGCAGACGGCGAAATGAGCGACGTACGGTGCTCTCGCTCACGCCAAGCACTTCGGCGATACGCAGAGCCGTCACGCGGCCGTTGGTCTCGAGCGCTTTCAAGATGAATTCATCGGTACTGGTCATATTCAAGCCATTGGCAGCGGCGATAGAGCGCTCTTTGAAGGTGACCTTTCGGTCGATGCTAGGGTCGCTGCCATGTTGAAGCTGGTGCGCTGGTGCGTGCGGCGAGCTTTCCTGATCAGGGGAAGTGGTGTTCTCAGGGCTCTCTGGCGATGATCCGAGGTGGTCCGTGGACTGCCAGTCTTTGAACAGGCGGGTAAGGATGTCCTTGGTCACCACGGTGTTGATGCCGTCGGTATACAGATAGTAGTTGTTGCGATAGCGCAGGGGAAAATCGGCGGCAGGAACGATGATCTCCAGACAGAGCTCGGTGCCGTCCATGACCGGTTCGGTAGTGCAGGCAAGACCAAGTTCGCGTTGGGAAAGACGCGGGATCGATTCGAAGCTCTTGCGAATATGTTTGATGCGCCGTGCGCTGTTATCGGCGCTCGGAGACATCATCAGGCTGCCTCCACCCGCGTTGGCTATGCCGCAGAGCAGAGCGATATCTTCTTCGCGCCATTCGGAACGGCGTACCACTAATTCTTTCGATGAGTCTGGCATCTAAGTTCTGTTCCTCTTGTTCTTGCAGGTCAACTTATCCTGTCATTATTCTATCATTCACCACGAAGCGAACGGATATGAGTTGATTCGTGCGTATGTAATAGCCCATGAATGAGCGATGCCGAAAAGTCCCCAAAATGTACCGCTCGAAAAATAGCCCCTGTTCGCAGGTGATTTCCTACCAAGGCACCCACGCGAGACTGTGATAAAACTGTCGAGGGGAGATTCCCGCAATCATGAAAACCTATCAGTATCGTTCCTGCCGCATTTTGAAAAAAATGTCGTGGGGGGGGGTATCAATGAAAAAGAGCAATTGGATCATCGTTGCGATCTTGGTCGTGGCTTCGATAGTCTTCTTGGCAATGTGGTATGCACTTGGCTTCAATCTGGTCGATGATCCGCTCGATCTGGTGGTCACCATCGTTTGGTGGGTCGTGATCATCGCGGTTTGCGTCTTGATCAAATGGTCCGAGAACAAACGCCGCCGTTTCATCCGCACGTCTTTTCTGGGCTCAGGCGTTATCTACAATCCTGAAGCGGGCATCGTACGCGTTGAATCTGAAGCGTATGTCCCTGCACTTCAGCGCGTGCTTCGTAATCTGGAATACTCTTTCGACGAGAAGAACGTTTCCAACGATCAGCGTATCCGTTTCACCTATATCGTTCGTACGGATAAATTCGCTGACAATGGCAATACCTGGGTGGGCGAAGTGGTGAAGGTGTCTAACCCTGATGATGTTCGTCGCTTCAATAGCAAGGTCGAGCTCGAACACCTTGTGAATGCGGCTTAGTCCCGCCTTAACGATCCAGTCGAGTCAAGCGCCCTTCGGGGCGCTTTTTATTTGCTGTGAGCATGCTCCATTTGCCCGATGATCTTGCATCCCACTTTGGGGCGAATCCGTGCCCTTTCCGTTCGTTTTGAGGTGAAAGAGAAGCAGTTCTTGGCGTGAATGGCAGCATTTTTGCCGCCTTATCAAAAAATTCTCCCACTTCGTTCCACCAAACCACACCCTATATCTAGACATATATTCAAAAGGAATACACAACATATAGTGTTATGCAGAAATTCCTGGTCAAAAGTGGGGGAGCAAGTGGGAGAAAAGTGGGGCAAAATCCCATTTTGTGTTGCATTGTGGACCTATTCGGATTAAAATAACGGCAGCGGAGAGTCTAGTTTTGAGAGGAGTGAGTAATGAGTGAGCTCTTAGGCGAATACCGTCACAAGATGGATCCCAAGGGTCGCTTGTCGCTTCCATCTTCTTTCAGAAAAGTGCTCTCACAGGATCTCAGGATCACCCCGGATCCAGAAAACCAATGCCTCTACGTCTTCGAGGTCGAGGACTACTCCAACTGGGTAGAGGGCCTCTTTGAAGGGGAGGGTGGCTTTGACGTCAGCAGCAAACGCAAGTCTGCGCTGCGTAAGGTACTCAATTCTCGTGTGAGGAACTGCGAGATTGATAACTCGGGCCGTATCCACCTTACTCCCGCTCAGCGAGAGATCGCTGGGTTGAAGAAGGACGTGGTTTTCGTGGGCGATGAGGATCATTTCGAGATCTGGGACGCTAAGCGCTGGGATGAATTCGTCGGCTCTGTCGATCTGGCATCGCTGATGAGCGAATCCTAGAATGCTTGCACAGTGACAAACGAATATCGGCATATACCTGTACTGCTCGATGAATGCCTTCAAGGTTTGGAGCTTTCTCCGGGCAAGACATACGTCGATGCAACCCTTGGGGGAGCGGGCCATTCGCTTGCAGCAGCTAAGCTCATTGGTCCGACCGGACACCTCATCGGCATCGACCAAGATCAGGTAGCACTGGATGCAGCCACTGCACGCCTCTCGGCACTGCCCGACGACGTTCGACCAGAGATAGATGTGCTCTACGGTAACTTCGGAAAGTTGGACGAACTGCTCTTGGAAGCAGAAGTCCCTTCGATAGATGCCATCCTTTTCGACATCGGCGTTTCATCGGTGCAGATCGATACACCTTCTCGCGGCTTTTCCTTTAAGGAAAGTGGCCCACTCGATATGCGGATGGATCCGAGTAAACACACTATAACCGCAGCAGAGATCATCAACACCAAAAACGCAACAGATCTCGCTCGGATCATCCGGCAATATTCAGATGAGAAGTGGGCGAGCCGCATCGCGGAGTTCATCGTGAAGGGTCGCGAAAAGGAGCCTATCACCGAAAGCGAGCAACTGGTCGACATCATCAAGGCGGCAGTTCCAGCTTCAGCGCGTCGAAGCGGAGGACATCCGGCAAAACGGACGTTCCAGGCTTTGCGCATCGAAGTGAATGCGGAACTCGATATGCTCCGTGCAGGGTTGGAAGCAGCCATTCGCTGGCTCGCACCAGGCGGTCGTATCGCGGTGATCAGTTATCATTCGCTGGAAGATCGCATCGTGAAGGATTGCTTCAAAGATTACGCTCAAGGGTGTACCTGTCCGCCTGACCTACCCGTATGTGTCTGCGGGAACAAGCCGATACTCAAACAGATCACACGCAAGCCCATCGTGCCGAACGCGGACGAGATCGCCCGCAATCCGCGCAGCAGGAGCGCCAAGCTCCGAATCGCGCAACGACTCGATGAACTAACTTAGCGGTCATGCCCAACCTGGCAAAGCAGGGCATGTTCGCATCGTGTTCTCGATTTGCCTAAAGGAAGGTGAAACCTGTGGCAGGAGCACCAGCATATCGCTACGATACTGCCGTGCAACAGCCAGTGCGCGAACGCGTGCAGCCTTCTGTTCGTGTCGTTCCTGGTCAGAAGCAGGAAAAACATTCCACTCTTTCCAATTTTCATGTGGTGGTGGTGAAAGCCGTCGTCGCTGTTTTGGCTGTTGTCCTTTGCATCGGCTTCATTCAGGTCGGGTTGGCCTCTGCGGCGTATAGCGCCGCCTCAGCTTCGAGCGAGCTGCGCTCAGAGATCGCAACCATGCGCTCGGAAGGTCAGTCCTTGGCTGTGCAGAAATCCCTGATCGCAAGTCCGAGCAATCTTCGTACCATGGCAACTGAAGAATTGAAGATGACTGCCCCAGGAGCTGCGGCAACCATCACGCTCGAGCCTGATGTGGTGGCCATCGATGCTTCAGGAAATCTTTCATTGACGCAAAGCATCGCGCAGGCAGCTGCGTTGGAGTAGCCTATGCCGTATTCGAAGAAGCCCCGCAAGGGAAGATCTTCCTATGAGAATCCTTCTCGTTCGTCGTATCGCACGAATCGCGCTACGCCTGGTCATTCAGCTCCTCATCAAACCTATAATCTTTCGTCGCAACATGCTCATGGTGGATCGGCGGTCATGGAGACCTCACCCAATCGCCTGAGCATTTTGCTCGTTATACTGCTGATATTCGCCATCGTGGTATTCGGTCGTTTGGTCTGGGTCCAGATCATCGATGCGCATGCTATCGAGAGCGGAACCTCGCAGCGTACCGTTACCGTTGACGTAGAACCGCGCCGTGGCACCATCTATGACCGCAACGGTGTGGTGCTCGCCACAACTGTCGATGCATACAATCTGTTCTGCCACCCCCATGAAGTTCAGGATTCAGGAAGTGTGAACGCCCTGGTGAACGCCTTGGTACAGGCTTGTGGCGGCGATGCTCAGGAATACCGCGACAAGATCGAACAGAACACCAACTTCGTTTACTTGGTCAAAGGCGTTGATGAGGATCAGCTGAAGAAGATCAAGGATCTGAAGATCGAAGGCTTCGATTATGAGAAGACCTCGAAGCGCATCTATCCCTGTGGGGCCATTGCGAGCCAGATCGTTGGCGTGGTGAATAACGAAGGCGAACCGCTCTCTGGCCTCGAACTTTATTACAACGACATCTTAGGTGGTACGCCTGGCAAGAAGACCACCATGTACAGCAAGGAGGGTGTGCCAGTTCCCGGCGCTACTCAGATCGAAGCTGAAGTGGTCAACGGTCAGGATATCGTGGTCTCTATCGACATCGAGCTGCAAGAGCGTGTTGAGAAGGCCGTGCTCAAGCGCACAGAAGAAGTGGAAGGTGAAACAGGTTTCGGCGCAGTGATGAACGCTGATACGGGCGAGATCTTAGCTTGCGCATCGGTGCCCACCTTCGACATCACCGACTTGAGCAAGGTGGAAGAGGGCGCAACGAACCTTTCGGGTATTTCGCATCACTATGAACCAGGTTCGGTCTTCAAGGCGGTGACCATGCTCGCGGCTCTGGAAGAAGGAACCACTACCGCAGGTCAGAGCTATTATTGCCCATCCGTCTTGGAAGTAGGGAAGGACAAGATCACCGACTCCCATGAACGCGAGAGCATGGATATGACCACCACGAAGATCATGGCTGATTCTTCGAATATCGGCATGTCGCTGATCGCGCGCGATCTGACCTTCTCCAAGTTCTATGAGTATCTTCAGAAGTACCGTATCGTGGATGACACGAACGTAGACTATCCTGGCGCTTCCAATGGGTATCTGGCCCCGCGTGACAAGTGGACCGAAGTGCAAGGTTATAACATCAGCTTTGGCCAGGGTCTTGAGATGTCGCCGCTGCAGATCATGCGCTTCTACGGCATCTTAGCGAGCAACGGCACCTATACGCAGCCGCACTTCTTGCTCGATGTTCCTTCAGACAATGAAGAGATCCTCTATCCGACCGAGAAGATCGTCGACAACGACAAGGCTATCGACGATATGGACGAGATGCTCGAAGCAGTGGTCGAGAACGGCACGGGCACCGATGCGGCGATCAAGGGCTATCGTGTAGCAGGCAAGACGGGCACTGCTGAGGTGGCAAGCCCGACCGGCGGCTACAAGAAAGACGTTTACAACATCTCCTTCGTGGGCTATCTTCCCGATGCATCGACCAAGCTGGTCTGCTTCGTGGGAGCTACTGAAGTGCCGGGCGAACGTAAGACCGTTTCGGCATTCCAGGACATCATGAAGTTCGCGATCGACCGTTATAGCATCACGCAAGACCAAGGTGCCCTATGATGACCAAGACATGTGCAGAATTATTCCAAGGCTTCGATCATACGCTCATCGGCGATGCTGATCGCAAGGTGAGCGGGATCGCCTATCAGAGCAACAAGGTTGAGCCAGGCGAGGCGTTCTGTTGTATCGTCGGGCTGAAGAGCGATGGTCACGCATACGCCCAAGACGCAGTGGATCGTGGTGCATCGGTGCTGATCGTGGAGCGCATGCTCGATCTTGAAGGCGCTGACGAAGTGACCTTCGTGCTGGTATCAGATTCACGCAAGGCCATGGCGCATGCAGCCGCTCAGTTCTATGACAACCCCTCGAATGATCTTGCGCTCGTGGGCATCACGGGCACGAACGGCAAGACCACCACGGCTTATCTGGTGAACAGCATCGCACGTGCATTGGGTAACACTACGGGCTTGATCGGTACCGTGGGCATCCTGATCGACGGGGAAGAGCTACCTGCAGAACACACCACTCCTGAATCGTGCGACCTGCAGTGCTTGTTCGCCAAGATGCGCGATGCGGGTTGTAGCGTGGTTGCTATGGAAGTGAGCTCGCACGCGCTCGCACTCGAGCGCACATGGGACACCCATTTCGCGGTCACTGCTTTCACGAACTTGACCCAAGATCATCTGGACTATCACAAGACGTTCGAGGCTTACTTCGAAGCGAAGCGCCGTTTGTTCTCTACCGACTATCCCGCTAAACGCGTGATCAACATCGATAGCTCGTGGGGTGAGCGCTTGGTAGAGGATGCGCTCGAGCAGGGTGATGCGGTCATCACTACGGGCATGGCCGAAAATGCTGATATCCATCCAGTGCGCATAGCCTATGATGTAGCGCGCACGCGCGTGGTGCTCAACGTTCAAGGCACCGTGCTCGAGATAGAGTATCCGCTGGTAGGCCGCTTCAATGTTGAGAACGTTATGACCGCTTTTGGCATCTGCTTGCAGCTCGGATTCGACATGCGCGATATCGCTCATGCGCTCGAGAATGTAGCGGCGGTTCCTGGTCGCATCGAGCGCGTGACGCTCGAGGCAGATCAAGTTAGCCAGCGCGCTCAAGATATCTCAGTCTATGTCGACTATGCTCATACGCCTGATGCTTTGGAGAAGGCCATCGCTTCAGTGAAGCAGCTCTCTCAGGGCCGCACCATAGTGGTATTCGGTTGTGGCGGCGATCGCGATGCCACGAAGCGTCTGCTCATGGGCGAGAAGGCGCTCGAGGCAGACGTGGTGGTGGTCACTTCGGACAATCCACGCACGGAAGACCCGAACGCGATCATCGAAGATATCCTCGTTGGTATGCGTGGACATGAAGAGCGCTTCAGCGTCGAGCCTGATCGGAGGCTGGCTATCCGTCAGGCGATATCCTTGGCAAATCCAGGCGATGCGGTGCTGATCGCGGGTAAGGGTCACGAAGATTACCAGATCATCGGCACCGAGAAGCACGATTTTGACGATCGTGTGGTAGCGCGCGAAGAATTGGCATCGTTGGGGTAGCGTATGAGGCTGAATTCGAAACAGATCGCAGAGTTCACGGGTGCTACCGTTATTGTCGAGGCGCTCGATCCATCTCATCTTGCCCTTGGTCTTACGTGGGATTCTCGCGATGTACACGAAGACGATGTATACGTGGCGCTCCCGGGCGAGCGCGTCGATGGTCACACCTTCATCGATGAAGCTTTGCGCAAAGGCGCGCACGTTATCCTGTGCATGCAGCGCGTTACAGAGAATACGCAGATACTTGCCCAGGAGATGGGCGCAGCAATCCTGGAGGTGAGCTCGACCTTTGCGGCTATCACCGATCTGGCTCGCGCCTGGCGTGGATTCATCAAAGGCACGGTCATCGCTCTAACGGGTTCAACGGGCAAGACCACTACCAAGAACCTGGTGCGCGATGTGCTCTCAACGACCTATAACGTGGTGGCCACTCATGCGAATCAGAATAACGAACTGGGCGTTCCCAAGACGTTGCTCGATGCGGATCCCGAGACCGATTTCGTAGTGGTGGAGATGGGCATGCGCGGCACAGGTCAGCTTGCCAAGCTGTGCTCCTTTGTTCGTCCCGACATGACGCTCGTCACTAACATCGGCGAGGCGCACATCGAGTTGCTCGGGTCGCGCGAAGCCATTGCGAGAGCGAAGGCTGAAGTGGTCGAAGCGCTTCCTAATGGCACGGGTGTTGCTGTGCTGAATTACGCGGATGACCATACGCTCTTGGTGTGCGAAGCGGCGCAGACCGCCAAACGCGGCATCCAGGTGCTCTTCTTCGACGGTACGGGCTCTTATGATCCTCTTGCTAACGAAGGAGTGCCGTGCGTATGGGCGAGCGATATCGTCTTGGACGAAAAGGGTTGCCCGCACTTCGATCTTCATATTCCCGACCTGGCCGACCCGCTCGATTGTGAAGTGGGCTTGCAGGGCTTGCATAATGTTCATAATGCGTGTGCGGCGGCAACGCTCGCTCATCGTTGCGGCGTGAGCCTCGAAGCAATCGCGCGTGGCTTGAGGGATGCGGTGCCCGAGGTGGGACGTCAGGAAATGCTCGCGGGCAAGGGCGATGTGACCGTGATCAACGATGCCTACAACGCCAATCCTGATTCGATGCGTGCATCGCTGGCCATGTTTTCCGCCCTCAAGGTGAAGCATAAACGCTATGCTGTATTAGGAGATATGGGCGAGCTGGGCAGTTTTGCGCAGGCTTGCCACGAAGGCGTTGGTCGCTACGCTGCTACTCAGGACATCGATGTGCTGGTGTGCGTGGGCGATCTGGCGCACTATATTGCTGAAGGCGCTCGTGAAGCGGGATTTCCTGCTGATCGCATCATTTCGGTCGCAACGCGAGGTGAAGCGCTGAATGAATTGGAAACGCGCCTGGAGGCAGGAGATGCTGTATTGGTCAAAGCGTCCCACTCTATGGAGCTTGATCGCATAGTCAGGGGGCTTCAGGCATAATGCTTTCGGTTTACGCACAGTATCCGACCTTCACCGTCTTCCTGGCGGTGTTCGTGGGCGCTATCGTGACGATGCTGCTCATGCCGCTGTGGATCAAAGGCCTGAAGAAGCACTTGATCGGACAGCAGGTTCGCGCCGATGGACCTGAGAGCCATCTGGTGAAGCAGGGCACGCCCACCATGGGTGGCGTGATCATGCTGGTGGCCATGGCCATCACGGTGCTCTTGTTGGCAGCCCCAGAGCTCGACACTATCTTCATCTTGGTCGCGATCATCCTCACGGGCGTTCTTGGTTTCATCGATGATGCTTCGAAGGTGGCCAAGGAACGTTCATTGGGCCTTACTCCAAAAGCCAAGCTCATCGGGCAGTTCCTCATCTCTACCGCTTTCGTGCTGGCGGTAGTGAACTGGCTGGGCATACCACCCACCATCGATATTCCCTTCATCACCACGCTCGATTTCGGGATCCTTACCACAACGCTTCCCATCGAAGTTCCCGCGGGGCAGTTCAGTATCCCCTGGCTGTACGTGATCTTCTGCGACATCCTTTTGATGGGGCTTTCCAACGCCACGAATCTGACCGATGGCCTTGATGGTCTAGCGGCTGGTACGGTGATGATGGCCATCTTGGTGATGGCGGCTATCTCGTATCGCTTGGACCTGCTGGATGCTTCTATCGTGAGTGCGGCCATCGCGGGTTGTTGCGTGGGCTTCTTGTGGTTCAATGCATACCCGGCGGATATCTTCATGGGTGACACTGGTTCACTGGCGCTTGGCATGGCGCTCGGATGCGTTGCTATCGTTACGAAGACCGAGGTCATCTCTCTTATCATCGGCGGTCTGTTCGTGATCGAGGCGCTCTCGGTCATGATCCAGGTCTTCTATTTCAAGCGAACGCGCAAGCGACTGTTCTTGATGGCTCCGCTCCATCACCACTTCGAGAAGAAGGGTTGGAGCGAAGTGAAGGTGGTCGTGCGCTTTTGGATCATCTCGGCATTCCTTGCCGCAGTGGGCTTCAGCATCTTCTTCGCACAGTCGATGATGGGCTAAGCTCAGGGCAACGTTGGCACCGCATTGGTATCGCAACGATGCAACTCGCGGTTACGAAAGCTCATGCGTGAGGAACGCAAAAGGCTCTGTGAAGAGCAAAGGGGAAAGAAAGGCTTAGCATGACGCAAGCAACGTCGCATATGGCAGGTGGCACGCAGCACAAGGCTGCTCCAGCTGCATTGGGCAACGTGCTCGTGTTGGGCCTTGGTAAGACGGGCGAAGCGGTGTGCGATTATTGCTTGGATCAATCCGATCGCATCACATCGCTGACGGTGGCAGCGGGCGCGCGCAACGAATCCGCCGAACAGGTAGCGGCAAGTCTGGAAGCTCGTGGCGCACGCGTGCTCTTCGATACCACCGACTTCACCCAGGAATACGACCTCTGCATCGCAAGCCCGGGCATCTCTCAGTTCTCTGACTTCTATCAGCATGCTGCGGCGCACGCGAGCGAACTTATCAGCGAAGTCGAATTCGCTTGGCGCGAGAGCGCACCTGATTCTGTGTGGATCGCCATCACGGGCACCAACGGTAAGACCACCACCACCGCACTTTGTGCGCACTTGCTGCAGGAAGCGAGCATGAACGCGGCTGCGGTAGGCAATATTGGTGATACGTGCATCGATGCAGTGGCTCGTGGGCAGGTGGACTGCTATGTTGCAGAAGTTTCTTCCTATCAGTTAGCTTCTACCAAGCAGTTCGCACCACAGGTGGCGGTGTTGCTCAATATCACCCCCGACCACATCAAATGGCACAAGAGCTTCGAGGCGTATTGCGAAGCGAAGCAGCGCGTGTACGCGAACCTTGCCGATGTCAATGGTGTTGTGGTAATGGATGCGACCAACGATGTGGTGCGCGAATACGTGAAGACGTTGAAAGCGCTGCCGATCGATCAGCGTGGATTCTCGTACGTTCCGCTTGGCACGGCAGCAGGCATCACGGGCGACATGCGTGCTGCTTGTGGCGCACAGAACGCTGCTTGGGTCGAGGGGGATATGCTCACGGTGGCGCTCGATGGTGCAGAGATCGCGCTCGTCAAGACAGGCGATCTGCAGATCCCGGGCGAACATAATGTCTCCAATGCGCTCGCGGCTGCTTCGGCTGCCCTTGCGGTGGGATGCGATCCTGAAGCGGTCCGCGCAGGGCTGCGAAGCTTCAAGGCGCTCGAGCATCGCATCGAAGCGTGCGGGAGCGTGAACGGCATCGAATGCTATAACGACTCAAAGGCAACCAACGTGGATGCTACCTTGAAGGCTCTCGCTGCTTTTGGCGATCGCAAGCCTATCGTGCTGCTCGGCGGCGACGATAAGGGTACGAGCCTGGATGTGCTCGTGGATGAAGCCACCAAGCACTGCAAGGCGGTCATCTGCTATGGAGAAGCGGGCCCGCGTTTCTTCGCGGCATTCGCTCTGTCAAGTTTGCCCAGCTATGAAGCACCCCATATGCGTGAAGCCTTCGACAAGGCTCTTGCGTTGGGCGAGCCAGGCGACATCATCGTGCTTTCGCCTGCCTGCGCTTCCTTCGACGAATTCAGTTGCTTTGAAGAGCGCGGCGAGGTGTTCAAAGACCTCGTGCGTCAGCGTGGCAGCGGTGGGGAAGGTTAGGCACGATCCATGGCACGGGCGCAACGAACACACTCAACTCGCACCACTTCGCCCTCACGTTCTCACCTTCAGCGTTCCTCCAAGGAAGCGATGGTCCCGCGTTTGATGGTCATCCTCTCGTCGTTGGCGTTGCTCGTCATCGGCTTGGTCATGGTCTTTTCAGCATCTTCGGTCACGGCATTCGTCGAGCAAGGAGACGCGTATGGAGAGACCATCAAGCAGGTGGTGTTCGCACTCATCGGTATCGCGGCGTGCGTGGGCGTTATCTTGGCTACGAAGGCCTTTGGTTTCGAATTCATGACCTCCAAGATGATCATCTATGGTTTTTGGGCCCTCTGCGTGGTCGGCGTGCTCGCTACGGCAGCGCTTGGTACGGCGGCACTGGGTGCGAAGCGTTGGCTGATCATCGGCGGCGTATCCATCCAGGTAGCTGAATTCATGAAGATCGCACTCGCGCTGGTAGCGGCTCGGATCATGATCGACTATAACGAAGGCATGGACGCTCTGAACGTACTGGTGCGCTGCGCTATCTTCATCGTGGCACCGCTGGCGCTGTTGTTCGTGCTCCAGTCCGATCTTGGTACCACGGTCATCTGTCTGGTGGCCATCTTCACCATCTTGATCCTCGGTGGCGTTCCTGGGCGTTGGATCTTGCTGCTCTTGCTCCTTATCCTGGCACTGGGTGCGGCGGCCATCTTCTCGGCTCCGTATCGTACGGCGCGCCTGTTCACCTTCCTCGATCCTTGGGCGAACGTCGATGGTGATGGTTATCAGATCGTCCATTCGCTCCAGGCGCTCGCTTCGGGCGGATTGTTCGGTGTGGGCCTGGGTAATTCCTATCAGAAGCTGCAATATCTGCCTGAAGCTGAAACTGACTTCATCTTCGCCATCATCGGCGAAGAGCTGGGGCTTCTGGGCGCGATGGGCGTGGTCATCCTGTTCATGGTGTTCCTCTACGGCGGCTATTGCATCGCCAAGGATTCATCGTCAAGCTACGGCATGCTCATCGCTGGAGCGCTCACCACTATGATCGTGGCTCAAGCATTCATCAACATCTTGTGCGTGATCGGGCTTTTCCCCATCACTGGCAAGCCGCTGCCCTTCATATCGTCGGGTGGCTCATCGCTGATCAGCTCATTGTTGATCGTAGGCATCATCTTGGCGGTGTCATTCAGCAGTGAGCCCAAAGAAGATCCTTATCGTGAGCGTCGCGAGAAGCTGCACGTCGTCTCGTCATACGACACGAGCGGCCAGAACAACGCAGGAAGACGACGCTAGGAGGAGGGGCTATGCGCATCGTGCTATCAGGCGGTGGAACCGCAGGACATATCAATCCAGCGTTGGCATTAGCAGAAACGCTCCAGGCTCAAGGCCACGAAGTCTTCTATGCGGGTACGCCGCAGGGTGTGGAAGCTCGTTTGGTGAAAGAAGCGGGCTTACCGTTCCAAGCTTTCGAAGCACGCGGATTCGACCGCGCCAAACCGCTCACCTTACCAAAGGCGCTCAAGACCATCATGAAAAGCTCCAAGCAGGCCAAGGCGTGGTTCCAGGAGATCGAGCCCGATGTAGTGGTGGCTTTTGGCGGCTATGTTTGCATCCCAGTGAGCCGTGCCGCTGAAGCACTTGATATCCCGCTCGTTGTCCATGAACAGAATTCCATCATGGGCATGGCGAATAAGTATCTGTCAAAGGGAGCGGCTCGCGTGGCGCTCACGTATGAGGTGGCTGGTGATGCGGTCGCAGATAAAGCGAAGGTGACCGTGACGGGCAATCCTGTTCGGTCGTCGATCTTCAATTCCACCCGTGAAGAGGGTAGGGCCTATTTCGATATTCCTGAAGATGCGCTGATGCTGCTGGTGTTCGGCGGCAGTTTGGGTGCGCGCCATCTGAATAGTGCCGTAGCAGCTCTCAAGGACAAGTTGTTGGCAGTAGATGGCCTCTACATCATGCATATCACTGGTCCTAAGGAGCTCGAGACTGTAGAGGCGCTGCTCGATCTGACCGAAGACGAGCGCGAGCGCTATCTGGTCATGGGCTATCAAGATCATATGGGCGAGGCTATGGCAGCTACCGATATGGTGGTCTCCCGCGCGGGTGCCACGTCGCTCGCCGAGATATCGGCCCGTCGCATCCCAGTGCTGCTCGTGCCGTTTCCTTATGCCACGGCTGACCATCAAACCACTAACGCTAAAGAATATGTCGAACGGGGCGCTGCGTACATGATCGCGGATTCAGAAGTGGAATCCGCCGATTTCGAGCGTCAGGTGTTCGCGATGATCAACGATCCCGCGGTGCGCGCATCCATGACCGAAGCCGCGGCGACCTTTGAGACCGAAGACGCTGCCGCGAAATTGGCCGATGTGGTCTTGGCGGCCGCCCAGTCGCGCACATCCGATACAATGTGATGCGAACCAGGAGGCATTACGTGGATCGTTTCGAGAACAAGAAGATTCATTTCATCGGCATCGGCGGTGTGGGCATGAGCGGTATCGCTCGGGTCGCTCATGAGCAGGGCCATAGTGTTTCTGGTTCCGACCTGCGTGAAAGCCGTTATACGCAACAGCTTCGCGATGCGGGCATCCAGGTGTTCATCGGTCAGCGTGCCGAGACCATCGCAGAAGTTCAGCCCGATATCGTCGTGGTATCCACGGCCATCATGGAGAACAACCCTGAACTGAAGGCTGCGCGTGAGGCGGATCTTGATATCTGGCATCGTGCCCAGATGCTCGCGGCGCTCGGTGTCGGTCATAAGACCTTGGCAGTGGCTGGTACCCACGGCAAGACCACATCTTCTTCCATGCTCGCGTCCATCATCGATGCGATGGGCTTCGACCCTACGTTCTTGATCGGTGGCATCGTGCGTGCGTACAACTCCAACGCCCATTGCGGCGAAGGCGAATATTATGTGGTCGAAGCTGACGAGAGCGATCAATCCTTTATCCATCTTGATCCAGCTGCCGTGATGGTAACCAATGTGGAAGCCGACCATCTCGATCACTACGAAGACCTGGATGAGATATACAAGCTCTTCGGCGATTTCATGTCGCTCGTCCCTGAAGAGGGCAGCTGCGTGGTCTGCGGCGAAGACGAAGCGCTCGTCAAGGTAGCGCGCGCAACGGGTCGTACGGTATATACCTACGGGTTCGGCGATCAGTTCGATACCGCCATCTCGAATTTCCATTCCGAAGGCATTTCGAGCGTGTTCGACGTGCGTTTTCCTGATGGCAAGCAATACGAATGTCGCATCAAGCAGAACCCTGGCCGTCATAATGTGCTGAACGCGGCGGGCGTGCTCACGCTCATGTGGACGCGTGGCTTCGATATGGCCAAAGCTACCGAAGCGCTCAGCCAGTTCGCGGGCGTGCGTCGTCGCTTCGACAAGGTGGGCGAAGCTTGCGGCATCACCATCGTGGACGATTATGCTCATCACCCCACCGAGATCGCAGCCACCATCGAGGCAGCGAAGACCCTCGACTTCAACAACGTGCATGTGTTGTTCCAGCCACACCGCTATTCACGTGTGAAGCTCTTCACCGAAGTGCTGCGCGATGATTTCGGCAAGGCATTCGATAGCGCCGATCGCGTTACCTTCATGGATGTTTATTCTGCAGGTGAAGCGCCTGTTCCTGGTGTGAGCGGCGCGACCTTCATGCAGGTGGTGCTCGATCATCCCGGGCACCCCGAAGACACCACCTATGTGCCTCATCGTATGAAGGTGGTTCCCACGCTCGCTTCTCAGCTAGAACCAGGTGATCTGATCATCACCATGGGCGCCGGCGATGTTACCGCTATCGGTCCTGAGCTCTTGGCTGCGCTCAAGGAGCGCGAGCTGGAGGATCGTCCGTGATGGCGCGCCATGCATCCGATCTGGAGCTTTTGCGCTTCGATGATGAATTCGACGGCGAGATCCGTCTTGACGAACCACTTTCCAAGCACACGACCTATCGCATCGGCGGACCCGCTAAGGCTTTCGTGCTGGTCAATTCCGTTGCAGCCTTGAATGCGGCCATGGCGGCATGCGCGGCTGATGAATGCCCTTGGGTGCTGGTGGGGAAGGGTTCGAACCTGCTCGTGTCCGATGCGGGCTTTCCTGGCGTGGCGCTCTCGCTCGCGGGGGAATTCCGCAATTGGAACTTCGATGAAGCCGACCATCGTGTGGTGGTGGGCGCTGGTACCATCCTCTCGCGTTTGGTCCAAGAGGTATTCCATCGAGGGTATAGCGGCATGGAGTTCGCGGTAGGCACGCCGGGTACGGTCGGTGGTGCGCTGCGCATGAATGCGGGCACGAAGGACGACTGGATCGGTTCACGCGTCGTCTCGGTGACCACCTTCGCGCCAGGTACGGGCCTGAAGCGCTACGCGGGAAGCGATATCGAGTGGGTGTATCGTTCTACGTCGTTTCCCGACGATGAGATAATCGTGGAATGCGAATTGCAGCTCGAACCTGCGGTTTCGGGTAGCATCCATGACCGCATGAAGGCCCTGCTCGATAAGCGCAAGGCATCGCAGCCGCTCGAGTACCCTTCTTGTGGTAGCGTGTTCAAGAATCCGGAAGGCCATTCAGCAGGCCAGCTCATCGACAGTGTGGGGCTTAAGGGGAGTCTGTGTGGAGGCGCCCAAATTTCGGAAAAACATGCTAATTTTATCGTGAACAAAAACAACGCTTCTGCTTCTGACGTGCGCACTCTTATCGAACGTGCGCAAGAAAAGGTGAAAGAACACTATGGCATCGAACTTCAACCGGAGGTCAAATTCCTTGGGTTCGAAGAGGACCTCAAGATCTAAAGGCGAACAAGCGCTGCCGTCTTCGGTCAAGGGTCGTCCGAGCAAGAACCGCTCGGTGCGTATGTCGCAGGCAGGCCATGGTCAGAAGCGAGCGCAGCGCAAGGTCTCCCACAGTGCTTATCGCGATATCAATGTGCGGGCTACTGGCTCAAGCGTTGGTCCTGGGACGGGCGCGGCCTCAGGCATAGGGTCAGGCATAGGGCCGGGGGACAGTTCCCGTTCGCGTTCGAAGGCTCCTTCGGCCACCAGACGTACTTCGGGCTATGGATCGAGCCTACCCAATATCGATGGCGGCTACTTGGCGGGAAGCCAGGGATATGGTTCAGGCTCAGGCTATGGATCGGGCTCTGGATCAGGTTCAGCCGTCAGTCGCGGTGGTGCGCGTCGTGCGGCTCAGAACGAACCGCTTCGTTCTGTCAGCGTCTCCCAGGTGCGCAGCAATCAGCGCCGAGCACAGCAGCAGAAGCCGAAGAAGTCACGAAAAGGGCTCATCATCGGCATCATCGCGGTTGTGTTGGTGCTGCTCATCGCAGCAGCGGCTTTCATCATGACACGCACCGACATGTTCCCGGTCACCAAGATCACCGTTTCGGGCGTTCGCCATCTTACTCAGCAGGAGACCGCGCAGCTCGCGGCAGTACCTGAAGGTACGACGCTCATCAATGTCGATGCGGCAGGTATCGAATCGCGTTTGGAATCGAGCCCATGGATCTTGGATGCGGTGATCGAGCGCCGCTTCCCTGATACGTTGAATCTGAGCATCACCGAACGAGAGATCGTCGCGGTGGTCGATGTGGTCATCGACGACAATGACAACAAGCAAACCTGGGCTTTAGCTTCGGATGGCACGTGGCTGATGGAGATCCCTGATCGCAATAGCGCCGAAGGTCAGACGCTCGCGCCTCAGGTCTATGAGGATGTTGATGCGGCCCTGCATATCCAAAGCGTGCCGTATGGTTCGGTGCCAGAAGCAGGCACCCAGTGCAACAATCCTAATATCACCAATGCCTTGGCCATCATCGATGGCATGTCCACCGAACTTGCCGATCAGGTGAAATCCGTATCAGCAGCAAGCTCGGATTCTACGGTGCTCACCCTGAAGAACGGCATTGAGATCGCATTCGGCGATTCTTCGGACATCCGCGACAAAGAGCGCGTATGCCTGGAGCTCATGGAGCAATATCCCAACAAGATCGCCTACATCAATGTGCGCGTGGTGAACAAGCCTATCTGGCGTGCTATCTGATAGCGGATCGCCCCGTTCCCTTCTTCGCTAAGGCTTCGGACAATAAGGCGTGCATTTTAGCGATATTCTGCCTGTTTTCGTTTTGCAAACATAGGGCACTTGTGTAAAATTAACCAAAGTGTCCTTGCGGCCCTTCATCTTGGCGTGCGGACACCATCTCATTGAATTATTGAAAGCGGGCACGATATGCAACAAATTCTAGGCGCTGATAATCTTGCTGTTATCAAGGTCGTGGGTGTTGGCGGCGGCGGCACGAATGCTGTGAACCGTATGGTCGAAGCAGGCGTTCGCGGTGTCGAATTCATCGCAGTGAACACCGACCGTCAGGCGCTGCTCCTCTCGGATGCCGACAAGACCATCCATATCGGTGAAGAGCTCACGCGCGGTTTGGGCGCAGGCGCTAACCCTGAGATCGGTTGCCAGGCAGCAGAGGAATCACGTGCTGAGATCCGCGAAGCGCTCGCAGATGCCGACATGGTCTTCGTCACGGCTGGCGAAGGTGGCGGCACGGGTACGGGCGCTGCTCCTGTTGTTGCAGAGATCGCACGTGAAGAGATCGGCGCGCTCACCGTTGGTATCGTTACCAAGCCTTTCAGCTTCGAAGGCCGTCTTCGTCGCAATCAGGCTGAACAGGGCATCGACTTCTTGTCCATGAAGGTCGACACGCTCATCGTCATCCCGAACGATCGCCTGCTCGAGATCGTTGACAAGAAGACCAGCATGCTCGATGCATTCCGCATCGCAGACGACACGCTTCGTCAGGGCATCCAAGGTGTTACCGACCTCATCACCATCCCAGGCCTGATCAACCTTGACTTCGCAGACATTCGCACGGTCATGAAGGACGCGGGTACTGCCATGATGGGCATCGGTATCGCTTCGGGTGAATCCCGCGCGCTCGATGCTGCTCAGCAGGCCATTAACTCCAATCTGCTCGAAACTTCCATCGCGGGTGCTTCGCGTATCCTGTTCTCCATCGCTGGCGGTCCGAGCCTTGCGCTCTCCGAAGTGGACGAGGCTGCTCGTGTGGTCGAAGCGGTGGCAGATGAGAACGCCAATATCATCTATGGCCAGATCGTCGATCCCGAGATGCAGGAAGAAGTGCGCATCACGGTCATCGCAACGGGCTTCAAGGCGAATTCCGCTCAGTCGGCCATGGATTTCTCTCGTAAGGACAGCGTGTTCTCCGCAACTGCTGCTCAGCGTCGCAATGCGCAGCCTGAACCTGCTCAGCAGCAGCCTGCACAGAGCACCTATCAGACGCTCTATTCCAGCGAGCCGCGCTTCGCTGATGAAGACTACATCCCTGACTTCCTGAAGCGTCAGTAAACTTGGGCGTGCCCGCGCCGTTTGGCGTGCAGCACGCATGAAAGGTATGCCTTATGACGGCCCTCATTTTGCCCCGACCCGTGCTGAATGAGGGTCGTTTTGCATCTATCCCTGTGTTCACCGATGATCGCCTGTTCGAACAGACGGGCGTGCGCATCGCGTTCACCACGCGTGAAGGCGGCGTGAGCACGGGTGCGTATGATTCGCTCAATCTTGGCTCGCATGTGGATGATGACTTATCGCTGGTGGAGCAGAATCGTGTACTCCTGATAGAGGCACTTGCTCCAGAACTAGCAGGGGAGAGTCGTGGTCTGGATGAGGTGCTCGTAGCACCCAAGCAGGTGCATGGCGATCAAGCGCTCACGGTGGAGACCGCCGCTGATGTCGATGGTGTTCAGGCGGAAGCCGCTCAAGGCGCTGATGCCATCATCGTGGCCGAGAAGGGCATCGGTGCGCTGCTCTGCTTTGCTGATTGCGTGCCGGTCATCGCAGTATTGCCCACAGGTCGTTTTGCGGTGATCCATGCGGGTTGGCGGGGCGTGGAGAATCAGATCACAGCCAAAACGTTGAGCTTGATGGCAGACCAGGAGACCCATGTTTCTGGTGTGCCTGCGTCTGACTTGATCGCAGGCACGAATATCTATATCGGCTCTTACATCCATCGCGAATGCTTCGAGACCAGCCCTGATGTCCATGATCAGTTCACCGGCAAGTTCGGCGAGAGCTGCAGCTTTGATGAATCTCATATCGATCTTGGGATGGCGCTACGCACGCAACTCATGCGCGTGGGCGTTGATCCTGATCGTATTGCCGATCTGGATGTATGCACGGTCTGCAATAACGACCGCTTCTTCTCTTTCCGCGCGCAAGATGGCATCGCTGGTCGCCACGGCGCATTTGCCATCCGCCTCTAATTGGGGACGGGTTCATTTCTGTCCCGGACAGCTTGGGGACAGGTTCAAATCGAAAAATCTCCCGGGGCGCTGCGGCTGCAAGGTAATCGTGCATAACTTACCCGTTTCGCTGTTCGCCTTCGGCTCATGCGCTGCACTGCCTCATGCATTATTACGTGAATTCAGCTTTGCTGAATTCTGTTTTGGAAATCAGTGTTCAGAGTAAGTTCTGCGCGCTCACCTTACATCCACAGCACCGTGCAAGATCGAACCTGTCCCCATTTTGTCCCGGACATAAATGAACCCGTCCCCGATGGTATAGTGGAGAGATGCAAGTCAATAAGGCTCGAGGAGGGCTGGTCATGTCTACCAAGACGCGGTATATGAACGTTCGCAAGCAAGTGGATGAAGCCTGCGAGCAGGCGGGTCGCAGCCCGCAGGATGTGCTGCTCCTGGCGGTGTCGAAGACGGTCGACTGTGATGAAGTGGCGCTTGCCATCGAAGGCGGCGCAACGGCATTCGGCGAGAACCGTCCCGATGAATTGCTGCGCAAGCAGGCGGCTTTCCCTGACAAGAGCTGGCACTTCATCGGTAACATTCAATCGCGCCGCATCCCTGATATCGTTTCTGCGGCTGATCTTATCCATTCGGTCAGCAAGGCTGAACACCTGCCCAAGATCGATAAGGCTGCAGCGAAGCTTGGTAAGATCCAACCCGTGCTCATCGAAGTGAACGTATCGGGCGAAGAGTCGAAGAGCGGGCTTCGCCCCGAAGAAGTCCTTGAGGTCATCAAGGATGCGGCTGGGCTTGGATCGGTACGTATCCAGGGCCTTATGACCATGGCACCCCGAGCCGACCAAGAAGCTATCGAGCGATCATTCGGCGGTCTTGCAAAGCTGCGCGATAGCCTGCAAGAGCAGCTTGATGAAGAGGACATTGATGTCACGTTGTCTGATATTTCTATGGGCATGACCGAAGACTGGCCACAGGCCATAGAACTTGGCACTACTATGGTAAGGGTCGGGCGAGCGATCTTCGATAGTTCGTTCGAATAGCCTCTGCACGCTTGCGGCATCGAGGCGACGTTGAGAATACAAGAGGAAAGGCGTTATGGATTTTTCCAACCCTTCAAGATCCGCAGGGAATCTCGTCGAGAGCTTGAAAGATAAGTTGAATTTCGGATCGCGCAAAGCGGCACAGGAAGAAGAGCTCGAATTCGACGATTATGCATATGAAGATGAATTCGAAGATTACGGCGAATACGGCTTCGATGAATCGTACGCAACAGGTGCGGGTGCTTATGGCGATACCTATTCCGAAAGCTATACCACGCGTGAATCCTATCGACCGCCGCGCCTTGTTTCGCTCGGTGATGTTCAGAATACCACTTCAGCCTATGGCGTCATGGCGCCCTATGATCCTGCTGAGAAAGTAGTGCCTACCAATTCTTCGGTGCCAGGCTATCTCTCTCATTCGGCAGATACGCGGTTCTCTTCGCGTGCAACGAGCCGCATGGCAGAGCCGGCAACTGCTACTGGTGAAGAGGTCGGCTCCACTTCTGCAAGCGGTTTGGGCGCAGGCTACGACCGCCCGAACACGCGCTATAACGATTTCGTATCTCCTTATCAGCGTCAGAACGTGGAGAAGACTCAGGTCATGCCTTCAACGGGCTCTGCAGGCCTCGATGGGCTCTTCACCTCAACGGATGCTGCCGCGCAAGCCGCTGTGCCCGATCGCGGTCAGAGCATCGGCGGCCGATTCTCGCGCAAGGTCGAGATCTTCGAACCGAAGGATTTCGAACAGGCGGTCGATATCGTTGCCATGCTCAAAGAAGGAAGCGTAGTGGTGCTGAATCTGAAGTACGTCAACGCTGGTCTTTCCAAGCGTGTGCTCGACTTCGCATTTGGCGTGGTTGCTGCGCTCGATGCCCAGATCAATTATGAAGCACCTCAGGTGTTCTCCATCACACAGTCGGATAAGCTCACCTTGGTCGAGCGCGATCAGCTGCGTTTGAAGCGTATCCTCTGATCCTCCGAACGGATGCTCTCAGAAAGGAATCTATCGTGAGCTGGCAAAGTATCATCGTTTCGCTTTCCGATGCCTACAGTCTGGTCATCGTCATCTACGTGCTGCTGTCATGGTTTCCTATGGGCGGCATCATCCAGCAGGTTCGCGATGCGCTCGGCGTTATCTGCGAGCCGTACCTGAAGCTGTTCAAGCGCATCATTCCTCCTATTGGTGGCATGGTTGACATCACCCCGATAATTGCGCTACTTGTTCTCCAATTCGGCGTGCGGTTTATAGTATCATTGTTCTAAATTGTTCTAAGCTCGCAACATTCACCAGGCTAGAGAGGTTGTTATGGCAATTACATCTGAAGATATCCAGCAGCAGAGCTTCAAGATCGAACGTCGCGGTTATGACGTAGATGAGGTCGATGTATTCCTCGAGCACGTGTCAGATGAAGTCGATGCCCTCAACAATGAGATCGCCCGCCTTCAGGCTCAGCTTACTGAAGCCGAAAGCGCCTCTGCGGCTCCGGCCCCTGCCGCTCCTGCTTCTGGTGACGATGCGAGTGGCTCTGAGAAGGATGCTCGTATCGCCGAGCTTGAATCTCAGCTTACCGAACGCAAGAGCGAAGACAATGCCATCGCTCAGGCACTCATCATCGCGCAGCGCACCGCTGATGAGATCGTATCCAAAGCGCGCACCGATGGTGAGACCATCCGTCGCAATGCTGAAGAAGAAGGCCAGCGCATCCTTGACAAGGCTGGTGCTGAAAAGCAGCGCATCATCGAGCAGATCAGCGAACTCACGGTCAGCCGTGAGAAGGTCCGTGAGCAGTATCAGGACATGCTGAAGGACTTCATCGCTGCTTCCACTAAGCGCCTTACCGAGATTGGTGGCGACAATACTTCCGATATCGTCATTCCTGATGAATTGAAAGATAGCGAGCCTAAGGTGACGAAGTGGAATCCGTCTCCTTCTACGGCGACCTACACCACTCCTACGGTGAACCCAGCGGTCGCAAGTCCCGCACCCCCGAAGCCCTCTCAGTCTTCGAAGGATCTTTCGGGTTACGGTGACGCGGACGATTCCTTCACCTTCGACGAGATCGACTAAGTCTAGAAGCGAAACGCTCTTGTGGCAGCCGAAGGATACAAATTAGCACTCCGTCTCACGCCCCGCTCGGGGCGTGATGCTATCTTGGGGGTGAAGTTGGTCGAGGGTCTGCCCGAGGTGCAGGCTTGCGTCACCGCTCCGCCCGACAATGGGAAAGCGAACAAAGCGCTGTGCAAGCTTGTGGCCTCAGAGCTTGGTATTGCGAAGTCAAAGGTGGAAGTGGTGCAAGGCCAGACTAGTCGACACAAGCGCCTCGCTATTGCTGCAGAGCCCGCCGTCGTTGACTCCTGGTTGGCATCTTTGCCCTCTCTCGACTAAGAACCCGTCCCCAGTTAGAGGGTGGCTAGTTTGGTGCGGGCGTAGGAGATCTTCTCGAGCTCTTCTAGGGGGAGGAACACCCAGAGGCTGCCTTGGCGTAGCGAGATGCGCGCAGGCTTGCCAATGAGCTCATTGGAGATCCCCCAGAGTGCGCGGTTGGTCGCATGTGCGTTCTCGAGCGTATATTCCAGCCCTTCTTCGAAGATGCCCTCGGCGTTGTCGGAATGGGAGATGACCGAACAGGTGCCCGTGGCGCCTGGGTCGATGCTCACTTCCATTAGGCCGCCAACAGAATCAAGCGTGAGCACCACCTCTTCTTCGGTGACACCCCATACACGCTGACCATTGTTGGCTGCTGCAGCCATCAGCTGCAGATTGCCCAAAGAATGGTCGAGGCGTTTGCTCAGGCCTTCGCATATTACGATGTTGGTGAATCCAATCTCCATTGCATGGTTAAGAGCCCAGTCCATGTCGGTGAAGTCTTTGTGGGCGTTGAACACTTCGACCTGCATGGCAGGACCTTCGGCAGTTGCAGCATCGATCAGGGCGCCGCTCTTGGCATCGCAGGCAGCGTATTCTGCATCCCTTGCATTGCTCTTAGGTACATAGCCCAAGGAATCGAAATCGCCGAACACGCCATCAGGTGCGATCCCGCGCGCGCGCAGCGGCTCGTAACCACCGTCGACAGCGTAGATCGCGTCGAACTGGCACGTTTTCAGAATCTTGTCCAAACCCTTATGATCGGTCGGCGCGCCGCCTACCAATAGACACGAGTGCATGCGTTCCCTTCCTGTGCTCGATGTTTGCTAGAATACCATAGGAGTGAGTCGGGCAACCGCGCCAAGCTTCGCGCTTGGTGAGGAAAGTCCGGGCTTCAAAAGGCAAGATGCCAGCTAACGGCTGGGCGGGGCGACCCGACGGATAAGTGCCACAGAAAAGAAAACTCCCTTTTGGGAAAAGCTGAAACGGTGCGGTAAGAGCGCACCAGCGTGTTGGTAACAGCACGGCTTGGTAAACCCCATCTGAAGCAAGCGCAAATAGGAATGCGATGCGGCCGCCTTTCCGCGCATTCGGGTTGCGTGCTAGAGTCCCGCGGCGACGCGTGATCGAGATAAATGGTTGCCGACCACAGAACCCGGCTTACAGACTCACTCCTTTTTCAATGTTATACTTCAGTTACGGGGAGCTCGCGGGAAGCGGGCTGAGAGGGAGCTAGAGCTCCGACCCGATGAACCTGTCTGGATAATGCCAACGAAGGGAAACGATCACTATGACAGTGACTCAGATCGACGCTGCGCGTCAAGGAATCATCACCCCCGCAATGCAACGTGTTGCCGAAAAGGAACACAAGAGCCCCGAAGAGATTCGCGTGGGCGTTGCGTCAGGCTCTATTGCCATCCCTGCGAACATCCATCATAATGCCCTCGATCCTGAAGGGGTGGGCACCGGCCTGCGCACCAAGGTGAACGTGAACCTGGGCATCTCGGGCGACCTGATCGATCCCGAAGTGGAGCTCGAGAAGGTGCGGGTGGCGCTTGAGCTGGGCGCGGAGGGCATCATGGACTTGTCGAACCATGGCAAGACCCAAGAATTTCGTGAGCAGCTGGTGGCTATGTCGCCAGCGATGATCGGCACCGTGCCGATGTATGATGCGATCGGTTATCTGGAAAAGCCGCTCATCTCCATCACACCTGAAGACTTCCTTGATGTGGTGCGTCGCCATGCAGAAGATGGCGTGGATTTCGTCACGATCCATGCGGGCATAAACCGTCGCGTGATCGAGTCGTTCAAGGAAACGGGCCGCCTGATGAATATCGTTTCGCGCGGTGGGTCGTTGATCTTCGCGTGGATGGAAGCCACGGGCAACGAGAATCCTTTCTATGAATATTACGACCAGGTGCTCGAGATCCTGCATGAGCATGACGTTACCATCAGCATTGGCGATGCGATGCGTCCTGGCTGTGGCTACGATGCGACGGATGCTGGTCAGATCGCAGAACTGATCGAGATTGGTAAGCTGACCAAACGTGCGTGGGATGCGGGCGTGCAGGTGATGGTCGAGGGGCCAGGGCATATGGCCATCGACGAGATCGCAGCGAACATTAAGTTGGAGAAGCGTCTGTGCCATAACGCGCCGTTCTATGTGCTGGGGCCCTTGGTTACCGATATCGCGCCAGGCTATGACCATATCACCGCCGCTATTGGCGGTGCGGTTGCGGCTAGCGCCGGCGCAGATTTCCTGTGCTATGTAACGCCAGCTGAGCACTTGCGCTTGCCCGATGTGGCTGACGTGCGTGAGGGCTTGGTGGCGACGAAGATCGCGGCGCATGCAGCTGATATTGCCAAAGGTATCCCTGGTGCGCGCGACCGCGACAATCGTATGAGCGATGCGCGCCGTCGCTTCGACTGGGAAGAGATGTTCGATCTAGCCATCGACCCCGTGAAACCGCGCGAATACTTTGAGAGCGCGCCGCCGTCAAATGAAGATTCATGCACGATGTGCGGCAAGATGTGCGCTGTGCGTACCGTGAATACCATCATGGATGGCCTGGTCATCGACCTGGGCGATGAGTATTAATGCCCTTGTTGCAGGCTGCTTGCTAGGCATGGATCGCATATGAGAACGTGGACCGAAGACGACATTCGCAACATGCTCACACTGTATGCGGTCACCGACCGTGCATGGTTGGGGGAGCGTAGCTTTGGCGATGTGCTGGCTGAGGCGCTTTCGGTGCCTGGCGTTACCTGCGTGCAGTTGCGCGAGAAGCGAGCCTCGGCAGCCGAGCGCGAGGCACTGGCGCGCGAGGCGCAGCGCTTGTGTGCGCAGGTGGGCATTCCTTTTCTGATCGATGATGATGTGGAACTGGCAGCGCGCATTGGCGCTGATGGTGCGCATATCGGCCAGGATGACCGTTCGTGCGCTGAAGCACGTGCGATGTTGGGCGAGCAAGCCATCATCGGTGTGACCACGAAGACGCTCGAACAAGCGCTTCGGGCGCAGGCTGATGGCGCGGACTACTTGGGAGTGGGAGCAGTGTTTCCCACGTCGACCAAGCAGGATACATGGACCATCGATCACGATGTGCTGCGTCAGATCTGTGAGCAGGTTTCCATTCCGGTAGTGGCCATCGGCGGCATCACGGCTCAGAATGCTCCCACGCTTGCGGGCACCGGCGTTGCGGGCATTGCGGTGGTCTCAGCGATCTTCGCGCAGGAGAATATTCCGCAGGCAGTCGAGGAATTGAGTCGTGAGGCGCGTGCGCTTCGCGCAGGTGAATAGTGAATAGAGAGCAGGGCGGCGAAGCCATGAGCATCAAGAGCATGAAGAGCGTAGTGACGATCGCGGGTTCCGATTCGAGCGGTGGCGCAGGCATCCAGGCCGACCTGAAGACCATGACCGCGCTGGGAGTATTCGGTCAGTCGGCCATCACGGCGCTTACGGCGCAGAATACCATGGGTGTGCTCGGGGTAGAGGAGACCACACCAGATTTCCTAGCCCTGCAGATCAAGGCGATCTTCGAGGATATTCGCCCCGATGCAGTGAAGGTCGGCATGGTGGCGAACCCTGCGCTCATCAAGACCATCGCAGAATCGCTACGTATGTTCGAGGCGCAGAATATCGTGCTCGATCCCGTGATGATAGCCACGAGTGGTGCTTCGTTGGCATCCGATGATGTCGCTCAAGCGCTGGTAGATGACCTGTTTTCGCTTGCTACAGTGGTTACCCCGAACCTGAGCGAAGCGGAAGTCTTCAGTGGGTTTGCTATTGAGAAACCTCAGGATATGGTGAACGCTGCGCACGCGATTCGCGATCTGGGGGCGCGTGCAGTATTGGTGAAGGGTGGTCATCTTGAAAATACCGAATCGACCGAGAAGGGTGATGTATTCGAGCCTGGCCACGCATACGATCTGCTGCTCGCCGAAGATGGCACCGAATTCTGGCTACGTGAGCCCCGCATCGAGACTAAGAACACCCATGGGACGGGGTGCACCCTGTCTTCCGCGATCGCCTGCTACCTGGCCCAAGGCTGCGAGTTGGTGGATGCCGTTAAACGCGCCAAATACTATCTCACCCAAGCCCTGGCTCACGACCTTCAGCTGGGCAAAGGCAACGGTCCCGTAAATCACATCTGGCACCTGGATACGACCGTCAGCTAGCCGATGAAACTTTGCGTAAAGAATGGCGGGCTCTGCAGGGGAGATGCTTTCAAACCCAAATCATGCTAAAATAACAGCCAGCGGATGCCCGTGTTTGGAAGTGCGGGCAGCGCTTTTGCTTAAGGTGAACCACTTAGCGCTTAGCGCAAGTGGTTCTTCTTTTCGCGCGGGCGCTTACCCTGCGCTACGGGTACGGCCTTGACCACTGCAGCAATCAGGCAGACAACAGAAGTTGTCAGCTCAAAGGCCTTAATAATCAAGTCCATAGACAATCACCTCCTTCCATAAAAGAAGGCGCTGCCAGCACGCGGGGCTTATTCCGCTGACCTCATTTCGTTATATCAAACTTGCGAACATTTGTTCGTAAATACTAGGCGCTAAGCTCCTTTTATTGGTGCGTCATTTATTCCCCATCGTTTTTCTAAAATATTCAGTATCGGACTATTTGAGAAAAAGGGGATAAAAAATGAATGCAGAAATGAATGCATTTGAGAGCGTGATCGGGTATGACGCGGTCAAGCAGCAATTAACCGAGGTTCTGGACATTGTTCATAATCCTCAGGTGTACGAGAGATTTGGCGTTTCTTGCCCTAAGGGCATCTTGCTCTATGGCGCTCCGGGAGTAGGGAAAACGCTTATTGCTAATAGCTTTATTGCTGCGAGCGGACGTGATTCTGTGGTTTGCAGAAAAACTTCGCCTCAGCAAAGCTTCGTTGACTTGATTAATGAGGTTTTTGATAAAGCCCTAGCCTGCTCACCTTCCGTAATCCTCTTAGACGATATGGACAAGTTCGCAAACGATGATGAGTATCATAAGGATTCAGAAGCATATGTGACCATTCAGTCTTGCATTGATCTAGTCAAAGATGAAGATGTATTAGTGGTGGCGACCGCAAATAATATTCGAAAACTGCCTGATTCGCTTATTCGTTCTGGTCGCTTCGATAGAAAGATTCATGTTCTAAAGCCAAACACAGAAGAAGCCAAGGCGATCATTTCCCATTATCTCGAAGATAAAGACCTTGGCGACCAGGTTGATATTGAAGCTGTCGCGACTTTGTTCGCAGGACATGAATGTTCAACTCTGGAATCAGCAATAAATCAGGCGGGAATTCTTGCTGGCTATCGTCGGGCGAAGTGCATTTCGATGCAGGATTTGATCAAGGCGTATTTGATCATTGCTCACAGTATTCCTAAAGAGCATCTTATTTCGACTAAGTCAAAGAATTTGTTTGCAAGTGATGGCAGCATGGATGTGTTTTGGCATGAAGCTGGTCATGTTGTGATCGGTGAGCTGCTTTCCCCTGGTAGTGTTTCAATCGCTATTGCTGTAGGTAATGACGAGTTTGAAAAAGGATTCACAAAGAATAGTATTGATAGCGCAAACATGAACAAACTTAGCAAGCTTAAATCCCATATATTAATGAGCTTCGGAGCAGCAGCAGCAACGGATATTACTTTTGGCAGGGTCGATCTAGGTGCTCGTTACGATATCCAGAAAGCATTAAAGACTATTTCGGATGTGATTGAAGATCTCGGAGGTTTTTCGGGACTGAGCCTTGCGTGCCATGATTGCTCTTCATTTAATCTTGATCAGCGTCGCGAGGATGCAAATTCTGCAATTGCTGAGCTCTATTATCAGGAGGCAAAAGAGATGCTCTGCCAGAATCGTCCATTCCTTGAAGCGATTGCTCGTGCGCTTGCGGAGCAATCTGTGCTTACAGCAAAAGACATTGCCGAAATTCACGCTTCAGTAGAACAGGACAAGGTGTTATATGTTGAAGCCGCGTAGAGGAGTCTTTTGGATGATCGACGACCAGCTTAAAGCCTATCCTTTTCACGAAGGGGCCATGGTTGGGATCGCAAAGTCTGGCAATACCTTCAATCACAAGAAGTTGTGGGAAGCGCTCTCTTTGAGCAGTCTCCCCTACAACTATTATCCAAGAGGTCGCGTTGATGTTGCCAACAATGGGCAAGCGGTCATTTACCTTAATCCAAGCATCAACACGGAGTCTGTTGTCTCCCAGATCAAAGCTGCTTTTGGGATAGAAGGCGAAGACTTCCAGGTAAGAGATGATCACTCCGAACACTACAAATGCTATTTGGATGATGGATGGAAAGCAGATGGTTCAAGATGATTGAAGTAACGGGTGATTTTACTTCAGCAAAGATATTCACGGTAGACGATTCAGAGACCGCTATCGATGCTCATGCGCTTGCTCAAGTGCAGATGCTTTGCGATACTGAGGCTTGCGCGGGGAGCAAGGTTCGGGTTATGCCAGATGTTCATGCAGGAAAGGTGGGGCCTATCGGGCTCACGATGACCTTGCCTGCAAAGATCATGCCAGCACTTATTGGAAACGATATAGGATGCGGCGTTGCGCAGATGCGTTTTACGAAGTCTTTACCGCTCGATTTTGTGAAGCTCGATAAAGAGATTCGTAAACGCATACCAAGCGGGAGTGCAATTCATGGTCATGTATCCGATCGTGCCGAGACTCCGGGTCGAGACCTGCTCAATAGTCTTCATTGCATCGACCATATCCAGGGCGAACGGGCGTTGAAGAGTTTATGCACGCTTGGTGGAGGTAATCATTTCATCGAGATGGGCAGGAGCGACACCTCGGGAATTATCGCCTTGACCGTGCATAGTGGTAGTCGCAATTTGGGCCAGCAAGTTTTCGATTGGTATATGAAGGCAGGTCAAAAAAGGCTTAGAGCCAAGGGTCTGGAGATTCCTTATGAGATGACCTGGCTGGATGGTGAACTTGCCACCCAATATCTTGAAGACATCCAAGCTGTTTGTGCTTATGCGAAACTGAATCGCAAGTTAATGATCAAAGAGATCGTCAAGGCGATGAAGTGGAAGAAGCACGTTCTTTCCAAGGATGAAGAGCTGATCGATTGCCCCCATAATTATGTTGCCGAAGATGGCGTCTTGCGAAAAGGAGCCATTAGCGCCCTTGAGGGCGAGCAGGTGCTTATCCCTATCAATATGCGTGACGGCATCATTGCGGCTGTTGGCAAAGGGAACCCAGATTGGAACTGCTCTGCACCTCATGGATCGGGTCGCATCTTCAAACGAAGCGAGGTTTCAAGCCATCATACGGTTTCGGAATTCAAGCGCGAGATGAAAGGTGTATGGAGCAGCTGCATTGCGGTATCGACACTTGATGAATCACCCTTTGCTTACCGTAGACTGGAACAAATCAAGGAAGCTCTAGGAGATACTGTGGCGCTTGATATGTCGGTTGGTATTCTAAAACCAATCTATAGCTATAAGGCATGCGAGGTGGACAAGTGATTCTGCAGCTAACATCAGGAATAGGTGGTCCGCGAGAGTGCGCCTATGCCGTTGCTGGCATTTTTCGGAAACTCCAAGAAGAATTCCCGGACATTCAGGTTGCTGATGCTCGGGAATCGCGGGATAAAGACTGCTTCACTTCGATCACCTTCACCACAGACGAAGATCTTTCGTTTCTTGAAGGAACGCTGCTGTGGGTGGGGAAAAGTCCGTTTCGCCCGCATCATAAACGGAAGAACTGGTACATTGGCTGCAGCATCATCCCAGAGGTTGAGAGCGACCAGATCGATCTCAAGCCCGAAGACGTGAAGATGGAACGCTTTCATTCAGGTGGACATGGTGGTCAGAATGTGAACAAGGTTGAGACTGGTGTACGCCTTATTCATACGCCTACAGGTATTCGTGCCAGCAGCACTTCGGAGCGTTCGCAGTATGCGAACCGCCGCGTTGCCGAGAAACGCCTGCGAGCGATCCTGGCCGATCGTCAAGCTCAGGCGCAGAGCGATGGCCGCAAAGAGGCCTGGCTAAAGCACGCAGACCTGCAGCGGGGCAATCCTGTTCGCACTTATCATGGTACAAAATTTACTTGGTCTTAATCTGGTAGGTCGTTGCTACCTTATGGTTGCACCCGCAGATAATGACAAAGTAGGTGTGGTGAAGTTCTAGATGGAGAAATCTAAAGGGGTTGATCTTCTGAACAAAGCCTTGTGGGTAAGCATTCAGAAAAATAGAAACAGCGAATCAAGGCTCTGGCAAGCGCAAAGCGGGATAAAGATAATCAAATACAGTACAGTCTAATTCCGATGCTCTATTGGATCGAACCCATATTTCTTCTTCGATCTACTCAAAATTTTTCTATCTAATACAAACGCTGTGTAGCCTTGCCTATTTTTTGCTAGCCTTGATTATCCTATCTTTCCTCTTAACAGAAAGTTCCGGATACTTTTGTTGGAATTCACAAGTCGCTTTCATGCGACTTGCTCTGCTGTAAATATCTCTAAAACCAGTGTCTACTGAGTATGTAGAAGATATCGTGAAATCCCTTCCAAAAATCGTTGTGAAGAACTCTAAAACTTCTTTAACAGAAGCATTGTTGAAAGGACCGAACACAATGTCTCCGTTCGTATCGTATTCAGCACCTAAAGTGTCATAGCGCTGTGCACTCCTATTGACCAATGGTTGCGTTATTAAGACGCTCCTTTGTTCGTACTTGCCGCACCAATAAAAACAAAGCTCCTTGAAATCGTCGGGTGAATACAGATTGTCTATAATCATGAAAATATCTTCATTAACAATTTCTTTTCCTGAAGGTGTTTGTTTGTCATAATATCCTGCGATTTTGCAAAATGACAGCCCGGAACTCCTTATATCAAGCTCTAAACGCTCGTTACTTTTTTGCTTCTCATTGCTAGAAAGTGGGCTGCCATCTTCATCGCATTGCTTAAAACTAGCAATGAAGCAACATGGCACTGTATCCATGCGATCTAGAGCTTTGTTAAAGCTAGACCCAAAATCGGACTCAAGCTTTTCTGAATATGTTGTTAAGGTCTTCAATTGGTTTTCTAAAGTTTTAGTTGGAGATAAGAATTCGTGCATATAAATGCTCTAATCCCTTCTCAATCATTCCATTTCGTCAACAGGGGTGAAGTCAAGATGAGGCTTCAGGGTCCCAATTCGTAATGCTCGCAGTAAATTATCTGCGTAAGTGAGATAGGTCGCGCCTACGACGCTCCTTTCTGGGTCGCATATAAGTTTGTCTGCGGCGTATCCTTGAAAGGCAACCGTCCTTCTAACTTTTGGATCAGTATCCTTTGCAAGAATGTCCAATCCATAGCCTTGGTTGGCGACGGCTGCCCTAACTCGTGGTTCGGGGTCGCGGACCAAAGTTTCAAGAGAGAAGCTCTGCCCAGCAACCGCTGCTCTTACTTCTGGGTCTGGATCGTGGGCAAGTTTCTCTAACCCAAACCCCCTGCGCGCAACTCTTTCTCGTACGCAAGGTTCAGGATCGTCGATCAATACATCAAGTCCGATTCCGTGCTCTGCAACGGTTATACGTGCCCCTAGCTTAGAATCTTCGATTAGTGTTTCAAGGCTGTTGTTTCTGGATGCCGCGGTTACTCTTACCATCCAATTCCTGTCATTTTGCAACTCATCGACCCTGTAGCCTTGTTTAGCAACTTCCCATCTGACATAAGGCGAAGGATCACACATCAAGAGATCAAGACAGCGGCCCTGTTTGGCTACTTCAAGACGCACTCTGCTCGAAGGGTCATGTGCCAGAGTCTCAAGTTCAAAGCCCTGTTTGGCTACTTCTGCTCTCACTCGAGGTTCTTCGTCTTTCATCAGAATATCCAGTCCAAAGCCCTGCTGTGCAACCTCCATTCTTATTCCGGGATTTTTATCTTTTACCAGCTTATCTAATCCAAACCCCTGTTTTGCAACAGCCTTTCTTACGTATCCGCTTTGATCGCGGATAAGCTCTTCCAGGCCATATCCTTGTTCCGCCACGGCAATCCTTACCACCATCGCAGGATCATTGACTAGCTTAGATAGGCCATATTTTTGTCTAGCGACCTCTTCTCGAACATGAGGCTCTCTGTCGGAAATCAGCTTATCTAAAGCGAAGCCTTGTCTTGCTACATGCACTCTGACATAAGTATCTAGGTCGTTAACGAGTTTTTCGAGACCAATGTTCATCTCAGCAGCGAAGGCTCTAACGCAATGGTCTTCGTGACTTGCGAGTTTCTTGGTGTCGTTTGGGCAATAGTAGCAGCAGGCCCTTACAAAGTAATACTGAAAGAAAGGATCCTCCCAGAAGAAGTCTTTCATAGCTTGTACATCTAAAATTATCTCGTCGACCATTTGAAGAAGAAGTTGCGGTTCAACATGTTTTACCATGGTCTCTAGCGAATATTGCTCTTTGAGCGCATAGAATTTCTTGGCCGATTCGGCTATTTCCTTTGACATGCGACTCCTTTGTAGTTGTGAATAAGGCGTTTCTCATCATAGGGAAAGCTATGCGGTATGTTTTCCCCATCACCTGTGCGATACTGAATCTGTTTAGACTTTCGCAAACCTGTTCAGGGAAGGAGCGACGAAAACTGGGCTATATAGTGGCTTTTGTCGACCGGACCGTAAAAATGCGCCCATTCCTGAAGTCTTGACTTTGCCAGCGCGTGGGGAGAAATATGCAAACCCTGAAGTTCACGGATTACTTTCATAACGAAGCGATTAGGGAAGAGATCTATGCCACTGAGTATATCGAGCAAGCAGAGAGGTTCGGCTTATTGGGAAGCTTGAGTCTCGCCGAACTCTCTGATGTTGAAGTAGAGTCCCGCAAAACTCAAATCGTAGGAAATTCAATCCTTGGTTATTTGATCGAGACAAGAGGAGAGACGGTCGTTTGGGAGCATCTTCGTACTCTAGAGTACTGGATGGTCCATTCAGAAGACGAGATAGAACCTGAATTCGAACGATATTTTCCTTCGGGAGCGATGAACCAAAACGCCGTTGAGGAACTTCCTGAAGTCATGAGCGCTATTGGTGTGTTGCCAATAGAAGACGCAATCGTCCAGCTGAAGATTGTGTCGTCAGCGCCTTGCGGTAGATTTAGTTGGGTGAAGACTGCTTCGTTAGAGTACCAGAGTACCTTTTGCTGTCTTCCCGAATCACGTTGTATGAACTTCAAAGAACCGTTTTTATATAAGGAAGCGGATCTATTCTTGAATCGACAGAAAAGAGGGGTGTGCTTTCAGTTGCCCGTGTCACCTGAACAATTGTTGCTGTTAGGAGCTCAAGAGGCAAGCCTTGTTTCCATGTTTGCTTATCAGGAGCGACTTCCATCTCAGGCTGTTCTTATGTTCAGTTCGTCAGGACATGACTACATGGGATATGTCGAATTGGACAAGGAGACGCACGGAGTTTTGAGCATTTCGCTTTCGGATAATGCGAAGACAGCTCGTGAAGACCTTGTTCGTGAATCTGGTATTGCGATTGCGGAATGGGCGCATGATTCAGGACTTCCTGGGTTGGTTTTCAGATCGCGTTCGTTCTGGCATGCTGCAACTCGTATTGAGTTCGAGCAGGATCTTGCGACTAATGCTCTTTACGTTTGCAATACCAATAAGCCGCTGCTTTGGAGTATTCCTGATGATCTGTACTATGAGTGATGGTTCCAGTTTCGTGTTATCCCTGAGTCAGCTGACAATAAAAGTTAATTCCTCAAGACTCTATGAACAGATTTTAGAACGGCTTAGAACTATCTCGGCCATTTCAATAATTCCAAAGTATGTTCGTTGGCAAGACGTGCTGGAAGCTTGTTGACATCCGAGCGTCTCCAATCACTCGCTCGAATAATGCAGCTATCTGACTCAGTAAAATTTGTGCGAGATAATTCGCGATTAGTTTCAGAGATGCACTTACGAGCTTTTGCCAAACGCGACCCTTCGCCTTTATAGTAATACCAAAGAAGACGATCAAAATTCTCTTTGCTGATTCGGTATCCAGTTTTTCTTTCGTTTGCGTCGATTATATCGCTGATTTTTTTAGCGAAGTTAGCGTAATTCCATCTTTCGTCGCCAGCAAAATCCTTGTCTCCATATTTTGAATAGGGATCTTTGACGCACTCTCCTTTATACATCGGTGTCTTTTCCCCTAAATATACAACTGCATAGTAAGGAAGAGCTCTTCTGATAACCAGGTCGTATATGCTGTACCCTTTTTCTTCTGCTGCCGCAGGGAACAAAGCTCGTGAAACGTAGGTGCAGAATTTTGTTGCGAAGCTAAAGGTGTATCGATTGTCTATCGACTTCGCGATTTCGTCTACTAGCGATGGGTCGAAATTGCGAATACGTTTTTCAAAGTTCTTTATGTCGCAAATTGTAGCTGCTGTGATTTTGCGACCGTTATTGCCGCCCCTAGGCCCTTCCGAGGCTTGATGGGTGCTGTTCGCTAAATCAATTATTTCCACCAGTCTTTCAGTGAGCTCTAGAGCTGGTTTGTCGTATTTTTTTGTTTTGTCCCAGAAAAAAGGATACTGATCGCAGAATGCTTTGACGGTTTGCGGCTCTTCGTCTGAAGGTTTTGATCTGTAGCTTGAGTCATTCTCAAGAAGAAATCGAACCCTAGCAACGTTGTCTGGTGTTAAAGCCAAGATTCCGTTTATATCAAGGTCGAAACTATAGGGGTTTTCGCCTTCACGAACAAAGGTATTATCGACGTATGCCGGGATCAGCATTCCCATTGGTTTTCTCTTGTTCCTCAAATAATTCAGCTGTTTTCGTAGCTCAATTATAGATGACCTATCTACATCTTATGAAAGAGAACGAGTAATTTTTGCCGCATCGATTTTAATATCATTGCAAATGAAGTGGATTGTCGTTGGAGTTTAGCGGTTGTCGCATAGTCGCCGAATCAGGAGAATGAGTGATATGAACGAATGCCCCACAGAGCTAACACTGAACGACTTTATCAAGTGGCTTCGAGATCATTCGCATAAGGTTGGCTATTCGCGCTTGTTGTATTTATACAATGATGACGGAAAAGAGGCCAAGCGATTGCTGAACTGGCTTATGTTCCTTGACTGTACGAGCGAATGGGGTTGGATGGATAATTATATTGAGTATTGTCCCGCTCGCTGCTTTGCTCCCAGGGCGGAGACTTATCGAAAAATCATTGAGGGCGGCGCTCACCGTAAGCTTGAGCCCATAGACCCACGAACTGTGAAGCATAGTGACAATTTTTCTTTCGTGACATTAGCGCTTACTGATGTCCAAGAGCTTGCTGATGATAATAGAAGTCTTCGTAATGTACTAGACATAAGTCGTCGCCTCGCAACGCGAACAGCGTTCATTATGTTCACTGGCAATGGATATCCTTCTGATGTTTTTACGGACCAGCCCGAGATGGCTAGGTTCCTTCTCGACGGATTAGTTGTGAAGGTTGATGGGGATACGCTTTCTTTTACGAGTGGAAGATCTGCAAGGAACGTTGAGATGCCATTTTGGGGGCTTTTGTCATGCGGCTATGACAATGAAACAGATCGTTCAAGCGAGTGGTCGATTCGCGAGTGCAAGCATCTGGTCTTCCAGTGGGAGTTGCTATGCACCTGGAAGGATCGCTACAAAGCCTTCGATCTTGACTTATTTAAAGATGCTTTTGTAGGTGCATGGAAGTTGTTGCAGACGAAGTCTTCGTCTGAGGATTATCGATATCGCTGGCGTCTGATTGCGATGATGAGTGGTTTTTTTGGGGGACTGTTACGCTGGTATCTTCCCTTGATGACGGATTTTGGGCCTTTGGGAGATGGCGTAATTTACGGCGATCCTTGCGAGATGGCAGCTGCGCAGTTGCTTGTGGATTCATTTCTGAAAAAGGCGCTTAAAGAAAATCTGAGCAGGATGGACAAGACGCTCAAGCTTTCCAAAGTGATCAGGCACGATGAATACGATTATTGGAAGCCTACGAAATGGAAGCGCGATTTGACGCTCTCCAATTTCTCCGAAGCGATCGATGATCTTGCTCTTACGATACACGAGGTCCACACTTCAGCCCCCTGTGCAAAGCGAGAGGGCTGTTCCTGAGCGAAATTTGAATTTTTCCGAAGATGCTCGACTCGCCATCCATGACCTTGTTGATGTTAAAGATGATCATCAAGCAGGCCGATTCTGAGCCTACCCCGAAGCCTTCAAACTCGCCTAAAAGGTTAAAGTTGTTTGATTCTATTAACTTGTCAATTCTGTTAGCCGTCTCTATTAGTGACGCATAAGCTCTAGGGTCTATCCTTATTCTCTCGCCGCTGTTGTTGACTCTAATCAGTGGTCGAGTGGCGTTTTGACTCGAAAGACTCAACCCATCGTCTGTAGAAAGATCCGATAAGCGCTCTAAGCATGAGCTGCAATAAAGGGAAACGCGTATTTCGAAATCCATCATAAGGGTTCTCTTTATGCGCAAGCGCGAAGTTGTTTTTGTGCTGGAATCCTGAAACCATCTTCGCGCGAAGAAGGGCACCAGGAGCAAAGATCTAGGGTGTATGTGCTGACGGATTTGCCTTCAGTTTTGTACCCGTCTTCCTCATTTTGGTCAGGGATGTGGTAGAGTATCAAGCTCGTGTGCTCGAGATCGAATCCTAGTCTTGTTAGCACGTGTGCAGAAGGAGTGTTCTCTCGGATGATTTCAGCAAACACTGATATGCCTTTTATTTCAGTAAGCTCCCCATCTTTGAACGCCTGAATCAAAGCCGCTGCAGCTTCATGGCAAAAGCCTTTACCTCGGTGGGGTTTAGAGATGAAGTACTCGATTTCGCCTATTTCCGGCTTGTTGTCAGTGGGCCTGATGCCGACATAGCCAATGTATTCACCGGAGTTCTTTAAGAATGCTGAATAGCAGATAACGCCAAGGCTTGTGAAATCGTAGTCATCAAGCAGGTGTTCGTCATATTCGTATCCGAACTGGAAATAATACTCGCTTGGCTCAAGCAACCGCTTGTAGGCAGTGAGATCCGAATCATTGTTGGCGGGTTTGAGAATGAGACGATCGGTGTATATCGCTTGAGCTTTCATGGTGAGGCCTCCTTTGAGTCCGTTTACCTTGTATATCTGGAATAATATAGAACTGTATGCGTATTTATTTCCTCATCGTAAGCGTAATAATTCCTTTCGGATATTAGTTAGGTTTAATACAGCGAGAGGAACTAGTATGCGAGCACTATATCTACTGCGAGGAGCACCGGGATCGGGCAAAAGTACTTGGATTCGCGAGAACGGATACGAACCTCTTACTGTTTGCCCTGATTCGTTGCGGCTTGCGGAGGCGGGTCTTGAGTTCGATGTGGGCGGCAAGCCTTCTATATCTCAGCGAAGTGACAAGGCGGTGTGGCATAAGGTCGGAGAGCTAGTTCAGGCCCGCATGCAGAAGGGGCTTACTACTATCCTTGATTCGACTATGGCTGACATGCACGATTCATCGCGATTTCGAAATCTTGCCGAATCGTATCGTTATAGGGTTTATGTAGTGGATTTTACTACGATCGGGATGGCTGAGTGCGAAAAACGCAATCACAAGCGTGCGCAGTACAGCCAGGTGCCAGAGTACTCTATCGGAAGGATGTATACCAAGTTCAAAAGATCGGCCGTGCCAAAGTCCATTCCGGTGCTCACGCCTGACGAGGCCAAGCAGCAGATTGACGAGCCTACGCTCCATAACGTAGATGAATATGTGGCTATTAATTTCATAGGCGACATCCACGGATGCTATACCGCGCTTATGGACCTGCTGAAGGGTATCGGGGGTAATTCCGAAGACGACTTCCTTAACGAGGATGAGCTTTACGTTTTCTTGGGAGACTATCTTGATCGAGGTATAGAGAACGCGCAAGTCCTTGACTATCTTATGCGCATTTCATCTAGGAAGAATGTGCGCCTTCTTGAGGGTAATCATGAAAAAACATTGGCTTTGTGGGCGAATTCTGGGGAAGGTCGTGGAGCAGATTTTGAAAAGACGCGAAACCAAATCGAAGGGGCAGCCATCGAACCCAAAAAGGTTCGCCAGTTCATTCGCCGCCTTGGTCAGTTTGGCTATTATGAGTATCGCGAGAAGAAGATCTTTGCTTGCCATGGGGGTATTTCCTGCATCCCTGATCCTTTCGGCTATGTTTCGGCTCATGATCTAATCAATGGCTTTGGCGTCTATAAGGACATCGATAAAGTGGAAGAAGTCTGGGAAGACTTCTCCCGGAGTAGTGGAATCGTTCTTGTTCATGGCCATCGTGCTAATAGTAACGGGAGTTTTCATCCCTATGAACGAGTCTATTGTCTCGAAGGAGGAGTGGAGCACGGTGGTGAAATAAGGTGTGTCCGTTTTCAGGGTGGCGAGATCACCACAGTGGAGATAGAGAACAAGGTGTTTCATGTCGATTCAGATTCATCTGATCCTGCGCAGAACAACGAGGACGATGTTGCCCACGTTGTTGCAGCTCTCCGCGCCAATAACTGTATTATCGAAAAGCGATTTGACGAAGTTTCGAGCTTCAACTTTTCAGATAAGGCGTTCCTGAAGGGTAAATGGAACAGTCAGACCATTCGTGCGCGCGGACTTTTCATCGACACTGAGGCAAATAAGATCAAGGCGCGCTCTTATGACAAGTTCTTCAACTTGGAGGAGCGGCCAGAAACATCGCTGCGCGAGCTTAGCAAAAGCCTTCGGTTTCCGGTTGACATTTATTTGAAAGAAAACGGCTATTTGGGAATATGCGCCAGTGATGGTAAAGATGGTTTGTTTGTTGCATCGAAGACCACTCCGAAAAGCGAGCATGCTCAGCGATTTGCGCTGCGGCTAGAATCACGGCTAGGAGGAAGAGTTGCTGAATTTTCTAGATATCTGGAAGACAATGATCTATCGGCCGTTTTCGAAGTAATTGAGCCACAGGACAGTCCGCACATAGTGGAGTATGATGAGCCCCGTTTGGTCATGCTGGCGCTCGTGCGCAACGATATTCATTTCGAGCAGTTGCCATACCTTGAGTTGCGAGATATCGCTGATCGGTTTGGCTTTGAATCGAAGCAGCTGCTTGATACAGTAAAGAATTTTAAAGAGTTTTGCGTTTGGGTGAATAATCTTGAAGACGAGGACTGGACTTTCCGTGGAAAACATATCGAAGGAATTGTAGCGGAGGACAGTTCAGGCTTTATGGTCAAAGTAAAAGGCCAGTGGTATCGAAAATGGAAGTGTGTGCGGGGTATTTTGCAAGACATTGCTCGACGAGGCCGAAGCTCGAAAAGTGTGACGCTTGGAAGGTACTATAAAGACGCTGATCGTATTTACGAGGCTGCTTTGGAGTATGGCGGTATGTTTCCAACTCAAAGGAGGGGACGAATGGGGTTATGTGCGCCGCCAAGGGCAGAGAATGTGATTGCATTTCGCAACTGGTATGAAGCCGAGTATCTACCAAAGCACCCTTGAAGAAAATAGCGGGAGCTCTTAGAAAAAGGAAGAGCGAATAAAAACGATAGACTGATCTGCTTAAAAGTGGTGGGGAATTTGCTCCTCATCACTTTTCATATTCTTGTCCTACATCAACGCCAGGATTCGTGTGGTGATGGAGGATGGAATGAATATTGCTCAACATCTTAATGAAGAGCATCTTTCTCTGCTTGAGCGAGGTACGCCGGTTTTGTTGCCGGATATCAATCGATCAGTTAGCAACATGAGCGTTGACGATAACTGTCTTCGCTTGGGATTTGATTCTGTTTGGGGATTATCTCGCGAAGAGGTAGGGGCTATTCTGCATGAGCGCGAAAATGCTCCATTCAATGGGCTTTGTGACTTTCTGGGCAGGATCCCTCGTATTCATAGAAACAATGATGGTCTTACGAATCTCATTCGCTGCGGCGCTTTCGATTCTTTTGGGCAAACTCGAACATCTTTGCTCAATTGGAACTGCGGAGAAGACCCGCAAAGGACGCTAGAATTGCTTGACGAATATTGGGACTGCGAGATGCAGCTGTCGGCGGGATCTGAAATCTCAGTTGAGGATCCAGTAGTACCGAAGCCGATGTTTCGGGTTTTTTCTCAGATTGAAAAAAGAATTACTTGTAGGGAGATACATGAGACAGCATGGCTCATGCGGGAGATGGAAAACCAAGCATTGCTGGATCATCCTGTTGAGATTCAGCTTGCTCCCTACAAAAAGGCTCTTAGAATTCAGCACTCTGAGCGCTCGAAAGACAATGCCTTGGTTTGCTATGGGCGAATTAGTCGAATCGAAGGAGTATATGATGTTGACGAACTTACGAAACGTAAGGGATATATTGTCAACGCGACTTTTGAAGACGCATATCGTGCAGATAGGATTCGATTCGTTTTGACAAAGAAAGCCTTCAAAGGGCTTCATCTATGCGAAGGCTGTCTTGTGAGGATTCGCGTAAGTCCCAAAAGCTCATCTGGCGGCGCTGTTTCAATTGAGTCTATCAAGCGTATGCCTCCAGCGCGCGAGATGATGAAGAAAGCAACTGTAACGCTGAAGGCACAGGAGTTGACTAGTGTGAGGGCCTATCGATTGAAAACCGCGCTGGAGTATTGCTCAGGGATGGATTCTGTGTGCTTAAATATCGTTTGTACGGATGGTTCGTTTAGTGCTGAACTTCCGGTTAGAGTGAATACGGGCTACGCTCCATTTCGTGCCTATTTGCACGAAATCTTCGGCAACATTAAGATTGATGTAACCTTTGATGAAGATATTTACGATCCATTATGCAGTCTTAGCAAGGTAGCTTGATTCGGGATTCTGGGGTTCGCGGGTATCTTGGTTACTTGTTTTCAGGGGGCACTCGGTTTGTCTTTATTCTGGTTGAAGGAAGGCTATTCCGCGTGTGTTCGGCCAGTCGTTTCCAAACCAACTGGGGCTGAATAGGATGATGGTTTTTCGCTGCTTCGTTGCGTAATCAATAGTGTAAAATGCGCCACTCTTCTCTACGTTTTCGTCCTCGTTGTCAACAAACGCGACAACGATATCAGCACAATCGACCATATATCTATCCCGCGCGAGGAATGCTTGAGTGCGGCTTTTCTCATGGGATACAACGTGCGCAATTGCTGCTTGGTCTTGTAGATCTTTGATACGTTGGTTGCCTTTGTTGTGCCCTTCGAATGGGATAGCGATCTCTAACTCCGCAGGGAGCCATTCTTCTGGAACTCCGTCCCAGATTTTTGCGGTTTCTAAGTACTCGTTGCTCTCTAGGACGGTCTCGGCGGCGATAGTGTCGAAACCCTCTGCGTTACCTGCGATGTAGCGACTAACCCCATGAAGGCTCAAGTTGTCAATTAGTGATCTTAGGGTGTCTTTAAGCTTACGTGTGCGAGGGTCTTCCTCGTCAGTGAGCCAGGGGACCCTTTTTGGTCTGTGGCCCGTGAAGCAGCATGTCGGCCCTTTGTCATTTTCTGCTGATATTTTCGATGCGATGGCCCCAGAAATATCTGCTAAGTATTGCCGCAGTTCCTGCTTCTCCATGAAATTATCCAAAGTCTTTTGTCCGCCATTGAGGGGTATGGCTAGTGTGAAGTCGCCGAATTCATTGACAAAACCCTCACTGCAGTCTGGATTGTTTTCCAGCGCTGCCTTGATGCCATCGAGAAGGGCCTCGATATCTTCTTTCCTAGGCTCATTGCTAGAATCTGCTGAATTGAATGCTTGATCGTTGCTCATCTTTCATCTCCTGTTTGTTCTAAAAGCCTAAAAATATCGATCCATACTTGCTCTGAAGACTCTCTGAATAGTATAGGAGTGCTTTTTAGCCCAGGTGTCCACGGCTCTTTCTTCGTCTGGATCCTCAAAGAGCTTTGGTGGGTTTTCCATACTCTTCTTAAGTTCATCCAGGTACTGTTCAAGACCTCTCATACCCTCTGCCATGGCTGTTTCCTGTTCTTGGGGATTTCCGGTCATGTCAATATCGAGCCTTAGACCAAGATTCATCGTTCTTTCAAGGGTGTGATCTTCGTAGTTTACTAGGCAAACATGCTGCACCTTGCCGTCCTTTTCGATAACGAGCGGAACGTAGCCCTTCAGGTCTCGCGACATGATGATCTCTTCGTTGAAATCTTGCTCTGCTGCTGCCGCCTGAGCAAGCGCGATAAAGGGTGTTTCGGCAATGGCGAAAGAGTAGGACTCCACAGCGTCGTTTAGTTCCTTGACTTCTTCGGGGAATTCGTATTCGCACTTTAGGTCTACTTCTGGATTGTTGAGTCGAATGCAGCCTCCGTATTGCCACAATAACATGATGGCGGCTTCGACGGGCTTAATTTCTTTGATCTTGGTGAAGATATCTTCAGGAATGACGCCCTCAAGCTCTTCGCAGAGTGTATTGAACAGCTCTCGGGTTTCGGTATCATTCTCGAGTTTCTGTTCGTTGCTGTTTTCAATATCGTCTTTCACTGTAGCCTCCTTGTGATGTGTCCTTTATGAACTGGCCTTTATGAACCGGCCCACGTTTACCCTTTTACCGAGATAAGCGTCTCAAAAATAATGAGTAACTTTTTACGCATAGTTTTTTGATAATTCAAGTAGACAACCAACGGCATTTCTTAAAATATAGGAGTGCCGCCAAAAAGAAAGCAACAGGGGAGAACGAAATGGAAGATCTCGATACTAATATGGCTCTTGAAGTGGTGCAGGGCTACGCCTCTGCCCTTAACCTTCTTGATGACTATGATCATCAGTGTATTGTTAAGCCTGCGGGGAGTGAAAGTGTCTATGTCTTGAATTATGAAGAGTGTCGCGAGTTGATCTCGACGCTTCGTTTCGGAAATGAAAGCGATCTTTTTGGTGTTGAAAAAGATGATTCTTTCCTAAGCAGCATTGCTGCGGTTTATCAGTCATTTGCTGGCCAAGATCTCTATCCGTCAACTCAAGAAAAAGCAGCGAATTTACTTTATTTCATCGTGAAGAATCATTCGTTTCACGATGGAAATAAGCGAATCGCAGCGGTAGTCTTTTTGTATTTCCTTGCTCGAAATGGTCTTCTTTATCGCGGTGGTCGGAAAAGGGTGAGCGATAGTGCGCTTGTTGCCACTACGATTATGATCGCAGAGTCAAAACCTGAAGAGAAAGAGATCATGGTGTCTTTGGTTATGAATTTTCTTGCCTAGTTTTTAGCTATAGATAGAAGCAGACAAGTGGCATATAGGGGAGTCGGTCGTCTCTTTTCGAATCAAAGTGCACCAAGGGAATCCTACATCCAAAGAACCTTTGGATGTAGGAGAACATGCTGGAACAACTTGACGTTTCGGTGATAAATCTGTCCAATTGTAAACTTGACACTCTTGTCATGGTCCGAATGCAGGGAAAGCTTGTCGGAAAATCCTCCCTTTGATTCGATAGCATTTTTCGTGCTTTTTGGGTGAGATCAGTCATGTTCATTATCGTAGGGTTTTGATTGGAGCGGTATGATATATTTTTCTGTCCCTATGAAATTTATGGTCGCTTTTTGGCCTTTTGTTTTGGCGTCTTATAGGCAAATACAGATAATCTAATTTGGTTTTCTGATTCGGGCATATGATGAAACAAGTGCGCTTGGTAAGATAATATATGGTCGAAATGATTATGCACTTTTGCTCATATGGGATCTTGTTGGTGCCAAAAAAGCTTCCTAGAGACAACGTCAGCTTGGAAAGGATAGAACAATTTATGGATTATCAGGATTTTATTAAGCGTCTTGCTGTTTTAATTAAGAAGAATCCTGGGTTAATGGTCATGACGCTGAGTAATATTTTTACGATGCGACAAATAGGAAACAAAACTCATGGCGATTTGGCAGAAATTGCAGTATCAGAGTTTATAAACCAATATATGTATGACTACAAATCTACTCATGTTGGGAAGGATCTTTTTCGATCTAAGAATCATGAAGAAGACATTTTAGTAACGAATGAGATTACTGGAGTGGTATTGCCTGTTAGCTTGAAGGCTTATGGTGTTGGGCCGCTGCAGTTATCAACTGATAAGAATTCCGTTATGTTTCCAAGGCTTGAGCAGGAGGGAGTTGAAATTACAGATCCCTTAGCGATTGCGAATATTTTTAATCATTTCGCTTTTAAGGGATTTCAATCTATTAACGTTTTGCCTTTGATATACGATGAAAAGAAGATGCAATGCAATATCATGGTTTTCGATTACGAAAAGGCTATTCAAAACACTATGCGGATTCAAAAAGTAAGTGAAGGAGGTCGTCGAAAGCATCCAGTTTATCGGTTTTATGATGCTGAAGATAACTACATATGTGAAGTGCGATATGGTGGAGCTTCCGCGAACGCTCTTCAGCGCGGTCTTTGGACCAATACGAGGACTGCTTCAGATTATTTCTTTAGCGTATCGGGTGGATGGATAGAATACACCACGAATACTACCCTTTTAGATTTGTTTTCTCATGCTTTAGTCGCTTCTGAAAAGGGGCACGAATACGCGCTGATTCGTATCGATGAGGATATAACCAGGATTAAGTCTAGCGAGGCGTAAGGATGATTCAAGATGCCCTCTTCGGAGAACCGAAAATAAGCATTCAAACAGAGGGAATAAAATATGCTGGATCAAAGCTAAAGCTATTGCCAGATATTTTAGGAATCATAAATTCTCTCTCTGCCAAAACAGTGTGGGATCCGTTTTCAGGGACTACTCGTGTTTCACAGGCTTTATCAAAAAGCGGATATGAAGTTATTTCATCGGATCGTGCAGAGTGGTCAAAAGTTTTTGCCACTTGCTATCTGATGAACGAAAACGAGCCTGGGTATTACCAAGAGCTGATCGATCACCTTAATAGCATGCCTCCAATTTCTGGCTGGTTCACTGAAAACTATGGATCAGATAAGCCTTTTTCTGAATGTGGCATAAAACGTCCCTGGCAAAGTAAGAATACCCGAAAATTAGATGCAATACGTGAGGAAATAGATAGGCTTGAACTCAGCGAGATCGATAAATCGGTTGCATTGACAAGTTTAATTTTGGCATTGGATAAGGTGGATAGCACATTAGGTCATTTTGCTTCGTATCTTAAAGACTGGTCTCCTCGTTCGTACAACGATTTGTTTTTGACTGTTCCGCAAATATGGCCTAATTCCGCTTCCCGAAATAGGGTTTTATGTGGGGATGTCTTTGATTTAACTAAATACGTCACCGCGGATGTTGCTTATTTGGATCCCCCTTATGGGTCGAATAACGAGAAGATGCCGCCTTCTCGAGTCAGATACGCATCTTACTATCATATTTGGACAACAATTTGTCTTAATGACAAGCCGGATCTATTCGGAAAAGCAAATAGGCGCAAAGACACTTCAGACACTGTTGCAGGATCTGTTTTTGAAGAATTTAGAAAAGACTCTGAGGGCAACTTTATTGCCGTTAAAGCAATTGAGAGACTAATCGAAGAGGTTAATTCCCGATGGGTTGTTCTTTCGTATAGTTCAGGGGGAAGGGCAACTGCTCAAGAATTGGTTAAGGCGTTATCCGACAACGGCGATATTAAGCTTGTTAAAGAAATTGACTACAAGAAAAATGTTATGGCTGAAATGAAATGGACAAATGAGTGGCTAAGTAAGATTGAAGAACCACACAAAGAGTTTTTGTTCTTGCTTGATAAAGGATAAGAAACAATTTGAATAATGCTGTTTCATGGGAAATAGGTTATTCAGAATCCGAGACACAAGAAGCTGCTCTTGTGTATTAAGGATTAAGGGGTGTGAAAATTCTTCTGGAGTTAGATGGCAAATGGGCTGCAAAACTTTTTCATATCGTAAATTAGACAGCGAAAGCTTCAAAAGTTAAATTATTGATTTCTCCCCATTTTATGCAGGCTTCTTTTAATCCCTTTTCCTGATCGAGGGGATCGTTGCATTTGGCGTAGGCTTCTTTGATCACTCTCATATCTTCGATCATAACTCCACCAACAAATTTCCTATCCCGTTTTATGAGGATATAGGTTCGATGAGGAACCTGAGAATGAATAGTTGCTATACGGCCCATGCAGTTGTGAAGTTCGATTCCAGCTAAAATGTAGTCTCTTGGACAGCGCGGAAGACAGAAAGAAAAATCATCTATTACGGTTTCTAGGTTCCTTTGTTCCTTTGAATACAGGCACTCTTTGTCGATGTTGTCATGGGGATTGTTCTCGATCCACAAGATTATAGGAAGTATCTTTGGAAGATCCCGCATTCGCGTGTTGGCAATCTCTTCTTTTGCTTCAGTTGAATCTATCAAGCAATATTGCCTGAAACAGTCCGTTATTCTTTGAATAGCATTCAGGGAGGAAGACTTCAGAAGAGAAAAAACATTATTCTCGCCTTTGATCTTGATTAGTTCATTCCACCCAGCAAGACATTTACCTTTCTCCCAAAAATAATCATTGTAGAGACCTAGGCTCTTCAGGATCTTATCAAGGTTGGGATTGGCTAGAAGCTTGTTGATATTGTCTACGTTCCTGAAGGGGAGGTCATCCGCACGTAAGAGTTTAAAAAGTAGAAGGGGATTCTTAAAAAGTGAGCGCCGAAGAGATTTCTTCTTTGGTAACCCAGTCATATCATAGGCGGCTTCAATATCAGAATAGAGTCGGGGGATTCCGCTTTGAAGGTCGATTATTTCGAAAAAGATGGAATCGGTTAAAAGTGTTTCATAGAAGGTCGCGGGATATTCGACAAACCTATTTGCAAGTATAAGTAGTTTTAGGTTATGACATCCTGCCCATCTTGTTACCTCGCTTGGTAAAGGGGGTAGTTTGCTCATGACGCTACGGACAACTTGGCTATCGTTAAATATCTGTGAGACAGAAATACAATTTAAGAGCTCAGTTAAGACATCATTGCCCGCATCGAATCTCACTCCATCGATTTTGGTAAGACCGGTTTTTGTTTGGAGCTCTATAGTGTGATCGTGAGCCGTGTCGTTGATTCTCAGTACTATGCTATCTTTATTTATTTCTACGGGCTGAGGTCCTTTGGTCCGTTTCTTGTTTGAGCATTTTTCTATTGCCCCCTTGATCAAGGTCTCGTTATCTAGGGGATCGTTGCCAATCTCATTGAATAGCGCGACGCCAAATGGCTTGCCGCAGTTCGAGCATTGGTATGTCCCAGCTATGTTCGGGTGAGAGCATATCGAGATATTTTGTTGCGGAGAACCAGAGAGATGAATTCGTATCTGGTTCGGGGTGAATGCCTCTAGGTCCTTCTCGTTGATGTAGAAGCGATCCTGATTCTCGATTTCTCGATCTAATACGAATTGTGCACCGTTGGGCAAATTGAAAAGCTGGTCGTTGAGCATGTTCATCACGATATCTTCGATATCGACAAGATATCGTCTCTCTCGCTCAAGGTCGATATCGACGATCGCAGAAATTTTCTCGACGCTTTTATTTGTCCGCTCAAGTAGGTGAAGCCATTGACTCCTCGCAAGTATTTGGTTCGTTCCTTTGTCGCAAAAAGGGCAGGAGGCCTCAAGTTGCTTTATATACACCTCCGGAAGTGATAGACCTTTCACGGGAAATGAAAGGTCTATCGCATAGATGGAGTCGAGATTGTCCATGACGTAATCGAGCGCTGAATTTGTCTCGATCTTTCTCTGAATTATTTGGGGAGTGATCCAGGTACGCTGATACTTTGGTATCGGAGCAAATTCCTGCTTGTTCGTCTTTCGGTTTGCCTCTGACGACACTTGTTATCCCTCCTTCTTGAGCTGCTTTGAGAAGCTTTGCTGCTAGGATTGCTTTCGTAGATTGGTGTCTATGCGCAGAATCCGAGCTTAGGGGTCTTCTTATGCGCAGGGGTAGGCTCATCAATGTCCTCTGCGCAGAGCGTGTTAAGTTCTGTTTTGTTGAGGGTCTCCAAGTCTTGATTGATAATGCGAGACGATTGCGCCATGATGGCTTTCTCGATAAGGGATCGAGCGTAGCGACCGTTTCCAAAATCTTCCTCTTTTCGGGCGGCATCAAAGATGCCTGACAGTTTGCTTGCGGCGTCGCTGGATAGAGTCATCCCTTTTTTAGAGGCAATTATCGAGGCAATTTGGCTAAGCTCTTCTGTAGTGTAGTCGGGAAAGCGCACGTGGAATGCGATTCTCGACCGAAGACCCGGGTTCTTCTGCAAGAATTGTTCCATTTTGTCAGGGTATCCGGCAAAGATAACCACAACGCTATCGCGATGGTTTTCCATTTCCTGAACGATGGTATTGATTGCTTCATCTCCAAAACAGCCGTCTCGATCCTCGACGAGTGAATAAGCTTCGTCGATGAAAAGGACACCTCCTTGTGCGCGCTCGAAGCAGCGTTTGACTAGAGGAGCTGTATGTCCAACATATTTTCCTACTAGATCAGCACGTCCAACTTCGATGATGTGTCCAGAAGACAGCAATTCGTTTTCTCGCATGATCCGTGCGAACAATCTGGCTACAGTAGTCTTGGCAGTGCCAGGATTGCCGGTAAAGATCATGTGCTGCGAAGGACGTTCGCGAGTTATGTCTTGAGCCGCTAAGAACTTCTGCATTTTATGGAAGTCGATCGCCTGGTTTATGATCTTTTTTGCCTCGTTTAAGCCGATCATTCCCATAAGCTCGTCGTAAGCAGTGCCTCTAGCTTCTTCTTTTACCTCTTCCATCTTCACCATTTGGAATTGAGCATACTGGGGGTAGACTTCTTTTCTGAGCTTTTTATTGAACCAGTCATTGAACATGATGCGCAGTTCTTCGATGAGGTAGGTCTTGTCGGTTTCAACTTTTGCATATAGCTCATCATCCGTGGGGATATTCTTGTCTTTAGCCATTGTCCGCAAGAGACGCTTTGCTCTTTTGGTATCGGCTGGTACTTCCTCTATTTCGACGAAGCTCAAGCAGCCAAGCTTTTCGAATAAGTTATCCTTGAGCCGTGTGCATTCCTTTGGAAGGAGCAGTACAACCAATACATCATTTCGGTATTTCTTTACGCTTTCGCAGAGGGTCTCGATGTTCTCAAGAGTGTTATTAGCTCGATCGCTGTCGAAATTTTGGAAGCGATTGAAAGATGCAACAATCGCTCCTCCTTTATTCAGGGAGAAAAGCTTATCTGTGAACAACTGGGTGAATCGCTCTCGAGTTGTGCAATCTAAGACAATGTTGCAAATACGTCGATTGGAGATCCGATTGTTTTTAAGAAGGCTGCTGAGGAGCAGATCGAGCGTCTTTTGTCTCGTTTCCTTGTCGTTTGTTTGGATGATGTAGTGAACAGGATGCCCAAACACATTCTTGGCTGTTCTTGCTGCTTCAATTCGGGCGATTTCATCCTGAAGACCCTTTGAGGTTAGAAGTCTAGCGCATTGGGTGCGCTCGGTCTTCTTTGCTGAGGGCTCTATGATGCTCTCATCGAAGTGTGCGCCTAAGTGTATCCTGCGCAGATCGTAAATCTCATCAAGTCCATAGCTAATCAGGATTTCATTATCATCTTCGATAAAGCAGTTTCGGTCGGCGCGGCAGAGTAGACGCCTGAAAGAGTCGAAGTCTACTTCTTGCGCAGTACAGTTTGAGGCGTAGATGCTCACTCGCTTCAGAAGCTGTTCGGTAGCAGCGGTCAGATCGGAGTCGCTTTCAATGAGGGCACAAGCGGAAAAATCTACAGAACTTACTTGGGCAATGGTCAAGAATGTACCTTGCTCAAAGTTTCTGTTGAGGTCTTTTGTTGCCTTGTAAAGTTGGTTGCTGAAATCTCCTCGTCTCAGATAATGGTCGATGTTCCTGAATTCTTCTGTATCGAATTCAAGATCGATCTTGCGAACTTTTCCCTGTATCTCGAAAAAACGCATTGTGACTCTCCTTCGCTTCCTTATGCCTGATAATAAGCATGTTATAAAAAACGATGGGCAGAATATTACCCATCATTTTTCGAGAAGCTGAGCTCAGTTTTTGCTCTAGAGGAGCTGGCTACAGCTAATTCGTATCGAAGATTTCTTCCGCGTGCTTAAGTATGTGCATCAGGTAAAAGTGAGGCATTGGACAGCCATCGGTGGTTACGCCTCTCTCGGGTACCCGTATATCCTTGATGCGTAAGCATGCTTCTTCATATTGGACAGGAAGCGCTTTGCAGTCGTAGAAGATCCGTGCTAGTTCGGAAAAAGCTTTTTCTCTGTGATATCTACCTGGCCAAATTATCCTGAAAAAATTAATTGGATAGCCTTGGAATCGATTTGCTAACGAGAGATTGATGATGGTATCCAAAAGAGCGTGAGGTCTCACACTGTCTGCAGCGATCTTTATATTGTCGAGCGAAATTTGAATGCCTGGTTTGTCCATGCCGGCAAATTCCAAAAAATCAGGAATCGCATCAGGAAATTTTATAGTGAAATAGTTCGCTTGATCAAACTCTGCCGCATCAAAGTCAGTGGCATCATTGCGAAGGGTTATCTTTGTTATCTTTTGGGCAGGGACGGGATGTATTATGGTCTTAGCATCGAGCTTGACATCTTCATTAAAGGCGAGCGTCTGCCCGTCAATCAAGAAATCTCCTGTCTCACGGTTCCATTGATAAAGTCTTTGTGTGTGTTCGTCTAGGTCTGACAATGCAAAGCTAACAATATCTTGGTTTTTTGAGATCTTTGCATCTAGGCGTTCCGGAACGAGTCCTTTGAGTCGGAATCCATCAATGCTCTCTCTGTCGGATTCCGAAGGGTTGTAGATCGCGAAAAAAACCGCTCCGCAGTTGTGGCAGCCATAGAGCGTTTTGAGGTTTTCGGTCATCGACCCGAACCGGACTGTATTGTCGTTTTGATAGTGTATTGAGGGATGATCGAAGGGGTCGGCTGGACCTCCGGGCCACGGAATCGGTCTTGTTCGATCCGCATAAGATCGAATGACTAGACTTTTGCCTCCTCCTTCAATGAAAGCCTGAAAAAGCATAAAAAGATCGGATCCTACGTGGCCATCCCTCGAAAGGGGATTCTCGATGACTTCAACGTCTCTGCAAGTTCGGAGGCCATTTAGGCAATAGTTTCTTTCCAATTGTGCAGACATGGCTTCCGCGGGATCGGTGATGATCGATTGAGATGATTTGTCGTGGCATACTTTCCAACCCCAACTGCTAAGAAGCATAGTATGGTGACAGTGGGGACATGCTACTTCCAGTGTTTTTGCAGTAACAGCTCGAACTTTGCCGTTCGCGTAGTCGAAGTCCTCAAGAGTTATCTCGATGATTTTGTCTTTGATGCTCTCAAGTTCCTTCATTACCTCACAGCCATAGAATTTGAACTCTCTTGGCTTAGCAGGCGCAATGATCGTTTGCCCCGGTTCAAGGGTCAGCTTGTAATAATGAACTTGGCTTGATTCATTGGATTCTTCGATATGGGGAGCTTGCACTTTGTCTTCGGGTAATTCTTTGATGCTGTATTTAAACATTGCAACACCACCTTTCATTTGGATTAACCCTATCTTATGAGTGGTGGTGAGGATTATTTTGTGCATGTTATAGGCTAAGGTTGAAGCGTATGATAATTTTCGGATGAACTCGTAACAAAGGAAAGCCGAGGCCGATCAACTGATGGGAGAAAGCGAGCAGCTAAAAAGCGATGGCTCAGAATCTACGAGCTTTGGCAAGGTTGCTTTGTTTTGGTATACAGAACAGGGCATTGTTGGTATGGCAGAACCTCTTGAGGGTGTTCATGTGGAAGACTCGGGTGAATTCATGGGCCTGAACATCGGACACTTTGAACTGTGGGGGCTTTTCGAGTCGCGCTTCAATACTGACGATATGTATCATTACCCAAGAGGGAGGGTCATTTACTGTAAGCGAACGAGGTGCTATAAGGTAGTCTGCGATCCGAGGCTTGTGCGGTCTTTGGAATGTTGTGAAAAGATCAGACGAGCTTTTGCTCTCGGTGCCGAAACGGCATTCGACACCGATTTGCATTATCGCTCATCCTTTCAATCTCCTGAGCTTGCAGAATATACCAAAGAGGAACTCGCTGACCCTTTTGACTTTTAAGCCCAATGGAAACAACTGCGCTTATTCAATTTAGGGTTTTAGAGCTTTCTTAGGTATGTTCCGAGCTTCCCGTTCTTATTTGGAGCGCTCCTTATGCCTTGAAGTTGTAGATCGGTTTCATTACGTCAACGATGTCAACAGCTTCTGAAATGGGACCGATGATATCATCAATGGACTTGTAGGCCGCTGGGGCCTCATCGAGCGTCGAGCTGTTGACCGATGTCGAATAAATACCCTCCATTGAGGCTTTATAGTCTTCTATATTTAGGTTCTCGCGAGCAGTGCGTCGCGACATCACTCGCCCTGCGCCATGGGGGGCGGATTCATTCCATTCTGAATTGCCCTTTCCCTTTGCAATAATAGAGCCATCTCGCATATTAAGGGGGATGAGGACGGTTTCTCCTTCATGAGCCGCAATGGCTCCCTTGCGAAGAATCATCTCGTCAATATCGATGTAGTTGTGGACGGTATGGAATACTGAAGAAGCATCCAGGCCTGTGCGTGCCAGAATCTCGATGAGCATACGTTCACGATTTCGCTTTGCGAATTCTTGGCAGATCTCAACATCATGCAGATAATCGTCCATGTACCGTCCATAGAGCCAGCAGAGGTCGCGCGGCGCATCGGGTTCCGTTCGTTTCGTGTTGTATTCAATCGTGAGGTCTCGGACCGCATCTTTAAGTTCCGCGCGTCTTCCTTGGGCTTTGTACGAAGCAATAAGCTCTTCTTTGCGGGTGAAAAATTCTTCCATGCCGCTATGGAGTGAAACCGCGAGTTTTTGATAATGCTCGGCTACTTGTTTGCCAAGGTTCCTGGATCCTGAATGAATTACGAGACGCTGCATGCCGTCAGATGCTTTGTCGATTTCGATGAAGTGATTTCCTCCGCCGAGTGTTCCGAGCGCTTTGGCCATGCGTTTCGTGTCATTGAGAGCTCGGTAACAGCGGAGCTGCTCAAGATCAAAACGTTCTCTGCGTCCATCCCAAACCTTGGCTCCGGAAGGGATCTCGCGACACGCTTCATCGAAGGCGGCAAGATCGATCGCCTTGTGGCCAATGTCTGCGGTGAGCATGCCGCAGCCGATATCCACTCCAACTAGGTTGGGTACCACTTTGTCAGTTACCTTCATGGTGGTGCCGATCGTACAGCCGAGACCAAAATGAGCATCAGGCATGATCGCGGTATTTGCGTCTTCCGCAAAAGGCATATCGAGCATGCCCTGTATTTGCTCGATACAAACATCTTCAATGTTCGTGGCGTAGCATGCAGCCGTTCCGTATTTTCCTTCGATGGTAAACATATAAGCCTCCCGCTCTTGTATTGCTGAGTCGTATTACTGGGTCTCGTGTGATCGATGAGCCTCGCTTTGAAACGATTCTTTCATAGCGAGTGAGGATATTTTGTCCCATAAACCCAGTCAATATAGACTTTGTTCGTGAGGGGAGTTGAGCTTCTTTCGTGGGTGCTACTTGAAGGGGGTTCATTCAATTGAAAAGCTTAGACGCGCTTAATGCATCCATCATCGATCGATGCTTTCTTTCCCCGAGGATCAGGGATCGCCTTAAGGGCATAACAATCGAGCCTGAAGTTCTTTCGGCGCTTATTCTCACTTCGCCGCTCTCTCTCGATGAAAAGCACTCTTTTTTTCTCGAATTGGCTGAAGGGTATGGTTCTCATCGTGCATCCATTTTTTCGATGTGCGCCAGGAAGATAGGTGATGTATTGTTGGAGACGGTCTCGCCTACGAACAACGATCCGGAGCCCAATTCAGTAAGGTTGATGTCGGCTGAACATTTGCTGTCTTTGATAGATGATGCACTCGAGTGCGCGAAGGGGGAAGAAGGCGATGAGAAAGAGGGCGATGAAGATGAACCCGAAGATGAACCCGAAGATGAACAGTGGATTACATTCACATCGGTAGATGGAGAGATCAAGGTTGCAGAAGACGACCAGGAGGCTTTTGAAGCCTTTCGTAATGTTCTTGACGATGCATTGGCTGCCGTCGAAGTGTCTGAGGATGGCGAATCACCCATTGTTGTCTCCGTTGACGGTCGACCTGTTTATGCTCTCAGTAAGAGGTTGAGCGCGCTCGCTTTTGGGGATAATGACGAGATCCTTTTTAAGCTTCAATCTCTTTTTGTTGGACTGCTTCAGCCTGGAGCTATTCTTGAGCTTGATTTTAGGCCATTTTATGAGCGGCGATATGGAATCGTGCTGGAAGCATCCAGGGTGATGAAGGATAGCATGTCTGGAGAGGATTATGTCCAGTCAGAAAGGGTATTAGTTAATACGCCTGATGGATGGGAGTGCGGGGAATTGGCTTGGCGCGACGACTTGCTTAAGTGCTTGGATCCTATCGGTCCTTTTCTTAATAGTTATTCTCAAGTGAGGGAATTGAATGCCGAGGAGGTGATGAGTCTCTGCGCGAAGCAAGTGACAAAAGATTTGAATCTGTTGTGGGAGATCAGGGACTATATCGGTCAAGAACCAAAACTTGCGGTAGCGATAACTGAGCTAATGAAGTCGCGAGACCATGATGGACTCGAGGGAATGAGCGATGATGAGCTGCTCAAGGTTTGCAAGAGCACCTTCGAAAGCTTGTATCGAGATTGACGCCTGTATGCTTAGTTTGGAGCCGTTGTGGCTCTATGCGATTTCGTTATACATGGCAAGCGCTTCGGTCATTTCCCGTTTAATGCGATCGACTACCGATTTAGGTGAGAGCACGATGACGTCCGGCGCATAGCTCCTTGCATAGATAGCGAGCGAGTCAGCATTGACGGTTGCACTAATGGTCATCCAGCCGTTCTGCTCGTCAGGTTCAACGTCTGAGACCCTGAATCCTTCCCCAAAAGTGTCGACTACGTCAGCGATCATGCGACGACGAATCCGGAATCTCGCAGATACGCTTTCTCCGGCAAACATATAAATATGTTCGGCAACATAACTGTCCATTTTCGCTTTGCTTGCAAAGTCTTTAAGGGGTCTGACACGCTCGTCGAACAGTTCTATATCGGCGATGCGATCGACACGGTAGTTCGATAGGTCGTCGTGCTTGTCATCGCTGCATATCAGATAGTACTGGCCATTTTTTGAGACCATCTCATAGGGATTGATGAGGTATTCCTTGGGGCTGCCATTCTCGTCAAGCCTATAATTTGCTTTTTTGTCTAGCCCAAAGCCCTTGTAACGAAACTTGACCTTCTTTCGTTTCTGTATAGCCTCATCGAGAACGCCAATAGTGTAAAAAAGCTGCGCCGAATAGACCGCCGTAGGAGCTTCTTTTGCTATGTTGTTTGCATGCGCCTTGAAATATCTGCCACCAAGTCGTTCTATCTTTTTAATCAGCTCTCGACGATGGTTCGCTGCTATATGCTTAGAAGCGAAGACGCCATCGATCAAATAGCGCAGCTCGCCTTCAGTGAAGTCTCTAACTAGGGAAAAGTCGGTATAGACCGAGCTTTCTTCCATCTCGCCAGTTGGCTCCATCTTGCCTGTTTTTGCATTTTTTACCATCTTTGGAGTGATCCTTGTGGTTTCTTTGTACTCAAGCTCGAAGATGCCGCAGTCTATAAGATCGGATAAGTTGCGACGGACGGTCTTGCGATCAGCTTCCATGAGGTATTCGTCTTTGAGGATTTGTTCGATTTCGCGCTGAGTGAGCGTATGTTCGCTATCGGTATAACGGTTCAAAATGTCGATGATGTTTACGATGAGGAGTTTCTTTGGCTGAATAGTGTGGGCCACGGGTTGCTTCTTTCTGATGTTTCGTTTTGCGCAGGCTTGCTGCCTACTTTAGGTCCTCATTTATTGTACTACTAAGGTGGAGAATTAACGCCCCATGCGCAAATAATCGAGTGTGAAGCTAAGCAACGCTTCTTTTTCGTTCGGGAGGCGTTCCTCGATCACTTCTTCCAAGGCTGCTTCGAGCGCATCGCCTATTTGTTTGCCCTGGGGGAACCCAGCGGCTATCAGATCGGCACCAGTAATGGCGAGGTCTTTCAAGCCGAACACTTCGTCATCGGCGAGCATCTCTTCGAACAAGGCTTCCAGCTCGTCGGTTATCTTCACGCGGCTATGATATTCAGGCGCTTGCGCCAGCGAATCGGCGCGCATCAGATCACACAACGCATGGAACAGATACTCTTTGTTGTCGAGCTTGGCGTAGAGGCGACGAATCGACTTCTTGGTGGGTGCAGGTCTGGTGTCGTGATAGCGAACGAGTAAGGCAAGATCGTGCGTGAAGGCGCGCGAGAAACGAAGACGCTTCGCCACTGCGCGCACATGTTCGACGCTCACTTTGGGATGCCCATACATATGACCCACGCCGTCTTCATCGGTGAAGAACGTGTCGGGCTTGCCTGCATCGTGCAAAAGCCCCGCCCAGCGCGAAAGTGGTGTTGCGGGTGAGTAGTGCACTACGTAAGCCGTGTGTTCGAACACGTCGTAGATGTGGTACTTCGTTTTTTGGTCAAGACCTTCCATGGGAACCAGTTCGGGAAGCACCACGTTCAGGATGTCGGTGTAATTCATCAGTACGTGCAATGCGTGCTGCCCGCAGAGCAGTTTGGTCAGTTCGTCCTCGATGCGCTCTCCTGCGATGAAGAGCAGGTCGTCACGCTGAGCGAGCGCCGCTTTGAGCGTCGCATCTTCAAGTGAAAAACCCAGCTGAGAAGCAAAACGCAGTCCGCGCAAAATGCGCAGTGCGTCTTCCGAAAAGCGCGTGCGGGCATCGCCTACGCAACGGATCACGCCTTTGCGCAAATCTTCTTGTCCGCCAAACGGATCGAGCAACCCGCGCTCAGGATGAAACGCCATCGCATTCACCGTGAAGTCGCGGCGTGCAAGGTCTTCCTCGATCGAGTTGGTGAACGCCACTTCGGACGGACGGCGATGGTCGAGGTACGTGCCTTCGGTGCGGAATGTGGTTATCTCGAGCACATGATCGTTGGCTACCACCGTGAGCGTGCCATGCTTGGTGCCTGTTTCGTGAACAGCCCATCCAGCATCCAGGCACAACTCTTTGGTCTTCTGCCAGGGCGCAGCAGTGGCTAGGTCGAAATCATGCAAAGGACGTTCGAGCAAGAGATCGCGTACGAAACCTCCCACGAGCCACGTTTCGTATCCCGCGTCTTCGAGCGTGTCGATGACGCGTTGAACCGTTTGGTCGATCGTGTTCCCATCTTGCATGATTCACCTCCTAACCCCTGACCCCATTATAGAGAAGACCGCCCATCAATTCGATAAGCTCTCACAGCCTAGGCCCTGGGCAAACCTGCTTCTTCAAGCCGTCCCGTGAAAAAGAAAAGGCCGATCAAACGACCGGCCTTCGTTCTCTGTGCTCGTGCTCTTTGGTGCGCGCAGTTTTAGACTATTTCCCGCTCCACTTCGGCTTGCGCTTTTCGGCAAAGGCTACTTCGCCTTCATGGGCATCCTTGCTCGCACGGGTGATCTTCTCGTACTTCTCGAGCGTCTTCCAGCCCTTGGACGGATAGATCGGGCTCTTGCCCAGCGTTTCCATAACGGTAAGCTTGCTGTACTTGATGGAAAGGGGAGCGCCCAGCGCGATCTTCTTCGCCAGGTCAACAGCCTTTTCGACCACCTGATCATCGGGTACGACATAGTTGATCAGGCCCCAGTCGTTCGCTTTCTGGGCCGAGATAGGCTCGCCCACCAGCAGCAATTCCATTGCGAACTTCATCGGGATCTGTTGAGCCAAGCGCAGCAGCGTGCCGCCACCAGCAGCGGTCAGACCAACGCGTGGCTCGGGCAGACCGAAGATCGATTCATCGGATGCGACCGCCAGATCGCATGCGCTCACGATCTCGACACCGCCGCCGAGCGCCTTGCCGCGCACTGCTGCGATGAGCGGCTTCTCGAAATAACGCTTCGTCATGGCAGCGAATCCCCATTTTTCGCGACCTTCGGGCATCTCCCAGGCATCCTCGGCCAGTTCTTTCAGGTCGGAACCTGCGCAGAACACGTGACCGTTGTTGGTCAGTACGCACGCACGCAGCTTCTTATTCTTGTCCCAATAATCCAGCGCATCGGAAAGTTCCTTGGTCATCAAGTTGTTCACTGCATTGCAGGCTTCAAGACGATTGAATGTGATGATGAAGACGCCATCACGTTCTTCAGTAAGAATGGTCTGGAATTTCATTGATCCCCCCTTGATCGATCGGTGTTGCGTTCAAATCTTATGATTGATCGTATGATTCCAGTATAGAGCTAAAAACAGCCGTTGCGCAGATGAGCCCAGAAGGATTTTCGATCGGCCTCCGCGTGAAATGCGACAAGTTGTTGTCAGTGTGGAATCTTGTATCCTTTTTCTCGAGGTTTTCGTTAAGCTGGAAGAACGTGAACATTACCGTGGCTCAGGAGCACCTCGAGCCTTCTTCGTCTCCCGAGAGGGGATAACATGGCAACTTTCAAACAACTGATGAATCTTGCGAAGATCACCGTTGATGACAAGACATCGGGCAAACGTGCTCGCGAGATCTTGCATATCATCAAGAAGGATAAAGTGCTCCATGGTATGGACCCGCAGAAGGCTGTGCGCTTTTTGGAAGACCTGGGCCCTACGTATGTGAAGATCGGGCAGTTGGCATCGAATCGCGCCGATATCTTACCTGCGGATTATTGCGAAGCTTTCGCGAACCTACGCAGCCACGTGGACCCGATGCCCTTTGCTACCGTGCTGGAATGCATCGATCAAGATTACGGGCAGCCATGGAACAGGGTCTTTGCTTCCATCCAGGAAAAGCCGCTCGGTTCGGCATCCATCGCGCAGGTGCACAAAGCAACCTTGCTCGATGGCACCGTGGTGGCGGTGAAAGTTCGTCGCCCAGGCATCAAAGAAGAGATGGCGGAAGATCTGACGCTGTTGCGCCATCTGCTTGCTATCGCTGAAGTGGGCGCACCTGCAAATGCGAGCGTCATGGAATCGCTCCAGGGCTTGCTCAACGAACTCGAGCGTACCACTGAATGTGAGCTCGATTTCACTATCGAGCTGAATAATCTGGTTCGGTTCCGCGAGCAGCTCAAGGATGCTGAAGGCATCACGAGCCCGCGTCCGTTCCCAGAATACTCTTCCGAGGCCATCTTGGTAGAAGAGTTCATTTCGGGTACTGACATCAGCAATCATGTAGCACTCATCGCGCAAGGCAATGATCTTACCGAATTGGCGAATCGACTGGCACAGAACTATATTTCCCAGGTCATCGACGAAGGCTTCTTCCACGCCGATCCTCATGAGGGCAACATCATCGTGCGCGGTCGAGAGATCGAGTGGATCGACCTTGGCATGGTAGGCTCGCTCAATTCTTCCCAACGATTGTTGGTGAATCGGGCGCTTTCGGCGATCGCAGAGGGCGATGCATTCGAACTGAAGGAAGCGGTCATGGGACTCACCGTTTCCAAGGGTGATGTGAACCATGGAAAGCTGCTGCAGCAGATGCAAGAGCTGCTCGATTCCTATGGAAGCGCCGATCTGGCCGATATAGACATAGGCAAGGCGCTCATGGACATCATCGAGATATTGCGCTCGCAGAATCTTGCGGTCAATTCTTCGTTCACCATGATGGCGCGCGGCTTCATCACCATCGAAGGAGTGGTCACCAGGCTTTCGCCTGATGCCAATATCATCGAGATCGTGCAGCAGCACATGGAGCGCAAGGCTCTTTCGCTCGAGTCGATCATGCAAAAGACCAAGCAGATGACCTTGCAGGCGGCTCATTCGGCTGAATCAGCGACGAAGTTGCCAACACAGCTTTCGCATACCTTGGATATGCTCAACGAAGGCGAGATCAATATGGGCATGTCCATGGACCTGCCCAAGGACGTGAAAGCCACGGCTTATTCGCTCACCGGGCATCTGTCGTTCGCGCTGATCTCAGCGGGCATGTTCATCGGTTCGAGCATCCTGTGCACTACGAACCTGCAGCCTCATTTCCTCGGCGCGCCGCTTCTGGGCGTGATCGGGTTCGTGAGCGCTTTCATCTTAGGTGCGTATGTGGTGTGGCAGATGATCATGGCGCGTCATAAAACGCGCAACGATGAAGAAATAAAGTAGACTGCTTTCGGGCGGCTTGGAGTGCGCGGTAAAGGCGTACTCTGATAATTCCTGTTCGATCACGATTCGCGGAGGTGCGCCGCGCAAGAAAGGTTTGTCTATGTTAGACGAAATGCATATTGCCAATGTCGCGCTCATCCGCGACACATTCTTTCAGCCTTCATCAGGCATGACGGTCATCACAGGCGAGACCGGATCAGGCAAGACAGCGCTCCTCAATGCCCTGAAGCTGCTCGTGGGCGAGCGCGCCCAGAGCGGCATGATCCGTGAAGGAGCCGAAGAGCTGTGCGTCGAAGGACGATTCTTCTTGAACGAGCCTGCGCCTGATAACGAAGAGGGGAGCAGTACTCAAGAACCTGATGCGACAGACTCCGAAGATGGCGTGGTAGTGTGCCGTCGTGTGGGCGCCAACGGACGTTCGCGCGTGACGATCAATGGGTCGCTTGGCGGTGTAAAGGATCTGGCTGCTGGGGCTGGTGCGAGCATCGATCTATGTGGTCAGCATGAGCATCAGCAGCTGTTGAATACCACCTATCAGCGTAAGCTGTTCGACCGTTGGGGTGCCGAGGCTATCGAACCAGCGCTCGCGCATTATCAGGAGGCGTTTGGGGCGTGTGCCCAAGCGCAGGCAGAGGTCGATCGCCTGGAGGCAATGAGCCAGGCCGATAGGGTCGAGCTCGATCGCGCCCGTTTCGTGGTAGAGCAGATCGATGCAGTATCGCCCCGTCCTGGTGAACATGAGGAACTGCTGAAGGAGCTTCCCTTCTATGAGAATGCCGAACTGTTATTAGGCGAGGCTCGTTCAGCATATCGTATGCTTTCGGGTGAAGGCGGTGTGGTCGAGGAGCTTGAGAGCGTGATGGTTTCGCTCGATAAGATCCATGAAGTTGATGCGTCGCTCGATGCGCAGCATCAAGGCTTGCGCGAGGCGCTCATCACCATAGAAGATATAGCGCACGAATTGGCGCGTTATCAGAGCTCGATCGATTTTTCTGAGACCGAACTGGAGGTGCGTCAAACGCGCCTTTCTGCCTTGCAGGGTATCATGCGTGGCTATGGTCCCACGATGGACGAGGTGTTCGCTACATACGAGCAGGCGACCGAATTGATCGCGTCGTATGATTCGTGCGATGAATTGCTGGCTCAGGCTCGTGCGGCTCGCGCTGATGCTGAAGCGCAGCTGGTTTCTGCCGCGAGTGAATTAGCTGCGGCTCGCGCAGGCGTTGTGCCGCACTTCGAAGAAGCGGTCACTGCGCAGATGTCGCGCCTTGAAATGGGGAGTGCCGCTTTGAAGGTGGCGCTCATCGACTTGCCGCGCGAACAATGGAGTCGCACGGGTTCGCAAGCGCTCGATTACTTGTTCGTCCCTGGCGCTGGCTTGACCCCGCAAAAGCTTTCTGCGATCGCTTCTGGCGGCGAGATCAGCCGTGTGATGTTGGCTTTGAAAGTGGTGCTCGGCAGTTGCGATGATGTTGACACGCTCGTCTTCGACGAGATCGATGCTGGTGTGGGCGGCAAGACCGCTTTGGCCTTGGCAGCTGTGCTGAAGGATCTTGCAAGGACTCATCAAGTAATAGTAGTGACCCACCTGCCGCAAGTGGCGGTCTTGGGCGATGCCCACTACTTAGTAGAGAAGCATGAGACTCCCGAATTGACCACTGAGATCAGGCCGCTCGATGCTGAAGCCCGCGAAGAAGAGATCGCTCGCATGCTGGCGGGCAAGGTCGATGCGACCTCTCTTGCTCACGCCAAAGAGCTTCTGGCATCGGCAGGCTAGTCTTCTTGGTTGCTGTGGCTGCAAGGTAATGCCGCATAACTTACCCGTTTCGCTGTTCGCCCTTCGGCCCATGCGCCGCACTGCCTCATGCATCTTACGAAACCCAGCTATAAGCTGGGTTTTTTTGTTGGTGTTCAGAGTAAGTTCTGCGCCTTCACCTTGCAGCCACAGCAACATGTAGGTCTCCCAACTACGGCAAGAAGAGTCAGGTGCCAGTGAGGTATCAGATTCTCTCGATGCACAAATTTTGATTAATAGGACATAGAGCGACCGCACGAGCCCGAAGGGCGAGCAGGGTAGCGGGAGAATATGAACCTCGCAGGTACCTGACCCTCTGGTGCTGCAGGCCCGATCAGCGATAGTTCTTGCGGAAGAATGCTATTTCTTTAGCGTAACCAGGTAGTTCATTAGGGGTCTCAAGGATGCAAGGAAGACCGCGCAGTCTTGGATGGTCCACCACGGCAACGAGCGCATCTGCTCCTATCTTCCCTTCACCAATACGCGCATGACGGTCCTTATGCGCTCCGCAGTCGTTGAGAGAGTCGTTGATATGTAGCGCACGCAAATGCTCCAACCCTATCACGCGGTCGAATTCATCGAGCACTCCATCAAGGTCATTCACGATGTCGTATCCAGCATCCCAAACATGGCACGTATCTAGGCACACGCCCACCTTTTCAGGATGATCGATACGCTCGCGAATCGCAGCGAGCTGCTCGAAGGTGCCGCCCACTTCAGAACCTTTGCCCGACATGGTCTCGAGCAGCACCGTGGTGGTCTGCTCGGGCGTGATCACCTGGTTCAACGTTTCGGCTATCTGCTCGATGCCCGCCTCAACGCCTTGCCCCGTGTGCGAACCTGGGTGCATGTTGAACAGCTGCCCAGGGGTGAATTCCATGCGCGCCAGGTCATCGGTCAAAGCTTGTAGTGCGAATTCGCGTACGGATTCTATTGCTGAACACGGGTTTATCGTATAAGAGCCATGAGCAACGATAGGCCCCATGCCGATCTGTTCGCATGCTATCTCGAAGCGTGCGATATCTTCAGGGTCGATCGCCTTTGCCGCGCCACCACGCGGATTGCGCGTGAAGAACGCGAAGGTATTCGCTTTGATGCTCTCGGCTGTACGCGCCATGGCTTCATACCCTTTGCTCGAAGAAAGATGGCACCCCATGATCAGTTCATCTTGCATGCTTCGTCCCTTCATCGCGTGACCGGATCGGTAAATCTCTGCATCCTGCATCGTCGCACAAAATTACCCGCGATCATCATTTTATTGCTTGCACAACGCACAGGGTTAAATTACGATTAAAACGTCTTTTCGCAAGACATCTTTTACATCCCCCAATCTGCATATCGCGCAACATCCCATTCTTGCATACTGCCTTTATGCATACCAGTCTAAGGAGGACAGGGTGAAATTCTTTCTGGATAGCGCCGACATCAAAGAGATCGAGGAAGCCAACAGCTGGGGTGCCATCTCTGGTGTCACCACCAACCCTACGCTCTATTCGCGCGTAGGTGGCAAGCTGGCCGATTTTCACGATCACATCAAGACCATCTGCGACATCGTCCAAGGTCCTGTTTCGGCTGAGAGTGTGGCTATGACCCGCGATGAGATCTTCGCTGACGGCAAGAAGCTCGCTGCTATCGACAAGCATGTGGTAGTGAAGGTCCCTACCATGATCGAAGGTCTCGCTGCTACTAAGATGCTGGCTGCAGAGGGAATCCCTGTGAACATGACGCTGTGCTTCACGGTTCCGCAGGCTATCCTTGCGGCTCGCGCGGGTGCACGTTACATCTCGCCCTTCGTAGGTCGCTTCGATGACATCTCTGAAGACGGTGTTTCGCAGTTGATGGACGTGGTCGCCGCTGTTGAGAATTATGATTTCGGTCACGAAGTCGAGATCATCGCTGCTTCGGTCCGTACGGCCAATCACGTTACCCAAGCTGCGCTCATGGGTGCTGACATCGCAACGGTTCCCTTCGGTGTGCTGAAGAAATGCATCGAGCATCCGCTGACCGATCGCGGTATCGAATCGTTCCTCAAGGACTGGGAGAAAGTTGCTAACGCATGAGTGATGAAACGCTAGATCAGCCTGTCGAAGAAAAACCCAAGCGCCGCGGACGTCCTCGCAAGAATCCGCTACCAGAAGCAGAGAGCGCAGCTGCAACTTCGGCAGCTTCGGCAGCTTCCACCGAGGCTGCCCCCGCACCTAAGCGCCGTGGGCGTCCTCGCAAGAATCCACTTCCCGAAGAGGCTGCTGCAAAATCCGCAGATAAGACGCCTGAAAAGCCTGCGGAAAAAGCTGCAGAAGATAATGCCCAGGTCCATGCTAATTCTCAGGCCAATGCCAATGCTGGCGCTAACGCAGGTGAGGGCACCAAGGCAGCAGATCGCAGCGACAAGAATGCGCGCAACAATAACAACAATAATAACTATCGCGCTTCCCAGAAGAACAACAAGAACCAAGGCAAGCAGAATAACAACCATCGCCGTCAGCGTCGCCAGCATGGCAACAATCGCCATCAGGAACCAGTGGTCCCGCAGACCACCAAGGAAGATCTTGAAGGTCTGAAGGTCGCTGAACTGCGCGAAAAGGCTGAAGAGCTAGGCGTGGATCATAAGGGCTTGAAGAAAGCCGAGCTGGTCGATGCGGTGCTCGAAGCAAGTGTGAAGGCTGAAGGTTTCGTTGCCACAGAAGGTGTGCTCGATATCCTTTCAGACGGCTATGGTTTCTTGCGTACCAATGGCTATCTGCCGAGCGAGAACGATGTGTATGTGAGCCTTTCGAGCATCCGCCGAAACGGCCTGCGCAAGGGCGACTACATCACTGGTCACGTGCGCCCAGCGCGCCCCAACGAGAAATATGCGGCACTCCAAGAGATCGACACCGTGAATGGCAAGACCTTGGACGAATTGGGCAAGCGCGTTCGCTTCGCGGACCTTACCCCCGTATTCCCCGATGAGCGCTTAGTGATGGAGCATGGTAAATCTACGCTCACTGCGCGCGTCATCGACTTGTGCTCGCCCATCGGCAAGGGCCAGCGCGGGTTGATCGTCTCGCCTCCGAAGGCGGGCAAGACCACCATCCTGAAAGACATCGCAGCATCCATTACGGCGAACAACCCCGAGGTCTACCTCATGTGCTTGCTCGTCGATGAGCGCCCTGAAGAAGTTACCGACATGCAGCGCTCGATCCGCGGCGAGGTCATTGCTTCGACCTTCGATATGCCGAGCGAGAACCACATCGCGTGTGCTGAGATGGTCATCGAGCGCGCCAAGCGTTTGGTCGAGGAGGGCAAGGACGTTGTCATCCTGCTTGATTCGCTCACGCGTTTGGCACGCGCGTACAACTTGGCGCAGCCAGCCTCTGGCCGCATCCTTTCTGGTGGCGTGGACTCTACCGCGCTCTATCCGCCCAAGAAGTTCTTGGGTGCAGCTCGTAACATCGAGGGTGGTGGCAGCCTTACCATCTTGGCTTCCGCGCTCATCGACACAGGTTCGAAGATGGATGAGGTCATCTTCGAGGAATTCAAGGGTACGGGCAACATGGAAGTGAAGCTCGATCGCGCACTGGCGGATCGTCGCATCTTCCCGGCTATTGACCCAGTCGCTTCGGGTACGCGCCGTGAGGATCTGTTGCTCGATCAGCAGGAAGCACCGCTCATCTGGGCTGTTCGTCGCATCTTGGCGAATCGCAACAACACCGAAAGTGCGATGAATTCGCTTCTGAAGAGCCTTTCCCAGACGAACTCCAATCAGGAATTCTTGATCCGTGCCGCGAAGAAGTGGCAAGGTCGCCAGCTTGAAGATGTCGAGCTTTAGATCCTGAGCTCAGCTGCTTGTTGAGCTTTGATGAAGGGAATAAGATGACGGAAACCTCCTCCGCGCAAGACCCCCGATCGCAAACACCGCCGCCCCCAACGGGGAGGCCTTATGCTGCTATGCCGCAAACACCGAACGCAGCGCCTGCAGGTGCAACTCCGCCTGCTGCAGGGGTTTCGGCTACGGTGCACCCTGGCTCCAAACCGCGCAAGCGCATGCCCGTGTGGGCTATCGTGGTGCTCTCGGTCATCGCTGCGCTCGTGGTATTCACGGTGGGCAGCTGTGCGCTTGGCGAGGGAGACCCTACTGCCAAGACCGTAGGCGTGATCGATATCGATGGTTCGATCGGCTCTGACCCTGGAGCGAATACGCCCGAAGGCTTGTTGGCGCAGCTCGACAGTGCAGCCAACGATCCGCAGGTGGCAGCTGTGGTGCTTCGTGTGAATTCTGGTGGCGGCGCTGCTGCAGCTGGTGAAGAGATGGCTCGCTATGTAGCGGATTTCTCGAAGCCGATCGTGGTCTCGACCGCATCGAGCAATGCCTCGGCTGCCTATCTCATATCTTCTCAGACCGACTACATCTTCGCGAACGAGGCTTCTTCAGTGGGCGCTATCGGCACCATCATCCAGCTGACCGACTATTCGAAATTGCTCGATCTACTGGGCATTCAGGTGAATACGATCGCTTCAGCTGAGAGCAAGGATTCATCTTACGGCACGCGCCCGCTCACGGATGAGGAGATCGCCTACTATAAGGCGCAAGTCGATCAGATCAATGCCACTTTCGTCGAATCGGTGGCGGCAGGCCGTGATATGAGCATCGAGGATGTGCAGAAGCTCGCCACAGGTATGGCATTCACGGGCGAAGACGCTCTGGAGAACGGTCTTATCGACGAGATCGGCACGTACCGCGATGCTTGCAACAAGGCTGCATCTTTGGCGGGCTTGGGTTCTTATCGCGTGAAGAATATGGGAAGCGATGATACCGACCTTGCGGCACTTCTAGCCGCGCTGCTATTCTCTGAGAGTAAGACCACCAATGAGTCGACCACGACCATACTAGAAGGAGCGCCTGTCAATGGACAGCTATCCTAAGCGCAACATCGTTTGGCCACGCCGCGCGGTCGTTACCGCGGGCATGCCCTATGGCAATAAGCCGCTGCATTTCGGTCATGTCGGTGGCGTGTTCGTGCCTGCCGATTGCTTCGCGCGGTTCTTGCGCGATCGCATCGGACCGGAGAACGTATGCTTCGTTTCAGGAACCGACTGCTACGGTTCGCCCATCGAAGAGGGGTATCGCAAGGAAGTTGAAGCAGGCAGTTTCGAGGGCACTATCAAGGAATACGTTGAGCGCAATCATGACCTGCAGAAGGCTACGCTCGAGCGTTTTGACATCAGTTTGGACATCTTCGAAGGCAGCGGTCTGGGCCATGCAGGCGAAGTGCATCGCCAGATCACCGATGCCTATGTGAAGCGCCTTTATGACCACGGCTTCTTGCATCTTGAGAGCACCTATCAGTTCTATGATGCGCAGGAAGACATGTTCTTGAATGGGCGTCAGGTGGTGGGCCATTGCCCTGTGCAGGGCTGCAAGAGCGAAAAAGCCTATGCCGATGAATGCGATCTGGGGCATCAGTATGATCCAGCGGATCTGATCAACCCCATCTCGTCGGTATCGGGTACGGTGCCTGAGATGCGCAAGGTGGAGAATTGGTACTTCGACCTGCCCGACCTTGCTTATATCGTGAAGGATTACGTGGCGGCCGCTGAAGCCGATGAACAGGTTCGACCGCTCGTACCGAAGACCATCAAGGAATTCTTGGTGCCGCCCATCGTCTATATCAAGGTCGAGCTCTACGACCAATATCGCACTATCGCTGATAAGCTGCCTGAGCACGTCTATCGCGATGCTGCCAAGGGCAAGCAAAGCTTCGAGATCGAATTCAAGACCGTGACTGATCGTGATGCTGCGCGCAAGGTGCTCACCGAGGCTGAGATTCGTTTTCGCACGGGCAAAGCACTGGTGCCCTTCCGCATCTCGGGTAATGCCACCTGGGGTATTCCGTGCCCTGTGATCGACGGGGTCGAAGGTCTTACGGTGTGGTGCTGGCCTGAAAGCTTATGGGCACCGCTTTCGTTCACCATGGCGCGCAATGACGAACAAGGGCTCTCTCGCGCATTGTGGCGTAAGTTCTGGTGCAATAAGAATGCCCATATCTATCAGTTCATCGGCCAAGACAATCTGTATTTCTACGGTGTGGCTCAGCCGGCCCTATTCGCGGCGCTCCAGGAAGAGAAGCCCGTGGTCGAAGATGCTCCAGAAGGGGAGCTGCAGCAGACCAAGCTCATCGCGAATCATCATATCCTCTTCGGCGACAAGAAGGCTTCGTCGTCTTCGGACGTGAAACCGCCTACGGCCGATCAATTGCTCGAGCATTACACCGTCGAGCAATTGCGCGCGCATTTCTTGGCGTTGGGTCTCGATCAGAAGTCGGTCGGTTTCAAGCCTAAGGCGTTCGAGACCGATCCGGCTAAACGTGATGACCCGCGTGTGGCAGATCCCGTGCTCAAAGAAGGCGCATTGCTCACCAAGGTGTTCAACCGCCTGGCTCGCAGTTGTTTCTACGAAGCGCAGAAGAACTTCGAAGGATATATGCCGCTCGGTGCGGTGAGCAAGGACGTGCTGAAAGCTGTTTATAACGTGATGTGTGCTTATGAAGAAACCATGTACAAGGTAGAGCTGCATTCCATCATGTCTCAGATGGATGAATTCATCCGTTATGCCAACAAGTACTGGTCGAGCCATATCAAGGAAGCCGAAGAAGCTGGAAGCGATGAACTGCGCCGTCAAACGCTCATCGATTCGTTCTATTTGTTGCGCATCGCCACCCTGCTCATGCACCCGATCGTGCCGCGTGGTACCGAGAAGATCTGCGATTTCATGAACTTCGAATTCGACGAATTCTTCAGCTGGAATTACGACTTCGATTCCATGGAGGAGCTTTGCAGCGCTTCTGAGCTCGAGGCGCGGAAGCATCGCGTGCGCGATCTGCCCCCTCGCACGGACTTTTTCAGCTTTCATCCCACACAAAAGAAGTAATGTGCTACTATAGCTAGGCTTATCTTCGCCTTGGTCGGAAACCAAGGCAGCAAAAGGAGACCTATCATGAAAAAAGACATTCATCCCGATTATGTCGACTGCACCGTAACGTGTACGTGCGGCAACACCTTCCAGACTCGTTCCACGAAGCCTGAACTTCGTGTCGACATCTGCAACGCTTGCCATCCGTTCTTCACGGGTACCCAGAAGCTCATCGACTCTGGCGGACGCGTTCAGCGCTTCGCTAACAAGTTCGGTAGCGCAACCGAGACCGTTGCTGCTCGTGAGGCTGCCAAGAAGGCAGAGCGCGCTGCTGCGGTCGAGGCCAAGGAAGCTGCCAAGAAGGAAGAGCGTGAAGCTAAGGCTGCTGCTAAGGCAGAGCGTGCTGCTGAATACGCCAAGAAGGCCGCTAAAGAAGCAGCTGAAAAGGCTGATACTGAAGCTGCTGTTGAAGAGGTCGAAGAGACCGCTGCTGAAGCTAAGGAAGAGGCAGCTGTTGAAGACGCAATCCAGGCTGACGAAGCTACCGCAGAGGAAAGCGCAGAATAATCCAAACGAATCTTTCGTTCGAGGAGTGAGGGAAGAGGGTCGCAAGACCCTCTTTCTTTTTTGTTGTCCGCTGTGGGTGCAAGGTAGGGGTGCAGAACTTACCCGTTTCACTGTTCGCCTTCAGCTCATGCGCTGCACTGCCTCATGCATTTTACGGAACCCAGCTAGGCTGGGTTCTTGTATTTGACAGTGTTCAGAGTAAGTTCTGCGCCCCTACCCTGCACTCACAGCTACCGAACAGGGAAGAGGGCCTTGGTTACGGTTGGGATACGGGGCCTTTGGTTCGAAGAGAAATCTGTCAGAATTGAGAGAGACACTTATTCTAGGGGGAAGCTATGATCGATAAGAATGCATTCCGCAACCTGTCGTATGGGTTGTATCTTATTTCTTCTGTGAAGGATGGCAGGCCTGTGGGCTGCGTGGTGAATACCTTCGCGCAGGTAACTTCAGATCCGCCGCAGGTGAGCATCGCCATCAACAAGGACAACTACACCACCCAGGGCATCCTTGAGAGCGGGATGTTCGAAGTGGTCGTACTACACAAGGACGCGCCGATGGAAGTGATCGGCACGTTCGGCTTCCATTGCAGCAAGGACTTCGACAAGTTCGTCGATATCGAGACGAAGGTCTCTTCGCAAGGTATCACCTACGTTGCCGAAGCGGGCTGCGCCCACTTTTCAGTGAAGGTGAATCAGCAGCTCGATCTAGGCACGCACATCTTCTTCGTAGGCGATGTCATCGAGGCGGACATCATCGGTGAGATCGAACCTATGACCTATGCTTACTATCATGAAGTGAAGGGCGGTCGTACTCCCAAGAATGCTTCGAGCTTCTCCACCGATGCGCTCGAGGCAGAAGCAGGTAGTGCGCCTGAGGCAGCTTCTTCAGGCAAGAAGACCACACGCATTGGGTGGCGCTGCCAGCTCTGCGGTTATATCGAGTTCGTTGATGAGCTCCCTGAAGATTTCGTATGTCCTGTTTGTGGTGCAACGCGCGAATTCTTCGAGCGTGTCGAGGTCGAAGTAGAAGCCTAGCTCCAACTCCGATCGAATCCAACGCAGCTTAGTTTAGCTTAGCCCAACCTGGTCTAGTCCAACCTAGCCCAACTTGGCTCTGCTCAGATCTCCAGGCCTTCATCTCTGGCGCACCTGCGCATGAGCGTTGAGCGCTGGCGGATTGCGGAGAAATTCGTCATCTTTGCCGATGCTGCTTTTCGAGCGGGGCGCTTGTCCTTTATGATGGGGAAACTCGAACGACTCCAACAAGGATCCCATCATGAACGTTGAATTGCTCCAATATCCTGAAGACCCCGAACGCGCGGTCGCAACGGCTGCGCGTCTTTGTTATGCCCCCGTGGGCGCAAAAGAGCTGATGGAGACCATGCCTCCAGAACGTGTCGAGAGCGTGCTGTCCACCATCATGAAGTCGGGGCATTTCTCCACGCTCGAGCATGTCAGCTACACCTTCGCAGTCGATGGTGTTTCGCGTGCGCTCACGCATCAATTGGTGCGCCATCGTTTGGCCAGCTTCAACCAGCAGTCTCAGCGCTATGTGAAGTTCACTGAAGGTGTGGGCATCGTGAAGCCTGATACGATCGCGGAAGATCCCGCGATGAACGAGGTGTTCGATCAAGCGATCGACACTATCCTTTCGGCTTATGAGACCATGCTCGAGGCAGGCATCCCTGCTGAAGATGCACGCTATATCCTGCCGAATGCAGCAGAGAGCAAGATCGTCATCACCATGAACATCCGTGAGCTGCTGCATTTCTTCGAGCTGCGCTGCTGCAATCGCGCCCAGTGGGAGATTCGCGAATTGGCTCACAAGATGTTAGAGCTGGTGCGCCCCACCGCGCCGTACATCTTCAAGGATGCGGGTGCAGGTTGCGTGCGCGGCGCTTGTCCTGAGGGCAAGATGACCTGCGGTGATCCTTATCCGCGTGTGACCCGCGACTAGCATCCGATGCGCGCCTGCAACTTCTGGGTTGGGCGCGCTGTTCTTTCATGGGCAATCCTTTCAAACAATCACAGACCCGTCGCGCTTTCGACGAAGATGGCGCACGTAAGACCTCGATCGGCGGACAGGCTCTGATCGAGGGCATCATGATGCGCGGTTCGACCCATTGGTCGGTGGCCGTGCGTGAACCAAGCGGCACGATCCATATCGAAGAGCACGAGCTTGCCTCAGGCAAGGATGAGCATGCCTGGATGCGCTGGCCGCTGGTGCGAGGCTGCGTAGCGTTGATCGAATCGCTCGGGCTTGGGTTCAAAGCGCTCGAGATAGCTGCGAAGCATGCCTTCAACGATGCTGGATCGGACGAGGAAGAATTCGGCAAGGGCGCGATGACGCTCTCGCTCGTATTGGGAGTGCTGCTGGGCGTAGCGCTCTTCATCTTGGCACCCGCGCTCGTTGCGAACTTACTGGTGGGGGACTACGACACGAATTTCGTAGCCTGGAACCTGGTCGATGGTATCGCGCGCGTGGCGGTGTTCATATTCTACGTATGGTTGATCGGGCGCATGGGGGATATCAAGCGCATGTTCGCTTATCATGGCGCTGAGCACAAGACCATCCACTGTTACGAACACGAGCTCGAGCTCACGCCCGAGAACGCTCGTCAGTTTCCGCGCTTGCATGTGCGCTGCGGCACGGCATTCCTCATCATGGTGATGATCATTGCCATCTTCGTCTATTCGCTCGTTCCCTTAGGTCCGCTCTTCGAGCAACTTGGCATCACCAATAGCGTGGCGAAGTTCTTGCTCGTATTGGCTGTGCGGCTGGCATTCTTGCCCGTCATCGCTGGCATCTCCTATGAGATAACCGTGAAGTGGGCTGGTGCTCATCCTGAGAATCCGCTCGTGAAAGTTATCTTGTGGCCTGGCATGCAGATGCAACGCCTTACCACCAATGAACCAGACGATGCTCAGCTTGAATGCGCCATAGCTGCCATGAACAAAGTCCTCTCCCACGAAGCTTCGGCAAAATAATATGACCCATACCTGTCCTACGCGACTGTGAGCCTGGGCGGGAAGGGTCTCGGAGATCTTGGAGCTAGTTAGAAACCGCTCAGAACAGAATGTAGACTTGTCTATTCTGTACTAGGGATCATATCCCCAGCCTGAGTTCATCACGATCCTCTATGCGAACAACGAGGTTGCAGGGGAGGGGTCGTAGATTCACTCTGAACACTAATTTAAGAAGATACAAACGCGCTGAAAGCGTGTTTGTGCAAAGATGCATGAGGAAGTGTAGCGCATGAGCCGAAGGCGAACAGCGGAACGGGTGAATCCGAGACCCCGCCTCTGCAACCTCGTTGCTTGTAGGTTCATCTTACTTATGTATATTTTGCAAATGGTCGCAACAGGCGACGGTTTCGTGTATGCTTGCGAACTGTATTCGAAGATGCCGGCTTCGATACACCCCACGCACGTAAAATCTTGGAAAGGGGTATCGTGTGAAACTAGTTGTAACTGAGAAGAACATCGCAGCGGAAAAGATCGCTGAACTCTTGGGCATTGGAAAGCCCACGGCAGACAAGGTCTATTCCACGCCGATCTATCGCTTTGAGCGCGACGGCGAAGAGTGGGTGACCATTGGTCTGCGCGGCCACATCCTGGAACCTAATTTCGTACCTGCGCTCACCTATAAGAAGCGCGGCGGCTGGATCGGTGTTGACGATAACGGTGAGATGATCCCCGCCGATCTACCTGCCGACCTGCCCAAACCTCCCTTCAAGAAGAAGAAACCCTTCGTCCCTGATGGAGTAGAGCTCAAAGCTTGGAAGATGGAAGCGCTGCCATATCTGGTCTATGCGCCCATCGAGAAGCTCCCGAAGGAAAAGGACATCATCCGTTCGCTCAAGAACTTGGCGAAGAAAGCCGATTCCATCATCATCGCAACGGACTTCGACCGTGAAGGTGAATTGATCGGCTCCGATGCGCTTGCTTGCATCCAAGAAGTGAACGATACGGCGCCTGTGAGCCGTGCGCGCTATTCTGCGATCACGAAAGAAGAGATCACGCGCGCGTTCACCAATTTGGTCGACTTGGATGTCGACCTGGCTCAGGCTGGTGCATCGCGCCAGGACATCGACCTTATTTGGGGCGCGGTGCTGACGCGCTATCTTACCCTGGTGAAGTTCGCTGGTTATGGCAATGTGCGCTCTTCAGGACGCGTACAGACCCCAACGCTCGGTCTTATCGTTGAGCGCGAACGCGAGCGTATGGCCTTCGTGCCCGAAGACTATTGGGTGATCAAGGGTGATTTCCGCGACAAGGACTTCGACTTCTCCGCTAATCATGCAACGGCACGTTTCAAGGAAGAGTCGGTCGCTGATGCGGTGATGAAGCATGTCGAAGGCGCAACGAGCGCCCGTGTTGCTTCTATCGAGAAGAAGCAGCGTAAGCAGTCGGCGCCTGTTCCGTTCAACACCACGTCGTTGATGGCGGCAGCCAGCGCCGAAGGGCTTTCACCTGCGCGTACCATGCGCCTTGCGGAAAGCCTCTACATGGATGGTTACATCTCCTACCCCCGCGTTGATAACACCGTCTATCCTTCTTCGCTCGACCTGCGCGACATTCTGAAGCGCATCTCGGGCAATCCTGCTTATCGCCCCTTCGCTGAAGATTTGCTGAAGCAAGACAAGCTGGTGGCAACGCGCGGCAAGACCGAGACCACCGACCATCCACCCATCCATCCCACGAACATGGCAACGCCTGAGATGTTGCCGCCTGCGGAATTCAAACTCTATAACCTGATCGCACGCCGCTTCATGGCAACGCTTTCAGAAGACGCGGTGATCGAGGGAACGAAGGTGACCCTTGATGTGAATGGCGAACCTTTCGCCGCTAAGGGCGATGTGCTGGTGAAGCCGGGCTTCCGCGCCATCTATCCCTATGGCCTGAAGAAGGACGAGCAGCTTCCGCCGCTCGCTGAAGGTCAGAACATCGATTTCCTTGGCGCTACGAAGACGCACAAGCAGACTGAACCGCCTGCACGTTATTCCCAGGGTAAGCTCATCCAGGAGATGGAGAAGCGCGGCCTTGGTACGAAGTCTACGCGCCACTCCATCATCGAGCGACTCTATACCGTGAAGTATGTCCAGAACGATCCGATCGAGCCTTCGCAGCTGGGCATCGCGGTGATCGAAGCGCTCGATAAGTTCGCTCCGCAGATCACCACGCCTGCCATGACGGCGAATCTGGAAGAGGAGATGTCCTCTATCGCTGCTGGTAAGAGCCAGAAGTCTCAAGTGGTGCGTCATTCGCGCGATCTGCTCCTCGAAGAGCTCGAAGCGCTGCTGCCGCATCAGGAAGAGATCTCCGAAGCGTTGGCAGATGCCGTTGCGGCAGACGCTTACGTGGGCCCGTGTCCGAAATGCGGCAAGGACCTGCAGCTGCGTACCAGCCAGAAGACGCGCTCGATGTTCATCGGTTGTGCTGGTTGGCCCGATTGCGATGTTACCTACCCGCTGCCCAAGGGCAAGATCGAAGCAATGGAAGAGAAGTGCCCGACCTGCGGCATGCCCCAGATCAAGGTGACCGCGTTCCGTTCGAAGCCGCGCGTGCTGTGCATCGATCCTGAATGCGAGACCAACAAAGAGCCCGATCTGGAAGTGGGCACGTGCCCGACCTGCGCCGCGCAGGGTAGGGAAGCGAAGCTGATCGCGCACAAGAACCCGCGCACGCTCAAACGCTTCATCCGCTGCGAGAACTACGACGAATGTCAGACGGGCTATCCGCTGCCGCAATACGGCGCGCTCACGGCTACCGAGGAGACCTGCGAAGACTGTGGCGCGCCCATGGTCATCGTCACCACCGCGCGTGGCCCGTGGAAGCTCTGCCCGAACTTCAGCTGTCCTTCCAAAGAGAAGAAAGCCGCCAAAGGCAAGGGCCAGGCTAAGTCTGGCGCGAAGAAGCCCACTGCCAAGAAATCCAGTGCGAAGAAGACAGCCAAGGCGAAGAGCTAGCGTCTCATTCGTATGGCCAATAGGAATGCGCTGCACACACGGCGTGAAAAAATCGAACGACCCCGCAGAAGTTCTTCATTGCGGGGTCGTTCGCATCTAAAATAGAGGATAATGAATCCAGGGCGAATGCGCGCGTTCTTTCGCACGCGTTTCCCGATCCAACGAATCCGATCATCGCGTAGAAAAAAACGCGCACAAGCAGGAGGAAACCGTGAGTAAAGTTACCATCGTCGGCGCTGGAAATGTTGGTGCGACCGCTGCGCACATCATCGCAAGCAAGAACTTGGCTGATGTCGTGCTGGTCGACGTAGCGGAGGGCCTGCCTCAGGGCAAGGCGCTCGATATGATGCACATGCGTTCGGTCGAGAAATTCACGGTCACTGTTACGGGTACCAATGATTATGCGCCCACCGCCGATTCCGATATCGTGGTCATCACTGCTGGCATCGCGCGCAAGCCCGGTATGACCCGTGAAGACCTGCTCGGTGTGAATTCTGACATCATGTCCTCGGTCATCGACGAGGCCATCAAGTATTCCCCGAATGCCATCTACATCTGCGTTACCAATCCGCTCGACGTGATGACCTATCTGGCATACAAGAAGGCTGGCTTGCCCAGCAATCGCCTGATGGGCATGGGTGGCGTGCTCGACTCCTCGCGCCTTTCCTTTGCTGTCTGCGAAAAGCTCGGTTGCGATCCTGCTGATGTTACCGCTTGGGCGTTGGGCGCTCACGGAGAAGGCATGGTCTGCTGGCCGCGCTACACCACCGTGGCGGGTCGCCCCATCACCGAGCTGATGAGCGAAGAAGAGGTGGCAGAGGTGGTCCAGCGTTGCGTGAAGGGTGGCGCTGAAGTGGTCGCACACCTGAAGACCGGCTCGGCCTACTATGCTCCAGGTGCTTCTATCGCGAAGATGGTCGAGGCGATTCTCACCGATTCCAAGGAAGTCTTGAGCGTGTGCGCTTACATCGACGGCCCCTACGGCTTGCACGATCTGTACATGAACATCCCTACGCGCCTGGGCAAGAACGGCGTCGAAGAGATCGTTGAATTCGAACTTACCGATGAAGAGATGGCGGCACTCCATGAATCCGCCGCAAGCGTGAAGAAGGGCCTTGAGAACCTTCCCGCATAGATCCGTTACTCAAGTTAGTTGGTTGCCATGCAGGTTCTATCCTCAAATACCATTTCCGATGCACTGCTCGTTTCCATTCCGCGCCTGGCTAACGTGCTTCCGCCCGATATCTTGGAAGCGCTCATCGAGGCACGCGACAAGGAGACCCATGAGCGCGCGAAGATCGTGCTCGATCAGCTGGTGTTGAACGCGCAGATCGCGAGCGAAGACCATGTGCCCATCTGCCAGGACACGGGCACGGTATGGGTCTGCCTTGAAGTGGGTCCTGATATCGCGCTGAACGCTAACGTGTTCTCGAAGGTGAACCCTTCGGTGGCGCATGGTTTCATCAACTCGAAGCTGCGTAAGTCGGTCGTGCGCGATGCACTGTTCGATCGCACCAACACTGGCGATAACACACCAGCATTCTGCGAACTGCGCCTGGTGGATGAACCAGGTGTGGCGCGCCTTCACTTGATGTTGAAAGGCGGTGGCTCTGACAATGCCAGTCGCGTGGTCATGCTCACGCCCAATGCTGGCAAGCAAGGGGTCATCGATACCGTGCTCGAATGCGTGAAGGAAAAGGGAGCGAATGCCTGCCCACCGCTCGTCATCGGCGTGGGCGTTGGTTCTACCTTCGATAAGGTCGCAGGTTTGGCGAAATTGGCGCTCATGCGTCCGCTCAACGTTCCTGCTCCTGATCCTCAGGTGGCGGCGTTCGAGCGAGAACTGCTCGAGGCGGTCAATGCTACGGGCATCGGCGCGGGTGGTCTTGGCGGCGACACCACGGCGCTCGGCGTGCGCGTGAAGACCGCTCCTTGCCATATCGCGGCGCTTCCTGTTGCGGTGAACATGGGCTGCTCTGCCATGAGGAGGCTTACCATTGAACTATAAGCACATTCAACTGCCCCTGAGCAAGGCTGATGCTCGTGCGCTGCGTGCTGGCGATGCATGCCTGCTCACTGGCCCAGTCTATACGCTGCGCGATGCAGGCCATATTCGCTTGCTCGACGAGATCCGTGAAAAACGCCTGAAGACGCTGCCCTATGGCCTTGCGGGCCAGGTCATCTTCTATGCGGGCCCCACGCCCCCTAAGGCGGGTCGTCCCTTCGGGGCTATCGGTCCCACCACGGCTTCGCGCATGGATTTCGCGGCTCCGCTGCTCATGTCCATGGGGCTTACGGGCACCATCGGCAAGGGCGAGCGATCTGATGAAGTGAAAAAGGCCTGTGAAGAGTATTCCTCGGTCTATTTCGTTGCAACAGGCGGCGCAGCGGCTTTCTTGGCTAAATGCGTAGTCTCGGATGAGACGCTGGCCTATGACGATCTGGGGACCGAAGCGCTCCGTCGCATCGAAGTGAAGGATATGCCCGTGTTCGTGGGTATCGATACGCTTGGTCAGAGCATCTATGACCTTGATCGTGAGGATGACTAAGATGCCGGTGGCAGATCAACAAGAGAAGAACCAAGTAGGCATCTTCATCACCTTCGAGGGTGGTGACGGTGCTGGGAAGACCACCCATATCACCTTCTTGGCCACGTGTTTGCGCGCGATGGGTTATGAGGTCATCTGCCTGCGCGAACCAGGCGGCACCAGCGTGGGTGAGTCCTTGCGGAATATCGTGCTCGATCCGCAGAATACCGGACTGTGCGATGAATCCGAGCTGCTCATCTACGAAGCAGCGCGTGCTCAGATCGTGCACGAGACCATCATCCCTGCACTCGCTCGCGGGGCAGTGATCCTGCTCGATCGCTTCTATGATTCCACCATCGCGTATCAGGTCTACGGACGCGGTCTTCCGATGGCGTTCGTTCGCCAGGCCAATAGCTTTGCTTGTCAGGGAGTTCATCCATGCCGCACCATCCTGCTCACTACAGGAGCAAGTGCCGAAGAGGGTTTAGAGCGTGCCACCCATCATGGCGATGCCGACCGACTTGAGCAGGCAGGTGGTAGTTTTCATACGCGCGTGAATAACGGCTTTCTGGCTATTGCTGCAGAAAATCCCGAGCGCATCCGTGTGGTGAATTCATCGGGCCCTAAGGACGAAACAGCACGTGCGATCTTCACGGAGCTCAAAGATATCTTCGGCTGGGACGAGAACTCCTTCGTTTGGAAGGACGGTTTCTTCGATCCTATCCTTGAGCGCGATACCAGTACCAAAGCCCATATAGACTTGGCGAAGAGCTGATACGGTTGGCTGATGTTTTCGAAAGCATCTTCGGGCAGTCTCGGGTGCGCGATTACCTGCGCGCCACCATCCGCACGGGACGCTTGAGCCATGCCTACCTGTTCACGGGCCCTCCTGGTTCGAACAAGACCTCAGCGGCCTATGCGTTCGCTCAAGCCCTCATCTGCCCTGATCAAGGCTGCGGACAGTGCGAACAATGCAAGCGTGCCCAGCGTCGTAATCACCCTGACATCCATTTCATCGAACCCGAAGGCGCTCACGGTTATCTGGTCGAACAGATCCGCGATGTGGTAGCAGATGCTCACCTGGCACCTATCCAGGCCTCGCGCAAGATCTACATCATCGATCGTGCTGATCTGCTGGGCATCCAGCCCGCGAACGCATTCTTGAAGACGCTCGAGGAACCGCCCGAGAACGTCATCTTCATCCTGCTCGGGCGTACCAAAGATGCGGTGCTCCCCACTATCGTTTCGCGTTGTCAGGTCGTGCCGTTTCGTCATATTCCCACGAGCGAAGCCGCTGGCATCATCTCGCAGAATACGGGTGTTACCGCCGAACAGGCACGCATCGCCATCGAAGCGTGCAATGGGTCGGTCACCAAGGCCATTGGTTTTTGTCGCAGCTCCGAGAAGATCGGTTTTCGCAAGCGTATCTTAGAGATCTTGTCACTGCTTCCGCTCTCCGATGAGCGTGATGTGCTCGAATATGCTGCTGAACTGGTACAAAGCTCTAAAGCTTGGGTGGATGTCGTTCAGAGCCAACAGGCAGAAGAGCTCAATGAATCCGAAGAGTTCTTGAGCAAAGCCGCGCTCAAGCAGATCGAAGCGCGTAACAAGCGCGTGCTCACCAAGACAGCGCTCGAGTCGCTCGAGCAGGTGAATTCGATCATTCGGTCGTGGTTGCGTGACGTTTTGATGGTTAAATCCCACGCACCCGAACAGGTTGTTAATATTGATATGTTGGGCGATCTGGACAATGCTGCCCAGCGTGCGAGCGAAGCAGATCTGGTACGCGCTATCAACGAGACCTACGAGTGCGACCGTGCTATCGCCTATAATGTTTCTATAGAAACGTGTCTCGACACGCTTCTTTTTACGATAAGAGAGGTTTTCTATGGTTCGGGTAGCTCCCATTAAGCTGCAGGTCGGACCAAAGGTTTTGTGGTTCGACCCCACCGATTTGGATATACGAATGGGCGATGATGTCATCGTCAACACCAGCCGCGGACTTGAGTTCGGCATCGCAACATCAGATGTGCTCGAAGTGAGCGATGAATTGATCGCCAATCTGAAGTCACCGCTCAAGCCTGTTGAGCGCCTGGCCACGCCTGAAGACGTGGAGCAAGCGCGCAAGATGGAGAAGAAGAGCGACGAGGCCCTTCGCTACTTCAAAGAGATCGCACTGGAGACCAACAAGGAGATGCATCCGGTCATGGTCGAGTACCTCTTCGAGGGCGATAAGGCGGTGTTCTACTTCGAGGCCGAAGAGCGTATCGACTTTCGTGAACTGGTGCGCAAGCTGGCGTCATATTTCCATGTACGTGTAGATATGCGCCAGATCGGCGTACGCGATGGCGCGCGCATCATCGGCGGCATGGGTCATTGCGGCCAGGTGCTGTGCTGTACGCGCTTCGGCGGCGAATTCTCGCCCGTGTCCATCCGTATGGCTAAAGAGCAGAATCTTTCGCTCAATCCTCAGAAGATATCGGGTGTGTGCGGTCGATTGATGTGCTGTCTGCGCTACGAATTCGACACCTACAAGGAATTCAATTCGCGTGCTCCGAAGATGGGCGCGAAGATCGAAACGCCTGAAGGCATTGCGAAGGTCACCGACATCAACGTGCCTTCCGAGACTATCTCCATCAAGCTTGAAGACGACACGGTGCTGAAGATCCCGCTCGACGATTTCGAGAAGCCGGAAGAAGGAAGACGCCCGCACGCTATCAGCGAAGAGGTCTTCGAGGAATACATGGAAAAGAGCCAGCTCGAAGGCATGGGCGGCGCAGGTCTTATCGATGTGGTGAACTTCAGCGGTGAAGATATCTTGGCTCAACCACGACCTGATCGTTCGGAAGACCAGTCTTCGGGTAAGGATGGCAACAAACGCCGTCGCCGTCGTCGCGGCCGTTCTGGTTCGGGCGGCGAAGGTTCCGAAGGACAGAATAATAACGGCGGGAACCAGAGCAAAGACGGCTCGAAGTCCGGCAAGAATTCCAACTCGCGTCGTCGCAATCGTCGTGGATCGGGCAATGGCTCGGGCGGCTCCAACGGTTCTGGTGCCAATAATTCCAACAAGAACAATGACCGCTCGAAGAATTCGGGCAAGGATAATAACCGCTCAAATGGCTCCAAGCAGAATCGTCCTGGACAGAAGTCTTCAGGATTGAGCGGCTTGCGAAACGAGGGCGCTAAGAAACCTTCGCAAGGTTCATCGTCCCAGGGGGGATCTGGGGCAACGTCGCATCGTAAGGCGCGACGACGTCGTCATACGACTGGAGGAGACGCTCATGACGGTGGAGAGTCGTAACTATTCTCTGTTGACCGACCTGTATCAGCTCACGATGGCTCAAGGCTACTGGGCGTGCGGGAAGCTTGAGGAAGAGGCATGCTTTCATGCGTTCTTCCGTACGAATCCTTTCGAGGGCGGGTTCGCCATCGCGTGCGGCATGGACCATGTGCTGGACGTGATCGAGAACTACCGCTTCACTGATGATGACATTGCCTATCTTGCCAGCCTCGATGCTCCTGGTGGAGGTCCGCTCTTCGATCCAGCGTTCTTGGACTATCTGCATGAGATGGAACTTTCCGTGGACATCGATGCGGTGCGAGAAGGCACCGTGGTATTCCCGAATGATCCGCTCTTGCGTGTGACCGGTCCAGTGCTGCAGTGCCAGTTGCTCGAAACGGCGCTGCTCAATTGTGTGAACTTCGAGACGCTCATCGCTACCAAGGCGGCCCGTGTATGCTTGGCTGCCGAAACGCCCGTGGCAGAATTCGGCTTGCGCCGCGCTCAAGGCGAAGACGGTGGGTTGCGTGCATCGCGCGCGGCCATCGTGGGCGGTTGCGCTTCTACTTCTAATGTGTTGGCGGGTAAGCTCTTCGACATTCCTGTTTCGGGCACCCATGCTCATTCATGGGTGATGTCATTCGATTCCGAGCTCGAGGCATTTCGTGCTTATGCCAAGATCATGCCGCACAATTGCGTGCTGCTGGTCGACACCTACGATATAACTCAAGGTATCGAGAACGCGATCACGGTGGGTCTGGAGATGAAGCAGCGTGGCGAGAAACTTGCGGCTATCCGTATCGACTCCGGCGACCTTTCATGGCGTGCCAAGCAAGCGCGTGAAGCGCTTGACGCAGCAGGCCTTACGGAAACGGGGATCGTGCTCTCGAACGATCTGGATGAATACACCATCAAATCCATCAAGGATTCTGGCGCGCAGATCACGTCATGGGGAGTGGGCACGAAGCTGACCACCGCCTACGATCAACCAGCGCTTGGTGGCGTGTATAAGCTGGCCGCGAAGCGTTCTGGTAAGGACGAACCATGGGAGCCCTGTATCAAGGTTTCGGGCCAGGCTAGTAAGCTCACCACGCCAGGTGTGCTCGATGTGCGTCGCTATTTCCACACGAACGGCACCATCGCTGGCGACATGGTCTTCGATGTGAATCATGGTGTGGAGAGCGAACTGATCATCGATCCGGCTGACGAGATCCGCCAGAAGGATCTTTCGGGTCTTGCTTACACTACGCTACTTGAGCCGATCGTCCGTGATGGATGCTCGGTGGTCGATGATTCTTACGGCAACGCCATGGCAGCACGCGCGCGCTGCATCGAACAGCTCGACCTGCTCGATGAAAGCCAGAAGCGTATGCTCAATCCGCATTCCTATCCAGTAGGGCTGGAATATGGCCTGTTCCATCGTCGCCACGATCTGGTCTCCAAGATGCTGGGGATCACCGCATGATCAGCGCGGCTACCTGGCCGGCAGCGTTATTCATGGATGTTCATGAACTTGATGGAACGCGACCTGAACGGATCGACAATCTTCGGTCTTCGATGTGCACGAATTAGAAAGAGGCAATGAGCTATGACGACGAAATGTTCTTTGATCATCGATTCTTGCTGCGACCTACCCCGTGAGGTGGTCTCGGTCGACGACGTGTATCTGTTGGGCTTCTCTTACAACAATCAGTCGGGCAGCCATAAGGATGATATGTACGAAAGCCTTACGGCGCATGATTTCTTTGACGCTATGCGTGAAGGTGATGAGCCGACCACTTCTCAGGTTTCGCCTGGCGAATTCATCGAGATGTTCCAGACGGTCTACGAGAAGGGCATGCCAGCAGTGCTACTCTCATTCTCGAGCGCCCTTTCGGGCTCTTATCAGGCGGCTTGTATGGCTGCAGAGCAAGTGAAGGAGGAACACCCCGACTTCGAGATCTACGTGGTCGACTCCAAGCTCGCTTCGGTCGCAGAAGGCCTGCTCGTCTACGAGGCTATTCGCCAGCAGCAAAATGGCATGAGCGCCAAAGAGCTGGCAGAGTGGGCTGAAGAAGCGCTCTATTATGTGCACGGATACTTCATGGTCAGCGACCTGGAGAGCTTGCATCGCGGTGGACGTATTCCCGCTTCGGTGGCCATCGTGGGCTCGAAGCTCGACGCGAAACCGCTTCTGGGCTTTGGCCTGGATGGGTCGCTCGCGCTGGTGGGCGTGGCGCGCGGTCGCAAAAAGGGCATGAAGGCGCTCATCGACTATTTCGAGCGCAATCGTGAAGAGCAAGCCGAAGGTGGTACGGTGCTCATCGGTAATGCTGACTGTCCTAAGGATGTGCAGCGTTTGGCTGATCTGCTCGACAAGACCGATGAAGACGCAGTGGTGCTCGAGTGCAGCATCGGTCCCGTGATCGGCTGTCATGTGGGTCCTGATATGCTCGCTATCGTATTCTGGGGCAAGGATCGCCGCGAAACCGTTTCGGTGGTCGATCGAATCGCGAACAAGGTCAAGCGCAACCGCTCTTAGGCTTATGCCTTATACCTTAGGCCTTATACCTTAGGCCTTGGCAGGGGCGCTCTGTTGCGAATGCATCGCCGCATTACTCGCGCAAGGGCGAGAGCGCAATGCCGCAAGACTGCAAGCAATGAAGACTGATAGACAAGAGAGGCAACAGACCATGGCTTATCAGACATTCGTTTTCGTAGGCGACACCAACATCGGCTCGCGTATCTCCCAGTCGTTGATCGAGGGCGGCTTTTCGAGTGCATCGAGTCTGAGCGATGCGGATGTGGTCTTCACGTATTACGAGACCCAACAAGGTCTTGAAGATTTGTATTTCGATTCGGCAGGCTTGCTCCAAGATACCAAAGAGGGCGTACTGCTTGTGGATCTGAGTCCCACCACGCCTTCTTTCGCGCGTGAGCTCTATGCTGTGGCCAGCGTGAATGATCGCTCTACGCTGGATGCGCCGTTGGTGGTTCGTGATATCGTTGATGAGGATGCGTTCGCTTCCAAAGATAATCTGCTCCTGTTCGTGGGCGGCGAAGAGCAGAACTTCGACAACGCTAAGGGCATGCTTCACGCCATCGCTAGGCACGTGCTCTATCTGGGGGAAGCAGGATGCGGTCAAGCGGCCAAGATCATGGCCACTCTACAGCGCGCTTCTGCGCTCATCGGCGTGATCGAGTCTTATGCAGCCTTCAAGAATTCTGAGGTGAGCTACGATGCCGAAGAGGTGATGGATACGCTCGCAAGCGCGGGTTGTGTTTCGCCAGTGAACATCGCTTATATCGATGCGATCCGCAATAAGGATTTCGCTGGCAGTTATTCGGTCGAGATCTTGATGGCTGAACTGGTAGCCGCGCTTTCTGCGGCGGATGATCGAGACCATGTGCTGCCTCAGGCTGAATCCGGGTTCAGGCTCTTGGAGTTGCTGGCAATGGTGGGCGGTGCCCAATATAATCCCGCGGCGCTCGCGCTCATCTTCGAAGATGAGAAGGCTGCTGAGCGTTTCGGGCTCGATTGGTCACGTGCTGCGGGTGCGTACGAAGAACACGACCACGATCATGGTCACGACTGCGATTGCGGTCACGACCATGGGCATGATCATGATCATGATCGAGACTACGGCGAGGATGACTATTTCGATCCCGATGGCTTTGCGGGCTTAGGTGGCATCTCTGCCAACTAGTAATGGTCTCGTTCTGTACGTTGAGCTTTCCTGAAGAATATACGGCTTTGGCTGCTTGGTATGAGCGCTGCTCGCTCTGCCCGCGCGCTTGTGGCATCGATCGTTTGGAACGTGCTGGCGTGTGCGGTGCGAGCGATGTGCTGCGCATAGGTCGTGCTGCGCTCCACTGGTGGGAGGAACCGTGTCTGGTGGGCGAGCAGGGAAGCGGGGCGATCTTCTTCTCGCACTGTGCGCTTGGTTGCGTTTACTGTCAGAACAAGGCGCTCGCGCAGGGGGCGGGCGTTGATGTTTCAGTCGAGCGATTAGCCCAGGTCATGCTGGATCTGCAGAACGAACAGCGGGCGGCCAATATCAATCTGGTGACCGCGAGCCACTATGCTCCCAGCGTAGCTCGTGTGCTGCGCTCACTTCGCAGAAGCGAAGAAGACCAGCACTCCGATGCCATGCTGCATATCCCTGTTGTATGGAACAGTGCGGGCTACGAAGGGCAGGCCACGCTCCAGTTGCTCGATGGGCTCGTGGATATCTATCTGGTCGATTTCAAATATGCGAACCCCAAGACCGCTCAACGTCTTTCGCATGCGCAAGATTATCCCGATATTGCTTTGGCGGCGATCGACGAGATGCTCTCCCAGGTGGGTGAGCCTCAATTCGACGAGAACGGACTGTTGCGCAAGGGTGTGATCGTTCGCCATCTGGTGCTTCCAGGTTATGTGGATGATTCGCTCGAAGCGCTCAGCGTGATCCATGAACGTTTTGGGAATAGGGTCTTGGTGAGCATCATGAATCAGTTCACGGTAGTGGATAGCGATCTTGACCTTCGTGCCTATGGTCTGGAAGAAATGGTGTCTGATGAAGACTACGAGCGCGTTCTCGATCATGCCGATGCGTTAGGTATCGAAGATTATTTTTGGCAAGAAGGTGGCGCGGCCAGCGAAAGCTTCGTCCCTGCCTTCGATGGCACTGGTGTTTTGTGCTAGAATCTTCTTCGCTGGATGCCGACATGGCGCAATTGGTAGCGCAACTGATTTGTAATCAGTGGGTTGCGGGTTCGATTCCTGTTGTCGGCACCACCTATAATCACAGGTCAAACCGCAAAAACTGAGCGGTTTGGCCTTCTCTTATTTTTGGGACAAAAACTCAATACTGGGGTAAAAGCGGGATAAAACGGGGGACGAATTTCACCACTTAGCACCACCCCAAAATCGCAAATTTGTCACATTACCATGGTTTCTCTTCGGCCGGGGCGATCTTCGTTCTGGCCTTTTCGTTTTCGGGCGCGGATCGGGCGAAGGTCATGCGACATCATGCCGTTTTGTTTCACTCTTCTAACAACTTCTGGTCGGTCTAATCTAGTTGAATGCGCCTTGTTAAAATGAGGGCATTGTAGCAAAACCGACTAGGAAAGCAGGTGGAATATGGATGCGACGACCCTTGGCATTGTGGTAGCGCTCACCGTGCCGCTTGCAGGCACTACCTTGGGCTCCGCGCTTGCTTTCTTCATGAAAAAGCAGCTCAGCACCAAGTTCCAGAAAGCACTCCTTGGCTTTGCCGCTGGTGTGATGATCGCCGCGTCGGTATGGAGCTTGCTCCTTCCTGCGCTCGAGATGGCGGGCGAGCAGGGAGTGATCGAGTGGATCCCTGCTGCCGTGGGTTTTCTTGCGGGCATGGGTGTATTGTTGCTCATCGACTCGTTGCTGCCGCATCTTCACCTTGATTCCGAAAAGCCTGAAGGCATGCCTAGCAACCTGAAGAACTCCACCATGCTCTTCCTGGCGATCGCGATCCATAATCTACCCGAAGGCATGGCGGTGGGCGTTGTGCTCGCGGGCTTCCTCTCTGGGGAGGGACTCATCGCGCTGGCAGGCGTGGTGGCGCTTGCTATCGGCATTGCCATCCAGAACATCCCTGAAGGCGCGGTCATCTCCATGCCATTGGTCTCGAATGGCGTCTCCAAGGGCCGCGCGTTCGGCTTGGGCTTCTTGTCTGGTGTTATCGAACCTATTGGAGTGCTTCTTATGCTCGCGCTCACCAGTTTGGTCATGCCGCTTCTGCCCTATGTGCTCGCCTTCGCTGCAGGTGCGATGATCTATGTGGTGGTCGAAGAGCTCATCCCTGAGACGCAAAGTGGCGAGCATAGTAATGTAGGAACTATCGGGGTGGCCATCGGTTTCGTTTTGATGATGGTCCTTGATGTAGTATTAGGCTAAGCGTGGACCGAACGGAGGAACCCTATGTTGGAAGTTGGCATCACTCATACTGAATCGATCATGGTCACCGAACAAAATACCGCTGCAGCTCTTGGTAGTGGCACGGTGAAGGTGTTCGGCACGCCAGCGATGATCAACCTTATCGAACTGACGTGCGCTCAGAGCGTTCAGGGCGAATTGGAGCCAGGCCAGACTACGGTCGGTACGCACCTTGACATCAGCCATGATGCGGCAACACCGATCGATATGGAAGCACGCTGTACCAGCGAGCTTATCGAGGTCGACGGTCGTGCGTTGAAGTTCAAGGTAGAAGTGGTCGACGATCTTGGCGTTGTAGGGCGCGGCACCCATTCGCGTTTCATCGTGGACGAAGAGAAGTTCACCACCAAAGCCTACGCCAAACTGAACCAATAACCAGAGGGGACAGGCCGAAATCAAGGATCACCAATAGAATCAGGGATCGCAGCGAGAGCAGGGAGTGTAGCCTGATTCGATCAGGGCACTTCGCGTGGTGGTTTCATCCTTGCGGTTCTTGGCTTTCATGTCTGCTACGGAATCGCAGGTGGGGTAGTGGAACTTCTTGGTATTGGTGTTCAATACATAGGCTTGCTCGACAGCTTCGGTCGCAGCGACAGCAGCTGCGGTCTCTGCCTCGGCAACCTCTTCAGCGGTCGTGGCCAGCCTGCTGGCACCTGTGGCATAGTCGATCTCGATCCGGGGTTGGATGTTGTAGCAGTAGACGTTGAAGCAGACGCTCGCACCCTCATCTTCAAGTGAATAGGCTTCGATCTGCACGCCACGCGCTACAAGATCAGTGCCGCGAAAATCGGGGGTCACGCGCATGAGCACGTGCTTGGTGTCGCTCCCTGCTCCGCTATCCAGATAAGACCGTATGGCCCCTTCGAATTCTTGCATCGTGTCTTGGTTCAGATGCTCCGTACCCGTGATAAGATCGCGCGGATTCACTGCCTCATCGCTCAATGAATAGGCGATCAAGTGCGATCGTTCGTAGAGATGGTCAAGCCCGATCTCGGGATAGTACGCCTGAACCCATCCGCTTGGATCGGGCATGTTCTTCGCACGTTTGCTGCCTGGCGCTGGGCGCGTGTTGGTGCAGAGCTTCGCGAATGCATAGGTAGCGCGGCCATAGCTATCGAGCTGACCATATTCTTCGGTACCATCGGCAACGGCGAAGTCGGCCTCAGTGAATTCGGGTTGGTCGTTGTTCAGAACCAGGTAATCCTGCCCGAAATAATCGGGAACATCATCAAGGGAGCTGACAGAGGCGCTCGAAGCGGTCGTCGATGAAGTGCTGGGGGAGCCTTCGGATGCATTTGGCGTTTCGCTCGCTGCGCATCCAGACAATACGAAAAGAGCCAGGAGCGTAGCGATGATCAAGCTCGTGATCGAACCATGAGCAGTGCGTTCGCAAGAGCAGCGGTCAAGCTTGAGAGGATCCATCGAACCATCCTGAACGTAATCGGCGATATCTAGGCGGTATTGTACTCCATTGAGCTGACCGCTTGCGGGTTACGAATAAGAAAGACGTAACAACACTGGTATCATCTGTGTTACCAATTCGCATTAGGTAACACCAAAGTTCTGAGGAGCAACGATGAAAGCAGTATCACGTCGTAATTTCCTGCAACTGAGCGGCATGGGTGCGCTCACGCTGGCTATAGGAAGCATGTTGCCGGGATGTTCCTCAGGCGGTTTGACCGCGCAACCGGGGGTCGGCCTTAATGGAGAGTCGCAGGTGGTCGTTACCATGACCCCTTCTTCAGAACCAGCGGCAGGCTTCAACCCACTCTATTCCTGGGGTTGTGGCGAACACGTGCATGAGCCGCTCATCCAGTCAACTCTTTTCACCACTGACACCGAACTCAATTTCGTGAACGACCTGGCCACGAGTTACGAATGCTCAGCCGATTCGCTCACCTGGACCTTCCATATCCGCGATGACGTGAAGTTCACGGATGGTGAACCCCTGAGAGCAAGCGATGTGGCTTTCACCATTCTAGGGATCCGAGACAACGAAGCCGCCGAGGCTGATCTGTCCATGGTGGCCGATGCGAAGGCGACCGATGACACTACGTGCGTTGTTACGCTCACCAAGCCCTTCAACGCCTTCCTCTATACGCTGGCCGTAGTAGGGATCGTCCCAGAGCATGCCTATTCTGATAGCTATGGCGAACATCCTATTGGTTCTGGTCGCTATATGCTTGAGCAATGGGACAAGGGTCAGCAGGTCATCTTGAAGGCTAACCCCGATTATTACGGTGAAGCGCCCAAGATCGAACGTGTGGTGGTGCTGTTCATGGAGGAAGACGCATCCATGGCAGCCGCTCAGTCGGGTGATGCGGATGTGGCCTATACCGCTGCCACCCTTGCCAATAGCGCTGATATATCGGGATATGAACTGCTCGTTTGCAAGTCAGTGGACAGCCGCGGCATCTCGCTACCTAGCGTTGCGCCAGGTGGCACGAAGAAGGATGGAACCGAAACATACGCCACTGGCAACGCGGTCACGTCAAGCTTAGGCTTGCGTCGTGCGATCAATGCGGGCGTTGATCGTCATGCTATGATCGCCAATGTGCTCGAGGGTTATGGCACGCCAGCCTATAGCGTCTCTGATGGCATGCCGTGGGCTTCGACGGCCATGGAGGTGAGCTTCGATCAGAACCAAGCTCGCAGTCATATGGAAGCAGATGGCTGGAAGCTTGGCGAAGATGGCATCTATGCCAAGGGCGACCAGCGTGCTCGTTTCGACCTCTATTATGCAGCGTCCGATTCGGTACGTCAGGCGCTTGCCAACGAATTCGCAAACCAGATGGCTCAGATAGGCATCGAGGTGCAGCCTGTTGGTGCTGGCTGGGACGAGATCTATCCTCATGAATACGACACGCCCGTGTTGTGGGGTTGGGGAGCGAATAGCCCGGTGGAACTCTATACCTTGCATTACGGCACATCGGCTGGCAATTATGCGGTCTACGAAAACGCAGCGATCGATTCTCATCTGGATGCGGCGCTCGCCGCATCGAGCGTTGAAGCGTCCTATCCGCAATGGCAGGCGGCCGCTTGGGATGGGAGCGAAGGTTTCGCGCCAGAAGGCGGTGCGCCCTGGGTATGGCTTGCGAACGTGGATCATCTGTATTTCAAGCGCGACGGGCTGGATGTGGCACAGCAGAAGCCGCATCCTCACGGACACGGCTGGTCGCTGGTGAACAACGTCGATCAGTGGTCGTGGCAATAAGGTTCCTTGGTATTCGTGGCGCGTTTCGTTCTGACAAACATCACCAAGTTCGTGTTGCTCATGCTGGGCGTGAGCCTGGTCACGTTCGTGCTGGTGAGCATCTCGCCGGTCGATCCGGTACAGGCGAACGTAGGTCAGGCCGCTTATGCCAGCATGGGTGAAGAGAAGCGCGCGCAGCTGGCAGCATATTGGGGCGCAGACACGCCGCTATTCGAGCGTTACTTCAATTGGCTCGGTGCGGCGCTTTCGGGCGATCTGGGAATGTCATTGCGCTACAACGCTCCCGTTGCTCAGGTCATCGCAGAGCGTGCGTTGAATTCGCTGGCCCTTATGGCGGTGGCATGGGTCGTCAGCGGTGCGCTCGGCTTTCTGCTCGGTATCTTCGCGGGCGCTTATCGCGGCACCGTGTTCGACCGCGTGGTGAAAGGCTATTGCTACTTGCTCGCATCAACGCCTGTGTTCTGGTTGGGACTCTTGCTCCTCATCGTCTTCTCGGTGCAGCTAGGTTGGTTCCCTCTAGGTCTTTCGGTACCCATTGGCGTTGCTTCTTCGAACGTGACCTTCGTCGATGCTCTCCATCATCTAGCGCTTCCAGCCCTTACGCTCTCCGTGACCGGGGTGGCGAACATCGCATTGCATACGCGTGAGAAGACCATCGATGTGATGAGCTCGCCCTATGTGCGCTTCGCCCGCAGCCGCGGCCTGTCCACGCTGCGCATCTTGCGCGAACATGGGTTGCGCAATCTGATCATGCCAGCCATCACGCTTCAGTTCGCGTCCATCGCTGAGATATTCGGCGGTTCGGTGCTCGTTGAAGAGGTGTTCTCTTACCCAGGTTTGGGCCAGGCAGCGGTAACGGCAGGGCTCGGGGGAGATGCAGCGCTGCTTGCGGGCATCGCGATCTTCTCGGCCATGCTCGTCTTCGGCGGCAATCTGATCGCGAACATCCTCTATGGGGTGGTCGATCCGCGTATCGCTAAGCGGGAGGTGACCAGCGATGAGCTTTGATGAGAGAGCGTTGAAGCCTTCGGTGGCTCCTGCGAGCGTGTCGGTCACCGAGCGTGCCGCGGATCTATTGCATCTACCTCGTCGCAAGCGGCTCTCGAACCGAAAGCTCACGTTGGGGTCGTTCTTGGTGGCTGCGCTGTTGCTCGCCGCGATCGTGGTCATCGGGCGTATGGTGCTCCCAGAAGCTACTGCCACTGATTTCACCATGAAGAATCTAGCACCAAGCTTGGCGCATCCCTTTGGTACCGACTGGATGGGTCGTGACATGTTCTTGCGGACGCTCTCAGGCCTTTCGACGAGCATCTTGGTAGGTCTGTTCGCAGCAGGCGCATCATCGATCATCGCGTTGGTGCTGGGCGCATTCGCAGCGCTTGGCGGCAAACGCGCCGATGCGGTGGTCACCTGGCTCATCGACCTGATGATGGGAATTCCCCATATCGTGCTGCTCATCCTCATATCCTATGCATGCGGCAAGGGGTTTTGGGGCGTGACCATCGGCGTTGCGCTCACTCATTGGGCCAATCTCGCACGCGTGGTGCGCGCTGAGGTGCTCCAATGCAAAGAATCTACCTTCGTTGCGGTGGCTCGTAAGCTGGGTGTGAGTCGTCTGCGCATCGCTACGCGTCACATGCTCCCTTATGTGCTGCCTCAGTTCCTGGTAGGGCTCATCTTGCTCTTCCCTCATGCCATCTTGCATGAGGCGGCCATCACCTTCTTGGGCTTCGGCCTGTCGCCTGAACAGCCAGCCATCGGCATCATCTTGAGCGAATCGATGCGCTATCTTTCTTCGGGCATGTGGTGGTTGGCAGTGTGTCCTGGTGTGGCGCTCATCTTGATGGTATTGCTGTTCGACCTGGCTGGATCGAGCCTGCGTAAGTTGGTCGATCCGCAGAGCGCTCAGGAGTGAGGTGAATGACGATGGCAAGATCGAAGTGCGAACCGCATGGCAATGCTCAGCCTGGCGTCAAGCCTACCACCGAGTCCACCCAGAGCATGCAGGACCCCCAAGCTCTGCATGACCAGCCGAGATCGCGACACGGTCATGCGCATGCTGAGCCTCACGGTCACGCTCAGCATCTTCATGGTGAATTCCATCATCATCACAGTCATGCGCACACCTCGAAGCATCCAGGCTTCCACCACCTGCTCACGGTAGAGGGGTTGAATGTGGCGTTTCGCATGTACGATCCGCAGGCACCATTCTTCCGAGCGAAGCAGCGCGAAGTAGAAGTGATACACGATCTGAGCATCTCGGTCCATGAAGGCGAGATCGTAGCGATCGTGGGGGCATCGGGATCAGGCAAGACCCTGCTCGCAGACTCCATCATGGGTTTGTTCGAGCCGAACGCGCGGGTCAGCGGCGTGATCCATTTTAACGGGGAGCGCGTCGGTGCAGATGCGCTGCGGCAGCTGCGCGGAAACGGCATCTCTTTGGTCCCGCAAAGCGTGCGATATCTCGACCCGCTCATGAAAATAGGACGCCAGGTCGAAGGGGTGGGGCGCTCTGACAGAGATCAGGCTGCATCCCGCTTGGCGAAGCGCGAGCAACTGTTCGCGCATTACGGATTGGGACCTGAGGTTGCCGATCAATATCCTTTCGAACTTTCTGGCGGTATGGCTCGTCGCGTGCTCTTGTGTTGTGCGCTCATGGACGAACCGAAGCTGATCATTGCCGATGAGCCTACTCCAGGGCTCGATCTTGAGCTTGCCATCAAGGCCATGGACGACTTCCGCGCCTTCGCGGATGAAGGTGGCGGCGTACTGCTCATCACGCATGACATCGAGCTTGCTCTGCGCGTTGCCGATCGTGTGGCGGTATTCAAGGATGGTACTGTGGTGGAAGAGACCGATGTGGCGAGCTTCGCTTCACCAGATTCGTTGAACGATCCGTTCTCACGCGAGCTGTGGTATGCGCTCCGTTTCGAGGACATGCCTCAAACTCAAGCCCCTGTTGAAGATCGAACAGAAGGCGCAACCACCGCCCCCGCCGCGTCCTTGCCAAGCAGGGAGGAAGGTTAGGCCATGCTCGAGTTGCGAAACATCAGCTTCGGATACGAAAAGGCAGCGCCGCTCTATGAGAGCGTGAATCTGAGCGTGGAGCAGGGGCAGCGCGTGGCGCTCCAGGCGCCATCGGGGTTCGGTAAGACCACACTCTGTCGTATCGCAGCTGGTTATCTTGCTCCGAGGTCAGGCGAAGTGCTCGTGGATGGCGAGCCGCTCCCTTCCAAGGGCACTTGTCCCGTGCAGCTCATCTTGCAGCATCCTGAAGCAGCGGTCGATCCGCGGATGCGCATGGCTGCGATCTTGGAAGAAGCTGGCGATATCGACGAAGACCTGCTTGCTCTATTCGGCATCCGCGATGAATGGCTCTCGCGGTTTCCTCATGAGCTCTCTGGTGGCGAATTGCAGCGATTCTGCATCGTACGTGCCCTGATGACGAAGCCGCGCTACCTTATCGCCGACGAGATATCCACCATGCTCGATCCGCTCACGCAGCTGCAGATCTGGCAAGCGCTGCTCGACGTGGTAGCGGTGCAGAACATGGGGCTTATGATGGTCTCGCATTCGACTCGTCTGACAGATTTCGTGGCAACACGTGTAGTGGACCTCACGGCAGGTCGTTGATGTGCGATCGTCAACGCGCTTTCGCGATGAAGGTCACGAACGCTCATCCTTTACATCGAGATAAGGCAGCAGTGCTTCACGGTAAGCCTCGATCAACGCAGGCAAGCGCATGGCTGCATTCGCGGGACTGGTCGAAGGAAGTTGTACGCAGGAAATGCCCAGTTGTGGCTCGATCAGCTTCCGATAGAGCTGCGCTGCTTTCGCGCCTGTGCAGAAGATCCGTTGAATAGGAGCGATATCGAGTATGCGCCCCAGGTCGTTTGGTTTAGGGTTGCGGATGGATGCGTCGCTCGCGCCCTCGATCTGGCATGACTGGCAAACGTCCCAAAGCGCGATCTTGTGCTCGAGCAAGAGCGCCCTCTTCTCGGGAATGGTCTGAGGTTCTGGTGCATCGAGCACGCCAGCGAGCACCTTCCAAAAACGATTCTGTGGATGCCCATAGAAGAAGCCTTGCTCGCGTGACTTCGGAGAAGGGAAGGTCCCCAGCAGTAACACGCGGCTGCGCTCATCGAACACTGGCTCGATATCATGATCGATATGTTCCACTTCCTGACCCACCCCCGCAGCTTACCACACGGGGACAGGTTCAAATTCGTTCGGGACAGTTCGGTGTTAGAGTCGTGGACAAAAAGGGGGCAGCCCCCTTTTTGTCCACATTCGGCGGATGCTATTCGGTCATCTGAACCTGTCCCCAAACTGTCTCGGACAAAAACGAACCCGTCCCCAAGGGGTATCTTCGTGCGGTCGGTCTAAGCAACAAAATCGCAGATTACAACGGGAATAGGGTATGATAAGAACCGAGAGGAGACGTTCATGTACCATAAGACTTTGCATATCTCGCTTTTCGGAACGAGCGACGAAGTGAATGCTGCGATCCGCGCCACTGAGCCATTGCGCTGCTTCACGCACGATATCGTTGCCTTCCCAGCGTTCGACGCCCACGCCTTTGCACGTTGCGATATCGCTATCATCGACGCTCGCGCTTGGCAGGAAGCCACGGGCGAGCCGCTCATGCCTGCACGTGATCTTGCCGCTGCCACTGAAGCGCTGAAGCAAGCGCACGGAGATCGTTTTTGGGCAGTGGTGGCCATCGCGCCGAAAGAGCTCACGAATACGTGGTCGCAAGAGGATTTTTCTGTATTGTCCCTCTTGTGGTCCGCGCCGCTTTCCAGCGCAGAGGCTGCTTTCCAGTTCAGTGCGCTCCAGCGTGCGGCCCAAACGCGCTCGGACCTCATCCTTTCCGAGACATATTTCAACACGCTCATCAACTCGATGCCCAGCATGGTCTGGGTCAAGCGTGTTGATGGAACGCATCTTAAGGTGAACGATTTCTTCTGCTCAGTCGTGAACAAGGCCAAAGAAGATATCGAAGGCCAAGGCCATAACTACATTTGGAACTTGCCGCCCGAAGACACGGAGAGCGCTGAGATGTGCGCCGAGACCGAGCGTCAAGCTATCGCGGCGGGAGAGACCCGCGAATTCGAAGAGCAGGTCGAATCTGATCGTGGCAGGCGTTTGCTCATCACGTACAAGACCCCGCTCTACGATGAAGACGGCAGTGTCATGGGTACGATCGGTACGGCTGACGATGTTACCGAGTTGGACAACTTGCGCTACGAGAACGATATCCTATTGAATTCGCTGCCGCTTGCGGTGATCGTCGAGGATAAGGATGAGACCATCCTGAACATCAACGCCACCACCGAAGTCTACTTCCAGCAAACGCGCGAGAACACGGTTGGCATGAACTTCTCTGCTTGGCGAAGGATCGCGTTCGGCGAAGAGCTGGCACGTATTCGCGAAAAGCATGAGAGCGCAGAGCTGTTCCTCGATCGCGGCGGTATCCAGCGCCTTATGTACATGCGCAAAGCGCCGATCCGCGATGTGTTCGGCAATCGCACTGGCCAGGTGCGAATCTACAGCGATATGACCGAGCTGCGCCAATTGGAGCAGCAAGCCATGCTCAATGCGCGAACCGACTATCTTACGGGGCTCTTCAATCGCCGCTATTTCTACGAGCATCTTGACGATTTCGATGAGTCGAGCTCGGCTGCGATCGCTATCTTTGACCTCGATAACTTCAAGGATGTGAACGATACCTTGGGCCATGCTATTGGCGACCATGTGCTCATCTTGGTGTCGGAGGTCCTGCAAGAAGTGTTCCCTGACAGCCAAGTGATCCGCTGGGGCGGCGATGAATTCGTCGTAGCGATGTTCGGTATCGACGACGTGGATGTGATGCGCGAACGTGCGCAGCGTGCGCTCGAGTTGTTCGAGGCGCGCTCGACCGAACCAGGGGAGCCGTGGAAGATCTGCGGCAGTTGCGGTATTGCATTCTCGCCAACGATCCCGAATCCTATCGACCCGTTGGTCCAGCGCGCAGACGCGGCGCTCTACGATGCGAAGAATGCGGGCAAAGGGGTCGTGCGCGTCAGCGAATAGACCGAACGTTTGCCGGGGTGTTCTGGCTGCAAGGCAATGCTGTAGGGTAGGGGTCTCGGATTCACCCGTTCCGCTGTTCGCCTTCGGCTCATGCGCTGCACTGCTTCATGCTTTATTTACACGAACCCGCTTTGGCGGGTTCTATCTTTTTAATTCAGTGTTCAGAGTGAATCTACGACCCCTGCCCTACATCCTTACCTTGCAACCAGAACACCATGCACTATCGATCGTGCGATGACATTTTTCTATAGGAGGAGCCTATAGGTTTAAGGCACAATTACGGGTAGTTTCTTGTTGGAAAAATGGCAGGAAGGGTTCACAATTGAAGTAAGGGAAAAGGGTCATTAAGGATTGGGAGGAAGCCTATGAATCCAAATGCAACTATCACTGACGAGATGTTCGATGCGTATCTGAAGCAGATTCGCGAGCTGGTCGAAGGACCGTTCGAGGAGATGCAGAAGGAGATCGAAGTCACGAACAAGTTCCCTGATGAATTCTACGAACTTGCAAAAGAGAATGATCTGTATCGTTTCTATCTACCTGCTGAATATGGCGGATGGAATCTGAACGAGCTCGAGATCCTGCGCGTGCAAGAAGAGTTCTCTCGTGGTCCTGGCGGCATGCGCATGCACCTGCATCATGCAGCGGATATGAATTGGCGCATCTTGGAAGACTACGGCAAGCAGGAGCTGAAAGACCAGCTCATGGATAAGTTCCAGGACAAGACCATCTATTGTAACTTCGCCATCACCGAACAGACGGGCGGCACGGGTGCCGACCTGCATACCACCGCTGTGTGGGATGAGGCTAAGGGCAAGTGGGTCTTGAACGGCGAGAAATGGCTGATCTCTCACACTGACTGCTCCGATTACACCTACGTTATCGCCGTGACCAACCCTGACGACGACAAGGATACGCGCCTTTCGGCGTTCTTCGTGCCGGTCGACGCGCCAGGCTTCGAGCTGGTTCCTATGCCGCATATGATGGGTTGTCGTGGCGCAGGTCATGCGGGACTCAAGTTCACCAATCTGGAGCTGGGTCCTGAGTATCTGCTCGGCGAAGTAGGCCAGGGCATGGAAGTGGCCATCCATTCACTCTCCGTTTCCCGCGTCCATATCGCAACTTCCAACTTGGGCATGGCTCAGCGCATGCTGGAGATCTCACTGGCGCGTGCTCATGATCGCGTCACCTTCGGCAAGCCGATCATCAAACGTCAGGCTATCAAGATGAAGATCGCGAACATGCAGATGATGATCCATGCACTGCGTTGTTTGGTCTATGACTTCGCGGTCACGTTCGACGCTGACCCGTACAATGACTTCATCGATGAGAAGGCTGCTATCTGCAAGTTGTTCTCCATCGATACGGTCCGTTTGGTCTCTGATGAGATGCTCGAGATCTTCGGTGGCGATGGCTACTTCGAGGATTCGCCCTACGGCCCGACCGAGCGCCTCTATCGCGATTGCCGCGCTATGTGGCTCGAGGAAGGCGCGCCTACGGTCCAGCGCATCACCATTGCGCGCGAGTGCGAGAAGCACAACGGTGCGATGGGTTACATCTTCGAAGGCCGTGAGATCACGGTGCCGTAAGGCTAGGCGATCTGGGCAAGATCGAACGCAGGACCATCATAGGCTCTGCAGTTTTTCAAGGGTGGGTGTTTTTCGGGACTCCCGCCCTTTTTCTTTGGGATAGAATATGAGGTCAACAAATAGGATCTTCATCACAGTTGTTCGGAGAGTTGAGCAGGAACCATCATGAACGAATTGAAATGCCCCCATTGCGGAAAAGTCTTCCAGGTTGATGAATCTGGCTATGATGCGCTCGTGCGTCAGGTGCACGACCATGAATTCGACGAAGCTGTGCGCGACCGCGCCGAGCGCGTGAAGAGCGAGATGCAGGTGGAGACGGCGCAGAAAGAAGCGCAGATCGCCGAGCTGCAGGCGCGCCTGGAAGCTGAGCGCGACAAGCAAACCGCGGAACGTGAACTGGCGTTAGCTAAGCAACAGGAGCAGATCGCTCAGCTTCGCCATGAACTTGAGGCGCAGCAGGAGCGTCAGGAGGTGGAGAAGCAGCTGGCGCTCTCGCAGCAGCAAGAACAGCAAGCTGCCGACCAGCAGAAACAGCAACAGCGCATCGCCGAGCTGGAACAGGCCCTTGCGACTGAGCGCGAGAAGCAGACCATGGAGCGCGAGTTGGCCCTGGCCAAACAGCAGGAACGTATCGCGGAACTGGAGCATTCTCTGGCATCCGAGCGCGAGAAACAGCAGACCCAGGTGCAGCTGGCAGTTCAAGAAGTGCAGAATTCTGCGCAGGCTGCTGCGCTCAAGCAGCGTGAACGCGAGATCGAACTGGCCGAGCAGCTGAAAGCGAAGGACCAGCTCATCTTGGTGCGCGAACGCGAGATCGAGAACATGCGCGAGATGAAATCGAAGATGACGGTGAAGATCTTGGGCGAGACGCTCGAGCAGCACTGCGAAGTGGAATTCAACAAGCTGCGCGCTACAGCGTTTCGCAATGCACAATTCGGCAAGGATAACGATGCGAGCGAAGGCACCAAGGGCGACTATATCTATCGCGAATTCACCGACACGGGTGCAGAACTCATCTCCATCATGTTCGAGATGAAGAACGAAGCCGACGATTCCACGCACAAGAAGAAGAACGAAGATCATTTCAAGAAGCTCGACCGCGACCGCACTACGAAGGGCTGTGAATATGCGGTACTCGTCAGCATGCTCGAGCCCGAGAGCGATCTGTACAACCAGGGCATCGTGGACGTTTCCTATGCCTATGACAAGATGTATGTCATTCGTCCGCAATTCTTCATCCCTATGATCACGCTGCTGCGCAATGCGGCGCTCGACGCGGCGCAGTACAAGGACGAACTGGAGTTGCAGCGTCAGCAGAACATCGACGTGAGCAATTTCGAGTCGAGCTTGGAAGACTTCAAGGAGAAGTTCGGGAAGAACTATCGCCTGGCAAGTGACAAATTCCAGAAGGCCATCGACGAGATCGACAAGTCCATCGACCATCTGAACAAGATCAAGGACAACTTGTTGGGTAGCGAGCGCAATTTGCGTTTGGCGAACGACAAGGCTGAAGCGCTCTCGGTGAAGAGGCTCACGCGCGGTAATCCCACCATGAAGGCGAAGTTCGCCGCACTTGAGGCGGGGGAGTCTGACGATGCGGCTAGCGAGGCCAGCAAATCTTCCAAATCTGCCAAGGCTGTACCTGCTGACCCTGAAACGGGCAGCGCACCTGAGACCGGGACGAGCGACGAATGAAGGTTGCGGTAAGCGCATGCTTGCTCGGTGTTCCTTGCCGCTACGACGGGAAAGCCAAGCCCTGTGCAGCGGTGCGGGAATTCCTGGAGACTCATGTGAGCCCCGAGGATGTGGTGCGCGTCTGTCCTGAGGTGATGGGTGGTCTGAAGATACCCCATCCGCCGAGCGAGATCCAGACCGATTTGCTTCCTGAAGTGGTCGTGCATGATGTGGAGGGTACCGATACCACGAAGGCTTTCGAGCTGGGCGCGCAGGTGGCGCTGAATGCAGCGCAGCAGGCGGGATGCACCCATGCTATCCTGAAAGCGAAGAGTCCTTCATGCGGGGTGGGGAAGATATACGATGGAACCTTCACTGATACGCTCGTTGAGGGTAATGGCGTAGCTGCCCAAGCATTCATCGATGCTGGCATCATTGTCTCGACCGAAGACGATTTCCAAGAAGTGTTCAGCTGAGGCACTGCTGTGCGATTAGCGAGACTGTAGAGGCGGGGTCGTAGATTCACTCTGAACGCTAATTTAAAGAACAGAACTCAGCTTGCTGAGTTCGCATATCAATGCATGAGGCAGTGCAGCGCATGAGCCGAAGGCGAATAGCAGAACGGGTGAATCCGAGACCTCACCTCTACGGTCTCGCTGCTCGCGAAGAAGATCTTGGGAAGGCTTTTAGACCGTGCAGATGGTAGCGTTGGGAAGACGATCGTGCAGGTATGCATCGGCTGCTTGCAGTGCGTTTCCTGAAGCGCCGGTCACCACCGTGATGCCAGCTTTGTTCATGGTCTCAACATCGGCAGGAGAGATGGCACCGCAGATGAGCACACGGACTTCGATCTGGCGCAGGAAATTCGCCTGAGAGCCACAGAGATGCTCCTGACTTGGCAGATTGCGCGAATCGACCAGTTCGTTATTTTCTACTTTGTAGAAATTGAAGTTGGTGCAAGAACTGAAGTGCTTGCTCACATCCAACCCCTCACTGGCTACTGCTATTCTCATGCCTCTCGTTTCTGCCCAATCGAAATGAAAGTACTAAAGCGAGCCTGCGAACAAGCTCAAAAGATACTCTACGCGCGCTAAGGCTCGAGCGTGCCTAATGTTCGGGAGGCGGGGCAGATTCTTCTACGATAGGGAAGCGTCTTGCGCCTTTGGGGGACGGGTTCATTTCGATTGGGCAGAAACGAGAGGCATGAGA
>NZ_CALPCD010000007.1 GCF_943192915.1 Anaerotardibacter muris
AGTTAAGCCCCTCTTCGCCGAAAGTACTGCGGTGTAGTCCGTGGGAGGATAGGGCGTTCTGCTCATGCAGGGCATTTACTGAATTCGGGCGATTGGCGCAGCGGGAGCGCAGCTGCCTTACAAGCAGAAGGTCACAGGTTCAAATCCTGTATCGCCCACCATCGAATCAAAGCCGGCTTCTAGCCGGCTTTTCTTTTGCGTTCAAGGTTAACTATGTTCAAGACATCAATCTTCGATCAGGCGGAAGAAGATAGCGCGAGCATTGGGGTCGTCTGAAGGAGCAACGCTGCGGTCTTCGAAGATCTTGAGGGATTGGACGAAGGGCACGAACTTCTTGAATCCGAAGTTACGGGTGTCGAAGTCGTTCAAGCGACGTGAGAGCAAGCTTGCCAGGTTCGAAGCAGCCATCCAGCCTTCGTCATCGCTGTATTCTTCGAGGATGTTGATAAGGGCATCGGTTACTTCAACGATGTCAGTGCCATCGCTGTAAGCGTGCTTGTCGTCGAATTCTTCAACTTCTGCGGAAGTGGTCTTTTCAGGGGCAGCTTTGGCATGCTTAGCTTCAGCTACACGGTCTTTGCTCGCTTGTTTGGTCGAGGTCTTTGGGGTTGTTTCTTCCTTGGCTGCTGAAGCGGCCTTCTCACGATCCTTGTTCTCGTCAGATTTGCGCTTGCGCTTCTGGTCTTTTCGTTCTTGTTCCGCATAGACAACGTCGAGGTAGACGAACTTATTGCAGGCGGAAATGAACGAACGCGGAGTCTTCTGTTCGCCAATGCCCAGAACGTACATCTCGGACTCGCGCAGGCGGGAAGCTAGACGCGTGAAGTCACTGTCGGAGGATACGATGCAGAAAGCATCGAGTTTCCCCTGGTAGAGTAGGTCCATTGCATCGATGATAAGAGCGGAGTCAGAAGAATTCTTGCCTGCAGTATTGCTGTATTGCTGGATAGGCTGGATGGCGTGATCGAGCAGCTGCTTTTTCCAGGGACCAAGCTGGGTGGAGGTCCAGTTGCCGTAGATTCGCTTGTAGATAACGTTGCCAAGACTCGACGCCTCTTGCAAGATGGTGTGCGCGTATTTGCTCGAGATGTTCTCTGCATCGATGAGCACAGCAACTTTCATATCTTTACGCATAGTTGATCCTTCTCGTGCGTTTTCATTCATGCTGAATACTTTACCGCTTTTAATGCGTTTGCGGCCTTGCGCGTACCCAACCGATACCAACCAGACAAAAAGGGGGACAGGTCCCAAACTGTCCCGGACAGAAAGGGGACAGGCCAGGATTACCGAAAGGGTTTCCCCGATAAGCCTTCAGGGTGTTTGGTTAGTTGGGGGCTGTTCTTCAAAATGTTTAGGCGATTCCGGCCCGTCCCCAAAGTGTCCGGGACAGAATGGGACCTGTCCCCAGTTAGTAGAGAAACATGGCATCGCCGAAGGAGAGGAGGCGATACTTGCGCTTGATGGCGTGGCGATAGGCCTTCATCACGTTGTCGCGCGAAGAGAACGCAGACACAAGCATCATGAGCGTGGAGCGAGGCACATGGAAATTCGTGATGAGCGCATCGACCACTTTGAATTCGTATCCTGGGAAGATGAACAGATCGGTGGTCTGGCGATCGCGCGCCAACAGCTGGTTGCTCTCTTTGTCCCAGGCGCTCTCAAGGCTGCGCACGCTAGTGGTTCCCACTGCGATAACACGGCCGCCATGCTTCTTGGTCTCAAGGATGGCATCAACGGTCTTTTGCGGAACACTGTAGTATTCGGTATGCATTTGATGCTCGTGCGGATCTTCGACATCGACCACGCGGAAGGTATCGAGCCCTACTTCCAAATGCACCGTCTCGAAGCCAACGCCCTTTTCCTTCAGGCGCGCGATCAGCTCGGGCGTGAAGTGGAGTCCAGCCGTGGGCGCTGCTGCACTCTTTTCTTCACGCGAGAAGACGGTCTGGTAGAGCTCTTCATCGCCCTGATAGTTCTTGATGTAGGGCGGCAAGGGCGTATGCCCCACCTGATGGAGCGCATCATCGAGCGACGAGAGTGGCGTGGTAAGACGCACCAAGCGCTCGCCTTTTTGCGCGTCCTCGACCCAGTCAAGTATCTCAGCCTGCATGAGCGGGGTTGTATCTTTGCCCTTACCCTCGCTCTCGGCATCGGCTTTGGCATCAGTATCAGCATCAGAAGCGAAGAAATCGACCACTGCGCCAGGCTTCAGGCGACGGCCCGGCTTCACGAGCGCCTCCCAGACCGCACTTGCATCGGTCTTAGGCTCCACATCGAATCGTTCGCGCAGCAATAACACTTCGGCAGCACCGCCCGTTTCATGCTTCGAACCCAGCAAGCGGGCAGGGATGACACGCGTCTCGTTGGCTACCAGCAGATCGCCTGGTTTCAGGTAGTCGTAGATGTCGCGGAAGATGCGATCTTGCAAGCTGCCATTCTCGCGCTTCATCACCAGCATCTTGCAACCATCACGGTCGGGGTGAGGGGTTTGCGCGATAAGCTCTGGCGGCAGATCGTAATCGAAATCGGACGTGGTCAGAGAGGCAAGCTTGCGCTGCTTGTCTTCGAGCTTCTTCACGCGCCTTGCAGCTTTGCGCTCTTCGCGTTCTTGCGCCGCTTCTTCATCGGACCAATGGCAACCGCAGTAGTTCTGGCGATACATCTCCATATCGCGGCTCTTCTCGGTAGCAGTGGGGTAGAAGGGGCGATAATCCTCGAACACCACGTCAAGTTCAGGGTAAGGCTCTGCTGCTGCCAGGAGCTCCTGCTCGATAGCTTCGGTGAATTGGTAGGGACTTACCGAAAGCGTGGTACCTACAGCTTCGAAGCCCATTTCACTGGCCATCACGCACAATTCATCGAAGCGAAAACGATAGCAAGCCTGGCAGCGCATCTTGCGCGCCTGTCCCTCCTGCCAACGGTTGCTCATGTGCTCATTCCATGTATCAGGGTCGTATGATCCCTCGATAACGGGTACTCCTTCAGCCTTCGCCCAGGCTAGCAGCGTATCCAGACGCTTGCGGTATTCATCAGGCGCATCGATGTTCGAATTGATATAAGCGATGGTGATATCATGACCTGCTTCGCGAAGGATGCGCGCAGGCTCGATCGAACACGGCCCGCAACAAGCATGAAGTAGCACTTTCATAGGATATTTCTCTCCTTTGAACCTTGCTTATACTAACATTGAATGAAACGAAATGACACATTTGCCTGCGGTCTTCGCTTGTTGCGAGCGCAAGCGCTGAAGGAGCTCACTATGTCACCGAGCCAGCCTACTACCTATAAGACCATCTTCTTCGATCTTGATGGAACCTTGCTTCCGCTCGATATGGATGCTTTCTTGCATGAATACTTCGCGCGATTGGGTAAGTTCGCAGGTGAGAGGGGCTATGATTCCGAGCGCATCCTCCACGCGGTGAATGAAGGGGTGCACAGCATGATCAAGCCGGAAGGGCCCATGAACGATGTGTGCTTCTGGGAGACCTTCGAGCGTCTTTCGGGCATTTCACGTGCAGAGATGGAACCGTTGTTGCTGGAGTTCTATCGCACGTCCTTCGATGAGATCGGCAATTCGATCACGCCCGATCCCAATGCCGCAGCAGTGGTGAAGGAGTTGAAGGACAAAGGCTATCAGCTGTTCCTTACCACCATGCCGCTGTTCCCGCGTATTGCGGTGGAGGCTCGCCTGCGCTGGGCTGGTATCGATGATGCAAGCGTATTCGACCGCATCACCACCTATGACAATTCGCACGCTACCAAGCCATTTCCGCTCTACTATGAAGAGAACATCGCGCTCGCTCAGGGCGAAGGCAGCGAGATCTTGATGGTAGGGAATAACACTCAGGAAGACCTTGCTTGTTGCGCGCTGGGCGCTGATGCGTTCTTGGTCACCGACTGGCTGCTCGATCCTATCAACTTCGATTACAGCGAAATGAAGCATGGGTCGCTCGCTGACCTGCTCGAATTCGTGAAGACCTTGCCGGAGTGTGAATGATGGCACTGTTCGACTACACGCTCGATGCTAGATCGGGCCATGCGCGTGCCGGCAGCTTCGAGACCGCACACGGGACCATCAAGACGCCGGTGTTCATGCCTGTAGGCACGAGCGCGACTGTGAAGGGCATTCGCACCCAAACGCTCGAAGAGATCGGCGCGCAGGTCATCCTTGCGAACACCTATCATCTTTCACTGCGTCCAGGCGAAGACCTGGTCGCAGAAGCGGGCGGCCTTCATAAGTTCATGAACTATCCAGGCCCGATCCTTACCGATAGCGGTGGCTTTCAGGTGTTCTCGCTAGCGGACACCCTGAAGCTCGATAGCGACGGTCTGACCTTCCGTTCCATCTACGATGGCGCGAACATCCGCTGGACCCCCGAGACCAACATGGAGATCCAGCAAAAACTTGGCGCTGATATCATCATGCAGCTCGATCAGTGCACGCCCTATCCTGCCGAATACGATTTCGTCGACAAGGCCGTAGAGCTCTCCGCGAACTGGGCGCGTCGTTGTTTGGCGGCTCATCATCGCGAAGACCAGACGCTCTTCGGGATCGTGCAGGGAGGCATGGAGCTCGATCTGCGTCTGAAGTCGGTGGAGCTGCTGCAGCAGATCAATGATGAATCCATCGCTGCGGGACACAAGGGCTTTGGCGGGTTCGGCATCGGTGGATATTCGGTAGGCGAAGAACATGAGGTCATGTTCGAAACGCTCGGCCTGGTTGCTCGCGCGCTGCCTGAAGACAAGCCACGTTACCTGATGGGCGTTGGCAATCCCACCACGCTGGTGAGAGCGGTTGGGGAAGGCGTTGATATGTTCGACTGTGTGCTGCCTACTCGCACGGCGCGCATGGGCACGGCTTTCTCCTCTGAGGGTCGTATGAACATGCGAAATGCTAAGTATACGCATGATTTTACGCCGCTCGATCATGCTTGCGATTGCCCAACGTGCAAGAACCATACCCGCGCCTACATTCGCCATCTTGTTAAGCAGAACGAGATGCTCGGTGCTATCCTGCTCTCCATCCATAATCTGTGGTTCCTCATCCACTTGATGGACCGCGCACGTGATGCGGTGCTTGCGGGAGGATACGATGAATTCCTCGCCGATTGGATGAACTCGCCTGCGGCTAAGGATTACTAGGCGTTATTCCACGAAATCTGCTCAAACCAACCTAGAAAAACGGAGCGATTTTGGTATTCTTGAAAGTTGGATCAAGAAGGTTGTTCGTGTGCCCTTTCGCAGGCCCGAAAGCAGCACGTGAGCAACTATGAATAAATCGAAACACGATGGGAAAAGTTGATGGATCAGGGCGAAAGCAAAAAGGGTTCAGAAGACAAGGCACTCGAGAAGAAGCGCAAGGCTGCTGCGAAGGCTGCTGACCGTGCTCGCAAGGAACGCGAAAAGAGCGCCAAGAAGAAGGCTAAGGCTGATGCAAGCCGCGACAAGAGCCGATCAGCTGCGGTCGCTGCTTCGATCAAGGCGTCCAAGAAGGGCAGCAAGCGCCAGTCGAACCCGACGCGCCGCAACATCTGGCTGCTCATCGTCACTACAGCGCTGGTCATCGGTTCGATCATCATGTTCACGCCTCCTGCGGAGAAGATCAACCAAGGCCTCGACATTCGTGGTGGTCTGTCCGTTGTTTTGAGCGCGCAGAGCACTGACGGTGAAGAGATTCCCGCAGAGGATATGGAATCGGCTCGCTCGGTCATCGAGTCTCGTGTCAACGCGCTCGGCGCATCCGAAGCAACCGTTCAGATTCAAGGCAATAACCAGATCCTTGTCCAGATCCCAGGTCTCTCTGATACAGAGACCGCGCTGGCAACCATCGGTAAGACCGGTAAGCTCGACCTGGCTCGCGCCGATTCATTCGTGAACATGGCCGACCGTGAAGCTATCGCGCAGGATGCGTATGCGTCTCACGAGGCATATCGCGATGTGTTCGGTAACACCTTCGTAGGCGAGACCACGCACTACCGCGAAGTTGAACCGGGGTCTTATACGCCGGTGATCACGGGTGAGAACATCGAACGCGTCACCATTGGCAAGGCATCCGAGACCAGCACTGACTATGCGGTCAACATCAAGCTTGACGCTGAAGGCACGGAGAAGTTCGCTGAAGCAACCCGCGAACTGGCACCCGACAAGGGCAAGATCGCGATCGTGCTCGATAATCAGATCCAGTCGGCACCCGCAGTTCAGGCTGAGATCCCCACTGGCGACGTGCAGATCACGGGCGGTTATAGCTTGAAGGACGCACAGGCGCTCCAGACAGTGCTCGAATCTGGCTCGCTGCCTGTTAGCTTCCAGTACGAACAGAGCCAGGTGGTAGGCCCGACGCTCGGTCAGGACGCTTTGATGAGCGGCTTGCTCGTTGCGATCATCGGCCTCTTGATCGTTATGATCTACCTGCTGTTCTTCTATAAGGGCCTGGGTACGCTCACCGCAGCGGCCATGATCGTGTTCTCAGTCCTCTATCTGGGCTTGCTCGCACTGCTCTCCGCGTTCGGCTTCTTCTCGCTGTCACTGGCAGGCGTTGCAGGTATCGTTCTAACGATCGGTGTTGCAGCCGACTCCTCGATCCTTACGCTTGAGCGCTTCCGTGAAGAGATCCGTATGGGCAGGAGCGTGCGCGCTTCTTCCATCACGGGCGTCAAGCACGCCATCGTCACCTCCATCGACGCTGACTTGGTCACCCTGGTTTCGGCGTTGACGCTGTTCTTTTTGGCATCTGCTTCGGTCAAGGGCTTCGGTCTTACGCTGTCGCTCGGTATCTTGTGCGACATCGCGGTAATGTTGTTGTTCAAGGCACCTATCATCCGCCTGCTCGCCCCGAAGGTCATTGCGAACCATCCCGAATTCTGGGATGTGAAGGATAGCGAGCATGCAGCCGAGATCTACGGCGAAGTGGCAGAAGCTGAGGGCGTGAGCATCGACGAGGTCGAAACGGGCGAGATGATGGATCAGTCCATCGCTCGCAAGTATGCAGAACGCGTGGGTGCGGTAGCCATGGCGGCCCAAGAGAAGGTCGAGTCGCTCAAAGGTCGCTTCATCAAGCGCGATATTCCCTTCATGAAGGTGCGTAAGATATTGCTCTCGGTCTCCGCGTGTCTTATCGTGCTTTCGATCGCGCTCGTGGGTATTCGCGGTCTTAATTTCGGTATCGAATTCGTGGGTGGTACGTCCATCAGCTTCCACGGTACTGGGGAAGTGTCCATCGATGACATGCGCGAGGCATTCGCTAATGCGGGCGAACCTGATGCGGTCATCCAGACTACCATGACCGACGGTTCAGAAGGCTTCCTCATCCGCACCACCACTACCTCGGCTGAAGAGGCGGCTGACCATGCGAACCAAGTTGCGCAAGCACTCGATCTTTCGACCGAGAGTTATGAGGTGACCACCATCGGTCCTGACTGGGGCGCGGGCGTCATCCAGTCTTCGCTCATGGCGTTCTTCGTGTCGCTGATCTTGATCATCATCTATATCGCGATCCGCTTCGAGTACAAGATGGGTGTTATGGCGGTCGTTGCGCTATTGCACGACCTGATAATCGTCATTGGCGCGTATGCACTGTTCGGACGCGAATTCACGCCGAATGCGGTCGCGGGCTTGCTCACCATCTTGGGTTATTCGCTCTACGACACGGTGGTCGTGTTCCACCGCATGGTGGACAACATGAAGGAATCGCGCGTTCGCTGCTCCTTCATGACCATGGCGAACCATTCGGTGAACCAGGTGCTCATCCGTACCATCAATACAACGCTCACCTCGCTCGTCCCAGTTCTTGCGATGCTCATCTTCGGTGGCGAGACCTTGAAGGACTTCGCATTCGCGATGGTGGTAGGCTTGCTCGCAGGTTCGTATTCATCCATCGCGGTAGCAACGCCGCTCTATGCATTGTGGAAGTCGCGCGAGCCGAAGTACCAGAAGGCCGATAAGCGCTTCGGCAGCACCTTGGGTGAATTCGTCTACACCACTGGTTTGACGGCTGCCCCCGCAACTGCTGGCGCTACGGCTGGTAGTGGTTCTGCAAGCGGTGCAACTTCTGCTCCTGCTAAGGCTTCTGCTTCGAATGGAAAGAAAGGTTCGGGCAAGCAGGATAACAAGCCGATACGCTACAAGAGAAAGAAAAAAGAATGAGACAAGCGAGCGATCCTGATTTCGCGCCGCCCGTAGAGGAGGGCGCGATCTACACTTTCCAGGATGAAAAAGGCGAGACCATCAGCCTTGAATTCTTGGGTTTGATCCTGCATAACAACAGGCGATATGGCTTCTTCTTCCCAGCAGGGGTCGAAGGCGAGCCACTAGGCTCTGGCGAAGTGCTCATCTTGGAGGTCACTGAACTCGACGATGAAGGTCAGCCTGAATCGTTTGAATTGCTGGTCGATGAAGCTATTGCTGCGGAAGTTTATGATAAGTTCCGCAAGGCTACGTCAGGAATGTATGATTTCTCTTAAGGCGAATGCCTACAAAGCGAATCAAATCTTGACCGAAACGCCCTCATAAGAGGGCGTTTTTATGGGTGCTTGCAAGGTTGTTGCCGCAGGATCGATCCGTTCTGTGCGCAGTCTTTGGTGAGAGTCGATCTAGTTGTTTGGCGAGGGTTGATCCAGCCGTTTAGCGAGGGTTGCTCCCGTTATAGCTAGATTCCCCGCAGGGCCAATCTATTCCGCTCACTCATTTCCGCCGCTTTGTAACATGTTCGTAGCAAAAGCTAGTCTACAATGCTAAAGCGCTTTAGTTGAAGATAGTGCGCGGTTCGCCGTGGCACGTTGAAAGCGTGAATTCTCCGAGTTCGGAATTGCGAGCGAAGGCAACGCGGTTGCCGCAGAGTTGAGAAAAGGATTCTCATGGAAGATTTCTTCTACCAATTTTTTATCGGACCTTTCGTAGAGTTGGGTGCTGGCTTCACCACTGCCGGCACGGGCGATAACACCTGGATCGAAGATATCGTCGCAACGGTCGACGGTTTCGTGTGGGGTCCCATCATGATCCTGCTGCTCTTGGGCACGCATGTCTTCATGACCTTCCGCACAGGTTTCATCCAGCGCAAGATCCCGAAGGCCATCAAGCTCTCCGTTACCAAGGACAGTGGCGCAGGTGACGTGAGCCCCTTCGCGGCGCTCACCACATCGCTGGCAGCTACTATCGGTACGGGCAACATCATCGGTGTGGGCACGGCGCTCATCGCGGGTGGCCCTGGTGCTATCTTTTGGATGTGGATCACGGGTGTTTTCGGTATCGCAACCAAGTACTCTGAAACGCTCATCGCGGTGAAGTACCGCGTTAAGGACCATAACGGCAACATGCTCGGCGGTGCTATGTATGCGCTGCAGCGCGGCTTCAAGCGCAAGACGCTCGGCAAGGTGCTGGGCATCTTGTTCGCAGTGTTCGCCGCCATCGCATCGTTCGGTATCGGTGCTGCGGTCCAGGCGAATTCGCTTTCGGGTGCTATCGTTTCCCTCTCGGGCACGGCGGCAATCGCAGAAGCGAATATCGATGTGTTCGGTCTGTTCATGACCTCCCCGCTGCAGATCATCGTGGGTCTTATCCTGGTGGCCCTGATCGCGGTGGTCATCATGGGCGGTATCAAGGTCATCTCGCGCGTATGCGAAAAGCTCATCCCTGCGATGACCATCTTCTACGTGCTGGCTTGCTTGGTGCTCATCGTTATCAATGGTCAGTATTTCATCGACGCTATCGGTCTGATCGTGGTTTGCGCCTTCACTCCGCAGGCTGCATTCGGCGGTGCAGTTGGCACTTCCATCATGATCGCGCTGCAGCTTGGTTGCGCACGCGGTCTGTTCTCCAACGAATCTGGTCTGGGTTCTTCGCCGCTGGTCGCTTCTTCCGCTATCACGCGCAACCCTGCTCGTCAGGCACTCGTTTCCATGACCGGCACCTTCTGGGATACCGTTATCGTTTGTGCTCTCACGGGTATCGCGCTGGTCTCTTCTATCTTGGCAAGCCCCGAGATCTCTGCTGCTTTCAATGATGGCAGTTTCCTGGGCGCAACGGCCACGCTGGTCACCACGTGCTTCGCGCAGATTCCGGTGGTAGGTCCGCTGGTCCTGTGCATCGGCCTGGTGTTGTTCGCTTATTCGACCATGGTCGGTTGGTCTTACTACGGCAACCGTTGCATCACCTACCTGTTCGGTAAGCATGCCATCAAGCCTTACCAGATCGTGTTCTTGTGCATCTGCTTCTTGGGCGCTATCGGCCTGCAGGGCTTCGTGTGGGATATCTCCGACATCACCAACGCGCTCATGGCGGTTCCGAACCTTATCGCGGTCCTGGGTCTTTCAGCTCTGATCGCACGCGAGACCAAGCATTACGTTTGGGGCAATCGCCTAGAGGAAGAGGACACCACGCCCATCCCCATAGAAGAATCGAAGTAGACAAAAAGGGGGCAGCCCCCATTTTGTCTACAAAGATAGTCTCATTCCGCTCGAAAAAGCTCCTGCCCGGTTTTCCGGCCAGGAGTTTTTCTTTTTGATGCCACCTGCACCCCTTGGTGCCAGACACGATTCTGTCCCGGACACTTTGGTGCCAAACACAAAACCGTCCCGGGCAGAATCGTGCCAGAGTCAAGTGAATGACGAAGACAATCTGTCTACAGCGCGGGATCGTAGATCTCGGTGTAACGTTCGATCCCTTTGACGCATGCAACAAGCGTTTCATTCACGGGTGTTTCGATCTGGTGGCGCTTGCCGTAGGTGACCACAGCACCGTTTATCACATCAATCTCGGTGCGACGGTGCTTCTCTAAGCTTTGCAGAATGGATGGCTTGAAATCGTAAGGAAGATTCTCACGCGCTAGTTCCAACACTTCGCGCGGATCGTGACGCGTGAGCATGATGCCTTCGGCAATGGCAACGCGCATACCTTCGCTGACCGCTGCAAGTGCGGTGTCCACCAATTCAGGATGCTGATAGAAGTCGCCATAGGGAAGCTTGGTCACGCCGCAGACAGCGCCTGTTGCTACATTGATGAGCAGTTTATCCCAGATGATATTCTTCATGTGCTTTGAGGCGATGCATTCCATTCCGGCATCGTTGAACAGCTGAGCAACGTTCTCGATTCGTGGCGTGATGGGACCGCTATATTCGCCGATGAAGGTCTGCTTGCCTTCGGTGGTCGACTGGACCTTGCCCGGTTCTAGCATCATCCCACCAATATAGGTCTTGCCTGCGATGACCTGGTTCGGGTCGAGCAGTTCACAGAGCAGGTCCTCGTTGCCAAGACCATTTTGGAGTGAAAGCACTATGGTCTCTGGTCCGATGACGCTGCGATTCGTCTCGATGCATTCGCGCGTGTCGAAGGACTTGCACATCACCAGCACAAGATCGGCTGGCTCAAGTCCCTCGGCGGTAGTCTGGGCACGAACATCTGCCCTCTCTTCACCGTGTGGGGTAACGAGCGTGAGCCCTGATCGGTCGATAGCTTCTACGTGCGCCGCGCGTCCGATGAGCGTTACATCATTTCCTGCAAGCGCCAACGTGCCTCCGATCGCGCTACCGAGCGATCCAGCTCCCAAAACTGCGATGTTCATAGTTCCCCCTTGTCAATTTCCCTTGCATCCATACTACAGGGATAAGAGGACGGAGGCAAAAGTAAAGGGGACAGGTCCAAAACTGTCCGGGACAGAAAGGGGACAGGTCAGACATCCCATTTGGTAATTCTGGCCTGTCCCCAAAGTGTCCGGGACAAAAGCGGACCCGTCCCCGGGGTGTTCGAAAGCGACCTACCTTCCCCCCGATTTATTCAGAAATTATTGGCATGGATGTCAAGGCTGGTATTTCGCGAAAGAGGATGATAGTATTTCCGAGGTCAGCGGCCCATCATTGGGTCATTGCTGGAGAGGAAGGAAGACTATGGAGAAGACAAGATCCCACGGGTTCGCTTTCGCAGCCCTGTTCAGCAGCTTATTCGCTTTGGTCATTGCAGCATGCTTTTATGCAACGCCCGCTCACGCCGATGAACAACAAAGCAAGATCGATTCGCGTGCACTGTCTATGTCCATCGTTTCGGGTGGCACATGGATCCATGAGACGCAAGGATGGTGGATCAAGAAGCCTGATGGAAGCTATCCGAAGAACGAGTGGGTGCTGGCGGATAACAAGATCTATCGATTCAATGCTAGTGGCTGGATGCAAACTGGCTGGGTCAAGGTTGATGGGCAGTGGTATTACTGTAGTCGCAGCGGTGATCTGCAGACGGGCTGGAAGAAGCTTTCGGGAAAATGGTATTACCTTGCAGCTGATGGCGCTATGCAGACTGGTAAGCAAGAGATCGACAAGAAGACCTACTTCTTCAAGAGCTCGGGTGCCATGGTAACAGGCTGGAACAAGGAATCCGATGGCTGGCATTATTATGCTGGTTCTGGCGCAATGAAGACAGGCTGGCAGAAGGTTGGAGGCAAGTGGTATTACCTGGCCGACAGCGGCATCATGAAGACTGGCTGGCAGCAGATCGGTGGAACTTGGTATTACCTCAATGGTTCTGGAGCCATGAAGACTGGCTGGTTGAAGTCGGGCGGCAAGTGGTATTACTTGAATGGTTCTGGGGCAATGCAGACAAATCGTTGGATCGGTGATTATTACGTTGGCTCTGATGGCGTGATGGCTACGAACACAACCATCGATGGCTATCGAGTTGGCAGCGATGGCAAGTGGATCAAGCAGACTCAGAGTGCTTCGACTCAGAACACTTCTATGGTCACATACGCATCGGGATCGAGTGTTTATCACACCAAGAATTGTCGAAGCGCCGCGAAGATCAATAACCCCATTACGGTTTCTTTGAGCAAGGCTCAGAGCATGGGATTACGCCTTTGCAAGAATTGCGCGTAGGTCTGGCGTAGCGCTCTTTTTAGATTATCGATCGAAGGCGGCGAATTCTTTCGTCGCCTTTTTCTTTGGAACGCTTCGGGGGCAGGTCCCAAACTGTCCGGGACAAAAAGGGGACAGGTCAGACATCCCATTTGGTAATCCTGGCCTGTCCCAAAGTGTCCGGGACAAAAACGGACCTGCCCCCAAGGTGTCCGGGTTTGTTCGTGTATGACTTACGTACGAATCGTGGTAGAGTCTTGGCATGAGAGCTTCTGGGAAGGGGAGAGCGATGAAGGGGAGCAACTTCACTATCTTGGAAACGGGGAAGATGGACATTCCGCGCTTCGACCTAACGGACAAGGTGGCTATCATCACGGGTGTTGCGAGCGAGATCGGCATCGGCCGCGGTATCGCACGCACGTTCGCAGCCTATGGCGCGCGATTGGTGGTTGCCGACATGGACGCGGAAGGGATCGAACTTCGCGCCCAAGAGATCGCAGAAGAGTTCGATGCCGAGGTCATTCCCGTACGGTGTGACATTCGAAGCGATGAGGATCGCAAGACCTTGGTGGACACTTGCATGAACGCATTCGGCCGCATCGATATCTTAGTGAACAATGCGGGCGTTGTACTGAGCAATGATCAGCTGGCTCAAGATGTGACCGAAGAAGAATGGGACCGAGTGGTGGACACCGACTACAAGGCCGTTTTCTTCCTGACGCAGCGCGTTGCCGAGATCATGATCGAACAAGAGCGAGGCAATATTATCAACATTGCCTCGGTAGTAGCACGTGTGGCTTCGACGCGCATGTTGCCGTACGCATCGGCGAAAGCTGCAGTAGTGCAGATGACGCGCTGCATGGCCTTCGAGTGGGCGCGCTTCAATATCCGTGCGAATTGCATCTGTCCTGGCTATATTGAAACGAACATGACGCAATCAACGCTCAATAAGCCTGCGGCCTACGAGGCCATTACGCGTCCGATCCCTCACAATCGTAAGGTGGGTGATCCGCTCGACATCGCAGCAGCAGCTTTGTTCTTGGCTTGCGATTGCTCTGACATGGTGAATGGGACCCCGCTCTACGTAGATGGAGCTCGCTCTATCTGGTAGAGAGGGGATAGCGGATAGATAGGGATGGTGGCGGAAGCGACTGGGGCACGGGACGGTTTTGCCCCCTGTCCCTATGAGAGGTTCCCTATTGGAGACCTGCCGTTGACAAAAGAACTGCGCCCTAATTCGTTCACGAGGCCTGTCCCCAAACTGTCTGGGACAAAAGCGGACCTGTCCCCAAAGTGTCCGGGACAAAAAATGAACCCGTCCCCAAGGTGTCCGGAAAAATTCACGAGAGAAACACAATTCAAAAAAATTTTCCTTGACTTGGGCTTTACCCCGTCATATCTTAGATAATTGCGTGTTTTTGCAAAATCGAAGTTATATCGAAGGAGGAAATGACTCGTGGGTAAAGCCGAAAAAACCGATTCCACCAGCCATTATCGGACCCGTCGAAGCTTTGCAAAGATTCCTGACGTCATGGACGTCCCTAATCTTATCGCCATTCAAACGGAGAGCTTCAAGCAATTCGTTGATCAAGGCCTTGCAAATGCTTTCGCAGACATCAGTCCTATCGAATCCAGCAACAAAGATATGTGCGTTGAATTCGGTAAGCATGAATTCGGGGAACCGAAGTTCAGCGTAGACGAGTGCAAAGCTCGTGACGTTTCCTATCAAGCACCACTGTTCGCCGAGATCCGTTTCATCAATCGTGAGACTGGCGAGATCAAGGAACAAGAAGTGTTCATGGGCGACTTCCCGCTCATGACCCCGCGCGGCACCTTCATCATCAATGGTACCGAGCGCGTTGTTGTTTCCCAGTTGGTCCGCAGCCCGGGCGTGTACTTCTCGTCCGAGCGCGACAAGACCTCCGACAAGACTATCTATAACGCGAAGATCATCCCTTCCCGCGGCGCATGGCTCGAATTTGAGACCGACAAGCGCGACGTGCTCTCGGTCCGCATCGACCGCAAGCGCAAGCAGCCCGCAACCCTGCTCCTTCGTGCGCTCGGCATCGCTGAGACGCGTGAAGAGATCATCGAGCTGCTGGGCGATTCCGAGATGGTCATCCGCACGCTCGACCGCGACCCCGCGACCACCAAGGAAGAGTCGCTCATCGAACTCTACCGTCGTTTCCGTCCAGGCGAGCCCCCTACGATCGATTCGGCCCGCACCCTGCTCGACGGCTTGTTCTTCAATCCGCAGCGCTATGGCCTGGCAAAGGTCGGTCGCTACAAGATCAACAAGAAGCTGGGCTTCGATCCTGAAGACGATCAGTCCACTCTTACTCAGGACGACATCATCGAGACCATGCGCTACATCATCGCGCTGCACGATGGCGTCGAGGGCTATCACACCGACGACATCGACCACTTCGGCAACCGTCGTATCCGCACGGTGGGCGAGCTGATCCAGAATCAGTTCCGCATCGGCCTTTCCCGCATGGAGCGCGTCGTTCGCGAGCGCATGAGCATGCAGGAGCCTGATGACATCACGCCGCAGAGCTTGGTGAACATCCGTCCGATCGTGGCTGCGATCAAGGAATTCTTCGGTTCCTCCCAGCTTTCGCAGTTCATGGACCAGACCAACCCCGCAGCAGGCATCACGCATAAGCGCCGCCTGTCCGCACTGGGTCCTGGCGGTCTGTCGCGTGAGCGCGCAGGCTTTGAAGTTCGCGACGTTCACACCTCGCACTACGGCCGTATGTGCCCGATCGAAACTCCTGAAGGTCCGAACATCGGCTTGATCGGATCTCTTGCAACCTATGCACGCATCAATCCTTACGGTTTTATCGAGACTCCCTATCGTCGCGTCATCGACGGTAAGGTCACCGACGAGATCGACTACCTCACCGCAGACGAAGAAGAGCACTACACCATCGCTCAGGCGAACGAAACGTTCAACCTTGAGACCCGCGAATTCGGTTACACCGACGACGACGGCGTCTTCCACAAGGCTGCGCGCGTTCTCTGCCGTACGCGTGATGCTAACGGTGTCTTCGGCGAACCGGACGAAGTCGATCCTATGAATGTTCAGTACATGGACGTTTCCCCTCGTCAGATGACCTCGGTCGCTACCTCGCTCATTCCGTTCCTCGAGCACGACGACGCTAACCGCGCTCTGATGGGTTCGAACATGCAGCGTCAGGCAGTGCCCCTGCTCAAGCCCCATGCACCGCTGGTCGGTACGGGCATCGAGCACCGCATCGCGGTCGACTCTGGCGAGATCTTGGTCTGCCAGAACGCTGGCGTGGTCGACTATGTTGACGGTCAGACCATCATCGTCGAGCGCGAAGATGGCGAATATGACGAATACCTGGTTCCGAAGTTCCAGCGCTCCAACCAGAGCGGCTGCATGAACCATAAGCCCATCGTGAAGAAGGGCGACCGCGTAGAAGTGGGCGATGTCCTGGCTGACGGCCCCTCTTGCGATGGCGCAGAGCTTTCGCTGGGTCAGAACCTCATGGTTGCCTACATGCCTTGGGAAGGCTTCAACTACGAGGACGCTATCATCATCTCCGAGCGCGTGGTGGCAGAAGACCTGCTCACCTCCATTCACATCTCCGAATACGAGATCGACGCGCGTGACACCAAGCTTGGCCCTGAGGAGATCACCCGCGAGATCCCGAACATCTCCGAAGATATGATCTCTGACCTGGACGCAGACGGCATCATCCGCGTGGGTGCTGAAGTGTTCCCAGGCGATGTGCTGGTAGGTAAGGTCACCCCGAAGGGTGAAACCGAGCTCACCGCCGAAGAGCGCCTGCTGCGCGCGATCTTTGGCGAGAAGGCTCGTGAAGTCCGCGACACCTCGCTGAAGGTGCCCCACGGTGCGGGCGGCCGCGTCATCAACGTGGTCCGTTCTTCCCGCCTTGACGGCGACGAACTGGCACCGGGCGTGAACGAGTTGGTCCGCGTATTCGTTGCTCAGAAGCGTAAGATCCAGCAGGGCGACAAGCTGTCTGGTCGTCACGGCAACAAGGGTGTTATCTCCCGCATCTTGCCTGTTGAGGACATGCCTTACCTGGCAGACGGCACGCCTATCGACGTTATCCTGAATCCGCTGGGCGTTCCTTCTCGTATGAACGTTGGTCAGCTGCTCGAATGCCACCTTGGTTGGGCGGCGAAGTGGGGCTGGTCTGACGCAGAAGAGACTGACGAAGTGGTAGATGGCCCCATGCATGTTGCAACGCCGGTATTCGACGGCGCTACCGAGAAAGAGATCTCGGACGTTATCGAGAAGGCGAACCGCAACCTGGTGAACATCCACAAGAAGAAGTACGGCGACCTGGCTCGCGTGGAATTCGTCCCGCAGCTTTCCCGTACTGGTAAGACCTGGCTCTACGATGGCCGCACGGGCGAGAAGTTCCGCGAGCCCATCACCGTTGGCCAGAGCTACATCCTGAAACTCGGTCACTTGGTCGACGACAAGATCCATGCTCGTTCGACTGGCCCTTACAGCTTGATCACCCAGCAGCCGCTCGGTGGTAAGGCTCAGTTCGGTGGCCAGCGCTTCGGCGAAATGGAAGTTTGGGCGCTCTATTCCTATGGCGCTTCTAACGTCCTCCAAGAGATCCTTACCATCAAGTCCGACGACACCTCCGGCCGCGTCAAGTCCTACGAGGCCATTGTCAAGGGCGAGTCCATCCCGGCTCCGGAAGTTCCGGAATCCTTCAAGGTCCTTATCAAGGAAATGCGCTCGCTGTGTTTGAATGTCGAACTTGAGGGCAATACCCACACCAACTCTGACCTCACCGTTTCTCCTGAGGCTAAGGAAATGGAAGAAGAGCTGATCGGCGCACCGATGGATGGCCAGTCTTCACCGGAAGGCGAAGAGCTGCTGGGCGCTATCGAGGCTGACCTGGATGATCTGCTCGACTTCAGCGACACCGATGATGCGGCACCTGCTGCTGACGCGGTCGAAGAAGTTTCCGAGACCGACGTGGTCGAGGCCACCGAGGAAGCTCCTGCCGAAGATGCGGCCCAGGCAGCTGACGAAGCAACTGAAGAAGTTGCTGAAGAAGCAGCCGAGGCAGCCGAAACGGCTGAAGCTGCGGCCGAGGAAGCTGCCGAAGAAGTAGCAGTCGCAGATGCGACCGATGAGGGAGAGGAGAACTAAATGACTGAATTCGACGTGAATAACTTTGATGCGATCCGTATCTCTCTTGCCAGTGCTGAAGACGTGCGCGGTTGGTCCCGTGGCGAGGTCAAGAAGCCCGAGACCATCAACTATCGTACGCTGAAGCCCGAAAAGGACGGTCTGTTCTGCGAGAAGATCTTCGGCCCCACGAAGGACTGGGAGTGCGCCTGCGGTAAGTACAAGCGCATCCGCTTCAAGGGCATCGTGTGCGAGCGCTGCGGCGTTGAGGTTACCCGTTCCAAGGTCCGTCGTGAACGTATGGGCCACATCGAACTGGCAGCTCCGGTTTCGCATATCTGGTACTTCAAGGGTTCCCCTTCGCGTTTGGGCTACCTGCTCGACATCGCGCCGAAGGAACTGGAGAAGGTGCTCTACTTCGCAAGCTCCATCATCACTTCGGTGGACAAGGAAGCACGCGAAGAAGATATCGAGGAACTGCGCGACGAACTTTCTGCTGACCTGGAAGAACTGGATGCCGAACGCGATCGCCTGATCGCGGCTACGCGCCGTCTTTCCACGGAATACGTTCCTGAAGAAGACGAATTCGTTGATGACATCGACGAAGACGAGCGCATGACCCCCGAAGAGGTCGAAGAAGAGATCGCCGATCTCTACGAGGAATTCAACGAGCGCAAGGCTCTGCGCAACGACGCATTCGACGCATTCTTGAAGATCGAGCCCAAGCAGCTGGTTCCCGACGAGCAGCTCTATCGCGAGATGCGCACCAACTATTCCGAATACTTCAAGGGTGGCATGGGCGCTGAAGCCGTCCGTGACCTGCTGGAAGAGATCGACCTGGCTGCAACTGCCGAGGAACTGCGCGAAGTGGTTGCCACTGGCAAGGGCCAGAAGCGCACTAAGGCCATCAAGCGCCTGAAGGTGGTCGACGCATTCCTGCACTCTAAGAACAAGCCTTCTGACATGATCCTGGACGTTATCCCAGTCATCCCGCCTGATCTGCGCCCCATGGTGCAGCTCGATGGTGGTCGTTTCGCAACGTCTGACCTGAACGATCTGTATCGTCGTGTCATCAACCGTAACAACCGCCTGAAGCGTCTGCTGGACCTGGGTGCGCCTGAGATCATCGTGAACAACGAAAAGCGCATGCTCCAGGAAGCTGTCGACTCGCTCTTCGACAACGGCCGCCGTGGCCGCCCCGTTACGGGCCCGGGCAACCGTCCGCTGAAGTCAATCTCTGACATGCTCAAGGGCAAGCAGGGCCGCTTCCGTCAGAACCTGCTCGGTAAGCGCGTCGACTATTCTGGTCGTTCCGTTATCGTTGTTGGTCCTACCTTGAAGCTGCATCAGTGCGGCCTTCCTTCGGCCATGGCACTGGAGCTGTTCAAGCCTTTCGTTATCAAGCGTTTGGTCGAGCTGGAATACGCTGCCAACATCAAGGCTGCTAAGCGCGCGGTCGATCGTGGCGCAAGCTATGTTTGGGACGTTCTGGAAGAGGTCATCACCGAACACCCCGTGCTCCTGAACCGCGCTCCAACCCTTCACCGTCTTGGCATCCAGGCTTTCGAGCCAGTGCTGGTAGAAGGCAAGGCTATCCGTTTGCATCCGCTCGTTTGTACCGCATTCAACGCGGACTTCGACGGTGACCAGATGGCGGTTCACGTGCCGCTGGGCAACGAAGCTCAGGCTGAAGCACGCGTGCTCATGCTTTCCGCAAACAACATCAAATCGCCTGCTCATGGCCGTCCGCTGACGGTTCCCACGCAGGACATGATCATCGGTCTGTATTACCTCACCGCTGCTCGCGATGGCTTCCCTGGCGAAGGCCGTGCGTTCATCGACTTCGACGACGCTCTGAATGCCTACGATGCTCGCTGCGAGCTTGACCTGCAGGCCAAGATCTGGGTCCGCCTGACCAAGGACACCCAGGTTGCTTCTGCCTTCGGTGAATTCGAAGAGCACAAGGCTGGCGAGCGCATCCAGACCACCATCGGTCGTATCACGTTCAACGCAGTTCTGCCGGATGATTATCCATTCCTGAACTATGAAATGAACAAGACCGAGATCTCGCGTTTGGTCGAGGATTGCTCCAACCGCTACACCACCTCTGAGATGGAACCCATCCTGGACGGTCTGAAGAGCGCTGGTTTCCACTATGCTACCCGCGCTGGCGTTACCGTTTCTGTTTACGACGCAACCATCCCGCCCCAAAAGGACGAGATCCTGGCTGCTGCCGACAAGCGCGTTGCCGCTATCGACGAAGACTACGAGATGGGCCTGATGAGCGACGAGGAACGCCATAAGCAGATCGTCGACATCTGGAATGAAGCCAACGACGAAGTTGGTGAAGCCATGGCGGAGAACTTCGACAAGTTCAACCCCATCTACATGATGGCCTTCTCTGGTGCTCGTGGTAACATCAAGCAGATCCGTCAGCTGGCTGGTATGCGTGGTCTTATGTCCGACCCGAAGGGCGAGATCATCGACCGTCCTATCAAGGCGAACTTCCGCGAAGGCCTTTCCGTACTGGAATACTTCATCTCTACGCATGGTGCTCGTAAGGGTCTGGCTGACACCGCTCTGCGTACGGCTGACTCGGGTTACCTTACCCGTCGTTTGGTCGACGTTGCGCAGGACGTTATCATTCGTGAGCTTGACTGCGGCACCTCCGAGGGTGTTGAATGCACGCTGCTGAACGCCAAGGGCGAAGTGGACGACTCTTTGGTCGGCCGTTGCTTGGCTGAGCCGATCGTCGACCCCAAGACCGGCGAAGTGCTGCTTGATGCGGGCGAATTCATCGATTCGGTTGCTCAGCTGAAGGGCTGGTCGGATGCAGGCGTTGAAACGCTCATCCACCGCAGCGTTATGACCTGCCATGCTGAACATGGCATCTGCCAGAAGTGCTATGGCTGGGACCTGGCAACTTCCCGCCCGGTCAACATCGGCACTGCAGCTGGCATCATCGCTGCTCAGTCCATTGGTGAGCCGGGTACGCAGCTTACCATGCGTACGTTCCATACTGGTGGCGTCGCTGGTGAAGACATTACCCACGGTCTGCCTCGTGTTACCGAGCTTTTCGAGGCTCGCAAGCCTAAGGGCCAGGCAACCCTGGCAGAGATCTCTGGTACCCTGCAGGTCTCGGGTGACAAGAACAACAAGATCCTTACCATCCACGACCAGGAAGGCAATATCCGCGAATACGTGGTTTCGGCTCGCGCTCAGCTCATGCCTGGTGTTGAAGATGGTTGCGAAGTTGAGGTTGGTCAGCAGCTTACCAAGGGTTCCATCAATCCACACGACCTGCTGCGCCTTACCGACCCGAATACCACGCTTCGCTACATCGTCAATCAGGTACAGGACGTGTACGTTTCCCAGGGTGTAGACATCAACGACAAGCACATCGAAGTTATCGCACGTCAGATGCTTCGTAAGGTTGCTGTTGTGGATCCAGGCGATTCCGATTATCTGCCGGGCAGCCAGGTGAATCGCTTCGAATTCGAAGACGTTGTGAACAACATGATCCTGGAAGGCAAGAATCCGCCCGTGGGCCAGCCGCTGCTGCTGGGTATCACCAAGGCATCGCTTGCTACCGATTCGTTCCTGTCTGCTGCATCGTTCCAGGAAACCACCAAGGTCCTTACCGATGCTGCTATCGAGGGCAAGGTCGACACGCTCGAAGGCCTGAAGGAGAACGTCATCATCGGTAAGCCCATCCCGGCTGGTACGGGTCTGCGCCGCTACAAGGATGTTGACATCACCTACAAGGGTGTGCCGGTCACCGCGAACGATTCCGATCGCTTGCCCGACTCTGCACCTCAGGCACTGCGCGACATCGAAGAGCTGCTGCCGCAGCCCCAGGATTGGTCGCTCGATGGCGACTACATGGGCGCTGGCTCCGATTATGCAAGCTACTTCGCGTCCATCACCGCAGGTTATCGTGCGAAGAACCTTACCGACGAAGAGGCGCGCCTCTACATCTACGACGACCTGGGTGTTTCCCAGCGTTGGGCTAACAAGTTCTCCGAAGCAGGCATCGAAACGGTTGCCGACCTGGTCGGTCACACCGAAGACGAACTGCTGCGCATCGAGGGCATTGGCACCAAGGCTATCGAGGAACTGAAGGCAGGTCTGGAAAACCATGGCCTGTCCAAGGTCATCGAGGACGACTTCTCGGCATCCGCTGACGACATGAGCCAGCTGCTGGATATGGTGTTCTCGCCAGACGACACGGTTCTGATCGGTGGCGACAAGCCTGCATCCTTCAGCACTGATGGCGAAGACATGCTGGGCGAGGCGCTGCCTCCGCGCTCCTATCAGCGCAACCTGGACGAACTTGACGAGCTGCTGAACTCTGTTTCTGACATGGGCTTTGGCGTTATCGATCCTGATTCGCTGGGTGACAGCTCCGCTTCCGCCTCTAACGGCAACGAAGGCGACCAGCAGTAAGGTAACTGCTTGCCGCAGGGCTAAACTTCGAACACGCGCTCCACTTCGGGGCGCGTGTTTCTTATAGGTGCCCATTTTGGCTCGTGCTCACTGAAGGAAGGATCCCATGAGCTCACTGCTTTTCAAAGACATCACGGTGCTGACCGAAGAAGGCAAGACCGTTCCGCACGCCTATGTAGCGGTGGAGGGGAGTACTATCACGCATTTTCAGCTGGAAGAGCCCACAGGTTCCTTCGACCGCGTCTACGACGGTCGTGGCAAGCTGCTGATGCCAGCGCTCTACAATTCGCATGCGCATGTGCCCATGACGCTGCTGCGCGGGCGAGGCGATAACCTGCCGCTGGACCGATGGCTCAACGAAGCCATCTTTCCCTTTGAAGCGCACATCACCGAAGACGATGCATATCACGCCACATTGCTGGGCATCGCAGAGATGCTGCGCTTTGGTGTGGTCTCCTTCACGGACATGTATTTCTGCACCGATGCTCGTGCGCGTGCGGTGTTGGAAAGCGGCATCAAGTGCAACTTGAGTGACTGCGTGGTAGGCAACGAACCAGGCATAACCTATTGGGATTTGCCGCTTGCTAAGCAGAACGAACAGTGGATCGCTGAATACCATGGCGCGGCTGATGGCCGTTTGCTGATGAACTTCAGCCTGCATGCGGAGTACACCACGTCACCCGAAATGGTGGCAAGCGTTGCCAATGCTGCGAAAGAAGCCGACATGCGCATAGATGTGCACGTGAGCGAGACGCAGAAAGAAGTGCGCGAATGCATCGAGCGCCACGGCAAGACCCCGCCCGTCTACCTGGCAGAGCTGGGCTTGTTCGACGTGCCTACTACCGCGGATCACTGCACGTGGCTGACCGATGAAGACCGCGCCATCATGGCAGCCAAGGGCGTGGTGGTTTCTTGCTGCCCCGCATCGAATGCGAAGCTTGGCAGTGGTATTGCGGACATAAAGGCCATGAAAGAAGCGGGCATCATGCTAACGCTTGGCACCGATGGAGTGGCCAGCAACAACAATCACAACATGTTCAAGGACCTGTACTTGCTCGCGCTCATGCAGCGCGCAGGCGACGCGGACCCTGTTTCGCTCTCTGCCGAAGAACTCATCACCGTTGCTACGCGCAACGGTGCGCTTTCCCAAGGGCGCGAAGACTGCGGCCTCATCAGACGCGATGCTCGTGCAGACTTGGTGGTGCTGGATATCGACACCCCCTGGATGCAGCCCGTTCACACGATGGCAGACAACGTTGTCTATTCTGCACAGGGCAGTGACGTTGTTTTGACCATGGTTGATGGTAAGATTCTCTATGAGAATGGAGAATACACCACTATCGATGTAGAGAAAGAGATCGCCAAGACCTGTGAAGCGCGCGAGGATATTCTGGCACGCATGGCGCAGGACTAGATTGGCGCATCGAAGGAGCAAGCGTGGAAAAGACCTACGTTACTGAAGGCCAGGTGCCTGAAAGCCAGATGGGCGCGGCACTCGAATCGCTGGCGCATACCATCAACGCGCGTCGCGCGGCAGGTCCTGAAAGCTATACCTATCGTCTGCTCAATGATAATATCGACGATCTGCTTAAGAAGCTGGTAGAAGAAGCTCACGAGACCACGCTGGCAGCTAAGGACGTGGTAAGCAGTGATGCTACGCCAGCTGATGTTGACCATCTGCGCTATGAGGCGGGAGACGTGGTCTATCATCTGCTGGTGATCTTGGAGCGTTGCGGCATCAGCTTGGACGAATTCGCAGCAGAGATGAACACCCGCATGACCGAAGATGAGATCGCACTTCGTGAAGGCGTTATCATGCTCAAGCCCGAATTCGTCAATCGTGGTGGCAACCATTAAGTTTTCTGATGCGGGGTCTCCCGCATCTTTCATGAAAGGGAAGTTGCTTTGACAGTACTTTTCGGAACCGACGGTGTGCGCGGCGTTGCGAACACCGAACTTACCTGCGATACAGCATTCAAGCTTGGTCAGGCGGCAGGTGCATTCCTGGGCAAGACCATCGTTGTTGGCAAGGACACCCGCCTTTCGGGGGACATGCTGGGCTCTGCCCTTGCGGCAGGCATCATGAGCACGGGCGCTACGGTGCTTGATGCAGGAATCATCCCTACGCCTGGTGTGGCCTATTTGGTGCGCGAGTTGCATGCTGATGGCGGCATCGTTATCTCTGCTTCGCATAATCCGCCCGAGTATAACGGCATCAAATTCTTCGATGGACAGGGCTTCAAGCTTACCGAAGCCGAAGAGGACGAGATCGAGAAGTTCGTGCTTGATGGCGGTATGCCCGCAGGTGAACTTCCTTCTGGCGACGAAGTGGGTGTTACGGTGCCCGTAGAGAATGCGTGCGACCTGTATATCCAGCATGCCATTTCTTCGCTGCAGGACAAGACGCTCGATTTTTCGAACTTAGTCATCGCGCTGGACACGGGTCACGGCGCGGCATCACTCACCACTGCGGCAGCATTGGAGCAGCTGGGTGCAACGGTCCATGTGATCAATGACGACTTCAGCGGCGTGGACATTAACGTTGAATGTGGCTCCACCCATCTTGAGCCTGTGAAGGCGCTGGTGGATGAAACGGGTGCCATGATAGGCATTGCTCACGATGGCGACGCTGACCGCGTGATGTTCGTGGACGAGCTGGGTAACGAGATCGATGGCGACGTGGTAGAGACTGTGTGCGCGCTGGACCTGCAGAAGCGCGGCTTGCTGCGCGACAACTTGGTAGTGTCCACGGTCATGTGCAACCTGGGCTTCACGAAAGCCATGGATGCTGCAGGTATCACCGTGGTGCAAACTTCGGTAGGGGATAAGTACGTTCTGAATGAGATGCGCCAGCGCAATGCTGTTATTGGCGGCGAACAGAGTGGTCACATGATCTTCCTGGACCACAACTCGACCGGCGATGGCCTTATCACCGCGCTCCAGTTCTTGGCAGCGTGCCTGCGCAATAACAAGCCAGTGTCTGAAACTGCAAAGCTGATGCAGCGCTTCCCGCAGGAGCTCATCAATGTGCGCGTGACCGACAAGAACGAAGTGATGGAAAGCGCAACGGTTGCTGAAGCCATCCAGCAAGCTGAAGCAAAGCTAGCAGGATCTGGTCGTGTTTTGGTGCGCCCCAGCGGCACCGAACCCTTGGTCCGCGTGATGGTAGAAGCCGCCACCCCCGAAGAAGCCTTGAGCTACGCCCAAGAGATCGTCGACGTGATCGAGCAAGAGCTCGGCGCATAAGCGCTTATTCCGTAGGAATCTTCTTGATTTGCTTGCACAGGTTGTCGACCTGCGAGTCTGACAGGAAGTAGCCGAGATCGGATACATCGGTGTAGATCTTGTTCTTAAGCTTCATCAGATATGAATCTAGCTGGCTCGCTTTTATCTGGATGATACCATTGGTGAATTCAGCTAGCTTCTTGTATCCAAACCAGAATGCATCGACATATGGCTCTATGTTGCTTTCAAGAAGCCCCAAGTAAGGCTTTTCGTTAAGCTTGTGTAAGCGCTCGGTCGCTTGCACGAGATCGTCCTTATCTGCTCCTTCTATGGTGCAGGGGATTATTCGGTCGAGCTTTCGCTGAGTGTTCGTCATTTCCTCGAATCTCCAGAACCAGTGCGTGCTCACGGTAACGCCAAAACGCGGCGTAGAAGGTAGCGCTGAAAATACGCCATTATCCATGATGCATTTCTTGTAGGTCTCGAAGGAATGACGCACTTCGTTATAAAAGGCAAGCACCGCTTTTGGATCATATTCCCTTGAAACAGAAATCTCTCCCTGAAAATCAGGAAGGTCGCTTTTGATCAGTGGTTTACCAGCGTATGCCTTCGATTGTTCGAATAAAGCATCACAGGCTGCATCCGCTGCAGAAACCGCAGCTGAAACATAGTCGTCAGTTTGATCTTCATGGTCTTTTGCCCCGTGAAGCGATCGCTTGAAGTCCTCCACTTCACTATCTCTCAGAGGACTTTTTGCTTCATCTCCTGTAAGACTTGATATGAAAGTGGACTCAATTACATTTTGAATCGAGGCAAATCTTTTTTCTTTTGCATCATGGGACTTCTTGAACTTCTTGATAAGGTAAGAAGCAAGTTGTTGAGCCATTCGCTGTTCGTCTTGTTCGGTTGGAATGCCTCTCACCTTGATCTGAGTAAGAGGCTCGATCTCTTTATGGAACTCTGAAACTCCCTCTAGTAAAGCCCCCTGAATCTGCTCTTGGGTCAAAGACTCTGCTCTTTCGATGGCATCCTTTGCTGCGTTAAGAGTCTGGTCGATTCGTTCCAGCAGCTTTTCTCTGTCGCCGATGGTTCCGAAAGCAGCGTAACGTTCTTCGAAGTTGATCATTCGAGGCATGGAAGGGCTCCTCTCAAGGGACTCCCACATCTTGTCCGAGGCTTCGTTGTAGAACTGCTGCACTTCCACGATCAGCTTACTTGCACGGGCGGAGCAAATATTCTGCACCCAGTTAGAAACAAGACTCACTGCTTCTGTGCGAGCTTCCATGAGTGCCTTTTGCTCTTCGATCTCAGCTCGCTTGCGCTCGTTTTCGACCTGAGCCTCGAAGCCAAAGACCTGGTCGAGCGCTCCTGCAAGCATAGTGGCCATCTCGGTCTGGGTCATTTCAGATACTTTGATATTGCTCATCTCTAAAGCCCCAGTGCTTTCTTTGCAGCAGCAACTGCATTTCCGTCCTGGTAGAAATCTGGACTTAGACTCTCAAGCAGTTCATTAGGAACACTTTGCAAATCCTGGATACTGCTCATAGGCAGTAGGATCTTCTTCGCGCCAGCATTCTTCGCTACGCGCATGATGTCTTCCAGACCCTTAAGCTCGTCTAGTGTGCCCGACATGCGCAGCGTGCCCGGAACCACGGTGGCACCTGTAACAGGGCGGTTGCAAGCAGCCGAACACAATCCCACGAATTCCGCCAGCGAGCATTCGTCAGAGAGGCCCTTACTCTGCATATCGCGGAAGAACAGTAGGTAATCTTTGTCCATGATATGCATACCAGCAGCTACCTTATGAGCGTTGCTTTCGAAATACCTGAAGGCTGCATCCATGCTCTCGCGCACAGGACGAGCGTTGCCAATGCCTTCGGTCTGGAACTTGAAGTCACCCGTAACAGCTTTGTTCTCAAGCTTATAAACGGCATATTCTCCCGTCTTCGACATACCGACTGAGAATACGTGACCTGGCATAGGGGAAGCCTCAGGAATAAGCGAATCTTCGGTCTGTTCGGGCACATAGATGATATGCACATCCTGAGGGTTGTCGATGTCGTAATAACCCAGGTTTACGTCGATGAATTCCACACCAGCCATGATCTTCAGCTGTTCTTTAACGCGTCTGCGCCCTTCGATGGCATAATCGAGCAGCATGCCCACGTCTTCTTTGGTCATCTCTTCGTCGGGGAAGAGCAGCTTAGCAAGACCGCTGAAGGTCTTGCGTACCGCGATTTCGTCACGCTTGTTGAAGTCGCTATTCAAGCGGAAGAAGCGATCAATGTGGTGCGAATAGTCGCGAGAGCGCATTTCGTGGCAGAACTCGCTCAAACAATCGGTTATCAGTCCATAGCGATTCGTGAGCAGGTCAGAACGCATCTTGGGAATTTCCCAACCAGGCAAGTAGTAGTGGATGCGGTCGAAGAACGCGGAATCGTTATTGAACTCAGGCGGGAAGGGATCGAACAGATGCGTGGTCTTCAGCACGTTTTGCACGGTGTCGTTAATGTTGCCTTCAAACACCATGGAAGCATCGGCATTCACCTGATTGCGCCCACGAGCATAGGAACCTGAAGCCATGTAGTCCTTCATCACTTGGACGGCATTCTGGTCTTTGAATCGCATGCCAGCAACTTCATCGAACGTTACGCAGTCCCACAGACCCACCAGGCCAACATCGGTGCCGCTTCGGCGTGAATAGGCATTCATGTAGCCGAACAAGTTCGCCGTGGTGGTTTGTCCACCAGAAAGCAAAATGGAGTTTGGGCTCACTTCTTTATAGATGTGAGACTTACCCGTGCCACGAGGACCAAGTTCGCACAAGTTATAGTTGCGCTCGATCAAGGGAACCATGCGCTCGATGAAATGCATACGCTCGCGCTCTGTCATCGAATCTGGTTCATAGCCCGCAGAGCGCAGCAACATACCGATCCATTCATCCACAGTGAAGTTCTTGCGCTGGGAAAGAATAGAATTCAGATCAAGATTAGGCATCTGGATGGGATTCAAGCTGAGCACGGAAAAACGGGATTCCGCAGGATCGTTCTTCTTTTTCGTTTTCTTCTTCTTTGGCTTGGGCTCGAAATCGTCATCGAAGATGTCGGCAAGAGCATCCTGATCGTCCGTTTCAGGGCGCTGGTATTCAAGACGCATGATGCTCCAAATGCCACCCATCAAGATCTTGCTGTACTTTATGGGGTATTCATCGGGGATGATGAACGGCTCTATATGTAGATTAGTGAATTGCGAAACATAATAGTCGTCGCGTTCGTCAAGGCGCGCCGAGATCTTGTCGATGATGGTATATTGTCCTAGCTCACGGATCTTCGACTTGATGCGTTCAGATTCATCGGGGCGCACATAGTTCTCTACCAGAATGCGCCTGATGCGCTCAACGCCTTCGCGCACCAGCTCTTCGTCATCGGTGGTGCAGTACATACCCAGCAAATACTCCAACACGAACGTGGGCACGTTTGCGCTACGCTTCATCAAAGAAGTAAGATCCTTGCGTACGATCTTGCCCGGGAAACTTTCGATGATAAGCGTATCGAGCTTGTCTTGGTCGTAGTGACCGATAGGTGAGATGGTCTCTGTCTCTTCTTCTTCGACCACCAAACTTGTTTCAGGAGTTTCAGAGCTTGTGACGCTGTAGTCAACCGCTGCGTATTCGCTTACGCTGCCCTCCTGATTATTTGTATTATCTTTGTAGTAGTAGGAATCTTCCACGATGCCCTTCTTTCATATTCCTTGTTTGTCTATATATAGCTAACTATCGATGTTGGATTACCAGCCAAAGTCGTCCATAGGCGCGAAGGAAACCTCGATACTGAATGGTTCCTTCCAAGCTATAGCCCCGGTGGATGTATCACGCACTACCAAATAGTAGGCTTCTGTGCTTTGCCACTGGATGCCAGGCTTCAAGTTAAAGCGCACGCGCACCGTGCGCTCGGCTTCATTGCTGGTGGTCTTGTCTGCCTTAAAGCGTTGAGCATCGCTCACTTCATTACCGCTTGAATCGGTGAAGACCAAGTCGTATTCAGTGGCTACCACTTTGCCGCCAACAGCCTCCTTTTGGAAGAATTCAAGGTTGAAGACGGTGTTGGAGACGCGTCGGCTTGAAGAAAGCAACTGAATAGAAGTAGGCTTTGTTTCCACATAGCCCTTGGAATTCGCGCGCATGTTCTTGAAAGTGATCACAGGCACGCAAACCTCTTGCAGACTTATGCCGCCATGCACATATTGCTTGCTACTGCCTTGTACCTTTAGGCGAATGCAGTCGCGTGCAGCCCACCAGGTGGAGCCGCTTTCGTCCATGTCTTCAACGTTCATCTTTATCAGAAGCTCAGAGGTAGCTTCAGGCGAAGCGATAGCAAAGCGTCGTTCGATCTTGCTAGGCGTAACCGAGAGCGCCTTACGGTCAAGCTGTTCGATCTCTTGGAATTCTTTCTGCGTGTAGAGGAAACCATGGTCGGCTGTAATAAGGATCTCTTGCGCGCCCATATGCCGCACCGCGCTTTTTACCAGAGAGACCATGTCTTCGATAGCTTTCTCGCAAGCATCGAACACCCCTTGGCCTCCTAATTCGTTGTGGCCCGCCGTATCGATGGTGTTTTGATATACGTAGATGATCTTATTATCCTCTGAAAGCTGCTTCAGCTCTTCAGGGCGCATCTTCAGGAAGTCTTCGAACTGCAGCGCAGTGCTTTCGGCGCGCGCTTTCTGTAGTACTGCAGCTCGGTCTACGGTTGACGCGGTAGGCATGCTGTCTACGAATACGGAGTCAGCATCGATGCGGTATTCCAGGTTTCGATGGGGGAGTAAAGCTGCCATGCCGAATTTTGTTTCAGCGGGGAACATCGACTGCATCGCATCGATAGAGGTACTGCCCTTGGTTTTGGTTTCCAGTGCGCTCTTCAGGTCCTGCGCAACGCCATAGCGCATGGCATCACATATTGCTACAACGGTGCACCGGCCTTTGCCGACGCTTGAGAGCACGTGATCCTTGTAAAAATCGCGCTGTCTGGGGATGTCGTTCACATAGCCCTGTTCGAACCATTGGTTCTCTGCTGAAGCTACCCAACAACGGTTGGTTTCTTGCAGGAACCAATTGGTGTAAAGCGTGTCGACGTAGTTGGCAAGATCATGGACTGCGCTTTGCAGCACAGAAACGGTTCGCAAGCTTTCCTGAAATGCTTTGCAGAATTTTCGATAAGCCGCGTCAATGGTCCACCAGTCTGCGGTGTAAGCGCTCCAAACTTCGGTTGGTTTTGCAAGATAGAAGCCCGTTGTATTATTGCGTCGAAAAAGCTGAATGGTGGCGGCCTGGGCAAGACAGGTGAAGTATGGCTCGAATAGCGGACCCCACATAAGGTTCTGACGCTTCTTCAGTATGTTGATGGCGTCTTCGTAGCGGTCGGATCCTGCAGCAATGGATGTCATAAGGTCTTGCAGAATAACCTCGTCGATGACTGGGAAGATGTCGCATTCAGTAAGGGATGATGGGTCAACCTGTTCGAATTTGGCCTGCAGCCCGCATTCTTCCTCAACCATGCGGCAGGCTTCATAGAGTGCCGTGGTTTCGCTGCAGCCCTCATCCTGCATCCAAGACCTTACGATGCTCGAGCAAAATTCTCCATTTTCGTCTTGGGTATATTGTTCAAGCCCGATGAGTGCTTCATGGGGTAGGGTGCGGGCAGCTGCGCTTACCAAGAGGTGCTTCAGGTAGGGGCGTGCATCGCTAAGAGCGGCTTGATATCCTGTGACCTTGGCTACTACAGTCTGAAGATGCTCGAGCGCGCCATATTTTTCTAACTGGCTAAGCAGATCGCTCAACGCATCAGGGTTGGAAAGGCTTTCTCCTGCATATTTTGAATACGCAAGCACAACAGAGATGGGCCGCGCTTCTGTGCTATTGCATAAGGTAGCCAGTACACCCAAGATAACGTCATTCTTGGAGGCTGCTGCGGGCATCTTCTCTTTGAATTTGCTCACGCGACTCCGCGCTTGGAAGAACTGCTTCAACTGAGAAACCGCACTGCGAACGTCAAGTGTATCACCTGCATTGAGGTTATCAAGCATGATGGAAAGATAGTCAGCCTTGAATATCTCGGCAATGAATTCAATCCCTGCAAGCCAATCTCCCTGCATCTGTCCAGCAGGGGTTTGTCGATAGACGAGTATGTCTTTGCCAGCTGACTCTCGTAAGATTCTTTGCTTGCTTTCGAATATGTTGCCATCGTGAGCAAAAATGGTCTCGATCTGCCCACGCGGACCCGTAAGACCATCAGTAGTTAGCTGAGTAAACTCCTCTTCGAATTCACCTTCTGCATCATGCCAAACAATGATGCGACGGTTTTCGACTTCTTTTAGCGGCGTAGAAAACCGCTCTTGTAGCTGCTGTTCAATGTCTAATGCATCCATGGCAAGCAATCCTTACGCTAAGGGATGACCTTTGAAATCCCATGAAGTTTCAAAAGAGTCGTAATCATTTTGGGAAAGACGTCGTTCTCTTTTCACTGCCTCATTGATTTTGGTTTCCCTTTTAGGGGAAATGAGGATGGGGTATGTTGCAATTTGGCCAACCTCGAAATTGAGAGTTGGTGAAAGCAGTTTTGCTATGTTGAGGATCACCGAAGAATTGCAAAGCCCTTGCAAATAGAGAAGCTGATCTTGGTTGGCAAAGATACTTGTTCCTGCAACGTCGAAAATATGGCCTTGAGGCTTGTAGCGAAAAGCGATAGAGCCGCTTGATATTTTTGACCAAGTAATTGATGGTTTGAAATAGTAATTTGTGTTTTGTGGGCGTGAGAGCTGTTTTCCTGTCTCATCTGCAAACGCTCGGATCTCTTTTCCATCTTTTTCCCAGTTAACGACTTCCTCGTTGTTTCCGTACCATTTTCTGAAATCGCCGCCTTTGTTGTATGGGAACCATCGTCGACCGCTCTCTACTGACTCTGAAATCGATGCTGCATCGTATAATGAGTTCTCTTTTGATACTTCCCACCATCGGCGAACAAATAGATCGTTTTTTCCTGTCTGAAGACCTACGCGTGGCGTTCCGATGTCGCGGAGTTTTTTTCCATTGATAAAGGCTTTTTGTATTGCGTTGCTTGTCCAATAAGCGATTGGGGTGCCAGGGATGGCGGAGAAGGCATCGGCGCTTCGGCGGTAGAACCAGCCGCAGTCTGGGTTTTGGATTGCTTCTTCAGTTTTGGGTTGTTGCAATTGTGGACGGTCAAAATCTTCCAGTCGTATATACGATCCGATGCAGTTTGTTTTCCCTAATTCGTAAACAAATATGCATGTAGGCACGGTTACACCTGCGTAACCGTGCGTGGATTGTTGAACCATTGTAAGGATGGAGCCTTTTGAAAGGAGCTTTTTACGAAAGTCCTCAAAAGAGGATATGAACATCCATGAAGAGGCTGTAATCATTGCAACAAAAGAAGCTGGCTTGGCTAAAACAAAGCCGCGCTCGATAAAGCAGGTGCACAGATCGCGTTTGGAATCTGGATAGTTCTTCTTGGTCCAATTGGCGAGCCATTTGTCCATGTTGGAAGAGCCCATATAAGGCGGGTTGGCCACGACAACATCGAATTTCTGAGCTAGGGTTTCGCAGGCGTCGATAGCTTTGTCGAGCTTCTCAGAGAGCGATCCTGCGAAGATGTTCGTGGGAGAGAGTGTCGCCTTGCAATCCTTCAAGGTATGCAGGTCTGCTTCAGTCGGGTTGAATAGACTGCCGCATTCCGAGAGGTGGGCGAGTGCATCGATGAGCTTCGGTGCTGCTTGCAAGATCGGAGCAGCGTCGATCTCTTCTTCTGTGAAGGGGATCGATTCGATCAAGGTTATCTTGGGTTGCACGCCTCGGGTGAGAAATCGGCTATCGTATTCAAGGCCTTTCATGGTTAGGCAGAAGATAGCCATCTGGCTTGCGCGCGCATCGATCTCGAAGCCTGAGAGGTTCTTCTCTAGGATCAGACGAGGGATATCGCGGCGGGTATAACCTGATTCCTCGTACATCTTGGCGAGCAGATCGAATGCGGTCACTAGGATATGACCTGAACCGCACGCTGGGTCGCAAACAGTGATTTCTTCAGGGGAAGAAACCTGGATGCCCTCACTAGAAGAAACCTGAAGCTTTGCAGCTTCTTCGGCATCAAGCCCAAGATCATCAGGAATGAAATACTCCATCTCTGCAGCAAGGTTTGAGCTCGGATGCGACTGCATCCATAAGCGGCCTAAAGAATTCTGTACCAAGTACTGCACGATCCACTTCGGTGTGAATAACTGGGTTGCTGGAGCAATGTCTCTTGTTTGGGCCTTCTTGCCCTTCTTGAAATCTGCGAACACTTCATCTTTGCGCTCAGAGTTGTAGAACTGATACATCCAGCCCACGATCTCTACGCTTTCGCGCCAGTCCTCTTCAGGGATATCCTCGACCATCTTGCAGAGAACGCTTCCATTGCGCAGCAGCCCCTTTGGCAGAAGCAGTTCCTGGTAGGAGCCCAGATGCTCGAACACCTGGGGCATATAGGTGGAAAGTTCATTGCATACCGCTAAGAACAGATAGCGGAAGAGTGTTTCATCATCATGGGATTGGATCAGTCGGTAAACATAAGCGCGATCGATGCCCTCAACATCCACGCTTGTGGCCTCTTTGATTATCTGCGAGTCAAAGGCGTTGTCAGCTGAAGAGAGCACGCGGCAGTGGAAGGGAAGGTAATCGTTCACTTCCATGTAGCGGATGGCCATCATTCGATTGAACCACGTGAAAGCCGCTCGCTCCACTAGCTGCTCTTCACCCAGGCGTTGCATCTCTTTGATGAGCTGGGCGCGCTGAGCGATCTCTTCTTCCGTTAGAGGCTGGCTCTTGGTGGGGAGCACCTGCTCTTTGGGATCAGCATCTTCAGTGATGCACCATTCAGCAAGTTGCAATCGCACCTGCTCGATAAGCTCACGCCTAGCATCGATGCAGAAGTTCTTGATGGCGGTATCGTTCATGGGTTGACCTTTCGAAGAGACGTGCTTAGCTATTTGATCTTTGCGAGCACGTCATCGAACTTCGCGTAGTTCACCTTTACACCATCGTCCAAATCGATCTCGATCATCTGGTCGGCAAGGTGGTGGATGCGTTCTTCAAAATCGCTTGTTTCGGAGAGTTGCTCTTTTAGCTTCTTAAGCTGCTTTTCATATTTCACTTTGTCAGAGCGATCGGCCGTTTCGATTAGTTCCCCCAGGTGAGCAATCTGCGTGCGGAAGCGCTCCTGCTGCTGGTGAACGTAGTCTGTGCGGATTCGAGCCAAAAGGTCTGGTTGGTAGCGGTGCATATAGACCAGGGCTTTGAAGCCATTCTTTTTGCCTGAGTCGAACTGCCAATAGATGGGGCGCTTCTTGTAGGTCTTGCAGTGGTCTTTGTAGAAGTCCTTCAGGAAGTAGTTGCGAATCACTTCGCGCGGTGTTCCTTTTCCGCCAAGCGCGTCTGCCACGAAAGCAAGGTTCTCTTCGAGGGTTTCTTCTCCGTAGGTGGTGCGTACCCAGTCGACGAAATTGCCTACGATGTCGTCATCGAAGTATTCATCGTCTGTGATCGGGAGTACGTTGTCGTCGTCAGGCATGAAGGTGGGGTTGGGGATTTGTTCGAGATATTCTTTCAGCGTGTCACCCTGGTTTGCGAGGATGAGTCCGTCTTTGTCGATTGAATAGCGACCGAGCATGCAGCCAACTGCGTAGCTGATAAGTGAGACGATTTCGTCACGTTTGGTGCGAACGTATTTGTTGCCCTTGAAGGATTCTGGAATCTCTTCTTCAGTGTCGAAGATACGTGCGACCGAAACGTACTTGTCCTCGACTTCGATAGGCACTTCGCCTACCATGTCATAGATTTCGGCGAAGATTCGGTTGAGTTCTTCCTCGTTGGCCTTAATCTGGTCGAAGCGCGCATTTGCTTCTGCTTTCCAGGCTTCGTATTTGTCTGAGATTAGTGTTGCCATGGTTCTAAGCTGCCTTTCTACTTATTCGCAGTGAACTGGACGCAGTTTTAATTGCGTTTAATACGGGATCTGTTTTTGATCGAAGCTCAGTCGAAGACGGAAGTAGTTGCTTGCTTTTTTGTTCGATAATTTTTTCAAGCTCCTCAGGATCAATGGTTAATCGATCTACCTCGATAGATTCGTTTGTCTCAGGATCAACTACTAATTCGGTTGTATGATATTTCTCTTCAATTCTTAAGCATTCGATCTCTAGGTTTTCCTTGTTCCTTGTCACGAATTCCAAAAGATGGTTTACTTTTTCCACAACAGAAATAGCACCATATACAGAAACGTGGTTATACGCTTTAGATAATTCAATTCGAAACGAGTCTGTGAATAGCACACTTGCGTTAGCTAGCAATGTATCTACGCACTGCATGCACTCGTCGTAAGCTTCGATTGACTTAGTCTTGTATCGCTCTTCTAAAGCTCGCCGTGAGCTTAGTCGATCGGAAACTAAAGCCGTAACAATTGCAGCAATCAGTGACAACAATGCGGATACTGTGACATAAACCCAATCCATTTCACACCTACACCATCGGATGACGTTTGAAATCCCAGGAAGTTTCAAAAGAGTCGTAATCATCTTTTGATAGATTTCTCTCATCGCCAACGAGAGTTCGAATTCGTGGTGCCTGTTCTTTGTCCTCAATAATTGGGTAAGTAGCGATTTGTCCAACTTCAAAATTAAGTGTTGGAGAGAGCATACTTGCAATGTCTAGCAGCACAGATGAATTGCAGGCCCCTTGAAGATAGAAAAGCTCGCTTTCGCCTGCAAACAAACTTGTTCCAGCAATGTCAAATAGGTGACCAAAGGGTTTATATCTAAAGGCGATATTCCCACTGGATATTTTCGACCATGTTACTGATGGCTTAAATTCATGACCAGGAGAAATGGGTTGAACATGATGATGCGAGGAGTTTTCATCGGAGAAAATATCCGAACCGTTATTTCGATAGTTTACCAACCATTCATTGTTCCCATACCATTTTCGATAATCGCCACCCTTGTTGTAAGGGAACCATTGACGCCTTGAGTCGATTGAATCTGCAAGCGATTCGCAGTCATATTTTGAATTAGAGAGGGCAACTTCCCACCAAAAACGCAAGAATCGTTCATTATCTCCAGTTTGAAGTCCGACATGTGGGCGCGCAATCGCTTGTAAACTTAAGCCAACCTCAAACGCTTTCCGTACAGCCGCGCTTGCCCAGTATACGATGGGGAAACCGGGGATGGCGGAGAAGGCATCGGCGTTTCGGCGGTAGAACCAGCCGCAGTCTGGGTTCTGGATTGCTTGCTTCAGCGCTTCTTGCTTTGTTTTTTCGCTGTCGTAATCAACCAAACGAACATAGCTTGCCTTATTGTCTGCAGTACTGTTTTGAAGAATAGAAGCCGTGGTTGATACGACTTCTCCGCCAATGGCGTCAAAAGCGCGAGGGCCAAAATGGGCCATAGATGCGATGCTGCGCTTATCGAGTATCTTCTTGCGTAGGCCCTCGAAACTGCCCAGGAACATCCAGCTTTGCATGGCAATCATAGCGGAGTACCCATCGGTACGAGTAAGGGTAAATCCTCGCTCGATGAAGCACGTACACAGGTCTCGCTTTGAATCTGGATAATTTTTCTTCGTCCAACTGGCGAGCCACTTGTCCATGTTGGAAGAGCCCATGTAGGGCGGGTTGGCTACGACAACGTCGAATTTCTGAGCTAGGGTCTCGCAGATATCGATGGCTTTGTCGAGCTTCTCAGAAAGCGATCCTGCGAAGATGTTCGTGGGAGAGAGTGCTGCTTTGCAATCCTTTAGAGTATGGAGGTCTGCTTCGGTAGGGTCGAACAGGCTGCCGCACTCTGAGAGATGGGTGAGCGTGTCGATGAGCTTAGGCGCGTCTTGCAGGATTGGAGCTGTGACGATTTCTTCTTCAGTGAAGGGGATCGATTCGATCAAGGTGATTTTGGGCTGAACTCCTCTGGCAAGGAAGCGGCCATCATATTCAAGGCCTTTCATGGTCAGGCAGAAGATAGCCATCTGGCTCGCACGAGCATCGATCTCTAAGCCAGAGAGATTCTTCTCAAGGATCAAGCGGGGGATATCGCGGCGGGTATAGCCTGATTCCACGTACATCTTGGCAAGTAGGTCGAATGCGGTCACAAGGATATGACCCGAACCACAAGCTGGGTCACAAACCGTGATCTCTTCAGGGGAAGAAACTTGGATGCTCTCATTTGCGGAAACCTGAAGCTTTGCAGCTTCTTCTGCATCGAGCCCCAGATCGTCAGGGACGAAATACTCCATCTCTGCGGCAAGGCTTGAACTTGGATGCGACTGCATCCATAGGCGCCCCAAGGAATTCTGCACCAAGTACTGCACGATCCACTTTGGGGTGAATAACTGGGTAGCAGGAGCAATGTCGTTGGTCTGGGCCTTCTTACCTTTCTTGAAACTAGCGAACACTTCATCTTTGCGTTCAGAGTTGTAGAACTGATACATCCAGCCTACGATCTCGACCCCTTTGTGCCAGTCTTCTTCAGGGATATCTTCGACCATCTTGCAAGGGACGCTTCCGTTGCGCAGCAGCCCCTTGGGCAGGAGCAACTCCTGATAAGAACCTAGATGCTCGAACACCTGAGGCATGTAGGTAGAAAGCTCGTTGCAGACCGCTAAGAACAGATAACGGAAAAGTGCTTCGTCATCGTGGGCTTGGATCAGCTGATAAACACGAGCGCGATCAATACCGTCGATATCTACACTGGTGGCTTCTTTGATGATCTGCGGGTCGAAGCTATTGTCAGCTGAAGAAAGCACACGGCAGTGGAAGGGGAGGTAATCATTCACTTCCATGTAGCGAATCGCCATCATGCGGTTGAACCACGTGAAAGCCGCTTGCTCCACTAGCTGCTCTTCATCCAAGCGCTGCAGTTCCCTAATAAGCTCCGCGCGCTGAGCTACCTCTTCTTCGGTTAGAGGCTGGCTCTTGGTGGGGAGCACCTGATCTTTGGGATCAGCATCTTCAGTGATGCACCATTCAGCAAGTTGCAAGCGCACTTGTTCGATAAGCTCGCGCCTGGCATCGATACAGAAGTTCTTGATGGCGGTATCGTTCATGGGATTTGGTTCAACCTTTCAGGATAAGACTTTTGGAATTAGCCTTTGAGTCGGACTGACCCACATTCGTCAATGGCGGCCAACAGCTTTTCCTTAATGGCTTCAACGTAGGCATCGACTTGGTCAGGAGTGGAGAGCTTGGTGGCAGGGCATACGTCTGCGCGCTGAAGCACCTTGGTTTTCGGTGCAGGAGGCGCGGAAGGCGTAGGGGGTGTTGCTACCGTGCTTGATCCTGGTTTTTCCTGTGGGATTACTGGTTTGGGTGGCCTGTTTGCGCTTTCGACCGCTTCGTCAATAGCCTCGATGGTGTTGTCTCGGTGAGCGTTGATCTGGTTGCGCAGCGCTTCGGTCTCCACGATGGTGGCTGCGGCATTAACCTGCTCGCGTTTCTTGGTAAGCGTGTCGTTGCTCTTGGAAACAACGGCACCTACAGCGGTTGCAGAGTTTTCGGTCTTGCGATTGGATGCGTGAGTTTCAATGGCTTCCTGGGTGCTGGCGATATGGTCCAGCAGGTCATTCTTCTTGGTTTGAAGTTCACCTTGATGGGCAGCGCTTGCGTTGTTGATGTGCTCACGCAGCGAAGGGATCAACCTAAAGGGAGAATCCATGGCTACAACGTTGGCGATTTGATCGAGGGCATCAAGCGCGGATTCATGGGCTGATAGATAAGCACGCTCCACTTCCATGGTTGCAAGAAGGTCGCTCGCTTCATCGAAGATCTGCTGTTGGTTCGGGAAGAATCCTTGGATGGGTTCGAAGTCTTCTGCGAAGTCGAGCAGTTCGTCCTTGGCGGCATTGAAAGCGCGCAGCAGGGCTTGAGGGTCCGCTTTGTTCTCCAGGATGCGGGTGGTTAGCCCCTGGCCTTCGACCACGGCGGTTCGCCCTGGGTAGTCGCGCTTGGTGTATTCCGTCTTCAAAAGCTCGGTGGTTTCCTGTTGAGCATTTTCGAGCGCGTTGATGACTGCCTGAATGAAATCGTCTTCGTCTTCGGTAACGATGTTTTGGCCTGTGAATTCTTTCAACAGACGGCGTGCAGGGGAGAGGAGCTCTTCGCTTACGCCAGTGCGCTTTCTAATCTGAACCTTGTCCCATTCCTTTCGGTTGGTCAAAGCGGTTAGCGCGCGTGGGTCTGTTGGTTGGATAACGACGCCACCTTCTTCGAGCTGGGCGGCTTTGCTCATAAGCAGGGTTGCCAAAAGGGCAGAGATATCCGCTTCTTTCCAACCGAAAGGCTGTTGCTGATAGATGCGCTGAATGTCCCCCAATGAAGTTGCTTGGTGGGTGTATTCGTTGGCATCGAGCAGCTTGCCTATTTCATCTAGCGCACGGTCATTTGCTCCTGCCAGGGGTTCCTGGTAGGTTCCTAGCAAGATCTGCTTGATGTCTGCGGCGCCTTCGACCGAAGCGCCCACATAATCGGCTTTGGTGTAGACCACACCAGTAAGCTCTTTCAGCACCTGGTCGATCTTTTCAGTGGCGCGGGCGCCTCGCAGTTGCACCGCCTGGCCGTCGATGAACACATCTGCGTTTGCCAGCGCTGAGTCGAGGATGGCTTGGGCTTCTTTAGCGGCGCTAGCAGCTTCTTTTTGTTTCGAGCGGATGATGTTCTGTTTGGTATCGGGTAGCTGAGCAATGTTTTGGGTCTTAACGTATTTGTTGATGCGGGCGGCGTTGGCAAGCACTTCGTAATAGTCTTCGTTGGTGCGCAATACCATCAAGGCTTTGTCGGTCGACTTCAGCGCGAGCTCTGCCTCACTTGCTTTGGCAAGCTGGTTGGCATTGGTAACGATGTCAAGCTTCATGCCGTTCTGTGCTTGCCCGTGCAGGGAGTCGTCCACATAGGCATCGAACACGAACGCATTGGTGCCCAGGCTATATTTCTTGCTGGGATAGATGCCATCGAAGATGATCTTCTTGATCTGGTCGATAACCAGCGCAGAGTCGATGGATGTGCTCTTTATCTCGCGTTCAACATCCTGTTCTTCGTCTGTAAGGAAAGCGTAGGTGTCGCCATGGCGGGCAACGTAGTTTTCGCGCACCAAACGGTCGAGCGATTCCTTCACGCTATTGCGGATGGCAATCTTGTCGGCATCAATGTTGTCCACCATAAGGATAGTGATGTTGCCCAGTGTTGGTGAAACGTCCTTGATGTAGTGGATAAGGTAGAGCGTTTTCAGTACTTCGATATCTTGGGGCTGCAAGCCTTGGTTCGATTCTGATGCAGTAGTGGCGCGGTCGATTACTTGGCGAATCTCGTGGTCGAGCGATTTCGCCAGTGTGTCATAGAACGACCAGAAGGGAACCAGTGCTTTGCTGTCCTCGTTTTCCACGCGCTGAGCCGATTCCTGGAAGCCCGAGAGCATGCTGCGCTCGCCGCTTGCCAGGTGTTTGCCCGCGTTGCCGTGGCGACGGATCTCGCTAAATACCTTGGGCAGCAGTTTGAATTGGTAGCCTACGAAGGGATAGCTTTCTTGGAAGTCTTGAACACTGGCATAGCCGATCAGGTCGCTCTGAGAATCTTCGAAGGCGAACAGGTTCTTCAAAACCGAACTGCTCTTCTCGAATTCATCTTGCAGCACGATGTTAGCCTCAGGCGTTTTGTCTAAGATGCGCTTCTTGATAACTTCGTCAACCGAACTGGAGCTTAGGGTAAGGCGCGTGTTGAAGCGGCCTTGGATCTTCGAGAAGTCGTCACCTTCAACCTTGATGACCTTATCTAGCGCTTCCTGGCTGGTTACCATGATCCAAACTTTACCTTCACATTTGGCGCCCAGCTCTTCGGTAAGGGTTTGTAAGTTCAGCATCAAATTCGTGTCGTCACCGATGAACTGACCTACTTCGTCAACGCAGAACAGCAGGCGGAAGTTGCCACCGTTCTCTTCAGACTTGCGGTCTACGTAAGCCTTGATCTCTTCAGCCAGCTTGTCGGGTGCGATGGCTTCATCGTTGGTGTTATCGAAGAAGCGACGGGCGGATTCTTCGCTCATACCCAGCACTTCGCCCAGCACTTCAACAATGTCATCTTCATAGAAGGTGTAGGACTCGCGGTCTTCGATCCAGTTGCCACCGTTGATGCGCGAAAATGCCTCGCGGAATTCTTCGGTCTTGCCCTTGGAATCAACGAATGCTTCTAGCCGTGCGAGTTTGAAATCGAGACCGTAGAAGCCCTGGTGTTCGTAAAATACGCGCGCAAAGCCGCGAAGAAGTGCAGTCTTTGCAGTGTCGCCTTCTTTCCACTGGCCTGCCTTGCTGTCGATATTGAAGAGGATTGCTTCAGTGGGAACGGACGCAGCGCGCTTTACCTTGGCGTAGACCATGGGGTCTTCGATCTTGCCATCGAAATAGTCGATTGCTGCGTTGCCTCCAACGGTCTTATTGGAAAGCAGGTAAGAGAGCATTTTCAGGAAGTGGGATTTACCGCTGCCAAAGAAGCCGGTGATCCAAACGCCCATCTTGTCGGTGGGAACATCCAGTGCGCGGTCGTAGTTTTCGAAGAAGTCTGCGAAATGGCGCGAGAGTTCTTTGGTTACCACGTATTCCGAAAGCTCCTGTTGGATGAGCGCATCGTCGTCTTGAGCAACTTTGATAACGCCATTGATGGAGCGATTGATGTCTTTAGAGAATATGTCTTGGATCTTCAAGAGTTCACCAGCCTTTTAGTCTTTCTTGGGTTGTTTTCTTGCTTACGGGTTTGGTCAGAGCAGGTTGAAAGCTCGGTAGTAGTTGCCATCTTCTAGGGTTCCGAACAGGGAAAGCGCATTGCCGGAATATTCGCCTGGGTACCAGACCACTACTGGTGTTTCACCAATAAGGGGTTGTAGGTTGTCGAGCAAAACGTGGACCCTTATTACGGGATAAACGTCTGCCACGCCTGTTATGAAGAGCACATCGTTTTCTCCAGAAAGACCGCTTGTGATCTCATTGGCGAAGGCTTCAGGAGAAGTGATCTTTTGCAGCTGCTTCAGTAGTGCGTCAGTGCCGCGCTTTGCTTCTTGTTCAGGGATACGATCAAGGATGTGCTTCTTCTCGCAGATCTGAAGCATGGTGTCGTAAAGATTGCATTCGGTTATAGAGCAAGGAAGGCGGCCTTGTTCTGAATCGCGTACTAGCTTGCTCGCGCATTCTTGGGCTTCCAGCTGAAGGGTTGGGTCGAAGCACAGAATGTAGATGCCCACTTCATTGCCAAGCCCGGCATTCTTCAGGAAGCTTTCGTCTTCAAGGCGCGTGCGCAGCACGGTAACACGGTCTTGAAGTTCCTGTAAAGCCTTGATTGAATTCGTATTCATGGCGGCCTAGAAACCTCCTATGCAGTTGAAAGCAACAAGGGCGCGTGTGTCGCCCAGCTGGCGTAGCGTTTCTTCTATCTCGAAATCGAGCAGTACTGGTAGAAGGGTGTCGGTGCTCTTTTGAATGAATTCACCGTGTTCAAGGCAATTCATCAGCGTGCTCTTGATGCGCTTTACGGTGGCATCGCTCCAGGCGGCGGCGAAGTCGTGTTCGGCTTGGTAGCGAGTCATGAAGGCATTCATGTCCATGGGCGAAAAGAAGTAGTTAAGAGTTTCATAGCGCTCGCCAATTTCGGTGGTCATGAATTCGTCCATGACGTTATAGAGCTTCATCATGGCGTATATGTTCGTTTGCTTGGCCTGGGTTGGAGTTCCGTTTGCAACCAGCTCAGTAAGTCTTTTGCTTTGCAGCGCATCAAGACGTGCAAGGCAGGCACGGGCGATGCTCTTTATCTCTTTGTCGGTGGGGTATTGAAAGATGTTCTCGCTCTGGGCGCGATCGATGATCGTTTCATCAGCTTCACCTTCAAGGCGGAGCTTCGCTATGATGCGAATTTCAGGAAGCAGGAATTTTTCGCGCGTGAGCGATCCGCCCGTGCGCTGGGTGAACGAGGGGATATTGGTAGCTACCATGCGCTACCGCCATTGTTGTTGGGGTCTACTACAAAAGGCAGAAGATCGATGCCTAAATCCTCTGCCCTTTTGCAGAGCTCTTCGCCTGTGGCAGATTCGACATCGAACAAGTCGAGCATGGCTGCAGGGAAGCCGTTGAATGCGGCAGTGCCTAGATAGTCCTGCATATAAGCACGTAAAGCATCAACGTTGATGGTGGCCATGTTAGTTGACCCCCACAGCGTTCGCTTTGGCTACAGGTAGATAAGAGAAGGTAGTGGAATTGTGAAATGAAGCAGAGCTGGCTAGCTTAGAGCAGTCGCAAAAAATGCGGCGGGGGGGGGTGCTCATTCCAAAGCCTTTAGGCACAGCAAGATAACCCTTATAAAGAGGGGTGTTGTTCAGCTGGTATGGAGTGATTCCGGTCCACATAAAAGTGCAACTCCAAGATCTTGTTTCACCTGATTACAGTGTATCAAAAATTTTAGTGTCGGGTCGGGTGCATCGCGGGGGAGTGTCAAGAATAGAAAGGAGATACCATGACCAAGCATCATTCGTTCGAATAGGGAATGAGGAGCGAACGATCGATATGACGCACCTGGATCCGTGAAGACCCGGGTGATAGGGAAAGGAATCCCGCGATGCGTTATTTTCAACCCATAGAGCATAGTATTCTTTTTGCTCGTAAAGGGGTGTCCCGAAAATGTCCCTCATGCAAAAATCGTTCTTGAGAGAATGGTCGAACGTGTAGTTTCGCACCTGTTTGCTTGAAATCGAACAGGTGTTCGGATATAGTAAGGTCCCTTGAATTTAGCGTGTATGTATTACTGAGGCAAGCATTTATTGCTGAGCATCAGTAAACAATCTTAAGCATTGCTCCTGCTGGATGGGGTCTGATTCTGAAAGGAGGCGGTCATGGGCCTGGTAAAAGATATATTCTATTTTGACGATCAGCTCTATGGCAATGCCTCTTCAGATGAGTCTCTTTTTGATGAATCTTCAGATAATGAATCTTCAGAGGAGTCTTCGAAAGAGCCAGAACGGAATGTATTTGACAGGATGCTGGATCTGCTTTCAGCCGCGCGTCCTGAAGACGGTGCCTCATCTGCTGGGATCGATCGAGTGATCGACAGGGTCAAGCAGGAGAAGCTCAAAGCCGAAGCCAAAGATAAAGAGCGCGCAGAGCAAGAGAAAAAAGCTCGTGAAGCCCATCAGGAAGAAGTTGACCGTGTTACCAAGATGGATCTTCCTCTTGATTGGGAGAATGTCTTCAATGGGGACGCTCGCGCAAAAGATGTTCACGCCGAAAGTCATGCGGACGCACTTGTTCTAAGCCTGGCTCATTTGGGCCGTGTGGATATCGAGTATATGGCGCAGATCTCCAATTCTGATATGCGCTCGGTGATCTTGGACCTTAAGGGTTCCATCTTTCAGAATCCGGAAACTTGGGAAGCATGCTGGTATAAAGGATGGGAAACCAAGGAACAGTATCTTTCAGGCAATCTCTTGAGAAAGCGAGAGATAGCTTCAAAGCTCAATGAAGAATACGATGGCTACTTTCGTGACAATATCGCTGAGATCGACGCCGCGCTTCCGCAGTTGCTCACAACGGACCAGATATATGTCACGTTGGGGTCTCCTTGGGTTCCTACTGATGTCATTGATGCGTTTGCGAACCATATCGTTGGCCTAGACGGATGGCCAGTGATAGAGGGCACGCGACATGATCCTATAACAGGGAGCTGGGAGTTGCCTTATCGTGGCAGCAGTTTCATTTCGGGACATAATGCTTTCGGAACCAGTCGCATTACCGCGCTTAGTTTGCTTGAAAAAACACTTAATTCTCGTTCGGTCAAGATCACGGATTCTTTAGTAAAGGGCGCTGAAGGGAAAGAGACGCGCGTTGTTAACGAAGAAGAGACGCTTGCTGCTCTTGAGCAACAAAAGCGAATACGCGCTGAATTCGATAGTTGGATCTGGAGCGATCCTGCTCGAAGCAAGCGCCTCCAGGATATCTATCAGCGTAACTTCGGTTGCGTGAAGCAACGGAAATTCGACGGGTCTTTTCTTCGGTTTCCCGAAATGGACCCAGATGTTTTCCTGTATCCCTACCAAAAGGATGCGGTCGCCCGCATGATCATGATGCCGAACACGCTTTTGGCTCATGACGTTGGTGCCGGTAAGACCTATATGATGATTGCTGCTGGCATGGAACTGAAGCGTATGGGCATATCTGAAAAGAATCTGTACGTGGTGCCGAATAGTATTGTTACGCAGTGGAGCACGATGTTCGCGAAAATATATCCTTCATCACGTGTGCTTTCGATCTTGCCCAAAGACTTCACGCCAGCGAAGCGACAAGAGGTGCTCGCTACTATTCGTGATGGTAACTTTGACGCGATAGTCATGCCGTATTCGTGCTTCGAAGCGATACCCCTATCTGAAACCAGCAAGCTTGCAGCGCTTGAGCGAGACTTGAACGAGATAACGGACATCTTGGAAAGCGCTTCAAATTCAAATACAAAGAATCTATCTCGTAAGACTTCTAAGATGCGCGAGCAAATAGATGAGTTGTGTGAAGCAATTTCGCAGCAGCAAGAGGAGATCATCTGGTTTGACAATCTGGGCATCACACGCTTATTTGTTGATGAAGCCCATAACTTCAAGAATGTTCCCATCGAAACGAAGATGCAAGGTTGTCTGGGAATCAATTCAAGAGGATCGCGCCGCTGTCAGGACATGATGAATAAAGTGCGTTTCGTCCAGCGCCAGAATGGTGGCGGGGGAGTAGTGTTCGCTACGGGCACACCCATTTCGAATTCCATCACGGACGCCTTCATCATGCAGAAATACCTCCAAAACGGCGAGCTTGCCATGGTGGATCTGCAGTCATTTGACGACTGGGTGCGCATGTTCGCAGAGCCCTCTACGGAGTTTGAGATAGACGTGGATACCTCTTCGTTCAGGATGGTGACAAGGCTTTCAAAATTCCATAATCTGCCAGAGCTTACTACGCTCATGTCTTCGATAGCCGATTTCTACCTTGTGGATGATCTTGCTGGTGTGCCTTCCGAGGTGGATCGCGAGGATATAGTGGTGGAGAAATCAGAAGAATTCGAACGCTACTTACAGAGCATCTCGAAAAGAACTGACGCTATACGCTGCAATGCGGTGCAGCGAACCCAGGACAATATGCTCAAGGTAACAACAGACGGCCGAATGGCTGCGTTGGATATTCGCCTGGTTGAACCTTCGGTTTCTGCGGATGGGAAGCTAAAGGTGCTTGCATGTGCTGAAAGCGTTGCGGACATCTATTTTGCAACTGAAGAAGATCGTTCCACTCAGCTGATATTCTGCGATGTTTCTACTCCGAAGAAGGAATTCAACGTCTATTGCGAGCTTAGATCTTTGTTGGTGCAGCTGGGCGTGCGCGAAGAAGAGATTGCATTCATACATGATTTCGATGCGCCTGCTGCACGGTCGGTGCTTTTTAAACAGATGCGGAAGGGCGAAAAGCGCGTATTGATCGGAAGCACCTTCAAGGTTGGCATTGGCGTGAATATTCAAGACAAGCTAGTTGCGCTTCATCATCTTGATGTTCCGTGGCGCCCCGCCGACATGAAACAGCGTGAAGGCAGGATGTTGCGTCCAGGTAATGTGAACGACAAGGTCAAGATCTTTCGCTATATCACCGAGGGGAGTTTTGACGCCTATTCCTGGCAGCTCTTGGAAACGAAACAGAGCTTCATCGGCGAATTGCTTGCTGGCTCTCTTGAGAACAGAACTATGGGAGAGATCGATGATTCGGTGCTTGATTATGCCGAGGTCAAAGCTATTGCTATTGGCGATGAGCGCATCAAGCAGCGCGTTGAGGCGGTAAATGAACTTTCGCGGCTTTCGATGCTTCAAAGAAAACAGAAGACCATGATCGGGTCATATCAGGCTGAATTGCAGAGCGTTCCTGATAGACGCGCTCGTTTGAAGCGAAGCATAGAACGATGCGCGATGGACCGTGATGGCTATCAAGTCTGGAAAGATAGTCATCCTGAGGAATTTCGGGATAACGCCACTAAGAAGCAGAAGGAAGCTCGCGCAGCTTATCGTGATCTGCTCTATCAATCTGTGAAGGATCAAGCATTAGCTCAGCACGAAAAGCAGCTGCCATCTTATCGGGGGTTCAATATTGCCGTGCCAGCGAACATCTCTCCAAACGATGCATTCGTGTATGTTGGAGGAGAGAACCGCTACCGCGTCAAATTGGGCACAAGCCCTCAGGGTTATTTGGTAAGGATCGATAACTTTTTGGAGCGCTTAGGGAATCACCACGATAAGCTAGTTGAAAAGCTGGAAGCGCTCAATATGAAAGAAAAAGAGCTCAAGATGAAGATCGCGCAAGAAGAAGACCATACTGACCAGATCGAATCGCTGAAGGCAAAGATTCGGTCTTTGGATGAAGCGCTTGGGATCGAGGGTTGATGAACGAAGTTAAGCTATCAAATATTCCTACGGTATCGGTAGAGCAGGTTATCGACGAACTTTCGGGCTTGTATATTGCCGCTCTTCAGAGCGGGACGCCGTTCAAAACGCTTCCTTCGGTGATGCTTTGGGGAGCGCCAGGTGTTGGTAAATCGCAGGCGATTGATCAAGTTGCTAGACGCATCGAGAAAGAGACAGACAAGAAGGCGTGCGTTACCGATGTAAGGCTGCTACTGTTCAATCCTATCGACTTGCGCGGTATTCCAACTGCCAATGCGGAAAAGACCCTTGCAGTCTGGCTTCGCCCGCAGATATTCGACATGGACCCAGGCGAAGACGTGGTGAACTTGCTGTTCTTGGACGAGATAACCGCTGCGCCTCAATCGGTGCAGGCAGCAGCGTACCAGATAACGCTCGACCGCGTTGTAGGCGAGCATGTCTTGCCCGACAATTGCATCGTAATTGCTGCAGGCAATCGGACAACTGACAAATCTGTTTCATTCAAAATGCCTAAAGCGCTTGCAAACCGCCTGATGCACTTCCAGGTTGAAGAAAGCTTTGAGGCGTGGCGCGCTTGGGCGGTGAAGGCCGGGATCAATGGTAAGGCCATTGCTTTTTTGAGCTTCCGCAAGGACTATTTGATGTTGTTCGACTCTGGTAGCAGTGATGTGGCTTTTGCCACGCCGCGATCATGGGAGATGGTCAGCAAAGTGCTCGACCAATTCGATGGAGACGTTGACCGCGCATTCAATCTTGTTGCCGGCTTGGTGGGAGTAGGTGTTGCTCTTGAGTTCAGAAGCTGGGATAGCGTCTACGATTCGCTTCCTTCTATTGATGAGATCTTTGATGGCAAGAATCCTGATTGTCCCACAAATACCGATGCCCTCTATGCGCTTGTATCTGCGATACTCGAACATGCGCGCTTGGTGAAGGATGACCTGGATAAGATGGCGAACGCTATTCGCTATGCCGATAAGATGCCACCTGATTTTTCGACCATATTGATGAAAGACTTCATGGCGCTTGAAGAGGGATATAGGGAAAAGCTGATCATGGTCCCTGAGTTTTCTCAATGGCTCAGGACCAAAGGGGTTCTCCTAAATGGTTCTTAGCGAATCGGATACACAAGAATACATACGCCGGCTTTTACTTTCGCGCATGCGCATTTTGAATGACCACCCTTTCTTCGGGCTTTTGCTCATGCATATGCGCTATGCGATAGATGAGGCCGCGTCAACTGCTTATACCGATGGGGAGCGAATCGTATTCGGTGCAGACTTCTTGCAGGAGCTTTCAGATTCCGAGCTAGATTTTGTGATGTTGCACGAGATCATGCATGTGGTCTTGCAACATTGCTGGCGCGCGGAATCGATTCCCGATCATGATCTTTTCAATATAGCCTGCGATATTGTGGTGAATTCGAATATCTTGCTCGAAAACGGTCTGGACCTTGAGAGCATCAGCCTCCATGGTCATGGGGTGTCGATGCATGTGGCTCCGAATGGTAAAGAGGGGTATGAGTACACCGCCGAGCAGGTATATGAGATGTTTCCGCGAAGTCCGCAGGATGGTGGATTCGGTCAAAATGGACTTGGTTGTTCAGGCGAGTCGGACCAAAGCGACAACAAGAACGATGGTCAAGGCCAAGATCCAAGCAAAGGCCAGGATCAAAGTCAGAGCCAAGGCTGGCATGGTGATTCGGACCAAAACAACAACACGGATAAAAATGGTTCGTCAGGGTTTTCGGACGACCATTCACATTGGGGATCTTCTGGTAGCGGGGAAAGGCAGCAAGCTCAAGAAGTGTGGATCAAGCGAATACTTGATGCTGAAAAAGCCATTCGTGTACGCGAAGAATCTCTTGGTCGCGGATTGATGCCTGCGCTGGTAGAACGTTGTCTTGGAGAATTGCGTCAGGCGCAGACTGATTGGCGCGTGCTCTTGAGCGAATTCATTCAGTTTGATGTGAACGACTATTCCTTCACTCCGCCCGACAGAAGGATGATGGAGACTCCCTTCTTCTTGCCTGATTTTAATAGCGCAGAAGAAGTGGTGCGCAATGTATTGTTCATGGTCGACACTTCAGGGTCGATCACGGACGAGATGATGACCGTTGCGTTCTCGGAAGTGAAGGGCGCACTCGAGCAATTCTCTGATTCGCTTGAAGGCTGGCTTGGGTACTTTGATGCTGAAGTTGTCGAGCCAGTGCGCTTTGACGATGTTGAAGGTTTGGCTCATATTCAGCCGCGAGGCGGAGGAGGTACAAGCTTTCTGCCTATCTTCGAATATGTCGAAGAGAAGATGGCCGACGAGCCACCTGTTTGCATCATCATCCTCACCGATGGTTACGCTCCGTTTCCGCCCGAAGAAGTTTCAATGGACATTCCAGTAATTTGGCTCATTAGTAATAACAAGGTTACGCCTCCGTGGGGAAGAGTTGCGCGTTTTCGAGTTTGAGTTGATTCGCCACTGGGTCAAGTTGATCTGATCCAATCTGTTCATGATCATGGAAGGTATAGATTCTATGACCGACTAGGCTGCGCACGGTGGGTCCTGCGTGCTGGTGGTATGATAGACTAACTGTTCGAAACCAAACGATATCTAACCCCGCTATAGGAAGGTAGGCGCGTATGTCAGGCCACTCAAAATGGGCTACTACGAAGCATCGTAAAGCTGCCCAGGACGCTAAACGTTCGGCATTGTTCTCCAAGCTCTCCCGTAACATCACGGTAGCAGCGAAGGAAGGCGGCGACCCGAACCCCGACAACAATGCGTCGCTGGCTGCGGCTATCGATAAGGCGAAGAGCTACTCGCTTCCTAAAGATAAGATCAAGACCGCTATCGACAAGGCGTTCGGCACGGGCAAGGACGCTGCGAACTACGAATCGGTCATCTACGAAGGCTATGGTCCGGCAGGCGTTGCCGTGTATTGCGAAGCCCTTACCGACAATCGCAACCGTACCGCAGCCGATGTGCGCTCTGCGTTCTCTCACGCCAACGGCAACCTGGGTACTTCGGGTTCCGTTGCATTCCAGTTCGAGCGTAAGGGCCAGATCTTCATCGAGAAAGAGATCGAAGGTGGCAAGAAGGAAGGCATGATCGCCAACGGCGCTGCTGGAGATGAAGACGAATTCATGATGGTTGTGGCTGAAGCGGGCGGCGATGATTACGAAGATGCCGATGAAGAGTGGATCGTCTACACTGCACCCAGCGATCTGATGGCTGTTAAGAAGGCTATCGAGGAGCAGGGTGTTATCACTAAGGGCGCTGAATTCATCATGGAGCCCACCACGCCTACGCAGGTTTCCGTTACCGACGCGAAGAAGGTCATGCGTCTTATTGACAAGCTGGAGGAACTTGAAGACCTGCAGAACGTCTATCACACCATGGAGATCACCGACGAGATCGCGGCTGCTCTGGACGAGTAAAGCTTTGCTCGACGAGTGAGCTCTGCTCCAGCGTGCAGGCAGCAGCCTAACAAAGAGGGCAGAGCCTAGCGGGTGATCACCTTCTAATTTCGACGTATAAAGCCCTTGCGGTACCGTCCGCGGGGGCTTTTCTTGTTTTCCCACGTGAGGGTTTATTTTTCCTACGGGCTATGATATAGTTTGCCATGTATTGCATTAAACACACTTTAAACGAACTACAATGCATGGGGTTGAGCTGTGGCTAGGCACGGGAATATTCTTTCTTTTGACGAAGCACGTCGTCGTGGCTCTGTGTCGTCGAAGCAGCCCCAAGTCTCTTCGAAATCCACTACCAGATCGAACGTAAAATCTCACCGTTCACCTGCGGATTCTCATGTTGCGCAGCCTACGCGTACGCGCGTTGTGCCCGAACGTCTTACTTTTGATGAAACCTTCGAACAGTCGTTCACTGCGACCAGCCGAAGTGGTTCATATCGTCGCTCATATCGCGATCGCCCTTCTGTTCCAACTGATCCGTCCTTGCATGCAGCGCGCAGCGCTTCTGCGGCGGATTCTCTGCGCGAATCGCGCGAAGACGTGACAGCCAACCCCAGCAATACACAGCGCTCTCAGTCTTCTCGCCAGTCCGCCGAAGAATCCAAAGACAAGAAATCGCTTTCGCATCGCATGCGCTCGGCCAAAGCAGAGCGTCAGTTCAACCGTACCTTCGGTAAGGATGATGGCCCTAAAGCTGCGCCCGAGGAAGGAAGCAGACCAGCCCTTTACAAGATGCAGATGGGCAAGACCCATAAACGCTCTTCGCGTATGCAGAGTCCTGCAGCATCGAAGAAGCGTGGCGGTCTGTTCGGTCGTTTGGCGGGATTGTTCGCGATCTTCGATCCGCGTTCGGCGCGCTTCTCTTCACGTGCTCTTATCACGTGCGCTACGCTTCTGCTGGCAGTGGTCATGCTCTACCAGCCCGTGGCGAACTACTACCAAGAGATCCGCGCGCAGCAGCAGCTCGAAGCCGAGTATGCCGTGGTGGCCGACTACTATTCCAGCCTGAAGTCGGAAGTTGAGTATCTCAACACCAAAGAGGGCAGGGAAGAGTACGTTCATCAGGAGCTTGGCTGGGTAAAACCAGGCGAACATGTGGTGTCGGTCGAAGGCCTTGAGCCGCGCGATGCCACCAGCAAGAAAGGCTCGATCACCTCAGACCTTTCCAATGCGGTGCCAACTCCTGATACCTGGTATTCGCCTGTGCTCGACGTGGTGCTTGGCTACAACAAGCCCTAAGTTCAAGCTAAGCCCCTAAGCTCAAGCTGAGCAAGACTAAAAGTAAGAGCAAGCACGGCTAAGTACACACTGATTCGTCCATGAAGGGAGCGCAAGCCCCATGATCCTTGCCGCCATCGACCTTGGTACGGTAACCTGCAGGCTCTTCGTTGCTGAAGTAGCCAGCGGCATCGAACGTGAATTGGTGCGCGAATGCACCATCACGAACCTGGGTATTGGCGTTTCGCAAACAGGAGTGCTGCGCCAAGATGCGATCGACCGCGTGGTGCAGTGCATCGCAGGGTACCGCGCCCAGTGCGATGCTATCGCGCATGAATATGGTTTGGATGCGCTTCCGCTGGTGGCGGTGGCAACCAGTGCCGCACGCGATGCGAAGAATTCAGATGAACTGGTTGCTGCGCTGGCGCAAGTGGGCGTGGAGCTGAACATCATCCCTGGCCAGCGTGAAGCGCAGCTTTCATTCTTGGGCGCGTCTTCCGAATTTCCTGGCGAAGCGATAGCTGTTGTTGATGTGGGTGGCGGTTCTACCGAAGTGATCTTCGGCAATGCGCTTGCTGGTGTTGAGTTCGCCTATTCCTTCGATATAGGTTGCCGTCGCATAACCGAGATGTTCTTACCCTCTGACCCGCCAACAGCCAATGAATTGGCCCAGGCACGGGCTTATTTGCTCGAATCGTTCGCAGCGGTGCTCGAACCGCAACTTGCCCAGCGCGAACTACAGCGCATGGTTGCGGTAGCGGGTACGGCTACCAGCGTGGTTTCGGTCTCTGAAGAGATGGCGGTCTACGATTCCGCGCTCGTTCACAAGACCGTGGTTTCGGCTGATCTGCTAGATTCGGTGCTTCAGCGTTTGGCGGCGCTCACTGAAGAAGAGCGCAAGCAGGTGGTTGGTCTGGAGCCCAAGCGCGCGCCCGTGATAGTGGCTGGCATGCTCATCTTACAGTGCGTGCTCGAAGTGCTTGGTCAGACCAGTTTCACCGTGAGCGAATCCGATATCTTGCAGGGCATCGTCATGGCTTCGAGTCAGGAGCTTTGAGCGTAGACCCTCTCTCGAGCGATCAGAGCTTTTCGTGGACTCATGACCGCACACAGGCTTCATCGAAGAATTGCAAATCCTGTCAGGAGCGAGCCTTTCAACGCATCTGAAGTGCGCTAGAATGTTTAGCGGACTAATTCGAAGGAAGGCAGCGCTGGTGCTCGATCTTGGAACATTCTTCACGATGCTCGGATCAAATCCGGTGCTTCTTGTCATCCTTGTTCTTACTCTTGGCGCTACGGTGGTGAATGGCGCTACCGACGCTCCCAACGCCATCGCACCGATGGTCTCTACGCGCGCTATGCCTCCTGGGCCCGCCATCATCATGGCTGCCATCTGCAATTTCATCGGACTTGTGCTCATCACCGCGGTAAGCGCGGCTGTTGCTCAAACCATCTTCAACATGGTCGATTTCGGGGGGAATGCGCATCAAGCGCTCCTTGCGTTGGCCGCCGCTATGGTGGCTATCATCGTGTGGGGTGTGGTTGCGTGGCTCTTCGGTATTCCGTCTTCGCAAAGCCATTCGCTCATCGCGGGTCTTACAGGTGCGGCTATCGCACTGCAAAGCGGCCTTGCGGGCGTGAACGGGGGCGAGTGGATGAAGGTCATCTATGGCCTTTTGGTCTCGACCTGTTGCGGCTTTGGCGGTGGCTGGCTGTTCACCAAGTTCTTGGAGCGCATCTGTAAGAATGCGGATCGCCGTAGGCTGCAGAGCAAGTGGCGCATCGCGCAGGTGTTCACGGGCGCCGGTGTTGCTATCATGCATGGTGCGCAGGACGGCCAGAAGTTCCTTTCCATCAGCATGCTGGGCATCATGTTGGCGCTGGGCAGCATGGACACGTCCAACGTGGTCTTCCCGCTGTGGCTCATCATCCTGTGCGCGTTGGCTATGGGCTTGGGTACGGCTATTGGTGGTAAGAAGATCATCAAGTCGGTAGGCTTGGACATGGTGAAGATGGAGCCCTATCAGGGTTTCTCTGCCAGCACCACTACGTTTGGCTGCTTGCTGTTGGCAACCTTCACGGGTTTGCCCGTATCCACCACGCATACGGCCACCACTGCCATCATGGGTGTGGGTGCTTCCAAGCGAATACGCGCGGTGCGCTGGAACATGGCGGTGAACATGGTGCTAACGTGGGTGCTCACGTTCCCGGGCTGCGGCCTTATCGGCTATCTGTTAGCCAAGCTCTTCCTGCTGTTCTAGGGGAGCATCTCGTACGCCGTATTTTCTCGAAGCCAGGTGTTTCAGCCTGGCTTCTTTTGCTATGATTGATACGCTTGCCACACGTGGGAGCGTGGTGGAATTGGCATACACAGCGGACTTAAAATCCGCCGCCTTCGGGCTTGTGGGTTCGAGTCCCACCGCTCCTACCAGTTCTCACTGATACGGCACGGATCGCATGTGAAAAAGGGGGACGGAGGCAAAAGTGTCCCAGATGCTTTTGCTATTGCTTTCGCTTTCACCTTCGTCCTCATCTTCAGATTTGCGAACATGCGAAGTGCGGTAAGCGCAATAATGCTAACCAACACAGCGGCAGGAATGAAAAGCTCTATGTCTCAGCTTGCAACCGTAGACCAGATGTTGAATTCGCCCGAAGTCCTTGAGATGTTCGAGCGCGCGCAGGAACTTGCTCCTGCAGCGGCTGAAGCGAACCAACAGATCTTCGAGCAATATCTGAACGAATATGCGGAACTAGCGGGGGCTATCATCAACGTGCTCATTCCTGTGGGTACGCACCCCGACATGGAACGCTATCTCTATGGTCCGCTTTCTGCCTATTCGGAAAATGGCGGTAAGCGTCATCGTCCGCTCATCTGTTTGGCGGCGGCCCATGCGGTAGGAGGCGATCATCGTCGTGCGTTCTCTTCTGGCGCGGCTATCGAGCATTTTCATACTGCAGCGCTCATCCATGATGACATTGCCGACGATGCAGAATTGCGTCGCGGCGAACCCTGCATGCACCTTACCATTGGCGAAGGCCTTGCTATCAACGCAGGTGACCTTGCGCTTTCGGTGGTGAACGGTATCGTGATGCGCGACCCGTTGCTCGACGATGCTACCAAGGTTCGTGTTGCGCTCGAGCTGGTAACCATGGCGCAGCACACCGTAGAGGGCCAGGCGCTCGATATTGGTTGGGCGCGCGATGGCCGTTACGATCTTTCGCTGGAAGACTACCTTACGATGGCTATCCATAAGACCGCGTATTATTCAGGCGCGGTACCCTTGGCCGTTGGTGCTATCGTGGGTGGCGGTTCTGAAGACCAGATCGAAGGTTTGCGTCAATTCGGCATGGATACGGGCCTTGCGTTCCAGATCCAGGATGACCTGTTGAATTTGGTGGGTACCGAAGAAGAGACCAAGAAGGATTTCCGCAACGACATCACCGAAGGCAAGCGCACCTTGATGGTAGTGCATGCGCTCGAGAATTCACCTCAGCGCGACCGCCTTATCGAGATACTTTCCTTGCATACTAAAGACCCTGCGCTGCTCCAAGAAGCGGTCGACATCATGGAAGCTTCGGGCAGCATCGCTTATGCGCGTGAATACGCCGATCAGCTGGTGCAAGATGCCAAGGCGCGTTTGGTGGAGCTGGTCGATCCGTCCATTTCGCGTGACCTGCTCGTGTCCATGGCCGATTGGTTCGTGGAGCGTCTTCAGTAGGGGATGGACATGGAATCGAACAGCATCATCACCATCCACGAAAAGGGCGCAGCGGTAGAAGACCTGCAGCGTCGTTTGTCAACGCTTGGCTATTTGCCCGAAGATGGTATCGACGGCATCTATGAACAGGCCACGGTCGATGCGGTGAAGGCGTTCTGTCGCGATTATGGTCTTGCTACTGATGGCAATGTGGATCAGACCATCTGGTCGAAGCTCGTTGACGAATCCTTCGAACTGGGAGATCGTTCGCTCTATCTGCGTCTGCCGTTCTTCCATGGCAAGGACGTACGTGTGCTGCAAAGCGCGCTTTCAGCGCTTGGTTTCGCCACGGGTGGCAACGATGGCTTGTTCGGTCCTCACACTGAAGAGGCGTTGCGCAAGTTCCAGTTGAACCTAGGCCTGCCTGCCGATGGCATCGCGGGCGCATTCACCTTCAAGGCGCTCATGAATCTGCGCCATTCTTGGGAGGGCAACAGCTCTTTCACGCCCATCCCGCATTTCGGCTTCGCGCGCGCTGCTGAAGTGCTCGAGACCAACATGCTGTGCCTCTTCGGCACGTCTTCGTTCACGCGTTCGGTTGCTTCGCGCATGTCGAACATCTCGCGTGCTACCAATCCTAATTCGAAAGTTACGAGCGCAGAATCTCTGCTCGTTGAACCCGATAGTTCCACCATGTTCGTGCAGATCACGGTGGATGAAGAGGAAGCGAACGATGGCGTTCCTGTAGTTGATTACGAACCGCTCGATTCGCTCGCGCTGCGTTTGCAGCAGGCTATCCAGAGCGCACGCGCTCAGGCACATCCGCGCATCGCCATCCACCTGCCTTCCAAGGTGTGGTACGAAGCGGGCGAGGAACGTTCGGCTCAGCATTATGCCATCGTGCTGTTGGATGCGCTCTGTTCGGCGCTCGAATCGCTCGAAGATAATGACGCGTCCTAGAAAGGAAACCATGGAAGCATCCGCTCTCATCCTTGCTGCCGGTGCTGGCACGCGCATGAAATCCTCAAAGCCTAAGGTTGCACATCAGATATTGGGCAAGCCGCTCGTTCGGTGGGTGGTGGATGCGGTGCATGAAGCAGGCATCAAGTCGGTCGTTACGGTGGTGGGCCACCAGCGCGACCAGGTCATTCCGCTGGTCGAAGATACGCAGGTAGTGGTTCAGGAAGAACAGCTGGGCACTGCGCACGCGGTGAAGATCGCGCGTGATGCTTTAGCAGGTGACCCTGGTTCGATCGTGGTGCTCACGGGAGATTCGCCGCTCATTCGTCCTGAGACCATTCAGGAACTGGCTGATCTGCAGCAGAAGAACGGAGCCGCGGTGGTGGTGCTTACCATGGAAGTGGAAGACCCCACTGGTTATGGCCGTATCCTTCGCGATGAAGAGGGCAATGTGTGCGCCATCGTCGAGCATAAGGACTGCACGCTCGAGCAGTTGGCCATCAAAGAATGCAATTCGGGTTTCTATTGCTTTGGTCGCGACTTCTTGTTCGAGGCGCTCGAAAAGGTCTCGACCGAAAATGCGCAAGGCGAATACTATCTTACCGATGTTCTGGCGCTGGCATATGAGGCGGGCGAGCCGGTCATCGGGCTGGTCACCGATGATCCGAATGAATGCTTGGGCGTGAATTCGCGTAAGCAGTTGGCAGAAGCAGGCGCATGTTTGCAGCAGCGCATCAATGATCTTCATATGGAAAATGGCGTGACCATCATGGATCCGCGTACTACTTGGATCGGGCCTGATGTTTCGATCGAGGCGGATACCGAAGTGCTGCCTATGACATTCATGCTGGGTGCTACCAAAGTGGGTAGCGACTGCGTTGTTGGTCCTAATTCGCGCTTGGTGGATACCGTGGTGGGCAATGGCTGTACGCTTGAAGAGACCATCGCGCTGGAGTCCCAGATCGACAACGATGTTTCGTGCGGCCCGCGCGCTTACCTGCGTCCTGGCACGCACATGTGCGATGGCTCCAAGGCAGGCACTCACGTGGAGATCAAGAAATCCACTATCGGTAAAGATTCCAAGGTTCCGCATCTTTCCTATATCGGTGATGCAACGCTGGGTGTCGATGTGAATATCGGCGCGGGGAGCATCACCTGCAATTATGATGGCGAGAACAAGTGGCCGACGATCATTGGCGATCGGGCATTCATCGGTAGCGACACCATGATGGTGGCGCCAGTAACGCTGGGCGAGAATTGCTTGATCGGTGCTGGTTCGGTCATCACCAAGGATGTTTCGGCAGGTTCGCTCGGTCTTGGTCGTGCACGCCAGACCGAAATTGCTGGCTGGAACGAAAAGAAGAGCAAGAAGGACAGCGAATAGCAGGATCATCTGCGCGGCGGACAGCGCACTCAAGAGTCTGCCACTGATTTATTTTCCATTCCTGCGGGAATGTTATTGACTAGAATATAAGCCGTCAGGTGACCTGCAACCCTTCAATAAAGGAAGCGATGAATCATGAGCAATATGACGAAGACCATGGCCGTTTTTTCCGGTTCCGCACATCCCGAACTTGCAGAAGAGATCGCTGCTTCGCTCGGCGTTGAACTGGGCGATGTTCACCTGGAGAAGTTCGCTAACGGAGAGATCTACGCGCGCTATAACGACACCATTCGTGGTGCAGACGTGTTCTTGATCCAGTCCGTTGCGGGCGAGTCGGTCAACGATGCGCTCATGGAATTGCTCATCATGGCGGACGCGGCGAATCGTGCTTCGGCGCGCACCGTTACGGCTGTTATCTCTCACTATGGTTATTCGCGTCAGGACCGCAAGGCTTCAGCGCGCGAGCCCATCACGGCGAAACTGGTGGCTAATATGCTCACCGCGGCGGGTGTGGATCGCATCATCACCATCGACCTGCACCAGGGACAGATCCAGGGCTTCTTCGATATTCCTGTGAACCACATCACTGCGCTGTGGACCATCGCGGACTACTTCAACAAGAAGGGTCTTGATCATGAGAATCTGTGCGTGGTCAGCCCCGACCTGGGTCGCGCGAAGGCTGCGAAGAAGCTGGCAGACCTTACCGATGCCAGCATCGCTATCATGCACAAGGAACGCCCTAAGCATAACGCGGCCGAGATCACGGCGCTGATCGGCGATGTTCAGGGCAAGACCTGCATCTTGAATGACGACATGATCGACACTGCGGGTTCTGTTATCGGTGCGGTGAAGGCGCTAAAGGCCAATGGTGCCGAGAAGATCTACGTTACTGCTACCCATCCCATCCTGTCGGGTCCGGCGTTCGAGCGCTTGCATGATCCTGATATCGAAGAAGTGGTGGTATGCAACACCATTCCCATCCCTGAAGAGGAGCTGGCCAAGGGTACCATCAAGGTGGTCTCGGTGGCCCCGCTGTTCGCGCGCGCGATCGATGCCGTCTTCTCGAATGGCTCCATCTCCGATCTGTTCGATCCGGATTTTGCGCTCTAGCGCACGGTGGCTATGTTTCTTGTAGTTGGCCTGGGCAATCCTGGGGACGAATACGCTCACACGCGTCATAACGCTGGCTTCGATACGGTGGACATCCTGGCGGAGCGCTGGGGAGCGACCTATTGGAAGAACAAGTGTGGCTCGCTGGTGGCCGAGGTGAAACCTGCGGCGCTTGGTGGGGAAGCGGTGGTGTTGGCTAAGCCTCAGAGCTTCATGAATCTTTCGGGCGGTCCTGTTTCCAAGCTGATGAAGGAATATGGCGCATCCATCCAAGAGGTCATCGTTATCCATGACGATCTGGACCTGGCGCCAGGTTCGATCCGCGTGAAGCAGGGTGGAGGCCATGGCGGCCATAATGGCCTGCGTTCCATCTGTGACAAGACTGGTTCACGTGAATTCTTCCGCATTCGTGTTGGTATCGGGCGACCACCTGGGAAGATGCCCGTGGTTGATTTCGTTCTTCAGCAGCCGCGCAAGCAAGACCAGGAACTCTTCGAAGCTGGTTGTCAAACTGCAGCCGATGCTTGCGAGCACCTCATAAAAAACGGCCTAGCCAAGACCCAGAACACCTTCAACTAAACGGGGCGCTTAGGGTTAGACTCTTTCTGTCTAAAAACCGTGCACGGTGCTGTGGGTGTAAGGTGAGCGCGCAGAACTTACTCTGAACACTGAATTCGCATAAAAATGCATGAGGCAGTGCAGCGCATGAGCCCGAAGGGCGAATAGCGGAACGGGTAAGTTATGCACGATTACCTTGCAGCCGCAGCACCCAGGGTGGCTACGAAAAAGAACTCGTCTCCAAGGGTGTACCGAAAGTGTCCAACACAAAGGGCGCGCGTTGTGCGAAAATACTCTATGAGAAACAACGTTCGTAGTAGGTAGGCAATGTCAGCGCGTATTCAGGTTAAGCCTGTTGATGGGGCAGTGGTTCGCCGCATCGCACAGAGCTTCGATCTTCCTCATTTCATAGCAGCAACGCTTGCAGCTCGTGGTGTTACCACCGATGAAGCTGTTGAGCGCTTCTTGAATCCATCGCTGGAGCGCGACTGGCTGGATCCTTATGCCATCGAAGGCATGGAAGCGGTCATCGATCAGCTGGTCACAGCCATCAAACAACATGAGCGCATTCTGGTGTTCGGAGACTTCGACTTGGACGGCATTTCAGCCACCACCATCATGACGCGCGGCCTGCGCGCTTTCGGTACCGATGCTATCCCTTTCATCCCGCTTCGCTTCGAAGAAGGCTACGGTCTTTCTACCAAAGCTATCGAGCGCGTGCTCACCTATGAACCTGACCTGGTCATCACGGTGGACAATGGCATCGCAGCAAAGGCTGAAGTGGCTGACCTGCTGGAGCGCGGCATAAAGGTGATCATCACCGACCATCACGAACCCGCCGAACTGGTTCCTGAAGGCGTGCCGCTCATCGACCCGAAGTGCTCGGACAACCCAAGCGCTATCCTGGCCGGTGCTGGCGTTGCGCTGAAGGTGGTCCAGGCACTGGGTGGGCGCTTGGGAAAGCCTTATCTTTGGCGTGATCTGGTCGATTTTGCCACGCTGGGCACGGTGGCCGATCTTATGCCCATGATCGACGAGAATCGCGCGCTGGTCTCCTGTGGCCTTGCAATGCTCAATGATGCGCCGCGCCCTTGCATCGAGGCGCTCATGTTCCATGCTAAGGTGAAGCCAGGCGAACTTACCAGTGTGAACTTGGGATTCACGCTGGTTCCGCGCTTGAATGCAGCGGGCCGTATGGGTAACGCCCAGCTTGCGCTCGATCTGCTCATGTGCGATGACCCTACTGAATGCATGAACCTTGCTGCTCAGCTTGAAGACAACAACAATAAGCGCCGCCAGATCGAATCCGAATTATCGGAAATCGCGCAAGAACAAGCTGCGCAGATCTACCGTGGACAGCGTGCGCTGATCGTCTCTGGCCAAGGCTGGCACGAAGGCGTGAAAGGTATCGTGGCATCTCGCCTGGTGAACAAGTATGGCGTTCCCTCGCTGCTCTTCACTATCGAAGATGGAGAGGCCCGTGGATCGGGCCGCAGTGTTGGCGACATCAATCTGTTCAAGGCGGTGGAATCGTGCAAGCATTTGCTCACGCGCTATGGCGGACACGGCGCCGCGGTGGGCGTGACCCTTCCTGCCAAGAACTTGGATGCATTCTATCAGGAATTGTGCGCCTATATGGATGCGCTGCCTGCAGAGAGCTTCGAGGGCAAGATCGTGGCTGATGCGCTGGTGGATCTGGGAGAGCTCACGCTCGATAATGTGGCGAAGATCGAACGCCTTGCACCTTTCGGTCAAGAGAACCCCAAGCCTTGCTATCTAGCGGCTGGCGTGTTCTTGATGCAGCCTAAAGCGGTAGGCGCCCAGAAGGACCATCTTTCGGCACAGCTTTCTGATGGCGTGCACAATGTTTCTGCCATCATGTTCCGCTGCCCGAACATCAGTGAATTGCTAACGTGCAAGACCGTTGTGAACGCGGTGTTCAGCGCGCAGATCGATACGTGGAAGAATTACCGTACCGTGAAGGCGATGGTCGACTACCTGGAACCAGTCGATCCTCAGTCTTCCTGTGACTGTTCCGATTCGTGCCGTTCGTTCTTGCAGGACCTCTTTTCGCGCTACGACCAGAACGCTTCGAGCATTGGCTGTGAAGAAGCGTCTGCAGAGACCTCTGGCTCTCCTGATGTATCGCGTACTGAATGGGAGCGCCTTGCGCAGACCGATCCTGCCGCTTTGCGCACGCGCTTGGTCGAATCTTTCCTTGGTCAGCGAACGCTTCATGAAGCACAGCTGAAGACACTGGAATGCTTGGAAGCGGGGGATTCGGTCTTCACGCTCATGGGCACGGGTCGCGGCAAGTCCATCATCTTCCACCTCTACGCGATCGAGCTCGCGCTCAAGCAACACAAGACCAGCATCTTCCTGTATCCGCTGCGTGCGCTCATCTCTGATCAATGCTTCCACCTGCGCCAAGCGGTCGCTCCTTTTGGCATCACGGTCTACGAGCTTACGGGCGCTTCCACACCCGAAGAACGCGCCGCCGTGCGCCAGGCTCTAGAGGCGGGTAAGGCAGACATCATCCTTACCACTCCTGAATACCTTGCCTGCCATGCTGACGAGCTTGCCCAGTGCGCTAACGTTGGCTTCGTCACCATCGACGAAGCCCATCATGTTGGCCTTGCGCGTGAAGATTTCCGCGTGGCATACAAGCACATCAGCGAATCGCTCGAAAAGCTAGGTAACCCTCAAGTGCTCGCGCTCACGGCTACCGCGAATGATGACATAGCCGAAACGCTCATCGAGCTGCTTCCTTTGGATGTCTTCATCACCGATGAAGCGGTGCGCGCTAATCTTCACGTTGATGACAAGCGCAACATCCGCAAGAAGGATCTCTATCTTGCCAACATCATCGCGCAAGGTGATCAGACCATCGTGTATGTGAATTCCCGTATGGAGACCATCATGCTCACCAAGCGTTTGCGCGAACTAGTGCCTCATCTGGCGCATCGCATCGGTTTCTACAATGCGGGCCTAAGTCGAAGCGAACGTACGTCCATGGAAGAGCTCTTCCGAAACGGAGAGCTTTCGGTGTTGGTGGCCACCTCGGCCTTCGGCGAAGGCATCGATATCCCGCACATTCGGCACGTGGTGCTCTATCATATGCCCTTTTCAGAAGTGGAATTCAATCAGATGAGCGGTCGAGCGGGGCGCGATGGCGAAGACGCGTACATTCATTTGCTCTTCGGTAAGGGCGACAGCTCCATCAATCAATCTATCCTGCGCGATGCCACTCCGTCTCACGACGACATGGCCCAGATCTATCGCGAATTGCGCCGTCAACAGCGCGCCAGCCAGCAGGAATTCTATGCGTTCGCCTTCGATCAGTTGGCTAAGAGCGCTACTTCGCTCATTCCTACCTTCTCCATATCCGTCAGCCAAACACGCTCGGGCGTGGCGGTGTTCGAAGAGCTCGGCCTGGTGAAAACCCGCACCGAGACTGCAAATAACATCACCCAACACTATCTGCATGTCGTAGACTATAAGGGTAAGGTCGAACTGGTCGAAAGCGTTCGTTATCAAGAAGGCATGGATGAGATCGCTTCGTTCACGCGCTTTCAAGACTGGGTGCTCCATCAACCTTGTGAAGAATTGGAGCGTCGTATCCAAAAACCGCTCTTGCCGCGAAACAAGAAAGAGGGTCTTTGATGCCGCATAGTCATCCCACCCCTAAAGATGCAAGTTCGCACGGCTCTATTGATCCGTTCATCTTGGCGGCTACTGCTGCGCCTACGGGCGTTGCGGTGGAAGAGCGCTTCGGTGAATTGGTCGATCTTACTTCTAGCTATCTGAATGAAGACGATCAAGCTATGCTCACGCGCGCCTTCGAATTCGCATGCAAGGCTCACGAAGGACAGCTGCGCAAGTCGGGTGAACCCTTCGTCATCCATCCCGTTGAAGTGGCTATCATCTTGGCCGACCTGCGCATGGATATCGAAACGCTGTGTGCTGCGCTGCTGCACGATACCGTAGAAGATTCTTCTACCACCAAAGAACAGGTAGCTGATACGTTCAGCCCCGAGATCGCAGAACTGGTCGACGGCGTTACCAAGATCTCGAAGATCGAAGTTGAAGACCTGAACGATGAACAGGCCCAAACATTCCGCAAGATGCTTGTGGCCATGAATCGCGATATTCGCGTCATCGTCATCAAGCTGGCTGACCGCCTGCATAACATGCGCACGCTCTCTGCGCTGCGCGAAGACCGCCGTATCTTCAAGTCACGCGAAACACGCGAGATCTACGCGCCTATCGCGCATCGTTTGGGCATCAGCTCTATCAAGTGGGAACTTGAAGACCTAGCATTCTTCTACCTCGAGCCTACCAAGTTCAAACAGGTTTCGCGCATGGTCAGTGAAACGCGCCATGAACGTGAAGAGTACCTGCAGAACGTCATCGATATCTTGAAAGAAGAGATGGAGAAGATCGGTGTTGAAGCGCGCTTGATGGGTCGCCCGAAGCACCTGTATTCCATCTACTCCAAGATGATGAAGAAGGGCAAGGGTTTTTCAGAGCTCTATGACCTTATTGCGGTGCGTATCATCGTTGATTCCGTGAGCGATTGCTATTCGGCACTGGGCGCGGTCCATACGCTGTGGCATCCCATGCCCGGTCGTTTCAAAGACTATATTGCCATGCCGAAATTCAACATGTATCAGAGCCTTCACACCACAGTCATCGGACCTGCGGGTCGTCCGCTCGAAGTGCAGATCCGCACCGAAGAGATGCACCGTGTCAGCGAATATGGCGTTGCTGCGCACTGGCGCTACAAGGAAAGCGGCCGCAAGGGCGACAAGGATCTGGAAAAGCAGATCGCCTGGCTGCGTGAGATGGTGGACTGGACCGACGAGACCAAAGACTCACGCGAATTCTTGAAAGAGCTGAAGGTCGACCTGGCACCGAAGGAAGTCTACGTGTTCACACCCAAGGGCAAGGCGCTCAGCTTGCGCGCGGGTTCCACTCCGGTCGATTTCGCCTACGCCATCCATACCGAAGTGGGCAACCATTGCGTGGGTGCGAAGGTGAATGGATCCATCGTGCCGCTCACGTACCAACTGCAGCTGGGTGACCGCGTCGAGATCCTTACGCAGAAGAGCGCAAGCCCCTCGCGCGACTGGCTCAATATCGTGAAGACGCCAAGTGCTCGCTCGAAGATCCGTTCATATTTCTCGAAGATCAGTCGCGGAGACGATCTGCAGGTCGGTCGCGATAAGCTCACACGTGAGATGCGCAAACATGGTCTGGGCATCTCTTCGGCGCAGTCCATGCGCGCTATCAAGCAAGTAGCCGAGACCCTGGGCTTCAAGGACTCGGATGACATGCTGGTGAAGATCGGCAACGGCAAGGAGAACGCTCAGCTGGTGGCGAACCGCCTGCTGAAGATCTTGGTCGACCAGGGCAGTGAAGACGCAGAGAAGCCAGGCATCGGTGCTTCAGCTTCCTCCACGGGCAAGCTGCCACCTATGCTCACCAGCGTGAAGCGCCCGAAGAAGCATGAGACCCACGCAGACAACGGCATCGTGGTGCGCGGTATCGATGACGTGCTCGTGCGCCTGTCTCGCTGCTGCAATCCTGTGCCGGGTGATGACATCGTTGGCTTCGTCACGCGTGGACGCGGCGTTTCGGTCCATCGTAATGACTGCCCGAATGCTACCGACCTGAAGCGTCATCCCGAACGCATCATCGAAGTGCACTGGGCAGATAGCGCGCCTTCGGGCAATGTTACCTTCAATGTTGAGATCATCATCGAAGCGCTTGACCGCTTGAACCTTCTGCTCGATGTGGCGAAGGTCTTCGCCGATCATGGTGCCAATGTGGTGTCATCTTCGTCAACGACCCATCGAGATAGTATGGTAGAGATGCGCTTCTTGTTCCAAGTTTCCGATACGGCGGCGATCGACCGTATCCTGCATAGCCTGCAGTCGGTCGAAGGCGTGTTCGAGGCGCGCCGTATGATGCCGAATGCAGTAGAAGCGAAGTAAGCGAAATAGACGAAGTAAGATATCCTGCGTGCCTAGGTGGCAGGTGATCGTCCAAGCGACAGGTCATATCCTAGGCGACCGAGGAGTGAAAGATGAAAGAGAAAGGGCAACTATGGCAATGATCGAGGTCACACGAGGAGATTATGGCTTCAAGGTCACGGGTGCATGCGTCGACATCGATTATTTGATCCTTGGCATGATCCAGAACAATACGTATTTCATCTCTGATGGTAAGGGCCTTTTGGTGGTCGATCCATCTGCGGACACGAAACGTATCTTGCAGATGCTGGGCGATCGCAAGCTCGATGCTATCATCTGCACCCATCATCATCACGACCATGTGGGCGCGCTGCGCGAATTGCGTGATGCTACGGGCGCGCCTGTCTATGCTTCAGAAGTGGATGCAAAGGTGATCGAGAACCAGCCTGCGCCGCCTTTCGGTCCTACTGCAGAATCGTGCAAGGTGGACGTGAAGCTTCACGATGGCGATACCGTCACGGTGGGCAACATGAAATGGAAGGTCATCGAAACGCCTGGCCACACGCCTGGTGGTATCTGCTTGTTCCTTGATTCGGAATATGGTGAATATATCGAGCGCGCCAATGTGCTCATCTCGGGCGATACGCTCTTCGCGGGATCGATCGGCCGTACGGATTTCGAAGGCGGCAATGATGCGCAGATGCGCAAGTCGCTGAAGCGTTTGTCGCAATTGCCCGACGATACGCTCGTGCTCCCAGGTCATAATTCGCTCACCACTATCGGCGATGAGCAGCGTCGCGTGTTCGCCTATTTCTGCTAAAGAAACGCTACAATAAGTAGGGCAACATCCCAAGAAGAAGGGCATAATGCATGGCACGTAAGAGTGGAAAATTCAACTATTTTGACGCTTTTGCTGAACAGGCTGAGCTTGCGGTGAAGGAATCGCAACTGCTCATGTCCGTTATCGAGTCGTTCAAATGCGCAGAAGACCTTCAGGAATGCTTGCCAGAAGCCCATCAGATCGAAAATGATGCAGACGAAGTGCATCATCGCATCCACGATGCGCTGCTGCCCGACTTCGTGCCGCCGCTCGATCGCGAAGACATCACCGCCCTGGCTTCCGCGCTCGATGAAGTGGTCGACCAGATCGAGGAGCTCATTCGTAGCTTCTACATGTACGACGTGCGCTTCATGCATAGCGACGCGATCGAATTCGCTCGCATCTTGCATAATTGCTGCGTTGCTCTTGCGGGCGCTGTGAAGGAATTCCCTCGTGCGCGCAAGTCCGAGACCTTCCGCGCAGGCGTTCTGGAAGTGAATGATCGAGAAGAAGAGGCCGACCGTCTCTATCTTGAGGCGATGCGTCGTTTGTTCACGGAAGACTCTGAGCATTTCATGCGCGTTATGGTGTGGTCGTCCATCTTCGATCTGTTCGAAGACTGCATCGACCAATGCGAGACCATCGCCGATCAGATGACCGCCATCGTGCTGAAGAACGGCTAGCGTGGCAGGGCTTCTCATCGGTTTCTCAGTCCTCTCGAAACACGACCGAAACATAGCTGCGTACCTCGTATAACGCTTACAGAAAAATAGACCAATCCAGCCACGCCCGCCCGTGGCTTTCGCGCGTTTGTGCTATGTTTGTGTGTGCAGATTTCCAAACGAGGAAAGTAGAACATGGCTTTAGTAGTTGCAAAGTTCGGAGGCACATCGGTCGCGTCGCCCGAACGCATCCAAAATGTAGCAAAACGCCTTATCAAGAAGAAGGAAGCAGGCGATCGCGTGGTTGCGGTCGTTTCCGCTATGGGTAAGACCACCGACGAATTGGTCAGCCTTGCAGACGCGGTGAATAATGCTCCCACCAAGCGCGAGATGGATATGCTGCTCTCCACAGGCGAGCAAGTTTCCATGGCGCTGCTGGCCATGGCTATCCAGTCTATGGGCCATCGTGCGGTCAGCTTCACGGGCTGGCAGGCAGGCATCGTAACCGACGACGAATTCTCCCGTGCGAAGATCGAGATCATCAACGCCGATCGTATTATCGACGAACTCGATAATGGCGCTATCGTTGTGGTGGCAGGCTTTCAGGGCTTAACTCATTCAGGCGACATCACTACGCTTGGCCGTGGCGGCTCTGATACTACAGCTGTAGCTGTTGCGCATGGCATCGGTGCCGATATCTGCGAGATCTATTCTGATGTTGACGGCGTCTATTCCGCCGATCCGCGCGTTGCACCGCGCGCCCGCAAGCTCGATGTTGTTTCTTATGATGACATGCTCGAGCTTTCGAGCGAAGGTGCTGGCGTGCTCCAGTCGCGCGCTGTGGAATTCGCGCGCAAGTTTGGCGTGGTCATCCATGCCAGGTCCGCATTCAGCGACGAACCAGGAACTATCGTCAAGGAGGTTGCTCCCACCATGGAACAGGCAGTGATCACAGGCATCGCTCACGATACATCCGAGATGAAGGTGACCATCCGTGGCCTTGCTGACGAAGCGGGCATGGCGGCACGCATCTTCTCCACGCTCGCCAGCAACAAGGTCTCGGTCGACATGATCATCCAGAATGCGTCGAGCGATGGCAAAGCGAACATCTCCTTCACGTTCCCAGGCTCCCAGCGCGATATCGCGCTCGATGCGGTCGATCAGATCTCGAAGGAGCTCAACGCTTCAGAAGTGCTGGTCGACGATAACATCGCGAAGGTATCCATCGTGGGTACGGGTATGAAATCGAGCCCTGGTGTTGCAGCGCGTGCATTCAAAGCGCTGGCTGAAAATAAGATCAATATCGTCATGATCTCCACCAGCCCCATCCGTTTGTCGGTGGTGGTCGATGGCGATCAGGTGCAAGATGCCATCCAGTGCCTGCATACTGAATTCGGACTCGATTCCGATAGTGTTTTCGAAGAGACGCAGCTTTCCGCGGAAGAGATCGCTGCGAAGATGAACAAAGGACGTTAATCATGGCTTGGACCAAGCAGATCCCCGCAAACCCGGTCGTCGCTGTTGCAGGTGCAACGGGCGCAGTCGGTCGTGAATTCCTTGAGGTACTTCATGACCTGGACTTTCCTGCTGCAGAAGTGAAGGCGCTCGCTTCTGCTCGTTCGGCAGGGAAGAAGCTTCCATTCAAGGGTTGCGGTCAAGTTCCTGCAGGCGAATTGGTGGTCGAAGAGATGACACCGGCAAGTTTCGAAGGCGTGGACATCGCGCTGTTCTCTGCGGGTGCGGGCGTATCCAAGGAAATGCGCGAGGCTGTTGTTGCTGCTGGTGCGGTGATGATCGATAATTCGAGCGCTTTCCGTATGGAGGAAGATGTGCCGCTGGTTGTTCCTGAAGTGAACCCTGAAGATGTGAAGTGGCACAGCGGCGTTATCGCGAATCCGAATTGCTCCACCATTCAGATGGTAGTGGCGCTCAAGCCGCTTTACGACATCACGCCCATCAAGCGCGTGGTGGTCTCCACCTACCAGGCGGCATCAGGCGCTGGTGCGGCTGCTATGGATGAGCTGTACACGCAGACCAAGGAATTCCTCGAAGGCAAGGATCTTAATATCGATGCGTTCGCTCATCAGATCGCTTTCAACGTCATCCCGCATATCGATGTGTTCATGGATGACGATTCCACCAAGGAAGAGTGGAAGATGGTAGTGGAAACGAAGAAGATCATGCATGACGACGATCTGGCTGTGAGCGCTACCTGTGTGCGCGTGCCCGTGCTGCGCTGTCATGGCGAATCCCTCAATGTGGAATTCGAAGGTGCTATCACTCCAGGTCAGGCACGTGTGGCGCTCGAGGATGCGCCGGGCGTGGTGGTCATGGATGATACTGATAACAAGCTCTATCCTATGCCAGGTCTGCTCGCGGGCACCAACGAGACCTTCGTGGGTCGTCTGCGCAAGGATCCTTCCGTGGAAAATGGCTTGGCGCTTTGGGTGGTTGCGGACCAGATTCGCAAGGGCGCAGCGCTCAATGCGGTGCAGATCGCTCAGCTGCTGCTTCCCTAGATCGCTCAAGGAGACGTTAGGCCTAGGCGATGAAGCTATTCGTAGGCAGGTACGACGGTCCATACGTAAGAAGTACGAAGAGGTGGCTCGCAAGGGCTGCCTCTTTTCATGAACCGTTTCGTTCGAAGGAGTAGGGGATGCGCGCGATAATCCAGCGAGTCACACAGGCGTCGGTCGTCAATCTTGATGACGTGGCAAGTGAACCTGCGTCTATCGAGCAAGGATATATGATCTTGCTCGGTGTGGGTCATGAAGACACTGAAGCGCAGGCTGATAAGCTCTGGTCGAAGATATCAAAGTTGCGCATCTTCGAGGACGATAATGGTAAGACCAATCTGTCGCTGCGTGATGTAGATGGATCGGTGCTGGTAGTGTCGCAATTCACGCTCTATGCATCTTGCAAGAAGGGCAACCGACCTTCATTCACGGAAGCTGGCTCACCTGATCAGGCTGACCATCTCTACCGGTATTTCGTCGATCTTATTCGCCAAGAGGGCATCCCTGTCAAGCACGGTTGGTTCGGCGCCCACATGCAAGTTTCGCTCGTCAACGACGGCCCCTTCACCCTCTTCCTTGACACCACCCAAATGTAAAGGGGACGGGTCCACTTTTGTCCCGGACACTTTGGGGACAGGTCGGAAATCCCATTTGGCAAGCCTGGCCTGTCCCTTTTCTGTCCCGGACAGTTTGGGACCTGTCCCCAGGTCAAAAACTTACAGCTCTACCGTGCAGCTTTGCTTACCAGGTGATAGGATAGGCACGGAGAAGGAAGGAGCAACCATGAACAAAGAAAAGATTCGGGTTGTCCAATATGGATGCGGCAAGATGGCGAAGTACATCTTGCGCTATATGCACGAAAACGGTGCCGAGATCGTTGGAGCTATCGACACGAACCCTAAGCTAGTCGGCATGGATGTAGGAGAATTCGCGGGCCTTGGCAAGAAGCTGGGCGTGGTCATCTCTGACGATGCGGATAAAGTGCTCGATGAATGCGACCCGCAGATCGCGGTCGTGACGCTCTTCAGCTTCATGAAGGATATTGAACCAGCTCTGCTCGAGTGCGTTGCTCGCGGCATCAATGTGATCACGACCTGCGAAGAAGCCATCTATCCGTGGACCACATCCCCTGAGATAACCAATCGCATCGATGCTCTTGCGAAAGAATGCGGCTGCACGGTCACAGGCGCCGGCATGCAAGATATCTACTGGATCAATATGGTGGGTTGTGTGGCAGGCGGCGTCCATCGCATCGATCGGATCGAAGGCGCTACCAGCTACAATGTTGAAGATTATGGCTTGGCGCTGGCAAAGGCCCACGGTGTAGGCTTGACACCCAAGCAGTTCGAGGCAACGCTCGCGCACCCCAAAGTGGTCGAGCCTTCTTATATGTGGAACTCGAACGAATCGCTCTGCAATCTGATGGGTTGGACCATCAAGAGCCAGACCCAGAAGAGCATTCCTTTCATCGCCAAGGTTGATACCTATTCCGAAACTTTAGGCGAGACCATTCCTGCAGGTAAGTGCATTGGCATGAGCGCGGTGGTAATCACCAAGACCCATCAAGGACCGGTCATCGAGACTCAGTGCATCGGTAAGGTATACGGCCCCGACGATGGTGACCTGTGCGAATGGCGTATTCTCGGTGAACCGAATACCACGTTCGCGGTGAGCAAGCCTGCGACGGTCGAGCATACGTGTGCTGATATCGTGAATCGTATCCCAACGGTGATCGATGCCCCTGCGGGATTCATCACGGTCGACCAGCTTCGCGAAGTTGAATACCTTACCTATCCCATGAATCTGTATGTGGAAAGCGATCCCTACGGGCACGGGTTCCTCTTTGGTGGTGGCGAAGGCTCTAATGACGAAGGCTGCGGCTGCGGCTGTGAGCATGACCACGGCAATCATGACCATGGCGAACATGACCACTGCAGTCGCCATCATCACGATGATGGTTGTGGCTGCGGTGGTCATCATCATGGGCATGGCTCGAAGAAGAAGGGCAAGCACCATAAAGAGGGCAAGTGCGACCACAAGCATGACCATAGGCATGACCACAAACATGCTCACAAACATGGTCATAAGCATGACAAGATGTGCCATTGCGGCAAGCATCCCGGAGGAAAATGCACCTGCTCCAAGAAGAAAAAGCGCTCGAAGAAGAAATAACGCGGTCGCGGTCATACTCTCGGTTTCCCGCGTTCATGTTCGAAAGTTACGTGAAGCTTACAGCATGAAAACGCGGAGTTTTCCCTCGTTGATCGCCACTTTAGCGCTGCCATTTTATAGCTAACCTAAGTAATGTGTTCGCACACCAAAACAAGATGTTTTGCCAAAGCGACCAAGGAGAGAGGTTGATAGCAATGGCAGAGGTAAAGGAAAATATCGTAAAAGAGGCCGAGACCGAGATCGAGACCGATATCAAGAACAAGCGTGCCGCCGAGAAGAAGATGACCTCCAAGGAACGCGTCATCATGATCATCGGTGACATTGCTTCGGTCATGTCTGTGATCATGTATGTGTCCTACATCCCCCAGATCATGGCAAACCTTTCAGGTACACCTGGTGTTGTCTGGCAACCCTTGGCAGCATTCTTCAACTGCTGCTTCTGGACTGTCTACGGTATTTGGACGAAGCCTCGTCAGTGGCCGATCATCATCGCGAATGTGCCCGGTATCTTCCTGGCGTTGATCACTGTTATCACGTGCTTCATTCACTAGTCTTGAGCATCGTGAATCTGGTCGGTTCGATCCCGACCCACCATTATTCCGAGCCTGGCGTATTGCTGGGCTCGTTTTTTTGTGCTGCGGATAAAAAAGGGCTCATAGAATAAAAAAGGCCAGAGCTGAAACTCTGACCATGCATTCAAACTGGTAGCCCCGACCGGATTCGAACCGGCGATCTCCGCCTTGAGAGGGCGGCGTCCTAAACCGCTAGACGACGGGGCCACATGTGGCTGGGGTGGAAGGAGTCGAACCCTCACATACGGTACCAGAAACCGCTGTCCTACCATTAGACGACACCCCAACGTGTCGCTCAGTGTGAACTGACGCGAATCGAAATATTATCGGTATTCACGGTTTGCGTCAAGGACGAACCACGATTTTTTCCAAGGGCGGCGCAACCCACGCGATGGCGCGCCGAAAGCGGCATTTTGCCTGTATGCTACACTGAACACCCCTAAAAGCTGCATTGCGGATTTTTAGGAGTATATCTCATGTTGAGATGCATATCTTCAGGGGTTCCTACCCAATTTTCTTCTACAGAACGAACAGATCGGATCCATGAAAGGCATCGACTGCTCTTGCAGTTGCTCTCGCGTCGCGATGCCCTTCGTGTCATCTGTGCTCCATCATGCTATGGCAAGACCATGGTGGCTGTTCAGTATGCAGAACAAGTCTTCGCCGCTGAGCATATTGCTTGGATCGATGCAAGCGAGCTGCCGTTCTTGATCGCGCTCGATGCTGCAGCTTCGGATGAATTCACGGCGCAGTATCTTGAAGGAAAGGCTCAGTGCACGTTGTTCGTTGTCGATGGTTGCCCACATCTTTCCGCTCCACGTTTTGAAGCGCTCGAGAAGATGGTGAAGCTTTTGCTCGATGTGGGCCATGAGGTCTTGATCACCACGGTCGATGTTCGCTGGGCGAAACGCGAAGGGCAGAGTGCGCTCGTTGTCTGTGCGCGAGAGCTGTTGCTCGATGAAGAGGAGCAAGCGTGTTGGCGGCGGGAGGAAGCCAAGCTGTCTGAAGGTAGCGAATCAAAAGCTGCACCCTTGGATGGCAGTAGTTCTCAAGGTTCGTTGCATGGCTCGACCAGGTCATCTTCGGCGGATCAAGCCGAGGGGTTCGACTTATCCGTGGTCCCTGGTTTCAGGCGGGCTAAGGTACCTGCGCATAAGGCTCTGTTCCGCTCCCTCGTTAAAACGAGGATCCATGACGAACAAGACGCTATCGCGCATCTTGCTATCTTGCTCGGATCGGGTGCTCTCCATGAATTGACCACGTTCGTGCATTCGGTCCCAACGAATACCATCGTTCATCTTGAGCAGCACGTTCCTCATTGTGGCGTGAAGCGTCTCGATCCAATGTTTCATGCAGCACCGTTGAGCAACGACGACAAGTTCTCGATGGTTCAGTCTCAGTTGAGCGCGCTTACCAACATACTTCCGAAGTTCACGAACGAAGATGAGCTGATCGCAGCCTTGGTCGATTGCTTCATGCGACGAGGAGAAGAATTGCTCGCGACCCAGCTGGTGTGCGGCCTTCATGACAATGATCGCAAGGCGCAGTATTTCGATCGATACGGCCAAAAGCTCTTGCTTGAAACGCGGCCGTTGGCTCTGCTAAGACTGGCCTCGTCGCTGCCGCAGTCGGTCCTGGATACATTCGAGCGCTGGCAACTTGTCATCCTGTCGCTTGCGACAATAGGGGATGGTAAGCAGGCGAAGATGGCGCTCGATGCGCTCCAACGTAGATTCCAGGACGAAGAGTCCGATCCGCACGGAGACCCCAGTTCGCACGGAAACCCCAGTCCGCACGGAGATCTTGATCCGCACGAAGAACCCGTCTCGCATGGGGATCGAGTACGACATCGCTCGAATGTGACCCATGCGCCCACACGGTGTGCGGTCGAGCTTTTCGTATCCCTTGCGCGTATCGTCTTCGAGATCGAGCCTGATCATGATCCCGAATCGCTGCTCCCTTGCGTTCGCGAGCGGCTCGAAGAGGTAAGGGTAAGACAGGTTTATGGGACTTCATCGCTCACGTATCTGAGCGATACGCTCGAACTGATCGAGCAAACCTTAGTAGAGCCCTATAAGGCGTTCGTGCTCCTTGAACGTTTCGGAGCTCGAGGCTACACAGTAAAGGAATGCCTCTCAGTTGCTGCGCTATTCGTCCAATTGCTCATACATTTTTGGAGCACGCAGCTTCTCAGCAAGGAAGAGCAGATCGAATCGGGCGATCGACGGCGGACGTCGCGGACGAAGTCGCGCGCTCGAAAAGAGAGCGAGCTTCTCGAGCGTCTGGAAGATCATCTTGCGCGATTGCTCGCACGTCAGGAAACCACGTTGCCAGCGAATAGCTACGAGCTCTTCTTGTTCGAGAAGGCTCAGCGGGTCTTCGGCGAGCGCGTATATTTGTTCGTAGGTGACGATCTGCTCCAGCGCATCGAAGCAGGACGGACGAGCCTTATTGGTCAGCGTAGGCAGTGGCGCGCGCAACAAGCTACGGGTGCACTTGACTTAGCCGCAAGTGATAAGAAGGGCGGACGCTCAATGAAGAAGGGTCAAGAAAAGCTGCTTCGTATCAATACGCTCGGTCGCTTCGAGATCGAAGCGCGCGACCCCTCGATCACCATCCAGAACAAGGTGCGCAAGCAACTTCGTCTGCTCATATCGCTGCTGGCCATAAACGAAGGCCGCGAAGTGTCGCGTCCTTGGATCCAGCGCGTGATGTGGCCCGAAGCGCCTGAACGCAACGCGCGCCAGAATCTTTACAGTATGTGGAGCTTGCTGAACAAGAGCATCACTAATAAAGCAGGTGAATGCCCGTTCTTCGAGAGCTTCCCGCAGTCGATCGCGATCAACGAATCGCTGGTGGAGACCGATATCCATGTGCTGGCCGATCTGTGCAAGCAGCTGCGCAGCGAAACGCTCGAAACGCGCGAATATGAGGTCATCCTTGACGAACTTGAGGATGTGTACCGTGGTCCGCTGCTTCCGGGCGTGGAAACAGCTGAAGTGGTGGCATACCGCAAGCGTTATCAGGATCATTTGCTCGATGCGCTCATCCAGAGTGGATTGCATCTGCGAAAGCAGGGCAAGACCACGTTAGCGCTGCGGTTCTTCCAGTTCGCGTTCACTAACGAGCCAACGCGAGAGGATGTCTGCTATCAGCTGATGCTGGCGTTGTGGAAGCTCGGACGCCATGGCGAAGCGCTGAACGAATACTTCGTCTGCCGTCGTGCGCTCATCGATGAATTCGGCGTAGAAGGCACTGCGCGCTTGCGCGAGCTTTACGAATCCATCCTACGCGATGTCTCGTAGTAGTCGCTAAGCCGCCCAGACCGCAAAAAAGGAGGGGGGACGGGTTTAATCCTGTCCGGGACAGAAAGGGGACAGGCCAAGATCACCAAATGGGAATTCTGACCTGTCCCCAAAGTGTCCGGGACAAAAACGGACCTGTCCCCAAAGTGTCCGAGGTGCCCGATGGGCACGTGGGTGTGGTGGCATTGTGAAGGGGGTATCGACTTCGTGTATGTTCCATGCATGAACTGGGCGATTCGCAGCGAAAAAGCGTACAATGGTTAACAATTGTCAGCGGGTCTGGCGTGGCACGTTGCGAGCCGGAATGCAACTGCAAACGCACACCTGTCGACATCCGTATAAACACATCACAGAAAGGCCCTTCTACATGGGATTTTTCTCTAAGATCTTGAGCATGGGCGAAGATCGCCCCTTGAAGAAATATCAGGCTACGGTCGATCTGATCAACGCCCTTGAGCCTGAAATGGAAGCCAAGAGCGATGAAGAGCTTGGCAATATCACTAACGAATTCCGCGAACGCCTCGACCAAGGTGAATCGCTCGACGACCTGCTTCCTGAAGCTTTCGCAGCGGTTCGTGAGGCAAGTAAGCGTACCTTGGGTCTACGCCACTTCGATGTTCAATTGATCGGCGGCATGGCCTTGCATGATGGCAAGATCGCTGAAATGAAGACTGGTGAAGGTAAGACCCTCGTCTCCACGCTAGCGGGTTATCTGAATGCGCTTCCCGGCAACAACGTCCACATCGTTACCGTCAACGACTATCTGGCCGCTCGAGACAGTGCCTGGATGGGACAGGTCTACGAATTCCTTGGCATGAAGGTCGGCTTGCTGCAAAACGGCATGGACCCCGCTGAGAAGATCCCGCAGTATCAGGCTGATGTCACCTACGGTACGAATTCCGAATTCGGCTTCGATTATCTGCGCGACAACATGGTGGCGCGTGCTGATCGTCGCGTTCAGCGCGGCCATGCGTTTGCCATCGTAGACGAGGTCGACTCCATCCTCATCGACGAAGCACGAACTCCGTTGATCATCTCTGGCGCTGGTTCCCAGGCGGCTGAGCTCTATCAGAAGTTCGCTGCGATCGTTCCGTCGCTTAAGCGCGGCGTCGACTTCGAGATGGATGAAGCGAAGAAGACCATCTACACCACTGAAGCGGGTTTGGAAAAGGTCGAATTCCAGCTCGGTATCGAAGACCTCTACGGCGATCCATCGGGTCAGATGCCCAATCATCTGCAGCAGGCCTTGAAGGCCCAGTTCCTGTTCAAGCGCGACGTGGACTACGTGGTGCAGAACGGCGAAGTGAAGATCGTCGATGAATTCACGGGCCGCATCATGGAAGGTCGCCGCTATTCCGAAGGTCTTCACCAGGCGCTCGAAGCAAAAGAGCACGTTCTGGTGCGCCAAGAGAACCAGACGCTGGCCACCATCACGCTGCAGAATTTCTTCCGCCTCTACGATAAGCTCTCGGGCATGACCGGTACAGCTATGACCGAAGACTCCGAATTCCGCCAGATCTACAACCTGCCTGTTCAGGCCATTCCGCCCAATCGTCCCGTTGCGCGCGATGACAAGAACGACCTGATCTATCGCACGGTCGATGCGAAGTTCAACGCGGTCGCCGATGATATCGCTGAGCGCCACGCGCAAGGTCAGCCGTGTCTGGTCGGTACGGTCTCGATCGAAAGTTCCGAGCGCTTGAGCCGTCTGCTCCAAAAGCGCGGCATCAAGCATGAAGTCTTGAACGCGAAGAACCATGAACGCGAAGCGTCCATCGTTGCTCAGGCGGGCCGCAAAGGTGCGGTCACCATCGCAACGAACATGGCTGGCCGTGGTACGGACATCTTGCTGGGCGGCAACCCCGACCAGCTTGCTCAAGAATTCTTGGTCGAAGTGGTAGAGGAAGACGAAGAGCCCACCACGCAGCAATACGAAGAGGCGCGCGACCGCGCCGTGGCTATCACCGAAAAGGAAAAGGACGAGGTGTTGGCAGCAGGCGGTCTGTGCGTCATCGGCACCGAACGCCATGAGAGCCGTCGAATCGACAACCAGCTCCGTGGTCGTGCTGGTCGTCAGGGCGACCCTGGTGTAACCCAGTTCTATCTCTCGCTCGAAGACGATCTCATGCGCCTCTTCGGCGGTTCGAAGATGGATTCCATCTCGAACATGATGGAGAAGACCCGCCTTCCCGAAGACCAGCCCATCCAGGCTTCCATGGTCTCGAAGGCGATCGAGACCGCTCAGCGACAAGTTGAATCGGTGAACTTCTCCGCTCGTAAGAACGTTCTTGAATACGACGACGTCATGAACTTGCAGCGTAAAGCCATCTACAAGGAACGCAACGCCATCCTTGAAGGTAAGGACCTGACCGAGCGTATCCCGCAGATCATCGAAGATGCGGTCGAAGAGAATGTGCTCGAATGGTGCTCGCCCAAGATGGTCAGCGACGACTGGGATACCGAACCACTGAACCAATGGCTCGAGCAGATGACCGGCTCTTCTGAGCTACGTGTCGAGAACATCGACCACGACGACAATGTCTATACGCTCATCGACAAGATCTGTGAGTACTTCCAGGATCGCTACGACACGCGCGCCGAACAGATCGGCCCTGTGTTCGAAGATATCCAGTCCCAGGTCATGTTGCGATTCCTGGATACCAAGTGGATGTCGCACTTGCAGGATATGGACTATTTGAAGGCTTCCATCGGCTTGCGTGCTTATGGTCAGCGCGATCCGCTGGTCGAATATCGCGAAGAAGCTCACAGCATGTTCTCCTCGCTGACCGATTCGATCTATGAAGATTTCCTCCGCTTTTTGCTCCGTGCGCCTATCGTGGTCCAAGAGCTTGAACCAGCCGAAGAGACACCGCTCGATGGCGCGGTCAGCTATTCGAACCCTGAAGAGGCGCTCAATTCGGGCGAGACTCAGGCGCAGCGCGTACGCCAAGCAGCGGTCGCAGCTCAGGGCATGCCTGCTGAGCCTCCCAAGGAATCGGCTCCTGTGCGCAACGCTCCGATCGAGAAGGACAAGAACGATCCTTACGCCAATGTGGGTCGAAACGACCTGTGCCCCTGCGGAAGCGGCAAAAAGTTCAAGAAATGCCATGGCGCGAACCGATAAGTGCTCATAGAGAACGCATCTTGGTAGTACTATCTTGAGTGGGCAGATTGGGTGGACTTGGTTGCGTCCCTCTTTGCTCACTCTGTTTTGTTGCGTGTGCGAACTCACGCGACAGGGTCATTTCCATAATGCAATGTGCTTAAGGACCGTTCCATGATCGCTCTTGACGAAGCCAAGCGTCGCCTCGCAGATGCGCAGGGTTTTCTTCATATCGAACAGAATCGCGAAGAGCTTGCGCAGCTCGAGTCTCAGGTCTCTGCTCCTGGTTTCTGGGATGATGCCGACGCGGCTCAAAAGGTCTCGAAGCGCGCATCTGACGTGCGTGATCTTATCGAGCGCTTCGAGCAAGCCAAAACCCTTGTCGAAGATGCTCAAACAGCTCACGAATTCGCGGCTGAAGACGAGGCATTCCTTGCTGAAGAAGAGCAATGCCTCTCGCAGCTTGAGTCTATGCTCGATGCTTTCGAAATCGAATCCTGGTTCACGGGCCCCTACGATGGCGCAGATGCCATCATCACCATCCACCCTGGCAGCGGCGGTCTTGAAGCGCAGGACTGGACCGAGATGCTCTATCGCATGTATTCGCGCTATGCCGAACAAAAGGGTTGGAAGCAAAAAGTGCTCGACCTGGTCCCTGGTGAAGGCATCGGACTTGACCGCGTGAGCTTCCAGGTCGAAGGGCGTCATGCTTACGGTATGCTCCGTAGTGAAACGGGTGTTCATCGCCTTGTGCGCATTTCGCCCACCGACGATAAGAAGCGCCGCCACACCACCTTCGCTGCTGTTGAGGTCATCCCGGTGCTCTCCGACGACGACATCGAGATCGAGATCGACCCTAATGATGTGCGCGTGGATGTGTATCGCTCGAGCGGACCTGGAGGCCAGAGCGTCAATACCACCGACTCTGCGGTGCGTCTCACCCATATTCCTACGGGCATCGTGGTCACCTGCCAGAACGAGAAGTCGCAACTCCAGAACAAAGAAGCTGCCTTCCGCGTGCTGCGCGGTAAGCTCTATGAACGCGAAGAAGAGAAGCGCCAAGCGGAGCTCGCTGAGCTCAAGGGCGAGAAGATGGACAATTCCTTCGGCAGTCAAATTCGCAACTATGTCCTCTATCCCTATCGACTGATCAAGGACACCCGTAGTAATATCGAAAGCGGTAATGTTGATGCAGCCCTTGATGGCGATATCGACCAGTTCGTGATCGGTTACCATCGCTGGAAAGCATCCCTCTAACCCGTCCCGCGCGAAAGGACATCATGGCATCTGTTGAAGCTCATCAAAAAGCTGGCGCCATCCGTCGTGACATCATCGAGATGATCCACGAAGCCGGCAGCGGTCATCCGGGCGGTTCGCTCTCATGCACTGACATCTTGTCAGCGCTCTACTTTGGTGGGGTGATGAACTACGACCCCGCCAACCCTAAGCTCGAGGGACGTGATTATTTCATCTTAGCGAAGGGACATGCTGCTCCTGCGCTCTATGCCACGCTTGCTGAAGCGGGTTATTTTCCGAAAGAAGAACTGAACACGCTGCGCAAATTGGGAACGCGCCTCCAGGGTCACCCTGATTCGAATCTGCTGCCTGGCGTTGAAGTGTCCACTGGTTCCTTGGGTCAAGGTCTTTCGATCGCAGCTGGCCTGGCTGCTGGTGTGCGTTTGAAGGGCGGCACGGCGAAGGTCTACACCGTGTTGGGTGATGGCGAATGCCAGGAAGGCCAGGTATGGGAAGCGGCGAACTTCGCTGCAGCCCAAAAGCTGGGCAATCTGGTGGCTATCATCGATGCGAATGGTCTGCAGATCGACGGTGCGCTCGAAGACGTGTGCTCGGCGGGAAGTCTTGACGAAAAGTTCGAAGCGTTCGGCTGGGAAGTTCATCACGTGGACGGTCACGATATCGATGCGCTCATCGAGCTCTTCAACTCGCTTCAAAATGCTCCCACGGGTAAGCCACAAGCGGTCATCGCGAAGACCGTGAAGGGCAAGGGAGTTTCCTTCATGGAGAATCAGGCTGGCTGGCACGGCAAAGCCCCCAACGACGAAGAGACCAAGCAGGCTCTTGCAGAGCTGGGAAGCGAGGTTAACGATGATTAAGTTCGCAGATGCCGCTCAGGCTCAAGAGAAGAAGGCTACGCGCGCGGCATTCGGTAAGACGCTCGCTGAACTGTTCGACGAAGGCCTGCCCATCGTGGCGGTAGACGCAGACCTTACGGGTTCGACCACCACCAAGGCTTTCGGTCAGGCAGGTCAGTCACAGCATGACCGCCTGTTCAACGTAGGTATCGCGGAGCAGAACATGATCGATATCGCCGCAGGTCTTGCGCTGGCTGGCAATATCGCCTTCACTGGTTCGTTCGCCGTATTCGGTACAGGACGATGCTACGATCAGATCCGCAATACCGTTGCGTATGCGAATCTCGATGTGAAGATCACCCCTACGCATGCTGGTGTTTCGGTCGGCCCCGATGGTGGCTCGCATCAGATGCTCGAAGATATTTCGCTCATGCGTGGCCTGCCACCCATGAAGGTGCTCGTTCCTGCAGACTATGCTGCAGCCTGCGCAGCGCTCAAACTGGCGGCTCATACCCCAGGTCCGGTCTATGTGCGCATGGGACGTGCTTCGGTCCCTGCCGTCTATGCGCCCGATGTGCAGCTTGAAGTAGGGAAGGCCTATGTCTTGCGTGAAGGGAGCGATGTTTCCATCGTTGCTTGTGGCATCGAGATCGCAGAGGCGAACAAGGCTGCCGACCTGTTGGCTGCTGAAGGTATCTCTGCCGAGGTCATCGATGCGTTCTCTATCAAGCCTCTTGATCGCGAGACCATCTTGGCTTCACTTAGCAAGACTGGTTGTGCGGTAGTGGCAGAAGAGCATTCCATCTATGGTGGCCTGTGCTCTGCGGTCAGTGAATTGTGTGCCGAAGAATTGCCCGTGCCGCTGGAATTCGTGGCGGTCCGCGATCGTTTCGGCAAGTCTGGCGAGTTTGAAGAACTTATGGCGTATTTCGGCCTTGATGCCGCTTCAATTGTGCAAGCAGCGAAAAAAGCCGTCACTCGCAAATAACATTGGTATAATTTTCTTGTCTCAGAATCGACACTACGAACGGAGTATGCTGTGACAGATCTCACGAGCGGAGGCGCGGGCAAACATGCCGCCCCACCATCCGCGGCCAATTTGACAGCGCAGCTTTCTGAAGCGCTGCCAACCGTGAACGTCGAAGCGGTGAATCAATCCACGGGTAATCCCGTCATCACCTTCGACCATGTTTCCAAGGTTTATCCTGCTCAGCCTAACAAACCAGCACTTGACGATGTTTCGCTGCATATCTATCCTGGCGAATTCGTCTTCTTGGTCGGTCATTCAGGTTCGGGCAAATCCACGTTCATTCGTCTGCTCACGCGAGAACTGAAGCCCACTTCGGGTCACATCTATGTTGCAGACGAAGATCTTTCGACCATGCGCAACTGGCGCGTGCCGTATCTGCGCCGCAACATCGGTTGCGTGTTCCAGGACTTCAAGCTCCTGCCGAACAAGACCGTGTTCGAGAATGTTTCCTTCGCGCTCGAAGTTATCGGCAAGTCGCGCCACATCATCCGCACTCAGGTTCCTGAAGTGCTCCGTTTGGTCGGCTTGGCTGATAAGCTCGACAAGCGTCCCGATCAGCTTTCTGGTGGTGAGCAGCAGCGCGTCAGTATCGCGCGTGCCATCGTGAATCGTCCGCCGCTCTTGGTCTGCGACGAGCCCACTGGTAACTTGGACCCCCAGAATTCCCGCGGCATCATGGACTTGCTCGAGCGCATCAATCGCACGGGTACCACGGTGCTCGTTGCCACCCACGACCGAGAGATGGTCGACAACATGAGGCGTCGCGTTATCGCGCTCGACAAGGGTCACCTCACGCGTGACCAGGATAGAGGAGTGTACGGTTTCGATGTCTAGTTTGCTTTATTTCTTCCGAGAGTCGCTCACAGGCTTCACGCGAAACCTGTCCACCACGCTCGGTTCCATCATCACCATCTTCCTGTCGTTGCTCATCATCGGTATCTTCTGCATTTGCGGCGTCATCATCAACAATGTCATCGCTTCGGTGGAAAATCAGGTTTCCATCACGGCTTACGTTGCCGATGATGCTTCAGAGCAAGACATCAATGCGGTCGAGGATTACATCCGTGGTTTGAACGGCGTTGAGAGCGTTGGTTTCACTACCAAGGATCAGGCGCTCGAGAACTTCACCAACTCCATGACCTCGAATCCCGATATCGTGGCTCAGCTCGATGGCGAGAATCCACTGCCTGCTTCCATCGATGTGAACTTGAGCGAAGCACAGTCGGTCTCAGAGATCGCAAGCCAGATCTTGAATGACCCCACCTTCGTCGAGATCTGCGACAATCCTGAAGATCCATCCGATTCGCTGCAGTATGGTCAGAAGACCGTTGATAAGCTCTTCTCGCTCACTAATGCCATCCGCTATATCGGTATTGGCCTTATTGCGGTGCTCGTGTTGATCGCCTTCATCTTCATCAATAACACCATCCGTTTGGCTATCCTTGCCCGCCGTAAGGAGATCGCCATCATGCGTTTGGTCGGTGCGTCCAATGGCTTCATCCGCGGTCCTTTCCTTGCTGAAGGTGCGCTCCACGCTATCATCGGTGCGGTGCTCGCTATCGCGGTCATCGAGGTCATCCATCTGTTCGTGCTGCCGCGTGTCACCACCACGCTTCCATGGCTGCCCATCAACGTGGACACGGGCACGTTCATCCTCATCTATGTGGCCCTGCTCGCTGCTGGCCTGGTCATCGGTCTGTTGGGTTCTGTCTTCGCGATGCGCCGCTACTTGAAGGTCTAAGCGCGAGGAAGTAACAGGCATTTCGTGCAGCGTCCGTCTGAAAAGAAGCAAACGCAAGTCATCCAAAAGCGCAATGCGAGCATCATCAAGATCGTTGGTGTTTGCATTGCGCTCATTGCCGTTTTCGTGGCAGGTTTTGCTCTGCGTGGTAATTCGGAATTGCTCGAGCTGATGGGCTTTTCGAATCTGACGGTGCAGCAAGAGGTCAATCCAGGCGAAACGGTCTCAGGCAATACCTACGATTCTCTTTCGGCTCGCGTAGCAGAAGTTCAGGGCATCATCGCCGACGATAGCGTGGATACCTACGACTTGACCGCTGCTACTACCGCCACGCTCGATGCGTTCATCAAGACCATGGATGATCCCTACGCGCGCTATTTCGACGCCGCAAGCTATCAAACGTATTTGAATAGCGTTACCAATCCCAGCTCGGGCATCGGTGTGCTCTTTGGTGAGAACGATGGCTCGTGCTATGCGGTCGATGTGTTTGAAGGCTCAGAGGCGGCCAATATGGGCGTGCTCCCGGGCGACTATATCGAGGCGATCGATGGTGAGAAGAAGGACCAATGGTCCATGCCCGAGGTGACCAACACCATCAGTCGCGATGAAGGTGAAGTGGTCTACATCACCTGGCGTCGTCCAGGCAAGGACACCACGGGTGGCGGAACTACGTTCAATACTTCATTGCATTATGTGGACTCTCCTGAGACCAATATCACTTATAGCGTCTCCAATAACACGGGATATATCGAAGTGAAGCAGATCGGATCCGATTGTGCCGAGGTGCTGAAGAAGACCATCGAACAAGCCGAAGGCGAAGGCGCGCAGTCTATCGTGCTCGACCTGCGCAACATCCCCGGTGGCTATCTTACTCAAGCGATCGAGATCGCTTCGCTGTTCATCCAGAGCGGTACGGTCGTGCAGATCAAGTCGGGCGATAATACTTCAACGAAGACCGTTGATGGTGGCGATGTCACTAACGTTCCGCTCGTGGTATTGGTCAATGACAAGACCGCAGGCTCGGCCGAGGTCCTAGCTGCGGCGTTGCAAGATTCCCATCGCGCCATCATCGTGGGCGTTCAGACTCAAGGCAAGGGATCGGTGCAGGTCATGCAGCCGCTTTCATTCGGGGGAGCGCTGCGCTATACCGCGGCTACGTATCTTTCCCCCTCGGGTCGCGCTATCGATGGGGTAGGTGTGACCCCTGATGTCGTCATCTCCAATACCGATCGTCAGGTCCCCATCGCGCTCGAGATCGCTGCTTCCAACCGATAGAAAGAAGCGTGACCATGGCTCGTAGATCTTCGAAAGCGCGCAAGCATCCGCGCTCTCGTCCGCAAGGCATCCTCGAGATCACTTCTCGCGGCTTCGGTTTCGTGAAGACTGCCGAAGGCGAATATTTCATCCCTGCATCGAAGATGTATGGCGCATTTCCAGGTGACCTGGTCGAAGTCGGGCGCATCAGCAGCAATCGTGGACGCTACCAAAAGCCCGGTGGCATCTCGTCGCGTAAGCCTACAGGTCGCGTGGCGAAGATCATCTCACGCGCGAACGAACGTATCATCGGGCGTTATGAGATCGCTGAGCCATTCGGCGTGGTCATTCCGTCTGATACGCGCATTCCCTATGATATCTTCACCTTGCGCAAAGATAGTCCAGATGTGGAAGAGGGGAGCTTGGTCGAGGTCGAGCTCATCGAATATCCCTCGCGCAATTCTGCGGCAACAGGCCGCGTGACACGGGTGATCGGTAAAGGTGATGATAGTAACCTGGAGATCGATCTTATCATCGCGCAGCACAAGCTCGAGACTGAGTTCAATGACCAGGCGCTCGAAGAGGCTTCAGCCTGTACCTTGGATATAGGGGGCGCACTGGCGGATGGCTATCGCGACTTGCGCGATCGTTTCATCTTCACCATCGACCCTGTTGATGCGCGGGATTATGACGATGCGCTTTCCGTGGAATTAGACGGCGACCGCATCCATTTGGGTGTGCACATCGCCGATGTTTCGGGTTATGTTCCCTTCGATTCCGCACTCGATTACGATGCGCGCCGCCGTGGATGTTCGGTCTATCTGGTCGACCGCGTTATCCCGATGTTGCCCGAACAGCTTTCTAACGAGCTCTGCTCGCTCGTGCCTGACCAAGACCGTCTCGCGGTTTCAGTGGATGTGGTGCTCCGCGCTTCGGACGCGGTGGTGGAGAAGGTCGATATCTTTCCTAGTGTGATCCGCTCCAAGGCACGCCTGTCTTACGATCAGGCTCAGGCTATCATCGATGCGAACGAAGATGCGATGGTCGCGGCGTTCCGTGCGAAAGAGGCACCCTTCGGGGCGAATGAGCTCACCGATAGCATGGTAGGCGAAGTTGCTCATCGTATCAGGCAGGCGAACGAGCTTGCCAAGAAGCTCTACAAGAAGCGTTATACCGCTGGTTGCATGGAATTCGATCGAGTTGAAGCACGTGCTATCTTGGATCCAGCAGGGCGGCCCACGGGTATCAAATATCGCAGGCGCACAGAGGCCACGGGTCTTATCGAAGAATGCATGATCTTGGCCAATCACCTGGTGGCTCAGTGGCTCACCGATCGCTCTATGCCCTGCATCTATCGTACCCATGCGGCACCAGGTCGCGACTCGCTCTTCTCGCTCTACGAGATCTTGCAAGAGTTCGATGCGTATAAGACGCTGGACAAGACGCTCTTCGTGGCAGGCAATCCTCACGTACTCCAGGAATTGCTCGATGCACCCGTTGACGAGCAGACCCACGAATTGGTGAGCATGCTGCTCTTGCGAAGCATGAAACAGGCGATCTATTCCACCACCGAAACGGGCCATTATGGCCTTGCGCTCGAGGATTACTGCCATTTCACAAGTCCCATCAGGCGTTATCCCGACTTGTTCGTGCATCGCATGGTCAAAGAAGCGCTTCGTTCGAAATCCGAGACCTTCGAAGCGGAGAAGAATTCTTCTGCTTGGATCGCTGAGCATTCTTCTGAGACCGAGCGTATCGCCGCAAAGGCAGAGCTTCAGTCTCAGCTGGTCAAGCTTATCGAGTATCTGCAGGATTTCATCGGTCAGAACTTCGAGACCATCATCTATAGCGTGTCCACCTTCGGGGTGGTGCTGCGCATGGAGAATACCGTGCAGGGTTTTCTGCCTATTGAAGAGCTGGGGGATGAATACTTCTCCTACAACCCTGAACGCGGCGTGCTCACGGGTTCGGATACGGGACGTACCTATCGCATCGGCCAGAAGCTCAACGTGATGCTTGCCGAAGCCGACTGGCGCAGCCGTCAAGTCTTGTTCAAGATGCCCCCGAACGCGCTATAATTGGACGTCCCCAGACAAATCGGACAAATCGGACACTTCGGGGACGGGTCCAAAACTGTCCCGGACAGAATGGGGACGGGTCCAAAACTGTCCCGGACACCTTGGGGACAGGCCAGCCTGGTCCGCAACGCAACTGCAGCCGACCGAGCAGGGAAGCCCTATTCCCTTATCAACCACGAAAGAGCAAGGAAGCAGTATGACCAAAGTCGATAAGAAATTCCTCAAGCGCATCCTCGAGACACCTTCGGTCACCGGTACCGAGGTTGGTGTCGCCACGCTCGTGCGTGAGCGTCTTGGCAGCGTTGCCGATACTATCGAGACCAACGTGATGGGTTCGGTCCACGCAACCTTGAAAGGCACGGGTAAAGGTCCATCGGTCATGATCGCGGCCCATATGGACGAGGTGGGCCTCATGGTCACCTACATCAACGATGGTGGTTTTTTGAGCGTAGCTGCGGTCGGTGGCGTTGACGCGGCCATCCTCCCCGGGATGCGTGTAGACGTGCATACGAAAACAGGCACGTATCGCGGCGTGGTAGGCCGTAAGCCCATTCACCTTATCAGCCCTGATGAACGTAAGAATGTTACGCCGCTCGATGATCTTGTCATCGATCTAGGCATGCCCGCCAAGAAAGTGAAAGAGATCGTCTCGATCGGCGATGTCATCACCTACGGCGTAGGTTTCGAAGAATTCGGCAAGGGCATGGCGGTCTCGCGTGGTTTCGACGACAAGATGGGCGTCTATATCGCGGTACGTGTGCTCGAAGAGCTGGCCAAGGCGGGCGGCGCATCAGGCGACTACGTATGCGCTACCACGGTCCAGGAAGAGATCGGTCTGCGTGGCGGCACTACTTCAGCCTACGGTGTCCATCCTGATATCGCGATCGCGCTCGATGTGACCCATGCTACCGACTATCCAGGAATCGATCCTGCGAAGTACGGCAAGCTGGAATGCGGCGGCGGCCCGGTCATCGCACGTGGTCCTAATATCAATCCTGTCATCTTCGAGCGCCTGGTAGCAGCTGCAGAGAAAGCAGGCATCGAGGTGCAGATCGAAGCCGAGCCACGCGTGACGGGCACGGATGCTGGCGCTATGCAGGTCCAGCGTGGCGGTAAGGCTACTGGCCTTGTTTCGGTCGCACTGCGCTATATGCATACTCCCACCGAAGTGCTCGCGCTCAAAGATCTTGAGCGCTGCGTGAAGCTGCTCGTGCAATTCATCCTCGATCTTGATGAAGACGTATCCTTCGTACCAGGAATGTAGCCATGGCTCACGCTGAGAAGGTCATCGCGAAGAATCGTCGCGCATTTCACGAATACGAGATCCTCGAGACTTACGAAGCTGGTCTTGTGCTCACGGGTACGGAAGTGTGCTCGTTGCGCGAGAATAATTGCCAGCTCACCGACTGTTTCGCGCTCATCCGTAACGGGGAAGTGTGGCTGCATAACCTTCATATCGCGCCCTATAGCCACGGCAACCTGGCAAACCCCGACCCTGATCGCACACGAAAGCTGCTGCTGCATCGCTCGCAGATCCGCGACCTTGCTCGTAAGACCCAAGAGCGCGGCATGGCGCTTGTGCCGATAAAGATCTACTTCGACGATAATTCTCGTGTGAAGATCGAGCTTGCCGTTGCGCGCGGCAAGAAGCTCTACGACAAACGTGCTGCCATGGCAGAGCGCGATTCGAAGCGCGAGATCGATCGCGCGATGAAACAGCGTTATCGTTAGTAGCGCTACGTTGGCGTTCGTTTGCGAGCCCTGCATAGTGTTCGCGCTAAGAGAAAGAGGAAGCCATGAACGAATCGGTTTTGGCGATGATCGATAAGCTCCATGCTCGCTTGGACGACCTTGCTCAAGTGGTGCGTGAGATCCCTTTCGAGCTGAGCGGTTATGATAAGAAGCTCGATAAGATCGATGACCAGGTCTACCTTATCGAAGTCGAGCTTGAGAAGAAGCTTGCGGGAAGCGTACCTTTGAAGCCGCTCAGTAGCGAACGCTCAGAAGAATTCGATGCAGCTGCACAGAAGGGTGCTTCTCAAGCCGGTACTGAGAAAGCGGCATCAGCTGCAACAGCGGCACCAGCAGAGTCTCAAGCAACAAAGAAAGAGTCTTCCGAAAGTACCAGTGAAGACGACAATGAAGATGACAAGGAGACCGAAGGCTTCCTTTCCGAATCCGCTAAAGAGACCCTCGCAGGCGCAACGCGGACCCTCAATTCCATCTACAAGGACGGCAAAGAAGTGGTCGGTGAATTCTCTGAAGCGTTCAGTGACATCAAAGATACCTTAGGCGTGAAGAACATCTTCAAGAAGCGCTAGCCTTGTAATCGGGGACGGGTTCATTTTTGTCCCGGACAAAAAGGGGACAGCTTCAGCTCCTTCTTTTGACGGGTTTGAACCTGTCCCCAAAGTGTCCCGGACAAAAATGAACCCGTCCCCGATGCGTTTCCTGGTGCGTTGTAACCGAATCGAAAGAAAGCGGTAAGGCGGCGGTAATCGCTTTTCAAGTGAGGGTTTCCTACAATAGAGACATCAAGAAAACCTACATCGGAACAAGGAAGGTGTTAACGATGGAACTCTCAAATGAAGAACTGGATCGTATCGCTCGCAAGGATCTTGAGAAGACGGAGTATGACGTCCTCAACGAAGCACAGGCTGCTGTTGAAGAGTTTGATGCTGAAGGCGACGAGGCTGGTGCTGCAGCAGCTGCAGCAGTTGCATTCAATGCAGACCAGGCAATGCGTGAGGCAGAATAACTCAAACCTCTTCTTCATCGACTGGAACAAGACCCGATAAGAATCGGTTCAGTACGATAGATGAAAGGCCACCTCGCAAGTCGAGCTGGCCTTTCGTTTTGTAGACAGATTGGGGGCGTAGCCCTTTTTGTCCACTCGGAGTTTGTGGACAAAAAGGGCTACGCC
>NZ_CALPCD010000008.1 GCF_943192915.1 Anaerotardibacter muris
ATTGTTGAGTTTTGCTTATCCCGCTATGGCAATTTTTTCTCTTGCAATCGTACTTGCGTATTCACACCCGGACAGAAATGAACCCGTCCCCAATTCGTTCGTGAATTATGAACGAAACGTGGGGCGAATTGCTCGGAGGAAAATCGCGCGCTATGATGATGACCCGCAAAAACAGACCAGCACATCAGACATTTCAAGAAAGAGTGTATATATGGCACAGCAGTCCATTGTCATCAAAGGTGCACGCGAACATAACTTAAAAGATATCGATCTGACCATCCCGCGCGATGAGCTTGTGGTGATCACGGGCCTTTCGGGCTCGGGCAAGAGCTCGCTCGCGTTCGACACCATCTACGCCGAAGGTCAGCGCCGCTATGTCGAGAGCCTCTCGAGCTATGCGCGCATGTTCCTGGGTCAGATGAGCAAGCCTGATCTGGATTCGATCGACGGCCTTTCCCCGTCGGTCTCCATCGACCAGAAGACCACCAGCAAGAACCCGCGCTCCACTGTAGGCACAACCACCGAGATCTACGACTACTTACGCTTGCTGTTCGCACGCATCGGCATCCCGCATTGTCCTGAGTGCGGTCGCGAGATCCGCATGCAGACCACCGACCAGGTGACCGATGATATCCTTCGTCTTTCAGAAGACGGCAAGACCAAGTGCATCATCATGGCGCCCGTGGTGACAGGCCGCAAAGGCGAATTCACCAAGCTGTTCAAAGACCTGCTCAAGGAAGGTTTTTCGCGCGTACGCATCGATGGCGAGATAACCAAGCTCGATGAAAATCCCATCGTCTTGAACAAGAAGATCAAGCATTTCATCGATGTTGTGGTCGATCGCGTGGTGTTGAAGCCGTCGGCACAGAGTCGCATCGCTGAAGCGGTTGAAACAGCTACGAAACTGGCAGACGGCCGCGTGTTGGTGCAGCTGCTCGATAGCAATGGCGATCCGCTCGGCGGCCAGCGCACGGTGTCTTCGGGCGCAACGGGCGGTCTTGCAGAAGGTGAATATATCTTCTCGTTGGCCTTGGGTTGCCCTGAGCACGGCCATTCCATGGACGAGCTCCAGCCGCGCGACTTTTCCTTCAACGCTCCGTACGGTGCGTGCCCCGATTGCTTAGGTATCGGCAGCAGGGAAGAGGTCGACCCCGACCTGGTCGTTCCCGATCCAGAGCTTTCGCTCAACGAAGGTGCAGTGGCACCGTTCAAATCAGGGAACTATTATCCGCAGGTCATGCGTGCAGTGCTGAAGCATTACGGCGTGGATGCTGACACTCCCTGGAAGGACATTCCCGCGAAGGTTCGCAAGAAGCTCTTCTATGGTGCGCCAGGCGAAAAGGTGCGCGTTGATTACGTGACCGTGGATGGCCGCGAGACCTATTGGTTCGTGGAATGGGAAGGCATCGCTTCGGCGGTGGAGCATCGTTACAAAGAGGCGACGAGCGACCGCCAGCGTCAGAAGTACGAACGCTATTTCTCTATCATCCCGTGCGCTACCTGCGGTGGCAAACGTCTGAACCCTTCGATCCTGGCAGTGACCATCGATGGCAAGAACATCCATGATGTTTGCGAACTTTCCGCATCAGATTCACTCGAATTCTTTGAGAAGCTCCAGTTCGGCGAGAACAACGAGATAATCGCAGGTCCCATCGTGAAAGAGATCACTGAGCGCTTGCGCTTCTTGGTGAACGTGGGCTTGGACTATCTTACCCTCGAGCGCGCTACGGCAACGCTTTCGGGCGGCGAAGCTCAGCGAATCCGTTTGGCTACGCAGATCGGCGCAGGCCTGATGGGCGTGCTCTACATCTTGGACGAACCCTCCATCGGTCTGCATCAGCGCGACAACGAACGCCTTATCCATACGCTCGAGCATCTGCGCGACCTGGGCAACACCGTGCTGGTGGTCGAGCACGATGAAGACACCATCCGCAGCGCCGACTACGTGATCGACATGGGCCCGGGCGCGGGTGAACATGGCGGCGAAGTGGTTGCGAAGGGTACCCCCGAGCAGATCATGGAAACGGACGATTCGCTCACTGCTCAATATCTGCGTGGCGAAAAATGCATTCCCATCCCCGCCAAGCGTCGTAAGCCCAAACGTGGCAAGATCGCCATCAAAGGCGCTTGCGAGAACAACTTGAAGAACGTTACCGCCGAGATACCAATCGGCACGTTAACCCTGGTCACTGGCGTTTCAGGCTCGGGCAAGAGCTCGCTTGTGACCGATACGCTCACCCCGGCGCTCGCTAACCGCGTGAACCACTCGCATCGCAAGGTGGGCAAGTTCAAGAAGCTCGAGGGCGTGGAGCTGATCGACAAGGTGATCAGCATCGATCAAAGTCCGATCGGCCGTACTCCGCGTTCGAATCCTGCTACGTATATCGGCCTTTGGGACGACATCCGCAATCTGTTCGCCTCTACGCAAGAGAGCAAGGCGCGCGGTTATTCACCAGGGCGTTTCTCGTTCAATGTGGCCGGCGGCCGCTGCGAAGCATGCAAGGGTGATGGCCAAAAGAAGATCGAGATGCACTTCCTGCCCGATGTGTACGTGAACTGCGAAGTGTGCGATGGTACGCGTTACAACCGCGAAACGCTGCAGGTCACCTACAAGGGCAAGAATGTCTACGAAGTGCTCGAGATGACCGTTGATGAAGCACTTGAATTCTTCGGCAAGATCCCTTCGCTGCGCCGCAAGCTCGAGACCTTGCATGATGTGGGCCTTGGCTATATCAAGCTCGGTCAGCCTGCAACCACGCTTTCAGGTGGCGAAGCTCAGCGCGTGAAGCTGGCAAGTGAGCTCCAGAAGCGTCAAACAGGCAAGACCTTCTACATCTTGGACGAACCTACCACGGGCCTTCATTTCGACGATGTGCGCCAGCTGCTCGAAGTGCTGCAGCGCCTGGTCGATCTGGGCAACACGGTACTGGTGATCGAGCATAACCTGGACGTGATCAAGGCCGCGGATCATATCATCGACCTGGGCCCCGAAGGTGGATCGAACGGCGGAACGGTGGTTGCCAAGGGCACCCCTGAACAGGTTGCCGAATGCCCCGAGAGCCACACGGGCCGCTTCTTGAAGCGCGTGTTGGCAGAGGACCGCTGCAAATCGGTCTACTCGATGGAGTAGACCCCTCGCGTACGGGCGCGCCCAGTGCTCGCTGGGTGGGTGTAGAATGGCAAGCATGAAAAAGCTCTCTCGCGAAAAGATGGCGCTGGTGTTCTTCGCCGTACTGGTGGTCTTTGGCCTTGGTGCGCTGATGTTCTACATCACCAACATCGGCCATTCGCTCAATGCCACCGCAAGCTCCATCGATGATGCCGCGGGCGACCTGGGAGACTATACCGCCATCGTCTACGAAGGTACGGCCGAGAAGAAGAAGGCCATGGGCGAATCGGGCCTGGATAGCATCCCGCAAGAGGGAATCAACAAGACCCTTCAGCTTGGTACTGACCAGGCTATTCAGAATCCTTCAACGGACGAGGTGACCGCATCTGATGTGGCACCGAAGGCTTCGACCGACGGCCAAGCAGAAGAGGAAACGAAGAGCGTGAGCGTTTCTCAGGCGCGCAATTCGTTCTTGCGCAAGAATGCTTCGGTGCTCACGCTGAACGTGACCGATCCCACGACCTACATCGAGCCGACCATCGTGAAGGCAGGGAAGTACCGCTTCGGCATCCTTTATATCGACAAGGCTTCTGCACTGCCGTATTTCATCTCAAGTCGCATCAAGGCCTACGAAGCGGCTGATGTCGACTTCATCGTGGCCGTGACCGACGACCTCTCGCGCGTTACCAAGACCGACGGCATCGACATCGTGGTCTCCACTCAGGAAGAGGGTCTGAACCCAGTGGGCGTTTCATCCGATGGCGTGTTCTTCAACGACGCCGCGCTCACGGGCGAAGTGGGCACCATCTTGATATCGCCCAGCAAGGTGATCTCCGCCAAAGACATCAGTGAACTTTAGGGGCTCGCTGAAGTCTTTCGCTCCGCTTCAGGAATAGGCTGCCCGTACAGTGGGCATTTAGCGCATCTGAGGGACAGGACGCGCAACTTTTGTTACTATAACGAATTGTCGTTCATAGCTTTGAACGGCGCCGAAAACGCGGGTGTGGCGGAATTGGCAGACGCGCCAGGTTTAGGTTCTGGTGGGCAACCCCCGTGAAGGTTCAAGTCCTTTCACCCGCACCACATCGGCTGAAGTTACCAAGAAGGAGTAATGAGTGAACACTACAGTAGAGGCCCTCGAGGACAACAAGGTCAAACTCTCGTTCGAGATCGACGCGAAGGACGTTAACGCACGCATCAAGCAGGCATACAAGGACTTCGCTAAGCGCTACAATTTCCCGGGCTTCCGTCCTGGCAAGGCACCTCGTCCTGTTGTGGATAACATGCTGGGCGCCGATACTGTGAAGGCTGCGCTCACCGAAGACCTGGTGAACGATACGTATCCGCTGGCTTTGGATGAACACGACCTGGTGCCGTTGTTCAAGCCAGAATTCGATCTTTCCACCGAGATCGTCGAGGAAGGCAAGCCCTTCTCGTTCTCTACCGTCATCGAAGTGAAGCCCACTTACGAGCTCACCTCCTATGATCCCATCTCGGTCGAGATCCCTGCTGCGGATGCCACCGAAGAAGAGATCGATGCTCAGATCGAAGAGCTGCGCAACTACTATCACGATTTCAAGAACGCCAACGCGAACACCAAGGTGAAGCCGGGCGAATTCGTCGAACTTACCATGAAGGTCACCGATAAGGACGGCAACGAGCTCACGCAGCTTTCTGCCGAGAATCGCCTCTACGAACTGGGTGTTAACCTGTTCCCAGCAGCGTTCGACGCTGAACTGGTGGGCATGAAGAAGGGTCAGGAAAAGTCCTTTGACGTGGACTTCACCACTGATAACTCCATGCTGGGTCAGACCCTGGGTGAAGACAAGGGCGTACTGCACTTCGACGTTACTGTTGACGCTATCAAGCAGAAGGTACTGCCAGACGTCACCGACGAATGGGCTCACAACAACTTCGGCTTCGAGAACTTGGAAGACATGCGCAAGCAGGTCGCCCAGTCCATCAAGGACCAGAAAGAAGTGAACAAGACGCGTCGCATCGAGAACGAATGCTTGGCCGCGCTGGCAGCTCGCGTCGAAGGCGAGATGCCCGAAGGCATGCGTGAACTGCAGGAAGTGAACCTGCTCCAGTCCTTCTACGCTCAGCTTTCGCAGAATGGCTACACGCTCGATCAGTATCTTGACACCATGGGCCTTTCCAATGACCAGTTCAAGAATGACATGAAGCAGCAGGCAGACGATGTGGTCCGTCAGGACATGGCGCTCGATGCGTGGGCTCGTCACAAGGGCATCGAAGCTACCGACGCAGACGTTACCGCTGAATTCGAGAAGGCTAACGTGGATGATCCTGTGGCTGTTCAGGCCGAATGGAAGGTCTCTGGCCGCATTCCGCTGATTCGCGAAGGTGTCATCCGTACCAAGGCTCTTAACGACGTGGTCGAAACGGCAACCGTGACCGAGGTCGATGCCAAGGAGGCGAAGAAGACCAAGGACGCAAAGCCGAAGGCTGCTGCCAAGAAGACCACCACCAAGAAAGCACCCGCAAAGAAGAGCACCAAGAAAGAGGCTGACAAGAAGGCTGAATAAGTCCAGCTCAACCCCTCGTTTCAAAATTGCATAATGAAGCTCTTTGTGGAATAGAACAGTGAGGTTTTATATGTACACGAATCCGACCAAATCCGCACTTATCCCTTATGTCATCGAGCAGTCGCCTCGCGGAGAGCGCAGCTTCGACATCTATTCTCGTTTGCTCAACGAGCGCATCGTCTTTCTGGGCGAAGCTATCGATGATGCAGTAGCTAATACGGTCGTTGCACAGCTGTTGCACCTGGAGAGCACTGACCCCGATAAGGACATCTCGCTCTACATCAATTCACCAGGCGGTTCCGTTACCGCTGGTCTGGCCATCCTGGATACGATGGACTTCATCAAGTGCGATGTTTCCACCATCTGCCTGGGCGAATGCGCTTCCATGGCAGCTGTGCTCCTTTCGGCTGGCGCAAAGGGCAAGCGCCTGGCCCTGCCGAATTCCATGGTCATGATCCATCAGCCCTCCGGTGGCGCTCAGGGTCAGCAGACCGAGATCCAGATCGTTGCGGAATTCATGCTGAAGACGCGCGATCGCTTGAATCGCATCTTGGCAGACAACACGGGCCAGAGCCTCGAGACCATTCAGCTCGACACCGAGCGTGACAACTTCATGGATGCTCAGCAGGCGCTCGAATATGGCATCGTTGACAAGGTCGTCTCCTCTCGCTTCAACACTGAAGGCTAAGGCGCTACATGTCCGAACAAACCCCAACAGGCCCTCACAACGGAATCTACTGCGCTTTCTGCGGAAAGACCCCTGAACAGGTCAACGCCATGATCTCGGGTCCGAATGGCATCTACATCTGCGATGAATGCATCTCGGTCTCGGTCGACGCGATGATCGCGGATCTTTCCATGCGTGGTCTTGAATCCGAAGCGCTCAATCAGGTGCTCGGCAATCAGGCTGCGGTGGCGAACTTCGAGGCACACCAGGGAAAGACGGTTGATCTGTTCGCCGATCTTCCTACGCCCAAGGAACTCTACGCGCAGCTTTCTGAGCACGTGGTGGGGCAGGAAGAAGCCAAGAAGGCGCTTTCGGTTGCGGTGTACAACCACTACAAGCGCATCAGCATGGGCGAGGCTGCCGACGATGACGATGTGGAGCTGGCAAAGAGCAACATCATGCTGCTTGGTCCTACGGGTAGTGGCAAGACCTTGCTTGCCCAGACGCTCGCGCGCACGCTGAAGGTTCCGTTCGCCATTGCCGATGCCACCACGCTCACCGAAGCGGGCTATGTAGGCGAAGACGTGGAGAACATCCTGTTGAAGCTCATCACCGCAGCAGATTTCGATGTGTCGCGTGCAGAGGTGGGTATCATCTACATCGATGAGATCGACAAGATCGCGCGCAAGGCTGAAAATGTTTCCATCACTCGCGATGTTTCGGGCGAAGGTGTCCAGCAGGCGCTCCTGAAGATCGTTGAGGGATGTGAGGCAAGCGTGCCTCCGCAAGGCGGCCGCAAGCATCCGCAGCAGGAATTGATCCATATCGACACCACGAACATTCTGTTCATCTTCGGTGGCGCATTCGTGGGCTTGCCCGAGATAATCGCACAGCGAATCGGCAAGACCAACATCGGTTTCGGATCCGAAATGCCCGAAGCCAAGCGCGAGGCCGATGCGAAGCTGCTCCAACAGGTGCTTCCTGAAGACCTGCATAAGTTCGGCATGATCCCGGAATTCATCGGACGAATCCCCGTTATCACGTCGCTTTCCGAACTGAACAAGGAAGACCTGGTCCGTATCCTTACGGAACCGAAGAATGCTTTGGTGAAGCAGTACACGCTCATGTTCAGCTACGAAGATTCCCAGCTCATCTTCGAACCCGATGCGCTCGATGCTATTGCCGAGCGCGCCATCGAACACAAGACGGGCGCACGTGGTTTGCGCACCATCGTGGAAGACGTGCTGATGGACGCAATGTACGAATTACCCGACTACCACCAACCAACACAGGTGGTGGTGCGCCGCAGCGATATCGAAGGGGAGACCAAACCCCAGATCGAGCCCCTGAAGAAAGCGGCGAAGAAATAACACACCAGCGGCGGGCGGCATGAGCACCCGCCGTTGCCATTATTGCAAGACCCTACACGGACCCAAGGACCGCCCATGACCACGGAAAAGAAGCAGGATCAATCATACAGAGAATGGGAAGAGCCGATCTTCAACGCATGGCGTGAAGCGGGGCTGTTCGAACGCACGCCGGGCTTCGGCAAGAACGGCGCGCAATCCTACACCGTGGTGATCCCGCCTCCCAACGTTACGGGCGTGCTGCACATGGGTCATGCGCTCAACGACACCATCCAAGATGCTTGCGTGCGCCGTGCTCGTATGCAGGGTTATCAGACCCGCTGGATCGTGGGCGTGGACCATGCAGGCATCGCAACCCAGACCAAGGTTGACAAGCACCTGGCCGAACAGGGCATCGATCGCCATGAGATCGGCCGCGAAGCATTCATCGAGGCCTGTCAGGAATGGCGCAAGAAGTACGGCGGCATCATCGTCGACCAGATCAAGGCCATGGGCTGTTCGTGTGACTATGCTCACGAGCAATTCACCATGTCTCCTTCGCTTTCGCGCGCAGTGCGCAAGGTGTTCACCGACTGGTATCACGACGGGCTCATCTTCCGCGGTCGCCGTATCGTGAATTGGTGTCCATCGTGCACCACCGCTATCGCTGACGATGAAGCGGAATACGAAGAAGAAGACAGTCACCTGTGGCATTTGCGCTACCCCCTTACCGAACCTGTCGATGGCATGGACTACCTGGTAGTAGCGACCACGCGCCCCGAGACCGTCTTGGGCGACTCGGGTGTGGCGGTGAGTCCGCAGGATGAACGCTATAAGAACCTGGTGGGGAAGAGCGTCATGCTTCCCATCGTGAACCGCAAGATCCCTATCGTAGCCGACTTCGTGGTAGACAAGGAATTCGGCACGGGCTGCGTGAAGGTCACGCCTGCTCACGACCCGAATGACTACGCTATCGGTCAGCGCAATGACCTCGAGCAGATCAACATCTTCGACGAACACGCCGTGGTGGTCGATGGTTACGGTAAGTTCTCGGGCATGACCCGTGAAGAGGCTCGCGAAGCGGTGGTAGCCGAATTCGAGGCGCTGGGCTTGCTCGACAAGATCGAAGACCATACGCATTCGGTCATGCATTGCTATCGCTGCCACACTACCCTGGAACCCTGGCTTTCCGAGCAGTGGTTCGTTGAGGTTGATCGTCTGAAAGGCCCCGCGAAGCAGGTAGTGGAAGACGGAAGCGTGCAATTCTATCCTGCTCGCTGGAAACAGGTCTATCTTGACTGGCTCGACAACCTGAAGGACTGGTGCATCTCGCGTCAGCTGTGGTGGGGCCATCGCATTCCCATGTACTATTGCGACGTGTGCGGTTGGGAAGATGCCAGCGTGGACCCCGTTGAGGTGTGCCCTGTTTGTGGCGCGCCCGTGCGTCAAGATGAAGACGTGCTGGACACGTGGTTCTCTTCGCAGCTCTGGCCTTTTGCTACCCAGGGTTGGGGAGACGAAGGCATGCAATCTCCTGACCTGCAGAAATACTATCCTACGCAGCTGCTGTCCACGGCACGAGACATCATGGGCCTGTGGGTGGCGCGCATGATCATGGCTTCGGAATATTGCTGCGATCAGATCCCGTTCCAAGACGTTATCATCCACCCAACGGTCATGGGAGCCGATGGCAAGCCCATGTCCAAGAGCCGCGGCAACGGCGTGGACCCCATGGTGCTCATGCAAGACTTCGGCGCGGACGCCATGCGCTTTGGCTTGCTCATGCAGGTAACGGGTTCGCAGGCTATGCGCTTCGACGAGAACAAGATCGTTTCGAGCCGCAACTTCGCTAACAAGATCCGCAACGCGGCACGCTTCGTGAACATGAACCTGGATGGCTTCACGCCAGGAGCGCCAGCTCCCAGTACGTTGGCCGACCGCTGGATGTTCTCGCGCTTGGCAACGCTAGTCGCGAAGCTCGATGAAGCCTACACGGCCTACGACTTCGGCCTGATCACGCGTGAACTTTACGCGTTCTTCTGGAATGAATTCTGCGACTGGTACATCGAGCTTTCCAAGGCACGCTTGCAAGCGGGTGGGGAAGATGCCCTTATCTGCCAGCGCAACTTGCTGTTCGTGTTGAATGTAGCTCTGCGCTTACTGCATCCTATCATGCCCTTCATCACCGAGAAGATCTATCAAGAGATGCCTGGCGAAAAGGAATGCGAATTCTTGATGATGTGCCCGTGGCCTGATGCTCAAGAGCTGGCGTGCTATATCGACCCCGCAGCTGAAAAGGCTATCGATCTGGTAACAGGTGCCGTGTCGGGCGTTCGTTCAACGCGTGCTCGTTATGGTCTTTCGCCCAAGGTGGAACTTGAAGTGGTGGTCTCTGCGGAAAACGAAGAGGCGCTGCAGCTGTTCAAGGACCAGGAATCGCTCATCTGCGCGCTCGGTTCCATGAAGGTGGCAGAAGCTGGCATCGCGTGCGAGAAGCCCCAAGATTCTGCACCTGTTATCGCGGGTGAGGTCGAGCTGTATGTGTTATTAGGCGGCTTGGTTGATTTCGAAGTAGAGCGTAAGCGCATCGAAAAAGAGATCGCCACGCTAGAAAAGGATCAAGCGAAATTCCAGAAAAAGCTCTCTAACCCAGGTTTCTTGGCGAAGGCCGCTCAAGAGATCATCGATAAAGATTCTGCGAAGCTTGCCGACATCACCGATCGTCTTGATAAACTACGCGTACAATTAGCAGAAATGTAGAACGAGCAGAAATATAGAGCTGCAGAACAAGCACACCCTATAGTTCAGAAAGCAAAGGACGGAAGTAGTTCACCAATGGGTTCAAGCCTTCAGACATTCCTTATCGTAGCTGGCGTTATCGTTGCCATTCTTTATATCCTCTCGATCGCGTTCGTTATCAAGGATTCACGTGCGCGCGGCGCGAACTGGCACGCATGGGGCGTCTTCTCTTTGGTGCCGCTGATCGGCTTCTTGGTTTATTTGCTCATGCGTCCTGAACTTACCGCTGAAGATCGCGATGAACAGGCGCTCGATGTTACCTTGAAGCGTCGCCAGCTCATGCAGTATGGCGAATGCGGCCACTGCGGATACCCCGTGGAAGCGGATTACGTCATGTGCCCGCATTGCCACAATCGCTTGAAGAATCTCTGTCCTACCTGCCACCATGCTCTCAATCCTGAATGGTCGGTGTGCCCGTATTGCACCACCACCATCCACAGCGGTGGCGCTCCTGCGCAGGCTCCTGCTCGTCGCAGCCGAACGTCGGCTGGCGCTACGGGCACGCATCGCCGCGTGAACTAATTTGCCTTAAAGCCCCTATTGGCGCAGGTGCTTGGTATGCACCCGGCGTCAGAAAGGATGTTGAAATGGAAATCACTCTCCCTGATGGATCGAAGCGCACCTTAGAAGAAGGCGCCACCGTCTACGATCTGGCTGCAAGCATTGGCGCAGGCCTTGCACGCGATGCGGTAGCTGGCAAGGTCAACGGAGAAGCGGTCGACGTAACGGCGCAGCTTTCCGATGGCGACTCGGTCGAGATCCTTACCACGAAATCCCCCGAAGCGCTCCATATCATGCGCCATTCCGCGGCTCATATCATGGCGGAAGCGGTTCAGCAGCTCTATCCCGACGTGATGATCGCGTTCGGCCCTGCAACGGAAGACGGCTTCTTCTACGACTTCGACCTGCCGCATTCTATCTCCGAAAACGACTTCGAAGCTATCGAGGCCAAGATGGCCGAGATAATCGCGGCTGATGAACCCTTCATTCGCGAAGTGGTCAGCCACGACCGCGCGAAAGAGATCTTCGCAGGCCAGCGTTTCAAAGTGGAACACATCGATGAACTTTCCCCTGAAGGCGAGATAAGCATCTATCGCCACGGCGATTTCGTCGATCTGTGCGCAGGCCCTCATGTGGCGCGCGCTTCTCAGATCGCAGCGTTCAAGCTGATGAAGATCGCGGGCGCTTATTGGAAGGGTGATTCAGACCGAGAGATGCTCCAGCGCCTCTATGGCACGGCGTTCTTCAAGAAGAAGGAGCTTACCACCTACCTGCACAACTTGGCCGAAGCAGAGAAGCGCGACCATAGGCGTGTGGGCAAGGAACTGGGATACTTCATGCTCGACGAAGACGCTGGCGTGGGTCTGCCGCTCTATCCGCCCAAGGGCGCACGCGTCATCCGTACGCTACAGGAATGGCTACGCCGCGACCTGTACGAACGCGGCTATGAAGAGGTCATCACCCCGCATGTCTACAAGGCGGACGTGTGGAAGACCTCAGGCCATTATGATTTCTATGGCGAGAACATGTACTTCTTCAATATCAACGAAGGAAGCGACGACAATCCTAGGCAGACCGAATATGGCGTGAAGCCCATGAACTGCCCAGGTCATGTGCTCATCTATCGCAACGACATCCACTCTTATCGCGACCTGCCGCTGCGCTTGTTCGAGTTCGGTACCGTGTATCGTCACGAGCTTTCGGGCGCGGTCCATGGCCTGTTGCGTGCGCGCGGCTTCACCCAGGACGATGCGCATGTGTTCTGCACTAAGGACCAGGTGGTCTCCGAAGCGCTCGACATCTTGGACCTGGTCGATCACATCATGGGCACCTTCGGCTTCGAATACATGGCCGAGATATCCACCCGTCCTGAAAAGAGCATCGGATCGGACGAGATGTGGGAGCATGCCACCAATTCGCTGATCGAAGCATGCAAGCAGCACAACCTGGAATATGAGATCAACGAAGGCGACGGCGCGTTCTATGGCCCCAAGATCGACATCAAGGTGAAGGACGCTATCGGCCGCACCTGGCAGTGCTCCACCGTGCAGGTGGACTTCAACCTGCCCGAGCGTTTCGACCTTACCTATCGCACGGCGGACAACACTGAAGAGCGCCCCTGGATGCTCCACCGCGCTATCTTCGGTTCCATCGAGCGCTTCTTCGGCATTCTGATCGAGCACTACAGCGGTGCGCTGCCTTTGTGGCTCGCGCCGGTGCAGGTGGTGCTCTTGCCCCTGGCAGACCGCCATTTGGATGCGTGCAAGGAAATTGCCAAGAAGATCAAGGCTGCAGGTGGCCGCGTGGAGGTCTACGAACAGAACGAACCCATGCGTGTGAAGATCGCCAAGGCACAGAACGAGAAGATCCCGTACATGTGCGTGGTGGGCGACAAGGAAGTGGAAGACGGCACCATCTCCGTGCGCGAACGCCATGAAGGCGACCTGGGCACGTGGGAAGTTCAGCAGCTGATCGATATCATCAAGGAGGCTGCGCTCTAAGCTTCGAAGTTCGCAAGAACTTGTACAGAAGGTAACAGCTTGTAATCAGGGAGCGTCCACACGCGGGCGCTCCTTTTTCATGCGCCTACAATGGAAACATCAAGTCAGATAACGAAGCGCACGCAGCAATAAGCATGAAGAGCGGAGCGCATGAATCTTTGGAGGGATTATCATGGCTGAACAACTTACTGAAGAACAGTTCCAAACCAAGGTTCTGGGCGCAAGCGAGCCCGTTATGGTCGATTTCTTTGCAACTTGGTGTGGTCCTTGCAAGATGCTGGCACCAGTGCTCGAAGAAGTAGCGAGCGAAGTGGCTGGCAAGGCATCGGTCTACAAGGTTGATATCGACCGCGAGATCGAACTGGCACAGGCTTACAACGTGCAAAGCGTTCCCACCCTTATTGTGTTCAAAGACGGTCAGCCCGTCCAGCAGATGGTGGGTGTACAGCCCAAGCAAGTCTTGGTCAACGCACTTTCTTAGTCGATCCGCATACAGGGATGTTCGGTAGCAAGCCGAGCATCCCTGTTTCTGTTCAAGGGCGAATTGCGTCACCGCGTGCCCGAGTCACGGCACCGCGCGGCCGAACTATGGCACTGCGTAGGCGTAACGTGAAGCTCTACAGTCATAAGGCGTGACCGTACGGATGACAACACTCACACGTGATCCGCATCGCCAACGAAAGAGGGGAGAAGCATCATGGCTTCTGAAACTTCTGAACAAACTGAAAATGAAACGCGCATCACTGATGTAGCCATCGTGGGCGCAGGTCCAGCAGGTATGACCGCAGCGCTCTACGTTGCGCGCGCTGGCTATCGTGCCACGGTGCTCGAAGCTTACGTGCCCGGCGGCCAGCTTACCACCATCGATGAACTGGAGAATTACCCCGGCTTCTTCGGCGGTGTGAACGGCTTCGACATTGCCTCGTCCATGCAGAAGCAGGCTGAACGCTTCGGTGTGCAGTTCATGTATGCGCAGGCCAAATCGCTGGAGCGCTACAGCGACCGTAACCTGTTCGAGATAACCACTAATGACGAGCCACTTTGGGCCCGTTCGGTCATCATCGCTTCAGGCGCGAAGCCCCTGAAGCTGCCGCAGATAGACAGCGACAAGCTGGAAGGCAAAGGCCTTTCGTATTGCGCAACCTGCGACGGCAATTTCTATCGCGGCAAGGACGTGATGATCGTTGGCGGTGGCGATTCAGCTATTACCGAGGCCATCTATCTTTCGCGCATCTGCCGTAAGGTGTACCTGGTTCATCGTCGCGAAGATTTCCGTGCCCATTTCTGGGTGGTAGAGCGCGTGAAGCATCTGCCCAATGTTGAGATCTTCTGGAACAACGAAGTGCAGAACGTTATCACGAACGACTCCGAGCGCATCGAGGCAGTTACCGTGCGCAACTCGAAAACGGGTGAGGAGCATACGCTGGAGGTCGAAGGCTTGTTCATTGCCATTGGCGCCAAGCCCGAAAGTGAATGGGCGAAGGATGCCGTAGAGCTGGACAAGTTCGGCTACGTGAAGTCACACGATGAATGCCACACCTCGCTAAAGGGTGTGTTCGTGGCGGGCGATGTGCGCACCACGCCGCTGCGTCAGGTAGTAACGGCAACCGCAGATGGAGCCCTTGCGGCGGAAGCGGCTGTAGCGTATCTGTCTGAGTAAAATGTGATATGATTCTCACTTGTCAGTAAGTGAGTTTTCCAAGGCAGGCTCCGCATGACGGGGCCTGTTCTTTTTGTATCTGAAGACGAATCTAAATTACGTAAAACAGAGGGTGTTATGCGCGAAAAGCTAGAGAAGATCGTAGCAGCTTATGGCGAACTGGAAGCCAAGATGGGCGACCCAGCCATTGTTGCGAATCAGAGCGAATACAACAAGTTGGCCAAAGACTACGCGAATCAGGGCGAACTGGCACGTGCGGCTAAGGAATATCTAGGCCTGCTGGACGACCTGGCAGCTGCTAAGGAGATGCTGAGCGATTCCGACATGAAGGAATTCGCGCAGGAGGAGATCTCCACCATTGAAGCGCGCCTGCCGCAGTTGGAAGAGGACATCAAGTTCATGCTTATCCCCAGCGACCCGGCTGATGAAAAGGACATCATCGTGGAGATTCGCGCCGGTGCTGGGGGCGACGAAGCGGCTATCTTCGCGGGTGATCTGTACAACATGTATACGCGTTTTGCCTCTGACCAGGGTTGGAAGTGCGAGACCATGGACATGCATGCATCCGAAGCAGGCGGTTTCAAGGAAATATCGTTCAAGATGCTGGGCGACCGTGTTTATTCCATCATGAAGTTCGAGTCGGGCGTGCATCGCGTTCAGCGCGTGCCCAAGACCGAAAGCCAGGGCCGTATCCACACCTCCACGGCAACCGTGGCTGTGCTGCCCGAAGCTGACGAGGTGGAAGTAGAGATCAACCAGAACGACCTGCGCATCGACGTGTATCGCGCGGGTGGCCCCGGCGGTCAGTGTGTTAACACTACCGACTCCGCGGTGCGCATCACGCACCTGCCCACGGGTTTGGTTGTTCAGTCCCAGGACCAGAAGTCGCAGCTGCAGAACAAGATCGCCGCAATGAGTGTTCTGCGTGCACGTTTGTATGAGAAGATGCTGGCCGACCAGCAGGCTGCCGAAGGCGCTGAGCGCCGCAGCCAGATCGGCACGGGCGACCGCTCTGAGAAGATCCGCACCTACAATGGCCCGCAGGACCGTGTGACCGACCATCGCATCGGGTATAACGGCACCTACAACGGCGTGCTGCTGGGTTCGGGTGGCGCAGGACTTCAGGACCTTATCACCGCGCTTCAGGCGGCGGACCGTGCTGCGAAGCTGGAGAGCGCGGTCTAATTCGTGTCCACGCGGGATCAAACCTGGACCGTTAAAGCGATCCTGGACTGGTGCGAGGGCTATCTCGCCAGTAAAGGCGATGCGAACCCACGTCTATCTGCCCAGTGGCTTCTGGGTGAAGCCATGGGTCTTTCCCGTATCGAGCTATATACCAACTTGGATAAACCGCTCTCTGAAGAAGAGCGATCCACTATGCGTGCCTGGGTGCAGCGCAGGGGAACAGGCGAGCCACTGCAGTTGATCTGCGGTACCGCGCCGTTTCGTCACATGGTGCTGGAAGTTGCGCCTGGCGTGTTGATCCCGCGTCCTGAGACTGAAGTGCTGGTGAGTGAAGTGCTCGCGTTGTTTCCTGCTCCCAAGCAGGTGAGTGCCTATGCGTTCGAGGATGAGGTTGCTACGCCCGAGGTTGACGATGGCGTGAAGGTGGTCGAAGTAGGCGAGGAGATAGAGGCTGAAGGCGTTGCCGAATCAGAGCAGTCTGTTGAAGAAGCTGAAGAAGCCCCCGAACCGATTCGCGTGATCGATCTTTGTACCGGTTCTGGCTGTATTGCCTGCGCACTTGCGACCGAGCATCCCAACATGGAAGTGCTCGCGCTCGATATTGCTCCCGAAGCGCTTGTGCTGGCCAAGCGAAATGTCGAAGCCCAAGGTGTTGCCGAGCGCGTAACCGTGGTCGAAAGCGACCTGCTCTCCGTCGTGGTCGCCGATCCCGCCAACAGGGGAGCGTTCGACGCGATCGTCTCCAATCCGCCCTACATCCCTTCTGCAGTGGTCGACACCCTCGATGCCGAAGTGAGTGACTATGAACCCCGCTTAGCCTTAGATGGCGGCCAAGACGGCCTCGATCTCTTCCGCCGCTTCATCGTCGACGCTCACATCCTCCTAAAACCGGGTGGGGTTCTAGCGGCCGAACTCTTCGAGGACTCTCTAGAAGAGGCAGCCCAAATAGCCGAGTCCAATGGCTTCACCAGCCCCCGCATTGTGAATGATCTCGCCAATAAACGAAGGATTCTGCTAGCAACCCGCCTATAACCTGCACTAGAAATCACGCAGCATCCGGACACTAGTGCCAGGCCCTCTCAGTCCAGATTTTAAAACCATCTTCGATTTGCTAGGGTAGCAGTTTGCTCTATAGCATGAAGCGTGAGGGCGCGGTGGGAAAGAGATTGCGCAAATTTTAGGAGAAGTTCTACCTGGTTGAGCGGTGTATTCGTTCTTCGTGTGGTTTTAGGAACGTTGAACTGATCGATCGAGACAGGATGCGCTTGATTTATCTTCGCTCGTGCTTTCAAAATGTTCACCTTCAGGAAAAGGAGGCCGGGGCACTTTAAGGACCGGCTCCAAAGTGCCCCAGTTTTTGTGGGGATTAGCTGCGGGGTATTCGCAACTGAGCCCGAGGGCTTTACAATACAGGGCACTGTTTGCACTTCTCTTGCGGAGGTTTTGATGATCAAGACAAGGTCCATCCTGGTTTCGTTTGCCATGGCGTTCGCGCTAGTGCTTGGTGTTTCTTCGTTGGCATTTGCGGACGAAGCTCCTGCGTCGGCGGACGCTCCTGAAATAACCATCCAGGCTACTGAAGATGGCCAGATAAGCGCGCAGGCTTCCAGTCTTACCGTGGTCGACTTCAACGGGTATGACCCCCAGAATGCTTCCATCTTGATTGGCGAGCGCATGAATGTGCGCGTGAAGAATGCGTCCTCTTCTGCGGTCACCTGGACTTCTTCCAACCCAAGCGTTATCAAGGTTCAGTCGGGTACCTCTGCTGGGCTTAAAGACAACAGTGAATGCACGCTCATGTCCGTGGGCGTTGGCCAGAGCATGATCACCGCAACTTGTGGCGGAGAATCGTTCACGTTCCGCATCTTGACGCGCCAGATCGACATCACATCGGGCTATTACTGGACCGCGCCAGCAAACTGCACCTATAACGGCACCGCGCTCAAGCCGCTGGTTGGCATTGCGGGCACCACGTATACCATCAACAATGGCAACGTGCTGCAGGGCAATGGTCAGCTGCGCGAGGGCGTGGATTATACGGTCACGTATTCGAACAACACCAATGTGGGCACGGCAACGGCGGTGGTCGCGGGTATTGGCCTCTATAAGGGTACGCGTACCTTCACGTTCAAGATCAATGCAGCGCCTACCAACTCTTCGGGGTCTTCAAGCTCTGGTTCTTCAGGATCGAACGGTTCGAGCCAGGCTGGCATCGCTGGTCCTTCTGGTGCAGGTGTGGTAGTTCCTACGGCACCGCCTGCTTCGAAAGCAGTGTCGGGCAAATGGAAGAAGACCAAGGGCATGTGGTGGTTCGAATATGATGCCGCCACGGCTAAGCTGCAGGGTAAGAAGTGGCCTACGAGCGAATGGGTCACCATCGGCGGCAAGCGCTATCACTTCGGTTCTAATGGCTACATGCATTCGGGCTGGTATAACTCAGGCAGCGGTTGGTACTGGCTTGGTTCAGACGGCGCTATGAAGACCGGCTGGCATAAGACCAAGGGCAAGTGGTACTACATGGCCAGCGACGGCGTGATGCAGACGGGCAAGAAGCTCATCGACACGCTCATCTATTTCTTGAAGAGCTCTGGCGCCATGGTCACGGGCTGGAACAAGGAAAGCCAAGGTTGGTTCTATTACAAAAGCTCTGGCGTGATGGCAACGGGCTGGCAGAAGGTGAAAGGGAAGTGGTATTACCTCAACCCGCTCAACGGCGTTATGAAGACCGGCTGGCTGGATGTTGATAATGCGCGCTATTACCTGAACGGATCGGGCGCAATGCTCAAGGGCTGGCAGAAGATCGGCGGGAAGTGGTATCACTTCGCCAGCTCCGGTGCGATGTCCAAGAACAAGTGGGTAGGGAATTACTACCTTGGTTCTGATGGCGTGATGGTCACCAATAGCTGGATCACCACCAAGGGTGTTGACTACTGGGTCGATAGCAATGGCAAGTGGGTCAAGGGCAAGACGCGCTAAGATCTTCTTTGAATAAAGTCTCTAATAACGCTTTACGTTATTAACGTAAAGCGTTATTATTTCGTTATGATACTTTCGTTTAAAGATAAGGATACTGAAGAGCTTTCACAGGGAAGGCGAGTTAAAAGATTTGTTCCTATAGAGCGTGTTGCCTTGCGTAAGATCAGACAACTGCAGATCGCAGAAACGCTTGAAGACTTGCGTATTCCACCTGGCAATAGGCTTGAGCTGTTAAAAGGTTCGCGGAAAGGCCAACACAGTATCAGAATAAACGACCAGTATCGTATTTGCTTCAAGTGGACTGAGGCTGGCGCACGAGACGTAGAGATAACGGATTACCACTGAGGTGATGAGCATGGGTAAGGTTGAGTATTACATAACACCAATTTCTCCTGGTGAATTGCTAGAGGAAGAATTTTTGAAACCTCTTGGGATCACGAAGTATCGTCTGGCGAAAGAGATTGGTGTCCCGGCTGGCAGGATCGGTCAGATTATCGCCAATAAGCGTTCTATTACCGCCGATACAGATTTGCGGCTTTGCCGGTTCTTTGGTTTGTCTGACGGCTACTGGCTTCGCGCTCAGGTTGCTTACGATATCGATAAGACTGCCCATGAGCTTTCAGAGACTTTGAATAATATCGTTCCGCTAGCGGATAGAAAAGAGGATTTTCTTGCGGTTTCTTAATTGAAGCTAAAGAGGAGGCTTTAATGAACAATAAAGACAGAAAAGAACGTTTAGCACGTTTAGCCGAAGCAGAGAAGCGCATTAAAGAGAATTCGAAATTCATGAAACCGATTTCAGGCGAGGAGAATTTGGCCGATGTGATTAAGAAGGCGAAAAAGAAGAAAATCAATATATGCTTAGCCTCAGAAAGTAAAGAGGATCGCCTGAAAAAGTTAGAAATAGCGCACAAGAACATTGCTAAAAGATCCAAGAAAATGAAAAAGTGTTCGATTCCTGTTGGGGACTTAATAGAGCAGGCAAAGGAAGAGCGCTTGAAAGAATTCTTAGCACTGGAAGAAGATTAGCGACTAAACCCTCGTTCGAGTGAGCGAGGGTTTTTCATTGCATGTTCGGTATTTGCTTTGTAATAGGGGCTGGCATTCGATAAGATGGAAATAACTTTTTCTGCACCCCCCGTGTTAGGAGTTTGAAATGCACTACGAAACCGTACTCTCCAAAAAGGACACCATGGGAGGGGGTGTTGCTTCCAGGGCATCGTTTTCCGTAAAGTTCAGTATATTCATTGCTGTACTGTGTTTAGCAGCTGCTGCGCTTGTTTCTGCTGCTACTGGCTCGATGGCCTATGCCGAAGAGTCTAACACCATCACTAAAGAGGTTAATGGCGTCACCTACACCTTCCTTCCTGCTGAAGAAGAAGGAGTAAATTATGCTGACATCATCGGTATGTCGAGCAATTCAGCTGACGTTAAGGTTCCAAATGCTATCGTGATCGAAGATGAGGGCACGACTGAGCCACCTACAACAACTGATCCTGACACGCCAACCGAACCTAGCGATGGAGGCGGCGATGACGATAGCCTCTCTACCGCGGAGGACACGACCTACATCGTGCGCAGCATTACTTTGGGATCCGATCTTGGCAACATCAAGTCTATCGATCTGAGTGAGTGCTCTTCTTTGGTCATGTTCGCAAATGGCGGAATGGAGCTCGAATCGCTCAAGGTGGCTGGTTGTTCGAACTTGACCGAGCTGTCCATGGGGTTTGCGAAGCTCAGCTCTCTCGATCTGACAGGCTGCATAAAACTTCAAACGCTCACCATCAATAACAATGCATTGACTGCGTTGGATGTTTCGCCGTGCAAGAACCTTGAATATCTTACTTGTGGCGGAAACCAGCTTACGCAGCTTACGCTCACAGGTTGTACCGCACTTAATCGAATCACCTGTGAGAACAATGCTCTGACCACCCTTGACCTTAGGGGACTGAGCGCACTCGAATCGCTCGATTGCCAGAACAACAAGATCGCATCGCTCGATCTGTCTGCTGTTCCAGCTCTTCAGGATCTGAACTGTTCTCAGAATGAGCTTACTGCTCTTGATATCAGCAAGAACCCTGCACTTACATACCTGGATTGCGAAAAGAACAAGATCGCTGATACTGCTGCTATTGATGCTTGGCTTGCTATTGATGGTCACGAAGGCTCGGCTGGTGATCAGGATGTGACGAAGCAGCCTGAACCCACTGATCCCGATGATGGTAAAGAGCCTGAGCAGGGTGGCGATAACTCTGGTGATGGCGACAATAACGGAGATAACTCCGGCAATAATAACGGGGATGACAAAGACCCTGAACAGGGCGGCAACAACTCTGGTGACAACAACAATTCCGGTGATGGCGACGGTAATGGCGACAACAGCGGAGACAACAAGGACCCAGAACCCGCCAATCCGCCTACGGGCAAGTGGATCCATGGCTCCAAGGGCTGGTGGTACAGCTATGGCGACAGCAAGTGGGCAGTGGGTTGGCTGAAGCTTGACTCTGGCACTTACTATCTGGATGCCAACGGCTGGATGGTCACTGGTTGGCGCGAGATCGAGAACACCTGGTATTACTTTAATAATCCTAATGGCGACATGAAGACTGGCTGGGTGAAGCTCAAAGGTGTTTGGTATTACCTGAACCCTGCTGATGGCAAGATGCTCACAGGCAAGCAGGTCGTGAAGGACAAGACCTACTTCCTTAAAGACAGCGGTGCTATGAAGACTGGCTGGAACAAGGAAGATGGCATCTGGTATTACTACAACAGCCCCAACGGCGACATGAAGACTGGTTGGATCAAGCTGAAGAACATCTGGTACTACCTCGATCCTACCGATGGCGCTATGAAGACGGGCCTGTTCAGCGATGGCAAGGCCAAGTACTTCGCCGATGCTTCTGGTGCTATGAAGACTGGCTGGCAGAAGGTCGATAACAAGTGGTATTTCTTCAATACTTCTGGTGCTATGAAGACTGGTTGGGTGAAGAGCAAGGACCTGTGGTATTACCTCAGCCCTGAAGATGGCGCGATGCTCACTGGTAAGCAGGAGATCGACAAGAAGACCTACTTCCTGAAGGATTCTGGCGCCATGGTAACGGGTTGGAACAAGGAAGAGGGTATTTGGTACTACTATGATGCTTCTGGCGCTATGGCTACGGGTTGGACCAACGTCAAGAACGATTGGTATTACCTGGATCCGCAAAGTGGCACCATGACCATCGGCTGGTATGACGACAACGACGCTAAGTATTACTTCTCGTCTCTAGGCAACATGCAGACTGGTTGGAAAGAGATCGACAGCAAATGGTACTACTTCGATGAATCGGGTGTTATGCAGGTAAGCAAGTGGGTCGGCGATTACTACGTTGGCTCCACGGGCGTCATGGCAACCGATGCGTGGGTCGACAAGGACCAGTTCTATGTTGGCCCTGATGGCAAGAAGGACACCACTAAGGTGAAGGACGCCGCTTAATACGCGATCCAAAAACTTGGTCTATCGAAACGACCCCTGTTCGTCACGAGCAGGGGTCGTTTTATTCAGAGGAAGGGGGACAGGTCCAAAACTGTCCGGGACAGAAAGGGGACAGGCCAGACATCCCATTTGGTAGTTCCGGCCTGTCCCCAAAGTGTCCGGTACAAAATGGGACCCGTCCCCAAACTGTCCGTCTATTTTACTTTCAGAGTGCGCATGGCATTTAAGATGGCGATCACGGAAACGCCCACATCAGCGAAGATCGCCTCCCACATGTTAGCTAAGCCGAAGGCAGCCAGTACCAGCACCAGCAGCTTCACACCCAACGCGAAGATGATGTTCTGGTAGACGATGCGCACGGTCTTGCGCGAGATATTCACGCCGTCAGCCAAGCGTGAGAGCTTGTCGTCCATGAACACCACGTCGGCCGCTTCGATAGCGGCGTCAGAACCCATAGCGCCCATAGCAATGCCCACATCGGAACGGATCAGCGCGGGTGCATCGTTGATGCCATCACCCACGAACGCCACCTTCTCGCCGTTTTTAGCGGCTTCCAGATAGCTTCGCAGGAAGTCTATCTTGCCTTCGGGTAGCAATCCCGCATGGTATTCGTCCAGCCCTGCCACCTTGGCGATGTGTGCCGCCACTTCCTCACGGTCGCCTGTGAGTATAACGGTGCGCTGAACGCCCAGTTCCTTGATGCGTTGCAGCGCCGAGACCGAGTCGTCCTTGATGGTGTCTTCCACCTCGATAGAGCCGCGGTAAACCTCATCGACAGCCACATGTAACACGGTGGTCTTGGTATCGTTCATAGCCGCATCGATGCCATTGGCTTCCATCAGGCGGGCATTGCCTGCTAACACTACCTGGCCGTCGATGATGCAGCGGATGCCCTGACCTGCGATCTCGGTAGTCTCGCTTACCAGGTCCAGATCGAGCGGTGCTTCATGTTCCTTGCGAATGGAAAGCGCAATGGGGTGGTTCGAGTAAGCCTCAGCCATAGCGGCGATGCGCAGCAGCTCTTCGGAGCTGATGCCTACTGGCGAAATGCGGCTGACCGAGAAGGTGCCCTTGGTGATGGTGCCCGTCTTGTCGAACAGGATGGTCTTCACCTTGGAAAGCGCTTCGAGATAGTTGCTTCCCTTGATCAGGATGCCCTTCTTCGACGCGCCGCCGATGCCGCCAAAGAAGCTCAGCGGCACAGAGATGACCAGCGCACACGGGCAGGAAACAACCAGGAATACCAGCGCGCGTTGGATCCAGTCGGTCCACTCGAAGTTCGTGAAGAACGGCGGAACGATGGCTATCACCAACGCGAGCAAGCACACGATGGGCGTGTAGTAGCGTGCGAAACGCGTGATGAAATTCTCCATCGGTGCTTTTTCGGATGCTGCGTCTTCGACCAGCTCGAGGATCCTGCTGACAGTGGAGTCGTCGAATTCCTTGGTGGTCTTCACGTAGATGGTGCTGGAAAGATTGATCGAGCCTGAAGCGATGGTGTCGCCCGTGAATACGTTGCGCGGGAACGACTCACCCGTAAGGGCAGCGGTGTCCAGCTCGGTCTCACCTTCGACGATGATGCCATCGAGCGGTACGCGCTCGCCTGGGCGCACCACGATAACGGTGCCGACCTCTACTTCGTCGGGGTTCACGGATTCTATTTCGCCATCGCGTTCGATGAAGGCCTGTTCAGGGCAGATGTCCATCATCTCGCTGATGGAATCGCGCGATTTGTTCACAGCGTAGTCTTCGAACAGGTCGCCGATCTGGTAGAAGAGCATTACCGCCACAGCTTCGGGGAATTCAGCAAGGCAGAGCGCGCCGATGGTGGCAACGCACATGAGGAAATTCTCGTCGAAGATGTGACCAGCTTTGATGTTTCGCGCAGCCTTGGCCAGCACGGGGTAGCCCAGCACCAGATAAGGAACTAGGAAGATAGCGAGCATGATGAAAGGGTAGGGCAGCGCGCTCTGAAGCGGCTCGAGCGCAGGGCTTGCGAGCGCATCAGTGATGACAGCTGCTACGAACAAGGCAGCGCCTATGGCAACGCGGATGATCTCTTTCTTTCTTTTGCTCATGATGGTTCCTTGAGGGGTAGGGCTTGGCGTGGGCTCAGTTTGGTTGCGGTTTAGCGACCCAAGATCACGCAGTCGTCTTCATAAGAGGTGATGATCTTCTGCGCTTGGTCCAGGATGGGTTCGATGTTGTCGGTAGAGGTTTCGATCTTCAACTTCGAGGTCATGAATACCACCTGGGCTTTTTCTACACCGTCGAGCCTGTTGATGTCAGCTTCCATCTGTGCAGCGCAGTTGGCGCAACCGAGGTTTTCGAGCTTGTAGGACTTCTTCATGACGGGTTCCTTTCAAAGAGGGACGATTCTTTGCGCGGGAGCGCTTTATTCACAAATATGGGTAAGGCCCTGCAAGAGCATGGTGTAAACATGATCGTCGGCCAGGGAATAGGTAACGTTCTTGCCGTCGCGCGTGAATTTGACCAGGCGGGCTTGTTTCAGCACGCGCAGCTGATGAGACACCGCACTCTGGGAAACGCCGATGGTGGTGGCGATGTCGCCAACGAAGAGCCCACCGTTCATCAGGGCATAGAGGATCTTGATGCGGGTGGTATCACCAAAGGTCTTGAACAGATCGGCCAGGTCGTAGAGCAATTCTTCGTTGGGCATCTCGCCATCGTTCAAGTGTTTGAGCGCATGCTCTGCAGCTTCATGGTTATGGGTGTGTTCGATTTCCATTTCACGTCCTAACATATGAACATCTGCTCATATGTTAGCAAATGGAGTGATGGTGTCAATACGCGAAGGAAGATTTTTCAGGCGATTTTAGAAGTGCTTGCTAAGCGATAGTGCACGAGAAAGTTAGTTCTTCTTCTTGGAGTAGATGAACCAATACATCATCCCAACGAACAGGGCACCGCCCACGATGTTACCTGGCACGGTGGCAGACCAATTGTAGAGCGCGCCCACCATATTCACGGTAGCGGGGTCGATACCAGCAGGGGCAATGCCAAGCGATGCGAGCAGCGCACCCATGGGAAGGAAGAACATGTTAGCAACGCAGTGCTCGAAGCCGCAGGCAACGAATGCGGTGATGGGGAAGATAACGGCCAAGATCTTATCGGTGACGGTCTTCGAGGCGTAGGCCATCCAAACGCCCAGGCATACCAGGAAGTTGCACATGATGCCCTTGGCAAACAGCGCCAACCAGCCAGCATTCATCTTGCCAGCAGCTACGCTCACCATAGTCTGGCCCACCTGGCCGCCGTTCATGTTGGGCATTTCGGAAAGGAATACGATTCCTACGATAACGAGCGATCCGATGAAGTTGCCGATGAAGACCACGATCCAGTTCTTCCAGACCGCGGACCATTTGATGCGCTTGCTGGCAGCGGTCATCACTATCATGGTGTTGCCCGTGAACAGTTCAGCACCTGCAACAACCACCAGGATAAGGCCAAGGCAGAACAGGAAGCCACCCAGTACGCGTTGGATGGCGAAGGGAAGGTTCGGGTCACCTACCACCAGGGTGAAGAACATCGCACCCATGGAGATGAAGGCGCCGGCCATCAGTGAGAGCATGAAGCTGCGCGCGAACGACATCTCGGTCTTGGTAACGCCAAGATCTTCGGCTTTTTGCGTGACCTGCGCAGGGGTGAGCGCTTCAGTGTTGGGAGCGTTGATGATGATCTCTTCCTGTGCCACGGAGACTCCTTCTTGATGCGTCTTCAACAACGCCCTCACTATAACGAAGGCCCGCCAGTGCTTTGGCGAGCCTTCGAAACGCGGTGTGATTTAAAAGGGGACGGAGGCAAAAGCGTCCCGGATGCTTTTGTGACACTTTCGCTCCCGCCCCCGATTCGTCCCGATAGCGGCTTCATGTGGGACAGTTCCGCCCCCGTCCCCAAAACGGCATGTGTGGACAAAAAGGGCTACGCCCCCAAATTGTCTACTTATGAAAGGAAGTCGTCGAGGATCTCGGCTTCGGCTTCTTCTTCGGTAAGGCCCAGCGTCATCAGTTTGGTTATCTGGTCGCCCGCGATCTTGCCGATGGCGGCTTCGTGCACCAGCTGCGCGTCTTCATGCGCCGCTTCGATGCCCGGAATAGCGGTAACGGTGGCGTTGCCCATGATGATGGCATCGCACTGCACATGTGCATTGCAGGGTGCTTCACCGATGACCAGCGGATTGAAGGTTTGCTTGGAATTATCCTGCGCAACGCTGCGCGAGATGACCTGCACGCTGGAATCTTCGCCCTTCAGCTCAACCTTCATGTTAGAAACAGCCACCTGATCACCATTGGTGAGCAGCTTCTCCAAAAGCACCAGCTTCGAGCCCGCACCCACTTCAGCATCGGTGTCGCGCTGAGTGGATGTAACGCCGCCGATCTGGGAAAGCTCCATCTCGCAGTAAGAATCGCTATCCATGTACACCTTGGTAACGGGGTTCAGCACGCGCTCACCATCGCCCGTGCCTTCGCCGTAATGGCGCTCGATGTATTTCACGCGCGAATTCTTACCGATGTTGAAGGTATGGATGCCATCGTGCTCGGCTTTTTCGTGCGCATCGTTATGGATGCCGCAGCCCGCGATGATGGTAACGTCGCAATCATCGGCCACGTGGAAGGTGTTATAGACCACGTCGGTCATGCCCGCCTTGGACATGATCACAGGAATATAGACCTTTTCGCCCTTGGTGCCTTCTTTGATGAAGATGTCGATACCAGGGTTGTCGGTCTTGGTAGCTATCTCGATGTTCGCTGAAGAGCTGCGCGTGAGCAGTTCGCCATCCTTGCGGATGTTATATGCGCCATCGGGAATACCGTGAACATCGGTGAGCGTTTTCAGCAGATCAGCATCGATAGGTGAAAGATCAACAGCCATTTTGATGCTCCTAACAATTCGTAGAGATCTCGGTCAAGTGTAGGTCAGGTGGCTCGGTGAAGGAGCAATAAGAGTTGCTCTTCGCCGAAAGACCCAACTGAGGCAGGATCTCTTCCACAGTGCCCTGCGATTCGATCTTGCCATCGCGCAAGCAGACGATCTCGTCCGCCAGTTCGATGATGCGCTCCTGATGGGAGATGATGATGATCGACTTGCCGTTCTCTTGCTTATAGAGTTCTTCGAACGTTTGCGTGAGGCGGTCGAAGCTCCACAGGTCGATGCCAGCCTCAGGTTCGTCGTAGATGGCCAGGTCGGGGTTGGCGGCCAGGACCGTGGCAATCTCGATACGCTTCAGTTCGCCGCCCGAGAGACTCTTGTCCACTTCGCGGGTAAGGTAGTTCGCAGAGCACAGACCTACTTCGCTCAAGTATTCGTTGCACGCCAGCATGGGAAGGCGCTTGCCTGCAGCCAGTTCCAGCAACTTCTTCACCTTCATGCCCTTGAAGCGCGCAGGCTGTTGGAAGCCATAGCCAATACCAAGGCGCGCACGTTCGGTGATGGGCAGGTTGGTGATGTCCTGGCCCTTGAAGATGATCTTGCCCGATGTGGGCTTTTCGATGCCCATGATCAACTTGGCCAGCGTGGATTTACCACCGCCGTTAGGGCCAGTGATGACCACGAACTTATCAGTATCGATGGAAAGTGAGATGCCATCGATGATTCGTTTCGTTTCGCTCGAGCCTTCCGTCACGGGAACCTCGAAGACGATGTCCTTCAATTCAAGCACGTTTTCTCCTCTTGAAAGATGCCTGTTGTTCGTCAAAAAACCTCATGGTCACTATAGCAGGTTCGCAAGCGCTCCCGCAGTTCGTTTCGCTGCGGTTACTTGCTTGTGGTGCGTTTCGAGCGCCATGAGAGCATAAATCATATCATTTTAGTAGGAAATTACTAGTACCTTACAAATTTGCACGATATATTGTTTATGAATCGTGAGAAAACCAACTTAGCGTATACTTCTCAATACGAAAAAATACGCGCGGACGTGCAGGTTCTTGCTGGAATTCCTAAATTCCCAAGCAGGGCAGATGTGCCCGAGCGGGGCGGAGGTGCCCCAGCGAGGCAGAGGCATTCAGCGGGGCAGAAACGCTCAACCGGAGTAAAGATGCCTGAGCAGTGCAGAATGCCCGAGTTTGGAAGAACGGCGCGCCGCAAACAGATCGAACGAGACGAAGGAACAGAAACGACCATGGATCTCCAGAGCGAATTCAACCGTTGGTGTGAAAAGGTTACCGACCCCATCTTGGCAGCAGAGCTTGCGGCCATGAAGGCAGCGGGGGATGAAACGGCTATCGAAGATGCGTTCTTCCAGGAGCTCGAATTCGGCACTGGCGGCTTGCGCGGCGTGCTGGGCGCAGGCACCAATCGCATGAACATCTATACCGTGGGCAAGGCCACGCAAGGCATCGCTGACTATATCAAGAACAATGTTGGAGCAGACGGCACGGTGGCGATCTGCTTCGATTCGCGCATCAATTCGCGCTTGTTCGCCGAAACAGCAGCCAGCGTCTTGGCGGCTAACGGTATCAAGTCGCACCTGTATTCACGCTTGGAGCCCACACCAGCGCTTTCGTTCGCCACGCGCTATCTGGGTTGTGCTATTGGCATCAACGTTACGGCGAGCCATAACCCCAGCGCATACAACGGGTATAAGGTCTATGGTCCTGACGGCTGCCAGATAACCGATGTTATCGCGGATGCCATCACCGCTGCGATCGAGCAAGTGGACGTGTTCGAGAGCGTTCGCACGATGGATTTCCATGCTGCTATCGAAAGCGGCTTGGTTCGCTACATCAACGAAGAAGTGCTCGATGCTTATCTTGACGCGGTCTATGAGCAGAGCCTCGAACCCGCTGATGAAGCGGGTAGCTTGCGCTTAGTCTATACGCCGCTCAATGGTACGGGCCTGGAATGCGTGAACCGCATCCTCGAGCGCATCAACATCCGTGATGTCTATATCGTGGGCGAACAGGCTTATCCCGATGGCAATTTCCCCACGTGCCCCTATCCCAATCCCGAGATCCGCGAAGCGCTCGAGCGCGGCATTGCGCTCTGCGAACAGGTCCAGCCCGACCTGTTGTTGGCAACCGACCCTGATGCCGATCGCGTTGGCATTGCGGTGAAGGACGGCAACGATTATCAGCTGCTCACGGGCAATGAAACGGGTGCGCTGCTCTTCGACTACATCTGCCGCATGCGTTTGGCGCTGGGTAAGATGCCCGCGAACCCTGTTGCGGTGACCACCATCGTTTCCACCAGCATCGTCGATCCTATTGCAGCGGAATACGGGGTCGAAGTGAAGCGCGTCCTTACTGGCTTCAAGTACATCGGCGGTATCCAGGCGAAGCTCGAAGAGGCTGATGAGCTGGATCGTTTCATCTTCGGTTTCGAGGAAAGCTATGGCTACCTGGCGGGCAGCCACGCACGCGATAAGGACGCTATCGTGGCATCGATGCTCATCTGCCAGATGGCGCGTTTCTATCGCAAAGAAGGCAAGAATCTTTACCAGGCCATGCAGGATCTGTACAAGAAGCATGGCTTCCATCATAATCGCACGCTTTCGTTCACCTTCGAAGGCGCAGCAGGCGTACAGCGTATGGCAGACATCATGGATACCCTGCGCGTAGAGGGCATGGACGAAGTTGCTGGTATGAGCGTTACCGAAACGCTCGACTATCAGCAGGGCGTGGGCGATCTTCCTCGCGCGAACGTGCTCGAATATGTGTTGAGCGATGGCTGCAAGGTGGTGGTACGTCCAAGTGGCACCGAGCCGAAGATGAAGGTGTATCTGTTCACCACGGGTACGAGCGAAGCAGAAGCAAGAGCGACTGGCGACAAGCTGGCCGATGCGCTTCAGGCAACCTTCCAGTAGTCAGGCGAAGGGGACATTCGTGGCTGACCAGCAAAAGAAGTATTCGCTCATCGATCTTGATACGGGCACGACCGAAGAAGAGATAGGTGTGCGCACCACACGGAGCGTCATCGATGGGGAAGAGACCATCGTGGTGCAGTCTGCACCAGTATCGGATGCGGCTGACGTTCCAGCTTCGAATGCGGCACAAAAGGGCGCATCTGTGGGCAGTTCGTCTGACCCTGCGCAGCTAGTTGCACAGGCTGAAGCCCCGATCGAGACTCAGTTCGAAGAGGATGATATCGCGGTATCTGCAGTTGCCTGGTCAAAGCCTCAACCCAAGGCCAAAACCCAGTCCTCTGCAGAGCCCAGTAACGCCGAAGATGATGAAGTTCCGTTCAGGCGCATGCAGGCGGTTATCATCGCGTGCTTGATCGCGGTCATCGTGGTCTTCGTCATCTACTTCAACTTCCTAAGATGATCCTCGATCCTAAGGGGATCTTAGGACTTTAGACCCTGGCGCTTAGACCCTGGCGCGAATCTTTCGACTCGCACGCACGATCCTTAGATAAGATAGAGCTATGCAACCGACCAAGAAACAGACAACGAAGATCCTTGTGGGCGTTATCGTGGCGCTTGCGGTGGTGCTCGTGGCTCTCGTGGTCGCGCTCGTTGCTACGCCTCAAGAAACACTCACCTCCCATTCCGCTCAGGCAGAGGTCGAGGCCGAAGAGAAGGCGCTCGAAGAGGCTGAAAAAGAAGGATATTACGACACCGACCCCATCGAAGTGGTCCAGCTTACAGAGCTCATCGGCTGTAATCTTGACCAGGCCCTGGAGCGCATCGGCCATGGTGCTGAGATCGATGGCGAATCGAAGCTGGTGGCGGGTGGCCTTACTGAAGTAACGGTGCTGCTGGGAGAAGAGAGCGCAACATTGGACACAGGTGCGGCGTTGACGTATCTCTACCTTGATCGCAGCGGGCGCATCGTTCAGGCGAGCTACCGCATCAACATCAACGATCTTTCGTGCGCTAGTCTGCCCTTCGATCAGATCGTCAACGACGCGGATCTTATCGGGCGGTTGCTGGTAGGGGCAGGGCTGAGCACTTATGAGCCGAACCCCATCACCGCTCCCGCGCGCGAGAAGTATGCGCTCTACGATTCCAGTGGAAAGACCACCACAGAAGAGCGCTATCAGTTCATGGGCACGGGAAGTGATGAAGCGGGTACGCCCTTCGAATGGAGCGTGTTCCTTGACTACGACTATACGCAAGCGATCGAGTCGAACAACTTGGCGGATACCGTTCGCACCGTTCACGTATCGATCAATTCCGTTGATTCCTAAAATTTACCCGAAAGTCGCACGTATTCACGTGCAGGTGTGGTAAGCTTTCCAAGCTGTAAAACACAAGTAGGCACAGGCCTCACCTGGTTCGGCATCTAGCTGATGGGTCATGCGAATAGCGTTCGATAAGGATCGATATTCTTGTGGCCTGCCGTGTGCAGGCTTTTGTTTTGCACGAAACGTTTCAAAGCGCGTATTCCCAAACGCGTTATACGAAGAAGAAAAAAGGAGGTGGGAGCAATAGCAGCTCAAGAACCAAGGCTCAACGACGAGATTCGCGCCAAAGAGTGCCGTCTTATCGCATACGACGGAACCCAGATGGGCATCTATCCTGTTGAGCAGGCCCAGCGCATCGCTGATGACGAGGGCTACGATTTGGTCGAGATTGCCCCCCAAGCTGAGCCCCCAGTCTGCCGCATCATGGACTATGGCAAGTTCAAGTATGACCAGGCTATCAAGGCAAAGCAGGCTCGCAAGAACCAAAGCAAGGTCGAAACCAAGGAAATGAAGTTCCGTCCGAAGATCGACATTGGCGACTACACCACCAAGAAGAAGCACGTGCTGCGTTTCTTGGAGGCTGGCTCCAAGGTGAAGATCACCATCATGTTCCGCGGACGTGAGATGTCTCACCCCGAACAGGGTCTGACCATTCTCGAGCGTCTTGCTGACGATCTGAAAGATGTTGCGGTCATCGAGAACCAGCCGAAGATGGAAGGTCGCAACATGCATATGCTCATCGCTCCGTTGCCTGCAACGGTCAAGAAGAAGGATGAAAAAGGAAAGGATGAATAATGCCTAAGATGAAGACTCATTCCGGCACCGCAAAGCGTTTTCGCGTGACCGGATCTGGCAAGATCATGCGTGCTAAGGCTTATAAGTCTCACATCATGACCAAAAAGAGCCAAAAGCGTAAGCGTAACTTCCGTCATGAGACCGAAGTTTCCACCGCTGATCAGAAAGTAATCGCACGTAATCTTGGTCTTCGCTAAGCGAGCCCACGTAATAAGTAAGGGAGGATATCATGCCTCGTGTAAAGCGCGCTGTTTCTGCGCATAAGAAACGTCGCACCGTCCTTAACCGCGCAAAGGGTTACTACGGTGCAAAGTCCCGTTCCTATCGTGCTGCTAAAGAGCAGGTCCAGCACTCGCTCCAGTACGCCTATCGCGATCGCCGCAACAAGAAGCGCGAGATCCGTCGTCTGTGGATCACCCGCATCAATGCTGCTGCTCGTATGAACGGTCTTTCTTATTCCGTATTCATGGACGGCTTGAAGAAGGCTGGTGTCGAGCTCGACCGTAAGGTGCTCTCTGACATGGCTATCAACGATCCCCAGGCATTCGCTGCTCTGGTTGAGATCGCGAAGAAGGCTCGCTAATGAAGGTCGAAAAAGTCAACGAAGTGGATAGCGAGATCGAACTCGCTATCACTGCTTCGCCCGAGGAAGTCGATCGCGCTTTCGCTGATGGTCTGGATGTGTTCATCAACCAGTTCCAGCTTGACAAGCTCGAAGGCGAAACGTCGCTTCAGAAGATCTATAACGCTATGAGCCCTGAAGAGGCACGCGATGCGGTCTCCTCTGCGGTGATCAGCTATCTTATCCCGTTCGCTCTTCAGGAAGCAGACATCATCCCTATGACCTCTTCCGATGTGCATGCGGATGCAGACCCTGAAGAGGGCAAGGAATTCACTTTCAACGTCACTATCTTGGCAAAGCCTGAATATGAGCTTTCCAGCTATGACTCAGTGGAAGTTTCCGTGCTCGCGCCGCTCGATGTGACCGAGCAGGATATCGACATCCAGTTGCAGATGCTGGCCAGCCAGTTCGCTACTGTGAAGGTCGACCCTGAAACGGGCGAGGAAGAGACTATCATCCCCGAGGTCACCGATGAATGGGTAGTGAAGAACCTCAAGGGTATGGGTGTCGAGAGCGTTGAAGAGCTGCGCTCGCAGTTCCGCGCAACTTCAGAAAAGGTGAAGGAAGAGCAGCTTGAATCCGCGAAGATGAATGCGGTGCTCAGCGCTTATGCTGAACGCTTCGATGGCGACATCCCTGAGAAGATGATCGACGCGATGACCACCGATATGCTCGAGGCGTTCAAGCTTGATCTGGCGAAGCAGGGTCGTACGCTCATGGATTTCATGCTTGAGCAGAAGACTGACGAGAAGCAGATCCGTGCATCGCTGGCTACTCAGGCGCGCGCTCAGCTCATCCAGGGCTTGGTGCTCGATGCGATCTTCCGTCATGAAGATCTGGAAGTTACCGTTCCCGATCTGAAGGCAACGCTTACTGCTATGGCTCCTGGTCAGGAAGAGGATATCTTCGACCAGATGCAGACTGCGGGTCGCGCGTTCCTGCTGAAGGAAGGAGCTTCGCGTATGAAGGCGGCTGATTGGGCGCTGGAGAACGCTAAGATCACCATCGAGGAGCGTTCCTAGTTCGTAGTCTTTCAAGGCACTTCACTGCTTCATGCATCTTACGGAACCCAGCTACTGCTGGGTTCTTTTTTTATAAGGTGGGGGACAGGTCCAAAACTGTCCTGGACAAAACGGGGACAGGCTCACCGTACGCGTGCGCGGTGCTGCGGATGTGAGGTAAGGGCGCAGAATTTACTTCGCATAGCAAATCTAAAAGATAGAACCCAGCCTAAGCTGGGTTCGTGTAAACAAAACTGGAGAGCGACCGCATGAGCCCGAAGGGCGAACAGGGTAGCGGGTAAATTATGCACCCTTACCTTGCAGCCGCAGCACCCCAAAAGACTTCCGATTTGAACCCGTCCCCAAAGTGTCCGGGACGCGTTTGTTTCCATCCTTGATGCGGCCTGGTTCAGGCGAGGGATTTGTTTTGTTTGTTTAGGATTTGGGCCCTTCACCTCGTGTTCACACATCGCGCGGGGAGGGTATTGTAGAATAGCCATAGTTCAAACATAAGGAGTTCTCTGTATGTGTGGAATTGTTGGTTATACGGGATCGCAGCAGGCAAAAGGCATCCTTATCGATGGTTTGCAGCATCTCGAATACCGTGGTTACGATTCAGCTGGCATCGCAGTTTTTGATGGAAAAGATATCGAGGTCGTTCGCCGACAGGGCAAAGTTGCTGAACTGGTGGCGGCGCTCGGCGAAAGCGATTGCACGGGTACGTGCGGCATCGGTCATACGCGCTGGGCAACCCATGGTGCGCCGAGTGAGCGCAATGCGCATCCTCATACCAGCTGTTCTGACAATATCGCGGTGGTGCATAACGGCATCATCGAGAATTTCAACGAATTGCGCGAAGACCTTACGCTCAAAGGCCATACCTTCTCTTCCGACACGGACACTGAAGTAGTTGCTCACCTGGTCGAAGACCTGTATCGTGGCGATTTGCTCCAGGCGGTCCAGGAAGCATCGAGCATGCTGGTGGGCGCTTACGGCATTGCTGTGATGTGCGCTGAAGAGCCCGGCAAGATCGTTATTACGCGCAAGGATTCTCCCATCGTCATCGGGTCGGACGAAACCGGTTCCTATGTGGCATCCGACATCGTGGCCATCGTGCGTGCAACCCGTGACGTGGTCATCCTTGAGGATAATCAATTCGCGGTAGCAACCCCTGATGGTGTGACGTATTTCAACCGCTTGGGCAAGCCCATCGAGCCTGAGGTCACCCATGTGGATTGGGATATCGATGTGGCTGAACGCGGCGGCTACCCTGACTTCATGCTCAAAGAGATCCATGAGCAGCCGCGCGTGGTGCGCGATACGCTTGCGGGCCGTATGTCGGGCCAAGAGATAGTCATCGACGAACTGAGCCTTACGCGCCAGGAGCTGAATTTCGTGGACCGCGTCTATATCATCGGTTGTGGCACCAGCTATCATGCGGGCCTTATCGCGAAGAACCTGATCGAGACGTGGGCGCGCATTCCTACTGAAGTGGAAGTGGCTTCCGAATTCCGCTATCGCAATCCCATCATCACGCCAACTACGCTGGTGGTGGCAGTGTCCCAGTCGGGTGAAACAGCTGACACGCTGGCGGCCATTCGCGATGCGCGCATTCGCGGTGCGAAGGTGTTCGGCATCACTAACGTTATCGGCTCTCCCGTGGCGCGCGAATCCGACGGCGTCATCTATACGAAGGCGAACAAAGAGATCGCAGTGGCTTCGACCAAGTCGTTCATCGGCCAGGTGGTAAGCCTTACGCTCATGGCATTGATGCTCGGACGCGTGAAGGGCAAGTTGAATCTTGCACAGACTCGTTTGCTGTTCGCTGAACTGGCAGACACTGCCGAGCAGATCGAGGATATCCTGCAGAATACTGAAGCCATCGAGGAAGCGGCACGCTTGTTCGAAGGCAAGAGCTCTGCATTCTATATTGGCCGTGACCTGGCCTCTATCACCTGTCATGAAGGCGCGTTGAAGATGAAAGAGATCAGCTACGTGCACGCTGAAGCTTACCCAGCGGGCGAGATGAAGCATGGTCCGATCGCTTTGATCGAGCAAGGATTCCCTGTGGTGGCAGTGGCAACGCAGAGCCCCACGTATGACAAGACCATCTCGAATCTGGAAGAGTCGAAGACGCGCGGCGCAGCCATCATCGCTATCGCCACCGAAGGCGATACCGACATTCAGAAGGTTGCCGACCAGGTCATCTATATCCCACGCGTGCGCGATAGCTTCATGCCCATCACAGCCAGCGTGCCGTTGCAGCTGCTGGCACGTGCGGTAGCGGTCAATCGCGGTTGCGATGTCGACCAGCCGCGTAACCTGGCGAAATCCGTCACAGTGGAATAGTGGGCACGGATACGATGAACAACGTGAAGGATGAAGTGAGCGCAGCAGTGGCGCAGTCGGTCGAGGTGGAGACACCAGAAGCGCAGGATAATGCTTCGGTGGCTGAGCAAGTCGCGCAGAACTTCGACGACAGCATCAGCCTGGAAAGCCCGCATTCGATCGGCGTTGATATCGTCGAGATCGATCGCATGCGCTCCATCCTCGAACGTACGCCCAATTTCAAGCAGCGCGTATTCTCCGAAGACGAACGAGCCTATTGCGAAAAGACCGCGCGTCCAGAATGCCATTATGCAACGCGCTTCGCGGCTAAGGAGGCCGTGCTCAAAGCGCTTGGCACGGGCTTTGCCGAAGGCATTGGCGTTCGCGATGTTGAAGTGGTGCTGAATTCCAAGGGAAAACCGCAGATCAAGCTCTATCGTCGCGCAGCCGAAAAGGCTAAGGAGCTCGACATCAAGGACATTCCGCTTTCGCTTTCCTATACGCAAAATGATGCGGTAGCGTGCGCGCTTGCGCTCGTGCGCGACGAAGAAGAGAAACCCAAGCAAGAAGACCCGCTCCAAGAACTGCATCGTCAGTTCAAAGAAGTGCGCTCGATGCTTGACACGCTATAGTTCGAAAACCGACCAACGAGGGGGACCTATGTTCACTCAGCAAGACCTTGCAAATCTCATTCCCGTTCCTGCGCCAGATGCGAACAAGTACTCGCGCGGTAAGTGCGCGGTCATCGCGGGTTCTACGCCGTATCCTGGTGCTGCATTGCTCGCCTCATGGGCTTCTCAATACATGGGCGCAGGGTATACCGAGGTGTTCACCGCTAAGGTCAACGAGATGTTGCTGCAGGTGCGTAGGCCGTCTCTGGTGGTGCGTTCCTTTGATTCTTGCAATCCGGGCTATGTTATCCCTGTCGAGCATCATGGTGCTGTTGTGGCTGGTCCTGGCTTTGATGTGAACGATGCTGTTGCGCATGACCTGTGCGTGAAGGCCGTGAAGGACGTCAAGCATCCGCTCTTGCTCGATGGTGGCGCTCTTACCATCATGGCTACCGATGAAGGCCGTGAGCTTATCTTGGAGCGTGCTGCGATGGGTCGAACCACCGTGCTCACGCCACATCATGGCGAAGCGGCGCGCTTGATCGCGATAAGCGATATCACCCCCGATAATTTGATGGATGCTGCGGCACAGTTCGCTCAGGCGTACCAGGCCATCGTCGTGCTGAAGGGCCCCATCACCGTTGTCTCTGATGGCAAGCGCACCGAGGTGTTCGAAGGCGGCACGCCAGCTTTGGCGAAGGCTGGCACGGGTGATGTGCTCGCAGGCATCATCGGTGGTTTGCTCGCTCAGGGCGTGGAGCCCTTCGGGGCTTCCTATCTGGGCGTTTCGCTTCACGCTGATGCTGCCAAGATCGTGGCAGATGCTATGACCGAAGTGAGCGTGTGCGCTGAAGATGTCATCGAAGCGCTGCCCGTTGCGATCAAGTCTTATCTTGAACTATTGGATTAAATAGGGGAGCAGCAGCGCGCTATGGCCGATTCAGCACAGAACACTGGAGACCAACAGCAGATCCATCAGCGTATCCAGCAACTCCGCGATGAGATCGAGCATCATAGCTATCTCTACTATGTGAAGGATGCGCCTGAAATATCAGATGCGGCATTCGATTCGCTCCTGCGCGACCTGGACAAGCTAGAGAAGCAACATCCGCAGTTCTTCGATCCTGCTTCTCCTACGCAGCGCGTTGGTGGCGCGGTCGCAACGCAGTTCGATCCTGTGCGCCATGCCGAGCGCATGTATTCGCTCGATAATGCGCTCGACCTTGAAGAACTCGAGGCCTGGATGGACCGTATGGAGGCCCATTTCGGCCGCTTCGTGCCCGTGGTGTGCGAGCTGAAGATCGACGGTTCTTCTATTGCGCTCACCTACGACCACGGCTCGCTCGTAACGGCTGCCACGCGTGGCGATGGCACTACCGGCGAAGATGTTACCGTGAATGTGCGCACGGTGCGCGATGTGCCGCTGCAGCTTTCGAAAGCGGGGCTTCAGGGCATTGTGGATGTGGACGTACCCATCGAAGTGCGCGGCGAGATCTACATGTCCAAAGCAAGCTTCGAGAAGCTCAATCTGCAGGCGGAAAAAGAAGGCAAGCCGGCCTTCGCGAATCCGCGCAACGCTGCAGCGGGAAGCCTTCGTCAGAAGGATTACCACGTTACCGCTGATCGCGACCTGTCCACGTTCATCTATGCTATCGGCAACGATGCTCAGATCCGGGCCACTTCGCAATGGGAGCTGCTCGAATGGCTCAAGAGCTGTGGTTTCCACGTGAATCCTGACGTCAAGCGTTGCGAGACGCGCAAAGAAGTACTCGATTTCTGCAAGCACTGCCTTGAGATGCGCGATAGCCTAGCCTATGAGATCGATGGCGTGGTGGTGAAGCTCGATTCGTTCGCCCAGCAGCACGAACTTGGTTTCACGGCGCGTGCGCCGCGTTGGGCCATTGCTTACAAGTTCCCGCCTGAAGAGAAGACCACGCTTTTGCGCGATATCACCATCCAGGTTGGTCGCACGGGCGCGCTCACGCCTGTGGCAGAGCTCGATCCAGTTCGCGTTGCTGGTTCAGTGGTGGCGCGCGCAACGCTGCATAATAGCGACGAGATCGAGCGTAAGAACCTGCGTATCGGAGACACGGTCATCGTGCGCAAGGCGGGCGATGTCATACCTGAGGTCTTAGGGCCGATCCTTTCGTTGCGCCCAGCTGACGCTCAGCCGTGGCAGATGCCCACGCTCTGCCCAAGCTGTGGTTCGCCGGTCGTTCGTGAAGAGGGCGAAGCGGTCTATCGCTGTGTTTCGCTCGATTGTCCTGCTCAGGCTAAGGAACGTCTGCTGCACTGGGCAAGCCGCGGCGCGCTCGATATCGAAGGAATGGGTGAAGAGATCGTGGGGCGCTTGCTCGCAACGGGCAAGGTACGCGATGTAGCGGATTATTACACGCTCTCAGAGGCTGATCTTACGAACTTGTACATGGATCGCGTGAATAAAGAGGGCGAACCTATCGTGCTTGGCGAAACGGTTGGCCATAAACTGAAAGAAGCTATCGATGGATCGAAGGAGCGCCCCTTTGCACGCGTGCTCTTCGGTTTGGGCATTCGCCACGTGGGCAAGACCACGGCGGAGATGTTGGTGAAGGCTTATCCTTCCATCGAGGCGCTGACGCAGGCCAGCGTTGAAGAGCTTTCGGCCATTCCTGGTATTGGTGAAGTGATAGCAGAAAGCGTTCATTCTTTTTTGGCGAATGAAACGAATCAGCAGGTCATCGCTCGTTTGAAAGCGGAAGGTTTTCCGCTTGCTGAAGAGGCAGCCGAAGTAGGGGAGCAACCTCTCGAGGGTCTTACCTTCGTACTTACGGGCAGTTTGGTCGAGTCAGGCCTTACGCGCGACGAAGCAGGCGAGAAGCTCAAAGCGCTGGGCGCAAAGGTCTCTGGCAGTGTTTCGAAGAAGACCAGCTATGTGGTCTGCGGTGAAGCCGCTGGATCGAAGCGCACCAAGGCTGAGGACCTGGGTGTACCGATCCTTACCGAACGCCAATTCTTGCGCATCGTGGATGAAGGCGGCATTCCTAGCGACCTTTCAGCTTAGCTGCTCGTTCTTATGAAGAAGCAACGTCTAGATGAAATACTTGTTGAACAGGGGTTCTTTCCTGATGTAGATGCTGCGCTGCGTGCGGTCATCGCGCGTGAGGTGCGCGTGGATGATGTCTATGTGTCAAGTGCTGCGCTGAAGGTCGCGCCTAATGCTGATATCTTCGTGAAGAACGCGCGACAGTTCGTTTCACGCGGTGGTCATAAGTTGCAAGGAGCGCTCGATGCGTTCGGCGTGATCGTGGAAGGTCAGCGTTGCATCGACATTGGCTCTTCAACCGGTGGTTTTACGGATTGCTTGCTTCAGGCTGGTGCCGCTGAAGTAACGTGCGTTGACGTGAATTACGGCCAGCTTGCATGGAAGGTTCGTCAAGATCCACGCGTGGCGGTGTTCGAGCGTACGAATATCCGTCTGGCTTCTCCAGAAGACTTGGGTGCGCCCTTCGACATCATCGTATGCGACCTGAGCTTCATCGGCATGGCATCGCTCGCGCCAGTATTCGCTGCGCTCTCTTATCCGAACACCATCTTCCTGGGACTCATCAAACCGCAATTCGAAAGCCAGCAAGGCGAGACCGAAGGTGGTATCGTTGTTGACGAATCCGTCCGCCAGCGCGTGGTGAGGGAAGTGGAAGATGCCCTGGTGGCTGAGGGGTTCCATATTCGGGGAACCATCGAATCGCCCATCAGAGGCGCCAACGGCAACATCGAATACCTCGTCTATGCCACCTACTAACTGTTCACTCCAGACTGGGCCCCGAATTGCTCGCTTTTTAAATCGTGCTTGGTTCTTCGGTTGTAGGGTAAGGGTGCAGAACTTACTCTGAACACTATCTTGAAAAGACAGAACCCGCCAAAGCGGGTTCGTGTAAACAATGCATGAGGCAGTGGAGCGCATGAGCCGAAGGCGAACAGCGCAACGGGTAAGTTATGGGCCCTTATCCTGCAGCCGAGGCCTCTGGAAGACCCAATTAGTTCTTCAGCGAGTTAAGGGGTGCAGGCATGCGGCCGCCTCGATGCGCGAACACGGTGCCAGCGAATTGATTCACGGGCATCACAGGTGCGTAGCCTAGTAGGCCGCCGAAGTCGAGTTGGTCGCCCACACCCAGACCGATCGCAGGGATCAAGCGCACAGCGGTGGTCTTGTTGTTGATCATGCCGATAGCACATTCATCTGCGATGATGCCGAAGATCGTTTCGACCGAGGTATCGCCTGGAACCGCGATCATATCCAAACCGACCGAGCATACGCAGGTCATTGCCTCGAGCTTCTCGATGGTGAGCGCACCGTCTTCTGCTGCCTTGATCATGCCTGCGTCTTCGGAGACGGGAATGAACGCGCCCGAAAGACCACCAACGGAAGACGACGCCATAACGCCACCCTTCTTCACGGCGTCATTGAGCATCGCAAGCGCCGCCGTGGTGCCAGGGCCGCCACACTGACCAACGCCGATAGCCTCGATGATCTCGGCCACTGAATCGCTTTCTGCAGGGGTGGGGGCAAGCGAAAGATCGAGGATGCCCTTTTCAACACCCAAGCGCTTACTGGCTTCGCGCGAGATCAGTTCGCCTGCGCGCGTGATCTTGAATGCAGTTGCTTTGATCGCTTCAGCGATACTGGTCAGGTCGGCATCCTGGGGGATGTCGCGTAGAACAGCATTCACCACGCCTGGGCCCGAAACGCCCACGTTCACCACCGAATCGGCTTCGCCAGAACCGTGGAAAGCTCCCGCCATGAAGGGGTTGTCTTCAACAGCGTTGCAGAAAACCACCAGCTTACCAGCACCGATGCACTGACGATCCTTGGTCGCTTCTGCCGCTTGTTTGATGATGCTTGCCATCTTGAACACGGCATCCATGTTGATGCCAGCACGCGTAGAGCCAACGTTGACCGATGCGCACACGCGATCAGTGGTGGCAAGCGCTTCGGGGATGGAATCCATCAGCTTGTGGTCTGCTGCCGATGCTCCCTTGTGCACGAGCGCCGAAAAACCGCCGATGAAATCAACGCCAACTTCCTTACCAGCTTTGTCCATCGCACGAGCGATAGGGGAAAGGTCGCTGGCCGTGCATGCCGCACAGATCTCAGCAATAGGTGTAACGGAGATGCGTTTGTTCACGATAGGGATACCATATTCGCGCTCCAGCTGGTCAGCGGTGGGAACCAGGTGCTCAGCAGCCGTGGTAAGACGGTCGTAGACCTTAGTGGCGATCGTATTTACATCTTCGTGCGTGCAACCGCGCAGATTCAAGCCGAGCGTGATGGTGCGGATATCCAAATGCTGCTTGCTCACCATCGCAAGCGTTTCAGCGATTTCCTCTGGTGTAATTTGCATGGTATTCCTTCGAAAAAGGGCTGTTTACTGTTGTTAAGGATAAATAATGTTCAGTAAAATAGCCACATGGAAAATTCAACAAGCTTACCAAATCTGCATTTAGGTGTAGACGTCGGTTCAACCACCGTGAAATGCGCGGTCTTGAACGACAAGAATGAGATCGTTTTCGCGGTCTATAAACGCCACCACGCCGATGTTCGCGCGACCGTTCTTGAAGTGCTGAAAGAGGCAGCACAGCAAATCTCCGATCAAGAAGTCACGGTCGCTATCACCGGGTCGGGTGGCCTTTTGCTCTCTCAATGGCTCGGGATCGAATTCATCCAGGAAGTCATCGCTTCGAAGACAGCGGTGGAGACCTTCATCCCTAAGACCGATGTTGCCATCGAGCTGGGCGGCGAAGACGCGAAGATCATCTATTTCGATGATGGTATCGAACAGCGTATGAATGGTACGTGCGCAGGTGGCACGGGTGCGTTCATCGATCAGATGGCGGCACTGCTCGACACCGATGCGACTGGCCTGAACGAATTGGCTGAAAGCCACACCATCCTCTATCCCATCGCTTCGCGTTGCGGTGTGTTCGCGAAAACGGACGTGCAGCCGCTGCTCAATGAGGGCGCAAAGAAGCAAGATATCGCGGCATCCATCTTCCAGTCTGTTGTCACGCAGACCATCTCTGGTCTAGCATGCGGCCGTCCCATCAGGGGAAACGTTGCCTTCTTGGGTGGTCCGTTGCAGTATCTGCCACAGCTTCGCGAACGCTTCTATGAAACGCTCGAGCTGGACGAAGACCATATCATCGTGCCAGAGAATGCGCATCTGTTCGTTGCAAGTGGTTGCGCTATCGCGGGTGCTCAGGTAGAACATCCCACGGTAGAACGCCTGGATGATGTAGTGGATCGCTTAGAGAATCTGGGTGACGTTCAGGGTTCCGAGGTAGTGCGCCTCGATCCGCTGTTCGCCAACGATGAGGAGCTCAAGGAATTCAAGGAAAGGCACGACCGCGAGACCGTGCGTCGTGAATCGCTCGAAGATTATCGCGGTACTGCTTTCTTGGGTATCGATGCGGGTTCGACCACATTCAAGGCTGCGCTCATCAGTGAAGATGGGGCGCTCTTGTGGTCGTCTTATGCCAGCAACAAGGGTGACGTGCTCGGCTGCGCCAAGGCGCGCATGGCCGATCTTTATCGCGCTTTGCCGCGTGATCCTCAAACAGGGGAGCCGCTGGTCACCATCGGTCATGCTACGGTAACGGGCTATGGTGAAGGCTTGCTGCTCGAGGCGCTGCGCCTCGATTCGGGCGAGATCGAAACGGTGGCCCATCTGCGTGGTGCTCAGGAGATGCTCCCAGGCGTCGAATTCATCTTGGATATCGGCGGCCAGGACATGAAATGCCTGCGCGTGAAAGATGGCGTCATCGAACATATCATGCTGAACGAAGCATGCTCTTCTGGCTGCGGTAGCTTCATCGAAAGCTTTGCGAGCGGCTTGAACTTGGATGTTTCCGAATTCGCCCAGAGCGCGATCGGTGCAGAAAACCCTGTTGATTTGGGTAGCCGCTGCACGGTGTTCATGAATTCTCGCGTGAAGCAAGCGCAGAAGGAAGGCGCAACGGTGGGCGATATCGCAGCAGGCCTTGCGATCTCGGTCATCAAGAATGCGCTGTTCAAGGTTATCAAGATCCGTGACCCGCATGATGTGGGCACGAAGGTGATCGTGCAGGGCGGCACGTTCTTGAACGATGCGGTCTTGCGCGCGTTCGAACAGCTTGCAGGTGTGGACGCAGTGCGTCCCGACATCGCGGGCAACATGGGTGCCTACGGTGCGGCGCTGCTCGCACGCGATCGCTTCCATGCTCAGGAAAAGCTCCTGGCAGAAGAGGGCATCGAAGCTGTTTCGGGCATGCTCTCGCTCGAACAGATCGAAGCGCTGGCACCAAGCCATAAGACCCTTCGATGCAAGGGCTGTTCCAACAGCTGCATGCTCACGGTGAACGACTTCGGTGCTGATCCTGAAACAGGCAAGCATCGCCGCTTCATCACAGGCAATCGCTGTGAAAAAGGCGAGAGCATGGGCGCTGGCAAGGAAAAGAGCACGGTGCCGAACCTGTTCGAGTGGAAGACCAAGCGCCTCTTCGACGTGTACGAGCCGCTCTCTGCTGAAGAGGCAACGCGCGCTACGGTAGGCATGCCTCGTGCGTTGAATATGTACGAGAACTATCCGTTCTGGTTCACCTTCTTCACGAATCTGGGCTATCGCGTGGTCCTTTCCGATCCCTCTACGAAGAAGACCTACGAAGCGGGCATCGAATCGATGCCGTCAGAATCGGTGTGCTATCCAGCGAAGCTCTCTCATGGTCACATCATGAACCTGCTCGACAAGGAACCCGATCTTATCTGGATGCCTTGTTCGAAATGGGAGCGTCAGGAAGACGAAACTGCAGGCAACCACTTCAATTGTCCGATCGTGGCAAGCTATCCTGAAGCGTTGCGCCTGAACATCGATGAACTGCAAACATCCGATGTCGCCTTCGTTTCGCCGTGGCTTCCGTATCACGACAAGGAGAAGCTGAAGAAGCGCCTTCACGATGCGTTCACGGGCGAATATGCAGCCGTTTTGGGCAAGCGCGGCGGGCTTCCCACTGCATCTCAGATCGATGCAGCGGTAGATGCAGCGTGGGAAGAGGACGAAGCCTTCAAGCGTGATATTCGTCGCAAGGGCACGGAAACGCTCGCATGGATGGAAGAGACGGGCACCCATGGTATCGTTTTGGCGGGTAGGCCCTATCATCAGGATCCTGAGATCAACCACGCCATCCCTGAATTGCTCACCAGCTTTGGTCTGGCGGTGCTCACGGAAGACTCTATCGCTCATTTGGGTCAGCTCGAGCGTCCTATTCGCGTCGTGGACCAGTGGATGTATCATACGCGCCTCTACGCTGCGGCTAAGGTGGTCACCCAGCGCGATGACCTGGACCTTATCCAGCTGAATTCGTTCGGTTGCGGACTTGATGCGCTCACTACCGATCAGGTGCAAGAAGTGCTCGAGGCGGCAGACAAGGTCTATACCGTTCTCAAGATCGACGAGGTGTCGAATCTCGGCGCGGCGCGCATCCGTGTGCGTAGCTTGCTGGCAGCACTCAAGGATAAGCAGGACCAGATCAGCGAAGCACGCGCCGATGAATTGGCTCAGAAGCGTGGCTGCCCAGCGGCAAGCATCCAGATCGAAGATATCGATGCGCTCGTGCCCGACTCCTTCACCGAAAAGGCTGATGGTGTGCTCACGCATGAACAGGTCGAACAGCGTGAAGGCGTCTCGACCGAATTCGAGCGCCCGCAATTCACTGAGAAGATGAAAGAAGAAGGCTACACCATCCTGGCGCCCCAGATGGCGCCCTATCATTTCGAACTCTTGGTGCCTATCTTCAAGCGTAATGGCTACAACGTCGAGTTGTTGCCTAGTGTTGACCACGGCGCGGTGGATGCGGGTCTGAAGTACGTGAACAACGATATCTGCTATCCGTCCATCCTGGTCACGGGCCAGATCATGGAAGCAGTTATGAGCGGCAAGTACGACACCGACAAGCTGGCAGTGCTCATCACGCAGACTGGCGGTGGCTGCCGTGCCACGAACTACATCTCGCTCATCCGCAAGGCGCTGAAGTCGGTGGGGCTGGGCCATATCCCGGTCATCGCTATCTCGTTCAAGGATCTGGGTGAGGTTAACCCCGGCTTCAAGATCACGCCTGGCATGCTCTATCAAGCTATCTACGCCCTGCAGTATGGCGACCTCTTGATGATGTGCCTCTATCGCACGCGTCCCTACGAGATCGAACCAGGCAGCGCGAATAGGCTCTTCGACTACTGGATGGCGAAGTGCAAAGAGCAGCTGATGCGTGGCGTGAAGATGTCGGAATTCAAGAAGACCGTGAACCAGATCGTGGAAGATTTCGATACACTGCCGCTCCAGGGCGAAGGCACGAAGCCGAAGGTTGGTGTGGTCGGCGAGATCTTGGTGAAGTTCCACCCGACCGCGAACAACCAGATCGTCGATCAGATCGAAGCTGAAGGTTGCGAGGTCGTGGTGCCGGGTCTTATCGAGTTCTTCTTGTTCGGTATCGCAGGCGGCATCTTCCAGCGTGAGATCGGTAAGTCTGCCAAGAGCGCCTTCGGAAGCAAGATCGGTCTTGAGGCGATCCGTCGCTTGAGGCTGCCGGTCACTAAAGCGCTCGAGAAGAGCCAGCGTTTCGAACCTCCTGCGAATATCTACGAGATCGCAGAATACGCTGAAGAGATCTTGAGCCTGTGCAACTCCATGGGCGAGGGCTGGCTGCTCACGGGCGAGATGGTAGAGCTGATCAAGACGGGTGCGCCGAATATCGTTTGCACGCAACCCTTCGCATGCTTGCCGAATCACGTGGTGGGCAAGGCTACCATCAAGGAACTGCGTCGTCGTTATCCTGGTACGAATATCGTTGCCGTGGACTACGACCCAGGCGCTTCGGAAGTGAACCAGCTCAATCGTATCAAGCTCATGATCTCGGTAGCCAAGGCGAATCTGGCCGAGCAGAACGCTAAGAAGCAGGCTTCTGCGGTGCAGGAAGACACGAAGGTGTTGTTCTCCAAAACGCTCAAGCAGGAGAGTGAGCCCCAGCGTGTTGAAGAGCTCGAAGTTACCGAAGTGACCGTTCAAGCCAAGGAGTAATCGTTTATGCGCTGCCCGCACTGTGGTGCTCGCCATCAGGAAGATGGCTTCAAATGCACTGAATGTAACCAGATGATCGATCGCGTTATGCCGAAGACAACCTGGAAGCAGATCCTTGCGGGCGCGATCTTCCTTATAGTGCTGGGTATCGCGGGTTTCGCGTTTATATACAGCAACAGCAACGACACATCGGATGAGCCGCAAGAGTTCAATGATTATTCGTGGGAAGAGTTGGCTACCATCGCAAGCGATATGACCCTTGCTGGCAATGTTGACGGTGCGATGCGCGAAGCTAAGAAACATGGTTTCGTAGATGATGATGGCGCACTGCGCGATGATCTGGTGAAGGAATTCCAGCTTGCTGATGGTATGACCGCTCAGGCACAATTGGCGGGCGTGTATCACGACCCCCGCAGCAATAATTCTGGTAATGCGGGCATGAGCTTCATCGTAACGGTGCCCGTGTCCAAGGGTGATATGAACGGTTCAGCTACCAATGTTGGCGGCTGGGAAGCTTCTGAGCTGCGTACGAAGCTGGATGGGGAAGTGTTCGATTCGCTACCAGCTGATCTGCAAAATTATATCGTTGGGGTGAAGAAGTCTACTAACAATACCGGTCAGACCGAATCCGCTGATGCGGTAACCGTTACCAATGAGAAGGTATGGGCGCTTTCGTTCGTTGAGCTGATGGGCGTCTCTGAAGGCGACCAGGGATACGCGAAGGTTCTGAACGCAGAAGGATCGCAATATTCGCTGTTCGCTGACCCTGGCTTCAAGAATGATCTGCTGAAGAAGATCGCAGGCGAACAATCTCTTAACTGGTGGCTTCGTACTCCCAATCCTGAAACTGCTACCCAGTTCTACACCCAGGGCAGCGGCTACGACACCGAGCAGTCCAACCTGCTCTCCATGGATGCCAACAACGCCCTCTCCATAGTGATCGGCTTCTGCCTCTAACCCGTCCACTCCGGACCGGATCCCAAACTGTCCACTTTTGGGGCATTCAGGGTCAGATCCTGAGAGTCCCATTTTTGCTTGTCGTGCATCAATGATTCTTCTTTGAATGTATGTATCTTACTATTTGGGAATATTCTATTTATATAACTTAACATAGTACCAAAAGGGAAGATGCTGCAATTCGCGCGAAAGAGAATCTTACTAAACGGTAATTTGCAGGCTCCTTCTGCTATAATCTTCCTGAATGGTATTATCATGTAGATAAGGCGCGATCATGAAGCTCACGACCCCTTCGAAACCAAGAAATCCTGACGGCAAGATCCGTGATGCAGAAGATCTGGGTAAGATCTTACGGGATCGCAGGAAAGAGCTGGGTTATACCCAGACCGAACTTGCTCAAGCCTGCAAATGCTCCGCGCGTTTCATCGGTGAAATCGAACGTGGCATCGCTGGCGGCAACATCAAGCAGGTCATCCATGTGTGCAAGACGCTCGGCATCGATCTCTTCGCAAGAGCAAGGGGCAACTAGCATGGGTCTCCTCGTATTTCGCGACACACCTGATGGCAGGGTCTATGTTGGCCGTATCGACTCTGATTCAGTGGCGGGCGCAACATTCCAGTACGACCGAAACTATCTCGACGAAGCGCAACAGGCGGATCAGCTGGGTATCTCCGAGCGACTTCCTCTTGACCTTGCGCCTTACGATTCAGGAGAGGCAGCTCTCTTCTTCAGTGCTCTTCTTCCTGATGGGGAAGTGATGAGCGAGCTCGTGCGGATGTATCAGGTCTCTCGAAACGACTACCTTGCTCTGCTCGAGCAGCTTGGGTGCGAAAGCGTAGGTGCACTCACTTTCATGTCTGAGCGCTTGAATGCGCGTGAATATGTTGCTCAATATGAGCCGCTCGATAAGTGGACCGCTGAGTCCTTGGTAACCACCCCTGTTCGTACCACCGCCCAGATCGTGAGCGAGCTGCGCATGTCGCTTCCAGGCGCTCAATCAAAAGTGGCCTGGTTCCTCCCCGAAGACCTTACGGCTTCATCGGCCGCGCTCAACGATTGGCTCGTTCCGAAAGGCACCGCACCTTCGACGCATATCATCAAGCTCTCACGTAAAGGGGAGGAAGATCTTGTCTTTAATGAACTCGTCTGTTCATTGCTGGCTACAGCATGCGGCATCGATGCAGCGGAGGCAACCCTGATAGAGGGCCTTTCAGGCGCTCTTGCCATAAAGCGCTATGACAGAATCTGGGTAGGTGACCAGGACGACCGACGCGTTCTAAGGCTCCATCAGGAAGATGCATGTCAGGCTTTAGGGCTGCCTGCTCATTTCAAGTATCAGCCCGACTCCATCGAGCAAAGCTATATCAAGATGATAGGCGCGCTCTTGGACGATACGGTCGAAGATCCCTATGCTGGCAAGAGGGAGTTTGCGAAACGACTGGTGTTCAATTACCTCATCGGTAACGCCGAAGCTCATCTTCGGAGCATCTCGCTGCTCTATAACGAGCGATGGACAGGCCGAAGGCTCGCACCGCTCTATGGCGCTATCTGTGTCCCGCTCACGGGTTATTCTTCGAAGATGGCTTTCGATATCGGCAAACACCGCTATCTGCAAGACGTGGACGAGCAAGACCTCATGGCCATCCCGCAAGAGCTGGATATTCCAGTGCCAGTGTTCGAGAAGGTGATTCAAGAAGTCGTGGAAGGACTTGAGTCATTCGACCCTGAAGGATTGTCTGCGGATGCTACTGCGATGGTCGACCGCATCTTATCCAACGCTGAGCCTCGCGTTGCAGTGGCAAAGCGTTCCATGAGCCTTTAAGAGAATGATGAGCACATTATTCGCTCACCTGGCGTTTCTCATAAATATGATCCTAAATGGTAATAATATTGAGAAATATTACAAATCATCCCAAATGGGAACTTAGTGCCTATTGATTCTCGTCAACACTGGCCGGTTCGGGATCTGGTCCCAACGCGTTCGGTTTTTACAGATGGGCTTGGATCAGCTGAGGGGAATAGCCCGCCTCTTCTAGAGCATGAACGATGCGCTCTTTATGATCGGGCCCGAAGGCTTCGATGGTAACGCGCAGTTCTACAGCAGCGTTGCGGTTCGCGGTGACGAACTGGTTATGATCAAGACGAATGACGTTGCCATTCTGTTCTGCAATGATCGAAGCAACATTCACCAATTCACCTGGGCGATCGGGCAGCAGGATGGATACGGTGAAGATTCGATCGCGCTGGATAAGTCCATGCTGCACAACGGTGGACATGGTGATAACGTCCATGTTGCCACCTGAAAGGATAGACACTACCTTCTTGTCCTTCATATCCAGATGCTTCAGTGCTGCGATGGTGAGCAGCCCCGAATTCTCAACGATCATCTTATGGTTTTCGACCATGTCCAAGAACGCCACGATCAACTCGTCGTCGTCGATGGTTATGATCTCGTCGACATTTTCCTGGATATAGGGGAACACTTTATCGCCTGGTTCGAGCACCGCCGTACCATCAGCGATGGTGTTAGCGGAGGGGATCTTCACTACCTTGCCCGCTTCGAGCGATGCCTTCATACTGGCTGCTTCTGCAGGTTCAACGCCAATGACCTTGATGCGCGGGTTCAGCATCTTGGCGAGCGTGGAAACACCCGATGCCAAACCGCCGCCACCGATGGGAACCAGGATAACATCGACCAGCGGCAGCTCTTGCACGATCTCCATGGCGATCGACCCCTGGCCTGCGGCAACCTCGAGGTCGTTGAACGGATGGATGAAGGTGAGCCCCTGCTCTTCGGCGAGCTTCAATGCATGCTCGTATGCTTCGTCGTAAACTTCGCCCGCCAGCACCACTTCAGCGCCATGCGCCTTAGTGCGCTCGACCTTGATGTAGGGCGTGGTAGTGGGCATGACGATAGTGGCTGGCACGCCGAACTTCTTTGCTGCATAAGCAACCCCCTGGGCGTGGTTGCCTGCCGACGCGGTGATAAGACCGCGCTTGCGCTCTTCTTCAGGCAGCGTTGAGATCTTATAGTAGGCACCGCGCACCTTATAGGCGCCCGTGCGCTGCATGTTCTCAGGCTTAAGATAGACCTCGTTTTCCGTTTCCTTGCTGAAATAGGGACTGTAGATGAGCTTCGTTTCCTGGGTTACTTCCTGAACTCGTTTGGAAGCATCTTCGAAGGTGTCGAGCGTGAGCATGTCTATCGCGATCCTTTTCTTTGCAGATGGTCATGCGGCATTTCTCGTGCCAGCAGGTTGTTTTCGTGGAATAATGAAAACCGTTGCGTTTCTGTCTCTATTGTAGTTAAGCAGGTCGCAATTGAAAGATATAACTTGGTAAGAGTGGGAGAGTTGCACATGAAGGTAGTTCGCACTGACAATGCACCCGCTGCGATCGGTCCGTATTCGCAGGGTATCGTGGTAAATGGCATGCTGTTCGCGTCGGGTCAGATCGCGCTCGATCCGCACAGTGGTGAAATGGTGGGTACTACCATACAGGAGCAGTCCGAACAGGTGATGAAGAACGTGACCGGTCTGCTCAATGCTGCGGGTACCGATCTGGATCACGTGGTGAAGACCACCTGCTTCCTGGCCGATATCAACGATTTCGTGGCGTTCAATGAAGTGTATGCGCGCTTCTTCGACAAGAACCTGCCGGCGCGTTCGGCGGTGGGCGTTGCGGCGCTGCCCAAGGGCGCTCTGGTTGAAGTTGAAGTTGTTGCGGTCGTTGAATAACGGCTGGGCTTACCGATTCTTGGAGCACATTCGCTCGTGAGCACGCAGGGAAAATTGATCATCTGTCCAACGCCCTTGGGGAACCTGGGTGATATGACGGCGCGCGCGAAGGCGGCGCTGGAAACGTGTGATGTGGTGTGCTGTGAAGATACGCGCGTGACAGGGAAGTTGCTGGCGGCGCTCGGCATCCAGCAGCGTCTTGAGCGATTGGACGAAGCGAGCATCGCGCAGAAGGCGCCCGCGGTGCTTGACCGTATCGCGGCAGGGGAGACGGTGTGCTATTGCTCGGATGCGGGCATGCCAGGCGTTTCCGACCCAGGCCAGCGTTTGATTGATCAAGCCTATGAACGCGATCTGCCAGTTGAGGTCCTGCCTGGTGGCACGGCGGCTGCGACCGCGTATGTGGCCAGCGGGTTCACGTCCCCAGCGTTCTATTTTGGTGCGTTCTTCCCACGTAAGGCAGGGGAGCGCGCGGCATTGCTCGAGAGCCTTCGTGGCTTGGATGCAGCGCTCATCTTTTACGAAAGCCCGCAGCGCGTGGCTTCTGCGCTCGAAGCGATAGCGGCTGCGTATCCGCTGCGTCAGGTGGCTGTGTGTCGTGAGCTGACCAAGCTTCACGAAGAAGTAGTGCGCGGCCGTTCGGATGAAGTAGCGCGTAGGTTCGCGCAGCGCGAACAAGAAGGCGCTATCAAGGGCGAGATCGTGTTGGTCGTCGATGCGCCAAGCGACGAAGAGACCGCACTTCAAGCCAGCGACATGCTACAAGTCGCGCGAGAAGAAGCCCAAGCGCTCCTGCAAGCAGGGGAGCTTTCCAAGAAAGAGATCGTCGCCCATATGCGCGATGCGTATGGGCTTGCGCGCAACGATGCCTACGAGATCGTCCACGGCGCATGACCGCACGTCAAAGAAAGGCCAAGCTATGACTTCGATCCTGTTCCTTTGTCACGGAAACATCTGTCGTTCACCTATGGCGGAATTTGTCATGAAGGACAAGGTTGCGCGTGCGGGTCTTGCGGACCGCATCCATGTCGAATCGGCCGCGCTCCATACTGACGAGATCGGCTCCGATATTCATCATGGCACGCGTGAGATGCTCGAGCGCTTCGATATTCCCTTCGAACCGCGCGCAGCGCATCTGGCGAAAGCTGCCGACTATGACCGTTTCGACTACATCATCGGTATGGATGAATACAACCGTCGCGACATGATGCGCTTGTTCAAGAAGGACCCGCAAGAAAAATGCACGCTCTTGCTCGATTGGCCTGGTTGGTCGCGCGATGTAGCTGACCCCTGGTACACGGGCGATTTCGACGTTACCTTCGACGATGTGGACGCCGGCTGCACTGCGCTGCTCGAGCACCTGAAGCGCACCCTTCACTAACGCTCGCGGCTTTTTGCCCTCCTGTGCAGCAGTGCGCGACTATGATTGAAACGGACAAACGATTCATAGCAGTTTCTGGAAAGGAAACGAAATGACAAACCGAACCAGCACCGAGTACAAGACTTACCTCGCCGAAGAAGAGCTGCCTAAAGAATGGCTCAACATTCGTGCATTCATGAATACTGACCATGCGCCTATCCTGAACCCAGCAACGCTTCAGCCGGTCACGGTGGCCGATCTGGAGCCAGTGTTCTGTACCGAGCTTGCCAAACAGGAGCTGAATGCTACCGACAAGTTCATCGCCATCCCTGATGAGGTGCGCGATTTCTATCGCATGTATCGTCCGTCTCCGCTCATCCATGCGAAGTTCTTGGAGGAAGCGCTCGATACTCCCGCGAAGATCTATTACAAGTTCGAGGGCAATAATACCTCGGGCTCTCACAAGCTGAATTCTGCTATCGCACAGGCTTATTACGCCAAGCAGCAGGGCCTTACCTGCTTGACCACCGAGACTGGTGCGGGCCAGTGGGGCACCGCACTTTCCATGGCTACCGGCTTCTTTGGCCTTGACCTGCATGTATTCATGGTGAAGGTTTCCGCGCAGCAGAAGCCCTTCCGTAAAGCGGTCATGGAAACCTATGGCGCACGTGTGACGCCATCGCCTTCCATGGAGACCAACGTGGGCCGCTCCATCCTCGAGAAGGACCCCGATAATACCGGCTCGCTCGGCACGGCTATTTCTGAAGCTGTTGAAGAAGCGGTTTCGACCGAGGGCTGTCGCTATACGCTCGGTTCGGTGCTGAATCAGGTGCTGCTGCATCAGTCCATCATCGGCCTGGAGACCAAGGCCGCTCTCGACAAGATCGACGTGAAGCCCGACATCCTGATCGGTTGCGCTGGTGGTGGTTCGAATCTGGGTGGTCTGATGGCTCCGTTCATGGCTGACAAGCTGGAAGGCAAGGACGCACCGTACTTCATTGCGGTCGAGCCTGCAAGCTGCCCGACACTGACCCGCGGCAAGTTCGCGTACGACTTCTGCGACGTGGGCAAGGTCACCCCGCTCGCGAAGATGTATACCCTGGGTTCTGGCTTCATCCCTAGCCCGAATCATGCTGGTGGCCTGCGCTATCACGGCATGAGCCCGATCCTCTCGCAGCTCTATCACGATGGCTTCATCGATGAAGCACGTGCGGTAGAGCAGACCAGTGTATTCGAGGCGGCAACGTTGTTCGCGCGCGTTGAAGGAACGCTGCCAGCACCGGAATCTTCCCACGCCATCCGTGTGGCTATCGATGAGGCGCTCAAGTGCAAGGAAACGGGTGAGGAGAAGACTATCGTGTTCGGCCTTACGGGCACGGGTTATTTCGACCTGACCGCCTACCAGGCTTATCAGAACGGCACGATGACCGACTATGTTCCTAGTGATGAAGACCTGGAAAAAGGTTTTGCGTACATCCCCGAGCTGGAGGGTATCCAGTAAAGCGTCTAATAAGACGCTTAGTAGGGCAGCCAGCACGATGCCCGGTGAGGCCTGCTTCACTGTTCGGCTTCATGGTACTGCTCACGCACAAGTTTCGAAGACACGGTGAAGCGGTGTGCCTGTCGGGTTCTTTGGATTGACAAGCGGGTTCGCTCGCGTACAATGTTGAAAGGCAAAACGGCGCACATCGCGCAACTTTGCTTCAAAGCGTGGGGACGTAGCTCAGTTGGGAGAGCGCAGCGTTCGCAATGCTGAGGTCGTGGGTTCGATCCCCATCGTCTCCACCACGTACGTTTCAGCAGGTCAGACGCATTTTCTGGCCTGCTTTCTTTTTAAGGCGGTACCATGGCGGACATTCAGATGAGATTTGGCAAGGACATGCTGGTGCTGTCCACTACCTTCGACCGTCTTTTCGAGCAGCAAGGTTTCAACGTAAAGACCGAAGAGGCATATATCGACTTGTGCGAGCCGGAGCTGATCGAGCAGGCTTACCAGATGGAGAAGATGATCGAGGTTCCGTGCTTGTGCACGCCCACCGAATGCATCACCAACGCGCGCTTAGCGCACGAGAAGTTCGAAGGCCGTGGGCCTGAGGTTGCCCAGATGGCGTGGGAAACGGTGGATGCCGCCAACCCGCAGCATAGTCTTGCGGTCATCGGCCCCACAGGGTTGCCCATCGACGAATCGAGCGCAACATCGCTCAAGGCGCTTCGCAAGCAGTACCAGCAAGCGGTGAGCGAATTGATCGCGTATCCCTTCGATGCGATCTATTTCAGTGGGTTTTTTAACGGCTACGATGCTCAGTGCGCGCTCATCGCCGCCCGCGCAGTCTATGATGGCCCGGTGTTCCTCTCTTTCGCGCTCAATGACAAAGGCGAACTTCCTTCAGGCTCTCACACGCTTGCAGAAGCGGTACAGCTAGCGGATGAATATGGCGCAAGCGTGATCGGTGTTGCTTCGGGTGCGCGTCTTGAAAAGCTCCAGATCGTTGTGGAGACTTTGCGAGCTAATACCAACAAGCCCTTGTTGGTGGAATTGGTAGTGCGCGAACTGATCGAACGCGCCCTCGATCCTGATAAAGATAATCCCTACTATTCGCCAGATACTATGGTCGATGCCGCCTTCAAGCTGCATGCTTGGGGCGTGCAGTTCCTCCGGGCAGCAGGAGCTGCAAGCGTAGCTTACACTGGTGCGCTCGTAGCGACCCTTGCAGGTCTTGACGTGGTGGAATAGGGAAGGAGACGCTATGGGAAAACTGGAGAAGAGCGAAGACTTCGGCGTACTGCAGGAATTCGTCGAGAGCCTGTTCGCCGACGCAGAAGAACAGACGCGTCTTGATATCGTGGTGCAAGCAGAGGCGCTCGATCTGAACCCCGATCTTCAAGAGATCGTTTCGTTGCTTCCGCCGGGCACCTACACCCGTGAGCGGTTGTGCGATCAGTTCAATTCGTCGCTGTCATCTCATGGATGGGGCTACTATTATGGTGCGGTCCACTAGGTTGCTCCATTCAAGATTCCTGGTGTTTTAGCGCCTCTCATACAGGGGCGCTTTTTTCATGCCGAAACACCCCGGAAGAAGTTTTATGCCAAACGCCAAAAATTTCCATGTCAAGACTTGTATGCAAAGTTTTCTCTTCCTACTATATCTATACGAACTTTTTGACCAAGGCACAATATGTTGTGCATAACATGGGCAAAAGACGTGGAAAACTAGAGGAAAAAACGAGTAGAGAAGTAAGTAAAGCCTGGTCGTTCTCGATAGGCATCGTTGCTGAAAAAACGAACTAGAAACGAACCACTTAGACAACGAGGAGAGAAGCTACATGATTACATCGATTATCAAACGTGACGGCAGAGAAACTGCTTTCGATCAGACCAAGATCGCTGATGCGATCGAAAAGGCATTCCAGGCATCCGGTGCGATGCAGGATCGTGCGGTCGCTGAGCAGATCACTGATGCTGTCATGGAGAAGCTCGAGCATGGCGCTATCGAGGGAACCCCTACGGTCGAGGGCATTCAGGACCTCGTCGAAGAAGCGCTCATCGAAGCGAACTTCAGCCAGACCGCCAAGGCATACATCCTCTATCGTGCAGAGCGTAACCGTGTGCGCGACGTTAACAGCCGCTTGGTGCAGACCTTGAAGGATATTACCTTCTCCAAGGCTAGCGATTCAGACATGAAGCGCGAAAATGCTAACATCGACGCAGATACCGCTATGGGCACCATGCTCAAGTATGGTTCCGAATCTGCAAAGCAGTTCTATGAGATGTGCGTCATCGATCCGCGCTATGCGCGCGCTCATCGCGAAGGCGATATCCACATCCATGATATGGACTTCTACACGCTTACCACCACCTGCTGCCAGATCGATCTGCGCCGCTTGTTCAAGGGCGGTTTCTCCACTGGTCATGGTGTACTGCGCGAGCCTAACGATATCACCAGCTATTCGGCGCTCGCATGCATCGCTATCCAGTCCAATCAGAACGATCAGCACGGTGGTCAGTCCATCTGCGACTTCGACTATGGTCTGGCATTGGGTGTGAAGAAGACCTATAAGCGTCTCTACAAGAAGCATCTGTTCGAGGCGCTCAGCCTGCTCACTGATATCGAAAACCCCAAAGAAGCTACTGAGACCATCATCGGTCGTGTCGAGGGTGAAACGGGCAAGGTCGCAACCTTGGTCATGGATGCCACCTTCGAAGGCGCTATCAAGTCCGAACTTGCTGATCTGGGTGTTGACGAAGACACCGCCAAGCGTGCGATGGATTACGCAGAGACCTCTGCTAAGAACGACACCGATCGCACCACTTTCCAGGCTATGGAGGCGCTCGTCCACAACCTGAATACCATGCACTCTCGCGCTGGCGCCCAGACGCCGTTCTCTTCCATCAACTATGGCATGGACACGTCCGCTGAAGGCCGTATGGTCATCAAGAACATCCTGCTGGCAACTGAAGAAGGCCTTGGCAGTGGCGAAACGCCCATCTTCCCGGTCCAGATCTTCCGTGTGAAGGAAGGCATCAACTACAATCCAGGCGATCCGAATTATGACCTGTTCAAGCTTGCCATGCGCTGCTCCGCAAAGCGTTTGTTCCCGAACTTCAGCTTCGTTGATGCGCCGTTCAATCTGCCTTATTACAAGGGCACGCCTGAGACCGAAGTTTCCTACATGGGCTGCCGTACGCGCGTCATGGGCAATGTCTACGACCCCGATCGCGAGATCACCACGGGCCGCGGTAACCTGAGCTTCACTTCTATCAATCTGCCTCGTTTGGCTATTCGTTCCAAGGGCGACCGTGAACTATTCTTCGACCTGCTCGATGCTAAGCTCGCGCTGGTCGTTGGTCAGCTCGATGAACGTTTCGCTATCCAGGCGAGCAAGCATGTGTACAACGCACCGTTCCTCATGGGCCAGGGTGTTTGGATCGATTCTGAGAAGCTTTCCATGAACGACACTCAGGAAGAAGTGCTCAAGCACGGCACCCTTACGGTGGGCTTCATCGGCTTGGCAGAGGCGCTGGTAGCGCTTACGGGCAGCCATCATGCGCAAGACCCTGAATCTCAGAAGCTCGGCCTTGAGATCGTTGGCCATATGCGTGGCTACCTCGATCGTTTGAGCCAGGAGCGCAAGATGAACTATTCGCTCATCGCGACGCCTGCTGAAGGCCTGTCTGGTCGCTTCGTGCGCATGGACCGCGAACGCTATGGCTCCATCCCTGGCGTAACCGACCGCGACTACTACACCAACGGCTTCCACGTGCCGGTCTATCACGACATCAATGCCTTCGATAAGATCTCCATCGAGGCACCGTATCACGCACTTACCAATGGCGGTCATATCTCTTACATCGAACTCGATGGTGATCCTACCAATAACCTCGAAGCATTCGAGGAGATCATCCGCCACATGAAGGAATCGGGCATTGGCTATGGTTCGGTCAACCATCCGGTCGATCGCGATCCCGTGTGCGGTTACAACGGCATCATCGGCGATCGCTGCCCGAAGTGCGGCCGCAGCGAAGACGACAACGTTCGTTTCGAGCGCATCCGTCGCATCACGGGCTATTTGGTCGGCACGCTCGATCGCTTCAATGACGCTAAGCGTGCTGAAGAATCTGAACGCGTGAAGCACTCGGTCAAGTAATGACCACCTTGCGAATGTACGGAACCGCACCTGAGTCCATCGTTGATGGGCCTGGGTTGCGGTTCTCCGTTTTTGTGCAGGGCTGTTCGCATCGTTGCCCAGGATGTCACAATCCTGATTCGCAGCCTGCAGAGGGCGGCTATCTGTGTGAAGTGTCCGACCTTGTCCATCAGATCCATCAGAACAGGCTCATCCATGGGGTCACGCTCACAGGGGGTGAGCCCTTCGAGCAGACCGAGGGCATGCTCGAGCTCGCGCGGGAATTGCGCGCAGAAGGCTATAACTTATGGATATATTCGGGCTATCTGTTCGAAGACCTGATGGCGGGCCATCCGCATGAAAAGGCTCCTGAGCTGCTCGCTCAGTGCGATGTGCTCGTTGATGGGCCATTCATCCAGGACTTGAATAGCTACGATCTGCAATGGAAGGGCTCTTCGAACCAGCGCGTCATCGACCTGCCTGCATCTCTCAAAGAAGATCAGGTGGTGTTGTGGCGGCAAGAGAGCCTAGGATTCTCTGCACCAAGCTCGTGGTAGGGTTGCCAGGATCAGTAGAGCGGGGGATTGCCCTTTTCGAATGAGGGCATGAAAAAACCACTCTCCTAGGATGAACCCACCTAAGGAAGGTGGGTGTTCGCAGCGGGCTTCCTGGCTTTCGTATCAACGGATACGAATCCCCATTTCACACGCAATGTAGAACTCCCTAGTATTAGTCATCGGTCCATCGCGTAACAGAGAGTGGTTGCCACCAAGTATACAGGGTTTGCGCTAGAATAAATAGCTCAAACTCAGCTGTTTCCGACTTGTATGAAAGTGAGAGCATGATTACAGAGACCGTCATACTGTTCTCGACTCAAGAAGAAGCGCTTCGCTATCGTAAGAAGTGTGCTTTGAGCTGCGGTGACGCTCTTCTTGGCGTAACAGCCACCACTCCAGAGTCGCTCATTGAAGAACTCTGGGATGTGTGGGGAACTCGTGAACGAATCGTGAGCGCAGCTCAACGAACCATGATCGTGAATGCGTTGCTTGAGCAGCAAGACACGTGGGTCCGTTCCGCAGGCACTGTGTCCTTGCTTCGCCCTTTCCTTCATGAAGCGATTGGCTATATCACCCCTGAATTCTGCAAGGCGCATGAAGACGATCTTACGCCCATCGACCAAGAGATAGTCCAGTTTACATGTAGTTACGAAAGCACGCTCGCTGAAGCTGGACTGATTGAGTCATCTCAAGCACTCAACAAGATCGTTTCCTTTGTAAGCTTAGAACAAGTTGTTGTTCGCACGATGAAGCCTTTGCCAGTCTATTTTTCAGCCTTCCTTCGCCAGGTCTCTAGCTCTTATACGGAAGAATCACCGCAGTTGATGAACACTGAACATCGAACTGGCTCTGATACGAACTCACTCGAAATGGAAACTCAGCTTCCCGCAGATCGTAGGTATTCGTTGCTTAACCCAAAGGGTGAAACAGCCGCGGCTCAAATGGTCTTTCAGTCTATTCAGTCGATGGATTTAAATAGCAAGATCTTGGTTAGCGCTCCAGATCCTTTTGATCTATTTCTTGAGCTTAAAGATGCCTTGATCGATCAGGATTTTGCTGTGTCGCTCAGATCATGTCGTCCGTTTTCTGTCACTTTTTTCGGTCAGGCTTTCGATGCGATCGCTCAACTTGTCTATCGAGGGCAAGATCTTTCGCGTGAAGCGATCCTGCGGGCCGCAGCAACCTATATCGAGTCACCGTATGCACAGATCATGGAGGCGCAGCGCAGCCGTTTGCTTCGTGCTATTCGCGCAGATAGGTCTCTTGGCGCTTTCGAAGTCCATGCAGCGCTACAGCATGCTTCCAGCTCGTTTGAATATTTTGAAGCGCTCATGCAAGACAGTGACGCTGATATACTCTTGGGCTACTTCGAAGATATGGTCCATCGACTGGGCTTATCAGGTGCGGAAATTTCTTGTGAGCTCGCCGCTCTTTCTCGTGTGAAAAGTCTCTATCGAGAAGCGCGAAAACTAGGCCAAGAGCCCTATTCGTTCTTCGATCTTATCGATTCGCTCAGCGTTCCTTTCCAGTGGGCGCTCGAACCTGATCGAAGATCTGACACCAGGAAGACTTGCGATCAGAACCTTACGCCCTTTGCCGAGGTGAGTTGCAACGGTGAATCGCGCGTATTGTTCACCACGCTCGAAGATGCTGCTTCATATCCAGAAGGATGCTGCGATCTAGTAGTGCTCACCTCGCTCGACAGCGCCCACTATAGTGGCGCGCAGCGTGTCTCGACGCTCACAGATTTCGCGCGCCGTTTTGATATACCTTTTACAAATACCAGACTCATTGACATGGAGCGCATGTTCGCGCGGGCTGTTCGCACGTCTCGCGATCAAGTGGTGTTTCAATTCGCTGAACAAGACCTCTCGGGAGATGAATATTTCCCTGCGTTCTTCTTGGAGTCGTTCTTGAACGAACGAGAACTTCAGAAGAACAAGATCGCGGGAGTGCCTCTAGGTGAAGATGCGTTTGATTCTACGGCGCGCATCATTCCCCTTGTTGAAAGCGATATCGTATATGAAGGACAGGCGGAACGCGGGAATCTGTCTGTCTCTGAATTGGAAGATTTGGTTCCTTTTACTCCCGATTCGCAAGGTGTTTTGCGACCGGTCGTTTCACCTTCGGGACTCGAGCTTTATCTGAAGTGTCCATATCGCTGGTTTGTGCAACGAAAGCTGCATCTTGAAGACGAGGGGGAGGAATTTGGACCGCGTGAAGCGGGATTGTTCGCACATAGTGTGCTCCAGTCTTTTTATGACCAGTGGGCTCAAAAAGGTTACCAGCGTATCGATCCAGAGAACATCGATGAGGCTCTAGCGTTCTTCAGCGAGGTATTTGATTCTGTGGCAGACGCGCAGATTGAGGCACAGCCAGGCGATAGGTATCTTCCAACTGGCGAATTGGAGCGCGAAGAATTAGCTCACCTTAAACGCCAGCTAGAAGATAGCCTTTCATATCAGCAGCACATGTTTCCAGGCTATAGCGTGAGCGCTCATGAGGAGGCAATTCGCAAGGAAGACACGGTGGTCTATGGCGGCGCTATCATTCATGGTCGTATTGACCGCATCGACCAGGATGAGAGCGGTAACTTCCTGGTGATCGACTACAAGGGCTCGACAACCGATCACGAAGCTGGCTTCACGCCGCTTGAAGAAGGTGAAACCTTCGAACTTCCCGATAAAGTTCAGGCGCTTATCTACGCACAGGCGCTTCGTCGTAAGGGCGACGATTTGCATCCAAAAGCAGCTTTGTATCTGAGCTACCGTGCTAAAGAGCCCAAGCAGGTATTAAAGGGTTCTATCCTTGAGACACTACCCGAAAGTGATATGTATACAGAGAAGTCCAACGTTGTTCATGGGGATATGGAGGCATATCTCGACCAAGTAGAAGACGGTTTGGCGGAAGTGATTTCGCGCATGGTGACGGGTGATATTACCCCCGATCCGCGCAACAGCAAGGCATGTAGCTATTGTCCAGTTCTCTATTGCGAAAAGAGGGTCGATGGATCTAAGTAGTGCAACACCCAACCAAAAGCAGATCATCACTTCGCTTGATACGTCATTATCAGTTGCTGCTGGCGCCGGTAGCGGAAAGACTTTCACTCTTACACGTCGTATTGGTAATGCGTTGGTAGGGGAAGGCGTCAATACGTCTTTTATAGATAGCATCGATGAAGTTCTTGCTATTACCTTTAGCCGTTCGGGTGCCGCTGAGATGAAAGAGCGCATTCGTCTCTTGCTTCAGGATGAAGGACTTGGTGATCAAGCACGGGCAGTAGAGAATGCGTGGATCACTACGATTCACGGCATGTGTTCGCGCATCTTGCGGGAACATGCGCTTGAATTAGGGATCGATCCAGCTTTTGAGGTGATCGAGGACGCTGGAGTTGAAGAGCTTTGGCAGCGCGCATTGGAAACCGTTCTTGAGCGCTGGCGCGAGGAAGGTTCAAACCCGCGTCTTAGGCGTTTGATCAAGTGGTTTCCGCCCTCGCGAGGTCCGAAAAGTGAAGGGATCGATACTATATTGACTAAGCTCTGGGAGCAAGTACGCAGTATGCCGAATGGCTTTGAGAGTATCCTCATCCCCGAAACAAAATTAGACTTTTCTGTATTGCTGCGTAAGCTTGTGGCTCTTGCTCGAGAGTACCAGGCTTTTGCACAAGGATGGGAAAACCCAACATCGACCGACTTGAATCATCTTGCCAAGCTAGAGGATGCACTTGGATTGGCGCAGGCTTACTTGTCTTGTGCTGATCTGAGCGCTGGGATCTTCGATCGGCCTGAAGCAGATATCGAAGACTTTTTGAATGTTGCATTGTCGTTTCCCAGGACATCGAAGCAATATCGGAATGGTAAGCCTGATGCTGATTTCTTCCTTCATTACCGCGAGACCTATGGTCAGATCGCCTATGCGATCATCCAGGAATTCGCTGTGGTAATGACGCGAGACTTGCTGGAACTGTTGAAGCTGGTCGATTACGAATACCAACATCTTAAGGGCTCGGATAAGCTCGATAACACCGATCTTTTATTAAGGTGCCGTGATGCTTTGGAGGCTCATCCAAGCTTGACTGAGTCTTATCGAGATCAGTTCAAGTTGATCATGGTCGATGAATTCCAAGACACTGACCTTCTGCAAGTTGCCATCATCGATCTTCTTTCACGTAACCATGGCGTGAACGTAATGACGGTGGGCGATGCTCAGCAGAGCATCTATCGCTTCCGCGGCGCGGATGTTGAAGTATTCTTCCGCCATCGACAGAACCAACTTGAAGAACATCCTTCTCATCAGGTTCTTTCTTTGCCTGACAATTTCAGAAGCCATGGCGATATCCTGAAATTCGTTGATGCGATATTTTCCAAGCGATCTTTCTTTGGCGATGATTTCCTTTCGCTCCAGGCTAAGGGGAAAGTGAATGAAGAAACAGACCTCTTGTTTGAAGATATTCCACGCGTAACGGTGAATGTGCTCGAGAGTCGCAATGGCAAGTCTTTGATCAATGATGTGAGAAGAAGGCAAGCAGAAGCTATCGCTGAACATTTCACAAGTCTGCGTGATGCAGGGGCTTCACCAAAAGACATGGTCATCCTGCTGGGATCTATGGAAAATGTTGCCATCTATTCCCGAGCTCTTGCCGACGCAGGCTTCGAGAGCGTCATCACCGCTGGCTCTCTCTTTGCAAAGATGAAAGAGGTGCAGCTTGTCGGGGCTGTTCTTTCGGCTCTTTCTGACCAGACCAGTTCTACCGCTCTTTTTCAGGTTCTCTCTTCACCTTTGTTCAATATCTCAGACGAAGTTTTCTTCGCGTTAGGACACGCAAATCCAGACCCTGAGGACAGTCGATCAACGTCCACCTTTGCACAGCGGTTCTGGGCATTGTGCGATCTCCTGCGAGATGGAGGGCCTGGTGCAATCAGGACCTGTATCGAGCTCTTTAGCTTGAGTGAAGGATCGCTTGACTCGATCCTGCACGTACTTTCGTTGCTTCAAACTACGCGCCTTGGTTTCGCGAGTGGCTTCGTTCATGGTGCCCTACATGCGCTCTTCGTTGATTCTGGTTGGCTCTATCGTCTGCAACTTTCAGGTGCTGAAGGCCTTGCTACTGCGGCGAACATCTTCAAAGCGCTCAGCATAGTAAAAGATTGGGAGAATGAAGGTGCTCCGTTCTATCAGATCGCCGATGACTTCCAGGAATTCCTTGCTGTATCTAAGCAGACCCCAGGCTCTCTTGCAACACTTGATAGTGAATATGTGCGCATTATGACCATCCATTCTAGTAAGGGACTTGAATTCGATCACGTGGCCTTGGCTGAGATCAAATCAGGACTTCCTAAGAGCACTTCAATCCGCCTTGATACCTGCGGAGATAATGTGATTGCCCTTTTGAAGCCCCCTATTCCTAAAAACGTAAAAGACAACTATGAAGTAGTAGGTTATTTACCTAATCAAAGCGAGGAGTTGTTTGATGCTACCAGGATAGAACAAATGGATCCATCATGCCTTTCACGTTTCTTGGATATGCGTGTCGGGCGTGGAGAGCTCGATGATGCCCAACGTTTGCTCTATGTAGGACTTACGCGTGCTGTGAAATCTCTCTATCTTTGCCTTGGGTTCAGGGCTAGCGACAAATTCGAGTATGAAGGCAGAGGTGTTTTTGGCCTTCTTTATGAGGTGTTTAAATGGGATAAGACCCCAGACGCTAAGACTTATGCTTTTGACTTCAAGGGCACTAAGCCTGCAGTCATTCACCATGAAGTTCTATCAAAAAAACTTGGTGATCAAACATCTCAAGAGAATTCGAATAAATCTTTTGCAGTGGTTCCCGTTAGAGATGTGCTATCACGGGAGGTGGTGATCGATCCTGTTCGCTTCGATGTGGTCTCGTATTCCTCTATTGCACCTGACCATGATGACACGATCGAAAGCGCTAGAGAAGAGGATCTTGCGGTAGCATCTGCTTTTGAACCCCGTGATGAAGAGCCCATGTTCCCAGAAGACGATCTTGCCCTGCTTCATCAAGAAAGCGCGGTTGCTCTTGGTACGGCGTTCCACCGTCTTGCTCAGCGCGTTATCGAGTCACGCCACGTGCCTGGCGAGGTGCCGTTGTTGCCCGAGAGTGCTTTTGAAGCGCAGGTGGTTGCGAACGAACTTTCGCCTGAACAGATCGATCGTTTGCACGCATCGCTCGACCGCTGGCTTGCGAGCGATCTTTGTGCGCGGTTCATGGCAGCTCCGCGCATCTATGCCGAAGTTCCCTTCATGTTCAAGCTCGAAGCAGGAGGTCAGCCTCTCTTCCTCGAGGGCGAGATCGACGGTCTTGCGCTAGGGGAGAAAGGCGATGCCAAACACGCATTCTTCATCGACTACAAAACGGGTGGTTCGGCTGAAGAGACCGACGAAGCGCTCCATCTCAAGCACCTGTTGCAGGCGCAGTGCTATGCGCTCGCGCTCATGCGTCAAGGGTTCGAAGAGGTAGAAGCGAACTTCATCCGTGTGGAGCGCGAAGATCCTGCAGACCCCGACCAGCCACAAGTGGTCACCTATGAATTCCAGAGTGCGGATATCCCAGCGCTCGAATCAGCTATTCTTGCAGCTTATGATGCATCTAAGGATCGATGATGGATACGTTATTCACGGACATGGAAAACGAAACTCGCATGCAGCACGCGCCGCTGCCTGTGCGCATGCGTCCGCGTACGCTCGACGAGGTCGTAGGGCAGGAGGAAGCGTTCGGTGAAGGCACCTGGTTGCGCGGTGCGATCGAGAACGATACGCTCTCTTCGATCATCCTCTATGGTCCAGCGGGTACGGGTAAGACGTCGCTTGCACGCGTTATCGCGCAGAGCACCCACGCCACTTTCGTGGAAGTCTCTGCTATCGGAGGTACGGTCTCTGACCTGCGCAAGGTCATCGCGGAAGCCGACAAGCGCCTGGTCAATCGAGGATTGCGCACCATCTTGTTCATCGACGAGATCCATCGCTTCAATCGTGCTCAGCAAGACGCGCTGCTCCATGCGGTCGAAGACGGCATCGTGGTACTGATCGGTGCTACTACTGAAAACCCATACTTCGAAGTGAACTCCGCGCTCCTTTCGCGCTCGCGCCTGATCGAGCTTCATAGCCTGACTGATGATAACTTGCGTACTATCATCATGCGCGCGTTGGAGGACGACCGTGGTCTTGCGGGTCAATATGAACTCGACGAAGATGCTCTGAGTACCATCCTCACGCTTTCAGGTGGTGATGGCCGTGCTGCGCTCACTACGCTTGCGCTCTCTGCTGATGTGGCTAAAGCACAGAAGTCCAAGCGCATCACCCGCGAGATGGTCCAGGTTGCGATGCCTTACAACAATCTTTCCTACGATAAAGACCGCGATATGCACTACGACATCATCTCGGCTTTCATCAAATCGATGCGAGGGTCAGACCCCGATGCTGCGCTCTACTGGCTCGCACGCATGATCGATGGTGGGGAAGACCCGAAGTTCATCGCGCGCCGTATCTTCATCTTAGCTTCCGAAGACATCGGCAACGCTGATCCGCAGGCTATCTTGGTGGCTGAAGCGGCATTCAAGGCGGCTGAGGTGATCGGATACCCGGAATGCGGCATCAACCTGGCACAAGCCGCGGTCTATATGGCGCTCGCACCGAAATCGAACGCATCTTCGCAAGCGTATTTCTCTGCGCTCTCTGAAGTTAAGAAAGGCCCCTCTCGTGCAGTGCCCAACCATCTGCGCGACCGTCATCGTCCTGGTAGCGATGACTACGGCCCTTATCTCTATCCGCATAACTATCCTGGCGGATGGGTTGACCAGCAATATCTCCCCGATGGCCTTGAGCGCGGTTGTTTCTATCACGCTGGCGAAAGAGGCTGGGAACGTTACCGTATTGATACGTCCCTGAACGACTTTTCGGACTTATAAAAGGGTATAATCGAGAAAATTTGGTTTGGAAGGAAAGGGGTAGCTATGGAAAACCTGGTCCCTATCGGACTGTTTATCCTTTGTTTGGCTGGCGCAGTTGCGTTGGCAGCTCTTGCATACTTCTTGTTCATCATGGTGAAGATCATCCGCAACGTGGTGTTCGAAAAGGTGAATCCGCTGCTTGACGATACGAAAGAGATCGTCACGAACGTGAAGCCCATCGTCGGTCGTGTCGATCCGCTCATGGATCGCATCACGCTCACTATCGACGCAGCGAATCTTGAGATCATGCGCGTCGATCAGATCATGGAAGACCTGAACAATATCACGGGCAACGTCTCTAAGGCTACCAGCTCAGTGGACAAGGTCACTCAGGCTCCGCTCAACATCATCGCAAAGGCTACGGCTGCGATCCGCGAGCGTATCAACCCAGTGAAGAACACCGAGGGCACTGCTGGTGTGGTGCTCACCAACGTCGATGCTGGTCTTGAAGTAGTTGGTGACAAGGTCGCTTCCATGCAGCAAGATAACGTTCAGCGCGCATCCGATCGAGATGAGGCCCAGGCCCTTCGCACTGAATCCATGGACAAGACCAATACTGCAGCCGCGAACTTGCGCAACGCAGTTCTGATCAAAGCGAACACTGATTCTCACGCACGTAACTAACGCAACGAACATTAGATAACGAGGTAGCTTAGACATGAAACATGTCGATCCATCCGACCGTTTTTCCGAATCTCAAGACGAGGAACTTCGAGAAGTGGGGCTCAAGACATTGAAAGCGGGGCGAGCATTCTTCATCGCCTCGCTCATTGTTTTGTTGGGCGTCATCATCTACTACACGACCATCGTCATGAACATCCTTTCCATTCCTATCGGTATCGTCCTGTGGACGGTGGTCATCGTGTTCTGCTTGCGCGGGATCGTTGACGGGCTGGAAAAACGCGGCGTTAAGCGCATGTTCGGTACAGCTATCGCCTATGTGATCATGTTCTTGGTGCTCGCAGGGTGCGTGCTCTTGGTCTTCTCTCCGCTCTTTGGCGTCGGTAACCAGTTCGACGCACTTGTCCAGAGCGTGCCTCACTACATCAATGAAGTGCGCGATTGGTCGAACAATATCTACAACGAATACTCCGAATTCTTCCAAGATGAGACGATCCGTGAATATGTGGATAGCGCGTTCTCCTCATTGGCTAGCTGGGCATCTGGATTCGCCTCTCAAAGCGCCCAAGGGGTCGCTGCCTTTGGTTCGGGCGTAGCCAATACCTTGCTGGTCGTGGGTTTTGCGTTGGTCGTGGCGTTTTGGATCTTGCTCGAGCTTCCTCAGATCGCTAAGGAGATCTTCCGCATCGCAGGAGCGAAGCGCAAAGAAGACGTGCTCATGCTCGAGATCACCTTCACGCGTGTGGTGGGCGGCTACATCAAGGCCACCATCATCCAATGCGGCATCATCGGCATTGCTTGCGGTGTCGGTTTTGCTGTCATGGGCATTCCCAATGCAGCAGCGCTCGGTCTGATCGCAGGTATCTTGAACATCATCCCGGTCATCGGCCCTTGGCTCGGTGGCGCGCTCGCGGCTATCACGGGCATTTTCGTCAGTCCGCTCATCGCCATCATCGCCTTGGTCTATACCATCATCATCCAGCAGGTGGTCTACACCTTCATCTCGCCTAAGCTCATGTCGAATTCGGTCGATATCCATCCGGCGCTGGTCATCTTGGCTTTGATGGCCGGTTCGGCGCTTGGTTTTGCTATGAGCGGATTTCTGGGCAGCTTCATCGGTATGCTGCTGGCTATCCCGCTCACTGCTGCTGCGAAGTCGATCTTCGTCTACTATTTCGAGAAGCGCACTGGTAGGCCTATCCTGTCGCCCGACGGTGTGTTCTTGAAAGGTCCTTCTGATGGCGGCAAGGTGAATCCGTTAGCAGATGCTACCGGCGAGATGCCTCCTGTTACGGCGGACCAGCTCGATCAGTAGCTTGTTTGCCGTGTGGCTAACCTTGTCCCAGCAAGCAGCAAGCCACCTTCAATCCTTCATAGAGTGTTGCTATGATACGAAGATTGAATCACGTTAATCGTCAAACGCGACAGAAAGTGTTGTCCATGGAATATATGACCACCGCTCAGATCCGCGAGAAGTACTTGAAGTTCTTCGAGGAGAAGGGGTGCAAGCTCATGCCTTCTTCCTCGCTCATCCCTGACGATCCATCCTTGCTGCTCACTGCGGCGGGCATGGTGCAGTTCAAGCCCTACTTCTTGCAGCAAAAGCATCTTGAACCGCCTTTCATCGGCACCACCACGGTGCAGAAGTGCGTGCGTACCAACGATATCGACATCATCGGCACCACAGGAAGGCATCTGAGCTTCTTCGAGATGCTCGGTAATTTCTCGTTCGGAGATTATTTCAAAGAAGAGATGTGCAAGTGGGCGCTCGAGTTCTCCACCGACGTGCTCGGTCTTCCTATGGAAAAGCTCTACTTCACGGTCTTCGAAGATGACGACGAGACCATCGAGATATGGAAGGACTTAGGCGTCGATCCAAGCCACATCTCCAAGCTCGGTGAAGAAGATAACTTCTGGCGCGCTGGCCCTACTGGTCCGTGCGGTCCGTGCTCGGAACTCTATTATGATCAAGGCCCTGAAGTTGGCTGCGGCCGCCCTGATTGTGCTCCAGGTTGCGATTGCGATCGCTTCTTGGAGTATTGGAACTGCGTCTTCACTCAATATGACGGCCAGGAGGATGGCACGCTCGTTCCGCTTCCTAAGAAGAATATCGACACAGGCATGGGTCTTGAGCGCATGGCAGCCATCATGCAGGGTGTCGACAACAACTACGACACCGATATCCTGCGCGACCTTATCGCAGTAGGAGAGGACCTCTCCCATAAGACCTACAAGCAAGATCCGAAAGTTGATCTCGCTTTGCGCATCATCGCAGATCACAGTCGTGCGGTCACCTTCATGATCGCTGATGGCATCCTCCCGTCCAATGAAGGTCGTGGCTATGTGCTGCGCCGCTTGCTTCGTCGCGCGGTAATGAAGGCGCATTCGATAGGTATCGAAGGCGCGTTCATGAGCCACTATATCGAGAAGATCGTCGAACTGATGGGTTCGGTCTATCCAGAGCTTATCGAGAACAAGGAATTGGTCGACCGTATCGTACTTTCTGAAGAGGAGCGTTTCGGCGCCACCCTCAAGCAGGGTCAGGTCTATCTTGAAGAAGCGCTCGATGCGCTCGATGGCAATGTACTGCCAGGCGATCAGGCCTTCGTGCTGCATGATACCTATGGTTTTCCCATCGAGGTCACTAAAGAGATCTGCGCCGATCGCTCTATCACGGTCGACGAAGAGGGCTTTGGTCGCTGCATGGATGAGCAGCGCGCCCGAGCTCGCGCGGCTAATGTTGACGATACGGATGCTGCTTGGTCTACCTATGGTGGCATCTACGTGGAGCTGCTCGAGAAGGTCGGTCCTACGCAATTCGTAGGCTATGACCAGCTCGAGACCACATCGCTCGTTCAGGCACTCGTCCACGATGGCCAGGCGGTCGACAAGCTCGAAGCAGGCCAGGAAGGCGAAGTGGTCCTGAACATCACCCCGTTCTATGCAGAGATGGGTGGCGAAGTGGGCGATACGGGTCTGATCTTCGGTAGTGACGCGAACGCGCATGTCGTCGATACCAAATCGCCCGAAGCTGGTCTTTTCATCCATAAAGTGGTGATGGAGACAGGCGCGCTCGAGGTGGGTGCAGAGATCACTGCTTCGGTCGATGCTAAGCGCCGTGCCTGCATCGCGCGCAACCACACCTGTACGCACATCCTTCATGCTGCGCTGCGCGAAGTATTGGGCGGGCATGTCAAGCAATCAGGTAGCTATGTTGGACCTGATCGCTTGCGTTTCGACTTCACACATTTCGAAGCGCTCACTCCTGAACAGATCGCAGAAGTGGAAACGCTTGCGAATTCTTATATCATGCAGGCCATTCCTACTACGCGTTACGAAACGTCGCTCGACGATGCGCGCAACTCTGGCGTTACGGCGCTCTTTGGCGAGAAATACGGCGAGACCGTACGTGTTGTTGAAGTCGGTCAGTTCTCACGCGAACTTTGTGGCGGCTGCCATGTGAACAATACGGCCGAGATCGGGTTCGTGAAGATCACGAGCGAAGGCAGTGTTGGTGCGAGCCTGCGCCGTATCGAAGCGGTTACGAGCTATGGCGCTCTTGACTATGTGAATGGTCTGGAGGCTGAGCTTCGTCAAGCAGCTTCAGTGCTTTCGGTGCCCATGGCTGATGTTGCTGAACGTGCGGCATCGAACTTGGCTTCATTCAAGGAGTTGCAGACCAAGTTCAAGCGTACGCAGAACGCTGTTGCAGATGATGGCGTGAACGCCATGCTCGAACAAGTGGCCCAGACTCCAGCAGGCTATCCTGTGGTGGTAGCGCAAGTCGATGTTCGTGATCCAGGTATGATGCGCAATCTATGGGATGTGGTGCGCTCGCGCATGGCTGCCCCTGGCGCTGCGGTCATGATCGGCATCAAGGACGATAAGCCCATCTTGCTCGCTGCTGGCACTGATGAAGCAGTAGCTGCTGGCTTCAATGCAGGCGCTATCATCAAGACCATCGCACCACTCGTTGCTGGCGGTGGCGGCGGCAAGCCGAACATGGCTCAGGCTGGCGGCAAAGATGTTGCAGGCATCCCTGCAGCGCTCGATAAAGCTCGTGCCGAACTGGGCATTTCTTAGGCTATCCCAGAAAGGCTCACTGCTGGTACATGCGTATCATGGCTCTTGATATCGGAGAAGTGCGCTGCGGCATCGCTATCAGCGATCCTGCGGAGCGTGTAGCCTCGCCTGTGTGCGTATTGCCTACGGCAGAAGTGCTCGCATGTGCGGCTCCATTCAAGCGCGTACTAGAGGATTGGGAACCTGAATCGCTGCTCTCAGGACTGCCGCTCTCGTTGAACGGAGAAGAAGGGCCTCAAGCGAAGCGGATCAAGAAGCAGGCTGAAGCCATCGCGCAGCGTTTGGCGCTTCCGCTCGAATTTTGTGACGAACGCCTTAGTTCGAATGAAGCCAAGCGCATCCTGCGCGAACAAGGTCTTGACGAACGTGCGATGCGCGGAAAAGTAGATATGGTCGCGGCCTCGATATTCTTGCAATCGTGGCTCGATGCTCGGCAATGATCGAAAACGAAAGGGAAGTCGTGTTCAATCGAAAGGTCACCTATTCCAGCAAACCTAATCATGCGGCCCGTGCAGCTCATGCGCGTGGTGAACGAGAATTCAGCAAGTACGACACTACGCTCATCCGCCCCCAGCGCGCGAAAAAGCCGCTCTATATCGGCATCGCGGTTGCGGTGGTGGCCATCCTGCTCGTCATCTTCGGTCTGGTGAATTGCATGGGATCTTGCGACAAGAACCCGAACATGGCTCCTGATGGCCAGGAAGTGCGCATCGAGATCCCCGAAGGTTCAACTACGCCAGCGATCGCATCGATCCTCTACGATGCGGGCATCATCGAGAACCAGAAGGCTTTCAGTGATGAAGTATCTCGTCGCGGTGCAGCCTCCTCGCTCAAATCGGGCATCTATGTGTTCGTGGGCGGAGAGCCGCTTAACGAAGTGGTCGATCATCTTATCGCAGGACCTGGTCAAAGCGAGAACACCTTCGTGATCCCTGAAGGCTATACGCTCGAACGTACGGCACAGGCTGTTGCGGCGGCCTATGCTGGCACCATAACCGAAGAGCAGTTCCTTGCGGCAGCTCACGACGCTTCGCGTTTCCAGGACCGCTTCTCTTTCGTGAAAGATGCCTACGACAATTCGCTCGAAGGCTTCCTGTTCCCGAAGACCTATGAGATCGTGTTGGGCTATAGTGCCGATGATGTCATTGCCCAGATGTTAACCCAGTACGAACAAGAGGTGCGCTCGCTCAACTACTCGTATCCTCACGAACAAGGTCTGAGCGATTATCAAACGCTCATCTTGGCTTCGATCATCGAACGCGAAGCAGCAAGCGACAACAAGGTTCTGGTGGCTTCGGTCTTCTACAATCGTCTCGATATCGATATGGCCCTGCAGTCCGATGCGACCACGGCCTATGCCATCGGTGGCGACCCTACGCCAGATGATCTGAAGAAAGAAGGCCCCTTCAACACCTATCTGAACAAGGGTTTGCCTCCTGGACCGATCTGTTCACCTGGCATCGCTTCGCTCGAAGCAGCTTGCAACCCTGAGAACACCGAATACTACTACTTCTACTTCAAAGACAATGGTCAGGGCGGCCTTGACTATTACTTCAGCCAGACCTACGAAGAGCACCAGGCAGCTATCGCTGGCTAGCCAGGGAGCGAAGGGGAGTGCGTGAAGCTGTTCGAGCCCGATAGGTATTTCGCAGCCATCACCTCGATCGATATCGAATGGGATCTGCTGCGCCTGCACCTCGATCACGTGCTGCTCGATATCGATAATACGCTGCTCCGTCGCGACAATCATGAAGTCCCTCTTCCCGTACGCGCTTGGTTGGCGAAGGCTCGTTCCAAGGGCGTGAAGCTCTGCCTGCTCAGCAATAATTTCCATGACGCCGTGTTCGACTTGGCAGAAGAGCTCGACTTGCCTATCGTGGCGAAGGCCATGAAGCCGCTACCGTTCGGGTATGAGCGTGCGATGAGGCTCATCGGTGCGACCAAGGGGGATACCGTCATGGTCGGCGATCAGCTGTTCACTGATATAGCAGGAGCTCATGCGCTTGGCATGAAGGCCTATCTGGTGCAGCCTCTGGTGGAGGAAGACCTTAAGCATACGCTGATCATGCGTCGTTTCGAGCGTGTTCTGCTAGGAGACAGCGTTCCTGATGATGTGCCGCGATCCCAAGCAGAGCCGGTCTCCGATACAGAACAAGCGTAGGATCCGTAGGAACGACCGCATCTTGTGCAAGATCGGCACGGCTTGCGCACGAGTATTTGCTAGAATGAGAAGTACTTTACTCCACGCAAGTGGCGCGTTAGCGCCTTCGATCCCATAAAGGATGGTTATGCAATACGTATCTGCTGGTGAAAGCCATGGTCCAGCCCTGACCGCTATCGTTTCAGGCGTTCCTGCAGGGCTCACGATCTCGGAGAAGAACATCAATTCCGATCTGGCGCGTCGTCAGGGTGGTTATGGTCGTGGTGGCAGGCAGAAGATCGAAAAGGACCGCGTGCAGATCTTATCTGGCGTGCGCTTCGGCAAGACCTTGGGTACGCCTGTCACGCTCATGATCCAAAATGATGACTGGGTGAACTGGACCGACCGCATGGCAGTCTTCGGGGATGCTCCTCAGGATCTGGTGCGCGAAGTAACGCCTCGTCCAGGACATGCCGATCTGCTCGGTGTTCTGAAGAATGACATGGATGATTGTCGCAATATTCTGGAGCGTTCGAGTGCTCGTGAGACCGCAATCCGTGTGGCGGCTTCTGGTATCGCACGCGAATTCTTGGCCGAGGTAGGTGTTGGGATCTATTCCTATGTGAATTGCATCGGTGGCGTTACGCTCGATGAGGAAGACCCTATCCGCGATGCGGCTGACTATCGTCCGCTCGCCATCGAGATGAGCGAACTGCGCTGCCCGGATGAAGCTACCACCGAAGCCATGAAGGCGCGCATCGATGAAGCGCGCGAATCCGGCCAGAGCTTGGGTGGCACGTTCCGTGTGGTGGTGAACGGGTTGCTGCCTACGCTTGGCGGATTCGAAGAATCGCGCGAACGTCTTACCTCGAAGCTCGGTGGGGCTGTGTTCTCCATTCCTGCTATCAAAGGCGTTGAATTCGGTATCGGTTTCCAGAACGCGAAGGTGATGGGCCGCGAAGCTCATGATGAGATATACCTGGACAAGAAGAAGGGCTTCTTGCGCTCTACCAATCGTGCAGGTGGTCTCGAAGGCGGCATGACCACGGGAATGCCCTTGGTCATTACTGCGGCGATGAAGCCTATCCCTACTCAGATCGACCCGTTGAACACGGTGAACATCGATACGCTCGAGGTGGCGAAAGCCTCTACGGAGCGCAGCGATGTGTGCGCAGTTCCAGCAGCGGCGGTGGTAGCAGAGGCTGAAGTGGCTTTCGTGCTCGCTCAAGCCTATCTGGATAAATTCGGCGGCGATAACATGACCGACATCAAAGCAAATATCGAGGCATTCAAGAAGCGCATCAAGACGATGTCGCGCTAGGGGGCAAACATGACCGAGCATAAACCACATCCTGGAAGCTATCGTCTCACACAGCCAGTGTTCTTCATCGGTTTCATGGGCGCAGGTAAGACCAGCATCTCCCAGCAGCTCGCGGTGCAGTACGGCATCGCATCCATCGATGCCGATGAATATCTCGAGTTGCGAGAAGACCGTATCATCGCGGATATCTTCGCCGAAGATGGGGAAGAGGTATTCCGTGATATCGAGACCGACGTTCTGCGCGATCTTGCCGGGCGTTCCCCTCGCCTTATTGGCTGCGGAGGCGGCGTGGTCACCAAGCGTCCAGAAAACGCGCAGATCATGCGCGAGAACGGTCATGTGGTCTATCTTCAGGTAACAGCGGATGAGGCTGCGCGCCGCATCCCTAATACCGATTCGCGCCCGATGTTCAAGAACCTCGATACGGCACGCAAGACCATCGTCGAGCGCATTCCGAATTACGAAGCCGCTGCTCACTATTCCATCAATACCGAAGGCCGCTCAGTGGTCGACCTCGCGCATGAGATCGCCGATCATCTGCTCGAGATCGGTGTCATGGTGAAGGAAGACTAGTCATGGCAAAGGTGGTCGTCGACATCGCAGGCAAGCGCCCTTACGATGTACGCGTTGCTCCTGGTATCCTGCAGAACCTTGGAGAAGCGCTTCGTCGTCTTGATCGGAACCCGAAGGCGCTCATCATCACGGATCTGGAAGTTGCCAAGCATTATCTGAACGCGACCAAGGCATCGCTCGAGGATGCTGGCTATCACTGCTCTGTCATCACAGTTCCAAGCGGCGAGGAAGCTAAATCGGTCGAATGCGCTGCCGAGATCTGGAACGCCATGGCAGATTGCAAGCTCAACCGCGACTCGCTCGTGGTCGCGCTTGGCGGCGGCGTTATTGGAGACTTGGCTGGATTCACTGGTTCTACGTTCATGCGCGGATTGCCAGTTGTGCAGGTTCCCACCACCTTGCTCTCCATGGTCGATTCTTCCGTAGGCGGCAAGACTGCCATCAATCTGGAAGCTGGCAAGAATTTGGTCGGCACGTTCTGTCAGCCGCTCTATGTGTGCGCCGATATCGAAACATTGCAGACGCTCCCTGAACGCGAATGGGCTTGTGGCTGTGCAGAGATCGCGAAATCAGCGCTCATCGATTCTGACGATTTCTTCTTCTGGCTATGCGAACACGCCGATCAGCTGGCGGCACGTAATGCTGATGTCGTCCAAGAGGCCGTGGTGAAGAGCGTGGTGTTCAAGGCGCAAGTGGTCGCGGCAGATGAGCAAGAGACAAAAGGCGTGCGTGAATGCTTGAATTATGGTCATACCCTTGCTCATGCGATCGAAACAGAAGCGGGTTATGGGGTGTATTCTCATGGCGCTGCCGTTGCTGAGGGCATGCGTTTTGCTGCGCGTTTGGGCGTTGCATGTTGCGGCACTCCTCTCGCGCTGGTGGAGACCCAAGACCATCTGCTTGATGAACTGGGGCTTCCCGCACTTGATCTTCAAGCTGATCCAGAACGCCTGCTCGATCTGATGTTCTCTGACAAGAAGGTTCGTTCGAATACCTTGCGCTTCGTGCTCCCGCGCGATGTGGGTGATTGGGAAGTGGTCAGCCTTGAACCAGATGTAGTGCTCGAGCATCTGAGGGCTTGGCAGCAGAGCCTTTCGTGCGCCGATCAGGCTTGATCCATGACCGCCGATACTGCTCGATACGAAGGAGCAAGCACTCCTTGCGAACAACGACTTGCATGCGTACGCGACGTGCTCGCTCAAGCTGGCATCGATGCGCTCTACGTGCGCGATCTTTCGAACATCAAATGGCTCACTGGATTCGATGCGGTCTTCGACGACGAACCCGCCCATGCGCTTGTCATCACAGACAAAGATGCATGGCTCCATACCGATTCTCGTTACTGTGAAGCTGCTCAGGCGGCCGCGGGCCACGGACCTATAGAGGTGTCGACTGCGCCAGGAGGTCATGCCGCGTTCCTGCTCTCGAAGATCGGCAGCGCTGCGCGCGTTGCTTTCGAAGATACGCTCACGCTGCGCGAATTCCATCAACTTGAACGTGTGGCCCAAGAGGCTCAAGAAGCCAAAGAAGCCGAAGGCGGAAGCACTCACATCGAACTGGTCGAACAGAGCGGGCTTCTTGAGAGGCTGCGGCAAACCAAGGCTCCATCCGAGATCGACGCGATGCGCAAGGCGCAACGGATCACTGATGATGCTTTCAGCTATATCATCTCTTTCATCAAGCCCGGCATGAGCGAAGCTCAGATCCAGCAAGCTCTTGATGCGTTCATGTTCGAAGCAGGCGCAGAGGGGCTGGCGTTTCCTACCATCGTTGCGACAGGTAGCCACGCCGCAAGTCCTCACGCTATTCCAGGTGATCGTACTATCCAGCCTGGAGACGCCATCGTCATGGATTTCGGGGCGCGTTATAACGGCTATTGCTCAGATATGACGCGCACGGTGTTCGTGGGGGAACCGAATGAGAAGATGCGCGCGGCATGGGAGGCTATCAGGGAAGCGAACGAGCGCTGCGAGGAAGCGTTGCGGGCTGGTAAGACAGGCGCTCAGATCCATGAGCTGGCGGAATCCATTTTGGCGCAGCACGGGTTCGCAAAGACCATGGGGCACGGTCTTGGTCATAGTCTTGGGATCGACATCCATGAAGACCCTTCGCTTTCTCCCCGTAATGGCGATCCGCTGCCTGTCGGTGCCGTGGTCACCGTAGAACCAGGCATCTACATCCCGGGTGAATTCGGCATGAGACTTGAAGATTTTGGGGTGATCACCGAATCAGGCTTTCAGGTTCTTACCCAAAGCACCCACGACATGGTTATAATAGACCCACGATAACGCCCCATAGAATCTAAGAATCGAGGAACCGTAGTGGCTATTTCTACCGCAGACTTCCGTAACGGAATGTGTATCGAATATAAGGATAAGCTCTGGGTCATCATTGAATTCCAGCATGTGAAGCCAGGTAAGGGCGGTGCGTTCGTTCGCACCAAGCTGCGTGACATCCGTTCGGGTCGCGTGGTCGACTACACCTTCAATTCAGGCACCAAGTTCGAATCCTTGCGCCTTGAGAAGAAGGTCATGCAGTACCTCTACAATGATGGTGCAGATTTCCATTTCATGGACCCCAACACCTATGATCAGATCGCACTTTCGGCCGATATCGTGGGAGAGACCGAACAGTGGCTCAAGGAAAACGACGAGGTCACACTGCTCTATGCAGGTGATGAACTCATCGGTCTGGAGCCTCAGATGTTCGTTGAGCTTGAGGTGACCGACACTGAACCCGGTTTCAAGGGCGATACGGTCCAGGGTGGTACCAAGCCAGCAACCCTGGAAACGGGCGCGACCATCCAGGTTCCCATGTTCATCGATAACGGCGATATCCTGCGCATCGATACGCGTGATGGTCGTTATGTCACCCGTGTTTAATCTCGGTTGAACTCACCTAAAATACCAGTATTTGCGAGGCGCGTTATGCGCCTCGTGTCGTATAATAATCGTTCACCATCAAGCCACCCACGCACGGGTGCTCTGTGATCAAGGAGGTGCGAGTCACTTGGCAAAGCTGCAACTTATGGACACCACGATCCGCGACGGACAACAAAGCCTTTGGGCTACCCGTATGTCCATCGGCGACATGCTGCCCATTTTGCCCAAGATGGATCGCGTTGGATATTGGGCTATCGAAGCCTGGGGCGGTGCAACTTTTGACACCTGCCTGCGATTCCTCGACGAAAATCCCTGGGATCGTCTCAGGCTGATCAAGTCGAAGACGCCCAACACCCGTTTGTCCATGCTCTCGCGCGGCCAGAATCTGGTCGGTTATAAGCATTATTCGCGCGAAGTCTGCTTCCGCTTCATCGAGGCCGCTCATCGCAATGGCATCGATGTCTTCCGCGTATTCGACGCACTGAACGATATTCGCAATGTGGTCGATAACGCTGAGGCGATCAAAGAATGCGGCGCGCACTTCGAAGGCGCGATCTCTTATACCATCTCTCCTGTTCACACGCTGGATAGCTTCTTGGAATATGGCCAGCAGCTCAAAGACCTGGGTGCAGACTCCATCGCCATCAAGGATATGGCTGGCATGCTCACCCCGTATCGTACCGAGCGCATCGTGAAGGCCTTCAACGCTGAGATCGGCCTGCCTGTTCATGTCCACTGCCACTATGTCGGTGGCATGGCTCCGGCGAATATCATCAAGTCCGCCGAAGCAGGCGCCGCTATCGCTGATACCGCTAGTGCACCGCTGGCGTTCGGTAACTCTCACCCAGCCGTCGAGATGATCGTTGCAGCGCTCGAGGAAAGCCGTTATGACACTGGCCTTGATCTTGGCTTGCTCTTCGAGATCTCTGAATATTGGGAGGAAGTGCGCAAGCGCGGTCATTATAAGCGCGGCGTCTCTTCGCTCACGCATATGAAGGTCTATTCCCATCAGGTCCCTGGTGGCATGATGTCGAACCTGGTCAGCCAGCTCGAGATCCAGAATGCCCTCGATCGTCTTGACGAGGTCATGGAAGAGATTCCACGCGTTCGTGCAGAGGTCGGCTATCCGCCGCTCGTTACGCCTATGTCTCAGATCGTAGGCACTCAGGCGGTCTTCAATGTCCTTACGGGCAAGCGCTGGAGCGTCGTGTCCAAGGAGATGAAAGACTATATCTGCGGTTACTACGGCAAAGCTCCTGGTCCCATGGACCAAGAGATCGTGGCCAAGGTGGTGGGAGACTCCGAAGTGCTCGATCCCAATACCGCACCAGGGTCGCTGGTCACCACGACGTTCGCCGAACTCGAAGAAGAGATCGGTGATCTGGCGAAGTCAGAAGAAGACGTTTTGATGTATGCCCTGTTCCCGAACGAGGCACGCACTTACCTTAGCAAGCATCGCACATCTGAAAAGGTCGATTTCCTGCTGCAAGAGGAATCGAGCCAAACCAAAGAGGAGGATTACGTGGATATCAATCAGATTCGCGAATTGGTCCGTGTGGCCGAAGAGAGCGGCGTCGGCGAGATCGTCGTTGAAGAAGAAGGCTACCGTATCGCGGTTCGTATGCCCGGTACTCCTTCCGCGGCTGCACCAGTGATCGCAGCTCCCGTTGAAGCGGCTCCTGCAGCCGTGGCTGCTGCCGCACCTGAAGCTGCTGCTCCTACTGCGGACGCTGCACCTGCGCGCCCAGCTTCCTGGCACTGCGTCACGGCTCCGATGGTCGGTACGTTCTATACATCCCCAGCTCCTGGCGAGCCTCCTTTCGTTCAGGTGGGCGATGAAGTCTCTGCTAATCAGACGCTTTGCATCGTTGAAGCGATGAAGCTCATGAATGAGATCACCAGTGAAGAGATGGGCACTGTTCGTGAAGTTTGCCTCGAAGATGCAACGCCCGTCGAATTCGGCACGCCGCTGTTCTGGATCGAACCGCACAACTCCCACGATGCTATCGGACCGGAGAGTGCCTAGATGTTCAATAAAGTTCTGATCGCGAACAGGGGAGAGGTTGCGCTGCGCATCATGCGCGCCTGCAAGGAGCTTGGTGTGAAGACGGTCGCCGTCTATTCCACTGAGGATGCCGACACGTATCCCGTGCAATATGCTGATGAAGCAGTATGCATCGGTCCTGCGCCAGCGAACCAAAGCTATCTCATCATTCCTTCGATCATTGCCGCAGCCATCAATACGGGTGCGGATGCTATCCATCCTGGTTATGGCTTCTTGGCCGAAAATGCCGATTTTGCGCGCGCTTGCGCCGACAACGACATCGTCTTCATCGGTCCATCGCCTGAGAGCATCGAAGCCATGGGCAACAAGGCGCAAGCTCGTGAGACCATGAAGGCTTGTGGCGTTCCTACCGTTCCTGGTTCTGATGGTGTGGTCGAGACCGTGGAAGAGGCTCGCGCATTCGCTGAATCGGCAGGATATCCCATCCTGGTGAAGGCGAGCGCTGGTGGCGGCGGCAAGGGCATGCGTGAAGTTCATAGCGAAGATGAATTGGAAAGCCAGTTCACCGCTGCTAAGACCGAAGCTCTGGCAGCATTTGGCAATGGCGATGTCTATCTTGAGAAGCTCGTGTTGCGTCCGCGCCACGTTGAAGTCCAGATCCTTGCAGACAAGTATGGTAATCGCATCTCACTGTGCGAGCGTGACTGTTCGCTCCAGCGTCGTCATCAGAAGCTGCTCGAAGAAGCTCCTTCTCCTGCGCTCGACGATGAAACGCGCCGTGCTATGGGCGTTGCCGCTATCAAGGCGGTCCGCGCTACGGGGTATGAGAATGCGGGCACTATCGAATTCCTGCTCGATCAGGATGGTCGCTTCTACTTCATGGAGATGAATACCCGCGTGCAGGTGGAGCATCCTGTTTCGGAAGCTATCACTGGCACCGATATCATCAAAGAGCAGTTGCGCATCGCTTCTGGCGAACCGATCTCTTGCGTTGAGGAAGCTCCCTTCACGCCGAATGGCCACGCTATAGAATTCCGCATCAATGCAGAAGACCCAGAATACGATTTCCGTCCGTGCCCTGGCACCATCACGAAGTTCAAGGTTCCTGGCGGGCCTGGCGTGCGCGTCGATTCTTATATTTCGCAGGGTGATCGCATCTCGCCTTATTACGATTCGATGGTCGCTAAGGTCATCGTATGGGGCGCTACCCGTGAAGAAGCTATCGAGCGCGGCAAGCGTGCGCTCCAGGAATTCGAGATCGAGGGCATCAAGACCACGATCCCGTTCCATCTTCAAGTTCTTGAGAACCCCGCTTTCATCGAGGGTAGGGTCTTTACCGACTTCATCGAAACTGAAATGGGTGATGAGTAAATGGCAGACACTCAACCAACTGGTATGGCTATCGCGCCAGATGTGCTCGACACCATCGTCGCGCTCGCGCTCAACGACGTTGAGGGTGTTGCGTCTGTAGGAACTTCTCCTTCGAAGATCCGCTCGTTGTTCGGTAAGCACAATAAGCATGGTGTGACAGTGGACCAAGTCTCTGACAACACCATCAACGTGAGCGTAGTGCTCACGGTCTTCGATGGCTATTCGCTCAACAAGATCGCTTCCGATGCTCGAGTGGCGATCGCAGATGCGATCTTGTCTCAAACGGGATATACGGTCGATCGTGTCGACATCCACGTCGATGCCATCCTGTTCCAGGATTAAGCTCGCGTATGGCTGAAAAGCAACAACACGATCGCTCTGAAGGCCGTCGTATGGCTGTGCAGGTACTCTACCAGAGCGAGATCTTGGAAGAGGACCCTGTGAAGATCATCGATGGGGGGCAGCTGGCTAGCGAAACGCAGCTGCTCACCAAGTATGCGCGCCGTTTGATCGATGGCGCGACCGAGAACAAGGACGCTATCGATGCTCAGATCATCGAAGCGAGCGAGAACTGGGCGCTCGATCGCATGCCCATCGTCGATCGTTCGCTTCTGCGCATGGCGGCATACTTGGTGAGCAGCTGCGTTTCGCTAGCCAGCTGCCCCCCCTC
>NZ_CALPCD010000009.1 GCF_943192915.1 Anaerotardibacter muris
TCGATGTGGTCGCAGGCTCCCTTGCCGAGAACACCTACACCGGTTATAAGTTTGCTGGCATCGAAGGTGCGGCTCAGAACGCTACCCAGGTAGTCGCTGGCACGGTCATTACTCTGACCTACACTCGTGACACCTCTGACTTTACTGCTCAAGGTGTAGAGCATGTTTACAACGGTCAGTACTTTGCTCCAACTGTCACCTTTAGCGCCGACAATCCTCAGCGCACAGACGAAGTAGTCGCATATTATGATGGCCTTAGGTGGCTTCCGATCGACCAAAACGAAATGCCTGCTTACAAAGATGTCAATGTTGACGAGAACGGAAACGTTGTTGGCTATCCCGTTAAGCTGGGTGTTGTTTCTACCCTGGATGGCAAGCTGATTTGGGAAGCTCCCGAAGATGTTTACGTCACCATTACGCCTCGACCAGTAACGCTTGTTGCATACGATAAGGTCATGAACTATCAGGGCGACATTCCAGCTTTTGATGGTAAGTATTCCCCTGGTACTGGTCTTATCGATCGAAATGATCTTGGTCAGATCTCCTTTGGTATGGTAGAGAATATCGAACCTTCATCACTTGAAGAGGGTGTTTACTACGATGCCATCACAGCAACGTATACCCCGAACAAGAATTACGTTGTTGCAGTCCAGCCAGGTACGCTTACCGTTCTTCCTTCTGATCAGAATGGCGTGAACGTTACTGACACATCCGTAGTCTATGACGGCAATGGCTACTCGGTAGACGCATCTGCTCTTGTAGAAGGCTCTACCATCGAATACTCTCTTGATGGTCAGAATTGGACTACCGAGAATCCTGTCTTTGCCGATGCTGGCACCTATACCGTTTATGTTCGTGCCTTGGCTGACAACTACTCGGTAACTGATGTTGTAACCGGCACCGTTGCGATCGCTCCTCGTCCCGTTACTATTACGGTGAACAATGCAGCAAAGACTGCTGGCGACAACGACCCCGTATTCACGGGTTCTGTTGAAGGCTTGGTCAATGGCGACGATCTTGGTGAGGTAACTTATACCCGCACCAATGCAGCACAGGATGCAGGTGTCTATGCGGGTGCTATCACTGCAAACTACACCGCAAACGCTAACTATGAAGTTACCGTTATCAATGGTACTTTCACCATTACGGATGCTCCTGCACCTACACCTACGCCTACGCCGACCACTCCTGTGGATGATAACCCCACCCCAGTTCCTGGTCCTGCAATTCCTGCAAACACCCCAGTTACTCCTGCTGGCCCCGCCTTCCCAGCTGGTGCACCTGCTGCAGCCCCTGCAGCTGGTCCTGCCCCTGCAGCTCCCGCTGCTGATGATGGCGTAGAGATCGCTGATGACGAGAACCCGCTGGCTGCTCCTGATGAGGAGATCCTCGATGACGAGAATCCGCTTGCGGCATTCGACACTCCTCAGTGCTGGGTACACTTCCTTATGTATCTGGGTATCGTGGCAACCGCAGTCTATGGCTTCGCGGTAGTATCCCGCCGCCTTGGTTATGCTCGTAAGATCAACAAGATCGATAAGGACATGACGGGTACGGCAAGCACCTCCCAGAGCGCATCGCGTTCTCAAGGAGCTGCTCACACTGCATAAGCAGAGCTGATTAGTTCAGCAGCTTATTCTCCTAGGAAGCGGTCGAGGAAACTCGGCCGCTTTCGCATTTTTGGGTGGTGTTCGCAGGTGTGTTCACAATATGCTCGGCGAGTCATTCTTCAAGCAGAACGCACGCACTTCACCATTGGAAGAAGACTCGTTGTTGTCTGCCAGCGCACTGCCGCTCTACCTGCGCAGGCATGATAAAATCTAGTTTTGTTTCACTAATACGAACGAGATTGGATCGTGTATGACGTGTAGTGCGAAAAATCCTGTTATCGGCATCATCATGGGTTCTGAATCCGACATGCCCGTGATGGAAGCATGCATGAAGCAGCTTGACGAATTCGGCGTGCCGTACGAAGTGAAGGTAGCCAGCGCTCATCGCAAACCTGCAGAGGTTCACGAATGGGCTTCTACTGCTACCGAACGCGGCATTCGCGTGATCATCGCTGCGGCTGGCAAGGCTGCACATCTTGGTGGCGTTGTTGCTGCGTACACTCCAGCGCCCGTCATCGCGGTTCCGATCAAGACCAGCGATCTGGGCGGACTCGATTCACTCCTTTCCATGGTGCAGATGCCCAGCGGCGTTCCCGTTGCTTGTGTTGCCATCAACGGTGCAAAGAATGCAGCTATCTTGGCTGTTCAGATGATGGGTACTGGCTGTGAAGGTGCTCGTCAGAAGATCGTCAAGATGAAAGAAGACATGGCAAACGCTTAAGCTCTTGCTCATGGCTCGCTTCGCGGGCCATCCTTGTTCCAATCTACGAAAACGAGGTATACGTGACCAAATCATTCCTTATGGGAAACCAGGCATTCGCCCATGCTGCGCTCGAGGCTGGCGTGCGCGTTTGCGCTGGCTATCCGGGCACTCCATCTTCTGAGGTCATCGAGACGGTTGCCGCGCTTCGCGAAAACGGTTCTGCTCACGATGTTTACGTTGAGTGGTCTACCAACGAAAAGGCCGCGCTTGAAATGCTGGCAGGCGCTTCGCTTTCGGGCGCACGCACGCTATTCACGGCGAAGCAGGTTGGCTTGAACGTGGCCAGCGATGCGCTCATGTCGCTGAACTATATTGGCGTTGAAGGCGGCACCGTGCTGTTGGTGGCCGACGACCCTGGTCCTATCTCTTCTCAGACCGAGCAGGACACGCGTCGCTTTGCATCTTTCGCGAAGGTTCCTGTATTCGACCCAGCTACGCCCGAACAGGGTTGTGCGATGATCGCGGCAGCATACGACCTGTCCGAGCGCTATCACACGCCGGTCATCTTCCGTCCTACTACGCGCATCTGTCATGCGTCCACCTTCATGGATGTTGCGGATGAAACGCATGCGCGCGAACCCGAAGGTTTCGAGAAGGATCCTAGCAGGTGGGTGATCTTCCCTGGTCGTTCTTATCGTGCGCATGGCCAGATCAACGAACGATTGCCGCAGATCGCAGCAGATTTCAGCAATTCGCCGTTCAACCCTTGGGAAGAAGTTGCGGGCACCGATGAAGGCGCGAAGATCGGCATCATCGCAGGTGGAATCTCATATGCCTATGCGCAAGAGGCGCTTCGTCAGATCGAAACGAAGGTTTCTGAAGCTGGCGCGCTTTCGCCGAGCTATCGCTTGATGCAGGTGGGCACACCCTACCCGTTCCCTGAGGCAGCGGTTAAGGAATTCGTCTCTGACCTGGATAAGGTATTGGTGTTGGAAGAGCTCGATCATGTGATCGAGGACGAGATGCTGAAGCTGTGCGGTAAACTGCACGCCAGCTACGAAGTGTTTGGCAAGCTCACGGGTACCACGCTCGACCGCGGCGAGAACTCGGTCGATGTTATCCAGCAACAGATCGAAGCGTTCTTCGGCTTGAATCTTCCTGAAGAAAAGCCCCGCGTTGTTGAATTCAACGAGCCTATTCCTGAACGACCTGCTACGTTGTGTGCAGGCTGCCCCCATCGTGGTGCATTCTATGCCGTGAAGAAAGCACTCGGCCGCAAGCAGCAGGCGGTGATGTGCGGTGATATCGGTTGCTACACTTTGGGCAACGCCGAGCCGCTCAATGCGGTGGACACGTGCTTGGATATGGGCGCGGGCATCACCATGGCTCAAGGTTTCAACGTTATCGAGCCTGATAAGAAGGCAATTGCCTTCGTGGGCGATTCCACGTTCTTCGCCTCAGGCATGACCGGCGTTGCGAATGCGGTCTACAATCGCCACGACATCACCATCGTGGTGCTGGACAACGCCACCACGGCAATGACTGGTTCGCAGCCTCACCCTGGCACGGGTGCAACATTGATGGGCGGATTCACGGCGCCTATCTCGATCGAAGCGGTGCTCAGCTCGCTGGGAGTGAAGAAGATCACCAAGGCGAACCCGCTGTTCGCGGATAAAGCTATCGAAGCTGCGCGCGAAGCCATCGAATACGATGGGCCTTCTGCGGTCATCTATGAATCACCATGCACGAAGCTGACCAGGCCGAAGCCGCCAGTTTACTTCATCGCGAATGCATGTGCAGGTTGCCGCAAGTGCGTTACCACTATTGGATGCCCAGCTCTTGGTTGGAGCGAACTGAGTCATCACGTCACCATCGATCGCGATATGTGCGTGGGCTGCGGTCTATGCACCGATATTTGCGAATACGGCGCGATCTCGTGTCCTACGCGCAAACGCGTGCGTCCCGTACTGCCTCCGCGTTCTACGCGCTTGCACTCAGAAGACGGATCGCTCAGTCGATTCCCCACGCCTCAAGAACTTGCTGCACAAGAGGGAGGCAACGATGATTAATGTTTCTATCGCTGGTATTGGCGGACAGGGAAGCGTGTTGGCTGCGCGCATCCTGGCTCAAGCTGCAGAGAATAAAGGCTGGCAGGTGCGCAGCGCAGAGACCATCGGCATGGCACAGCGCGGTGGCGATGTTATGTCGCACGTGCGCATGGGCAATGAGGGTGAAGCGGTGTTTTCGCCACTTCCTTCGAAGGGCAGCGTTGATGTGCTCATTGCGCTGGAGCCAGGTGAAGCAGCACGGAGCCTGCCATATTTGAAAGAGAAAGGCCTGTTGGTTGTAGCTTCTTCGGGTATCGCGCCTGTGAATGCAAGCTTCAAGCGACGCATGTATGAGCCAATGGTGTTGATCGAGGATATGAAGGCCGCGGGCGTGAAGATGGTAGTGGTGGACGACACCGAATTGGTGCGTCGACTTGGAGAGCCCAAGGCGCTGAACGTGATGATGCTGGCCTACGCCATCATTGCCGTGAACAAGCGCCCTGATTGCGTGGACAACGCCCTGCGTGGCGCGATATCGCTTGAAGATATCGAGCAGGCAATTCCCGCGTGCGTGAAGCGCAAGCTGGTCTCCACCAACGAAAAGGCCATCAAGGTGGTCCAACAAGTAGCCCGTATCTAGCTGGGAACGGGTTCAACATGTAGACAAATTGGGGGCAGCCCCTTTTTTGTCTACGGCACCAACCATCACCAAGGGAGAGAAGATGAAACTTAACGACGAACAGTTCGCAATCTTAAAAGATCAGTTCAAGACGCTAAAAGATCGCTCCCCTTTCTACGCGAAGAAGTTCGCGGATGTGGATTTGGCTGCCGTGCAGACCCAGGAAGATTTCGAAGCGCTCCCTTTTTCTGAGAAGGCCGATCTGCGCGAAGCTTATCCTTTGGGATTGGCTGCAGTTCCCGAAAGCGAGATCGTCCGAATCCATTCTTCATCAGGCACAACAGGTACGCCCGTTATCATCCCCTACACCCAACAAGACGTGATCGACTGGGCTGTTCAGTTTGCACGCTGTTACGAAATGGCTGGCATCACCAACGAAGATCGCATCCAGATAACCCCCGGTTATGGTTTATGGACCGCTGGCATTGGCTTTCAGTTGGGTGCCGAACGCTTGGGCGCGATGGCAGTTCCAATGGGGCCTGGCAACACCGACAAGCAGATCAAGTTCATGAAGGATATGCAGTCTAGCGTTCTGTGCGCCACCAGCTCATATGCCCTTTTGCTTGCTGAAGAGATTGCCAAGCGCGGCGTGCGCGATGAGCTGAACCTGAAGCGTGCGGTCATTGGTTCCGAACGCTGGGGCCACAAGATGCGCGAACGCATCGCTAACGAACTGGGCGTGAAGATCTACGACATCTATGGTCTTACGGAAGTCTATGGCCCTGGCATTGGTATTTCCTGCGATCACGAATGCGGCATGCACGTGTGGGATGACTACTGCTACTTCGAAGTGGTCGATCCAAAGACGGGCGAAGTGCTGCCCGATGGCGAGATCGGCGAGCTTGTCATCACTACGCTGCGCAAGCAAGGCGCGCCGTTGGTGCGCTATCGCACCCATGACCTTACGCGCATTATCCCAGGTGAATGCCCTTGTGGATCGCCTTATCCTCGCATCGATACGCTCATCGGGCGCACTGATGACATGGTGAAGGTGAAGGGAGTGAATATCTTCCCCGCGCAGATCGAAGAGATCATCAAGTTCACGGATGGCGCGTCTTCGGAATACCAGGTGATGATCGATCATTTGGATGGCAAGGATATCATGACGGTCTTCTTCGAGACCGAAGCTGAAGGTGATGCACGCGATCAGATCGAGCGTAACATGGAATCGATCTTCAAGGGCAAGCTCGGCATGACCCCGCATGCAAAAGCGGTGTCGATCGGCGAACTCCCTCGTTCTGAGAAGAAGACCCAGCGCATCTTCGACAATCGCTACTAATCGGGGACGGGTTCATTTCTGGCCCGGACACTTTGGGGACAGGTTCAGGATTCCAGTCGGAGTCTTGAGCCTGCCCCTTTTTTGTCCCGGACAGAAATGAACCCGTCCCCAATACGGGAAATCACTGATTTTCCGCTTTCCGAAATATATCTTTCGCGGGGTAGTGCATATATGCGCTTGTGTTAAAGTGCTTGCATGGTTCTTTCGGGAGTACATACTACGAGCTGTGCGATCCGCACCCAGCATTGGGCGCAAGGGTCCACCAATAAGTGCGCGATCATGTCGGAACACTGGGCACAGGGTTCCTTCGACGAGCGCGCTGTTATGTCCGAGCATCTTGCTCAGGGCTCGAGCTGTATTCTCACCACACCTCCATCGTTCAATTGATATCAATAGCACAGGGGTATTCGACCCGGTGCTTTTTTTATGCGTGAAAACGGGTCGAACAGCGTGCACTTTGAACGAAGCGGGTAACGAAAGACCTGGTAGATAGTAAGTTAGGAAGAAGAAAGAGAAGCAATGATCCTGAAAGTCCTTATCGTAGTGATCTTCGCTGCGGTCACGGTTGCGGTAGGCATCTTCGCCCGCAAGCATTCCAAGAGCGTTGACGGTTTCGTGTTGGGCGGCCGTAACGTTGGTCCCTGGCTTTCTGCGTTCGCGTTCGGCACCAGCTATTTTTCAGCGGTCGTGTTCGTTGGTTATGCAGGTCAGTTCGGCTGGAAGTACGGCATGTCAGTCTTCTGGGTTGGCATTGGCAATGCGGTCATTGGTTCGCTGTTGGCATGGTGGGTGCTCGGTCCGCGTACGCGCGAGATGACCCAGCGCCTCAAAGCTACTACCATGCCGGAATTCTTTGGCAAGCGCTACAATTCGAAAGCATTGCGCATTGCAGCGGCAGCGATCATCTTCGTCTTCCTCATTCCGTATACCGCTTCGGTCTATAACGGCCTATCACGCCTGTTCGGCATGGCATTCGGCTTGCCTTACGAGTGGTGCGTCATCGGTATGGCGGTCATCACGTGCATATATGTGGTGCTTGGTGGTTATGTTGCTTCGGTCTGGAACGACTTCATCCAGGGAACCATCATGCTCATTGGCATCGTTGCGGTCATCGTTGCGGTGCTGAATGGTCAGGGCGGTTTCGCTCAGGCGGTCATCGACCTTTCGCATGTTGCGCTTGAAGGCAGCGAGATGAACGGCCCATTCGTTGCGATGTTCGGGCCTGACTTATTGAATCTATTGGGCGTTATCATACTAACATCGCTGGGTACTTGGGCATTGCCGCAGATGGTCCAGAAGTTCTACGCCATCAAGACTGGTCCCGCTATCAAGCAGGGTGCCATCATCTCGACTATCTTCGCGCTGGTCGTATCTGGTGGCTGCTATTTCCTTGGTGGCTTTGGTCGTTTGTTCGGCGACGACATTGCCTACGCTGCCAACGGCACGCCTATCTACGACTCGATCATCCCCACCATGTTGGCAGGTTTGCCTGACATCTTGCTGGGCATCGTTGTGGTGCTGGTTCTTTCGGCATCTATGTCCACGCTGGCTGGTCTGGTCCTCACCTCGTCTTCGACGCTCACGCTTGACCTGATCAAGGGTAATATCGTGAAGAAGATGACCGAGAAGAAGCAGGTCGCTTACATGCGCGTCTTCATCGTGGTCTTTGTTGCCATCTCTGCTGGCATCGCACTGTTCCAGTATCACTCAACGGTCGTGTTCATCGCGCAGTTGATGGGTTATTCCTGGGGTGCGCTTTCGGGCTCGTTCCTCGGTCCCTTCTTCTGGGGCTTGTTCTCGGGTCGCGTTTCGAAGCCGGCTGTTTGGTGCAGCTTTGCGCTGGGTGTTGGCATGACGGTTACGAACATGATCTTCGGCTACATCGATTCGCCGATCAACTGCGGCGCGATCTGCATGGTTGCATCGCTTATCCTGGTTCCAATAGTCAGCTTCTTTACGAAGCCTGTTCCGTTCACGGTGAAGCCACCTTCGATGTCTGGCGCGATTGACCGCGAATTGGTCTACGGTGCGAAGGAGCAGAATGTGATCGAGACCCAGCAGCAGCTTCGAGCTCAAACCGCTGGCGCCTCAGCCTCCACATCCGAATCTGGCTCCCCTCAAAAGGAATAACAGGGACGGAGGCAAAACTGTCCCGGACACCAGGGGACGGACCCAACCTCAAAAGGCGGTCGAGCACCAAGTTCGCCCGCCTTCTTTTTGTTCTTTATCGGGGACGAGTTCATTTCTGTCCCGGACATTTTGGGGGTAGGTTCAGAATTTTAGTTGGAAGATTGAACCTGTCCCCATTTTGTCCCGGGCAGGATTGAACCCGTCCCCAAAATGGAATTATGCTCCAGCCGCGATTTTTGTTCAGGTCGCAAGAAAAACGGCGCCCTGAGACGCCGTTTAAGAGACGATCAGAATATCGCCCCAGTATCTGTACCAAAGAATCGAAATAAAGGGCTTAAAACGCATCTCAGCGCAAATTGCCGAGCAGAAGCGCCTAAAACTTGCTTTAGAGCAGGTTTCGCTCTTCCGAATTGGCCCATTCGTGATATTTACGCAGCAACGCCATGGTTCGCGCGTTCGAGACGGCGGTAGAGAAGGGCATCAAGTCTTCTATCGTGAAGGAGATGTTCCCATTCTCGTCTGCAGGCAGGTTCATGTGCTCGATCACGTTCGCGAAGATGCGATTCATATCCTGTTCGGTCGTCTGTTCGACCATACGAGCGAAATCTTCGAAATCCTTCATCACTGGCTCCTTAGCGGCTGTTTTCTCTACGGTTCGTCTGCAAAACCCCTGAGCACCATCGCGCCTTGTGGGTGCAGGCTTATAATCAGTTTACTTTATACACCTTAGATCATTAGAAGAATCATCGATCGAAGCGCTTCGGGCAGAGGTCGGCAAGATTCAGGAGTAGCGGAATGAACATCGAATCTGTCATCACTATCACCATCATGACCTTGATCGCTGGCGTTGGCGGAACAGGACTTGGTGGTGCTATCGGCTCGCTCGTGCGAACTGAGTCGAATCGTTTGGTCAGTTTGCTCTTGGCGGCAACAAGCGGCGTGATGATTTCCATCGTCTGTTTCGAGCTGGTGGTCGAATGCTTCGAGGCTTCCGAACAAGTCTTCGCTAACGGCGCAGTCTTTCTGGTTTGCGCGGCCATCCTTGTTGGTATGGCTGTAGTCGCGCTCCTGAATTGGATCATCGATAGGCGCACCATCGATGAAGTGCCCCACACGGCTAACAGTCTTCACCCCAAAACGCATGACAACATCGATGAGTTGAGCCATGTCGATCATTACAATCAGCATCTGAAAGAGCATGCTCCCAAACGTGAATTGTGGGTTGCTGGAGTGGTGATCGCGTGCGCCATCGCGCTCCATAATATTCCCGAAGGCATGTCCATCGGAGCGAGTTATAACATCGATACCGCGGGCGAAGTGTCCATGGCATTGGTGCTTGCCGTCCTCATTGGTATCCACAACATCCCGGAGGGCATGGCGGTTTCGGTGCCCTTGGTTGCGGGTGGCATGGGTCGCGTGAAGGCTGCGCTCCTGACTGCTGCATCGGGCTTCCCGATCGTCCTTGGAGCCTGGGTTGGTTTTTGGCTTGGCGACATCGGCGCCATGGGTCTGGCATGCTCGCTCGGCTTTGCTTCCGGCGCGATGCTCTACGTCGTTTTTGGTGAGATCATCCCTCAGGCGGTACTGATGTATCGCTCCAAATTGCCGGCGTTCTTCGTCATCCTTGGTATGCTCATTGGACTTTGCATCATCTATTTCTAAGATCTGGAGCCTGTGCTTCACTGGTTGCACGACCGCTGACGGCCTGATCTCAAAAAAATTTTTTCCACATTTTGCCTCAAAAGTGTGCTCAAAATGCGCTAAAACCCCTGCTAGCAGGGTGATAGCACGAACACATCAAAGCTGCTATACAACTTCAAAAAAACGCTATTCGAACTGGTTAATTTCTTCGTGGAACATGGCTGTGATACAGGAAAAAAGGCGCTAGCACGGGGTTTGTAACACTGTGTTCTATCGCAGATAATCACGGCAAAACAGGGGCAGCAACCACAAAATGTTGTGTGTTTTTGCCTAGCCAGCACCTAGATATACGCTAAAATTCTAGCTGTAGATTTGAAATCACCTAGAGAGGTGTATATCTGGCAGGGTCGGACCTGCGGGTGCATTTTGGGCGAATCTGGTCATCCGAAACGCTCAAGACCTCCTAGGAACATCGGTCGAAACATCTGTTAGGTGGGTTTGAGTTGAGCTCAAAAGTAAAACAGGCGAACTTCCGTCTCCCTCTCGAGTACATGGCTTTGATCGACGACTTTGCTCGTCGAGAGGACATCACCAAAGCAACGGTCATCACCCGAGCGCTCGACTGCATGCAAGCGTCTTACGACAGCGGCCATGGCGGAATGCCGGTCACTGGTGGCGGCGCTGGCGGTGGCGGCGGAGCATCCGAGCAAGAGCTCAATGATCTTCGCGCTGAACTCAAGCGTGCCCAGGATCGCGTTGCCGATGTTGAGCGTCAGCTCCAAGACGCGAACCGTCGCGCGGATGCGGCTGAGGCTCGCGCCAACAACGCGGTCTCCGATCTTGCTTCTGCTCAGTCTCAGAACATCGCTTCCCAGAGTGGTGTGAATGCGGCTGCCGAAGAAGAGATCGAACGTCTGCGTACGTTGGTTGCTAAGCAGGCTGCAACGTTGGAAGAGAAGATCCGTCAGCTTGCGAACAAGGAAGTTTCTTCGGATGAGAGTGTTCGTCAGCTTGCTGCCAAGGAAGCAGAGCTTTCCTCCAAGGATGCCATCATCGCCGACCGCGATCGTCAGATCTCGTCGCTGCGCGATCAGTTGGGCGAAGCGAATGCTCGCATCCAGCTTTCCAACGCATCCCCTGTGCCGCTCAATGCCACCACGTTCGACGCGTCTACGTTCTCGGAGGAATCTCCCGTGGGCGCTATCTCCATGCTCAATATGCTCAACAGCGTTATGGCTGCATTCAAGCAGCAAGTGAAAGATGCGCGCATCTTGGGCGAACAAGAGGGCCGCAAGGCTATTCAGCATGAATTCGAAGACGTTATCAACAAGGCCCGCAACGACGGCTATCGCGATGCGATGACCTACCTGGATGACCGCGTTACTACTGCTCGTGAATCGGGTGCTAAGGAAGAGCGCGCTCGTGTGGCGAACATGGGCTTCTTCGAGCGTCGACGCTACCTGAAGATCCACGTCGCTTAATCTGTCCTCTCCGGACCAGGTCCCAAACTGTCCACTTTTGTGGAAGTCTTTTGGGGTGCTGCGGTCGCAAGGCAAGGCTGCATAACTTACCCGCTACCCTGTCCGCCCTTCGAGCTCATGCGGTCGCTCTCCAGTTTTTGTTTACGCGAACCCAGCTTAGGCTGGGTTCTTTCTTTTCAGTATGGCTATGCGAAGTAAATTCTGCGCCCTTACCTCACATCCGCAGCACCGCGCGCACTAGGGGTTAGCGAGCGAGGACGTTCACGGGGATGTCGTGCTCTTCGGTGGGGATGAAAGGGACTTCTTGTTCTGTGAACGCCACGGCAATCTGACGACAACTATCGTTTAGTTGAGGAAGGTAGCGATCGTAGTTTCCGCCACCGTAGCCCAAGCGATTCTTGTGAGCGTCGAAGGCTACCAACGGAATGACGATCATCGTCAGTTCATTTCCAGGAACATAAGGAAAAGCTTGCAGCGCTTCGTCATCGTGCGCGTACTTCTTCAGTTGCTTGGACAGGAAGGGTACCGTAGCGCTTTCGTAAGCTTCTTGAGAAACCACGCGCATCTCCATGGTCTGCTCGGGCGCGCCTTCAACACCCCACGCATTGGTCATCAAGCAAGGGAAGGCGACCTTCGCACCACGAGCGTAGGCAGCACGGATGAATTGATCAAGCTGAACCTCTTCATCGAAAGCAGAATAGACAGCGACGATGCAGTCTTCGGGTGCGCGACCAGTGAGCGCGCATGTTAGGTCCAACGACGCCTCAAGCTCGTCACAAATAGCAGAGCTCTTATGTAGGCGATAAGGCTTAGGCAGCTGAGCGCGTTCGGCCAGCACACCACGACGGATCTCTTCGCGACGTTCGTCATCGTGCATGTGTACGTGATATTCCTCAGGTGTTTCATCGTGAAGTTCGACCACAGGCTCATCGGAGGCCTTTGCCTCTGCATTCTCGAAATCAGCTGTGCTCATTGCCAGAACCTTTCTTGTTCGACTCTTGTTCGTTCAAACCCAAGATAGGGACCAAAACAGGGATCAAGGCTAGAACTTGATATTCACAACCCAACACCAAGGCGCTCAAAGCTCGAGGTGCCCCCTAGGCTAGCCTTTGATCAGCCTAGGCAAGTCCAAGTACCTGAAGCGCCAAACAGACAACGGACAGAACGCCCACTACCGCAATGGTAAGTATCAACAACACGCGCGTTACGGGTCCGACCGTGTGTTCTTTCATGATGTGCTTGTCGGTGGCGATGATGGCCATGAACACCAACAAAATGGGAAGGATAACGCCGTTGACGAACTGCGCAGTGAGCATGATGCCCATCAGGTTCAGTCCGGGCACCAAGATGACCAGCGCAGAGAACACGATGGTGAAGGTGAAGATGCCTTTGAACAGCGGTGCTTCTTTCCACTTGAAGGAAACGCCTGCCTCCCAGCCGAACGCTTCGCAGATGACGAAGGACGTGGTCAGCGGCAGAACACATGCCGCAAGCAGGCTGGCTGCGACCAGGCCCACCGCGAAGAGCGCCTCAGCATAAGGGCCAGCAAAGGGGGCAAGCGCCATGGCCGCATCGGCCGCGCTTTCGATCTCGATACCTTGAGGGAACAGCACGGCACCCGTGGTAACGATGATGAACCAGGCGATGATGCATGCGACCACTGCGCCTGTGATGGCATCGATGCGCTGGTAGAACAGGTCTTTCACGGTCACGCCCTTTTCCACCACGTTGCTCTGCGCGAAGAACATCATCCAGGGCGCGATGGTGGTACCGACCATCGCAACGGTAAGCGAGAGGAACGAAAAATCGGAGGAAACTTCAGGGATCAGTGTGTGCATGAGCGCAAGATTCCAATTCGGCTGCGCAATGACCGCCGCGATGATGTAGGTAACGAACACGAACGACATCACCATGAATACGCGCTGCACGCGTTTATAGCTGCCACCGACGATCAAAGCCCACACACCAGCAGCAGCGATGGGCACTGAGACCCAGCGCGGCACACCGAACATCTCCATACCTGAAGCTATGCCCGCGAATTCTGAAAACGTAGTGGCAACATTGCCGATGAGCAGCGCCAACATAGCCAGCGAAGTAAGACGGATGCCGAAGCGTTCACGAATGAGCGCTGCGAAACCTTTACCAGTGACCGCACCCATGCGCGTGGCGGTGGTCTGCACGATCACCAACAGAACGCACATGATAGGGATGATCCACAGCGTCAAGAAGCCGAATTTCGCGCCCACCGTGGAATAAGTGGAGATGCCGCCTGCATCGTTGCCCGCCATGGCGGTTACGATGCCAGGACCCATAGCCATCAGCACCAAAAGCAGACGCGAGCGCTTGCGAGATTCAGCGATCTCTTCAGAGAGCACGGCATCTTCGTGCGCTTTGATGGAAGCGGCGGGTTTTGTGACCTGGTCGTTCTTCATGGCCAGCCTCTATCCCGCGGTGCCGCCGAAGAAATGCAATACGATGGCGGTATAGGGCACCAAGAATACCGCGAAACACATAACAGCAACGATCACCGCCAGCCAGGTGCGCTTGGTCTCGTTCTCTTCCGCGTTGTCCTCGATAACCTCCATTGCGTCGTCAACCGTGACGATGCCCAGCATGCGACCGCTTTCGTCGATCACAGGCATGGCGATAAGGTCGTATTTCGAGATGTCGGCCGCAACGTCTTCTTCGGTCTCTTCGGGAAGCGCGGTGATGATCTCATCGAACATGATGTCTTTGAGCTGGGTATTCTTGGTTGCCAACACCAAAGTCTTCAGCGAAAGCACACCCACCAACTTCTCGTATTCGTTGAGCACGTACACGTAGCTGACCGTGGGGTGGTCTTCGTCGAGCGCACGCAAAGCTTCGATGGTCTGGTCGACCGTGTCGTCTTCATGCATGGCCACATATTGGGTGGTCATCAGGCCGCCGGCGGTGTCGTCCTTGTAGCCCAAGAGCTTTCGAATGCCCGCAGCATTCTCCACGCCCATCAGGCGCAAGAGGGTCTCCGCTTTTTCGTAGGGCAGGTCGCCTACGATGTCGGCTGCGTCATCGGGATCCATGTCCTCGAGCAGGCGAGAAGCACGCTTTTCGTCGAGGTCATCGATAACATCAGCCTGAAATTCGTCTTCCATTTCCGAAATAGCATCGCCAGCGCGCGCGTCGTCAAGATGCTTGAACACATTGGCGCGCTGCTGCGGGTCAAGCTGTTCCAGGATGTCCGCAACGTCTGCGGGGTGCAGCTCGTCAAGACGCGTGTGCGTAACGGAAAGCTGCACATCGGAGAGGTTGCGGTCGAGCAGGTCCATGTAATTCCACGCGATGATGCGTTCATCCATGGGCTTGTGAAAGAGGCGCGCGATCTTCAGCACCACGCGCTCGACCCATGGAGCAAGACCGCGCAGGATACCGCGAATGCCCACTTCAGCGCCAAGCAAACGCAGTTGTGAACCTGAAGTTGAGAGCTTCAGGTCGTTTACGCGGACCACCTTCATGCCTTGGGTATCGACGATCTGGCGATCGAGCAGGTCGCGCGCAAGCAGTACTTCGTCAGGCTGAAGGTAGCTGAAACGAATGGCGTTCTTGTCCATCTTCAGCACGATGCCTTCATCCGTGGCTTCTTTTACGTATTTGCGCCACGAGATCATGAACGGCGTTTTGCCAGGTCCAAGGAACGCAAGGGATGTGATGCGAGGGAATACCTCGCCCGTTTGAATAGCCAGGTCAGAGATAGAGCCGATCTTTTCGCCGTTGGCGTCAATGACCGGTTCGCCCAGCATTTGTGACAAATAGAGCATAGATCTCCTTTGATGATTCGCGCTTCAAGGCGGCCGCGAACAGACGCGGACGAAAGAAGGCGGATCTTGTTCATCGCAGTTGCCTTTAACCACCGCGACGAAGGAGACCCTCGAGGAGGAGGTTAAAGACTAATTACTGTGAGGCTTCGGTTTTCGAACCTTCACGTAATGTCCTTTCCATAGGTGATAGTTCTGGTGATAGCTGCGGCGCGCCGCGGACTATCAGCTTTTCTATTCTACGCGAAACCGCAGAAGCGTGCACATGAACTTGATGAGTGGCTTTGGGGGACGGGTTCATTTCTGTCCGGGACAAAAAAGGACAGGCTCAAGCCCCGATCGAGAATTCGAACCTGTCCCCAAAGCGTCCCGGACAGAAATGAACCCGTCCCCAAGTAAAGAAAGGGAAAATCCCCCATAAAAGACCAATGAGCCCAGGGAGGCTCATTGAAAAGGAAGGGGCCTTCGTGAGACCCGGTAGGGAGCCGGGCCACGAAGTATGTTGGAACTCAAGGGTCGCGAGTTCCTAAAGCGAAGATGATTCGAAGGGGGAGATGATCATCTTCTCAAGGAAAAAGGGTGGCTTGGAGGGGATTAGCCACAACTGCATTATTGCGTTTTCAATACCCTATTGAAAGAATGCAAGGGTGAGTGGATGATTTCGTGGGATGAGCGTGTTCACCTGGTGTTATGTCGTGTTCAGTTCTGTGCGGCCATCATAAGATCGCCATAGATCGCTCATGATAGAATAGAGACGAACCACGAAAGTGACGCTGGTCTTGAAGGGAGCGCGGGTGGCAAGACTCTATTCATATACGGTTCCGCTCGATTCGGATCTGGTGGATGCGTATTGTGTTTTGCAGAAGGGCTTCACCGACCAGTTCGTCTATTACCGCAAGGATGCGCCGCGCCGCTATATGGGTTTGGGGCGTTGCATCGCGCTTTCGTCGCTCGAAGATACCGACTTCGTGAACCAGGGACCCAGCGATGTTCCTGCGGTCATGTTCTCGTTCAACCGCTTCGATGCGCTTAATCCCAAATCAGCAGATGAGATGATGCAGGCGTTCCCCCGTCTACGCTTCATGGTTCCCGAACTGGTGCTGATCGAAAACGAGCAGGGTCGATTCCTGCAGGTGAACAGCTTGGGGCCTGTGTATCAAGGGCGCGTCGATCGCTTCCTTCGTCATGCTGCTGAAGCGCCGCGTCGTCAGCGTCGTTCCATCTCATATCGCGTGATGCCCGATAGCTTCGAGGCGTGGGCGGAAGAGATGGGCGCCAGCCTTGCCTGTATCGATGCAGGTCGCGTGAAGAAATTGGTTCCTTCGCGTCGTCAGGCGGTGGTGGCTGATAGTCCGTTCTCGTCCAAGGATGTGCTGTTGAACTTGATCGATGGTCAAGCTATCGGCACGGTGTTCCTTTATCGCTATGGCGATGTATTCTTTTGCGGATGCACCCCTGAACTGCTCATTCGCAAACAAGGACACGATGTTGAGAGCATGTGCTTGGCTGGCACCGCAGCTCTGGGTGCCACTGATGAGGAACGCGCTCAGATCGCGAACTTCCTGATGAACGATGAAAAGAATCGTACCGAGCATGATTATGTGGTGCGCTTCATCCGCGAGGTCTTCGATCGCAATTGTTACAACGTCGATATTCCCGCAACGCCTTCGATCTTGGAGCTGAAGCATGTTCAGCATCTGTTCACCCCTGCACGTGCGAACGTGATGGAGGGCGTTTCGCTCTATTCGCTGGTCGAGCAGTTGCACCCAACGCCAGCGCTCGCAGGTTTGCCTGTGGGCGAGGCGCTCATGTCGTTGCGCGAGATAGAGCCTTACAACCGCGGATTCTATGGCGGTGCGATCGGCTATGTGGACGCCGAAGATAATGGTGAATTTTCGGTTGCCATTCGTTCAGGCGTTTTTGATGGCGAAGCTGGCTGGATCTACGCGGGCTGCGGTATTGTGGCTGGCAGCGAGGTGGACGTTGAATTCGCCGAGATCGATATGAAATTCCAGACCATTCTAAGTGCTTTCCAAGGGGATTAGCCCATGACCAATGACCAGATGAATGAAGGTGTGCCAGCCGATCGAGCTCATGAATTGGCCGCATACGTCGGTGCGTTCATTGATGAACTGGCGCGCGGCGGTGTGCGCGATGTGGTGGTGAGCCCTGGCTCTCGCTCTACACCGCTTTCGATGATGGCACATGCTTCATCGATGAATGTGTACGTTGACGTGGACGAACGCGGCGCTGCATTCTTTGCGTTGGGTCTAGCGAAGGCTACGGGTCGCGCGGTGGCGCTGATCTGCACATCGGGCACGGCGGTGGCGAACTACTTTCCTGCGGTGCTTGAAGCCGAGACTTCGCGCGTGCCGCTGATAGTGCTCACGGGCGACAGGCCCGCACGTTTGCAGCAGCTTGGTGCGCCTCAAACGTGCGATCAGTTGAAGATCTTCGGCAGCCATGTGCGCCGCTTTTGGAACATGCCTGAATGCGATGGGGCGCTTGAACAGGTGAAATATGCACGTCAGATCGCGCGCGAGGCACTGGCAGCTGCTGAGCCCCATCGGCTCACAAGTGCGCCTGTGCACGTGAACTTCCCCTTCGATGAGCCATTGCTGCCCGCATGGGACTGGGCTGATGCGTTCACCATAGCGCGCAGCCCCGAACATGAAACGCTTCCTTTATTAGTAGAAGCCGATGCGCGGCTCGATGCTTCGATGGTCGATCGATTCGCACAGCTTTTCAAGGATAAGCGGGCTATTGCGCTCTGTGGCGAAGGTACGCTCGGACTTTTTGATGGGGAATACCCTGATAGTTGGGCGATTCGCGATCATCGCGCACGAGCATTGTGTGCGTGGGCTCGCCACTTCGACATTCCGTTGCTGGCCGATCCGCTTTCCCAGCTGCGCAGTTTTGACGATGCGACCATCATCGATGGCTACGATAATCTGCTTCGTCGCGAAGATCACCCCTGTTTCGATGTGGTGATTCGTTTCGGACGCTATCCTGTTTCGAAGCGGGCCTTCAAGTTGCTCGAGACCAAGCCCCATACGCAGATAGTGGTCGATCCGCTTGAAACGCGCGATTTCAATTCCGCCACTACTACCTTGGTGAAGATCGCACCGACCGATTTCATAGCGAGCTTCGGCGAATACGAAGATAGAACCGCAGTTCAAGATGTAGAACTTCCGTCAGCAATAGCTCAGTGGGTCGCAGCGAATGATCGCGAGCGAGCCCTGGCTGCATCCGTTGAAGAGGCCAGCTTCGTGCAGGTGTGCACCGCTGAGGGTTGTCATACCGAAGAAGTGCCGCTCGAGGGCGCTTATGTTCGGGCGCTCCTGGACTGCATTCCTGAAAGATCGCTCTTGTTCAGTGCGAACAGCATGGCCATTCGCGCGCTCGATACGTTTTACGTGAAACATCCCACCCCTGATGAGGGTGTTGTTCAGCTTGGCGCTTCGCGAAACAGCGCCGATGGTAAACCGCTGACCGTGCTTGCAAACCGAGGTCTGAACGGTATCGACGGTACGCTCTCATCTGCTCTTGGTGCAGCTCAGGCCTATGATCAGACTTATTTCCTTACTGGTGATCTTACGCTGTTGCATGACCTGAATGCGCTGGCGCTCCAGAACGAATTCGGTCTTCGCGCCAAAGAAGGTGCCCGCATTCCGAACGTGATCGTGATCCTCTTCAATAACGGCGGGGGCGGGATCTTCGATATGTTGCCTCAAAGATCGGACGCGCCATACTTCGAGCGACTGTTCCTCACCCCTCAATCGGTCGATTTTCAGGCCGCATCAGCTGCTTTCAGCGTGCTATACCAGCGCGCTACTAGCCTGCAAGCGTTTTGTGACACGCTGAAGGCGTGGAATGGACAGCCTGGGATTCACCTGTTGGAGGTTGTGTTCACCCTTGAAGATCTTTCCGATCGATACCAGCGCTTCCAGTGAGCGTGGCACAAGAAATTAGCACTCATCAGCCCAAACGCTATCAGAAAATAGCCACAAGATATCCAACGCAAGGACGAAGATGCTAGACGAAACAGCCACTTTTGAACATTTCGATCTTGATGATATCGGTCATGTTCACGCGTGTGGAAAACCAGAGAATCCGCTGGTAGTTCTTTTGCATGGTTTCATGCAAACGGGAGATTCCTGGCGAACCATCGCTGAAGTGTTGAAAACTGATCATTGGGTGCTAGCACCAGACCTGTTGGGACATGGATCCACCCCATTTTCGCCTGGCGATGACCTTTCGCTGGAGGCTTATGTCGACCAACTTCGCCGTCTGTTCGAGTGGGCAGAAAATCAGCGTTCATCAGGTGTAACACACCCAGTTTCGCTCGTGGGTTATTCGCTTGGTGGCCGTATCGCGGCGCTCTTTGCCACCCAATTTCCCGACAAGATCGACCTATTGGTGTTGGAGTCGGCAGGGCTTGGTCCGCAAACCGAAGAAGAGCGACAGGCGCGCATCGAAAAGGCTCAGACCATGGTTGCGCGCCTTGATGAATCGGTTGCGCGCGACCCCGAAGCACCGCTTGCGGCATTCATCGACTATTGGGAGAATCTTCCGCTTTTCGCCAGCCAGCGAGAACTCCCGGAAGAGACCCAAGAGCGCATCCGCGCCGAGCGTCTTGCCAACTGTCCCGAAGCGTTACGCGCCAACCTGAGCGATGCAGGTCAGGACAAGATGCCCGACGTACGACCTGCGCTTGCAAATCTCAATAAACCCGTACTTTATCTCGTGGGAGAGAAGGATGCAGGGTATACTAAAATCGCACGAAGTCTTATGCGCGCTTGGGCGGAAAGTCATGACGAAATGCGCCTTCTTAACAAGGGATTCGTCCAGGTCAGCGTAATTCCGCAGGCGGGTCACAATATTCATCTGGAACGCCCCGAAGAATATTCCCTGCTTATTTCTAAGTTCTTGCAGCGGACGCAGTAAGCAACCGCGCGTAAAGCGCAATGTGGTGCCGCGTCCACCGACGAAAAGGAGATCGCATGAGCGAATTTGCCTGGGTAAAGGGCAAGGAATACCAAGAGATCATCTATGAAACGCTCGACGGTATTGCCAAGATCACCATCAATCGACCTGAACGCCGCAACGCTTTCACTCCGCTCACCGCGGTCGAGCTCTACGATGCATTCACGCAGGCGCGCGACGATGCGGCTATCGGCGTGGTGCTGTTGACCGGTGCGAATCACGGTGGCCGTCATGAAGACGAGGCGTTTTGTTCTGGCGGCGACCAAAAGAAGCGCGGTACTGGCGGTTATGTGGGCGAAGACAACATTCCTCGTCTGAATATCCTGGACGTTCAGCGTCTTATTCGCGTTATCCCCAAGCCTGTTATCGCCATGGTGAATGGCTATTCCATTGGCGGCGGCAACGTTCTAAATATGTTGTGCGATCTTACCATTGCGGCTGATACTGCGAAGTTCGGTCAGACTGGTCCGCGCGTGGGCAGCTTCGACGCTGGCTATGGTGCAGGGTATTTGGCTGCCATCGTCGGACAGAAGAAAGCGCGCGAGATCTGGTATCTCTGTCGTCAGTACACGGCGCAAGAAGCGCTTGAGATGGGCCTGGTGAACAAAGTAGTTCCCTTTGATGACCTGGAGAAAGAGTGCGTAGAATGGTCTCGCGAGATCTTGAAGCATTCGCCCACTGCACTGCGCTTCATGAAGGCGTCCTTCAATGCGGCAACCGATGGACTGGCGGGCATTCAGCAGCTTGGCGGCGATGCAACGTTGCTCTATTACACCACGGCGGAAGCTATGGAAGGTCGCGACGCATTCAAGGAACATCGCGATCCTGACTTCGGACAATTTCCCAAGTTCCCGTGATCCAGCTTTAAGATTCCAGCGGCTTTCCTTCGGGAAGGCCGCGATCATATGCAGCCATAACAGCCATGAATCCGATGAACGAAATCCGACGAACGCAACAAAGGAAACAACCATGATCATAAAGCTTGCGCAACTCGCCCAACAAAAAGGTTCGAAAGCGTTCTTCTATACGCAGCTTGAATCGGGATCAGAGGTGTTCTCTTATCGACAAACGCGTTTGGCGGCGGCTGCGCTCGCTCGTGAACTGGAAAAACATGGTCTTGGTACCAAGGAACGCTACATTGCGTGCAACCTATACAATGGTCCTGAATTCGTGTTCCTATCCTTCGCGGTGGCCTATTTAGGAGCCACGCTTGCGGTGATGAATCCGCGCCTTTCTGATGAAGAGCGTCTGCTGCGTAAGGTAGAACTGGAGAACGCATCGAACCAACCCAACATCGCTATCTTGAACGAAGAGCAGATCCAGCGCCTGGTCATGGAGGGGTTAGGTATGGGCATCATGGACCTGGCCCATCAGCCTAACGGCCAGATCCCCGTGAATCCGCGCACCATGGAGATCCTTTCTTATGCGGAGCAGAAGGAAAAGCAATTCGACCCCGACCATATCGGGCTTATCATGTTCACCTCGGGGTCTTCTGGTACGCCGAAGGCCACGCAGCTTTCGTGGCGATCGCTGCATGGCGCCGCGGTGGCAGCCACGAAGGCGCTCTGCAAACCTGGCAAGGGCATTTGGCAGCTGGTGCTTCCCATGTGCCATATTGGCGGCTTCGAAGTGATGGTCCGCTCGCTCGTGAACGAAAGCCCGTTTTTGCTCTACCTGCGCTACCAGCCTGCGCGCCTGCTCAACGACGCGCTCAGTTTCAAGGTCACGCATATCTCTGTGGTGGATAAGATCCTGCAAGACCTGCTTGCCTATGACCATGATCGCATCATCGCTCAGTACCGTTGCATCCTGCTTGGTGGCGCGGCGCTGAACAAGAAGACCGTGAAGCAAGCGCTCCGTGCGAAGGCCACGGTGTACGCAAGCTATGGCATGACCGAAACATCCAGCATGATCGCGTGCGCGCCTATCACGCGCGGCTTCGATGGCGGCTTGCGCATGCTGCCAGGATACCTGGTTCACATCGTTCAGCCTGATAAACAGGGTGTTGGCCAGTTGCAGGTGAAGGGCCCAGGCGTTTTTTCGGGTTACCTGAACGCACGCGCGGCCATGAGCATGGACGGTTATTTCGTTACGGGCGACCGTGCGCGCATGGGCAAGGATGGCAAGCTATTCGTCTATGAGCGCCTGGAAGATCTGATCATCTCAGGTGGAGAGAACATCTATCCTGAAGAGATCCGTGAAGCACTGCTGCGCATTCCTGGCGTGAAGGATGCTTACGTGTTCGGCACGGCTGATGAGCTCTGGGGGTACAGGCCCGTTGCATTCATCGAAGCTGATTATTCGCCCGAGACCATTGCGAAAGACCATGCTGAACTGGGCCTTGATCCGGCTGAGACGGGCATCCGTCCTGCGTCGTGTCCTCAGGAATTCGCGCGCAACATCCACGAATACCTTGAGCCGCATATGTCGCATCTGCATCATCCCAAGCACATCTTGGTGCTCTCAGAATTCCCGCGTACGTCGGTGGGCAAGGTGGACCGCATCGCGCTCAAGCGCATGTACGACCGTCGTATCGACATCAAATCCATGACGCTCTACCGCACGCGCCAAGCGTACAACGAACCTATCAAGACCGCAAAACGTGAACTTGACCAGCGCGAATCGTTCTATGTAGAGATAGAGGACTGGGCGGGACGAACGGGCATCGGCGAATGCGTTTCATTCACCACGAACTGGTATCTGCCCGAAACACTCGGCGATGATTACGCCGTGACCAAGGACATCATCTCCAGCGTTGTGATGAATGAACGCTACCTGCATCCCAGTGAAGTGAGCAGGTCACTGGCCACCTTCCCTGCGCTGGCTTATTATCCCATGGCAAAGGCTGCGGTGGAGTCGGCAACATGGGACCTGTACGGCAAGGTGGTTGCTGCACCGCTTTGGGAGTTGATCGGTGGCGTTCGCGGCAAACAAGTACTTGGCGGAACCACGGTAGGGATCATGAGCACCGAGGAAACCCTGGCCGAAGTTGATCGTGCCGTTGCTGCAGGTTATCAGCGCGTGAAGATCAAGATCAATCCCGATTCATGCCTGGAGAAGGTACGCGCGGTGCGCGAGAAATATCCCGACCTGATGCTGTTCTTGGACGCGAACCAGAGTTTCACGGAAGAGAACATGGATATATTGGCCAAGCTCGATCCGCTGAACATCACTTGCTTGGAAGAACCGCTCGATCCGAGCTACAAGCCTTCGGTAGGCACCGATGATCTGCTCGAGCGTTTGTCGCTTTTGCAGGAATCGCTGCAGACCCCTATCTGCTTGGACGAATCGGTGGTTTCGGCACGCGAGATGCATCACGCTATGGAGATAGACAATCTGAAGGTCTATGCCATCAAGATCGCAAAGTTCGGCGGAGTTCAGCCTGCGCTTGATTTCTGCAGGTGGGCCGCCGAAAATGGCAAACAGATCTGGATGGCGGGCATGTTCGATACGGGCGTTTCCAAGCGCACTTATGCCGCGTTCGAGACGCTTCCTTTCGTTGATCTGCCCGGCGATGTTTCTGACGCCACCTGCTATTTCCGCGAAGACGTGGCGATTCCACCGCTGATGTTGAAGAACGGGGTATTAACGTTGAACAATCCTGGGCATGAAGCTGGCATTGGTTGCGTGCTGAACAAGGAATATCTGAAGAAGATCACGATCGAAGAGATCCGCATCACGAAATAGCGCCTGAATTTTGGGCTGGGCGATACGAACCGATAAGGGGAAAAGATATGAGAAAACGAATAGGAGCTTTGCTTGCGGCAGCTGCCTTGGTGGTGTGCCTGCCCATGACCGCCTTCGCAGCGAGCGCATTCGATAGCGGTAGTACCGCGGTCACTCCATCAGAAAAGGAATACAACGCTGGCAACTTGTTTGCGTTCGGCGCAGGTGTTTCCAGTATGGACGTGGAAAATGATGCGTATTGGTTCGGCGCTACGCTCGACTCGAACAAGCTGAATGTGGGTACTTCAGGCCACGGCAGCCTTATTGCTGCTGGTCAGAGCGTAACGATAAAGAATTCTCAGATTGCAGACAGTCTTCGCGTGGCAGCTCAGGATATCGATATCTCGCATGTTGAAGTTGGCAACAACGTTACCATTGCGGCGCGCACCATCAATATTGGCAATGAGATGAAAGCCAATGGTATCTATGCTGCTGCACAAACGCTCTCTATTGCTGGTGAATATAAGGGCGGTGCGCTTTCGGGTGAGACCGTTAAGTTCGACGGTGTGGTGGAAGGCGACCTTACCATCAGCGCGCAAACCATCGAGATCGGCAAGAACGCGCAGGTGAAGGGCACCCTCACGATGCCTGCGGGAGCGAACATATCGATCGCTGACAATGCGAGCGCTTCCAATGTTGAATACAGCGAGCCGATCCAAACCAGCGAACCGACGCTGTTCGATAACCTACTCTCCATCCTGTACGCTTGCATGGCGCATGTGGTGCTGGTGGGCTTGTTCTTCGTGATCATCCGTAAGTCGCTGGTTCAGGCCGCGAACATGGTGATGCCGAATCTGTGGAAGATGCTCCTTGCAGGTTTGATCGCGTTCCTGGTGGCACCCATTGTGTGCTTGCTGTTGCTGTTCCCGCTGGTCACCATACCGGTGGTGGTGCTCTTGATACTGGTGATGGTGATCATCGCACTGTTCTCTATCCCGTTTGCGGGTTCGGCGTTGGGCATGGCACTGCTGGGTAAGAAGATGAACCCTGTGCTTGCAGCCATCATCGGCACGGTCGCGCTGACCATCTTGGCATACATTCCCATCGTTTCGGCGTTGGCAGTGATCTTCAGCATCGTCTTCACGGCGGGTTATCTGTGGATGCGTTATTGGGAAATTCATCAGCAACGTAAGCAGGAGCGACTGGCTGCACGCCAGGCCGCATTCGCAGCACAGGCTCAAGGGCAAGCGCAAACTCAAGGACAAACGCAAGCCCAGCCCCAAGCCCCTCAAGCCCAGGTGCCTCCGCAAGCGCCAGTTTCCCCTGCGCCGAGCGCACCAGTTCCTCCAGCTCCTGCACCGCAGCAAACCCCTGCGCCACCTGCACCAACAGGTGATCCAGTGGTTCCAACAACTCCGCCTGTGCAGACGCCGCAGCCAGGGCAACCTACACAACCCAGCACCCCTGAAGCTCCTGCGCAGCCAGCCCCTCCGCAAGGTTCGCCAGGAGCCGATGCTTCAGCGACTGCTCCATCTGATGTTTCATCTGATGCGCAAGCCTCTGGTTCGCAGGATTCGTAAAACCAATAACCATTACAGCGAGCGTCTGATCTTTCCCGATCAGGCGCTCGCTCTATTTCTGCTGAAGCTGGTCTTAACAGTGGGCAACGGGAAAGCAACAGAGTAGGTTTGGTACAGGATTCGTACGGGCGCCCTCATATAATGACAGGAGCAGCCACACTCGGCTCAGTGGCTGAAGCAATGCCTCGCGTTAGGCGAGCAGTTTGAAAGGAGCATGTTATGTGCACCGGTATCCGTTTCGCCGACGATAAAGGCAATATGTATGCAGGCCGCAACCTGGACTGGGAATGCGGCTATGGCCAGGGCGTTAGCATCACGCCGCGCAACTATAAGCGTCACTATGTGTTCGAGGGCGAGGCCACAGGTCATGCGGTCATCGGCACGTGCATCGTTATCGAGAACACCCCGTTATATTTCGACTGCGGCAACGAAAAGGGACTTTACGTTGCAGGCTTGAATTTCCCCGGCTATGCGCAGTGGGAAAAGGCCGCCGTTGAAGGCAAGACCAACGTTGCTGCGTATGAATTCCCGCTGTGGGTTGCCAGCAACTTCGCAACAGTAGACGAAGCTGAAGCAGCGCTGCAGAACGTGGCTATTGTGGACAAGCCAATCAACGAGCAGTTCCCGTCATCACTTCTGCATTTCATGATCTCGGATGCGAAGCGTTCGATCGTTGTGGAATACATGGCTGACGGCATCCATATTCATCATGACGATGTTGACGTGCTCACCAATCAGCCCACCTTCGATTGGCAGATGGAGCATCTGCGCAGCTATCTGAACCTCAGCCCCGAATTCGTTCCCACGGTGAAGTGGGGCAATGCCGAGCTGACGCCGTATGGCAGCGCCGGACAGGTAACGGGTATGCCGGGTTCTACTTACTCACCCGATCGCTTCGTGCGCGTGGCTTATTACAACACGCACTATCCCGTGCAGACTGGTGAAGATGATAATATCGTGCGTCTGTTCCGCACGCTGCTTACCGTGCAGCAGACCATCGGCGGTGCGTTCATGGAAGACGGCAAATCGGAATACACCGTTTTTACCGATGGCTTTTCGGCAGCGACCAACACCTATTACATGTCGCTCTACGAAGACCCGGCCATCAAGTCGTACCCGATGAGCGCCACCGACCTGGACAGCACCGACATCTACAGCTTCCCCAAGTAATTAGGGGGCTCGCGCGTTGGCTCGAGTTAGCCGAGCGACAGCAGGGACACTCGCGGGTCTGGCTCAAATCTGTCACGCGAAGCGGGACTGTTTGTGCCTGACCCGAAGACGTGTCCCGTCCAAACAGCACTCAACAAAAACGCTCCGGCATCAGTCGGAGCGTTTCATTTTGTTAGGTATGATTCGCCAGGTTGTTTAACCAGCTACCAAGAAAGCAGCTCGTATCCGTCCTCGGTCACAACAACCTGAATCTCCCACTGCGCCGAATCCGATCCATCGGCCGTGCGCACGGTCCATCCATTCGGGTCGGTCATGTCGATGTCCGCGCCACCTGCGTTGATCATCGGCTCGATGGTGAACATCATGCCCGGCGCCAGCACCACGCCGGTGTTCGGCTCGGTCACATGGCTGACGAACGGATCTTCGTGGAAGTCCCAGCCAATGCCGTGGCCACCGAATTCACGCACCACCGAAAAGCCGTTGGCTTCGGCGTGCGCCTTTACGGCCGCACCCACATCGCCCAAGCGACCCCACGGTTTCACCTGTTCAAGACCCTTCAGCATCGCTTCGCGGGTAACCTCGACCAGCTTCTTGCGTTCGTCTGAAACCTCGCCGATGCAGAACATGCGCGACGAATCCGAGAAGTAGCCATCAACGATGGTCGAGCAGTCCACGTTCACTATATCGCCCTCTTTCAGGATGTCGTCTTCAGAAGGCATGCCGTGACAAACCACTTCGTTGATGGATGTGCACACGCTGAACGGATAGCCCTGAAAGTCCAGGTCAGCAGGAATTCCGCCATGCGATTCGGTGTATTCGTTCACCCAGTCATTGATCTGCGCGGTCGAAACGCCCGGCCCAATACGCTCGCCAATATAGTCGAGCAACCCCGTGTTCACCGCCGCGCTCTTGCGTACCGCTTCGATGTCGTCAGCGTTCTTCAGCATCGCGCGCGCTGGGACCTCGAGACCCTGCTCATAGAAGCTTTGCAGCTGGTTGTCGATCGAAAGATGACACTTCTTATATTTCTTCCCACTGCCACACCAGCAGGGATCATTGCGCTCCGGTTGCGGTTGATTGTCGTACATAAATCCTCGGCTCTAATCTAGCTCTTTAGTTTTGAAAGTATTGTAACCCTCAAAAGCAAAACTGGCATCGATGCCGTCCATGTAAACATCGCGGTCATCGATCTTGCCTGTTAGCGATTCTTTAAGAAGACAGCTAATCTCAACTTCGCTTATTGGGCTATGTTCCATCGCATGAAGATAGTCATCCTTACTCACCCTATCACAATCAACAACAAGCCCAAGTTCTGCTTTGAGTATCTGATCGAGCCACAAACGCATACTGCGACCGTTGCCTTCGCGGAAGGGGTGAACGATATTCATTTCAACGTACTTCTTGATGATCTCATCAAACGTCGACTGCGACAGAGCTTCAACTTCAGATACAGACTCTTCAAGATAAAGAGCAGAGGCGAATCTGAAATCACCTTTCGAAATATCTTCTGTACGCATCTTCCCTGCAAAGTCGTAGATGTCTTCGAAAAGCTTTTCATGAATATGCGCGAGGCTTGAGAACGACCCTGGTTCACCTTTATCAATCTCACCAGTATCGAACAGCTCGAGTGCCTTGCACTTCGAGATACGCTCCTCTTTATGAGCGAACTTACCAGAGTCGATTGCTGTGAGTATATTGGGCAAGTTGATTGTGTTTTGGCTGTAGCTTATGAGCGCAAATTCCTTCAGACTAAACAGGGCTAGTCAGCTCATTTTATCAAAGTGCTGACTAGGAGTTATAGAAAGAGAATCCTTGCTGTGCCTGCTACAATATGACCAGCGAAATTAACATATCCAAGATTGGTGAAAACATGATTGAGATAATAAATATAATTGCAATCGTTTTAGGCCCTATTGCTGCCGTATTAATTACGCGATATGTTCAGGTGAGATCTGAGCGGCGCAAAGAAAAGAGTGAGATATTTCGTACTCTAATGACCTATCGAGGTCAGGGTTGGTCAAATTACGAATGTGTAAACTGTCTTAATATGATTGAAGTTGTGTTTTATGACAACCAAGACGTAGTAGATAAATGGAAAGATCTTTTCGAGAAATACTGCAAAGATCAGCTCGACCAATCTGATCAGTTGAAAATTGCTACAGCTCAACATAAGCTTTTAGAGGCAATGGCTAAATGTCTAGGCTATTCCGATCATATTGACTGGGACACAATCCAACATTCTTATGTTCCGCAGTGGCTATCAAACAACAACCTTAAACAGCAAGAACTTTTTGATGCTCAGCTTGCCATCGCAAAGTCTATAGAGTGCTCAGCTGGTCAGAAGCTGCAAAGAACCGATATGCAATAAAGCGAACAAAATGGGGTAGGAGCTAAAACATGGCAGAAGATAGAGATTTAGCGTCCGCAAAAAAGCAAAAAAAAGACGAGTTTTATACGCAACTCTCTGACATTGAAAAGGAAATGCGATATTACAAGAAGCATTTCAGGGGCAAGACCGTTTTCCTCAATTGCGATGATCCATTTGAGAGTAAATTTTTCGAGTATTTTGTAAAGAAGTTTAATTCGTTTGGTCTAAAGAAGCTTATAGCTACCTGTTATGCAGGTTCGCCTATCATGGGAGACCAGCTTTCCTTGTTTGACATAAATCCAGAAACCACTCCTGGAACGCCGTACAAGGCAGTGGTCACCAAGGTTTACGACAAAACCGGCGATGGTTATATTGACATGCTTGACATTAAAGAGCTTTTCAAGTCAGGCGAAAATGAGTTAACGGAACTTGAGGGAAATGGCGATTATCGTTCAACTGAGTGCATCGAGCTTCTTAAGGAAGCAGATATCGTGGTCACGAATCCACCGTTCTCGAAATTCAGAGATTATGTTGCTTTGCTCATGGAATATGGCAAGGATTTCATCATTATCGGAAATATGAACGCTGTTGCATACAAGGAAGTATTTCCATTGATTAAAGACAACAAAGTATGGCTTGGCGCAAGTATTCACTCGGGAGATAGGGCATTCTATGTTCCTGATGATTATCCGCTTGAGGCGGCAGGATGCGGAATAGATGAGGAGACTGGTAGAAAGTTTATTCGTGTTAAAGGGGTTAGGTGGTTTACAACACTTGACCATAGGCAAAGGCACGAAGGTCTAGACTTGTACAAGAGATATGACCCTGAGTTGTATCCTAGATATGACAATTTTGATGCAATTAATGTTGATGTTACGAGGGAGATTCCTTGTGACTATGATGGCTTGATGGGTGTCCCCATTACGTTTATAGACAAGTATTCACCTGACCAGTTTGAAATTATTGGTTTAGCTATAACAGATCTTGGAAAATCAATTGGTGTTGGAGATTATGACAGGAAATACAAGACTCCAGCTTCTCGTGATGGCACAGTCTATTATGTGAAAGACGGAAAGGGCGTTGTTCCGTATGCTAGAGTCATTATCAAGAACAAACACCCAGAAGAGCCGAGGAAATAAATAATGGAAATTACGTTAAGAGAAGTTCCCATCAGAGAGGTTTACGAGGGTTATATTAACGATGGCGAAACCGAGATGGGTGTCACTGGCTACGATGACGAACTGTGCATTCGCCCGCGCTATCAGCGCAACTATGTATACAAAGACAATCAGCGTGATGAGGTTATCAGAACCGTTAAGAACGGATATCCACTCTCAATCTTTTACTGGGTTGACTTAGGTGAAGACCGCGAAGACCAGGATTCACCGCGCTTTGAAGTTCTTGACGGTCAACAGCGAACCATTTCGATTTGTGACTATATAGAAGGAGACTTCTCCGTTGACGGTCATTTTTTCGAATCTCTGCCTAGTGATATTAGAGACAAGATTCTTGATTATAAGTTGCTAGTCTATGTTTGTGTTGGCGATGATAGCGAAAAACTAAAGTGGTTTGAAACCATCAATATCGCAGGTGAGCCACTCACCGCACAAGAGCTTCGTAATGCAATTTACAGCGGCACGTGGGTATCTGACGCAAAGAAACATTTCTCTAAGTCAAATGGTGCTGCGGTTGGTCTTGCTAGCGACTACATGAAGGGAGAGGCCAATCGTCAGGACTACATGGAAACGGCTATCAAATGGCACATGGACGTAACTGGCGACGACACTATCGAAGAATACATGTCTGCTCGAAAGAACTATCATAATGCGCAAGAGCTATGGAGCTACTTCAGGAGCGCAATTGAGTGGGCTGAAGCAACATTCCCGAAGTATCGTTCTCAGATGAAGGGTCTTCCCTGGGGTCTGTATTACAATGCTCACCATGAGCGCACAGACCTAGATCCACAAGTGCTCGAAGAGCGCATATCCGAGCTTATGGCTGACCCTGATGTGACAAACAAAAAAGGTATTTACGAATATGTTTTGACGGACAATGAGAAAGCATTAAGTATTCGTGCGTTTGATGATAGAACTAAGCGCGAGAAATACGAAGAACAGAAGGGCATCTGTCCGTATTGCAAGGAACATTTCGAGTTTAACGAAATGCATGGTGACCATATCATTCCTTGGAGCAAGGGCGGGAAGACCGTTCCTGACAATTGTCAAATGGTTTGCATAGAGTGCAACTTGAAAAAAAGCAATAACTAAGCTCGACAAGAAAGCGCTTAATAAAACATAATCTATGCTTTTATTCCGGACAGTTCAGATGGCTTTCAAGGAAACGAGAGACTTGTCCTGTTTCGTCTATTCCCCAATACCAATTTCCATATTGGTGTGCTTGTTGCGTTCCTTCGTTCCAGAATGTTTGAAAAGCTACAGCAAATTGTTCGTCTGAACAGTCTGGCAGTAACTTCCTCCTATTTATGCTGCTATTTCCCAACAACGCACGAATTGCGGCCCCAAGACGAGTTTCTTTGAAAAAGGCACAAGACGGGTAGGCTCCGCCATGACCCTCGCCTACAGCATTGATGCAGATACAAAAAAGCATGTCAAATTGGCATAGAGAGTCTAGAATCCGATTGCTTACGGATTCCGAAGCAATTGTGTTATTTGCTCCTGGTGCGATATCGGGCTTGAGAGAATTCTTTGTTTTTATGATCTGGTTTGCGCGTGAGATCATCAGTCCGCTTTCTTCTTGTCGAAATAGCTCGTTTCTTGAAGCCTGAACCTGACAGTCTCTTAGCCACGAGGCATAGGCGTAGCTACCTCTTTGATTGCCTGGTCTGTTTACTAAAGACAGGATCCAATCCCATTTCCTCATTCGTACCATCATTGCGCCAATAGCGTATGCCATTGCAGCAAGCTCAAGCTTCATTTCCGCGGCAGTTTTGCCCACGGTATCTATTGCCAAATAGTGTTCGTATAAAGTTTCTATAACGCGTTCGCAAAGACTCTTCTCATCGTACATAACAGCAAATACGCCAACAGCTGTAAGCGTAGAAAGGGAATTATCTTCTGTATTGAGCAAGCCATCGAGCTTGGAAACAAAGGCGTTTAACTTTCGGAAATCAGACGCTTCGCAGCAACGACTAAGTGACTCGCATAAAGCATCGTCTTCCATGCCTACAAATAATGGAGGGGTTTGACCTTGCACGGTAAGAGCATCGCTAATTCGATCGATCAAGACATCAATATGTTCACGTTCATTGTCGCGAATGTTCTGTTCGTATTTCTTTAAAACCTTGCCCCACTGAGAGTATCTGATGATACCGTTCGAAGCCCCGTCTCTTATGACAATGTCTCCGCGTCGAAAAACTAGTGGCTGGCTGTTGTCGTATTGTCCTTCTTTTTCGAACGGTATTGGCAATCCGTCAGGTAAAGTCATTACGCAAATCAGGCAATACGTGTTACCGTTCAAGATATGAATTTGTGAAGTCACTTCAATAGGAGCTTCGACATACTTACGGACTTTATCTGTTAGTTTGCTACCGTCGAATTGATCCCAGTCTGTTCCTTGGCTTCGGTCGGAAGGTTGTCCGTCGTTTTTAACACCAATAATTAAATAGCCACCAGGATAGTGGTTGTGCATTGCGACGATATCTTTTACGAGGTCAAGTTCATCTTTCTTTTTGCTAAGATCAAGTGTTTCTTTAAAATCAAGTTCAGTACACTCGCAGCCGTGAGCTAAAAGCTCGAGTAATTTTTCTTCATTTGTTCGGCCGTCAACTATGATCAACGTTTCTATCCCTTCTAGTTTCTGCCTAGTAAGATTATCTTTTCATTAGCCAGTCTCTTGCGGATGTCACTTTGCATGTGTTTGTTTCAAAACTCGATTCGACTCGGGCTACAACATATCTATCTTTTGGTTCGATGCCGATTTCGTTACATACGGTATTGAGATGTCTCGTGTATTTGTCGTGATAGGTGCGAGAGGATTTTATTTCGATGGCTTGCTTGTTTTGCGGGTCCGTGAAATCTAGTAGGTCTATCTCGCGCTTGGTGTCGTCGCGATAAAAGTAAAGCTCAGGGTTTTCGTTTGCATTTAGGTGCCGTTTCAAGGTTTCCGCAATAATAAGATTCTCGAAGACTGCACCAAAGAACGGGCTTTCAACTAGCTGAGACACCGTTGTTATATTCAAGAGGTAGCAAAGCAATCCCGTATCATAGAAATACAATTTCGGAGTCTTGGTCAGACGTTTCTTTGTGTTTGCATGGTAGGGCTGCAGCGAAAAGATCAGATAGCTCGTTTCAAGAATAGAAAGCCAATTCCTGATCGTAGGAACGGATACGCCTGTGTCTCGTGCCAGAGAGGCAGCGTTGAATAATCCTCCTGTATTCTGGGCGCAAATGGTTAGCAGCTTGTGAAACGCCGTCTTTCCGCGCACGTCGAGCAATTCAGCAACATCGCGTTCGACATAAGTCTGTACATACCCTCGAAAATACGCGGAAGGCGGAATGTTAGCATCGTGTAGTCGAGGATAGCCCCCAACAAGGGTGAACTTATCTACATCAATTGCCTGTTCGTTCTCGTTTTGAAGTTCGCGAAATGATAGAGGAAGAAGAGTAAGAAGGCCTACGCGTCCGGCTAGCGATTGTCCAATACTCTTCATCATCAGGAAGTTCTGCGAACCTGTTAATACATATTGACCAGGCTCTCCTCGTTCATCTGAAACAACCTGAATCATTGAAAAGAGATCCGGCGCATATTGTGCCTCATCGATGATTAACTTCGAAGCTCGGTTTCGAATGAAACTGACAGGGTCTTCGATCGCTGCTCTCCGGATTTGTGGGTCCTCGAGGTTCACATATTCATAATCTGGAAACGCTTCCCTAGATAACGTTGATTTGCCGCTTTGTCTTGGACCGCTCAACGACACAACTGGGAACCATGTTGCCGTTTCTTTGAGAGAGGGCTCAAGAGATCTCTGTATGAGCTTAGTCATTAGGCCTCCCGATGCGTGGTGTAGGACGTGTATTTTCCATAATCGACAAGTAGAGTTTACCATAATCGTAAAGTAGAAACATCCACAATCGTAAAGTAGAAGTTTCCATAATCGTAAAGTAGCGAATAAAATCGATCACATTTCTTCGTCGAATTGAATGATGTGGCGGGGATGCTCTGGAAGCGTGGCGAAGATACTTGCGGTCCGCTTTAAGACCTACGCATCACTTTCAAGCTGCGCCTATACCTACATTTATGCCGCGGTTCGCGCTTTCAACCCGCTTACATGTTTGTAACCTTGGGTGGGGTTGTTCACAGGGGCAGGGCGCGCGTTTAGAATGGAGGCAGGGAAAAATCAAGCGGGGAGCTGCCATGCCTGATCTGTCTATCTATATCGTTGAGGATGACGTCACGCTGCGCGATGAGCTGGCGAACCTGCTCGAGCTCAACGGCTATAACATGCAGGTCTGCAACGACTTCGCCACGGCCGCGCAAACCGCCATAGAGGGCGACTTCGCCTGCGTGCTGCTCGACCTTACGCTTCCCGGCACCAACGGCCACTCCATCTGTCGCGAGATTCGCAAAGCAAGCGAAGTTCCTATCATCGTGCTCACTTCAGCAGGCGATGAATTTCACGAAGTCATGTCGCTTAACCTGGGCGCGAACGACTTCGTGCTGAAACCCTACCGCCCAGCTGCGCTCTTAGCGCGCATGGCTGCGCTCATTCAGCGCAATGGCCAGCAACTTGCGCAAACCAGCACCATCGAGCACGAAGGGGTCACGGTTGACCTGAACGCATGCACCGTGGCCTACCAGGGCAAAGAAGCCCAGCTCACCCGCAACGAACAGCGCATCCTCACGCTGCTGATGCGCAACGCCGGTGCCATCGTGTCGCGCCAAGAGATCATGTGCGACCTGTGGGAATCGGATGCATTCATCGACGACAACACGCTTACCGTGAACATCAATCGCCTGCGCAAAACGCTCGCGCAGATCGGCGTGCCTGAAGACTATTTGCAAACACGTCGCTCGCTGGGATACGTGATCGAGTGATGCAAGACACCCCGCGCTATTCGTTCGGCACATTCCTAAAGGACCGGGCGCTCTTCCTGGCGGCCGTCGTGTTGCTGCTCGCATTCCTGACCGTGGTGCTTTCGGTGCTCACGGTATCGCTTGGCGGTATCATTGTTGTAGACCTGGTGGTGGCAGTAGGTGCGTTCGTCTATCTGGCCTTGGAATACGCGCGCGACGCATCGTTTTGGCGTACGTTTTCAGAATCGGCCGATGGGCTCGAAAAGAGCGCATACTTCATCGACCTGGTGGAAGACCCGCGCAGCCTGCAAAGCAAGATCGCCTATCAAATGACGGTCGCTATTGCGAACGCCGATGCCGCAGAGCTTTCCGCGCTCCGTGAAACGCTGCGCGCGAATTCTGAATATATCGAGCTGTGGGTGCATGAAGCGAAGACCCCGCTGGCTGCTGCGAAGCTCGTTACCAAGCGCATGCAGGGCCAAGACGCCCTGGTGCTGCGTCGTGAACTCGAACGCATGGGCGACCTGGTGGAACAGGCGCTCTTTTCCGCGCGTATGGAAACGCTCGATCGTGACTACCTCATCCGTGATGTGAACCTGGCCGACATCGCCAAGGAAGCGTGCAAGTCTCACATGCACTACCTCACCTCGCTCGACATCGCGCTCGACTTCCGCATTGACCCCGACCTGAAGGTGTTCGCCGACAAGATATGGCTCGAATTCATCATCACGCAGATCGTCATCAACGCGGCGAAATACGACGCGAAGACCATCACGTTCACCGCCACACCGCCCGCACAAGAATCGTCGCAAGCCTCCACCGTGCTCGAGATCCGCGACAACGGCTGCGGCATTCCTGCCAGCGATGTTCCGCGCGTGTTCGACCGTGGCTTCACAGGTGAGGTCGGCCGCGCGCACGGTTCGGCAACAGGTATGGGGCTCTATCTGGTGGCGCGCATGTGTACGAGCATGGGACTTTCTCTTATGATAGCCAGCGAAGAAGGTGTGGGTACGCGCGTGCAGATCGGCTTCCCGCACGACCGTCGTCGCATGCGCCTAGCCGAAAACAGCGATTCCATCCCGCGCCAAAACCAGCATTCTACCTCGCAAAACGATCCAGCAATACCCAATCTTACAAATGCGTAAGCGCACTGTAAGTTAAATCGATGGCAGCCTTCATCACAAGAGCGCAAGATAGCAGTATTGGCTCACTATCGATGAAAGGAACCATCATGAAAGCACTCGGCATTCTGAAAGGAGCGTGCACGGTCGTGGGTGCGGCAACGCTTGCCACCTCGGCACTCATGGTCGCGCTTCACACGTTCACCTCGCTCGAATTGCCCCGTATAGAAAGGTAGCGTCATGGCTGAAACATTCGCAATCCCACCCCAACAGGCCGGCGTTGCCTCGGCGAATTCCGCACTGCTCAGCGTGGAGCATGTCGAAAAGGTCTTCGGCGGACGCGGCAACCTTACCCATGCGCTCGATGGCGTGAGCCTGAACATCGCGCAGGGCGAATTCATCGCCATCATGGGTCCGTCGGGCTCGGGCAAGACCACGCTGCTGAACTGCATCTCCACCATCGATCGCCCTTCGAACGGACGCATCTTGGTGAAGGGTCAGGACATCACGAAGCTGTCGAATCGTTCGCTGGCGAAGTTTCGTCGCGAGGAACTGGGCTTCATCTTCCAGGACTCGAACCTGCTCGACACGCTGACTGGCTTCGAGAATATCGCGCTCGCGCTTACCATCAAGGGTGAACGCGCGTCGCAAATTCCCGAGCGCGTGAAAGAGATCGCGCATAAACTCGGCGTTGAACAGTCGATGAACAAATATCCCAGCCAGATGTCGGGTGGCCAGCGTCAGCGCGTGGCTGCGGCGCGCGCTATCGTGTGCGATCCATCGCTGATCTTGGCCGACGAACCAACGGGCGCGCTCGATTCTCATAACGCCACGGTCATGCTCGAAACGCTCGAAGGCATGAACCAGAACATGGGCGCGACGATCCTCATGGTCACGCACGATGCGTATGCCGCATCGTTCACTAGCCGCGTGCTGTTCCTTTCCGACGGCCGCATCTTCAACGAGGTGCATCGCGGCACGCTTTCCCGTGAGGAATACTTCACGCGCATCATGGAGGTCGTCACCTTCCTGGGAGGGGAGGCGCGCCATGCTGGGTAAACTCGCACTGCGCAACATACGCCGTTCGGTGCGCGATTACGCGATCTATTTCGTTACATTGCTGATCGCCATTACGGTGTTCTATGCGTTCAATTCTGTGTCTGACCAGCAGGTCATGCACGACATCACCGAATCGAACCGTGCGAATATCGTCGAATTCACCGGTTACATGATGGGCGTGTTCTCGACCGTGGTCGCGCTGGTCCTAGGCTTTTTGGTGATCTATGCGAACTCGCTGCTCATTCGCCGTCGCAAGCGTGAATTCGGCATGTATTTCACGCTGGGTATGAAGGCTGGGCAAGTATCGCGCATCATCTTGTATGAAACGGTGCTGGTTGGCTTCGTGTCGCTGGTGCTGGGTCTTGGTCTGGGCATTCTGGTCTCGCAGTTGCTCTCATTCGTGACCGCGTGGCTCTTCGGCATTCCGATGCCCAACTATCAGTTCGAATTCTCGATGAACGCTTTCATCATGACGTTGATATGCTTCCTGGCCATCTATGTGGTGGTAGCGCTGTTCAACGTGTTCTCGATCCGCCGCTGCAAGTTGATCGACTTGATCAATGCCGACGCGCGCAATCAGAAGGTGGCCATCCGCAATCCGTGGGTGTGCTTGTTCCTGTTCGCTGCATCTATTGCCATTCTGGCGGTTGCCTATTGGCAGCTGGATGTGAATGGCATGGTGATGATGTTCGACGACCATTTCATGATCGCCACGGTGCTGATGTTAGTGGGAACGCTGCTGCTGTTCTTTTCGCTTTCGGGTTTCCTGATCGCCATCGTAACGCGCCTGCGCAGCTTCTACCTGCGCAAACTGCGTCCGTTCACCACGCGTCAGGTGGCATCCAAGGTGAATACATCGTTCGCTTCGATGTGGATCGTAAGCGTGCTGCTGTTCTTCGCCATCACCACGTTCGCAACGGGCATGGCGTTGTGCGAGGCATTCACGGGCAAGATTCAGGAAGCGAATCCATACGACGCAACACTCATTTCGTATCAGAGCTATTCAGATACTGAGACCGAAGAAGACGGTCGTGCAGCATTCGACATCCGCGACACCGAGGAATACTTGCGCACGCACGTTCCTGACTGGGATGAGCTTGTTGCGGATTCGGGGCGTCTGGATTACTACATCCTGCCCGAGATGTACTTCGGAGAAGTGACAGCCGCCACCGGGGCGACCATCAACAGCAATGCGAGCGTTGAGTACGTCAATGTTGAAGTGGTCGGTCTTTCGCAGTTCAACAAGCAGTTGGAGATGCAAGGCAAAGAGCCGGTCGAGCTGGGCGAAGATCAATATTTGGTTACGAATTCGATGGAAGTTTCGGAACCCGTTGCAAAAGCGATGGCGGAGCAAGGCTACCAACTTGAAACACCCGCTGGTAAGCTTACGCCGTTGCCCGAGGTGCTGAATGTTCAGCTGGGCGACTTCGACATCTTGAGCAACTCGGCTACGTGCGTGGTGCCCGACAGCGTGCTGCCAGAATTGGAGGCGCTGGATGCTCGTTCGAGTGCGTTCCTCAATGTGGTCTATCGTTCAGATGAGACCGAAGAGGTGTTCATGGATCGCATCATCGATTCGGAGCTTGCGGGTGTGACCAATGTGTTGACGCGCGCACAGATGGTCGGTCAGGCCATGGGCTTGCGTATGGTCATCACGTACCTGGCGCTTTACATTGGTTTGGTGCTGCTGGTGGCAACTGCAGCGGTGTTGGCTATCCAGCTGCTCTCGCTCACCATCGACTCGCTTTCGCGCTATCGCATGCTCTCGCGTCTTGGTTGCGATATGCGCATGCTGGGCCGCTCGCTGTTCGCGCAGGTGGTGCTGTATTTCATCTTCCCGTTGGCGGTGGCGGTTTGCCATTCGGCGTGGGCGATATGGGTCATTTCGCGGTCGTTATTCGAAGTGCTTGCGACCGACTTGCTCCCGTCGATCGCAATGTCAGCCGGCTTCGTGCTGCTGATCTACGGCGGCTATCTGCTCATCACCTACTTCGCCTCGCGCGCAACGGTGACCCAAGGCTTGAAGGAAACCGCTTAAAAAAAAGGGGGGGGGACAGGTCCCAAAGTGTCCTGGACAGTTTGGGGACAGGCCAGATCAAAAAGCCCTCGCTCGGTTGGAGCTGAGGGCTTTTGTTTTGTTAGCTTGCTTGAGGCAGCGGGGTATTCTCTGGTAGCGGGACAGTTTTGTCCCCGTCCCTCTTTAGGCTCTCTTTAGGCTTGCCAGTTCGGTCTATCAGCGTTGGAGTCGGTGCCTTCAGCATGCTCCTTCTCGAGCTTGCCTTCGATCTTACCCCACGACTTGCCAGCGGTCTTCGCGCATGCAGCCACGCCGCCGCCAAGCGCGATAAGGCCGATAACGTTGGGCAGGACCATCAGCTGGTTGAACATGTCTGCCAGCTCCCAGACCAGGTCATTCGACAGCAGCGAGCCCATGAAGATGAACACCAGCGCGATGATGGTGAACACCGGCACTGCCTTCTTGCCGAAGAGGTATTCCACGTTGATCTTCGCGAACAGATTCCAGCTGATGATGGTGGAGAACGCGAAGAACAGCAAGCAAACAGCCACGAACACATTGCCGCCTGTGGTGCCGAATACCGTGCCGAACGCGAGCTGCGCCATGTTGGTCTTGTCGATGCCTTCGTACATGCCCTGGGCCAATGCCCCATCACCTGTGTAAAGGATGCTGATAACCACCAGCGCGGTGATGGTAACAACAACGAATGTATCGACGAACACGCCGATGAGCGCTACCGTGCCCTGTTCATGCGGATTCTTCACGTTCGCCTGTGCGTGAGCGTGTGGGGTAGAGCCCATGCCAGCTTCGTTGGAGAACAAGCCGCGCTTGGCACCCTGGGCCAGCGCCGCGATGATGCCGAAGGTCACGCCGCCAACTTCAGCTTGTGGGTTGAAGGCGCACGAGAAGATGAGCGCGAACGCTTCACCTGTAGCTGGCAGGTTGCTGAACAGCACGATCAGGCCTGCTACCAAATAAACGATAGCCATGATCGGTACGATCTTCTCGGTGACCACGGCCAAGCGACCAACGCCGCCAAGGAACACGTAGCCAGCGATCAACACCACGCCCAGGCCCCAGACCCAAGCTGGGATGCCGAAGGCGGTCTCGCACGTAGAAGCGATGGAGTTCGACTGCACCATGCAGCCCATGAAGCCCAGCGCCAAGATGATGGCCACCGCGAAGAAGCCAGCCAAGAAAGTACCGAACTTGCCGCGGAATGCGGTCTTGATGTAATAGACTGGACCGCCGTGTACGATGCCGTCGGGGTCGACCAAGCGTGTCTTCTGCGCCAGCACCGCCTCGGCGTAATTCGTAGCCATGCCCAAGAAGGCGATGAGCCACATCCAGAAGATGGCGCCAGGACCGCCGATAAGGATCGCGCCGCACGCACCCACGATGTTGCCCGTACCTACCTGAGCCGCAATAGCGGTGGTCAGCGCCTGGAACGAGCTCATGCCGCTCTTCTCTTTCTTGCCGAACAGTGAAAATCCGCCGAATACACGCTTCCAGCCTTCGCCAAAGCAGCGGATCTGTACGAATCGCGTGCGAATGGTGAAGTAAAGACCTGCGCCAATGAGCAGGATGATCAACACGTAATTCGACAGGTACGAATTGATGGTCACAACAATGTCGAGCAATGCGTCTTCCATGGATAACATCTCCGTGTGCGGCTGCCAGGGGAGGGCGTCGCGTGTTCCGTATTTGTACAACAGACGCTATTTTAGTGAACTTGAGGCGTGTGCCGCGGAAGTTTAGGTACTTTGCTCAAATAAAGTGCTCGGCGGATTAAGCAGACTATGTTGTTTGGGGGTTGTCTTGCTTGAACACTTCGCGGTCGAGCGTTTTGGTAGCACTGGCCATGCACATGGTAACCACGGCGTCACCCGTTACGTTCACCGCAGTTCTGCCCATATCCAGGATGCGGTCCACGCCCATGATCATTGCGATACCTTCGGCAGGCAGACCCACTGATTCGAACACCATCGCAAGCATGATGGTTCCTACACCAGGCACGCCCGCAGTTCCGATCGACGCGGTCACTGCGGTTATCACCACGGTCATCAGCGCTGCAACCGAAAGGTCGATACCGAACGCTTGAGCCACGAAGATGACGGCCACGCCTTGCATGATGGCAGTGCCATCCATGTTGATGGTGGCGCCCAGCGGGATGGTGAACGATGCAACCTTTTCGTCAACGCCACATTTGCGCTCAAGGGTCTCCATGTTCAGAGGGATGGTAGCGTTCGATGAACTGGTGGAGAATGCAAACAGCATCACAGGCAGGATCTTCTTCAAAAAGCGCAACGGATTGAGCCTGGTGAACAGCACGAACAAGAGCATGTATACCACCAAAAGCTGCAGGAATAGTCCGCCATAAACGGTCAGGATGAATTTCGCCATGGGCAGCATGCCCGAGAAGCCAAGGTTGGCGAACGTGCGCGTGATCAGGCAGAAGATGCCGATCGGCGCCACCTTCAGTACAAGGTTGATCATGCGCATCATCACTGCATTGAACTGCGTGAAGAAGCGGCTCACCGTTTCCACCTTGCGGCCCATCGCACCGAGCACGAAGCCAAGGATGAGCGCGAAGAAGATGATCTGCAACATGATCCCATCGTTCATGGCTGCGATGATGTTGGTGGGGATGATGTTGATGAGCGTGTCAGCCATGGTCTGGTCGGTAGTGGAAGTGGACACATTGCCCATCACCACGGCAGAAAGATCAAGCCCAACACCAGGCTGCACCACCTGGGCCAGACCAAGCGCGATGAGTACTGCAAGTGCGGTAGTGCACAGGTACATGAGGATGGTGCCGATTCCCACTTTGCCCAGCAGTTTCGGGTCCGACATGGAAGCCGCGCCGCAAACGATCGAGCAGAATACCAGCGGTATGACGAGCATCTGCATCAGGCGGATGAACCATTGCCCTAGCACGTAGAACACACCTTCGGTCACATAGGCGTCGAACGTGGAACCTTCAGGCGCAACGAACGAAAGCACAAGACCGACCACCACGCCTGCGATGAGCGAGATCAAGATCCACGTGGTCAGCGAGATTTTCTTGTGGGTACGTTTTTCGTCCATACCCTTAGTATATTGGTTTTCTGGGGACGGAGGCGAAACTGTCCCGGCCGCTTTATTCGCTTTGGGGACGGACCCTCAGGTGCGTATTCGCGCAGGGCGCCCCAGCATGCCCTGGTGGCCAGGTGGCTAGGTGGCTAGGTGGCTAGGACACGTTCGTTCTTACCATCGTTGGAGGTTGCGGTTGGGGACTGGAGTGGGCTGATGGGAATGGATCAGGAGCGTGTTTTTGCCTACGGATCAGATCACGTAGTCGTTGCCAGCAAGGTCGGGAATGGCCAGTTCAGCGATGGTCCTCGAGTCAAGGTAATGATCGACTGCTTGTTCGAGACCGCTCCAAAATCGAGCGGTGCGGCAGCTTGAGAGGCGGTCGCAAAATTCACCGTCCGCTTCGCAACAAGGGGCTGAGGCAACTTCACCTTCAACGGCGCGGATCACGTCTCCTGCTGTGATCTCGCTTGCGGGCTTGGCCAGCTGGTAGCCGCCATTCTTGCCGCGAACGCTCGTGAGCACACCTGCCAAGACCAGCGGTTTTACGATGGCTTCGAGATACTTGTCTGAAATGCCCTGTCGCTGCGCAACCGAACGCAGTGAAACGCGACCCGCAAGTGAATTTTCTGCGATATCGACTACCGCTCGAAGCGCATAGCGACCTTTTGTTGAGACGAGCACGTGCTCTCCTTATTCCCTCTAAATTGGTAGGATTATTGTAATACAGCTTTCTGCAGGACAAAGCAGCGTGGGGGCTGAAGGCTGAAACTCTATTTCATTTCCACGGCCTGCTGGCCCCCTCATGACAAAAGCGTCTGCGCGCTATAATCGCATCATGCCCTGTAGAGCTTCAGTGACAACGCCCGAGGAAGAAGATGAACAGCCAAACCAGCAACAGCACCTATCAAGAGATGAAGCTTCGCCCGCTGATCGGCATCATCCCCACTTATTTTTCCGAGCAGGCGGTCATCCAGTTGCCCGAGCGCTATGCCCTGGCGGTTGCTGCGGCTGGTGGGTCACCCGTGGTGCTGCCGTTTTCTTCGGATGTTTCAGTCTATGAGGCCATCCTTCCGCATCTCGATGGCTTCGTGCTTTCGGGTGGACAAGACATAAGCCCGGTTCGCTACGGGGGAGACCTTGATTTCAACAAGCTGTCTGCCGACCTTACGCCCAACCGCGAAGAGCTGGAATATTTGGTCTTGAGCTTTGCGCGGCAATACGATGTTCCAGTGCTGGGAATCTGCCGCGGGATGCAGATGCTCAACGTTTCGTTCGGCGGCACGCTCTATCAAGATGTGGACGAGCAGCACCCTGCTTATGCACAGAGCGAACCAGCAAAGCCTGATCGCAACACTGAGGCTGAAGATGAAGCGCCGAGCAATTCAGGTCGCGAATTCGAGTCGACCCATTGGCAGACCGAGGATTATCACGTGCCTTCCCACGAGGTTTCCATCGTGGAAGGAAGCCAGCTGGCCTCAGTGCTCAATCGGGCGCGCGTGGCGGTAAACTCCATGCATCATCAGGCCGTAAAGGATCTGGGCGAAGGCCTTCAGGCATGTGCTTTTGCTGACGATGGGATCATCGAGGCCATCGAAGCCACCGATCATTCCTTCATGATGGGGGTGCAGTGGCATCCTGAATTCTTCGCAGGTGAAGGGCCCATGGGGCCTCTTTTTACCGAATTCGTGAAGAAAGCAAAGCAGGTCCGCACTCAACAATCTCGCTGCGGAGAAAGCCTGCGCATCCAACGCGTAGAAGGTGACGAGCGTTTCCCGAAGATCCTATTCGACGAGGTCAATGAATCCTTGACCAGCTCTTGTCTCTAGCAGATATCTCTTACAGGGATCAACAGGTGTCTCTACCAGAGATCAATCGACCAAATCTGGCTTGACACAACCTCTGTGTGGGTTATAATCCTATTAACCTATCGAAATACTAGGAATTAATAAAAGGATGGATGTCATGACAGTCTACGAATCCGTTGACCAGTTGGTCGGTCACACGCCGCTCTTCGAACTGAAGCATATTGAAGAGGCGCATGATGCTCCTGCGCGCATCATCGGCAAGCTGGAGTATTTCAATCCCGCTGGGTCAGTGAAGGATCGCGTGGCCAAGGCCATGATCGATGGCGCAGAGGCTGCGGGCTTGCTGAAGCCAGGAGCTACCATCATCGAGCCTACCTCGGGAAACACGGGAATTGGCCTAGCGTCCATCGGCGCATCACGTGGCTACAAGGTGATCCTTACCATGCCTGAGACCATGAGCGTCGAGCGTCGCAACCTCATCAAAGCTTACGGTGCCGAGATCGTGTTGACCGACGGCGCGAAGGGCATGAAGGGCGCCATCGAGAAAGCTAACGAGCTGGCGGCTGCAACGCCGGGCAGTTTCATTCCTGGCCAGTTCATCAACCCTGACAATCCTGCCATCCATAAGGCAACCACCGGTCCTGAGATCTGGGAAGCGACCGATGGCAAAGTGGACATCTTGGTCGCGGGCGTGGGTACGGGCGGCACCATCACGGGTGCTGGTCAGTACTTGAAGGAGCAGAACCCCAACGTGAAGCTGGTGGCAGTGGAGCCCGCGGATTCACCCGTGCTTTCTGAAGGGCGTTCGGGTTCGCATAAGATCCAAGGCATCGGTGCAGGTTTTGTACCTGATGTGCTCGATACGTCGCTCTACGATGAAGTGATCACGGTTGCGAATGAAGATGCGTTCGCAATGGGTCGCGAGATCGGTCACAAGGAAGGCATCCTGGTGGGTATTTCCTCGGGCGCTGCAACATGGGCAGCGCTTGAACTGGCAAAACGCCCCGAAAACAAGGGCAAGAACATCGTAGTGATCATGCCCGATACGGGTGAGCGCTATCTTTCTACGCCTATGTTCGCAGAATAGACAACTTTCGCAAGAGAGCAAGTCGCTCGCTTGGTGGAATTCCTCTTCCAGCTCTTCTGACTTCTGCCTACTTCGTACTCGCGAAGCAGGCGTTACATCAGGTCGGGCGACTTCTTGCTCGTTAAGCGATCGATCCGCAGCTCGAGCACCGCGCACCGTGGACCGTCCTTTTCGATTTCGTCCAAGATGAGATCGTGTTCGTTTGGGTCGAACTTCTTGCTCAATTTGTAGAGGGCTTCCGCTTTGGAAGCCTCTTCTAGTATGGCCACCTGCCCGAATGCGATTACGCTTTCATAGGTGGTTGCGAATTTCTGCGGGCGATAAGCGTGTTTGCCAACTACGCAGAAGCTTGCTTTTGGAGCGCGCGCAATAGCATCTAACTTGTGACCAACGAGCGCGCAATGAAAGTAGATCGCGCCCAGTTCAGCTGTGCCGTCCAGTCCGCCTTCGATGTACACGTGATTCATTGGTACGGTATAGGGATAGCCATCTTCACCATGTAAAGCCAAGATGCCGTAATCAGTCTTGCGCAATAGCGCAACAGCTTCATCGCGAGTCATCTCTTGCCTGTGGCGCCTCATCTTCGGAAACATGGCCAATCCTTCTGTTGTGAAAATATGATCGTCGAGACCTTCTCTACCCGAACAGGAGCATCTCCTGTTTTTCGGGGACGATGGGATGGCCGTCGAAATTACGGTCGGGTTCCCACGCTGCAAGGCTTTCGATCAGTTCATCGGCCGTGGCGGGGAACTGGTAGGCATCTTTGTCCCAGTTTTCGATGAAGTCATGCTGATGCATGTTCTCGATCAGCTGTGCGAGCGGCTGGTAAAACCCATCGATGTCCAGGCAGAAGCACGGGCCCGCTGACATATGAAGGCGTATGCGTGACATGATCTCGGAAATTTCCTCGAGCGTGCCAACGCCTCCTGGCATGGCCACGAAAATATCGCCCAACTCGATCATCTTCGCCTTACGTTCGCCCATGGTCTCGACAATATGAAGCTCGGTAAGATCGTGCTGTTCAACGCCTGCATCGATGAAGAACTGTGGCTCAACGCCGTAAACTTCGCCACCATGATCGAGCACTGTGCGCGAGATAAGGCCCATGAGCCCCACAGAGCTGCCGCCATAAACAAGAGAGTTTCCCGATTCGCCGATCCACGTGCCCAATTTCACGGCCGCTTCAGCGTATTTCGGATTGTTGCCTGGATTCGATCCACAATAAACCACGATATTCATACCACTAATGATACTTCAAATCGATGTTCGATACCGCTTCCCTCCAGCGAAAAGATGATGTTCATGAGTGCATCGTCGTTTTGATAGAAGAACGCAAGCAGCAGCAGGCTGTGGGCCACGTCGAACAGCCCTTCATCAAGGGCAGCAACGGCTGCCGCACGAATAGCGTTGGCTAACGCTTCGGAAGGAGCAAGTGGTATCTGATGCATTTCAAGATGCGCATCGAGGTCTTCGCTCATAGGGAAGGGCAGCCCAGTTTCTTCCTGTAGCTCACGAATGCTACGAATGCAGGTCTCGGCCACGGCGGGTGAGGTCTCGAGCGCTTTCAGATAGCTAACGAGTGCTGCTTCAGGGTTGTTCATGCTCCACAACACATCACACAAACCTTGGTAAGCCGCAGCAAGATCGTTCGGTGGCGTGAGGCAGATGAGGGCGCCCTCCAGCGTTTCTTTTGCACCAGAAAGATCACCATTCGATGCTTGCGCCTGGGCGAGCACGCGGAAGCTGGGGGCAATGGTGGGAGCTGCTTGGAATGCGCGCTTTGCCACGCGGAGCGCATCTTGTTTTGCGCCGATGCGGTCGAGAAGGGTGGAAAGCTCAAAGTGACAGAGCACATACGAATCTGGGATGAGCCTGGTTTCTTTGCCAGCATCTGCATATGCCGAAGAGTTGGCAGGTGCAGGCATGCGGCCTGCCTTCATAAGGTTGTAGACCAGGCGCGATGCATAAGAATCGAACGCACGAAAGACGGTAGTTTCGTTGTCGGCGTAGGCTTTAGAGCTGTCGATCTCGGCAATAGCAGCGGAGAGTGTTTGAATGGCCTGCTCAACATCGCCCTTTTCGGCAAGTGCTTGTGCAGAGCGGAACGCGCGGGCGCACACATCGTCGCCGAGGAAGCAATTCACGGTGGAATTTTGCTCGTGCGGGTCGATCGTACCCTCAGTAAGAGCGGTCAAGAGCCTGGTGAACGCTTCTTTCATGCGTGGGCTTTCGGCAGCTTCAGGCGCAAGGCTTTCTTGGATCGAGCGTACTGCAGCAACAGCCGCGCTCGTGGTTTCGCTTGCGGCGATATCGTCGGCTAACCGCATAGCAAGTGCGCGCATATCCGTATTGAAATATATTTGGATGCCATCGAGCGTCTGAGTGCCGAGCGCCTTTGCAGCGGTGGGTGAAAGCGGGGCACCAGGCACGAAGATGAGGTTCGGGAGCGAATGATGGATCTGATCGAAGTCGTCCTCTTCGGCTGGTCGTGCATGTTGTGCATAGAGCGCTTCGGGGTTACCCACACGGTTGGCTTTGAACTGGTTAGCTGTTTCGTAGGTTGGGCGGTCGAAGCAGGCATTGAAGAGAGGGGCAGCAGGCTGGTCGCGCTCGAAGGGCGTGGCGCTTACGTGAACTTCAGTGATGCGTGATGAGGCACGAAAAGCGATGTCAGCCAGCAACAAACCCAAGCGCATGGCGTAGAGCTTGGCCGGCTCGGCAGCCCAGTCAGGCGATTGATCAAGGAGCGTGTCCACTAGTTGCGCATCAGGTACGCGCATGTCAAAGGAGACAAGTCCTTTCGACAGATCGACGAAGAAGCGTGCTTCTGCACGGATCGGTAAAGCCATGCGTTCGATACCCGCAGAGATACGAGCACGCGTTTCCCATTCGCCCTCTGGCGTTCCTTCAGGGAATTCGGTCGCCAAGCCGAATTCGATCGTTTGGTCGGCCGCTTTTTCGAAGAGGTAGGCTTCGCAACTGGCAAGCGTGGCAATATCGCCATTTTGTTGGAGCACTTTTAGTAGTGCATCGCTGAGCCAGAACATGTTGAGTGCTGCTTCTACCTCCAGGATGGTATGCAGCGGGATAGTGGGCTCGGGATTCTTTTCTGAAACGTAGAACGTATCGGCATAGCGCGATGTGCGCACCAGCTGTAGCGGTGGCTCGTCGCCTTCAGGCACTTTCAGTTTGGTGATGCCGCTAGCTACGATGCGGTCGCGTAGTTTTGCAACCGCAGGATGCAAGGTGACCAAGGGGTCATCCTTTGCCTGGTCAGCACGGCTGACTATGCGTTTGAGCGCAGTGAGCAGGTCGTTGTTGGCGAGTGTTTGATACACGTCGCTGATGCCGAAAGGCAGACGCGCTGGCCCGAGTGAAGGGCGATAGACGAAGGCGAGATACGCGCGCGTCATCAGGTCATAATAATGTAGACGTTGGCTGTGGCCTTTGAAGTCGTACCAAGAATCTTCGATGGTGTACTTCGCATTTTGGCCTGTGCCACTGCACATATAGTTGGCGCATTTGACCGTTTCACCTTCACGATTGACCGCGAAGATCGCACCTTGGTTTTCGGCATGATCCGATCGAGCGATGAAAAGATCCTGACGCTGAGCAGGAGGCTGCTCGAAGCCGACCTCGGTGGCGAACGCCCGTCCATAAAGATCGACGTAGGCTAGTACGCGTACTTTCTGATCCTCAGGGAATTCGACCACGTAAAAGCCACCCGACGGAGGAGTGGGGATGGCACCCTTGAACCAACCAAAGCGAGCGTTAGCAGGAGGAACGCCTGGTGAAACCTCTGCGACCGCATCTTCCATTACGTCCTTGCGGCACGACCAGATGCGTTCAGCTTTGCCTATGCGATAGATTCCATCTCCTAGGTAATCAGCCACGATGTTCCCTTCCTGGTGCCTGATTCGATGGTACCCAGTCTATCACGGTGGGCGAGCAGATACGGGATCTTGGGATCAATGTGCTTTGGGCAGCAAGAGACCAAGGCAATCTGTAGTCTGCTAAGACTGATCAGCGTGGGATCTTGGAGGCAACGCAACGATGCTACCCTTCTTCTTTTGGGGAGAAAGGCCAGCTCGCTTCATCAGACGGCGCATAGTAGGAGGGTTTTCGATGGCCTCTTGCATCAGCTTGTTCGCAGGAAGCGAAGGGATGCTCGTGCCACTTTCCCAACGGCTACAAGTCGGAAACGATACACCAATGACCCGTTCGAATTCTTTCTGACGAAGTCCATAGCGCGTGCGCAGAGCGCGAATATCTTCTGGCAAGAGCATATCGGTCTTGTCACGATAGGCCTGCTTGAGCTTTTCGGAATAGGACGCCAGTTCATCGGCAGGAATTTCGATCTCGCCACACTGAGGACATCGAAGATGACGAATCCCTTCGATAGAAAGCTGTTCTCCGCGAAATGATGTATCGATCGGCTCGATACTCTCAATGAGTTCGACGTTGCATCGCGTGCAATTCATAGATACCCCTTACGGTTCGAGAGAATAAGGAACGAGCGGGTGAATGCATAGTGGTCCAAGAGCGTTGTTTTGATCGGCGCCCGTATCGTTTTGAGCGATCCGAGATGAAAGATCCCGGGTGTAATTGCGTGCTCTAAGTAATATGAAGAATGTTCGTGCGATGGTTTCTTTAGGGTCTAGGCCACGGTCGATCAACGCGTTCGTATCGTGCAGGGAAATGGTATACGAACTGGACCTAACCATACGGTCAAGCGTGTGTGGACCAATATCTTGCAGGGTCTGTTCGTGCACTGTCGCTCCCTCTCGAATTTAGCATTATGCTAAATGTCAGGCAATCTGCTTCCTTCTATCCTAGCGAGCAGACCTTAGGAATTTTTGAACTATTTCTTGTGTCTCGCTAAAGTAAAACTGAAATTTTTTGTCAGTCGGGCCCTTTATTTTTTCTTGGTCTTGCGGGCGGGAAGTTCGGGATACATTGCTTCGAACAGGTCGCGCATTTGCGTATGATCCTCTACGTTCTCGATCTTGAGCATCATCTTTGCTCCTTCATAAGGCAGCTCGAGCGGCGCGCCAGAGAGCAGCTCTTCGGATGCTTTCGTAACCTTCACCAGCAAGCGGTCGTCGTAGATCCCGCCGACAACCTTGTCGCGAAAATAGACCACGTATTCTCCCATCATCGCACGTGATGAGACGTTTCCATCAGTAGCGATGTTCAGCTGCTCGATAACATAGTTGACGTGCTCTTTTGATGATGCCATCGCATGCTCCTTCGAATCTGCTCTTTGCATTAACTCTATCAGAATGTGGTCTGCATACCATCGGGGCTTGACAGGGTAGAGAGCGCTGGTTATAGTGTACATATAGGGTATATACACTATAAGAGGTCGAACGATGGAGACGTCCAGCGGATCGGCCAGAGAAGAAAAGACGAAAACTTTGGAAATACTGATATCTAACGCGAGCAATAAGCCGATCTATGCCCAGATCGCATCGCAGATCCAGGACGCCATCCTCTCAGGGGAATTGCCCGAAGGCGCACCGCTACCGTCCATTCGGTCGCTTGCGAATGACCTGCACATCAGCGTGATCACCACCAAGCGCGCTTACGCGGATCTTGAAGAAGCTGGTTTCATCGATACGGTCCAGGGCAAAGGGTCGTTCGTTGCGGGTGGTAACAAGGAGCTTCTGCGCGAAGGGCGCCTGAAACGAGTGGAAGAGATCATGGCTCAAGCGGTGGCCGAGGCCGAGGCGGCGAACATCTCGGTAGCGGAACTTCATAGCATCCTCGATGCGCTCTCCGAATGAAGACAGGAGCACTGGTGAATGTTTCCAAGGTGCTTTGGAGCTGGCTTCGAGGCTGCCTTGGATAGCTCTATCACCAGTCACAAACTGTCTGAGCGCATCTCGTGCGCTGACAGCTCGCGCGATCTATTCAATATGAAAGCTGGTTTAACATGCAGCCATTGATCAAGATAAATAACCTGATCAAGTCTTATAAAGGGTTTCAACTTGGGCCAGTTGACCTGGAGGTCGATGCAGGCACTATCGTGGGACTTGTGGGGTCGAACGGGGCGGGCAAGACCACGCTCATCAAGTCGCTCTTGGGAATGATAAGCCCAGATAGCGGCACCATGTCGATGCTCGGAAAACCCATCCAGCAGATCGACGACATCGATGCGGATCTGAAGAACAAGATCGGTGTTGTCTTGGACACGAGCGCCTTTACCCAGGAATCGCGCGTGCGGGATGTGGCGTTGCTCGGTCGCTGGGTGTTCTCGAACTGGGACACTCGCTATTTTCAGCAGCTCATGGATAGATTCGGCCTTGCGGCAGATAAGAAGGTAACGGATCTTTCGCGCGGTATGGGCATGAAGCTTTCGTTAGCTTTCGCTTTGGCGCATCATCCACGATTGCTCATTCTTGATGAAGCTACTGCAGGTCTTGATCCGCTAGCGCGCGATGAAGTGCTCGACATGCTGCGCGACTTCATGGCGGAGGGTGAATTACCTGGTGAAGCGGCAGTAGTTTCAGTGGCCCAGGAACCTCGCGCGATCTTGCTCTCTTCGCATATCACGTCCGACCTTGAGAAGATCGCCGACAGGATAGTTTGCATCGATGATGGCCGTAAGGTGTTCGAGGCTGACAAGGAGACCATCTGTAATATCGCAGGTGTTGCGCGCTGCAAGAGCGATCAGGTAGAGCGGGTGATCGCAGTGCTCACCGACGCGCTCGATGACCCAAGCTCTCTTCGCGTGGTCGAAGGCAAATACTCCACCGACCTGCTGGTTCCCGATCGTTTCGCCTTCGCGCAGGCGTTTCCCGAAATTCCTGTTGAGCCTGTGTCTCTTGACGACTATCTAGCCCTCACCTTGAAAGGAGAGCAGCTATGAAAGCTATGATCTGTTCGGACTTCATCACCATGAAGAACTCCCTTGGGCAACTGCTCATCTTGAATGTGCTGATCGCAGTGATCATCACCGTGTTCTCGAATTCGGTGTTGGCTGGTACGGCGGCGCTTGCGGTGATGATCCCATTCATGTACGTGTTATCGATAGCAGCTTATGACGACATGAACGGCTGGCAGTGCTTTCGACTTACGCTGCCACTCTCGCGACGTCAGGTGGTGGCCGGCCGTTATGCGTCTACGATCATCGTGTTCGTGGCCTGTGCACTGATCGCGCTCATTTACGCGTTCGTTTTCATGGGCGTTTGTTCGCTGCTCCCAGATGGTGCAGTGGCTGAAGAGCTGTTATTCGCGAACAATCCTGTTGAGACCATCATTGCTACGGTTGGCATGACGCTCTTCATTGCGTTGGTGGTCTCTGCCATAACGCTTCCTTTGATGCTGCGCTTCGGTATGACGAAGGCAACGCGCGTGATCCCTGTTGTTCTGGTCTTGTTGCTTGCGGGCGCGATCTATCTTGCTGGCGAAATGGGCATCGAAGATCAGCTTGCTTGGATGTTGGTGACGAACGGAGGCGAGCTTGTTTTCTTCACGCCTTCGCTCCAGTTGGCATTGCTCGGAGCAGACGTGGCTGCGCTGGTGCTCTTCGTTCTTAGTTCGCTTATTGCCATGCAGTGGTATGCAGCGCGTCAATTCTAGCTTGAACTGGTGAAACCGCGTGATCAGCTTCACGGGCAGTATTATTTGCACGTACGCAGATAGTCCTTCATCTCGGGCGTGATGCGGCGGCTTTCGATAGCTTTTTGGATAGCCTTGCGTCGTGTCCATTCATCAAGGGGTGCAGCTTCGCCTTTGGTTTCAAGATAAGGAAGCGTTGCTGCTTCTTGATGGGCGAGTGCCTCAGCAAAATACCAGGCGCGCATCATGTTCAGGTAATAGGTGTCGTTTTCCGTTGGTGGTTTCGATGTGCTCTCTGAAAAAGCAGTTGCGGCAACGTCGGCCAAGAAGCGCGGCTCGAAAAGGTCATCGAGGAAGTGTTGCATTAACACGCCAATGCCGAAGCGCTTCGTATAACAATGATCTGATACAATCCATTTGTAAGCCTTGCTCAGCGCTGCTTCAGGCTGCTGCATGAGTGGTTTTGTGGGTAGTTGGTCGCAGGTGGCCCAGTTGTCCACATAGGGCAGGAATTTGTCGTAGAGCTTGAGCGCTTTCTTGTGGTCCTTTTCAAGTCCCAGCGCAAAGGCGTGGACCTGGTTCTCTTCGAACGAGTGGTGAGGAAGCGCCCGAAGGAAGGTCTTCGCATCATCACGCTTGACCAGCTGTTTTGCGATCTTGCGCAAGATAGGAGTTCGCACGCCAGCAATAGAGCGGCTATCGATCGAGGGTATCAGGCGCGCTTGGAATTCTTGGTATTGAGGATCGATGTTCTCGGCTGCGCTGCGGCATACGAACTCGATCGCGGAATCTATACCAAAGCTAGGAAGCTCCCGACAAAGTACGTCTTCGAAAGGCTCGTGTTCGGCTTGCTGGAGCAACGCATCTTTTTCTTTACGCGACAATTGCTTGAAACGCGCTTCAGCGCTCATGGCGCGTTCCTTCGAGAAGAATCGTGCTTGGGCGGCCAAGCTCACGGGCGCGTGGGACTTGGTGTACTTGGCACCAGTGCCTGCTTGGTGGGCGGCAACGCGTGCGGCAACATCGGTGGTGTAGCCGGTGTAAAGACTTCCATCTCCGCAGTTCAGCACATAGAGATAATGTTCGAACAGCGCCACTGCTCACCTTTCTATCTCATCCTGGGGACAGGCCCCAAACCGTCCGGGACACTTTGGGGACGGGTTCGTTTTTGTCCCGGACACTTTAGGGACAGGTCAGCGATCCCATTTGGTAATTCTGGCCTGTCCCCTTTCTGTCCCGGACAGTTTGGGACCTGTCCCCCGTCAATGGTTCTTTGCAAGGGAGGGGGCTTGCTTCACTATCATACCGACGAAAACGAGAGCAGCACCGAACAAGACGAGCGCCGAAGGTTGATCGCCTACGATGATCCATGCAGAAAGAATACCCACGGGCAGTTCGCTCGAAGCCATGATCGATACCATGCCAGCAGTAAGACGTGGACTGGCGTAATTGATCAGCGTGGTGGGAAGCAAGATGCCCATGAATGCCAGAAGGATAGTATAAGACCAGGTAGAGGCATCGAAAAGTGCGGTGGTATAGGCGCTTGGGCTATAGATCGAGGTGATGATGGCGCCACCAACAGCCAGCATCATCGTTCGCACCACGGTTGGTTGGGTGGTTGCTACTCGTCCCGAGCAATAGAGGAACAGCGCGTAGAAGATGGCCGAAAAGCAGCCAAAACCAACACCTACGGGGTCGAGATTTTCCGCACCGCCATCAAGGATGCCCGTGGCGAATACGGTTCCGACAAGCACGATGATGATAGCCACCACGGTCGATCGAGCGGGCAGCTTTCGTTGATGGAGGCATTCGATCAACACGCTCACCCAGATGTACTGGAAGAGCAGCGTGAGCGCAGCTGGTGCTGGAAGCAGTGCGACGGCCGTGTAGTAGCAAATAGATGTTCCGCCCGTGAAGAAGCCGAGCAACGCAAGCGAAGCAAGTTGTTTAGGAAAGCGCAACCGAACGCGTTTCACCAGCACTACAACCAAGCAGATTAAGAAGGCGGTCAAATACTGAAGCGGTAAGAAGGTGTGCGGATAGATCCCCATCGCACCCGCGCTCTTCACGATAGGCACGATGAAGCCATAGCTCGAGCCAGCTATGAAAACCAAGATCGAGTATTTTAGCGTCTTGTTCACTGCACCGCCTTTGAGGTCCGTCCATTCAGGATAGCCACTTTTTGTTGTCGGGGTCTGCCCCATTGCGCCATCGGCATCTAGAATCGGGGATATGCGTGCAAGATCGAACGGGGGGCTGGGTTGCTCGAAACCGCTGTTCCCTATTGCCCATTCCTACCGAATGGATGCCATCAACCAGCGGCTTTTCAACTATACTAAAGAGCACATCTAGGAGAATGAGCTGCTGCTTGTTGCCGGCCTTTGTTGCAGGTTGCAGGTAGGTTGCAAGCAGGATCGAACTGGGAGCATCGAGTGAAGATCACGCGTTCGCGCATCGTCGTCATTTCTGTGTGGGTAGCTGCTGTGGTGGCTATCGTTGCGATGCTCTGGGTCTACACTTCATCAGTCAGCGACAAGCTCTACGATGAAGCCAAAAGGAACTTCTCGGAAGTCTACGAGCAGGTCGATGGCAATTTCCTTACGTTCATGGATGACACTTGGAAGAACCTGGATGACTGGGGCCCCTACATCCGCGATCTGGACGACGCAGCGGCACTTGATTATATTCATGACCGTCAGAACGTGTGGGGCTTTTCGGATTTCCTCTTCTTGAATCAAAATGGCCAGGTCATCAATGCAAGCGGGGAGCCGATCTCTCTTGACCTAGGTGAAGAGCACATCGTGTTGTTCGCCGACCACGACAACATCATGACTGAAGAAGGCCTGCAGGGCACTTCTCCCGAAACCGTGTTCGCCAGCTGGACCGAACCAGGAACCTATCGCGGTTTCAGCTATCAGGCTGTGGCGGTCACTTATAACAACGAAGATCTTTCCAACACCATTCGCACACAGGCATTCTCTGGAGAATCTTTGGGCCTGGTGGTCTACCCTGACGGCACCATCGCCTTCTCTACTCAGCAGGGTGGCAACGTATTCTCCAACTATCTTACTTATTTGGGCGCTGGTTCAGACCTTTCTGACCAGCAGCTTTCCGACTTGCAAAGTGCATGGGAAGCGGGCGATAAGGGCGTGGTCGTTTGCACGCTGAACGATACGGAATACTACGTTTCTTACCAGCCGCTGGGCTATAGCGACTACCTGCTCTTAGGCGTGGTTCCTACCAGCGCGGTGAGCGGATCGCTCTTGAACGTGCAGAAGATGACCATCGATGTGGTGGTGAAGATCTTCTTGGTGCTGGGTATAGCAGCAGCGGTGCAGATCTATCTGTGGCAGCGTCGCCGAACGCGCCAGAACAAAGCCGAGATCGAATATCGCGACGTGCTCTTCGAGTTGCTCTCTGCGAATTTGGACGACATCTTCATCGTCATCGATGCATCTGAACTGAAGGTGAGCTATATCACGCCGAACGTGAAACGCTTGCTAGGGGTAACACCTGATGCGGTGAAGGAAGATCTTGAGGCTTTGCGCAAGGGCTTGGCTGATCAGGAAGCGGCAGTGAACCTTGACCTGTTGCGATCCATCGCCTTGGGCGATCGCCATGAATTGCTGCAAGAATGGATCAATCAAGAGGATGGCACTCATCGGTGGTTCCGTGAAGCCATCTATCACATGGATATTCAGGGCGAAGAGAAGTACATCTTCATCTTGTCCGATCGCACCGAAGATCGCATCATGGCCCAGAATCTTGAGGAAGCGCTGGCTACGGCGAAGAGCGCGAATCAGGCGAAGAGCCAGTTCCTATCGAACATGAGCCACGACATCCGCACGCCGATGAATGCCATCATGGGCTTCACGTCGTTGCTGGAGGAACATGCCGACGATTCTGATCGTGTGCGCGAATACATCCGCAAGATCTCAACATCAAGCCGCCATCTGCTCAGTCTTATCAATGATGTGCTGGACATGTCGAAGATCGAAAGCGGCAAGACCGAACTGAATATCGAGGAATTCAGCTTCCCCGATATGCTCGAAGAGATCAGCGCCATCATGGCACCTCAAGCCGATGCTAAGGACCAGACGTTCGAGATCCGCGTAGAAGGCCATCCAGCGGAATTCCTGATGGGCGACAAGCTCCGCATCAACCAGATCCTTATCAACCTGCTTTCGAATGCCGTGAAATATACGCAGGTCGGAGGCACGATCGAATTCATCATCGAGGTGCTGCCCAGTAAGAATCCTACGCACAACAACATTCGCTTCATCGTTAAAGATAACGGTATGGGCATGAGCGAGGAGTACCTGAAGGTCATCTTCGATCCCTTCACGCGCGAGACGAATTCGGTCACGAATGCCATCCAGGGCACGGGCCTTGGCATGGCCATTACAAAGAACCTCATCGATCTGATGGGTGGCATCATCAAAGTGGAGAGCGAACTAGGCAAAGGCTCTACGTTCTCGGTCGATTTCTCGCTGCCCATCTCAGAATTCGCGGACCGCAATCATTATTGGCAGAGCCATCCAGACATGCGGGTATTCATTATCGATGACGAAGCGTACGTGTGCGAAGACACTAAGCGCATCCTAGGTGCGGAAGGCGTAAGGGTGGATTGGTCCACCAGCAGCACCGAGGGAATCGAGCAGATCCGTGCCGCGCATGAAGCGGGCGAAGATTACGATGTGGTGTTGGTCGACTGGAAGATGCCTTCACCTAATGGCGTGGAGACCACGCGCTTGCTGCGCGAATTCGCGAATCCCGACCTGCTCATCTTGGTGATGACCGCCTTCGATTGGAGCGACATCGAAAAGGACGCGCTCGATGCGGGCGTGAATGGATTCTTGCCCAAGCCCTTCTTCGCTACTTCGTTGAGTCAGAAGCTCACCATGCTCTCAGCTGATGCTGCCGAAGAAGGGGAAGCTGAAGCCAACGCGGATGCGCTTTCTGGTTTGAATATCTTGGCAGCCGAAGACAACGATCTGTCGGCGGAGATGCTGATCGAACGTTTGGATATGGAGGGAGCCACGGTCACACGTGCGCGCAATGGCCAAGAAGCCGTGGAGCTATTCGAAGCCTCTATTCCTGGCGAATACGATCTTATCTTGATGGATGTGCAGATGCCCATCATGGGCGGTTATGAAGCCACACGTACCATTCGTGCAGGTGCGCATCCTGAAGCTCAGACCATCCCGATCTTCGCTATGACCGCGAATGTGTTCGCTGAAGACGTGCGTGATGCGCTCGAGGCGGGGATGAACGTTCACCTTCCGAAACCCATCGATCTAGATGAATTGCGTCGCGTTACCGAGCGCGAGTTGAATCGAAAGGAAGACCCAGATGAAGAAACTGATTAGCCTGGTGATGGCTGCAGCCATGCTCACCTTCGCTTTCGTGTTGGCAGGCTGCCAGAGCGGCTCTTCGGAACAAAGCGATGATCTGAGCGTTTGGGTGAAAGAGACCGACTATCGTGACTACATCGAAGATGTGTTCGAGCTCTATGAATCTGAAACAGGCAACAAGCTGAACGTGAAGACCATCCCCGACGATTCCTTCACGGCCGAGGTCACCAAGGCATTCAAAGAAGGCAATGGCCCTGATGTGCTGCTGCATTATAACGATTCTAATCTTGCAGCGATCGGTGCAGACAAGTTCCTAACGCTCAATGACCAGGCTTGGGCTGACTCCATTACAGCGGGCGCACGCGCTTATTGCGACGATGGCAACGGCAATCTAGTTGGTCTGCCGTTTTGGGAAAGTTCGGTCTCGGGCTGCTATTACAACAAGACCATCCTTTCGAGCTTGGGTTTGAAGCCAGCATCCACGCAGGCGGAATTCGACATGTTGTGCCAGGCGCTGAAGAACATTGGTTATAATCCGCTATTCTGGGGTGAGGATTGCGGTTGGATGTACCAGTTCGGTCTCGACCCGATCTTCGCCGATGACCCCAGTTTGTTGCAGCGCTTGAATGACGGCCAGATCGATTATGCGGACATTCCGCAGGTCCATGATATGGTCCAGTGGATCGACAGCGCTTATAAGAACGGCTGGCTGGGTGACGTGAAGAATAAAGGGTATGACAACGTGAGCGCGCCTTTGGCGTCAGGCGATGCCGTGATGGTGGATATTTGGGATACCTGGTTCGAAACCGATTTCCAGGCGGGCACCTATGGTCCAGACGACTTCGCGGTGATGCCAGTGTTCATGGGAACGAGCCCTGAAGGCAGCTATGAAGGTGGCAACTTGAACATGATGTTGGTGAACAAGGATGCCAAGCACTTGGATGAAGCCATCGAGTTCCTGGAATTCTGTGCTCAGCCTGAGGTATATAACGAAGTATTCGAAGGCGTGCCTTCGGTGAAGGTATTCAACGACCAAGATACGATCGTTACGTCTGACATGGTGGTAGCTGCATCGAGCTCCATCGCGAAGCTCGAACGTGCATCAACGGCGAACCCGAAGATCAGCGGATACAGCCAAGAAGACATGATCACGGCATTCACGGCTCTCTTCAACGGTGAAGTTGATGTTGATGGATGTATCGCTATGATGGATGAGTTGCGTCATTCGGCTATGGACCAGGCACAATAGCTTTGAGGACCTATGGACAAGACGAAGAATCTCTTACAGAAAGTCCTCGCGGGTGGTCCGATAACGGATCAGCATCTGGCTGAAGCAGAGGCCTCCACCTATGTGACTCTTGAAGGCAGTGGTAAGACGTACAGCGCCTACTTTTGGAACATCGTGATCTCATCGATCATCGCAACGGCGGGTATCGCGATGAATTCGGGCGCAGTGTTGGTTGGCGCGATGCTCATCTCGCCCGTGATGACGCCCATCGTTGGTTCAGCGTTGGCGGCCATAACGGGTAACCGGCGTGCAACCATCCGCACGTTGCTGATGACGGCGGCTGGCGTGCTACTGGGTCTTTTGATCGCCATCCCCGTGGCCGCATTCTTCCCCGTGCCGATCGACCTTACAACGAACGTACAAGTTACCACGCGAACAGCTCCTGGTTTGCTCGATCTGCTCGTGGCGGTGGCATCGGGCTTCATCGCGGCGCTAGCCTTCGTACGTGACGACATCCCCGAGGCTATCCCGGGCGTTGCAATTGCGGTGTCGCTCATGCCGCCTTTGTGCGTTACAGGTGTGGCGATCGCAGACGGTGATCTTATGGGTGCTGCGGGAGCGTTCCTGCTGTTCCTTACGAACTATTTTGGCATCCAAGTGATGTGCCTGGTGGTGTTCTGGGCGGTGGGGCTCTCTAAGAAGAGCCGCACCAAGAAGAGCGCGCGCGAACGCATGGGCTGGTATGTCTCGGTGTTGGTCGGCGTGATCGTCATCGCTATTCCTTTGGCAATGACCAGCGTCGATATGGCGAAGGCTAACGATCATGAGCGCAAGACGCACGAGATCGCTCAAGAATGGTTGGCGGGCAGCGACTATGCGTTGAAAGATGTGAAGCTGAAGAACAATGAGCTTACCGTCACCATCGCAGGAGACGGGAAAGAACCTGACTTAGCAGCTTTCAAAGAAGATCTTGCCAAGCAAAATGTTGAATTCAACGATATCGGCGTGATCATCCTTGAAGAGAAGCATTTGTAGCCGTTCCACATTTTGAGGAGACTTGCGGCTAGGCATCTTGAAGGAACTCGTCGATACGATGAACGGTGTAGGGGAAGTTCTCGAAGAAGGTAATGTGACCTGCGCCATTCACTTCGTAGAAGCGCCCGCGGGCAACCGTGTCGGCCACGATCTTTCCCTTGGCAGGAGGGTTCACGCCATCGTGTTGCCCTGAAAGGCAGAGAACGGGGATCGAAACCTTGCTGGCGTTGCTTAGATTGTCGAATCCTTCAAGTGACCTATAGATCGCAGCATGCTGTTCGTGCGTGAGGTGCACGGGTGATGCGATGCTTGCCGTGAATGCTTCGATCTGCTCGGCGGTGTTGGTGGGCGAAAATACGCGCTGGCGAACGCTTGCAGCTCCTGATCCAGGTTTGCCTTGAGCGGTGATAGCTTGGATCGATGAAGATCCGCCACCCTTCGTGCCAATAAGGACGATCCGATCGCACAGATCAGGGTATTCTTCTGCAGTAGCCAGCGTTATGTAAGAGCCCATGGAAAAGCCTACTATCACTGGCTTTTCGATACCAAGCGCGTTAATGAGCGCGTGCAGATCTTCAACGTCATCAGCAAGCGTCCAAGCTTCAGGCTTGTCGGAACGCCCGTGGCCGCGCACGTCATAGCTCACCACGTGGTGCAGGTCTTTGTAGTAGTTGAAGAGTGGGTCCATATTCTCTTTAGAGAAGCCCAGACCATGCACGAAGATCATTGTGTGGCTCTTCCCGATATTGGTGCCTGCCTGCTTCACGCACAGGTGCACCCCATTCACTTCGATAAGCTCTTCAGCTGCTTTAGCCTTTTCTGCGTCTGTCATGGTTGGTCTTCCTTCTTATCCTCTCTCAAGAGTTTGAGATGCTCTTGGTGTTCACATACAACGAAGGCGAGTGCGAGACCCGCCTTCGTTGAGAGATAGCAAACTTCTCTAAGTTGATGTTACGAACGATCCCTTAGTCGTCGTTGTTCATCTTGGGGTTGGTCAGGGTCTTCACCTTCTGCTTAGCGATCAGATACCAAGCCGAAGCTGCGATCGACCAGGCCCACACAATGTGCCCGAAGAATTCCGAGAAGTGCTCATCGAAGGGCTGATCCCAAGGAGCGGGAACTGTGCCGAGCAGAGGCATGATGATGATATGGAATGCGATCCAGATCACGATGCCATAGATGGCGCCCTCGAAGATAGCGATCTTTGGCTTGTACTGCGTCAGCAGGATGAATAAGAACGAGAAGAAGATCGCGAACGCGAAGTGGATGATGAGCGCAACAACGAAAACTTGCTGGTCAGTGGAAAAATACACGTACGAATGGGTGACATCGTAAGGAACACCTAATTGCTGCAAGAGCTCTTGGGGCGGGTTCGTTGCATCACGGGCGAGCGTGCGTGGTGGGAAGATCTTCTCCCAGCCGATCTTCACCATGCCCGAGATCATACCGGCGATGAAGCCGTACCAGACCGACTTCCAGAAGATCTTGGAGAACGGTGCTGCGGGTTTCTTTGTTGTTTCCATTGTTGCCTCCTTCAACGGCTATGTTTTGAGTTCGAATCGTTTTGCCTTTAGGGGGCAACGTTTCGCATGGGTGAACGTTCTGTTCTGTTCCTAGCGTAGAGCATTTATGTAAATAACGAGGTGAAACGGGTATTTTGGTAAACGAGCAAGAACCGTTCCGTTGCCATTCTGAAAGATTTGTACAGGCATAGCATGCTCGAGGCTAGGGGCGAAACACTCAGGATTCCGCTCGCGGATTTGTGCGCGCGTGGGCGGCGCGGGCCCGTGGTAGACTTTTCTGCGGTCAAGGTCATCCCTTGGCCAACAATCGAATAGCTACTCTTTAAGTACTGCAAACGACACATGTGGCGCCGGGCGGCGCGTAAATCTGATCACGGCACAGGAAAAGCTCGCCGTGACCGCACGCCCCGTGCCTTTTCTTATGCCTGCAACGCTTCCGCCTTCGCGTCCGAAAGAAGGAGGAGCCAGTGTCCCAAACCAATGCTCATGCGCACGAAAGCGCCCCCGCCAAGCAGCAAAGACCCGCTGCGATCCTGTTCGTCACGGCCTTCGCGGCGTTCCTTGCCACCTTCAATGAAACGTTCCTGAACGTTGGCTTCGCGCCCATCATGGAGGCGCTCACCGTCGACGTTTCCACGGTTCAGTGGCTTGCGACCGCCTATATGTTAGGCGCGGCGGTGATGGTTCCTGTTTCGGCCTTTGCTTATCGCTCGTTTCCCACGCGTCCGTTATTCTGCATGACCACTGCGCTTTTGGTCATCGGCTCCATTATCGGTGCGCTTGCCCCGAATTTCACGGTCTTGTTGATCGGTCGTATCGTCCAGGCGCTGGGCACCGGCATGCTCATCCCTATTGGCATGAACATCACGTTAGAAATGGCCCCGCGCGAGAAGCTGGGTACCTACATGGGCATCATGGGTGCCATGACCACCTTGGGTCCTTCATCGAGCGTTATCTTGGCGGGTCTTATCCTGGCGGCCGCGCCATGGAACATGCTGCTGTGGGTCTTCGGCGGACTTTCGTTGCTTTGCTTGCTCGCAGGCGCTATTATCCTGCGAGATATCGCGAAGCTTACGCATCCTCGTCTTGATGCAGCATCGGTCGCGCTCATTGGCATCGCGCTCATTGGCATCCTCTATGGCGTGTCCACCATCTTCGTTGGTAATATCGCCATTGCACTGGGTGCGGCAGTAGTGGGCATCATCGCGCTCGTGTTCTTCGTGCGTCGTCAGGGTAAGCTGACCGAGCCTCTTATCGATCTGCGACCTCTGAAGATCCCGCCTTTTGCGGTGGGCGTAGTGGTGAACATGCTTTCGCTCGTTACCATCTTTGCGATGAACATCATCGTTCCTACGTACATGCAATCTGTCTTGGGCACGCCGCCGCTGATCGCGTCGCTCACGTTGTTCCCAGCTATCTTGTGTTCATGCGTAGCTTCACCTATTGCGGGTCGCATCTATGACAAGCACGGGCCGGGCATCTTGTTGCCTGCTGGTTTTGCTTGTATCACGGTGTTTTCCGTGCTCACTGCAGTGTTCATCTCGACTGCTTCACCTGTGGTGCTCGCTCTTATCTATATTCCTGTTATCTGTGGTTCAGCGCTTATCATCGGCCCAGTTCAGAGCTTTGCGCTCTCGAAGTTGCCGCCCGAGCTGAACCCGCATGGCGTTACGGTCATGTCGACCGGCTTTCAGATCGCAGGTTGTTTCGGTTCTTCGGTGTTCACGGGTGTGTATGCGTTGGTGGGTGCGTCGGCAGCTGCAAGTGGGTTGGCTGCAGCTCAGGCTGCTACCGAAGGTATGCTTGCCGCTGGCGTATTGGTTGGCATCTTTGCGTTCGTTGGATTCTTCCTGGCACTTTGGATTCGTCGCGTGGCTGCACGGCCGATCGTTGATGCTGCTCCTGCTTGGAACGAGGCTGGCGAAGCAACGGCCGCCGCGCCAGTTGACACGTTGGCTGCCATCATGAAGACCGATGTGTATACGGTGCTGCCGCACACCTCTGTTGCTGAGGCCATGAAGTTATTTGCATCCAAGGGCATTTCGGGCGCACCAGTGGTGGATGAAGAGCGCCGCGTGGTAGGTTTCATCTCCGATGGCGACATCATGTCGGCCATCGCTGATCAGGTGCCAGCGTTCAAGACCGCATGGTCGTTCGTGGTGGAACGCGATAAGGCCGACTTCGATGCCACGTTGCGCCGCACTATGGCCCAGCCCGTCAGCGATATTGCTAACAAGCGCGTCATAGCGGTGAACATCGAAGATGATCTTGGCGAAGTTGCGCGTGTGCTGGCTGAAGGTCACCTGAAGAAGGCACCAGTGCTCGAAGGCGATCGCATGGTGGGCATCATCAACCGCTCGAACATCACGAGCTACGCCCTCGAACGCTTCGGCGTCTAATTTTGGGGACGGGTTCAATTTCGTCCCGGACAGTTTGGGGACAGGTTCAGATGACCGAATGGGATTCGTGGACCTGTCCCCTTTTTGTCCCGGACAGAATTGAACCCGTCCCCGATCGTTCGACTATTTGATCTTTTCGGCGAAGTTGAGGTAGTTGAGCCACTTCATCACGTTGGCCATTACGGCATCGGTGGCAGCAGAGATATCTGTTGGTGCTGGTAAAGTGCCAGTTTCGGCGCACTGGGCGATGATAGCTTCGCCTTGGGTGAAGATGGTGTTGTCATCCACTGCTTCCAGCTCGCTTTCAGGGTGCCAGACGCCTTGCACATCCATATAACCATAAAGATTGCTCGATTGGATCCAGGAACGACCCACATAAGTTGCTTTCTCGAAGTCGGTCAGGGGCGCGCCGATATAGGACATGGTCCAGCTCATCAGCATGGCAGGTGCCATCGAACCGCGGTATTCTACGGTATTGCTCTCAAGTGCTGGATAGCTGCCAGCCGTAGCCGTAGCAGTCGCGGTTGCGTTCGCGTTAGTCCAGCTGCTGCCTTCGATCGCGTAATTCGACCAGATGAAATAGTCGGTCTGATACATCGATTCTTGATAGACCACTTCGCTCGATTCATCCGCGAACTGTTCTTTGAAGTACCACGAGAAGCCGGGCTGATGATCGCCGAAGAATACGACCACGGTAGGCTCGACGAAATCTTGCAGCGCTGCGATGAATTCCTGCAGGTCTTCGTCGCTCATCTTGATGCTCGCAAGGTATTCGTTTGCCTCAGCAGCGGCATCTTCATCCACGATACCTGTGAAATCATAGTTCACCTGCTCGTTCGCAGGGATCAGTCCTGTTTCATAGCCGCCATGACCCATCATCGTCAAGTCGAAGATGAATTGCGGGGTATCGGAAGCAGCAAGCTGCTGGAGCACCATCTCGTAAGTGGCCGCATCGCTCACATGCTCACGCACCAGCTCTGCGCCTTCGAAAGCGGTTCCATCGATGAACTGGTCGAAGCCGATTGCGGGGTAGACGCTGTCGCGATCCCAGTTGGTGGCAGCTTCGGGATGGATGGCGGTGGTGTTGTAGCCCAGTGCTTTGAACTGCTTGGGAATGCTGTTAATCTGCGACAGATCGTAGACCGAATAAGGATTGATGCCGCCAGCGATGTAGCCCAGTCCGATGCCAGAGAGAGACTCGAATTCAGAGTTGCAGGTGTTGCCGCCATAAACGCTCACACTTGTCTTGCCCTTAGCGATGGCATCCATATTACGTAGGAATTCAGGACCAGCGTAGTTCACACCCAGGCCACTCATGAAGGAAAGATCGGAGAACGATTCGTTCATTACCAGCACAACATTAGGTTTGACCTGGTCAAATTGAGCGGCTGCCGCTTGACGAGCAGGAGCTGGTTCGATTACTTCATCATAGAGCTCCGCAAGCCCGTCCTGCAGCTCGATCGCCTCTTCATGCGTGTAGCCAGCAGGCGGTTTGATGTTCTCAAGTTGCAGCGCTGCGACGAATGAAGGGATGATGCCAAATTCATCGACCGATTCGTGAGTACGCCAGTAATCGAAGACGATGCCTTCTTCTTCCCAGTCAGTCTCGAGCGCTTCAGAGATGGGCGTGGTGATAAGGTAGCAGCCCAGCAAGATGGAGAGCGCTACTGCGGCTACATTCTTGATGAAGTAACGCACCCACGACCACGTGTGGCGTTTCTCGATCTGTTCGAACGGCAGCGGATCGCCCTGGCGGTCGGTTTCGCGTGGATCCTTGTGTGCGAGCACGGTTGCCAGCGGGTCTTTGAGCCACGTGACCAGCGCAATAGCCAGTGCGAAGAGCGCGATGGTGAAGAGGAGCGCAGTGGTTATCTCATATTCGTATCCGCCAGCTACGGCCATGCCCGTGTTCGCGGAACGTAAGTCGCCCGGCATGATGGCAGCGCTTTTGAACAGTTCGACGAAGAATTCCGCGAGGCCGTAGATAAAGGCGACCGCCATGGGGATGATGAAGCCGATGGGGCGGCGCTGACAGATGAGCCACACGCCCGTTACCACACCCGCAATGATGGTAATTTCGCAGGTCAGATAGGGGTCGATGATTCCGAGCAGCCACCAGTTAGAAGGCAGCTCGAGGAAGACGAAGCATAGCAGCGTTACGATGCCTATGGCAAGCAAAGGGAGCGCCCAACCGAGCACTTCATTGAAGAAGCGACGCGCTTTGCGGAATGGGTGCGAGGGTTTTTGGGGTGCTTGTTGTGCTTGCTGTGTAGGGGCGCTAGATGGCCCAGGGACTTCAGGATCTTCACTGGTGTCATCATCAGAGCCTTCATCGGGCAAAGCGTCGGTGACAGAGGAATCGCTGGTTTCAAGTGAAAGCGTCTTGGCCTTTTCGGAAGGAGCTTCGGCCTCGCTTTCCGTGTCGGCCTCGGTTTTGTCCTTTATCGCATGTTCAGGATCGGCTCCATGTGCAGCTTCACCAGCTGTATTCGCCAGCTCTTCAGCTTTCGCAGCCTTCTTATTCGCGCGTGCTCGTTCGAGCAAATGCCACACATTCGAACCTAGCGCGATCAGGCCGCCCGCGCACACGCAAGCGCTACATAATATAAAGAGAGCATTCGCGCCAGTTACTTTTCCAGCATTCGCGAACAAGAACAGCACCACTTCGCCGCCAGCAAAGATGCACGCCCATAATATGACTGCTATCAGGGAGAATATCCTACGTGCGCCGCCGATATGCTTCACCGTTGCCACGACCGAGATCGCCGCGATCATCGCCAGCACTACGACCGCCGCGCCCACGAGCGGGATCCACGCGTACTGCATGTTCGTGATGTATGACTCCACGAGCTCCAGCTCCACGTGCCCTCCTTGCAGCGCGATCAAAATCAAAGTAGTCAGTAGTTTACTTCTATATATGTGCGTTCGGCGGGCAAAAACCCCTTGAGGGCTGGTGGGTTACCGCTTGCGGTGGCGCCACCATTTCGAGAACGCCACGATGCACACTTCCACAACGGGGATAGTAAGGAAGATGGCCCAGGCGGGATGTGGCTGGTTTTCTATGAAGGCCATCCAGCAGAACCACCCTATGGTGAGGATGGGATAGAGCACGCCTAAGAACGGAGCGATGCGCTTATGTTCAATGGCGGGGCCGAGTGCGTAGTAGAGCGGGATGGTGAGGAAGAAGAACAGACCTGGTAGCCAGAATCCTTTTATCACGCCGGCCAGCAAGTAAGCGATGATGACGAGCGCCCAGAATGGAAAGCGCAGCCAGTTTCGTGCGAAGGGCGTGAGCGGGCCAGAGCCATAGTTGTGATGATGGTGACGACGACCACGCTTGAAGACCTGGTCAGATGTAGGACCTTGCTCGGAGTTGATTCGAACGCCGTCCCAGTCGACATGGACCTCTTCGCCACTGCTGTCGACCACATGAACGCCTTCGGCCCAGGAAACATGCACGCTGTCTCGTCCGTCTTCAACATGGATGCCGTCGAAGCCGATATGAACATTTCCTTTACCCTCTTTGCCAAAGTTAAAGCCAGGGGCATAGGTGCGGGAGCTGCTTGAATCATCTGTGGGCTCACCTTTGACGGAGTGTTCGCCTGCGGGTTCGCTCGCAGGTTGGTCGGTAGGTGCAGAAGTTGGTTCATCGTTGGTCTCGTCGCTAGGCTCGGCAGCAGATTCAGTATCGTCTTCATTGGTTGTCTTGGGGTCGGGTTCGATCGCGCTCTCTTCAGAGCGGGACGCTGCTTCGGTTTCGGTTGTTGAAGAAACCTCTGCATAGAGGAGGTCATCGAGCGAAACATTATAGAGCTGTGCCAGCGCGATGAGATTGTCGGTATCGGGGGAAGATTCAGAACGTTCCCATTTCGACACGGCCTGTCGCGACACCCCGAGCTTTTCAGCGAGAGCCTCTTGAGAAAGCCCCGCATGCTTGCGGCGCATAGCCAGACGCTGTGCGATCTCAACGTTCATAGTGAATACCTTTCGTGTTGGTCGTACGATTTTCTCCGAGTCTATAAAAGCAGGAGAGGTTGCGCGACCGATTCCTGTTGTCATTTGCCGCAACTATTGGTTGCTGGGCAATTGAACTGGAACAATAAAGCCATTTTACTTGAAATCAGACAAAAGAAAACCGCTCGACCCTGGAAGCTTGAGCGGCTGGAATTCGCCACATTCGCAAGTTTGAACGCCCGATAGAGATGCAGCATTTAGTAAGATTTAGCGAATGAAGTTGGTAGAGACCTTGTCTTCGATGGTGTGCTCAACGCCAGCCTCACGGCCAGCTTCGATGCATTTCAGAAGCCACGCCATATTATGGCCCAGCTGACGCATAGTGTGCATGCCTTCGCCGTCGCACTCGACCTCTTTAGGGTCGCGGCCATAGGCAATGTTCCAGTAAGCACTCGAAACAACGGGCATGCCATAGATCTGGAAGTACTTTTGGATCTGGTCGACTGTTTCGATGGTGCCGCCACGACGTGCGATACCCACGCCAGCAGCGGGTTTGTAGCGCATCAGCGCACCGCCCGCATAGAACATGCGGTCGAGCAGGCTGATGACCGAACCGTTCGCTCCTGCAAAGTAGACGGGCGAACCCACGATCAAGCCGTCGGCCTCGCCAGCTTTTTGAATGAGCTCATTGCAGCGATCATCATCGAAGGTGCAGCGATTTTCGCCGGTCTTTCCGCACCAGCCACAAGCAGTGCAGCCACGAATAGGTTTGTTACCGATCCATGCGATCTCGGCTTCAATGTCATCAGCCTGGAGAGCGGCCGCGACTTCTTCCAAGGCGCGCTGAGTGTTGCCCTTATGGCGCGGACTTCCGTTAATGAGCAGAACTTTCATGAGGGTCCTCCCTGCGAAGGTGGTCTTGAGCAGCGGGGATGGTGCCAGTTCCAGCTTTCCATCCGCACACCACCAGTATAAGCGAAAGGACCAGCATCACCAGCAGCGAGACTAACCACGATCCAGTTACATCCACCAGAAAGCCAAGGAGGACAGGTCCGAATGCGGCCATCAAGTAGCCAAAGGTTTGCGAGATGCTTGAGAGCTTTGCTGCATCATTGGGGTCTTCGGTGCGGACACCGAAGTAGTACATGCACAGGCAGAAGGGTGCGCCCAAGGCGAACCCAATGATCGAGGTTGCCACGATGGCGGCCGTGTCCGAGTCGATGAAGAGTAATGCAGCTGCGCCAATAACGCAGATGATGCCGATGATCGCGCCAAGGGCGCGCTGGCGTTTCATCCTCTGAGCTAAGGGCGGCACGAACAGGGTGCAGGGGATTCCCACGATAGGGAAGAGCGCAACACACAGGGTAATGGTCTCAGCGTTCACACCTGAGCTGGCAAGAATAGCAGGAAGCCACGCCACGCAGCAATAGAAAAGGACGGATTGCACGCCGAAGAGGGCCGTGATCCACCAGGTCACAGGACTCTTGATGAGGTGAGGGGCGAGTGGGGCGGCTCCACCTGATCGCTTATTCGATGAAGGTTTTGCCGTGTCGCTCCTTTGGGCTAAGGGTCGAGCGACGATCCAGAGCAGTGCAGCGATGATGGCGAAGGGCAGCAACATCATAAGGATGGCCTGCCAGTCTTGCGATGTTTCCGCCAACATCGAACTAACGCCTGCGGCACCTCCAGCGAACAAGCTCATGGTGGTGGTGTAGAGAGCGGTCATGATGCCCACGTGCAGCGGGAATCGTTGGCGCACGACTGCGGGTAGCAAGATGTTTCCTGCCGATATGCCGATGCCGGCGAATATGGTTCCTGCGAACAGACCGAACACCGTGCCGTCAGATCGCCAGAGCAGGCCGACCGCGATGGAAATGCAGGCAACCGCTAATACGCGGCTCTTCCCGAAGCGATTGGCGAATTCACTGAGCAGGAGTGCTGAAGCTGCGAATGCGAGCAGCGGTAAGGTGGTGACCATGCCCATCATGGCCGATGAGAGCCCAAGCCCGTCTTGAATGGGAGCCGCAAGTGCACCTACCGAAGTAAGTGGTCCGCGTAAAACCGAAGCCGTGAACACGATGCCGAGCGCCACTACTATGAGTAGCGCCGCCTTCGCGTGCCGCGGCTTCACGTCCGTATCCGACGGCTGTTTCGCCATCGCCTCCGTTGTCCCCCGTTCATTCATGCGTTCATTCTATCAAGAACCCCCTCGAGGCCGGGGGCACAACCGTCCTGGACAAAATGGGGACGGGTCCAAAACTGTCCTGGACACTTTGAGGACTGGCCCCAAAGTGTCTGGAGAGAAGGGATAGAATAGTGAGTGGGCGCTGGGCGTCCGAATTACTGTATAGAAAGTGATGGACTTGCGATGTCAAAGGGAATGCGAATTGCATCTTGGGTGTTGACGATCGCCACGGTGGTGTTTTGTAGCTGCACCTTCTTAGTAATGTTCTTGCTGAGCTTCCTCGAAGAAAGCTCGAATCTTGTCTGGAGTACGATCGAAGAAGTGCTCGCTAATGTGCTCATTCCTGTCTTTTGGGTGGGCGTTCCTCTTTTGTTGATCGCTTGCCTGGTCTTCGCGATCATCGCGGCAGTGCGGAAAGGCCCCGAGATCATGCGCACGTCGCGTGCTATCATGCTCACGTACAAATTGGGGATGATTCCATTCTTCTTCGGCGGAGCTACGCTAGAGCTTGCATGCATTGCTTTGGGCTTTCATCCGATCATGCCTGGTATCGGTTGGATCATAGGACTGATGTTGGCGGTCGCTGGCTGGTTCGTGATGCTGCCTGGCAGCGTGTGGGCGATGGCAACCGCCATTCAGCTTCGCCGCTGCGGTCTTATTTCTGCAGGCGAAATGGCTGCGCATATTGTCTTGCAGCTCTTCTTCGTGGCCGATGTGGTCGACGCCATCATCATCTTCGCGCGCTCCTCTGAGCCGAAGACCACCCCGCCAACCACTCCACAAATCCCTGCCTAACGCTCTCGCCTAGCGATTGAGGCTGGGGGCGATCTTGTCTTGGACAAAAAGGGGACAGGTTCAAAACTGTCCTGGACACTTTGGGACCCGTTCCCAAAGTGTCCGCGTTAGAGAGACGAGACGGTGTTGAAGATCTCGCGGATGGATGCGGAAGCATCGGAGCGAGCAAGCAGATAGAAGGACGCGAAAGCGCAGGCGTGGTCAAAGGGGACGAGCACGCGACCAGAGTTGTTGTGTTGCTGATAGCGCGCGTCCGAGGCGAACATGAGCGCGTTTTGATTCGCGGCCAGGTGAAGCAGCATGGCTTCGTCTTCCTGGATGATGAATTCACATTGAGGCAATGCTTGGCGCACAGCATCGGCCCAAAAGCCTACGCGCTGCGCCATCAGGAATGTTTCACCTGCAAGATCTTTTGCGGAAAGCTTCTTGCGCTTCGCCAGGCGATGCTGTGGCGAAAGAGAGATGGACAGCTGCTCGTCCATCAGGTGACAGCAGTTTACTGACGGATATTGGACGGGTTTAAGCGAGATTCCTAGGTCGATGTCCCCGTTGATGATGTCTCGCTCGACTGCTGACTGACTTTCCATGCGCGAAGTGAGCAACTGTTCGGGAAAGTGCTCGACCGTGATGGCTGTTAAACGCCAGAGTGGCGCTGGGGCCACCGTGCCCACCATCAGTGTTGCTGCGCGATCGGTCAATTCGTCGATAGCCTTCATCATGAATCGCTCTTCGCGTAGTATGGCGCGTGCATATTCTAGGATCGCGTTGCCTACGCGGCTCAATACTACGCGCCGTCCAATGCGCTCGAATAGACTCACTCCCAGCTCCGCTTCGAGCCGAGCGATAGAGCGACTGAGCGCAGGCTGCGAAATGTTGAGCGATTCGGCAGCAGCGCTGACAGTTCCCAGACGCGCGATGGCGTCAAATTGTCTTAGTTGATCGAAATTCATGATCGCTTATTCCGTTTCTGCATATGCAACACTTCATAATGCATTGTACTTCAAGCTGTTCACCTGCAAGAATCAGATATAAGGAAGAAAAAAGAAACGAGGTTTCTATGCTTGAATTCACTATGAATGACGGGAATACGATCCCTGCTGTTGGCTACGGTGTCTTTCTGATGACGCCCGAAGAGGTAGAAGCGCATCTGCCCGAGGCTATCGATGCGGGTTATCGTCATATCGATACTGCAAATGCTTACTTCAACGAAAAGGCAGTTGGTCGCGTGGTGAACGCCAGCGATCTTCCGCGTGAGGAATTCTTCATCACCACGAAGCTGTTCCCGCAGAGCTACCCCTATGAGCAGTGCAAGGTGGACATCGATGCCACTCTTGCGCGTCTGAACACGGACTACATCGACCTACTTCTACTGCACCAGCCCTATGGCGAATACGTGCAGGCGTGGAAGGCAATGGAAGAAGCTGTGGCTGAAGGTAAGGTACGATCGATCGGCTTGTCGAACTTCCCGCAGGCAAAGCTGCAGGAGATCCTGGATGTGGCTACCATCACTCCAGCAGTAGTGCAGATCGAGATCAATCCGTATTGGAATCAGCACGAGATGAAGGAATTCCTGGCACCTTATGATGTGACCTTTGAGGCATGGTATCCGCTGGGCCATGGCGATGAGAAGCTGCTGGCCGAGCCTATTTTCGCTGAGCTTGGCAAGAAATACAGCAAGACACCTGCGCAGATCATCTTGCGCTGGCACCTGCAAGAGGGAAACGTCATCTTTCCGAAGACGCTTAACCCTGCGCACATGGCGGATAATATCGATATCTTCGACTTTGAATTGACCGATGAAGAGATGGCGCGCATCAACAGCCTGCCACAGAATCCTTACTACATCGTTCCTGATGAAGCACCTGATTTTGTGCTGACCGTGAACGATTATGACGCGCAGAAATAGCCTTGTGCGTCGACTTCTGAAACTTGACCTGACTGAAGAGAGGACCCGATGAACAACCTTGGATTTGGCGCGATGCGCATGCCTGTGCTCGGAGACGACACCACTGCATTCGACTACGAACAGCTCAACCAGATGGTGGATACCTTCCTGGATGCGGGCTATACCTATTTCGATACGAGCTTCGTCTATCACAATGGCACGAGCGAACAGGCCATGCGCAAGGCGTTGGTCGAGCGTCATCCGCGCGATTCGTTCACCATCGCAACGAAATTCCCCACCTTTATGAACTTGCCGGAAGACCAGGTCGAAGCTACTTTCCAGAAGCAGCTCGACAACCTGGGTGTGGACTATGTCGACTATTATCTGCTGCACAATATCCAGACCGTGCTGTATTGCGGCATCGATGGCAAAGGTGGCATCGTCCAGGAAACGCATCTGTTCGACCACCTGAAGCGCTGGAAGGAGGAGGGTCGTGCTAAGCACATTGGCTTCTCATTCCATTCTTCGGCAGTAGTGCTCGACCGTGTGCTGACGGAACACCCCGAAGTGGACTTCGTGCAGATTGCGGTGAACCCGATCGATTGGGATAGTGAGTTCGTGCAGGCTGCGCAATGTTATGAGGTCATTCGTCGCCATGGCAAGCGGGTCGTGATCATGGAAATGGTGAAGGGCGGCGGCTTGGCTAGCTTGCCTGTGGACGCGGAAGCATTGTTGAAGGCGCTGCGTCCTGATGAATCGATCGCTTCGTGGTCGCTACGTTTTTCGCTCGAGATGCAGGATGTTATCGCGGTGCTTTCGGGCATGTCCACGTTGCAGCAGGTCGAGGACAATATCGTTACCACGAAGGCAGCCGAACCGTTGAGCGCGGTCGAGGTTGACGCGTTGTGGAAGGCTATGGCTCTCTATCGCGAAAGCGCACCTATCACTCCTGTGCAGCTGAAAGCGTTCGAGGGTATCACTTGGAACAACGTGCCAGTTACGGCCATCTTGCAGGCCTATAGCATCTGCCAGATCCAGCCCGATCCTGGTTTCTCGGATGACAATAACTACTTCAAGAATGCGCTTGCCGAGCTGGCACATCTGGATATGGCTGGCGAGCTGCCACATCAGCAGGTAGTTCTTCCTAACGGCGAAGATGCCACTCCGCTGGTCGACGAAGCCGTTGCTTGGCTGAAAGCCCACTCGTTCTAAAAGTGGGCACCTTGGGACCTGTCCCCGAAGTATTCGAGGCTTATTCGGGGCTGGTCTGGATCTTTTGCTTCACAAGCCAGTAGATGGAGATGAGCAGGGTGCCGATGGCGGGGATGAGCATAACCAGCCACATGGATGAATACGCGCCCGACAGGCTTCCCATTGCTGGCTCGAGGCTTTCGACCACGAATCCGCCGATGATGGGGCCAAGCAGCGTGCCCAGATCCATGCCGGTGAAGGTGGTGTTGCTTGCGGCGCCGCGGCGCGAAATGGGCACCGACGCCAGTGCGAGCGATTGCAGCAACGGAGCACAGCAGCCAAAGCCAGCCGAACCCAACACGGCCGCAAGGATGAAGCCGGGCAGGCTGTTCGCGAACGAAAGCGCGATGTAAGAACTGGCGAAGAATAGGATGCCCACGGCCAGCAAGCGCGGGGTGCCGAACCTGTCCGCCAGGCTGCCGAAGAGCGGGCGCGTGACGAACAGACAGAGCGCGTAGATGACGAAGAACAGGCTCATCTGCTCGACGCCCACCGAGTAGCCGTACAGCACAACATACGAGGTCATACACGAAAATGATGTTGCCAGCAGCATCAGTGCCACGCCTTTGCCCACGGCTTGCGGCGCGAACATGCGATCGAGCTTCAGCTCGTATTTCAGACGCTCGTGATACGGTTCTTTGATCAATAGGATCCCCATGATCGCAACGAGCACGCATGCCGCCGCAGATGCATACGTGACGGAAAATCCGATCGCGTCGATAAGATACAGACCCACCGCCGGGCCGATGACCTGCGCAACCGACTGCGCCAGCGCGTAGATGCTAATGCCGCTGGCGAACTTCGCCTTGGGCAGGAACTCCGACACCAGCGACATAGCCAGCGGACCGCCGCAGCCAATACCGATGCCATGGAAGAGCCTGACCACGATCAACGCCTCGAGCGTGTCGACCACGCCATACAAGAACAGGCACATGCACGTGATAGCCTGCGACGCGATCAGCAGCCATTTGCGCGAGAAGCTGTCGAACGCCGGCCCCGCGAATGGGCGAATGAGCAGCGCTGTTACCGTGAACGAACTGACCACGATGCCGATCATACCCGTGGTTGCGCCCATCGAATCGATGTAGAGCGGCAGGGTGGTGCCTGCCATGAACGCCGCCATGGATTGGAACAGATTCACCGCCATCAAGATGATGAACGGCAGGCTCCAGATAGTCTCTTTCTTTGCGGTGGTTTCCATTGGTTCCTATTCCGTGCGGTTCAGGGCTTCAATCAGTTTAGGCAGATCGGCGAAAGTATCGATCTCATGATCAGGATGCTCGGCCGTAAGTGATTCAGGTGAGAACATGCCCCAGCGTGCCGCTATCGTAGTGCACCCCGCCGCATTACCCGCTTTGATGTCGTACGGGCTGTCGCCGATGTAGGCGCAGTGCGCGGGATCAACACCCATGAGGCGACAGGCTTCCAGGATGGGGCCAGGTTCGGGCTTGTGAACAGGGAAGTCATCCGATCCGATGAGCACTTCGAAATAGTCGCGAATGCCGCAGATCTCTAACCCGCGATCGGCAAGCCAGTGACGCTTCGATGTGACCACGCCCATGCGATAGCCCGCACGTTTCAGTGCTTCGAGTCCGTCTTTCACGCCTGGGAAGATGTTCACGCCTTCATCATGGATAGAGTCGTTGTAGGCACGATAGGCGGCTACGGTTCGATCGACCTGCGATTCATCGTCAAGGAAGGTACGCATCTGGTCCTCGAGCGGAGTGCCTACGCCGTGCATCAGCTCTTCATCGCTGCGATCTTGGCCCAGTTCGCCATTCACGATGTAGCGCATGGCTTCAAGGATGATGTCGTAGGTGTCGATCAGGGTGCCATCGCAATCGAACAGCAAGCAGTCGATGTTGTGATCCATAAATGCCTTCCTCCGCGACCGATTCCGCATATGCTGGGGGCTTTTCCGAGCGGGTGATTTCGCGCGCATGCATGCGAAGAATCTGTGATGAGTTGTATTCTAGCGCGTAACAGCTTGTTTTCGCATCACGACCATTCGTTGCATCCTGTACACGATCGGTCTTGTTTCACTCTAAAATCAAAGTAGCTCATTTTGACGTGTGGTGCAGCACGCCCCCACGAAGCGAGCATAAGGTCGGCTGCCAGCTCTAAGGCCTCCGATCGAAGACCGAGAACTTGCTTTGGCAAGTACCCAGCCGTGTGCTTGAATTGGAGGGGACGAAATGGAATTCACTAGCATCAATAGCTTCCTGGTGCTCATCACCAGCGACATAGATAACTTCATGTACACCTATATATTGGTAGCGCTGCTCGTGTTCACGGGCATCTATTTCACCATCCGTACGCGTGGCGTGCAGTTCCGCTACATCAAAGACATGTTCTCGCAATTGTTCGAGAAGAAGGTGGATAAAGGCGGTAAGACCATTTCCTCCTTCCAGGCGATGATGGTCTCCACTGGTTCGCGCGTAGGTACGGGCAATATTGCTGGCATCGCTACGGCGCTTGCTATCGGTGGCCCTGGCGCACTGTTCTGGATGTGGGTGATGGCGCTAGTGGGCGCCGCTTCGGCATTCATCGAGTCCACGCTCGCGCAGATTTGGAAGGTGAGGGCAGGCGACGGACAGTTCCGTGGCGGCCCGGCTTACTACATCCAGCAGGGTCTAGGTAAGCGCTGGATGGGCATCCTCTTCGCTATTTCGCTGATCGCATGCTTCGCAATCGGATTCAATGAACTTCAGGCTTATAATGCTGCGTCAGCGCTGGAATACTACATTCCCGACTACGCTACGAATGGCGCGGCGGTGGTGATGGGCATCGTACTGACGGCGTTCACGGGTTTGGTCATCTTTGGCGGAGCTCATCGCATTTCAGTGATCAATTCATGGGTCGTGCCTATCATGGCACTGGCATACATTGGCTTGGGCGTGTTCGTTACGATAACACATCTCTATCTTCTGCCTGAAGCTTTCGGCATGGTGTTCCAGTCGGCCTTCGACTTCACGGCGATCTTCGGCGGTTTCGCGGGGTCGGCTTTGATGCTGGGTATCAAGCGTGGTCTGTTCTCGAATGAAGCGGGCATGGGTTCTGCGCCGAACGCTGCTGCTTCGGCTTCGGTCTCGCATCCGGCCAAGCAGGGCCTGGTCCAAACGCTTTCGGTCTATATCGACACGCTGTTCATCTGCACCTGTTCGGCTATGATCGTGCTGGTGTTCATGGTGCAAGACCCACAGACTGCCGCAGGGCTCAACGGCATGCCGCTCGTGCAGATGGCACTGCATCATTTTGCGGGAGACTTCGGTATCGGGTTCATCACCATCGCGGTGTTCTTGTTCGCTTACACCAGCTTGATCGGCAATTACTTCTATGCGGAATCGAATTTGAAGTTCATCGTTGGTGAACGTAAGGGCGTTGTGTTCTGGTTCCGTGTGGCTTGTCTTGCCATCGTGTTCATTGGCTGCCTGAGCAGCTTCGACCTGGCTTGGAATGTGGCGGATATCCTGATGGGCTTCATGTGCATCATCAACTTGATCGCTATCTTACTGCTGGGCAAGTGGGCGCTGAAGTGCATGGATGATTACGCGCGCCAGCGCAAAGAGGGCGTGGATCCCATCTTTCATGCGTCATCGATACCTGGCCTGCCCAAGTGCGAATGCTGGAGCGATGAATTCGATGTCCATATCGAGCAAGCCGTTGCTGAACAAGCAGTCGCCAAGCAAGAAGAGCGTTAGCCAGGACATTCTGAAAAAGCGGGATCAAACCTTAAAGCGTCCAATTTCTTAGGGCGCAGAGGGTTTGACACGAGCTATTTTTGTTGGTGGTTTTGTTGCTCACGATTAGTGTCCAGGCTTTATATTTCAGAAAAACGTGAGAAATTTCTTACTTTCAGTTCAAAAAATCCTAAAAAATTATTTAGTATTCCCGTTGTAAAATTCTATAAAATTTTTTAGAATTATCGACAGGAAGAGGCGCGATGGTCAAGCGCAAAGACGTGATCAGGTTCTTTAGGCTTCGAGGATTCTCTCTCGAGAAAGCAGCTAATCACGATAAACTCGTGCATCCTGATGGCCGATGGACCGTACTAGGGCGGCATCGAGAGATCAGGAATAGGACGTTCGAGGATATGAAGAAGCAAGTAGGGCTTAAAGGCTCTGACCGAAATGGGAAGAGGTAAGAAATGCTGCACGTATACGAATTCGAAGTGTTCAAAGATGAGAATTTCTTCATAGTAGAGCCCTTTGATATGTTGGGCGCAACTCAGGGCGAGACTTTTCAAGAGGCTTGCGAAATGGCCGCCGATTGGCTGAAGATCGACATGGAACATCGTGCCATGCATGAAATCCCGTTTCCGACCCCCACGTTCGGTAATGAATTGCAACATGGTGGTGAACGTCTGGTTGTCGCAGTTGAGGCAGGACGAGATACGGTCGAGAAGATGACTGCATCCGAAGCGGCCCGTCGTTTAGGAGTAACTCCGGGCCGTGTCTCTCAAATGATGAAGACATGCCAACTCGAAGGCTTCAAAGAAGGTGGTACTCTTTGGATCACCAAGGGCTCTGTAGATGCGCGCCTGGAAGACCGACCCAAAGCTGGTCGCCCCCGAAAAGACCAGGCCGAAAAGAAGCGCGCCTAAACTCCTAATCAGTCTTGGTCACGCACTCGATTATGCCGCATCTACTTGTAAAACGCTTGGGCACAGAAAACTAGGTTAAGTCATCAAGGAAATTTTCGATCGCTGCATTTACGAATTCGGGGTTGTCGCAGGTTGAATTATGACCGGCGTTGGGAATCCAATGAATGGGATTGCCCGTGCGTTCTTCCCACGCGCGGTTATAACGTCGAGCAGAACCAGCGCCGTCTTTCTCGCCACAAAGGATCAAGAAAGGGCAATCGATTTGGTAGGGGCGGTCAGCCTCTACCGCTTCGGCAAGAACGCGGAACCCGTGAGCCGATAGGTCGCAATATTCGGATTTGCGATAGTTGCGCATCATCACATGCATGATGGCCTGTCCGTATTCAGTAGTTAAATTACCTTTCGCACCAAGATTCACGAGTACGTTCCAGGGGAATGCTTGGAACATGAGCTTCGTATGTCTGAGCGCAGCTAATTCCCAGGCTGCATAATATGAACGTTGCAACGGACACGAATCAACCGAAACGAAACCACACGCAACGCCAGGAAACAGATCCATGAATGCTTGCGAGACGTAGCCACCCATAGACTGCCCAACAAGCACGGGATGTTCAATCCTTTCAGCATCGAGGATTCCTTTCAGCCAGCGCGCTTTATCGTCGAGCGTCCAATCGAGCGCAAAGGGACGTGACAGGCCGTGGTTCGGCGCATCCCAAACCAGCAGGTTCGCTTTCGCGGCAAAATACTCGACCTGCCTATCGAATAGACGATGATCTGCGGTCAAACCCGGCAAGAATACGAGCCAAGGTTGCCTCTGATTCGGTTGCTCGGTCACCCAATATGCGATGCGACCGCGGTCGGTGGTGTAAGTCTTTGGTGTAAGTCCATTCATTGTGGGCTCTCTCGGGTGTTAGTCGCTGATGTCGTGGTCGAGGACCGTGGCGAAGGTGAGCGAGGGATAAGCGGCCTTCATCTTGCTGATCACCTCGTCGGCAGTGGCTTCAGCATCGTGATCGAAATCGACCACCAGATCGAAGTAGCAAGTCTTGGTCTTCGAATCGACGTAGAAGCCATGCATCTGCAATACTTCAGGATGTTTCTTTATCAGCTTTTCAAGTGATGTCTTCACTTCAGCATATTCGCCGGTGGTGTTCGACGCATAGATGCCGATGGTGATGATGCAGTTGAACTTTCGATAGACCGCCAGCGCGATGGAGCGGGTGAGCTCGTGTATTTGGTTCGCGCGCATGTTGTCATCCACTTCGATATGAGCAGAACCAACGCGTTCATTGGGCCCATAGTTGTCGACGGACAGGTCGTACACTCCATGCACGCCTTCGAAACTGCTGATGAACGCTTCAAGTTGATGGGCGTAGTCGGTATCGACGCGCTCGCCGATCACCGAGCTTACGGCTTCGCGCAGGATGTCGATACCTGCCTTCACGATGAAGAGCGAGATGAAAGCGCCGATGATGCCGTCGATGTTCAGGTTGAACACCATGCTCAAGAATGCTGATACCAGCGTGCCTCCCGAAAGGATGGCATCGAACATGTTGTCCTTGCCCGAGGCGATGAGCGGTTGCGAATTCACCGCGTGACCTGCGCGATTGAAATAGATGCCCATGATTATCTTGGTGACCACCGCAATGATGATGACAACTACCGTGATCGTAGAATAGGAAAGCGCTTCAGGCCAGATGATCTTCTTCACCGACTCTACCAGCGAAGCGATGCCAGCATAAAGGATGATCACCGCTATGGCCATGGATGTGACGTATTCTAGGCGCCCGTATCCGTAAGGATGCTCCTTGTTGGGTTTCTTGTTGGAGAGCTTGGTGCCGATGATGGTGATGATAGAAGATCCTGCATCCGTAAGGCTGTTCACTGCGTCAAGGATCACCGCGATAGAATTCGCTAAGATGCCTGCTACCAACTTGATTGCGGTGAGCAATAGGTTGCCTGCGATACCAACGAAGCTGGTGAAGACGATCTTGCGCTCGCGCGCCTTCACGGGACTTTCGGTGGCGTCTTGCTTCGCGGGCTTGTTGTGAGCTTCGGGCATCGGTGCTTTCTTCCTTGAGGATCGAGGGCTGTTTAAACCCATCATAATACCAACGATGCGCCCGCACAGTGGCAGGGCGCATTCGCAATCAAGTCGTAAATGTTATCGAGTGCGCAAGGTGCCTGGATCCAGGTTGCCTCGCGTGCTCTGCTGCTGATCAGAGGGCATCGTAGTGGGCATCGTCGACTGGTTCGAGCCATTCATTCGAGGTATCCGTGCCAGGGATCTCGAAGGCCAGGTGGCTGAACCAGCTATCAGCTGCGGCACCATGCCAGTGCTTCGTGTTGGCTGGAATATGCACTACATCGCCTGGGAGCATCTGCTGAGCTGGCTTGCCCCATTCTTGGTACCAACCACGACCGCCTACGCACACGAGCATCTGTCCGCCGCCTTCAGTGGCGTGATGGATGTGCCAGTTATTGCGACAGCGTGGTTCGAAAGTAACGTTGAAGAACGGGATCTGCTCGGTAGAGACTGGTGCCAGGTAGCTCTGCCCGATGAAGTACTGCGCGAAACCATCGTTCGGGTCCCCAACGGGGAACATGATGGTCTCAGCATATTGATCGAGTGTCATGTCTTTGGTGTTCACGGTCTCTGCCATGGGGAATCTCCTTCTCAGTGTTGGGGACGGGTTCATTTTTGTCCCGGACAAAAATGAACC
>NZ_CALPCD010000010.1 GCF_943192915.1 Anaerotardibacter muris
AAATGCCCTGCATGAGCAGAACGCCCTATCCTCCCACGGACTACACCGCAGTACTTTCGGCGAAGAGGGGCTTAACTACCGAGTTCGGAATGGGATCGGGTGATCCCCCTCTCTATGGTTCCGCTCATGCAAGGCATTCGCTTGCATGTCTTATGGCTACCCTGAAGGTTGCATAGCGCATATAACATCGATCGTGATACAAGATCAAATAGTGTGTGATAAAGAGCTCGACCAATTAGTACTGCTCGCCTGAACGCCTCACAGCGCTTACAGCTGCAGCCTATCAACCTCGTAGTCTACAAGGGGTCTTACCAAAAAGAGAACTCATCTTGAAGTCGGCTTCCCACTTAGATGCTTTCAGCGGTTATCCGATCCGAACGTAGCTAAGCAGCTATGCTGTTGGTCAACAACTGCGACACCAGAGGTTCGTCCACCCCGGTCCTCTCGTACTAGGGGCAGCTCTTCTCAATTCTCTTACGCCCGCGGAGGATAGGGACCGAACTGTCTCACGACGTTCTGAACCCAGCTCGCGTACCGCTTTAAATGGCGAACAGCCATACCCTTGGGACCAACTTCAGCCCCAGGATGCGATGAGCCGACATCGAGGTGCCAAACCTTGCCGTCGATGTGGACTCTTGGGCAAGATCAGCCTGTTATCCCCGGAGTACCTTTTATCCGTTGAGCGACGGCCATTCCACTCTGAGCCGCCGGATCACTAGAACCGACTTTCGTCTCTGCTCGACTTGTAGGTCTCGCAGTCAAGCTTGCTTATACTCTTGTACTCTACGAACGATTGCCAACCGTTCTGAGCAAACCTTACGTACGCCTCCGTTACCTTTTAGGAGGCGACCGCCCCAGTCAAACTACCCACCTGACACGGTCCGCGACCCGGATAACGGCGCCGCGTTAGATCACCAATACTGTGAGGGTGGTATTCCAAGGATGACTCCACAGAGGCTGGCGCTCCTGCTTCACGGTCTCCCACCTATCCTCTACACACAGAACCAATGATCAATGTCAAGCTGTAGTGAAGGTTCACGGGGTCTTTCCGTCCTTCCGTGGGTAATTCGCATCTTCACGAATAATACAATTTCACCGGGTCTATGGTTGAGACAGCGCCCAAATCGTTACGCCATTCGTGCAGGTCGGAACTTACCCGACAAGGAATTTCGCTACCTTAGGACCGTTATAGTTACGGCCGCCGTTTACTGGGGCTTAGTTTCAGAGCTTCGCCTAAAAAGGCTAACCCATCCACGTAACCTTCCAGCACCGGGCAGGCGTCAGACCCTATACGTCGTCTTGCGACTTAGCAGAGTCCTGTGTTTTTGATAAACAGTCGCTTGGGCCGTTTCACTGCGACCGCCCTAGGCTTTTAGGAGCGTGTCCTATCACCCATGAGCGGCACTCCTTCTCCCGAAGTTACGGAGTCATTATGCCGAGTTCCTTAACCATAGTTCTCCCGATCGCCTTGGTATACTCTACCCGCCTACCTGTGTCGGTTTTGGTACGGGCACCACGATATCTGCTTAGAGGTTTTTCTTGGAAGCAGGGAATCACTGACTTCACTTAGAGCTTCGTCTCACGTCTCAGGCATACCTTTCCGCGGATTTACCTACGGAAAGACCCTACACGCTTTCACGGGGACGTCCAGAACCCCGCCCAGCTATCCTTCTCCGTCACCCCATCGTCCGTAACGATTCGTGGTGGTACAGGAATATCAACCTGTTGTGCATCGACTACGCGTGTCCGCCTCGTCTTAGCTCCCGACTGACCCTGGGAGGATTAGCCTTGCCCAGGAACCCTTAGGCTTACGGCGGCGGTGTTTCTCGCACCGCTCTCGTTACTCATGCCAGCATTCTCACTTCTTATCAGTCCACCATGCGTTACCACACAGCTTCGACCCAGATAAGAAAGCTCCCCTACCACTGTTAAAAACAGTCCGCTGCTTCGGTATCATGCTTGAGCCCCGTGAATTGTCGGCGCATGTCCACTTGACCAGTGAGCTGTTACGCACTCTTTAAATGCATGGCTGCTTCTAAGCCAACATCCTGGTTGTCTAGGCAAACGCACATCCTTTGCCACTTAGCATGAATTTAGGGACCTTAGCAGGCGGTCTGGGCTGTTTCCCTCTCGAACACACGGCTTAGCCCACATGTTCTGACTCCCGATCTCTAGACTTACGGCATTCGGAGTTTGGTTTCGGTTGGTAGGCGGTGAAGCCCCCGCACGAATCCAGTGCTCTACCACCGCAAGTAAACGAATCGAGGCTAGCCCTAAAGCTATTTCGGGGAGAACGAGATATCTCCGAGTTTGATTGGCCTTTCACCCCTATCCACAGGTCATCCCCTCCGTTTTCAACCGAAGTGGGTTCGGCCCTCCACAGAGTCTTACCTCTGCTTCAGCCTGCCCATGGATAGATCACCCGGCTTCGCGTCTACGACATACGACTAAAACGCCATCTTAAAGGCTCGCTTTCACTACGGCTCGTTTCAAAACTTAACCTCGCCGCACATCGTAACTCGCTGGCTCATTCTACAAAAGGCACGCCGTCACGCTGCAAGAGCGCTCCGACTGCTTGTAGGCACACGGTTTCAGGTACTATTTCACTCCCCTCTCGGGGTACTTTTCACCTTTCCCTCACGGTACTGGTTCGCTATCGGTCACAAGAGAGTATTTAGCCTTGGAGGGTGGTCCCCCCAGATTCATACCGGATTTCACGTGTCCGGCATTACTCGGGTATCCATCAACGCAGATCCATCCATTTCGTCTACAGGACCATTACCTTCTCTGGTAGGTCTTTCCAGACCGCTTCGACTATGAGTGGATTTTGTAACTGCGCACGAGAGTACAGGCTCTCGAAAAGATGGACCCCACGACACCACATGCAGCAACATCCTGAAATTTACACATGCATGGGTTTAGGCTATGCGCGCGTTCGCTCGCCGCTACTAGCGCGATCTCGGTTGATTTCTTTTCCTCCGGGTACTTAGATGTTTCAGTTCTCCGGGTTGTCTCTACCTGGCCTATTTTATTCAGCCAGGAGTAGATGAGCATTACCTCATCTGGGTTCCCCCATTCGGAAATCTGCGGTTAATAACGCCTATGTGCAGCTCACCGCAGCTTATCGCAGCTTGTCACGTCCTTCATCGACTTCTTGTGCCAAGGCATCCGCCGTGTGCCCTTAATATCTTTATCTCACCTATTTAGGTTTAATCAAGGTTGATCGTATCATTGCGATCGTGATTTGCGAATCACTTCACTTACTTAACTTCATTAAGTAAAAGAATTGATAGTGATTTCGAAAAATCATGTTTATTACGCTATACAACTTTCAAGGTGCCAAAGAAGTCTAAGGCTTCTTCATACAAGAAGAACCCTTAAAACCGAATACTGCAGAAGAAAAGTAGTAACACAAGAATCGATCCAGATAAGAAGTTAAAGTTTTGAAATCGATCTAGGTGCAAGGAGTGATCTCGACTTGCTACCAGACTAATCTTTTAGTCTCCCTAGAAAGGAGGTGATCCAGCCGCACCTTCCGGTACGGCTACCTTGTTACGACTTCACCCCTCTTACCCTCCACACCTTCGGCGCCTCCCTCCAAAAGGTTAGGCCAGCGACTTCGGGTGCAGACAACTCGAGTGGTGTGACGGGCGGTGTGTACAAGGCCCGGGAACGTATTCACCGCGGCATGCTGATCCGCGATTACTAGCAACTCCGACTTCATGCAGGCGAATTGCAGCCTGCAATCCGAACTGGGACCGGTTTTAAGGGATTCGCTTACTCTCGCGAGCTTGCAGCCCGTTGTACCGGCCATTGTAGCACGTGTGCAGCCCAGGACATAAAGGGCATGATGACTTGACGTCATCCCCACCTTCCTCCGGCTTAACGCCGGCAGTCTCGCATGAGTCCCCAACTTAATGCTGGCAACATGCAACAGGGGTTGCGCTCGTTGCGGGACTTAACCCAACATCTCACGACACGAGCTGACGACAGCCATGCACCACCTGTATAGGCTCCTTTCGGCCACGGTGTTTCCACCGCTTCACCTATATGTCAAGCCCTGGTAAGGTTCTTCGCGTTGCTTCGAATTAAGCCACATGCTCCGCTGCTTGTGCGGGCCCCCGTCAATTCCTTTGAGTTTTAGCCTTGCGGCCGTACTCCCCAGGCGGGGCACTTAATGCGTTAGCTGCGGCACGGAAAGGTATTCCTCCCCACACCTAGTGCCCATCGTTTACGGCTAGGACTACCAGGGTATCTAATCCTGTTTGCTCCCCTAGCTTTCGCACCTCAGCGTCAGTAATGGCCCAGAAAGCTGCCTTCGCCATCGGTGTTCTTCCCAATATCTGCGCATTTCACCGCTACACTGGGAATTCCACTTTCCTCTACCATACTCGAGCCTGCCAGTTCAAGATCCGGCTTGAGGTTGAGCCCCAAGATTTAAGACCTTGCTTAACAAGCCGCCTACGCGCGCTTTACGCCCAATAAATCCGGATAACGCTTGCTCCATACGTATTACCGCGGCTGCTGGCACGTATTTAGCCGGAGCTTCTTGTGTGGGTACCGTCATTGTCTTTCCCACTGAAAGCGGTTTACAACCCGAAGGCCGTCATCCCGCACGCGGCGTTGCTGCGTCAGGCTTTCGCCCATTGCGCAAAATTCCCCACTGCTGCCTCCCGTAGGAGTCTGGGCCGTATCTCAGTCCCAATGTGGCCGGTCGGTCTCTCAACCCGGCTACCCATCGTCGGCTTGGTAGGCCACTACCCCACCAACTACCTAATGGGCCGCGACCCCATCTTCCACCGCAAAAGCTTTCCTTGGGTTGCCATGCGGCATCCCAAGAGTATTTGGTATTAGCCTAGATTTCTCTAGGTTATCCCAATGTGGAAGGCAGGTTGGTCACGTGTTACTCACCCGTTCGCCACTCTATGACCATCCGAAGATGGGTTAATCGTTCGACTTGCATGTGTTAAGCACGCCGCCAGCGTTCATCCTGAGCCAGGATCAAACTCTCCATTTGAATAAGATGGTCACAAGACCATCTTCAGAAGTTTGATTCTGTCATCGATCAGAAGATCGACAGGTTTATCTAGCTTCAATTCTTGCTTACGTAACTACTTTATTAGTTCTCTACAGTATCCGGTTTTCAAGGTTCTTCGCGCCTCGGGAGGGACCCGATGACGCCACGCGTCTCGTGAGTCGCGCAAGGCAGTATTATCCTCGCCCACGATAGCGGCGTCAAGGATTATTTT
>NZ_CALPCD010000011.1 GCF_943192915.1 Anaerotardibacter muris
CAGTAATCAGGAATGTGGGACCAAATAGACTCACTTTGTTCTCACAACATCCCCTGTATGAAAAGCATCAGTTCAGTTCAGTTCAGTCGCTCAGTCGTGTCCGACTCTTTGCGACCCCATGAATCGCAGCACGCCAGGCCTCCCTGTCCATCACCAACTCCCGGAGTTCACTCAGACTCACGTCCATCGAGTCAGTGATGCCATCCAGCCATCTCATCCTCTGTCGTCCCCTTCTCCTCCTGCCCCCAATCCCTCCCAGCATCAGAGTCTTTTCCAATGAGTCAACTCTTCGCATGAGGTGGCCAAAGTACTGGAGTTTCAGCTTTAGCATCATTCCTTCCAAAGAAATCCCAGGGCTGATCTCCTTCAGAATGGACTGGTTGGATCTCCTTGCAGTCCAAGGGACTCTCAAGAGTCTTCTCCAACACCACAGTTCAAAAGCATCAATTCTTCGGCGCTCAGCCTTCTTCACAGTCCAACTCTCACATCCATACATGACCACTGGAAAAACCATAGCCTTGACTAGACGGACCTTAGTCGGCAAAGTAATGTCTCTGCTTTTGAATATGCTATCTAGGTTGGTCATAACTTTTCTTCCAAGGAGTAAGCGTCTTTTAATTTCATGGCTGCAGTCACCATCTGCAGTGATTTTGGAGCCCCAAAAAATAAAGTCTGACACTGTTTCCACTGTTTCCCCATCTATTTCCCATGAAGTGATGGGACCAGATGCCATGATCTTCGTTTTCTGAATGTTGAGCTTTAAGCCAACTTTTTCACTCTCCTCTTTCACTTTCATCAAGAGGCTTTTTAGTTCCTCTTCACTTTCTGCCATAAGGGTGGTGTCATCTGCATATCTGAGGTTATTGATATTTCTCCTGGCAATCTTGATTCCAGCTTGTGCTTCTTCCAGCCCAGCGTTTCTCATGATGTACTCTGCATATAAGTTAAATAAGCAGGGTGACAATATACAGCCTTGACGTACTCCTTTTCCTATTTGGAACCAGTCTGTTGTTCCATGTCCAGTTCTAACTGTTGCTTCCTGACCTGCATACAGATTTCTCAAGAGGCAGGTCAGGTGGTCTGGTATTCCCATCTCTTTCAGAATTTTCCACAGTTTATTGTGATCCACACAGTCAAAGGCTTTGGCATAGTCAATAAAGCAGAAATAGATGTTTTTCTGGAACTCTCTTGCTTTTTCCATGATCCAGCGGATGTTGGCAATTTGATCTCTGGTTCCTCTGCCTTTTCTAAAACCAGCTTGAACATCTGGAAGTTCACGGTTCACGTATTGCTGAAGCCTGGCTTGGAGAATTTTGAGCATTACTTTACTAGCGTGTGAGATGAGTGCAATTGTGCAGTAGTTTGAGCATTCTTTGGCATTGCCTTTCTTTGGGATTGGAATGAAAACTGACCTTTTCCAGTCCTGTGGCCACTGCTGAGTTTTCCAAATTTGCTGGCATATTGAGTGCAGCACTTTCACAGCATCATCTTTCAGGATTTGAAATAGCTCAACTGGAATTCCATCACCTCCACTAGCTTTGTTCGTAGTGATGCTTTCTAAGGCCCACTTGACTTCACATTCCAGGATGTCTGGCTCTAGGTGAGTGATCACACCATCGTGATTATCTGGGTCGTGAAGATCTTTTTTGTACAGTTCTTCTGTGTATTCTTGCCACCTCTTCTTAATATCTTCTGCTTCTGTTAGGTCCATACCATTTCTGTCCTTTATTGAGCCCATCTTTGCATGAAATGTTCCCTTGGTATCTCTAATTTTCTTGAAGAGATCTCTAGTCTTTCCCATTCTGTTGTTTTCCTCTATTTCTTTGCATTGATCACTGAGGAAGGCTTTCTTATCTCTCCTTGCTATTCTTTGGAACTCTGCATTCAGATGCTTATATCTTTCCTTTTCTCCTTTGCTTTTCACTTCTCTTCTTTTCACAGCTATTTGTAAGGCCTCCTCAGACAGCCATTTTGCTTTTTTGCATTTCTTTTCCATGGGGATGGTCTTGATCCCTGTCTCCTGTACAATGTCACGAACCTCATTCCATAGTTCATCAGGCACTCTATCTATCAGATCTAGTCCCTTAAATCTATTTCTCACTTCCACTGTATAATCATAAGGGATTTGATTTAGGTCATACCTGAATGGTCTAGTGGTTTTCCCTACTTTCTTCAATTTAAGTCTGAATTTGGCAATAAGGAGTTCATGATCTGAGCCACAGTCAGCTCCCGGTCTTGTTTTTGCTGACTGTATAGAGCTTCTCCATCTTTGGCTGCAAAGAATATAATCAGTCTGATTTCAGTGTTGACCATCTGGTGATGTCCATGTGTAGAGTCTTC
>NZ_CALPCD010000012.1 GCF_943192915.1 Anaerotardibacter muris
TATCCTGCAACTTTACTATATTCATTGATTAGCTCTAGTAATTTTCTGGTGGAGTCTTTAGGGTTTTCCATGTAGAGGATCATGTCATCTGCAAACAGTGAGAGTTTTACTTCTTCTTTTCCAATTTGGATTCCTTTTATTTCTTTTTCTGCTCTGATTGCTGTGGCCAAAACTTCCAGAACTATGTTGAATAGTAGCGGTGAAAGTGGACACCCTTGTCTTGTTCCTGACTTTAGGGGAAATGCTTTCAATTTTTCACCATTGAGGATAATGTTTGCTGTGGGTTTGTCATATATAGCTTTTATTATGTTGAGGTATGTTCCTTCTATTCCTGCTTTCTGGAGAGTTTTTATCATAAATGGATGTTGAATTTTGTCAAAGGCCTTCTCTGCATCTATTGAGATAATCATATGGCTTTTATTTTTCAATTTGTTAATGTGGTGAATTACATTGATTGATTTGCAGATATTGAAGAATCCTTGCATCCCTGGGATAAAGCCCACTTGGTCATGGTGTATGATCTTTTTAATGTGTTGTTGGATTCTGATTGCTAGAATTTTGTTGAGGATTTTTGCATCTATGTTCATCAGTGATATTGGCCTGTAGTTTTCTTTTTTTGTGGCATCTTTGTCAGGTTTTGGTATTAGGGTGATGGTGGCCTCATAGAATGAGTTTGGAAGTTTACCTTCCTCTGCAATTTTCTGGAAGAGTTTGAGTAGGATAGGTGTTAGCTCTTCTCGAAATTTTTGGTAGAATTCAGCTGTGAAGCCGTCTGGACCTGGGCTTTTGTTTGCTGGAAGATTTCTGATTACAGTTTCAATTTCCGTGCTTGTGATGGGTCTGTTAAGATTTTCTATTTCTTCCTGGTTCAGTTTTGGAAAATTGTACTTTTCTAAGAATTTGTCCATTTCTTCCACGTTGTCCATTTTATTGGCATATAACTGCTGATAGTAGTCTCTTATGATCCTTTGTATTTCTGTGTTGTCTGTTGTGATCTCTCCATTTTCATTTCTAATTTTATTGATTTGATTTTTCTCTCTTTGTTTCTTGATGAGTCTGGCTAATGGTTTGTCAATTTTATTTATCCTTTCAAAGAACCAGCTTTTGGCTTTGTTGATTTTTGCTATGGTCTCTTTTGTTTCTTTTGCATTTATTTCTGCCCTAATTTTTAAGATTTCTTTCCTTCTACTAACTCTGGGGTTCTCCATTTCTTCCTTTTCTAGTTGCTTTAGGTGTAGAGTTAGGTTATTTATTTGACTTTTTTCTTGTTTCTTGAGGTATGCCTGTATTGCTATGAACTTTCCCCTTAGCACTGCTTTTATAGTGTCCCACAGGTTTTGGGTTGTTGTGTTTTCATTTTCATTAGTTTCTATGCATATTTTGATTTCTTTTTTGATTTCTTCTGTGATTTGTTGGTTATTCAGAAGTGTGTTGTTCAACCTCCATATGTTGGAATTTTTAATAGTTTTTCTCCTGTAATTGAGATCTAATCTTAATGCATTATGGTCAGAAAAGATGCTTGGAATGATTTCGATTTTTTTGAATTTATCAAGTTTAGATTTATGGCCCAGGATGTGATCTATCCTGGAGAAGGTTCCATGAGCACTTGAAAAAAAGGTGAAATTCATTGTTTTGGGGTGAAATGTCCTATAGATATCAATTAGGTCTAACTGATCTAATGTATCATTTAAAGTTTGTGTTTCTTTGTTAATTTTCTGTTTAGTTGATCTGTCCATAGGTGTGAGTGGGGTATTAAAGTCTCCCACTATTATTGTGTTATTGTTAATTTCCCCTTTCATACTTGTTAGCATTTGTCTTACATATTGCGGTGCTCCTATGTTGGGTGCATATATATTTATAATTGTTATATCTTCTTCTTGGATTGATCCTTTGATCATTATGTAGTGTCCTTCTTTGTCTCTTTTCACAGCCTTTGTTTTAAAGTCTATTTTATCTGATATGAGTATTGCTACTCCTGCTTTCTTTTGGTCTCTATTTGCATGGAATATCTTTTTCCAGCCCTTCACTTTCAGTCTGTATGTGTCCCTTGTTTTGAGGTGGGTCTCTTGTAGGCAGCATATATAGGGGTCTTGTTTTTGTATCCATTCAGCCAGTCTTTGTCTTTTGGTTGGGGCATTCAACCCATTTACGTTTAAGGTAATTATTGATAAGTATGATCCCGTTGCCATTTACTTTATTGTTTTGGGTTCGAGTTTATACACCCTTTTTGTGTTTCCTGTCTAGAGAATATCCTTTAGCATTTGTTGGAGAGCTGGTTTGGTGGTGCTGAATTCTCTCAGCTTTTGCTTGTCTG
>NZ_CALPCD010000013.1 GCF_943192915.1 Anaerotardibacter muris
CCCATTTCTCAGGCATTCCCAGAAAAAGAATCTTTTTTTTGTTTTTTTTAATTTTTTTAAATTTTTTTTTATTTTTAGTTTTTTATTTTTTAAATTTTAAAATCTTTAATTCTTACATGCATTCCCAAACATGAACCCCCCTCCCACCTCCCTCCCCATAACATCTCTCTGGGTCATCCCCATGCACCAGCCCCAAGCATGCTGCATCCTGCGTCAGACATAGACTGGCGATTCAATTCACATGATAGTATACATGTTAGAATGTCATTCTCCCAAATCATCCCACCCTCTCCCTCTCCCTCTGAGTCCAAAAGTCCGTTATACACATCTGTGTCTCTTTCCCTGTCTTGCATACAGGGTCGTCATTGCCATCTTCCTAAATTCCATATATATGTGTTAGTATACTGTATTGGTGTTTTTCTTTCTGGCTTACTTCACTCTGTATAATCGGCTCCAGTTTCATCCATCTCATTAGAACTGATTCAAATGTATTCTTTTTAATGGCTGAGTAATACTCCATTGTGTATATGTACCACAGCTTTCTTATCCATTCATCTGCTGATGGACATCTAGGTTGTTTCCATGTCCTGGCTATTATAAACAGTGCTGCGATGAACATTGGGGTACATGTGTCTCTTTCAATTCTGGTTTCCTCGGTGTGTATGCCCAGAAGTGGGATTGCTGGGTCATAAGGTAGTTCTATTTGCAATTTTTTAAGGAATCTCCACACTGTTCTCCATAGTGGCTGTACTAGTTTGCATTCCCACCAACAGTGTAGGAGGGTTCCCTTTTCTCCACACCCTCTCCAGCATTTATTGCTTGCAGATTTTTGGATCGCAGCCATTCTGACTGGTGTGAAGTGGTACCTCATTGTGGTTTTGATTTGCATTTCTCTAATAATGAGTGATGTTGAGCATCTTTTCATGTGTTTGTTAGCCATCCGTATGTCTTCTTTGGAGAAATGTCTATTTAGTTCTTTGGCCCATTTTTTGATTGGGTCGTTTATTTTTCTGGAATTGAGCTGCATAAGTTGCTTGTATATTTTTGAGATTAGTTGTTTGTCAGTTGCTTCATTTGCTATTATTTTCTCCCATTCAGAAGGCTGTCTTTTCACCTTGCTTATATTTTCCTTTGTTGTGCAGAAGCTTTTAATTTTAATTAGATCCCATTTGTTTATTTTTGCTTTTATTTCCAGAATTCTGGGAGGTGGATCATAGAGGATCCTGCTGTGATTTATGTCTGAGAGTGTTTTGCCTATGTTCTCCTCTAGGAGTTTTATAGTTTCTGGTCTTACATTTAGATCTTTAATCCATTTTGAGTTTATTTTTGTGTGTGGTGTTAGAAAGTGATCTAGTTTCATTCTTTTACAAGTGGTTGACCAGTTTTCCCAGCACCACTTGTTAAAGAGATTGTCTTTACTCCATTGTATATTCTTGCCTCCTTTGTCAAAGATAAGGTGTCCATATGTGTGTGGATTTATCTCTGGGCTTTCTATTTTGTTCCATTGATCTATATGTCTGTCTTTGTGCCAGTACCATACTGTCTTGATGACTGTGGCTTTGTAGTAGAGCCTGAAGTCAGGCAAGTTGATTCCTCCAGTTCCATTCTTCTTTCTCAAGATTGCTTTGGCTATTCGAGGTTTTTTGTATTTCCATACAAATCTTGAAATTATTTGTTCTAGTTCTGTGAAAAATACCGCTGGTAGCTTGATAGGGATTGCATTGAATCTGTAGATTGCTTTGGGTAGTATACTCATTTTCACTATATTGATTCTTCCAATCCATGAACATGGTATATTTCTCCATCTATTAGTGTCCTCTTTGATTTCTTTCATCAGTGTTTTATAGTTTTCTATATATAGGTCTTTAGTTTCTTTAGGTAGATATATTCCTAAGTATTTTATTCTTTTCGTTGCAATGGTGAATGGAATTGTTTCCTTAATTTCTTTTTCTACTTTCTCATTATTAGTGTATAGGAATGCAAGGGATTTCTGTGTGTTGATTTTA
>NZ_CALPCD010000014.1 GCF_943192915.1 Anaerotardibacter muris
CCAAACCCTGAGAACACCAGAGAACTCCTGACTACCCAAGGGCCAACAAGTTCCAGAGCAAGACATACCATGCAAATTCTCCAGCAACACAGGAACACACCCCTGAGCTTCAATATACAGGCAGCTCAAGTTACTCCAAAACCATAGATATCTTATAACTCATTACTGGACACTTCATTGCACTCCAGAGAGAAGAATCCAGCTCCACCCACCAGAACTCCAACACAAGCCTCCCTAACCAGGAAACCTTGACAAGCCACTGATAGAACCCCACCCAAAGTGAGGAAGCTCCATAATAAAGAGAACTCCACAAATTACCAGAATATAAAAAGGCCACCCCAAATGCAGCAATATAACCAAGATGAAGAGACAGAGGAATACTCAGCAGGTAAAGGAACAGGAGAAATGCCCACCAAACCAAACAAAAGAGGAAGAGATAGGGAATCTACCGGAGAAAGAATTCCGAATAATGATAGTGAAAATGATCCAAAATCTTGAAATCAAAATGGAATCACAGATAAATAGCCTGGAGACAAGGATTGAGAAGATGCAAGAAAGGTTTAACAAGGACCTAGAAGAAATAAAAAAGAGTCAATATATAATGAATAATGCAATAAATGAGATCAAAAACTCTCTGGAGGCAACAAATAGTAGAATAACGGAGGCAGAAGATAGGATTAGTGAAATAGAAGATAGAATGGTAGAAATAAATGAATCAGAGAGGAAAAAAGAAAAACGAATTAAAAGAAATGAGGACAATCTCAGAGACCTCCAGGACAATGTGAAACGCCCCAACATTCGAATCATAGGAGTCCCAGAAGAAGAAGACAAAAAGAAAGACCATGAGAAAATACTTGAGGAGATAATAGTTGAAAACTTCCCTAAAATGGGGAAGGAAATAATCACCCAAGTCCAAGAAACCCAGAGAGTTCCAAATAGGATAAACCCAAGGCGAAACACCCCAAGACACATATTAATCAAATTAACAAAGATCAAACACAAAGAACAAATATTAAAAGCAGCAAGGGAAAAACAACAAATAACACACAAGGGGATTCCCATAAGGATAACAGCTGATCTTTCAATAGAAACTCTTCAGGCCAGGAGGGAATGGCAAGACATACTTAAAGTGATGAAAGAAAATAACCTACAGCCCAGATTACTGTACCCAGCAAGGATCTCCTTCATATCTGAATGAGATC
>NZ_CALPCD010000015.1 GCF_943192915.1 Anaerotardibacter muris
TGGAAGCCTGGCGGCAATCATTGACTCAACAATGAGAAAAGCCCTATGCTAATAAAGATTTTCAAAATACTCCAAACACTCTGTGCTGTTTATGGTTGAGAGTTTGGAGTATTAGCATAGGGCTTTTTTCAATGATGAGTCAACGATTGCCATCAGGCCTCCATATCCTTAGGCACCTGGGAATATATTAATCAATGTATTTGGAATATAGAAAAGGAAATATAGTAGTTTTTGATGTTAGCAATACTAGACTTTTTGAGTTAATGGATTTTCTCTTTTGTAATAGATCACTGTACTTTGTTATAAATCACTGTGTCCTTGCTATGTAAAAATGTAACTTTATCATATCTTAAGACTAAATAGATCTTAAGGGGAACATTGGTGAAAGGATTTTCATTTGTTGGGCTGATGTTTGCTGCTAAATCTCCATATTCCCTGCCCTTATAATGAATATAACTAGCATATAGGAGAAATAAGTATTAACCTTTAAGATTAATCATGTTAACCTTGGGTTAAATAAATTCCTTTCTTGATTGTAACTCACTACACCCTCACCCTATAGGAATGTAACTTTATTTGGAGGGTGGTGCCTGGTTTAAGAAAAAACACCCTTGGAAGAAATAAGTTTTTTGGTTATCAGAAAGAAAGGATCATAAAATGTCAGCAGGTCTCACTCATGGCCAGAAGATGATGTAATATTCCTAAGACCTTTTTTTTATACATTTATGTGAAGCACCTGATTTTGATAAAGGTCAGGACTGCTGACCCCCGCGTGACTCTGTATTCATCCCTATGTATAACAAAAAGTATATAAGCAAACCTGAAAAATAAAGAAATGGAATCAGTCTTTCCAGAAACTGATCCGATTTCTTTATTTTTGGGTTTGCTTATATACCTTTTGTTACACATAGAGACAAATGGAAATTTTAAAGTCACGCGGAAATCAGGTGCTTCATATAAATGTATACAAAAAGGTCTTAGGGGTTTTATATCATCTTCTGGCCAGGGGGCCTGCTGACATTTTTGA